>NZ_JAYGJP010000008.1:0-214357 GCF_035013205.1 Flavobacterium sp. PL02
GATGAGATTTCTTTTAAGGATCGTGGGAGATGACCACGTTGATAGGCTATAGATGTAAAGGCAGTAATGTCATAGTCGAGTAGTACTAATAATCCGTAAGCTTATGTACGCTTTTCCCCACGCCTCGGCGTGGGGGAGAAACTTTCTAAAAAATACTTTTTTCTTTATCTCAGTGTGTTAAGATATTTGCTCGACGCAGAGCAGTTGATGGTTAGTAGTTGATAGTTGCTGGAGAAATCCATCAACCGACAACCAAAAACCAACAACTAACAACCTTAAGGTGGTTATTGCGGCGGGGCTCACCTCTTCCCATCCCGAACAGAGTAGTTAAGCCCGCCTGCGCAGATGGTACTGCAGTTATGTGGGAGAGTATGTCGTCGCCTTTCTTTTAAAACCTGTTTTTAACAAAACAGGTTTTTTTCTTAATTTGTTTATATATTTATAAACAAGTATAGGTACCTTAGCTCAGATGGTAGAGCAATGGACTGAAAATCCATGTGTCCCTGGTTCGATCCCTGGAGGTACCACAATAATGCTCGGATGGTGAAATTGGTAGACACGCTGGACTTAAAATCCAGTGAACAGCAATGTTCGTGCGGGTTCAAGTCCCGCTCTGAGTACTAAAACTTCAATTAGCAAATGCTAATTGGAGTTTTTTTTTGGACTCAAACGAAAGTTTTGTTGTTACTGCTGATGAAAATAGGGATCAGGTGCAAAAGTTAGGGGTTAAGCAAAAAGATTAGATAATCTGAATAAGAAGAAATCTATATTTCTTACACTTCTAAATTGCTTTCTAAAAGCTTTTATTTTAGCATTGGAAGAAATTCTATATTTCTAATATCAAAATAGTTCAATATCGTTTGATAATGATTCATTTTGATTTACTTTCTTTCTCGTGCCATTTAGCCAGCTTAGTAAAACTTATTATTTTATCCGTCGTATTTTCAAAAAAAATTGTAGGTGCTTCGGAGTTGTGTCGATTTAAACTCTTTCAGTGTAAGGACAAACTATTTTAAGACAGCCTTTGGTGTTGCTTTTGTAGTTCTTTGCGAAATATAGCAGCTATTAATATATGAAATAGCTTATAGTTTATTTGATTGTAACTGCTTATATTTTATTCTTATCAATTTGTTGAAAGAAAGTATCTTTAAAAGTTGCTCCTATTGGTAATTCATTAGTATTAATGAAAACGGAAAAATTATCTGTAGATTCAATTTGTTTTAATGAGACTACATATGATTTATGTATTTGAATGAAGTTATTTGCCGGGAGGGATTCAATTACATTTTTTAAAGAAGAATGCGTGATAATTTGTTGTTTAGTTGTGTGAATGCAAACATAATTTTGAAGGCTTTCTATGTATAAAATATCGTTTAGGAAAATCTTCTGAAATTTATTTTTCCCATCAGTTTTGATGAATAGAAAATCGGGTGTATTGTTATGATTAGAAACAAGGCTTTTTGATTCAGTATTCAGCTTTGAAACTGCTTGATAAAAACGTTCAAATGAAATTGGTTTTAATAAATAATCAACTGCGTTCAATTCGAATCCTTCTAAAGCAAAATCAGGATAAGCTGTTGTGAAAATAACTTTTATATCTTTTGAAATAATTTTAGAAATTTGTAAACCTGTCAATTGGGGCATTTGAATATCTAAAAAAATAACATCGACAGTTTGTGTGTTTAAAAACTCTAATGCTTTTAGGGAATCATTAAAAACGCCAGTTTTTTCAAGAAAATGAACTTTACTAATATAATTTTCTATAATACGTGTTGCTGGTGGTTCATCATCAACAATAATACATTTAAAAGCCATAAATTATTTTTTTAGTGGTATTTTTAAGTAGGTTTTAAAGATATTATTTTCTTCGGTTTTTTTAAGTATAAATTTACCTTTATACATGTATTCTAGTCTTTTGGTTAGATTGTCAAAGCCTATTCCTGTTGAAGAATAATTCTCACCTTCAACGGTATGATTAAAAGTTGAAATCTCTAAAAAATCTTCTTTTATTTTGATTGTAATAGTTGCTTTTTCTTGCTCAGTATTGAATTTTCCGTGTTTAAAAACATTCTCTACAAAATGAATTAAGGCTGATGAAAGAATTCTTTCATTTGAATAATTTCCCTCAATGGTAAAATCTAAATACAGCTGATCTTCAAATCGCTTTTTCTGTAGATGAATATAGTTCTGTATGAATTGAATTTCTTTTGAAAGTACGGCTTCATCTTTGTCTATTTCTGTAATAACATAACGAAGTAAATCGGAAAGTACTAAAATATCCGAAGCCATTTCATCATCTTTTAAAATTAACTGACTGTAAAAAGAATTCAATGTGTTAAACAAAAAATGAGGACTCACCTGAGCTTTCAATATTTGAAATTCTGCTTTTTTGTTTTCTAAAAGTAATTCCTGATTTTGCTGTTGTGCACTCTGAAATTGCCAAAAAGAATAGCTTAAAGCGCTAAAAATAACAGCAGGTAATCCAAAAAAGAAATTATCTCGAATGTAAAACTTCCATTCTAAATCGCCAATAGCATAGTTGTGTACTCCAATAATATGAAACATAATTACTTCCTGAAAAAAATATCTGACACCAGCGAAAAGTGTTAATGAAAAAGGAATGCTTAAAAAGTAAAAATGAATTTTCGTTTTATTTAAAAACCAATCACAGACTGTGTAAAAATTGATAATATATACCACAAAAACAGAAAGAATAAAAGTCGATGTCATCCAGAAATAAAGTTTGGACTGCTCTATCATTACTAATCGATTATTAATTCCGTAATCCCAAAGACAGTAGGTTAGGAATAATCCTAAGAAAAGAATTACATGGTAGTAAAAAGGTATTTTGAGTTTCATAAATGATAGTTATGAGCTCAAAAATACAATTATGACTTTAAATGGAAATGATGTTTATATGAAATATTGTTTTTTAATGACGAACCTTGAAAAATATTATATGAACATTTTGAAAGCAGAATATCGGCAGTTGGTCAAGTGAAACTTAGTGTTCATCAAAACCGAAAAAAATGCTTCAAATCTGCTCATACATTTGCAATGAATTTAAACACAAAATCATCATGCAAAAAATTATTTTATTACTAGTCCTTATTACGTTTAGCCTATCCTCTGCTCAAACAAAAAAGAAACAAATCTTGTTAATTGGAACTTTTCATTTTGCAAATCCAGGAAATGATATTGCTAAAACAAAAACGTTTAATGTTATGTCTGAAAAAAGTCAAAAAGAGCTTGAAACTATTAGTGACAAAATCAAGAAATTTGGACCGGATAAAATTTTTGTTGAATGGAAATTTACCAAACAAGCCGAATTAGATAAGTTTTACAATAAAAACACAGATAGTCTTTTCAAAAAAGACGCAAACGAAATTACGCAACTGGCGCTTCGTACTGCTAAAAAACTAAATCATAAAAAATTATATGGAATCGATTATCGTAACCGCTTTTCTTATGACAGTTTAATGATAAGCATGGATAAAGCTAATCAAAAGAATTTAAAGGAAAGGACTGCGGAATTGATGAAGAAATTTGAGAATGATCAAAACGAAAGAATCTCAAAAAGTACTTTAACCGAACTTATGTTATACAGTAATGAAAAAGAAGCTGATGAAGATAATTTACAATGGTACTTAGAAGTAGCAAATAGAACAGGAAATCCAGATGATTTTACAGGAGCTTCTTTAGTTGCGAATTGGTATAAACGAAACTTGTATATGTATTCTTTAATCCAAAAGCTAACTGAAAGCAAAGATGATAAAATAATGGTTTTAGTAGGAAGTGGTCATGCTGCAATGTTCAGGCAGTTTATTGTAAATGATCCAACATTTGAACTTGTGGAATTATCAACTGTTCTGAAATAGCTAACTTAGCTGCAAAACACACTAAGGTTTTTGCATAGTAAGGATTTTACAATAAACGCAAAGTTCGCAAAGCTTTATCCATATCGCTTTGCGAACTTTGTGTTTTAATCATTAAGCTAGAATAAAATCTTACCGTGCATAGCGGGTAAATAAAAACCAGCTTGGATTTTACGCAACGTATGCGTACAGCAATACATTTCTATAATACATGTGGTTTTGTAAAACAAAAAATCCCTCCGATGATCGGAAGGATTTTTATATATAGATTGATTTCTTATTTGATTAAGAAAGTGCAGCTTTAACTTGGTCAGCAGCTTCTTGAAATTCTACTGCAGATAAAATCGGCATTCCAGAATTGTCAATTAGTTCTTTTGCAATAGCTGCATTTGTACCTTGTAAACGAACAATGATTGGCACTTTAATAGCATCTCCCATGTTTTTGTAAGCATCTACAACTCCTTGAGCAACACGGTCACAACGAACGATTCCTCCAAAGATGTTAATCAAGATAGCTTTTACGTTAGGATCTTTTAAAATGATACGGAAAGCTGTTTCAACACGTTTAGCGTCAGCAGTACCACCTACGTCAAGGAAGTTTGCAGGTTCGAAACCAGCATACTTAATTAAGTCCATAGTAGCCATTGCTAATCCAGCTCCATTTACCATACATCCTACAGTACCGTCAAGATCTACATAGTTTAATCCTACTTCTTTTGCTTCAACTTCGATTGGGTTCTCCTCACGAATATCACGCATTTCAGCATATTTCTTTTGTCTGTATAAAGCATTATCATCGATATTTACTTTAGCATCTACAGCCATGATTTTATTATCCGATGTTTTTAAAACTGGATTAATTTCAAACATAGAAGCATCAGAACCAATGTAAGCATTGTATAATGAGTCAATGAATTTTACCATTTCTTTAAAAGCATTTCCAGAAAGACCTAAGTTAAAGGCAATTCTTCTTGCTTGAAAACCTTGTAATCCTACAGATGGATCAACTTCTTCTGTAAAGATTAAATGAGGTGTGTGTTCAGCAACTTCTTCGATGTCCATACCACCTTCAGTAGAATACATGATCATGTTACGACCTGTACCTCTATTCAATAAAACAGAAACGTAAAATTCAGAAGTTTCGCTTTCACCAGGATAGTAAACATCTTCAGCAACTAAAATCTTATTTACTTTTTTACCTTCAGCAGAAGTTTGAGGTGTAATCAATTGCATTCCGATGATTTGTTCAGCTATTTCTTCAACTTGTTGCAAGTTTTTAGCTAACTTAACTCCACCACCTTTTCCACGTCCACCTGCGTGAATTTGTGCTTTAATAACGTGCCATCCTGTACCAGTCTCAGCAGTTAATTGTTTTGCAGCAGCTACAGCTTCAACCGCATTATTAGCTACAATTCCGCGTTGGATGCGTACTCCGTAACTAGCTAAAATTTCTTTTCCTTGATATTCGTGTATGTTCATAATATAGAATTTGTCTGGTTCTGAATTAATTTCAGAATAAAAGTGGCACAAAAATAGCAAAAATGAACTTTAAAAAGAAATCTTTTTGGAATAAAAAGCAAGACTTATTTTGGATTGTGATTTCTTTAAAATTAATTAAAAATTTGAGTTAAATAATTGTGTAATGAATGTTAATTCAAAGACACTATATCGTTTGAGATTTAACATAAAACGTTGCTGTTTTTGGCGTGAAATAAGGATTTTGTCAATAAAAATGAAATTCGAATTATGATTTTGTCAATTCGGGGTGGGTTAAATAATATTATTGATAATTTAGGATTGTTTTTCTATTATTAGTATAAAAATGTAAGCGATACGCTTTATTTGATACAGTATGTTTAACGGAATCTTTATTTTTGTAAAAAAAATATCAAGAATGAAAGTTAAAGAACAAGGGCTATATCTGCCCGAATTTGAACACGACAATTGTGGTGCAGGATTTATTTGTAATTTGAATGGTATTAAGTCTAATGACATCATTCATAAAGCATTGGATATCTTAATAAAATTGGAACATCGTGGTGCAGTTAGTTCTGATGGAAGAACTGGAGACGGTGCTGGAATTTTATTTGATATCCCACATGATTTTTTTAAGAAAGTTTGTGAATTTGAAATCCCTGAAACACGAGAGTATGGAGTAGGAATGGTTTTTTTACCTAAAAGTAAAAATCAAGTAGCATTTTGTATTAATGCATTTGAAACAACCATAAAAGAGCAAAACTTAGCTATTTTAGGCTGGAGAGACGTCCCGGTTGATGTAAATAGTCTAGGAGAAATTGCAGCAGAAAAAGAACCGACCGTTAAGCAGGTTTTTGTTAGTAAAAATGGGCAAGAACTAACAGAACAACAATTTAACGCTAAGTTGTTTGCAGCTCGCAAAATAGCAGAACATGCTGTCAGAAATTCTAAGACTTCTGAGAGTCATATGTTTTATTTTTCTAGTTTATCTACAACAACTATTATATATAAAGGTTTGTTGATGCCAGAAGATATCAGCGGATATTATACCGATTTAAAAGATACTGACTTAGTTACACGTTTGGCTCTAGTACACCAACGTTTTTCTACGAATACATTCCCATCTTGGGAGTTGGCGCAGCCTTTTAGATATATGTGTCACAATGGTGAAATCAATACACTTCGCGGAAACATTAGCAGAATGAGAGCCCGTGAAGAATTGATGCAAAGCGATATTTTTGGAGATGATATTAAAAGATTGTTTCCTATTATCTTAGAAGGAAAATCAGATTCAGCTTCTATGGATATGGTGGTAGAACTACTGTTAATGACAGGAAGATCACTGCCTGAAGCAATGATGATGGTTGTACCAGAAGCTTGGGAGAAACACCAAACAATGTCTGAAGATAAAAAAGCATTTTACGAGTATAATGCTTGTATTATGGAGCCTTGGGATGGACCAGCTTCGATTCCATTTACCGATGGAAATGTAATTGGTGCGTTGCTTGACAGAAATGGATTGCGTCCTTCTCGTTATACTTTAACCAAAAGTGGTTTTGTAATCATGTCATCAGAGATTGGTGTCCTTGATGTTAACCCAGAAGATGTAATACAACACGGTCGTTTAGAGCCAGGTAAAATGTTCTTGGTAGATATGAATGAAGGTCGTATTATTGAGGATGACGAGATTAAAAATGCTATCGTAACAAAACGACCATATAAAAAATGGCTTAATGAAAATTTATTGCCATTAGCAAAGGTACCTTATACTAATAATCCAACACCTATCGAGAGTATTGATTTCGAAACGAGACAACGATTATTTGGTTATACAATCGAAGATTTAAAAACAATAATTAACCCTATGGGGTCTAGTGGAGCAGAAGCGATTAGCTCTATGGGTAATGATACACCATTGGCAGTTTTGTCTGAGCAACCACAGTTACTGTATAATTACTTCAAGCAATTATTTGCACAGGTAACCAATCCACCTTTAGATGGTATTCGTGAAGAGATTATCACAGATATCAGTTTAGCGGTAGGAGGCGATTTTAATATTTTTGAAATTGAATCAAAACAATGCAAAAAATTAAAAATCCAGAATCCTGTTATCTCTAAAGAAGATTTAGATAAAATTAAGAACATAGATCATGCTGATTTTAAAACTGCTACTATTTCTACTTTATATAAAATAGAAAAAGGAGTAAATGGTTTAGAGCGTGCTTTAGAAAAATGTGTTCAGGCAACTTTCAAAGCTGTAAATGAAGGACACAATATCATCATTCTTTCTGATAGAGGAGTAAGTAAAGAATTGGCACCAATACCTATGTTATTGGCCTGTTCTTATATTCATCATTCATTGAATATTTTACAAGTTCGTTCTAAATTCGGAATTATAATCGAATCGGCAGAACCTCGTGAGCCACATCATTTTGCATTATTATTTGGTTATGGCGCTAGTGCTATTAATCCTTATATGGTAAATGAAATTATTCATAATCAAGTTGAGCAAGGTTTTATTACTGGAATAAAAGCCGATTATGCAATTGCTAATTATAATAAAGCTATTGCAAAAGGTATTCTTAAGATTATGAATAAAATAGGTATCTCTACATTACACTCGTATAGAGCTGCACAAATTTTTGAAATCTTAGGTTTGAATAAGACATTCTCAACTAAATATTTTCCATACACACCGTCCCGAATTGAAGGAATTGGTTTGATGGAGATTGAAAAAGAAGTTAAGAAAAGATACCAAAAAGCATTTCCAAATTCTAAAATTGCCAATTTATTGCCATTAGAAATTGGAGGTATTTACAGATGGAGAAGATCAGGTGAAAAACACATGTTCAATCCAACTACAATTGCAAAATTACAGCAGGCAGTTCGTTTAAACAGTCCTGAAAGTTACAAAGAATACTCTAATATGGTCAATGAGCAAAGCTCAAACCTTATGACAATTAGAGGAATGTTTGAATTTAATAATTTAGATCCAATTTCTATTGATGAAGTAGAACCTTGGACAGAAATTGTGAAAAAATTCAAAACAGGAGCAATGTCTTATGGATCTATTAGTAGAGAAGCACATGAGAATTTAGCAATTGCAATGAATAGAATTGGCGGAAAAAGTAATTCGGGAGAAGGAGGAGAAGATCCTAAACGTTTCCAGAAAGAAATTAACGGAGATTCTAGAAATAGTGCTATCAAGCAAGTTGCTTCAGGAAGATTTGGTGTATCTATCAATTACCTGACTAATGCTAAAGAGATTCAAATAAAAATGGCTCAAGGTGCAAAACCTGGAGAAGGAGGGCAATTACCAGGTGAAAAAGTAGTGCCTTGGATTGCAGAAACTAGAAATTCAACGCCTTATGTAGGACTTATTTCTCCACCACCTCACCACGATATTTATTCTATCGAAGATTTATCTCAATTAATTTTTGATTTAAAAAATGCTAATCGTGAAGCACGTGTAAACGTAAAATTAGTTTCAGAAGTTGGAGTTGGAACAATCGCTGCTGGTGTTGCAAAAGCAAAAGCCGATGTGATCTTGATTTCTGGTTACGATGGAGGAACTGGTGCTGCACCATTAACATCTTTACAGCATACAGGTATTCCTTGGGAACTTGGTTTGGCGGAAGCACAACAAACTTTAATCTTAAATGATTTAAGAAGTCGTGTAGTATTAGAGTGTGATGGTCAATTAAAAACAGGTCGTGATGTAGCTATTGCAGCTTTATTAGGAGCAGAAGAATTTGGTTTTGCGACAGCACCACTTGTAGCTTCTGGTTGTATCATGATGAGAGCTTGTCACTTAAATACATGTCCAGTTGGTATTGCTACACAGGATCCTGAATTAAGAAAAAATTTCAAAGGAACGCCAGAGCATGTAATCAACTTCATGTATTTTATTGCCGAGGAGTTAAGAGAAATCATGGCACAATTAGGATTCAGAACTTTAAAAGAAATGGTGGGGCAATCACAAAAATTAAATGTGAACAAAGCTATCAAACATTATAAAGCTAATGGGTTGGATTTGTCTTCGATACTTTACAAACCAGAGAAAGCAAAAACAGTTCCAAATCACAATACGACTACACAAGATCACGCATTAGAAAACGTATTGGATTTTGCAATTATAAAAGAAGCTATTCCTTCTATTTATAGAAAAGAAAAAACAAGAGTTACTTTTAAAATTAAGAATACAGACCGTTCAGTTGGTGCAATTTTAAGTAATGAAATTTCAAAAATATATGGTGCTCAAGGATTACCTGAAGATACTATATTAGTTGATTTTGAAGGTTCAGCTGGACAAAGTTTTGGAGCTTTTGCTACAAATGGATTGTCATTTAAAATTCACGGAAACTGTAATGATTATTTAGGAAAAGGACTTTCTGGAGGAAAACTAATTATTAAAGTTCCACCTACTGCTACTTTCAAACCTGAGGAGAATATTATTATTGGTAACGTTGCTCTTTACGGAGCTATTACTGGTGAAGCATACATTAATGGTATGGCCGGAGAACGTTTTTGTGTGAGAAATTCTGGAGCAACAGCAGTTGTAGAAGGAATTGGAGATCACGGTTGCGAATACATGACCGGAGGAACTGTTGTTATTTTGGGTAAAACCGGAAGAAATTTTGCTGCGGGTATGAGTGGTGGTGTTGCTTACGTTTACGACAAGAATAAAAAATTCGATTCTACTTTATGTAACATGGAAATGGTTGCATTCGATCCTATGGAAGAGGATGATTTTATCAAGTTAAGACGTTTGATAAAAAACCATTCGTTGTACACAAATAGCCCATTGGCAAAAAGACTTTTGGCAGACTGGGAAAACGAACAGGAACATTTCATCAAAGTAATGCCAACAGATTATAAAAAGGCATTACAAAGAATAGCAGAAGAAAAGCAAATTGAAGAACTAATAGCTTAATAAAACATCAATTTCAAAAATCAATTTCAATGGCAATGTCTTTCTCATCGTCCTGAGACCTTGGGAGAAGGATTTGGAATTTTAAAAATTGGAATTTAATTAAAATGTCATGGGTAAGATAGGTGGATTTAAAGAATATAATAGAGCAGACGAAAGTAATATTGCTGTTAAGGAACGTGTATCAAACTATAATGAGTTTACGATAACCTTAGAAAAAGATAAGATTAAAGAACAAGGTTCAAGATGTATGGATTGTGGCATTCCGTTTTGCCACAGTGCATGTCCGTTAGGGAATTTAATTCCAGATTTTAACGATATGGTACATCAGGAAGAGTGGGAGAGTGCATTAAAAATTTTGCAATCAACAAATAACTTTCCTGAATTTACAGGTCGTTTATGTCCTGCACCTTGTGAGAAATCATGTGTATTAGGAATTATCAAAGAACCAGTTGCGATTGAGAATATCGAGAAAAATATTATCGAAAGAGGTTTTGCAGAAGGTTGGATTAAACCACAACCTCCAAAAAAGAGAACTGGAAAAACAGTTGCGGTTATTGGTTCTGGTCCTGCAGGTTTAGCAGCAGCACAACAATTAAACAGAGCTGGTCATACCGTTACAGTTTTTGAAAGAGATAATGCAATTGGTGGATTATTGCGTTATGGAATTCCTAATTTTAAATTAGAAAAAGGAATTATCGACAGACGTGTAGTAATATTAGAAGCCGAAGGAATTGTTTTTAAAACCAATGTAAATGTTGGAGTTAATTATAGTATTGAAGAATTAAATGCATTCGATTCGATTGTTTTATGTGGTGGAGCTACAGAAAGAAGAAGCTTGCCAACTAAAGGAATCGAAAGCAAAGGAGTTGTTCAGGCAATGGATTTCTTAACACAGCAAACAAAAGTTTTATTTGGCGAAGAAATTCCTAACCAAGTAAAAGCAACTGGCAAGGATGTAATTGTTATAGGAGGAGGAGATACAGGATCAGATTGTATCGGAACTTCAAATAGACATGGAGCAAAATCGGTTACAAATTTTGAAATTTTGCCAAAACCACCAGTTGGAAGAAGCGAAACAACACCTTGGCCGTTCTGGCCGTTGCAACTTAAAACATCTTCTTCACATGAAGAAGGTTGTGACAGAAACTGGTTAATTAATACCAAAGAGTTTCTAGCAAACGAAAAAGGAGAATTAGTAGGTTTAAAAACGGTAGAAGTTGCTTGGAAAATGACTCCTGGACAACGACCAGAACTTATAGAAAAAGAAGGTTCAGAGAAAATATGGCCA
Organism: Flavobacterium sp. PL02; assembly: GCF_035013205.1. Lineage (NCBI taxonomy): Bacteria > Pseudomonadati > Bacteroidota > Flavobacteriia > Flavobacteriales > Flavobacteriaceae > Flavobacterium > Flavobacterium sp. PL02. The sequence continues at coordinate 11,573 of NZ_JAYGJP010000008.1, forward strand.
TGTGATTTAGCATTATTGGCACTTGGATTTACAGGACCAGAAAAAACATTAAGCGATCAATTAGGATTACAGTTGGATATGAGAAGCAATTACAAAGCGACAAATTATCAAACAAATGTTCCACATATCTTTACAGCTGGAGATATGCGTAGAGGACAATCCTTAATCGTTTGGGCAATCTCCGAAGGTCGTGAGGCTGCGAGAGAAGTAGATTTATATTTAATGGGATCTACAAATTTACCAACAAAAGGAAGCGGAGACTTACCAAGTCTATAAACCAACAAACAACACACTTTTGCTAAGCTGCTAAGGCACTAAGCTACTAAGATTCTAAGTTTTTTACTTGATCACCTTAGTAGCTTAGAATCTTAGCAGCTTTTTTTGCTGCGAATTTCTCTGATTAAAAGGTTTTGTTGGTTTGCTACGATCCGAATAATAGCAAATAGGGGAACCAATTTCACAAATGAGGCTTATTAAACTCGTGCTTAGTAAAATTCCAAAAATAAAAATTAGTGAAAATTCGAGTCATTTGCGGCAAAAAAATATTATGCATTAAACACTCTGTGGCAAAAAACTTAGTATCTTAGATCCTTAGCAGCTTAGTACCTAAACAGCATTTTATATAAATTTAAAATAGCGCACAAAATGTTTGATTTTAAACAAATTGTTATAATTTGTTATTATTTTACATTTTATTGGTGGGTATATAAAAGAGTAATAAATTTGTCAAAAATAGTTTAACAATGCAATCAAAAGATTTACTGCAATTAGCAGACCAATTTGGAAGTCCATTATATGTGTATGATGCTGAAAAAATCCAATCACAATACAACAGGTTAACTAAAGCGTTCTCTAAAGTAGAGAATCTTAGAATTAACTATGCCATGAAGGCTTTGTCCAATGTTGCAATACTTCAGTTGTTAAAGGATATGGGGTCTGGGTTAGACACAGTATCTATTCAGGAAGTATTACTAGGACTTCACGCTGGATATGAGCCTGAAAGAATATTTTATACACCAAACGGAGTTTCTCTTGAAGAAATTGAAGAAGTTGCTGCAATGGGTGTACAAATAAACATCGACAACCTATCTATTCTGGAGCAATTCGGAACCAAATATCCTAATACACCAGTTTGTATTCGTATCAATCCGCACGTAATGGCAGGAGGAAATACTAATATATCTGTAGGACATATCGATAGTAAATTTGGAATTTCTATTCATCAATTGCCGCATTTAGTGCGTATTGTAGAGAATACCAAAATGCATATCGTAGGTATTCATATGCATACAGGATCAGATATTCTGGATATTGAAGTGTTTTTATATGCTGCCGAAATTTTATTCGACGCTGCTAAAAACTTCAAAAACTTAGAATTCCTGGATTTCGGAAGTGGATTTAAAGTACCATACAAAAAAGATGATATCGAAACTGATATTGAAGAATTAGGTAAAAAATTATCAAAAAGATTCAATTCGTTTTGTACAGAATACGGAAAAGATTTAACCTTGATTTTCGAACCAGGTAAATTCCTGGTAAGTGAAGCAGGTTTCTTCCTGGCGAAAGTAAATGTTGTAAAACAAACGACATCTACTGTATTTGCAGGAATCGATAGTGGTTTTAACCACTTGATTCGTCCAATGTTATATGGTTCACAACATCATATCGAAAATATTTCTAATCCTAAAGGAAAAGAGCGTTTCTATTCGGTAGTTGGATATATCTGTGAGACAGATACATTTGCTAATAACCGAAGAATTTCGGAAATTAAAGAAGGTGATATTTTGAGTTTTAGAAATGCAGGAGCATATTGTTTTTCAATGTCTTCTAATTATAATTCAAGATACAAACCAGCCGAAGTTTTATGGATCAAAGGCGAAGGACATTTAATTCGTGCTCATGAAACATTCGAAGATTTATTAAGAAATCAAATCGCGTTGCCACAAGAAGTTGCTGCAACAGTTTAAAATAAAAAAAAAGAATGTCAATTTAAAAGATCCCATTCCCGAAAGGTGAATGGGATTTTTTTTACTCAATATTGTTATTCTAATTGTCAGGCTAAGCGATCCCGAAGCTTCGGGAGAAGTTCACGTAAAGTAACCACAAAGCTTAGAATTGAAATTTAATATTTTGGGCGTGTCCCTCCGGGTCAGGCTTTCGGCTTTATCTTTTGTTCCGTTTCTCTTCACAAAAGGATATCGCCTCTATCCTTCACGCAGTCCTTTTTTCATAAGAAAAATTTAAAATAATTAAAGATTTGTAAGTATTATTTTAATATTTTCGCAAGACAAGTCCAGCGCTTGCAAGACTAAATATATTAGGACTAATTATATAAAACTCAATAGAAAAGAACAATGAAAAAATATTTATTATTTATTAGTATTCTAATTCTGGTTTCTTGTAAGAAGAGTGAAAATATTGAAAAAAACAATACAGGGAATGTGGTTTCACAAGAAGAGAGTAGTACAATTAATAATGCGGTTTCTGACGAGAATGCAGATATTGAAGATAAACAAAATATAGGAGTACCTAAAGAGAGTAGAATAATCAAATCTAAATTTGATACAAAATTACTTTTTGGAATTTGGACTAATGATCCTGAAGGCCCACATGCTGATTTTGATTTAAGTAAAAAATCTTTTTATGTTGTAGATTATGATGGAGATGGAGACATGCCATACCTAATAAATGAAGATTCAATTAAAGTATATTATAATGATTTTATAAGTATTGGAATCATTCAGAATGTAACAAAAGACACTTTAAAAATAGATTGGGACAAAAATGGAATAACTGTTTATTCCAGATGGAAAGGATAAGTAGAGATTTAAAATATTCATCATTATAATTATTAAAACCTAAACCAAAACCAAAAAAATGAAATTTGAATTCAATAATTTTTATCACAGTAGCAAAAAATATTCACACGTATTTTGTTTGTTATTCTTGCTATTTTTTAATTGCAAAACCAAAGAGAGTAATATCCCAAAAATACACAAGAATCCTACATCAGATACCATAGCATCACAAAGTGATGATTCAATAGATCATAGTAGTGAAGACGAAATTGCTGCGAGGAAAAAATATATAGCTTTTCTAACTGATTTTTTAAATCAAAATGCATCGAAACAATCCATTGATACTTTAAATAATAGAGTAGAAGCTGCAATGGAAATTTACGCTAATTACAATGCACTTAAAGATTCAGATTTTATAGATGTAAACGATAAGTTAGTCAGTTTTATCGAGGGTAAAAATGATTTAAAAATACCTGAAAGTTTTTACACTGCAGGGTTAATGGAATCGTATGGCTATTTTAGTATTGCTGATGGACATCCTATAAATCATTTTAAAACAGGAGCGAAATTAGGGAATGTAAATTGTGTAAAATATTTAGCGATAATCTATTTTGAGCGAATCCTAACGAAACACAATGCAACAGAATTATGTGATCCTGTTTGTATGTCTCATCGAGGTAGAAATTATATTGAAGATACTCATTTAGCAAGTTTAAGTAAAAAGGATATCTTAGGATTTACTTCCCCTTCGAATAATGTTTTATTAAAAACAATCAGTGATCACATTAACGCAAAAATGACTGATGAAGAAATATTAAATTATGTTATTCATTTACGAACCCATTCAAACCCTATTTTTAATTTGAATGACATACAAATTAAAGAAGCTTTAGATAATCATAAAGTAGATTCTAAATCATATCAGGGTAGTAAGAGTAATGAGGTGTTTAGAAAAATTTTAGACAATAATTCTAACATTGATATTAGCGACGTTGCAGAGCTCTACACTTTTAATTATCCAGCCTACGATAATGAAGCTGTGTTTTTATTTTGGATTACATTAGATTTTGAGAAAAAAGGAATTGTTACCTACAATCAATTTATGGAGGAATATGATTTACAAGAAAAGTACGGAATCATTGATTTAGGATCTCGAGAATTAATTAACGGTATATTAAAATATTTTATAGATCACGGAGATACTAAAAGTGAAGAATTATTAAAAGAATATGCTAGTATCGATAATTCAAATTAAATGTGTAACAAGGAGTATAAGTATTAAAACATAATTTATTAATAATTACCACCAATGAAAAAAGTATTTTATTTGAGTATCTTATTCTTATCTATTCAAAATTTATGTGCTCAAAATATTATAGATTTCTTTTATTCTATTCCATCACAATACGTAGATAGTCTAAGTTATGTTGAAAGAAAAAATTTGATTAAAAATAAAAGACTAGAAAAATATGATATGCTATACACAGTAGAGTATGATATTAAAAATGGGTATTTGCGGTTGGAACAAAGTTATACAGAAGGACAGTCAGGATATGGGATTTACGAAATAGCATATTGGAATGTGAAAAATAAAAAGCTGATTGCCGTTTCTAGTATTTTGGGAAGTAATGGAGGGTTTCATCAACATAATTTTAAATTTTTTGAATACAAAGACGAAAACTTGACCGAAGCAAGAAATGGTTATTTAAAAAGTTACACTTCAAATTTTGAAGTTTTTATAAATAATCTTGTTACTGAATTCACTAAAAAAAATACTAGTCAATCGGTTAAAGAGGATTTGTCAAGTACTCAATTTACAATAGAGCTACCTCGTAAAGGGAAAAATATAAGTGTGTCTTTTAAAGATAACAATATGAGTGATCCGGATTATTTTAATAAAAATTATGCAAAGCATCTAAACTTCAGGGAGAAGGTATATAAGTGGAATGAAATTAAACAAGTTTTTGAATAATAATATCGGCTGAAGAGAAATCCCGACTTCGTTGCGTATAAAGCTAAATACTAGATAACAAGAAAAAACAGAAAATTAGGAATATGAAAATTAGAATTTTAATAATTGTAGCGCTCATTTTTATCTCTTGTAAAAAAGAAGAAAAAGAACAAAACGATAAAGTTGAAAGTTTAAAAATTGATACAATACAAAAAACTAAAGAAGTAGAAACCAACAATTCTGATACAATTGTAGTTTCTAAAAAGCATAAAGTAAATAAGATTTCTTGCGATTTAGATGGAGATGGATTGAATGAAACGGTTGAAATTGTAAGAAGTACCAAAAATGAGAAAAGCGGTTTAAGAATCATATTCGGAAATGGAAAAAGAACCGACTATTTAGGAATGGGAAATAATATTCTAGAACAAGGTTTTGATGAGATTGATTGGGCTGGAATATTTGAAAAAGCTCCCAAAAATGAATTGTATTGGAATAATGTAAATAACGAAGGCGAAATAATGGCTGACGAAGAAGTTAATGAAGCTGATAAAATAAAATTATTGAATGACGGAATATTTATTCACGCCGAAGAAAGTTGCGGTGGCGGAGTAATTTATTTAAAAGATGGAAAATACGAATGGATTCAGCAAGAGTAAATTGCTATGATAATACTCAAGCCCTAAGTTTATAAAAAAAAAACATAAATCATTTTAATTTGAAGTTAAACACAAATATTTTTATCAAAACAAAACGATTGATCTTAAAACCAATTGAAGAAAAATATATCGATGATATTTATGAAAGCTTTACTAGTGAGGTAACTAAGTTTATGCCTTTTAATCCTAAAGCAAATAAAAATGAGATTATTGATTTTGTTCTTAATTCTAAAAAAGGCTTATTAGAAAAAACAGATATAGTATTTGTTGTTCTTGATATTGATGAAAAATTTACGGGTTGCTGTGGAATTCATAATATAAATCCAGAATCGATAGAGGTTGGTTTGTGGTTAAAAAAAGAATCTCAAGGTCAAGGTTTTGGTACGGAGATAATTACCAAAATAATTGAGTTTATTGAACAAAATTTTAAGGTTGAATACATTTTATATCCTGTAGACGAAGAAAATATCGCTAGCCGAAAAATACCTGAAAAACTTGGATTTATTCCTTTTAAAACTTACAAAAAGCGAAAAACGGATACGATTGATTTAAATATAATTGAATATAGAAAATATTACAGTTAATAGTAATTCTGTATTTAATCCTTGCTTAATCCTATTTCTTCTGAAATGGGATTTTTTTGTTTTATGTTAATTTAATTTACTTGTTAGGGATATTGAACTTAAATATTTAATAATTTGAGCGTCTACCAATGAAAAAGGGGCTATATTCTTTTCTTCGTTTCATTTTGTAAAAGGATGTTACCTTTATGGCTAATACACAATTGTTTTCATGAGAAAAAACGATAGAAATAGGCTCTCACTTGAGGACTTAGAAGACTCAATAAATAAAGTGTTTATTTAATTTTTTGTAAGAAAAAAAAGAATATTTTAGCTTCGTGTAAAAATCAATTTATGATACAAAACCATTCTAGATAGGGGGTATTAAAGTCTTGTTAGTATATATTTTGGGAAACGAAAAAAAATGAAAAAACAATTAATTCTAACATTTGTAATTTTAAGTTTATTTACTCAATGTAAAAAAGAAACTTTAAAAGACTCAAAAATTGAACAGGTTTTGGCAGAGAATAATTATGATTTAGGTGGAAGCCTAATATTTGAATTATATTCAGATAGTACTTATAATTTTACTTCAATTGTAAAAAGCCCAAATTATGAAAAAATAGAAAAGTTCAAGGGTTTTTGTGAAGTAAAAAACGATACTTTATATTTTAAGCCATTTGAATTTGAATATACAAACAGTGAGAAAGCTGTAATAAAAAATAACTTTATTGAATTCATAAGCGACAAAAGTTCTTTTAGAATTGAAATAAAAAAGAACTCTTTAAATACTAAAAGTAAAATAGATTTTACAAATTTTGAAGATTATGCGATTTTCACATACAAGCCAGAAAGTGAAAAATCAGAATATAAGTCTTATGATATTAATCAAAAAGAACTTGAAGAAATAGATAAAATTTTGAGTAAATGTTTTACTGAAAACAAATCTAAACTCAAAAACAAAAATGAATATGTAAAACAATGCGTAATTGTAACAAATATCAATAATGAAAAAGAAGTTTGGGTAAGTTGTTATTGTAAAAACGAATATGATAAGTCAGGTTTCAAATACAGCTTAATTGAAATGAATGATGGTGGAGAATGTAATATTTCAGTAAAAATAAACTTGACAAAAAAACAATATTCAGAATTAAATATTGCAGGTTTAGCGTAGAAAAAAACTGTTAATACTTGCTATAAGGGCTCTCTAGGAGAAGACTCTCAACTTCGTTGAAGTATAACAAAAACTAAAAATGAGTATGGAGAACGCTGAAATATTATTCGAAAATCATTTTAAGATCTATGTTTTGTTTAAAGATAAAATTGTGTTTGAAAGTGAATTAGAAAAGAAAAATATCAAATACTATTGCGACATAGAGAATCAACTAAACTTAGGGAGTGGTATAAGGTATTTTATAAATGAAAATAATCGAGTAAAAGTTGATATAATATTTAAAGAAAATAAAATTATAGCTCATACAGAAACGATAATGGTTTCTGATTATCGAGATGGAAGAAAAGCTACAGCACTTTATTTTAAAGTAGCAGGAATTGTTATCGGGATAATGATTTTGATAATCTTGTTTGAAAAAATGCTAAAATAAATGGAATGTAGAATTTACATAGAAAATGAACTAATTGGAAAAGCTACTTTTGAAATTATTGACAGAAGTATGGGAGTAATTAGTGGTAAATTAATTTGTAACGATAATTATAAAAAATTTAAAAAAACTATTCAAAAGCAAACAGAAGAAATAGGGATTTCAAATTCTGATAATTTTAATTACAAAATAATTACAATTAATAATGTCGAAATTAAGGCTGAAGGTGGAATTGGAATTTCTGATTCGGCTCAATTTAAAGAAATCATAATTGAATCTGCTGGAATAAATTTAGATTCATTATAAGAATAAAAAAAAGTACTGGACGAAGTCCCTGCTCTGCGAAGTCTCACGACTTCGTAGTGACAATAATAATAAAACCTCATCATAATGAAAAACATAATAATTCTATTTTTTCTATTTAGTAATGTTTTAATTGCGCAAGAAAATATATTTCTTGATCCAGATAAAGAGCCAAATTGTGAAGAATTGAAGAACGGAAAATTTGCAAGCATAGGTTATAGTCCAAAAGAATATTATATGATTGTTAAGGACGGAATACAAACTGAATACATTGAAAATGGTCAATATGTTAAATCGAAAATGGAGTTTTTAAATGAGTGTGAATATAAAACCACAATTCTAGAAGTTAAAATACCTAATTATTATGCTAAAGTAGGAGATTTTTTGACGACAAAAATATTACAAACACAATGTGAATACATTAAAGTTAAAAGTACAATGTTTGATAAAGATTATGAATTCGTTTATGTCAAGATGAATTAATCAGATAGTAAGGATCTGCAATTACTAAGAGGTGAACATGAAAAACTTAGAAAAAATAAATCTAGTTAAATTAAAACTAAATATAGGTTTAAGTGCTGCGAAAGAATTAATTGATAAATTTAATGATGTCGATTTGGCTATTGAATCTTGGGAAAAACAAATTGAAGACGAACAAAAAGCTAGTCTAGATAAGAAATATGATTCTCTAGAAAAATTCTATTATTTTGAAAATGAATATTGTTATCCGACTTTAAGTGATTCTGATAAACCAGAAATACAAGCCTTCACAAATAATTATTGTTCCCAACTTTGGAATAAATATATTTCAGAAAGTCAAAAACATCTTATGCTCATAAATAATCCTGACCAATGGAAAATAAAAAATGAGATTAAAAAAGAATACAATTGGCAAAATGACTGGAACGAAACTAATACTGAAGCTTTCAATGAAAATGTTAAGCCATTAATTGATTGGGAGGAAGATGATGAGGTTATGTTTTTTTGGAATAAGTACTCTGGAATAGAATCTAAATGGGGTATAATTTGCAAATATTGGATTTCATTTTTGTACGACGATGAATCAAATATTATTATAAATCCTAAAAATAAAAAAGTAATAATCTTGAGTACAAATGGAAACTTATCTATTGCTGAAAGAGATTAGCTCTCCTCTGGCGCGAGCGTCCCGCTCGTGTCCATAATCTATTTCCCGTTTGTTTATCATATCATTTAGGTGACTTATGGCTCGCGTTAGCAAGATTGGGAACATAGATTTATAACATGAATTATCAAGGTTAACCTAATCTAAGCTTCATTTTTAATTTGTAATTTCGGCAAATTAAAAAAATAACAAAAAATGAAATTACAAATACGCATTCTGATTTATTCCTTATTATTCTTTACCTATAGTTTTTCAACTTCATTTTTACTGACACTGGGCGAAAAATTAAAAGATCATAGATTTATAACTTTAGGCTGTGGTTTTCTTCTTATCAATTTAATTTTCTCTTTTAGGGTATTAAAATGGACTCCTTTACTAAATATAATATGCTCTGCTGTAATTGCATCTTTGGCCTTATATCTAGCATTGAAGTTTGGTGATTTACGTCTGTTTTCAAAATATGACCCTCATGGGATTAAAACGGCATTAATGGTTTACGCCTTTTTATCTATATTGTTTTGGGAAATTGTGTATCAAATAAAAAGTAGAAGGCAATTAAAATAGAACTATATGTTAGATGTACTTCGATGCATCTCTGCAATACATTGTTTTGTAAAACAAACATTATCTTATATCTAATCTGAATCCGTAGAGGTGCGCAATTGTGCATCTCTATTTTTTTAATTTAAAAAGTCATAAATTTAGTGTGCGATTAATTATTTAATAATCGGAATTAAACTCTAATTTTTAAAATGAATCTTATGGAAACTAAAAAAATATGGGCTAATTTGGGAGTAGAAGATTTAGTAAGAACAACCAAATTTTATAGCGATCTAGGCTTTAAACGAAACGGTCACGGTGTATCTGAAGAACTAACAAGTTTTACTTTTGGAGACGATAATTTTATAATTCATTTTTTTATAAAAGATAGATTTAAGTGGGCTGTTGATGCTGAAATGACTGATTTAAAACTTGGAAATGAAATTATATTTTCACTTTCTGCCGAAAGTAAAGATGAAGTAGATCAATGGCTAAAGAACGTTAAAAAAGCAGGAGGAAGAATTTTCGCCGAACCACAAGATTATGGAAAAGGATATTTCTTTGGTTTTTCTGATCCAGATGGACATAAATTTAATGTTTTATATTGGCCAAAATAAAATAGCTTTTTAATTAAATACTGAAAGTCAAATTACTGCAAGGTTGCTAAATTGAAAAAAAGCACCTCTAATTTAGCCCCGATAGGAGCGGTATCCTTTTTCTTGCCATCCTGACGGAGGAAGGATCTCAAGAAAAAGATTTAGCGTACAGCGGGAAGTTAGGTTGTTATGAAAATGAAAGTTTTTGCTTCTTAAATTTTAAATCATGATCCTATTTATCTGAATTGATCTAAAACAGATATATTTGCACTTTAAAAAATTAAGGAATGAAAAAGATTATAATACTTTTTTCAATATCGATTTTGGCGTTTTCTTGTGGTGTAAAAACTACTCAATCGTTGTTAAGTGATGGTGATTATGATGGAGCAATAAATCGTGCTGTTGAGGGATTAAGGAATAAAAAGGATTCTAAGGGGAAACAAGATTATGTTTATTTGCTGGAAGAGGCTTTTGCTAAAGCAAAAGAAAGAGATTTACGCAATCTTGATATGATGGCTAAGGAAGCTAATCCTGCTAATATAGAGCGTGTTTATAACACCTACATTCAATTAAATAATCGTCAGGAGAAAATAAGACCTTTGTTGCCATTACAATTAATGAAGCAAGGAAAAAATGCTTATTTCCCGTTTGATAATTATTCGGAACAAATTGTAAGTAGTAAAAATGCGTTGTCAAAATACTTATATGAAAATGCTTCGGTACTTTTAAAATCTAAAAACAAACTGGATTTTAGAAAAGCGTATGATGATTTTGCTTATTTGGAAAGTATAAATCCCGGATATAAGAATACTAAAAAGCTTATGGATGAGGCTTTGTTTAAAGGAACTGATTTTGTTGATGTTTATGCTAAAAACGAAACGAATATGGTTATCCCAAAACAGCTTCAAAATGATTTGCTAGATTTTAGCACGTATGGTTTAAACGATAAATGGACTGTTTACCATAGCGCCAGACAGAAAAATGTTATTTATGATTATAGTCTAGTACTGAATTTTAGAGAGATATTTATTTCGCCAGAGCAGATTAAAGAAAAGGAGTTTATTAAGGAAAGAGAGATTAAAGATGGTGTAAGAACTCTTTTGGATGGCAGAGGAAGACCAGTTAAGGATAGCTTAGGTCGCGAAATAAAAGTGGATAATTATAGAACGCTTCGAGCAAACATATATGAGTTCAGACAATTTAAATCTTGTCAGGTAACTGCAAAGGTTGATTATATTGATTTAAAAGGAAATCAGTTAATACAATCGTTTCCTATAACGAGCGAGTTTATTTTTGATTATACTTATGCAACTTACAGAGGGGATAGAAATGCTTGTGAGGATAGTTATATTGGCTATTTTAATAAACGTGCTGTGCCATTTCCTAATAACGAGCAAATGGTTTATGATACGGGCGAAGATTTAAAAGCGAAACTCAAGGATATCATCGTTCGGAATAGATTTAGATGATAGGTACTTTATAAAAGTAAAAAAGAGCAGCAACTAAAATATAGTTGCTGCTCTTTTTTTATTTATGTGTTGGAGTAGGTGTGGACACTTTGTGCTGCTGAGGGCATATAGTTTACGCCGAACCAGCAAAGTAATAATACAACAAATGCTAATGCCAGGGTTATTAAAACGGGTTTAATACTATCTGGGTAACGATAACGAATGTGTATATAAATTAAGTATCCCAACCAGGTAAGCATTGCCCAGGTTTCTTTGGGATCCCATGTCCAGTAATGTCCCCAAGCTTCTTTTGCCCATAAAGCACCAAACAATAATCCTAAGGAAAGGAATCCAAAACCTACATATACTAGATTGTTTGCAAGTTGGAGTATAGCATCTTTATAAGTGCCTCTGTAATATTCGTATAATCCATAACATGCTACAATGGATGATGCTGCAAGTAAGGCATAAGAAAAAATGTAAACCAATACATGGGGAACAAACCAAATGCTTTGTAAGGCTGGCATTAGGGCTTTGTTGTAGGTATCTGGATTAAGATAGTTGATGGTTAAAAATACAGTTGCCATAACCAAACTATAATTTAAGAGCCATTTGTATTTCCATCGGGTATAGGTTATTACGCCTATAATGGGTAAGAATACTGCATACCAAAGTCTTGTTTCGCCAAGTGTGCGCATAGGTGGTCGCCCCAAGTGTTGCCATAAGTTATAGGTAAATAGTACCATTGCCAAACCACCTAATGTTGCAAAAAGCAGTATAGGTACTGTTTTATTACGTGTGCTTTTTACAACTTGTAAAAGCATGCAGACTAACCAACAAATAATCGCCACAAGGGCGTAGTGAGAAAAATAGATCCAATAATTCATTTAAAAAATCTTTATTTATATACAATTCCAAACATTCATTTAAGCATATAATTGCTTAAACTACGGTTCCTCTTCCTTTAAATATTAAATAGACTGCTCCAATTATCATCATGAAAATCCCAGAGTAAACAATAGGTAACCAAGGATCACGAACCAATTCTATGACGCTTAATTTGGACCATTTTCCGAATTTTTCATCATAACTTAATTGATACACTTTCCATCCGTTTACTTTATAAGGTTTATTGACTTCGATTACTGTTTTATCATTTTTCTCGTCTTTAACAAAAACATTTACATGCGAACTGTATTTTTTTGCTTCAGGCTGTAACATTACGATTGCTTCTTTATCGTTTAATTGTAAATAGGAATATTCGGTTGCAAAACTTCCGCAGCTAATCCATGCAGTAGTATCTATTGTAGCCGATTTTACTTCGACTAATGCAGCTGGTGTTGCTCCTTCTTCATTTACCTGAAAATAACCATTACCAGTAAACTTGCTATTTTCTATATAATTAATGATTTTAATTTTATAGCCTTTATAGTCATAGCTATCTCCTTTATTAATCATTCTAAGCGCGTTTACTCCTTTTGTTTCAATACTATTGTTTGTAATATTAGCAAATGCAAGTTTTGGGGCAAAGGTTTTCATATCAAAGCTTGTAAGTTCAAATGCAATAGGCATGGGGATCATAACACCTTTTTCGTTTTCGGCTCCCCACACAAGTTGGTTCTCATATAATTTCATTGTGTAGCGTTGTAAATCTCCGCTGCCTAAAATTCCTGCTGTCATTGCTATAAAAAGTCCCAAATGGTTTAATATAAAACCCCAGTTTTTCCATTGCCAAGGAGTCATTCTATTAAGGGTTGCGAGACCAAGTGTAATAAGAAAATACAATTGTGCGATAATAAATGGCCAACTTGTTAATACAAATGAGAATCCGAATAAATCAGGTTTTACTCCTTCGACAAAATTTTGTTGAGGAAGCGTTCCCATGATAACGGCTTGTATTAAAACCAAAGTAATTGCACTAACAGATGCTGGAACTGATCTTAGCCATTTTACCCAAGGATGTGTCCTGCTGGTAAAATGTAGCAAAAGTAACATGCCAATAAATAAACCACCGATGATATAATTTATAGGTGCTCCAATGGCTTTAATACTAGTTCTGGTTGTTATTTGTAATAAATAACCCGTTAGTAATAATCCGGCAGCGATTATAAAAGATTCTTTATAATCCCAAGGATATTGCCAGAGCTTTCTTTTTGGAATTTTATGTTTTTCAAAATTAACTAATCTCATTCTTTTCTTAATTTGGAACTTTTAATTAAAGAGGGTTGTAAGGTTGATAATAACTTATACAAACCCTCTTTATACTTATTGGTTGTCATTTGGCTGGGTTAGAATATAGCAGTTGTTTTTTCTTAGCTTCATCTAGCCATTTAGGTAAAACTGTTTTTTTGAATTCGGTTTTATTGGCTTTCTCTTTGTCCATATCAAGACCTATGAATTTCTGCGCTTTTTCTTTGGTAGAAATATCAGGATATTGCATAGGTGTAGTTTGTCCTAATAAAGCCAATACTTTACTTAATTCAATCCTTGCTTCGGCAGCTTTGTTTAACCCATTTGTAATAACTCTTGCAGTTTCTAATGGTGCATGAAATGACCCTCCGTGAGAAGCTGCTGTAAAGTCCCAACGCCATTGTGATTGACGAATTAATTTCAGGATGCCTTTCATCTGAGCTTCTGTTGCTCCTTTATCCCAAGCTAGTTTTGCTTCTAGATGTGCTTTTACCAATTGGTCTTCTAGTTCAATACGTATTTGATGAATTTTTTGTTGACGCTCGTTTACGTTTGCAACCAATGTTTCTTCTTCTTCTCGGTGACAAACCTGACAAGAATTTGCTACGTTATTAAGTGGAGATTGTATTTTATGATCGGTAAATTTTTGACCTCCTTCGCTTTTATATGGCATATGACAATCTGCGCAAGAAACACCTCTTTGTCCGTGGATTCCCATTTGATGAATTTCATAATCTGGATGCTGTGCTTTAAGAATTGGTGCTTTACTTAATGCATGGACAAAGTCTGTAAAATCGATATCATCATAATATTTCTCCATATCCTCTACAGTCATACCGTTTTTCCATGGGAATTTTACTTTAACCGCGCCTTCTACAGATTTTTTATCAAAATAATATTCTACGTGACATTGTGCACAAACTAATGAGCGCATCTCATTATGTGTTGCTTTGGTAATATCTTTTCCTTGCTCTTTAAAGGCTTCGATTAATGCAGGACGTGTGATTTTTAGATTCATTGTTTTAGAATCGTGACAATCGGCACATCCTATAGGATTTACAATTTCTGGCCCTAAAGATGCCCATGTTTGTTTGTAAAACTCATCTATACCTAGTTTATCCATCATACGGGGTACATCTGGAGATTTACATACCCAACAACTAGATGGTTGAGGTCCGTCTTGAGGTCCTTTAGGCGCTCCTGTTCTTAAGGAATTGTTGATGTCTTCTATGGCATAAAAATGTCCTCGACCTTGATTGTAATCTTTCGCGAAAGCATAACCTGCCCAAAGAACTACCATACGTGGATCTTCATGTAGCATATCTCTCATTTTTCCGCCACCGTACATACTTGTAAAACTGGTATCGGCAGTTTGGTAATAAGTTTGGAACTCACGAGGATAATTTGCTCCCCAAACTTCATTTCTTGATTCAAATTCACCGACAGGAGCTAAAACTTTATTAACAAATAAAGCTTCTGTACGACGTTCCATTACGCTATTAACTAATAAGCCAAGCATAAACACAACTAACATGGTAATGCCAAACATTACCCATCCTAACCATGGTTTGCGTTTTATAATTTCTTTTAGTGGTGCCATAATTATATCTGTATTTAATTGAAAATTTTAATTCTTATTCTATTTTGTTTGATTTGATTCTTTCTTTTTTGCAGTTTTTGTACTATCGGTTTGTTTTTGTAGCCATTCAGGAATAGGAGATTCCAACAAAGGAACTCTGGCATTTGGTACAGACGATAAACTATTTACTCTACCATGAGGAACTTCGCGGTGACAATCCCAGCATAGTTTTCCTTCACCATGTTTTTTGCTTTCCAGAGTTACTCCTGTTGTACTAACATTAGCATTAAGATCACTATGACAACGTTGGCAGTTTTTTTGAACCACATCAGTACCAGCTTCCTTTATATGGATAACTTGTGGCTCTGCTCTCCATGTAAATACGGTTGCATGATAAATACCATCTTTTGCCTTAAAAAAGTATTTATTAAAGGCATTGTTGTGTGGTACATGGCAATCATTGCAATTGGTAACCCTTGCATGGGAGCTATGTTGCCAAGTAGCATAAAAAGGAGTCATTACATGGCAGTTAACACATGTTTTAGGATCGTCTGAGAGGTACGAGACTGCGTTAGATACATATAATAAATAAGCAAATAATCCCATTCCTATACCCACTGCCATTATAACAAAGGGTACCCATTTGCGTGGTGGTAATAAATAATTTAAAATCTTAATCATAATAATATCCCTTAATTGTAGTATTAAAAATATTCAGATATTTGCTACATTATGATGATAATTATCAGATAGTAAATTTTGATGTATATAGAAGTAAATTGTCTTAAAAACAAGGTAATCTAAGGTGTTTTAACAATTTATAAGAATATTGTTTTTTAAGTTTAAGAGATTTAACTGTTGAGGTTGTTTGCAAAGTGTAAAAAGAGTCTATAAATGAATATAAAATAAAGGAGTAAAATGTCTTTAATAGAGGTGTGTGATATAAAAAGTAGCAATTTAGCTGAAGTAATAAAGGGAACTATTGTATAGCAAAAAGGGCTGTATTTATATAAATACAGCCCTTTTTTAGGATTAAGAAAAAAGATTATTTTTTCTCTTTGTCTAAAACTTCTTCCAGAACATTTGCTTCTGTTCCGTTCGGGAACGTTACTTTTATTTTTTGAGCAATTGTTGGTGCAATTTGAGTAATCGTTTTCTTGTTGTATGATTCCCCTTTTTTAATATGCCAACCGTAAAAAATTGCAGGAACATGTGTGTCATATGTATATGGTGTTCCGTGAGAAGTTCCCGTTCCCATATATTCGATATAACCAGGTTTGTCTAATACAATTAAATCCCCGTTTTGAGTTACATCATATCCTTTTACAATAAAGTTTAAGTAGTAATCATTACCTGTAGCATTTAAAATGTCTTCTTCGGTATATACTCTTTTTACGTAATCCTGAGCCATTAAATAATCTTTGAAAGCTTGTTTAACTTTCACGAAATCAAATTTTTTGTTTTTGATTATTTCTTTATTGAAGAATAAGTTGAAGCTAGAATAGTTTAAAACTAAATCCTGACCAAAGGTCTTTACAGAAAAATCAGTTAGATTTTTGCGGATATCTTTAGGGCTAATACTATTTACATTGTATTTACGATCTTTAAGATAATTTACATTTTCTGCTCCAGCATGATCAGCTGTTAAGAAAAGCAGGTAATTATCTTTACCAACAGTTTTATCTAAGTAAGCTAAAAAGTCGGCTATAGTTTGATCTAAACGTAAATAAGTATCTTGTAACTCCATAGAACGTGGTCCTAATAAATGCCCAACGTAATCTGTAGATGAGAAACTAACCGTTAAGAAATCTGTAATATTATCTTTTCCTAATTCTTCTTTTTCGATTGCTTTTTTAGCAAATTCGGCTAACAAGTCATTTCCAAATGGAGTAGAACGAATAACTCCAGCATCATTTTTATCATACATTTCTTTTAAGTTGTATGGAAAAACTGGAGCTGCACTATTGTATAATTTTCCTTCGTAAGGATTGTTGTCTGGTAAACTCTCGTTGTAAGTTGCAACTGGTTTATATAAATCCCAACCTTTGTTTATGTATGGTAAAAAATGTTTTTCGCTATTAAATTGTGTAACCCAATCAGGTAGTTTATCTCCATAAAAAGTACTAGAAATAAATGAACCTGTTTTGCTATACCAAAAAGCCCAATTAGCAAAGTGTCCAGCTGGTAAAATTGCACCACGATCTTTAAGACTTACACCAATTACTTTTCCTTCAAAATTGGTAGCCATTCTTAACTCATCGGTAATAGTTGTGCTCAATAAGTTTTTTGGAGACATTTCGCCTTCTTCCTTTGTACCATCGCCTACAGTTACTACACCAGCATCATCAGTACAGTACATTTGTTTTCCTAATTTTCGGCTAAACCATTCATTACTTACAATTCCGTGTGTTGCAGGAGTTGTTCCTGTGTAAATAGATGCATGTCCAGGAGCAGTGTAAGTAGGCATGTAATTGTAATGCATGTTCTGAAACGTGTATCCATTATTCATAAGCCTTTTGAAACCATTAGGAGTAAAGTCATCTGAGAAGCGATAGAGATATTCCATCTTCATTTGATCCACAACAATTCCAACTACTAGTTTTGGACGCTCTTGTGCATTTATTTGGGTAACGAATACAAATGCTAAAAATAAAATAAGTCTTTTCATGTTTTAATATCTAATTTTAAACAAAAATACAGATTCAAATTCAAAAAGAATTCAGAATTGAGATTGAAAACACAAAAATGGTTTCACTTTAACATAATGGCATAAAAAAAATCCTAAGTGTGAGCTTAGGATTTTTTGTTTTTACCGAAGTTGAATTTTACTTTTTCAACTACTTGTATTTTTGGAGTAGACTTACTATTATTCTTTTTAAAAGGCTTTTTTGCACCAGTTCCAGATTTAGATGGCCTTTGATCTCCTCTGGCACTTTCTTCATCTTTTGGTTTAGCTTTAAATTCTGGTCTTTCCTTTGTACTATCTTTAGCAGGAATTTCTGCTTTGTGTTTAGCTAAAACCTCATTAGGGTTTTTAGGATTTTCTTTTGTTCCTCTTAAATGAATTACCAATCCGTTTAAGAAGTTACGCAATACCTGATCGCCACACTCCATATAGTTCTCATGGTCTTCGGCTCTAAAAAAAGCGCCCAACTCTGATTTTGAAATTCTAAAATCTACCAATTCTAATATTTCAACTATTTGGTCGTCACGGAGCATTAAGGCTACGCGTAGTTTTTTTAGGATATCGTTATTTGTCATCGTTTAATTTTTTACAAAGGTACGTTTTAAAAGTAATTCAATAGTCACTTTCCTTATATTGAAATTACGATTAATATAAGATAACTCCCGTTCCGTTACCTTCGGCATATTTTATTTCTCCATTTTGTATTATAACGCCACTTGCAATATCTTTTTCTAATAGCAAAGCACCGTCCATATCCACATAATCGAGTTCTGGTAATAAATGAGCAATTGCAGAAATTCCAACTGTAGATTCGGTCATACAACCTATCATTGTTTTTAATCCTAATTGTTTTGCTTCATGTAGCATTCGTCGTCCGGGTGTGATACCACCACATTTCATTAATTTTATATTTACACCATGAAAATGATTATGACACTTAGCAATATCACTTTCTATAATACAACTTTCATCGGCTACAATTGGCAAAACCGAATGTTTAAAAACTTCTTGATGTCCTTCCCAATCATCAGCTTTGAGAGGTTGCTCCAGAAATTCGACTCCTAGTTTTTTTAGTTCAATGGCATTTTTAATAGTTTCATCAACATTCCAACCACAATTGGCATCAATCCTAAAAACAGAATTACTGTGTTTTCTTAATTCGGTTACAATGGCAATATCTTCTGGAGTTCCTAACTTAATTTTATAAATCGGCCATGGAAGTTCTTCCATTTTTGAAACCATTTTTTCGATAGAATCAATTCCGATAGTATAATTGGTCAGTGGATTATTTGCGATAGTATAATTCCATAATTGATATAGCTTCTTGCCTTGTTTTCTAGCATACCAATCATTATATGCATTGTCTAATGCGCATAATGCAAATTTATTTTCTTGTAATAATGGATTTATTTTTGCCCAAAATTCTTCGGGAGTTTCATCCTCGATGGCTTCTATTATCGGTCGGATTTTTTCGATATCATTTTCTAGTATCGGAATAGTAATATTATAATATGGATTGGATGTTGCTTCGCCAAAACCTGAAAATCCGTCTTTTTTTAATTCGACAATTACCGTTGGTTGGTAATCAATTGTTTTTCTTGAAATCCTAAATGTGTGTTTTAATTTAAGATCGTATGCTCTGATAATTAATTGCATTTCTGATGTTTTTGTATTTTAAATTTAAAAACAATATTTTAGCTAAAAATATGAATTTGATGGATACGGATGCCGAAAAAATAAGTTTACTTTTAGAAATGATTTCTTTCTCGACTGTTGATGGAGAATTACATAAGAGGGAATTTGATTTTTTGTCGCTAGTTGCTCAGGAATTAAATATTGACGAAGTAACTTTTAAAGATTTGTTTCATCAGGAAGTTCCTCCTGTTGTTATAAAATCAGAGTTTCAGCGCATTCAGCAATTTTATAGATTGGCTTTAATCATGCATTGCGACGGAATATTGCATAGTAAAGAGGCTGCTGCAATACAGCAAATTTCTATCGATATGGGATTGAATCCTATAGCAACTAAACGTATTTTAAATTTAATGAAGAATGCACCGAATGCGATGATTGACCCTGAAATATTATTGAAAATTTTCCAGGAACAACACAATTAAGCCAATTGTTCTTGTAGTTTTTTAATATCGTCACGTAATTTTGCTGCCTGGAGAAAGTCTAATTCTTTAGCTGCTTTCTCCATCGATTTACGCTTTTCACGTATCATTTTCTCTAATTCGGCTTTGGATAAATAAGCAGTATCAGGTTCGGCAGCTACACTTAGGGTATGACCTAATTCATACTCTACCAACGGATTTTTAGTAAAAGCACTATCGATTTTTTTATTTAATGCTTGTGGAGTTATATTATTCTCGAGGTTGTAATTAATTTGTTTTGTACGACGATAATTGGTTTCATCAATGGTTTTTTGCATACTTGCCGTAATTTTATCAGCATACATAATTGCTTTTCCGTTGAGGTTTCTCGCTGCACGACCAATAGTTTGAGTTAAGGATCTATGGCTACGCAAAAATCCTTCTTTATCGGCATCAAGAATTGCTACTAAAGAAACTTCGGGTAAATCCAAACCTTCACGTAGTAAGTTTACTCCAATTAAAACATCAAAAATTCCTTTTCGTAAATCTTGCATGATCTCAATACGTTCCAGGGTATCTACATCGGAGTGAATGTAACGACAACGAATACTTACTTTGGTCAGGTATTTGGCTAGTTCTTCGGCCATTCTTTTGGTTAATGTTGTAACCAAAACACGTTCGTCTAACTCGCAACGAATCTGAATTTCTTCGATTAAATCATCAATTTGATTTAAACTAGGACGGATTTCGATAATTGGATCTAATAATCCTGTTGGTCGAATGACTTGTTCTACAACTACACCATCTGTTTTTTGTAATTCATAATCTGCCGGAGTAGCCGAAACATAAATTACCTGATTTTGCATAGCTTCAAATTCTTCGAATTTTAAAGGACGATTGTCCATTGCCGCAGGTAAACGGAAACCATATTCTACAAGGTTTTCTTTACGGCTTCTATCTCCTCCATACATGGCATGAACCTGAGATATGGTTACGTGACTTTCATCGACTACCATTAAATAATCATCGGGAAAATAATCTAATAAACAGAACGGTCTTGTTCCAGCTTCTCTTCCATCCAGATAACGAGAATAATTTTCGATACCTGAACAATAACCTAACTCGCGAATCATTTCTAAATCAAAATTGGTACGTTCTTCAAGACGTTTGGCTTCAAGATGTTTTCCTATTTCTTTAAAATAATCAACTTGTTTTACCAAGTCTTGCTGTATTTGCCAAATCGCTCCTTGTAATACATCCGGAGATGTTACAAACATATTGGCTGGATAAATAGTTAGTTTATTGTATTTCTCGATTACTTGAGAAGTTTTTATATCAAATGATTCTATTTCTTCGATTTCATCTCCAAAAAAATGAATTCTAAATCCATCATCGGCATAACTAGGATATACCTCAACTGTATCTCCTTTTATCCTAAAACTTCCGGGATTAAAATCGGCTTCGGTTCTGGAATATAAACTTTGTACCAGACTATGTAATAATTTGGTTCTCGAAATAACCTGATCTTTTTCTATCGCAATAACATTCTTTTGAAATTCTACAGGGTTTCCGATACCGTATAAACAAGAAACGGAAGCTACAACTAATATGTCGCGTCGCCCTGAGAGTAGGGAAGATGTTGTGCTTAAACGCATTTTTTCCAACTCTTCGTTTATAGATAAATCTTTCTCGATAAATACTCCAGTTACTGGCATAAATGCTTCTGGCTGGTAATAATCATAGTAAGAAACGAAATATTCTACGGCGTTGTTTGGAAAGAATTGTTTGAATTCTGAATATAATTGTGCTGCTAATGTTTTATTGTGTGCCAAAACCAAAGTTGGCTTTTGTACTTCCTGAATAACATTGGCAACTGTAAATGTTTTTCCTGAACCAGTAACTCCAAGGAGGGTCTGGTATTTTTCGCCATCAATTATACCTTGGGTCAATTTTTCGATTGCTTGCGGTTGATCTCCTTTTGGGCTATAATCTGAGACTACTTGAAAATTCATTTATTTAATTTAGAATTGTTGGGATTGTAAAGTTACAAAGTAAAATCTTAAATTGAAATTTGTGGATTAAAAAAGGTTCTGAGGTTCTGAGTTGCAAAGGTCCAAAGGTTTTTACAAATGTCGAAATTCTGTTCCGACGGTTAGGGATAGAACCCTTTTAATCTTTATTATCTGTGGTGGAGGAATTAACCGCAAAGTTAGCAAAGGTTTACGCAAGGTTCGCAAAGTTTTATGCGTTAAAGAATTACTTTAAAAAGTCAATCATTAATTTGTTTACTTTTTCAGATTGATCGATACTTAAAAAATGTCCTGCATTTTCGATAGTTTCGGTTTTACTATTACTCAATAACTCTTTGGCTCGAATTATACTTTCATCTGAGTTAATTACATCATGATCTCCTATAAGGACCAAAACAGGAATGGTTATTTTTTTTAAATCTTCATCAGAGAATGGTTGCATTTGCAAAAAACTAGTGTTTGATTTTGCATATTTATTAGCTAGATAAAATTGCTTTTTATAAATAGGGTCTATTTTTTCGGGATAATAAGAAAAGGTTTCTAGCGTCTTTTTTAATTTTTTCTCATTTGGAAAAATTTTCAGAAAGAATGCCGATGATGCTTTTCTCATTTTATCGATGTTCTTAAATGTTTGTGCCGGACTTATTAAAACCAGTTTGTTGATTTTACTTTCTTTTTGAGTTGCTAATAATGTAGCAATCCAACCACCACGTGATGCACCAATTACGTCAAAGTTTTTTAGTTTGTAATGAGTAAAAATCTCATTGTACCAAATAACTATTTCTTCACTTGTGAGGGATTTTTTGGGAGCTTGAGATTTTCCTGCTTCAATTAAAAAGTCTATTGCGTAAACCCGATGATTTTTTGATAATGCTTTAATATTGGGAAACCACATTGTTGAGCTGGCGTCCATTCCGTGAAGTAATACTAAATCTTTGCCGTCTTTTGGACCAGTCACAATTATATGAGCTGTACCATAACTGGTTTCGATATTTTCTTCCTGATAAGGAACATCCCAAAGTTTTAATGCAGCATTATAAGAATTGATGTAATCTTTTCTTTCGCTTTTTGTTTTGAAAACATAATTATCAATCTTTTTTTCTTTTGTTGCGCTACAACTTGTGAATAAAAGAATTGCAATAACTTTTAAAAATAATTTCGGCATAGGAGTTACGTTCAATTAAGATTAAAAGTACTAAAAAGCTGATGATTATAGTATCAGCTTTTTAGTTATATCTATCATAATTACAATGTTTTGCGAAATCTTTTGGAATTATGACTTTGATTGGTTTATTTAAAGTTCGCTTTTAAAACTCCATTTACCTTGTTGTGCTTCGGTAAGGAAAGACCATGCTACAATACGACTTGTTTTCTGACCTTGTGCCATATCGATTGTTTTTACAATTGAAGCATTTACTTTATTTAATGTTTTATAGATACTCGACAGGTTTTCTCTTTTAGATACTAGTGTTGTAAACCATAAACATTGCATTGGATATTTGGCACTTTCGTAAATCATTTGCGTTATAAATCCAATTTCTCCTCCATCGCACCATAGTTCGGCATTATGACCTCCGAAGTTTAAAACTGGCGCTGCTTTTCTGTTTGCTTTTGGATTTAGATTTGTTACTTTTCGAACGGCACTTTTATTAGCTTCTTCTGACGAAGAATGAAATGGTGGATTGCAAATCGTGAATGTAAATTTATCTTCGGGTGTAATTATATTTTTGAATATAAAACGTGATTCAGTTTGTTGTTGTAAACTGATAACATCAATTAGCCTAGGATTGGCTTCGATTATTTTGCTGCAATTCTCGATTGCTTTTTCATCAATATCGGTTCCGACAAAACTCCATCCGTAAGCAGCATTTCCTAATATTGGATAGATACAATTGGCACCAACACCTATATCTAAGCCTAAAATGGCTTCTCCTTCTGGAATAACTCCATTATTTGTGGTGGCTAATAAATCGGCCAGGTAATGAATATAATCGACTCTTCCTGGAATGGGTGGGCAAAGATAATTTTTAGGAATATCCCAGTTTTGTATGTCGTAATAATGAATTAATAATGCTTTGTTAAGCGATTTTACAGCTTCGGGATTACTAAAATCAATTGTTTCGATATCATGCTCGTTTATAACGACGTGCTTCTTTAATTCGGGACAATCTGTGATTAGTTGTTCAAAATCATAGCGCAAACGATGCGGGTTTCTAGTATGCAGACTTGTTTTCTCGGGGCTATTTGTAGTTTTCATCATTCTTAATTTCGGTGCAAAGGTACGTAATCCTAATTTGTAAATAAGGGAAGTATTTCTTATGAAATGATTTGGCCTAGCCCTGATGGAAACGGCATCCTTTTTCTGGCTCCTTTAGACAGAAAAAGATATAGTGTACAGCAGGAAATTGCTCCTTATGCTTTTGCTTAATTCAGTAGAGTAAGGAAATTAATCCATGCATTCCATTAGCAATAAATCGCCGTCGGAATGGGTAATTGTAACAATTCCGTCTTTGGCAACGGAATTACTGCTACCTGTTCTATAGCCTATCGTTAAGGTGTCGTTTTGTAACGGATATACCAAATTATCTGAAAAAATACCATTTACAACTCCAATCGGTATGAGCGAAATAGGTGTGTTGGCGGTATACCATTTTTCGAATTTATTAGGTAATAAAAATATTTTGGAATGGTCGTCGAGGATTACAATCTTGAGTAAGTTTCGATAGCGAACTATATTGGTAAGATTTGTAATGGTATGATCGGCTCTTTTTCCTGTTGCCCAAACTACATTTGCAGCAGGAATTTTACGTTCGATTAAGTAATCAAATGCTTTTTCTAAGTCGGTTTTGTCCTGATCCGGTGTATGTACAATCTCTATAGGATATTGAGTTGTTTTATATTTTTCGGGGTCAAATCCGCGATCGAAATCCCCCAAAAGAACATCGACTTTTATTCCTAATTTAACTACGCGCTCTATAGCCGAATCTAATACGATTACCAAAGGCGACCATTCTAATAATTGTCCTAATAACTCGGGATTACAGGCAGCTCCGTTGGCAATGATTAATGCAGGTTCTTGGTCGTCGCGTACGATATGGTGTGAGGACATTTATAGTATGAATTTATAATGTGCTGCAAATGTACGAAAGTAAAAAGTAAATGTTTTTCTACAATTAAGAGATTAAAGGAGTTTTTCACCATATAAGGGATTAAGTTTTTTTCAGCCACAGATTATAAAGATTAAAAGGATTATTTATGTTGTCTAAAAGTTGCAGTGATTTTTTTTACCATATAAGTTATTTAAGGAAATATAAGTTTGTGCAGTTTTCCTTAAATGAGCTTACATAACTTATATGGTTAGCTTTTTTTTCAAAGATTATAGAGATTTGAAATTTGTTTGATCTGCGTGCAAGTCATTCAATCTTGAAAGTATTCTTAATTAAGCTTAATTTCTTAATGGTAGAAAAAAGTTTTATTTTTTTGCCTTGTAAGCTACAGCATCGACTTCTATTTGCATTCCGTCGAGGGCTAATTTTGGAACGGGAATTAATGTGCTTGCTGGAAATGGTTTATTTTTCCATACTTTACTGATTTCTTCATTCCAGATTTTTAATTTCTCTTCTGAATGGTCTACGATCAGAATGGTAATCTTCATGATATTCTCTGCTTTTAGATTGTAACTATCCAGAACTATTATAATATTCTTTAATGCTACTTGAGTTTGTTCTCTAAAACTGTTGCTCAAGATATGTTCTTTGCCTAATCCGCCGCTTTGTCCTGATATAAAAACGAGTTCGCCTGGGGTAGAAACTGATGATGCATGACTAAAACCATATGGTGCTGGATTGAATAATGATTCAGGATTTTTAAAAGTTTGTGCTTTCGCATTAAATGCACAAAGTGAAAATAAGGTAAGAAGTATTTG
This sequence comes from Flavobacterium sp. PL02, assembly GCF_035013205.1. Classification (NCBI taxonomy): domain Bacteria; kingdom Pseudomonadati; phylum Bacteroidota; class Flavobacteriia; order Flavobacteriales; family Flavobacteriaceae; genus Flavobacterium; species Flavobacterium sp. PL02. The sequence continues at coordinate 37,673 of NZ_JAYGJP010000008.1, forward strand.
TTTCATGTCTTGAAATTTGGATTAATTATTGGCAAAGGTTGCTCAATTCTAATTTCTAAACATTTACATATGTTGAGAGGTGGTATTTTTTTTCAGAGTAATGTATAAAAAAATGCTCTCGTAATGGAGAGCATTTTTTATTGGTTTTAGTTTTTATGTTTAATAGGAATCCAAATTTCCTCTTCGGATGTTGGGTCTTCGTGTTTGTATTTTTCTCCCATTACGGCAAAGTGTGGTCTGTTCTCTAATACATATTCGGACTTAGGCAACCAATCGGTAAAAATGTATTGATAGGTTTCGTTGCCATTACTCGCAGGTCCCATATGTATGAAAACTGCATAAAGTCCGTTTGGTATTATGAGAGTTTCCATATTTTGTGGAACGGAAAGAAAATCTGTTACTTCGATACCTGCCCATTTTTCGAATTCATTACTCGGATTGAAATTAAGAAAATGTGTTTCTGGATAAACTTCAATAGAATATAATTCTGAACCGATATTGTTTTTTATCTCTTTTCGGTTTGGCATAAATCCTTGCCATAGCTCTTTTGTTCTATTGGCTGTGAAAGATGTTGTTATTCGTTTTCCAACGATTTTCTTTTCTGTTAAATTTTCTATTCTTGGTTTCATATTAAATATTACTCAATCGTATATTTTTTAGTATCAACTTCTCCAATAGAAAAATAACCTAAAGGATAGTCACTTGCATTGGTTGTGTTTATAACATTCCCTCTTAAAGTTGCTGGTGGAGATTGAAAAGGACCACCACTATTATCACCAGAAATACTAGTTAATATATTCATGTAATTATAATAGCTTTTAGATGTTCCGATGTGACTTATTTCTACTTGATCTCCAGGTTTTAAATCTTCATTGTGTGAAGTACTAAAAAACTCATTTCCGTTAAAGAACCTATCATCGACAGAAGAATAGCTTGACAAGACTTGATTGGAGTAAGTATAATGGTATAAATAATAATTTGTTTCATCAACAGGGTCATTATAATATGCTTTTACTTCGATTTCATCTTTGGAAATACCACCATCATTAGTTTGCACAATTCGAGTGATTGGCGCTACCGATTTTAAAGTTTCAGTCGCAACATATGTATTACCACCACTAATAACCGTTAAGACATAGGTTTCGTTAATTACAGGTTCAAAATTAGTACAAACGTATTTTCCTGTTTGAGGAACTTCTATAAAAGTGAATACTTTATTGGCACTGTTTCTTATAGTAATGGTAGCTCCGGAAACAACAGGAATTACAGGATTGTAATAATCAGTTGTAGTGGTTAATTTTATCATTTGTTGGTTTCCTGTAGTTCCTTTTAGCCAACTAATATCAGCTTCAACGACTAATTTTGGAGGTTGTGTTTTTAAGTCAACTTCAACAACTTCTTCGCAACTTGTAAAAAATAATGCGGAGAAAAACACAATTAATAAGCTTATTTTTTTCATATCAGTATATTTTTATTTCTCTTTGAGAGAAGTGAATTAAAATTTGAAATTATAACTAACAGCAGGAACCATTCCAAAAATAGAAGTCTTAACAGCTTCATTGTATCCTGTATCGCTGTTCTGTCTAAAATTAATAGAAGCTGCATTTTGTCTATTATATAGGTTATAGATACTAAATACCCATTCGCCTTTCCAATTTCTATCTTTGTTAGATCTCGGGGTTAATGTTGCCGAAATGTCTAAGTGATGGTAAGCAGGTAATCTGTTTTCATTTCGTAAACCATAACTAGGAACTTTTACACCACGATATTCATAATATCCAGTTGGATACGTTACAGGTTGTCCTGATTGTAAAGCGAAATTAGCACCAAATGACCATTTTTCGTTTAGCGAATAAGCAGCTGTAACAGCTAGATTATGTAGTTTATCATAAGCTGAATTGTACCATTGTCCGTTATTTATTCCTGGTTCTTCTGGAGTTCTACCAGGAGTTTGTTGTTCTGATTTTGATAAAGTATAAGAAACCCATCCAGTAAGCTTTCCTGCATTCTTTTTAACCATTAACTCTACACCATAAGAACGCATTCTTCCGTTTAAGATAACTTGCTCAATGGCATCATTTGCTATTAAATCGGCACCATCAATATAGTCCAGTCTGTTTTTAATTTTCTTATAGTAGGTTTCTACTTCAAGAGAATAGTCTCCATCTCTAAAGTTTCTAAAATAACCCAAGGCAACCTGATCAGCAAGTTGAGGTTTAATATACTCATCACTTGGCATCCATACATCAAGAGGAGTAGGAGATGAGGTATTGGATATTAATTGTAAATACTGAGCCATTCTGTTATAACTAGCTTTTACAGCCTGATTTTCGTCAATTTGATATCCAATAGAAAAACGAGGTTCTAAATTGTTATAGCTAAACATTGATTTGTTTTTACCATAATACTCCGTTCCTATAGGAGTTGCTTTCTCATAAATTTGTTGAGCAGGGTTAAAAAGAACAGGATTATTGTTTTCGTAAAGATTAAGAGTCGAAGCTCCTAAACGATAAAATAAACTAAAACGAAGTCCGTATGAAAGCGTTAGTTTTTTTGCAATTTGATTTTCAGCTTCAATATAAATAGCTGGTTCAAAAGCATATTTTTTATCTAGTTGATCAGGGTTAACTCCAGAGGTTTCATCTGTTGGTTTAATAGTTCCAGGATTAAATTCATAGTAAATACCATTTAAACCATAATTCAATTTGAATTTATCTGAAATATAATTTTTGAAGTCATATTTAATATTGTAATTCTTGATACCAGAATCCCATTTAAATCCTGCAGTATCCAGATCAAGCCCGTAATAATAATCACTATAAATTAGAGATAGATTAGAAAATAATTTATCAGAGTATAAATGATTCCAACGTAGGTTGAAAGTAGTGTTACCGTAAGTATTAGAAAATATTTTACTTATTTTAAAAACGTCACGTCCAAAATAACCAGATAAATACAAGCTGTTATTGTCATTTAATTTATAACTGAATTTAGCATTCAAATCATAAAAATAAGCAGAGTTGTCTTTCATGTCATCCGTTAGTTTTAAGAATAAATGTGCATAAGAAGCTCTACCACCAATTAAGAATGATCCTTTATCTTTTACTAATGGTCCCTCGGCAAGAAGACGGCTCGAAATTAATCCGATTCCACCATTCATATGGAAATCTTTACTATTTCCATCTTTTTGATAAATATCCAAAACAGAAGATGCTCTACCACCGTAACGAGCAGGAATACCACCTTTGTATAATTTTAAATCTTTAATAGCATCAGGATTAAATACAGAGAAGAAACCAAATACGTGAGAAGAGTTAAAAATAGTAGCTTCATCAAGAAGAATTAAATTCTGATCTGCACCACCACCACGCACGTTAAAACCAGATGCACCTTCGCCAGCATTAGTAACACCAGGAAGTAATAAAATAGATTTTAATACATCGACTTCACCCATAACAACAGGCATTTTCTTTATTGCCGAAATAGAAAGTTTATTTACACTCATCTCGGGAGTACGTGTATTTGCTCTTCCTCTATTATCGGTAATAACTACTTCTTGGAGTTCTTCGCCACCTTCTTTTAATGAGAAATTGTTTTTAACATTTTTCGTTAAAGAAATGGTGTTTTGAAAAGACTGGTAACCAACGTAACTTATTTCTACCTGATACTCTCCCTTTGGAGCAGTAATAGAGTAAAAACCATATTCGTTTGTTGTAGTGCCAATTTTTAATGAAGGGATGTAAATGTTGACTCCGATTAGGGTTTCATTATTTTTAGAGTCAGAAATGGTACCGCTTAAGGTAAATTTTTCTTGCGCGAATGAAGAAAAAGCAATGAGAAATACAATAAGAAACGAGCTAACTTTTTTTGTGATCATTGTTTAAATTTTGAATTCCCTAGTATGACGGTATAAGGTGGGAAATATTACAAAACTAATGTTAAATGTGCGTTAAAAAAAAGACAGCCGTTTCGGGCTGTCTTTAATGAGAGAAATATAATAAGAACTTATATTTTAGCTATTTTAGCCAAGATTGCATTAAATGTTGGACTAGGACGCATTGCTTTACTAGTTAATTCAGGATTTGGTTGGTAATATCCACCAATGTCTTGAGGTTTTCCTTGAGCAGCAATTAATTCAGCATTTATTTTATCTTCATTCTCAGCAAATTCTGCTGCAATAGGAGTGAAGATGGCTTTTAACTCAGCATCTTTATTTTGAGCAGCCAAAGCTTGAGCCCAATAGAAGGCTAAATAAAAATGAGAACCACGGTTATCGATTTGTCCAATCTTACGAGCTGGAGATTTATCGTTTGCAAGGAACTTGTCATTTGCCTCATCAAGAGTTTCAGCAAGAACCATAGCTTTAGAGTTGTTTAATGTTTGACCTAAATGCTCTAATGAAGCACCAAGAGCCAAAAATTCTCCTAATGAATCCCAACGTAAGTAACCTTCTTGAGTAAATTGCTCAACGTGTTTAGGAGCAGAACCTCCAGCACCAGTTTCAAACAAACCACCACCATTCATTAAAGGAACGATAGATAACATTTTGGCAGAAGTACCAACTTCAAGAATTGGGAACAAATCTGTAAGGTAGTCACGTAATACGTTTCCAGTTACAGAGATAGTATCTAACCCTTTAATAATTCTGTCAAGAGTAAAGTTTGTAGCTTCGATAGGGTTCATGATACGAATATCTAAACCAGTAGTTTCATAATCTGTAAGGTATCTTTTTACTTTTTGAATTAATTCTCTATCGTGTGCTCTGTTTTCGTCTAACCAGAAAACAGCAGGAGTATTAGATAAACGAGCTCTGTTTACAGCTAGTTTTACCCAGTCCTGAATAGGAGCATCTTTTGCCTGACACATTCTGAAGATATCTTTATCTTCAACAGCTTGTTCCATTAAGACAGTTCCGTTAGCATCAACAACACGTACAACACCATCAGCTTTCATTTGGAAAGTTTTGTCATGAGATCCGTACTCTTCAGCTTTTTGAGCCATCAAACCTACGTTTGGTACACTTCCCATTGTAGTTGGGTCAAAAGCACCATGTTTTTTACAAAAATCGATTGTTGCAGTATAAACACCAGCATAAGAGCGGTCTGGAATAAGAGCAACAGTATCTTGTTGTTTTCCTTCTTTGTTATACATCTGTCCAGAAGTACGAATCATAGCAGGCATAGAAGCATCTACAATTACATCCGATGGAACGTGTAGGTTAGTAATCCCTTTATCAGAGTTTACCATTGCCAATGCAGGACCGTTAGCAATAGCAGCATCTAGAGCAGCTTCAACTTCGGCTTGTTGAGGAGTTCCTACAATTTTTGCATAAACATCACCCAATCCGTTTCTTGTATCAATATTTAATTCGCTAAATAAAGTAGCGTATTTTTCAAATACATCTTTAAAGTAAACTTCTACAATAGCACCAAAAATAATTGGGTCAGAAACTTTCATCATTGTAGCTTTCAGGTGAACCGAAAGTAATAAGTTTTCTTTTCTTGCTTCTTCGATAGTTGTAGCAACAAAGCTTTTTAAAGCATTTACGTTTAATACAGCACTATCAATAATTTCTCCAGCTTTAAGAGGAGTACTTTCTTTTAAAACAGTAGATGTTCCGTCTTTAGCAACAAATTCAATTTTTACATCAGTAGCATTAGGAACAGTAAGCGATTTTTCACTTCCGTAAAAATCACCATTTGGCATGGATGCTACACGAGTTTTAGAGTCAGCAGACCAAGCGCCCATAGAGTGAGGATTTGCTTTAGCAAAATTCTTCACTGCTCTTGGAGCTCTACGATCAGAGTTACCTTCACGCAAAACTGGGTTTACTGCAGAACCTAATACTTTAGCGTATTTAGCTTTAATTTCTTTTTCAGTATCGTTTTGAGGATCCTCAGGAAAATTTGGAATTTTATACCCATGAGATTGTAACTCAGCAATAGCCGCTTTTAATTGCGGAACCGAAGCCGAGATGTTTGGCAACTTAATAATGTTTGCCTCCGGTTTAGTAGCAAGTTGTCCTAACTCAGCCAAGGCGTCCCCTGTTTTTTGAGAATCGGTCAAGTACTCCGGAAAATTAGATAAAATTCGAGACACCAACGAAATGTCTCTAGTTTCAATAGCAATACCCGCTGTAGCAGTAAATTCTTGTACAATAGGCAAGAAAGAATAAGTCGCTAATAATGGCGCCTCATCAGTTAAGGTGTAAACAATCTTTGAATTCTGTGTCATTTTTTTTCTTTTTTAATATAATCGTATCGCTAGGAACGGCGATGTAAAAGGTATGGTTGGCTCAAAACGAGCGGAGCAAATATAAGAAAAACAGTCCGAAAACGGTTGCGTTTTTCTTAGAATTCCTTAAATTAACAGATTACTATTTAAAGGAGTTATAATTAACAAATCGGTGGTTTTCAAGCCAAAGAATTATTGTTTTGTTATTTTGTTTAGAACAAAAAAAATCCCGATTCACAAATAATGAATCGGGATCTTTATGGTAAAGAGATAAATAATTATCTTCTTTTGTCTCTAATCTTAGCTTTTTTACCAGTAAGTTCTCTGAAGTAGAAAATTCTAGCTCTACGTACAGCACCTTTTTTGTTGATTTCAACTTTTTGTAAAGCAGGTAAGTTAACTGGGAAGATACGCTCAACACCAATAGCACCAGACATTTTACGAATAGTAAAAGTTTCTGTGTTACCAGAACCTCTTCTTTGAATAACAACTCCTTTAAAAAACTGAGTTCTTGTTTTTTCACCCTCTCTAATTTCGTAGAAAACAGTGATAGTATCTCCAGCTGCGAAAACTGGGAAATCTTTTTTTGCAACAAATTCGTCTTTAACGAATTTCATTAAATCTGCCATGATATCTTTAATTATGGTTTTGTGATAGAGCAACATACACGGACTTCGCCAGAGGTTGGTCTAATTTGGCTGCAAAGATAGAAAAAATGTTTAAAGTTTAAACTTTTTCTTCTTTAAACTTTTTCTTCTTAGTTTTTAGTTACTGTGCTCAGTATCAGTTTGCAGTCTGTCAGTCGCAGTTTATCAGTCGCAGTTTATCAGTTGCAGTATTCAGTTAATCAGTTGCAGTTTCCAGTTACAGTATTTAGTCTCCAGGTTATAGTATTTACTCTCAATATTTGAGCAAAAAAATAATTTATAGTATTTACTCTCAATTTTTAATACGCCAGTTTGTAAACTGTAAACCGTAAACTGAGACTGTCACTGAATACTGAGACTGAATACTAAAAACTATTTCTCTTCAAGAAGATCAGGACGTCTATTTTTAGTATGTTCATACGCCATATCTTCCCTCCATTTGTCAATTTTAGCAAAATGACCACTGGTTAAAACATCAGGCACTTTCCATCCCTTATAATCAGCAGGACGAGTATATATAGGACCTGACAATAAATTGTCTTGAAAGCTATCCGTCAAAGCCGAAGTTTCGTCACTTAAAACACCAGGAATCAAACGAATCAAAGCGTCAGATAAAACCAAAGCACCCAATTCGCCACCAGATAAAACATAATCACCAATCGAAATTTCTTTAGTAATAAAATGATCACGCACACGCTGATCTACACCTTTATAATGACCACATAAAATGATAATGTTTTCAAGCATCGACATCGTATTAGCCATCTTCTGGTTTAGCGTTTCCCCGTCAGGCGACATATAAATAATCTCGTCGTATTCTCTTTCGCTTTTTAAATGCGTGATGCAAGCATCAATAGGCTGAACAGTCATAACCATTCCGGCACCACCACCAAAAGGATAATCATCAACACTCTTCTGTTTATTGGTTGTATAATCGCGTAAATTATGAAAATGAACTTCAACAATTCCCTTGTCAATAGCACGTTTCATAATCGAAGCTTCAAACGGGCTTCGCAATAACTCAGGTAAAACAGTAATAATATCTATGCGCATTTTTTCTTTTCAAAAGGTTTAAGGCTGCAAAGATACAAAGTAAATATTTGAGAAATTTAAAGATTAAAGAATATAGAATCAAGATTTAGAGAAACAAGAGAAGAGATTTAAAAGAATTAAACAAATTACCTAATCAGCATTTCCCAATTAAACGATTAACCAAATCAATAATTAAACTTTTTTAAATCAACAATTCACAATTAAAATAAGGAGCTATTTCCTGCTGTCCGCTATATCTTTTTCTTGAGATCCTTCCTCCGTCAGGATGACAAGAAAAAGGATGCCGCTTCCATCAGGGCTAGACCTATCAGGAATCATGATTTTTGAACGGATATATTGTTTTTAATTGTATTTTCGATTGAAGAAAAGAGACTTATATTAAAAATAAAAATGAATAGCGATTACACAAAAGATTATATAGCGTTATCTAATGAATTCAGAAAATCTAATGCCTCAACAGAAAGTGTCGAGAAGCTTTATGATTTACTTTACGAATTAGCAAACCCAAACAGAACAAAATGATATAGTTCTCTCTAATATTTATAGTTTGTTAGGATTTCATAAGTCAGCTTATGAAGTTTTTAAGACAGTTGCCGATTTAACTAATAGAAAAGTTGCAACCAAAATGTATGTGATGGAACAAAAGGCCAAATCACATAAAGATAATTTCATCATAAAAGATATTAGAAAATATCGGAAAAAGAAAATACAACCCAAACTAGAGCTGAGCGATTTTGTAGCATCAAAGAATCATAAAAACCAATTTGGAATCGTTAATAAAGGAATTATCATATTTAATAAAATAATTAAAGAAGACACAATTTTAATTCAGATCCCTAGCGAACATATTGAAGATTACTCAGGTAAAATCATCCATTATATTAATTGGTTAAATGATTGTAAGACAGATTTAATTGATTTTTATAATAGCGAATACAATGAAGACAAAGCAAATGAAGATTGGTACGATACGTTAGTAATTTATAGCACAAGAATAATAATAGAAGAATCAGGAATCATTTTTTGTTCCATTTCGGGAGGAGATGATTTCTATCAAGATCATTTGTTGGATATAGAAATAACGAACGATGTAATAACGTCGATGAATTATAATGGGTAAAAAAATATTCAAAAACAAGTTTACACTAGTTAAAAATTTAAGTTAGAACTCTTATGAAATACCTATCACTTTTAATACTTTTATTTTTCTATTCTTGTAATGTAAATAAGGAAGATCAATACTTTGATGATATAGCAGATAATGATGTAAAATTATCAAGACCAGTTGAAGGGGAATGGCTCTTTACGCATAAAGAAAAAGGACAGAGCTTTGAGCAATTTATAAATTCTAGGCACGTAATTCCAACAAATAATTCTAATATTATTTATATAAGACCAATTGGAGATTTTAATGCCTTACAAAAGAAACAAATTGAATTAGTTAGAGAATATCTTGAGATTTTCTTTCAATTAAAAACCAAAACATTAGAGAAACTTTCTAATGATATAATTCCTAGTTCAGCCAGACGAATTGGACATGAAGATAATGAACAGTTCTTAGCAGGTTATATTTTAGACAGCGTACTTAAAAAAGAAAAGCCATTAAATAGAATTGCTTTAATGGCATTAACAGAAGTAGATTTATATCCTAAACCCGAGTGGAATTATGTTTTTGGATTAGCATCTTACAGAGATAAAATAGGAGTGAGTTCAATTTATAGATTACAAGATGAGGTATTAACGCCAACTAATTTTGATTTATGTTTATCTCGATTACTTAAAACCTGTTCCCATGAAATAGGGCATATGTTTGGATTGTATCATTGTATTGAAGCGGATTGTGTAATGAATGGAACGATTAGTTTGCCAGAAACAGACAACAGTACAATTAGGCTATGTTCATCTTGTCAAAGAAAATTAAATTCGAGTATAAAATATGATAATAAGAAAAGATTAATCGAATTAGAAAAATATTTTGAGCATGTTAAACTCAACGATGCAACTCAATTAATGAAGAAAGATCTTGAAAAGATTCAATAAAAATAAATCAAATTCCCTTTGCTAGCGTGAGCGTCCCGCTCGTGTCTATTCCAGCATCGTAAAAATAATAATAAGTTAACAATTAAAAAATCACAAAAACTGCCCAAAATGAAAACTCCCGCACTAATCCTATCTCTTTTTTTATTGATAAACCTAACCGTAAGTTGTCAATCTAAAAACAAAGAAACTAAGACCGAAACTAACAAAGAAACAGGAAAAGACAAAGAAGTCATTGTGGCTGAATTTGGTAAAATCTTAGATAGCTTAAAAGTAAAAGGTTCAATATTAATTTATGATCTTAATAAAAAGACCTATTATTCCAATGATTTTGCTTGGGGTAAAGAAGGACATATTCCGGCATCGACATTCAAAATTCCTAATTCGATTATTGCGCTAGAGACTGGCGTGGTAAAAAGCGATTCGACAGTTTTTAAATGGAATGGAGAAAAACGATGGATGAAAGCTTGGGAGCAGGATTTAACACTCAAGCAAGCCTTTCGAGTTTCGTGTGTTCCTTGTTATCAGGAAATCGCAAGAAAAGTTGGTGTAAAACGAATGAAAGCCTATCTAAAAAAGCTCGATTACAATACAATGGTTTTTGATACCTTGACGATTGATAATTTTTGGTTAGAAGGAAAATCTAGAATATCTCAATTCCAACAAATTGATTTCTTAAAAAGATTGTATTTATCTGAATTGCCTATTTCTAAAAGAACCGAATCGATAATGAAAGACATCATGGAAGTTGAAAAAACGAATGATTATGTTTTAAGAGGAAAAACAGGTTTGTCTAATACTAACGAAATCAAAAATGGTTGGTTTGTAGGTTATCTTGAAAACAAGAATGGAGTTTACTTTTTCGCAACAAATATAGAACCAAGTAAAGAGACTAATCAGGATGATTTTATAGCAATCCGACTTAATGCAACAAAAGCGGCATTAAAAAATCTTCAAAAGAGATAAGTTTTTGGTCTTCTTTTTGCTAAATATTCAGGATTAACGAGTGAATTATTATTTAAAAATATTTTTGTTTTATTAAATATAATACTACTATTTTAGCAAAAAATTAGAAAATTAACTAACCGCATAAACACATTGAAAAAAGTCTTTAAAATTATTGGTAAAATACTACTTGCATTCGTAGCATTTATTTTACTGTATATCGTCCTTGCTTATTCTATTTCGAAAATTACAGTCGAAAGAGAACCAAACACCAAAGAAGAAGTTACTATTTATATCATGACAAATGGTGTTCACACAGACATTGTAGTTCCAACCCGTAATGAATTTATGGACTGGAGCAAAGAGGTAAAGTATGAGAACACAATTTCTAAAGATACAACCTATCAATACCTGGCGATGGGTTGGGGAGACAAAGGGTTTTATCTGGAAACTCCAAACTGGTCAGACCTTAGAGCATCTACAGCTCTTAAAGCCGCATCTGGATTGAGCAATACAGCAATACATGCAACCTATTTTTCGAATATAAAGGAAAACGAAAGCTGCAAAAAAATCATAATCAGTAAAGAGCAATACGTTCGCTTGGCAGATTATATAAAAAACAGTTTCAAGAAAGATGAAAAAGGGCAATTTATACATATAAAAACAGACCAGAACTACGGAAAAAGAGATGCTTTTTATGAAGCAACCGGAAGTTATAGTTTGCTTCATACATGCAATACTTGGGCAAACAATGCATTAAAAGTAAGCGGGCAAAAATGCTGCTTTTGGACACCAATAGACTCAGCTATTTTTGCAAAATACAGTAATGAATAAATTAACTCAACTATAAATTAAAATCAAAAAATGGTACAAAAAACGTCGAATGCGTTTGTCGCAGCTTCATGGATTGCTATGGGAGCAGGAATTATTGGTTATTTAGTAGGACTTGCCAGAGCCGAAATGTTATTAAATGAAAAAGGATATTATTTTACAGTTTTAATGTTCGGATTGTTTGCAGTAATCTCATTACAAAAAAGTGTGCGAGATAGATTAGAAGGCTTTCCAGTGACCGATATTTACTACGGAATTTGTTGGTTTGGAACAATTTTGTCAATTGCATTATTAACGATTGGACTTTGGAACGCTACTATTTTACCTAGCGAAAAAGGATTTTATGCTTTTGCATTTTTATTAGGGATTTTTGGTGCAATTGCAGTTCAAAAAAACACCAGAGATAATTTAGCAATTAAGGAATAAAAAAAATACTTTTACAATAGCGGTTTCAAACGATTTGAGTCTTAGACTTATTTTTTAATCGTTTGAAACCGTTTTGCTTTGGCGATAAGCTATAATTAGATAAATAAATATGTAGTCATGAAAAAAATTGGGCTTGTTGGTGGTATTAGTTGGGTTTCGACAATAGATTATTATCGTTTTATAAACGAAGGAATAAATGAAAAACTTGGTGGACTTAATTTTGCAGAGTGCATAATTTATTCCTTGAACTTTGATGATTTTCAAAGAAACAATACTGCCAATAATTGGGACTTAACATTTGAACTGATTACTAATGCTTGCAAAAGCTTAGAGAAAAGTGGGGCAGAAGCAATTGTTTTGTGTGCTAATACAGCACATGCCGTTGTAGAAAGAGTTGAAAAAGAAATCTCTTTACCTATTATTCATGTTGCAACAGCTACAGCAAACGAAATAAATAAGAAAGGATTAAAAAAAGTAGGTTTGTTGGGGACAAAATTTACTATGGAAATGGATTTTTACAAAGATAAACTTGCCGAACATAACATCGAGACGATCGTTCCTTTTCTTCAGGATGAACGAGATTATATTCAGCACACATTAAAAGAAGAATTGGGAAGAGGAATAATCAATGAGCAAACCAAAAGAGCTTATATTATGGTCATCAATAAATTAATAGAAAATGGTGCTGAAGGAATTATTCTTGGTTGTACCGAAATTCCAATGATTATAAGTCAGGATGATATCTCCGTTCCAGTTTTTGATACAACAAAAATTCATTCGGCTGCAGCTGTAAAATTTGCTTTATCATTGGATTAAATATTAAATGATGATGGATAAAAAGAAAAAAATCTTTGCTGTATCTGGAAGTACGAGAAAGAATTCAAGCAATTTTAAAATTTTGAAATTTATTTCGGAACATATTAATGATCAATTTGAAATTGAGATATTCGAAGACTTAGAGAGTATTCCTCATTTTAATCCAGATTTAGATAATGAGAACGTTCCAGAGATTATAACCGTTTTTAGAAATAAAATTACAGCAGCAGCTGGAGTAATAATTTGTACGCCAGAATATGTTTTTAGTTTGCCTGGGAGTTTAAAGAATGCATTAGAATGGTGTGTCTCGACAACTGTTTTCTCGAATAAAAAAGTGGGTTTAATAACAGCTTCAGCGTCTGGAGAAAAGGGACAAGAACAATTAAGCTTAATCATGAAAACTATCGAAGCTAAGTTTGATAATGATACACAACTTTTGATACAGGGAATTCGAGGAAAATTAGATTCAGATGGAAATATTATTGATGAAAAGACGTTAGTTAGTCTTTTGACATTCATCAGAAGTTTTGAAAAACAAGTAGAAGAGTAGGACCAAAAATATAGACATTATGCAAAGTTTAGGAGCAAGTGAAAAATTTCTCTTTAATGATGAAATTGAGTGGGAAATTGTCGGTAAAGGAATTAAACGTAAGATAATGGCATACGACGACAAAATAATGTTAGTTAATGTTCAGTTTGAAAAAGGAGGCATTGGAGTTTTACACGAACATTATCATTCGCAGGTAACCTATGTCGTAAGCGGAAAATTTGAAGTAACCATTGATAACGAAACAAAAACATTAAAAGGAGGAGATAGTTTTTATATTCCGCCGCATGCAATACATGGAGTTGTTTGTTTGGAAAGTGGTCTTTTAACAGATGTTTTTAGTCCGATTCGTGAAGATTTTTTGAAAAAATAAAATAGTTTAATTCAAAGTATTTATCTAAATATGGTTTCAAGAAGAAAATTTATAATCAATACGAGTATGGCAGCGGCTACGGTTTGTTTAGTTCCGTCATTGGCATTTGCATCTAATAAAAAAACAATTGGATTGCAGTTGTATACTTTAAGGGATGAATTGCCAAAAGATGTAAAAGGAATTCTAGAGAAAGTAGCACTAGCAGGGTATACCGAAGTTGAATTATATGGATTTTCTATTAAAGATAAATTTTGGGGATTAGAACCTCAGGAATTAAAGAAAATATTAGACGAAAATAAATTAAAAGCAGTAAGTGGACATTACGGATTAGGAACGTATTTGTCTGACGGAAATACAACCGAACTCGAAGCAGCGATAAAAGCTGCCAAAGTTTTAAAGAGTGAATATATTACCATTCCTTGGCTCGATGAAAGTTTGCGGAAGAATGCCAACGATTACATAAAAATTGCTTCATTATTAAATAAAGCAGGTGAAATGTGTAAAGCGGCAGGTTTAAAATTAGCCTATCATAATCATGATTTTGAGTTTAAAAAACTAGGAGATATAACAGGTTATGAAATTCTGCTAAAAGAGACAGATAAAAATTTAGTCTTTTTTGAAATGGATTTATATTGGATTGCATATTCAAAAATTAATCCCGTAGAATTGTTTAAACAAAATCCGGGACGTTTTATGATGTGGCATGTAAAAGACATGGATAAAAATACTAAGACTTTAAATACAGAGATAGGTTCTGGTGTTATTGATTTCAAATTTATTTTTGCAGAAGCGAAACTTTCGGGTATGAAATATTTTTTTGTAGAACAAGAAACAAACTATAAACCAAATGCTATTGAGTCTATAAAAACCAGCTGTGAGTTTATAGCAAAAAAGCTAGTTTAGACTATTAGTTTACAAAAGATTACAGTGCAGTTGAGGTTTGTTAGGAAAAAATTATACTTTTTTTTAAGTTTTGATAAAAAGGAGAATGGTATTTTTGCAAAATGAATTTATCCAAAACTAGTGTCATGTTTATGGCAGTTTGCACTGGACTTATAGTTGCAAACCTTTATTATTGTCAGCCCTTAATTGTTTTAATTGCCAACGAATTTAAGATTCCTGAAGCCGATGCAGGAACAATAACCTATCTTACTCAAGCAGGTTACGCTATCGGACTTTTCTTTATGGTGCCACTTGGCGACAAAATCGAACGTAAAAAACAGATTTTGATTACCACTCTTGCAACTGTAATTGCATTAGTAATTGCGGCTACTGCCCAAAGTTTTTTTGTATTAGAAATAGCCTCACTTCTTATCGGAATCACATCTATAGTTCCTCAGTTAATTTTGCCCTTGGCAGCTTCGTTAAGTGAACCTAGCCAGCGTGGTAAAGTGGTGGGAACCATTATGAGTGGTTTGCTTGTCGGGATTTTATTATCAAGAACTTTAAGCGGTATTATAGGCGATATTTGGGGTTGGAGATCCATGTTTTGGATTGCTGCCGGAATATGTTTGCTTATGTTTTTTGTTATGCAAAAACAATTCCCATACAATAAACCAGTATTTCATGGTTCATACGGGCAATTATTACAGTCACTTTTTACACTTATAAAAACACAACCATTATTAAGAGAAGCAACATTAATCAATGCATTTTGTTTTGCACAATTTGGTGCTTTCTGGACAACAATGGTATTATTGCTATCAGATTCTCCTTTTAATTTTAGTAGTTCTACAATCGGGCTTTTTGGTATTGTAGGAGCCACAGGTGCTTTGGCAGCTCCATTGGTAGGGAAGTTAGGAGATAAAGGAAGCTCAAGAATTGCAGTAGGTTATGGTTGTTTATTAATGTTAATAAGCTTTATTATTTTCTATTTTTCAGGAAGTAGCATTGTTGGAATCATTATAGGAATTGTTTGTATAGATATAGGAATTCAAGGCGTACACATTTCAAATCAAACAAGAGTATATTCGTTATTACCAGAAGCAAGAAATAGATTAAATACAGTATTTATGTCATTTAGCTTTTTAGGAACAGCGGCAGGTTCAGCTTACGGATTGTTTTTATGGAAACTAGGAGGTTGGCACGCAGTAACTATAGGATGTGCAGTTTTGTCACTATTATCATTAACAGTTTACGGACTTACATATAAATCTAAAAAATAGAAAGGATAAACGAATATCAAATTAATTCGTAAATTTGCTCATCAATAAAAAAAATATACAATGGAAAACGGAATATACGCTAAATTCAACACTAGTAAAGGTTCGATTTTAGTAAAATTAGCTCACGATTTAACACCTGGAACAGTTGGTAACTTCGTAGGATTAGCTGAAGGAAATTTAGAGAATAAAATTAAACCACAAGGAAATAAATTTTATGATGGATTAAAATTTCATAGAGTAATTCCTGATTTTATGATTCAAGGTGGTTGTCCACAAGGAACTGGAACAGGTGGTCCTGGTTATAAATTTGATGATGAATTTCACCCAAGTTTAAAACATGATCGCCCAGGAGTTTTGGCAATGGCAAATTCTGGACCTGGTACAAATGGTTCTCAATTTTACATTACTCACGTTCCTACAAGCTGGTTAGACGGAAAACATACTGTTTTTGGTCATGTTGTAGAAGGTCAGGATATCGTTGATGCAATTGCACAAGGAGATGATTTGACTAATATAGAAATTGTAAGAGTAGGTGAAGAAGCTGAAAAATGGAATGCTATCGAAGCTTTTATTGCTTTTAAAGGAGAACGTAACAAACGTGATGCTGCTATGAAAGCTGAAGCAGAAGCTGCTATAGAAAAACTTGCTGCAGGTTTCGAAAAAACTGAAAGTGGTTTACGTTACCAATTTATCCAAAGAGGTGATGGTAAACAAGCTGAGAGCGGAAAAACTGTTGCAGTTCACTACGAAGGTTCATTAGATAACGGTAAAGTATTTGATTCTTCTTACCCAAGAAAAAAACCAATCGAATTTAGATTAGGTCAAGGTCAGGTTATCGAAGGTTGGGATGAAGGTATTGCTTTATTGAAAGTTGGAGACAAAGCACGTTTTGTAATTCCATCTCATTTAGGATATGGTCCAGCAGGAGCAGGAGGAGTTATTCCACCAAACGCAAACTTAATTTTCGACGTTGAATTAATGGACGTTAAATAATAAAAAATATTCAAAATTATATTTTGTAATATGAGAATCCCAAAGCGAGAGTTTTGGGATTTTTTTTATATTTACTACAAAAAAAACTAAAAATGAAATCAAGAATTTTAACCGTAGCGGCTCTAGCTGTAATAGTATTTTCGTGTGCTGCCAAAAAGGATGCTCCTAAAGTTGTGGAGACAGCAGAACCTGTAAAAATGATAGAATTAACTCCGGCAGTAGCTACAGGACAAAATCTTTATGATAACAATTGTGGTAAATGCCATAAATTATTCAAAGCAACAGATTTTACAAAAGAAGATTGGAAACCTATTTTAGTTCGTATGCAAAAGAAAGCACATCTTGATGATGCACAAATGGCATCGGTTTCAGATTATATCACTTCTCAGTTGTAAAAGTATTTATATATAATCAATATTGTAAAACTATTCGGTGAGATATCTGGATAGTTTTTTTGTTTTAAATCAGGCATAAAAAAACACCTTCACGAGTGAGGTGTTTAAAAATTATTAATTGCTTACAGGTAGTACGTTAGATACAGCAATTATTTTTAAAGTCTTTATTCCAGCAGGTAGTTCCCAATCAACTTCGTCATTTTCTTTAAAGCCAATTATAGCTACACTTAAAGGTGCCAGGATAGAAATTCTTCCTTCTTTTACGTCAGCGTGTGAAGGTAGAACAATCTGAATTTTCATTTGTTTTTTTGCCTTAACATCTTCAATCGTAACATGCGAATTAATTCTTATAATCGATTCGTCTAGAGTATCGCCTTTGCTAATAACAGCTCGGTCTAATTCTTGAGCAAGTTGTCCAGCTTCTTTAGAATTTGTAGAGTTTTTACTCTTTAGTATCAATTCCCTTAAGAGTTGATAATCTGTTGAACAGAAAGTGGGTGTTGGTTTCATATCTATTATATTATTTTTATTAGAATGAGATTTTTGTTTTAGGCAATCTCAAAAGCCTTGTATTTGTTTTAATTTAAAATACAGGATTAATGTTTATTGTAAATCTGAAAAATGTAAAAATGTAAAAGGCGTGGAAAAAGTAAATTTTAATACAAAGGAAAATCCTATTGTAAATAAAATAAATAATTAAATTTTAAAATGTAATCCTCCGCCTGAAAGAAGAAATTGAAATAGACGGAGGCCTAATTTACGAAGGCCTTGGTGTGCGAATTTAATACAACGACACGTGGTTTTCTTGTAGAAGAAAACAACAACGAAATGATTGTCAATTGTATAATGCTCAACATGAGATGAATTATTGTGATTTGCAAAGTTAATCAATCTTTTTTAATGATTGGTTTTTATTTCCATTTAATATTGCAACCGATGCTTGGCTTCTGCGGATTTTTGATATTTCGGTTATAAATTAGGGAGTCTATGGCGTTTCTTAAATCGCTTCCGCTAAGAGTAATTCCGTTACCAGGTCTTGAATCGTCTAGTTGTCCACGATAGAACAATTTATCCTGATTATCAAATAAGAAAAAATCTGGAGTACAAGCAGCGTCAAAAGCTTTGGCAACTTCTTGGGTTTCATCATATAGATATGGGAAATCTATTTTATGAGTAAAAGCAAACTCAGTCATAAACTCAGGACCATCTTGAGGATATGCATTGGCATCATTGCTAGAAATAGCTATAACTCCTACTCCTTGCACACGATAGTCATTGGCAATCATAACAACCTCCTCGATTACATGAAGCACAAATGGGCAATGATTACATATAAACATAACAAGAGTTCCCTTTGTGCCTTTTAAATCATTATAAGAGTATTCAAAATTAGAATTGGTATCTTTTAATTTAAATTGAGGTGCCAAAGTGCCCAATGGTAACATATTTGAAAGAGTTCGTGCCATTTTGTAGAAAATTTAGTATTCAAATTTAACTTTAAAATTCTGCATAAGAGGGCATAACTATCAAAAAAATATCCAAAGAAGCTTTTATTTGTTAGTATTTAGCTCTTTGGATATTTATGTGTAATTTATGAATTTAAAAAACTTAATAAATCGGCATTTAGTTTATCTTTTTCCGTATAAAATAATCCGTGAGGTGCGCCTTCATAAATAATATAAGTAGTATTATTAATTGATTCGGCTGCTTTTTTTGACGTAAGTTCAATAGGAACTATTTTGTCGGCATCACCATGAATAATTAAAGTAGGTACATTTATAGAGTCAAGTTCATCTCTAAAATCAGTTGTAGAAAACGATTCAGCACATTTTAAGGTGGCTCTCGGAGAAGCAAAGGAACATAACATCTTGTAATAATCTAATAAGGAATTACTTAATGGACGGTTGATAATTGTTATCCCAAAAAAAGTTTTTCCAAAATTATCTAGAAATTCTATTCTGTCCTCTTTGATTGCGCTTGCCGTTGCTTCACTTTTTTCTTTCGGACGACCTTCAGGATTATCATCGGTTTTTGGCAGATAAGGTATAATCGAAGAAATTAAAGCAGCTTTAGTTACTCCTTTTCCGCCGTGACGACTAAAATAACGTACTACTTCGCCACCACCCATAGAAAAACCTACAAGAGTTGCATCTTCCAATTCCAGTTGTTCGATAATTTCTTTTAAATCATCAGTCAGGGTATCATAATCATATCCGTCCCAAGGCTGCGAAGATTTACCAAATCCTCTACGATCATAGGCAATTACCCGACAATTGTTTTGAACTAAAAAGTCTATTTGGTATTCCCACATTTCATTAGAAAGGGGCCAACCATGAATAAGAATAACGGGTTTTCCTTGCCCATAATCTTTTACATATAGTTTTACATTTGATGCGGTTTCTATATATTTGTCTGTAGATGGTTGAGTTAAGTTAAACTGAGAATCTCTAAGAGATTGGCTAGGGCTAATTTGAATATTTTCCATTTTTATATTTTTTAAATTAGAGCTTGTTATTTGATTTTAGTAAAAGTAAAAGCTATAAAAAAATATATGTTATATAATTAATTGTAATACTTACAATATTAATAGGTTGCAAAATAATAATTCAATAAAATATGGATTTAAGTTGGTCAGAATTTGAAAGAGTAGAAATGAGAGTGGGAACAATTACACAAGTAGATGATTTTCCCGAAGCTCGTAAACCAGCGTATCAGCTTACAATAGATTTTGGAACAGAAATCGGAATCCGAAAATCATCGGCACAAATTACCAAACGATATTCAAAAGAAGATTTATTAAACAGACAAATAGTTGGTGTGGTTAATTTTCCGAGAAAACAAATAGGGAAATTTATGAGCGAATGTCTAGTAATTGGTGCAGTAGGTGAGGACGGTGACGTTATTTTATTAGCGCCAGATTTTAAAATTGAAAACGGGTTAAGAATTGGGTAATTAGTTTTCAGTCGCAGTTTCAGTTTGCATTTTAGGTTTGTAATCTCAGTTTGAGTTATTGTAATCCGAAACTGCGACTGAAAACTGAATACTTAACTCAAGTTAATTTTCGCAATCAATTGCTTTAATATTTCTTGTCCTTCTTCCCAATATTCCAGGTCTGATGCTGAATTGATATGTCCTTTTAAGCCAACGTCGATAAAATCACTTCCCCACATTTCGGCAAAATAGGCGGTTCTTTCTATAGTGGCATATTCGTCATTTTGGCTTCCTACGACAATAGACGGGAATTGTAATTTTGTAGTTGGTATTGGAGAGAAATTACGAATAGAATCGGGTGTATGTATAGGAGAATCTACATCGGCAGGAGCAACAAGTAAAGCGCCTATAATGTGTGGGTTATTATTAGTCTTTGCCCAATGCATAACAAGAGATACAGCAAGGCTATGAGCAACTAAAATAGTTGGACTATCTATTTTAGAAATTATTTCATTTAATCTTTCGAGCCAATCTTTTAATACAGGTTCATCCCAATTATCCTGAACGAGTTTAGTAGCATTTTTAAATTTTTTAAGCCAATAAATTTGCCAATGTTTTTCGCCAGAATCACCAAGACCTGGTAATATTAATAAATTTGCTTCCATTGTAGATGTTTTTGAAATTTAAAAGATATAAAAAAAGTCCAAAAATTGACTAGATTTTGGACTTTCTACTTCTTATCAGTGATTTGATTAAATGTCATCAAAATCAATATCTGTAAAACTCGACCTGTGAGATACAACTTCTTCTTTTTCAGAACTGTATTCTTTTTTAAAATCTTTCTGATGTCTTTCTGAGATTACTTCTTCTCCTTTATGGTTTAAAACATAAGAAGTCATTTCTCCTAGAATTTCGGCGAAAGCGTTAAAATCTTCTTTATACAAGTAAATTTTATGTTTCTTAAAATGGAAAGAACCGTCTTCTTCTGTAAATTTTTTGCTTTCGGTAATCGTGATATAGTAATCGTCTGCTTTTGTAGCTCTTACATCAAAGAAATAGGTCCTTCTTCCTGCTCGTAGTACTTTAGAAAAAATCTCTTCTTTTTCTAACATGTCATTTTCTCTCATAATCCGTTCTATCAATTTTTTTATTTAATAGCAATCAAAAATCTTAAAAAAATATCTATTATACAACAATTAAAGTAATTCTTTTTCGGAAAGTTGTTTTAAATATAGTGCCGAATAATACCCTTCTTGATTTATCAATTGATTATGAGAACCTTGTTGAATGATTTTTCCTTCCTCTAGTATGATAATTCTATCTGCGTTTTTGGCAGACGACACACGGTGACTCACAATTATGGTAGTTTTGTCTTTACAAATCTCAAATAAGTTGTTTAAAATCGTTTCTTCGGTTTCAGTATCTACAGCAGATAAACAGTCGTCAAAAAGTAAGATAGCTGGGTTCTTGATGATAGCTCTGGCAATAGAAACACGTTGTTTTTGTCCGCCCGAAAGAGTAATTCCTCTTTCTCCTAATATTGTGTCGTACTGTTTGTTAAAACCAATAATATTATCATGAACTACAGCGTTTTTTGCAGCCTCAATAACTTCCTCGTCGGTTGCGTTTTGGTTACCGAACTTAATGTTGTTTTTAATACTATCTGAAAACAAGAATGCATCCTGAGGTACAATCCCAATGTTGTTGCGTAAATCGTTGAGATTTAATTTACTTATTTCATTACCGTCTATCGTGATTTGTCCTTGAGGAACATCATATAAGCGTGAAATTAAAGATAATATCGTTGATTTTCCTGAGCCTGTTTTACCTAAAATAGCCAAGGTTTCACCTTTTTTTACTGTAAACGATACATCTTTAAGAGCTGTTATATTAGTGTCTTCGTAAGTATAGGTCACATTCTCAAAAGCAATTGTACCATCGATAGGCGAATGGTTTGGATTGTTGTTCTTGATCTCTGGTTCGATTTTCAGGAACTCATTTAATCTTTTTTGTGATGCTTCGGCTTCTTGTACCATTGATGAAACCCAACCAAGAGAAGCTACAGGCCAGGTAAGCATGTTTACATATAAAATAAACTCAGCTATTGTTCCAAGGCTTTTGATGCTTCCGTTAATGTACATTACTCCACCAAAATAAATTACGACAAGATTACTGATTCCTATTAAAGCAATCATTAATGGGCCAAATAAGGATTGTACTTTGGCAAGGTTTAAACTTTTGCTTTTGCTTTCATTTGCTAAATCAACCATATTGTTTTGGTGTTGATTTTCTAGTGAGTAGGCTTTAATAACTCGAATCCCTGAGAAAATTTCTTGGGTAAAGCTTGAAACTTTCGATAAATATTGTTGAAAAACAGTACTACGTTTATTGATTTCGGTACTTAATTTAAAAATACAATACGATAATATTGGTAATGGTAAAATGGTGTATAAAGTTAAAAGAGGCGAAACATTATACATATATATAATTACGATTGCAAAACGAATAAAGGTGTTAATCGTGTACATTACCGCCGGACCTACATACATACGTACTTTAGAAACATCCTCGCTAATACGATTCATTAAATCACCAGTTCGGTTTTGTTTGTAGAAATTTTGGGATAGTTTTTCATATTGCTGAAAAACCTCATTTTTCAGGTCAAATTCGATATGACGAGACATAACAATTAAGGTTTGTCTCATTAAAAAAGTAAGGAAACCGGCAACAATAGTTGTAGCGATAATTAGTAAAACGTTGTGTATGAGTTCCTCTCTGTAAAAAGACAATACAGCTTCAGATGCTTTCTCGGCTTTTGGGAGTTTATCAAACTTCTCAATAGCACTTAATGATTTACTTATAAGTTTAGGCGTAAATAATGAAAATATTTGTGCGATTATTGTGATAAAAATTCCTAAGGAAAAACTGTATTTATATTTAATAAAATATTTGTTTAAATAACGTAATTCTTTCATTTTTTTAAGATATTCTATGTTGAAATAAAATTATTTTGCTAATAAGTGTCGATTTAAAGCAATTTACAGGATTTTCGTTAGAAAATATTTAATTGTTGGATTGTTATTTTTTAATTAAAAAAATGCTGTATGTATATTTTTTGTATAAATTTGAAATGTCTTTTTGACAAATTCGTAATTTTAACTAATAAAAATTATTGCTATGAATGCAGCTTTTGCAACTGGAAAGGAACTTCAAAAAATGGATCCCGTTTTTGGTCAACTATCGTTTGATGATCACGAACAAATTGTATTTTGCAACGACAAAGATACAGGTTTAAAAGCAATTATTGGTATTCATAATTCAGTTATGGGACCTGCTTTGGGAGGAACAAGGATGTTTAATTATGCTAACGAATGGGAAGCATTAAACGATGTTTTGCGTCTTTCTAGAGGGATGACTTACAAAGCAGCTATTACGGGATTAAACATAGGTGGAGGTAAAGCCGTTATTATCGGGGATGCTAAAACTCAGAAAACACCAGAATTGATGCGTAAGTTTGGAGAATTTGTACATTCTTTAAGCGGAAGATATATTACTGCCGAAGATGTTGGTATGGAAACCAGAGATATGGACATTGTAAGAGATGTTACTCCTTATGTTACTGGAATTTCTGAAGAAAGAGGTGGTTCAGGAAACCCTTCTCCTGTTACAGCTTACGGTGTGTTTTTAGGAATGAAAGCTGCAGTAAAACAACAATTTGGTTCGGATAGTGTAGCTGGTAAAAAAGTATTAGTACAAGGAATTGGACACGTAGGAGAAACTTTGGTTGATTATTTAACTAAAGAAGGTGCTATCGTTACTATTACAGATATCAACGAAGAAAAATTGTATGAAGTGGCGGCTAAATACGGTGCGACTATTTTTGCAGGAGATGATATATATAGTGCAGATGTTGATGTTTATGCACCATGTGCAATGGGAGCAACATTAAACGATGATACTGTAAAGAAAATAAAAGCTAAAGTTATTGCTGGTGCGGCTAATAACCAATTGGCAAACGAGAATGTTCACGGTTTAATATTACAAGAAAGAGGAATACTTTATGCTCCGGATTTCTTGATTAATGCTGGTGGAATTATTAATGTTTACGCTGAGTTAGAGCATTATGACAAAGCTGAGATCATGCGTAAGACAGAAAATATTTACAATACAACGCTTGAGATTTTTGATTATGCTATTAAAAATGGTATAACTACACACCAAGCTGCGTTAACAATTGCTCAAAATCGTATCGATTTAAGAAAAATTGAGAATAGCAAAAAATAAAAACTAGTTTGGTTTATAGTCTCAGTTTTCAGTCTCAGTGCCTAAGTGTAAACTGAGACTGAAAACTGAGACTTTTTTTTGCACTGAAAACTGCGACTCTTTTTTATTGGTACAAACTGCGACTGCGGCTGAAAACTATTCTTAAATAAAGTAAATATAAATTTTATTATAAGGCATGAAATTCTTATTTTTGCAAACTAATTTTTAAATGTTCTTACAAGGTGGTAAATAGAAGACACATACGCGTTAAAGTAATGCAGTCCATTTATGCGATGCATCAAAACGGTTCTGATAATCTTGAAAAAGAAGAAAAGTTTCTTTTTTATAGTATTGACAATATTCAGGATTTATATCTTGTGATGCTTTCTTCGTTAATCGAAATTTGTAAAAAAGAAACTATATTTTTACACTTATCAAGCAAAAAACATCTTGCAACTCCTCAAGAGCGTAATCCAAATGAAAAATTCGTTAAAAATGCAATTTTTCAAATCCTAGCCGAAAATAATTCTTTTAGTATAGCGATGGAGAATCGTAAAATTGATAATTGGTCATTAAATGACGATTATATTTTATTACTTCTTAACGATATAAAAGCGAGTAAGCAGTATGCTAAATACATGAGTAATACAGTAAATACGTTTGAAGAAGACAAACAGTTTATTGTTGATTTATTTACAGAAGTAATCGTTCCTAATGAAAAATTATATGAGTATCTAGAAGATGATAAGCTTACTTGGGTAGATGATATTCCTGTTGTAAATACACATATTATCAAACAATTAAAAGCGATTACGGCTGGAGAAGATGATAATTTTAGAGTTCCGAAATTGTATAAAGACAATGAGGATAGAGATTTTGTAAAAGACTTGTTTAGAAAAACAGTTTTAAACGAAACCGAATTTGCTAAAGAATATGTAGATAAAACACCAAACTGGGATAGTGATCGTATTGCCGAAATTGATACTATTATTTTGAAAATGGCAATTTGTGAATTTTTGAAATTCCCTTCAATTCCAGTAAAAGTAACTCTTAACGAATATTTAGAAATTGCAAAAGAGTATTCTACACCAAAAAGTAGTATTTTTATCAACGGGATTTTAGATAATCTTGTAAAAGAACTAGAGGCTAGCAAAAAGCTAATTAAAGCTGGTCGTGGTTTAATGTAATAATCAATTAAATAAAAACAGAATTTAAATTATGGAACAATTAACTCAATTTGCACCGTTTCTATTAATGTTTGTGGTAATCTATTTCTTTATGATTAGACCGCAACAAAAACGTGCAAAAAATGAAAAAGAATTCGAAAGTAGCCTAAAAGTAGGTGATAAGATAATAACAAAAAGTGGTCTTCATGGTAAAGTTTCAGAACTTGCAGAAACAACTGTAGTTATCGAAACAATGTCAGGAAAATTAAAGATGGAGCGTTCTGCAATTTCTATGGAAATGAGTGCAGCTTTAGCTAAGAAATAGTCAGCTTTAAATAAATAGTAAAGTCCCAATCCGAATTTTCGGATTGGGACTTTTTTTTTGCTCAAAAATAATCCTCTTCTTTTTGTAATTCCCATTCTGAGAGATATTCTCTTTTAATCTTTTTAGATAGTGTTTTTGTCTATTAATAGATTTCTTAGGTTGTTTTATTAATGCATAGTTGTGATGCTGTATCTGTGAGTATTTTGGATTTTTATTATCTATAATATTTAATAGGTAGGATTTTCTCCTTTTTAGTTAGTTAGATTTTGCTCTTTTAAAATACATTTTTAGAGGCGTGATTGTGTATTTTGTGTCTTTTGTTTTTGTAGGAATTATGGTTGAGTGTTTTTCTGTGTGTGTTTAGATTGATGATTTTTGTTGTTTTTAATTAAAAATGCTTATACCTATGTTTTTTATGGGTATTAGCTATTTATGGTGTTTATTTTTTGTATTTAACCCTGTTTGTTTTTGGGTGTATTTGTGTTTTTTGTATTAAAGTTGATATTTTTTGCTTTTATTGATTATTATATTTTTTAAAAACGTACCTGTAAAATGTAAAATAACAATAATTAAGTAGTGTAATTTTTGTAATCCGTAATTCTTTCAAAAACGCATCAAAAAAATAATTTTTATATGATTATCTAATCTAAAAGTTAATAAATTCGCCTCAGAAACATGTTTTAAGTTACTGCAGTTCTTTGATATCATATAGAATATAAATGGCATTTATAAAATAACCAAACCAATTATTAACTATAACCAAATTATTAACTAAAACCAAATTATTAACTAAAACCATCTTAAACATGAAAAAAGTAATACATATTTTAGCTTTGATGTTAACGAGTTCTTTTGCTTTTGCCCAAGAAGATAAAGAAACTACTGCTCCAGCAACTACATTTGGAGGGTCAGCAGATGTTTATTACAAATATGATTTTTCTAAACAACAAAACGGTTTAACTAGTTTTACAAATTCTCAGGACTCATTCGAACTAGGAATGGCGTCACTTGAAGCCTCGCATAAATTTGGAAAGGCTTCTGCTTTTGTCGATTTAGGATTTGGAACAAGAGCGGCCGAGTTCTCTTATAATGAGTATAATAATAATGAACCGTCTTTTTTAATTAAACAGTTATTCCTTAAATATGATTTATCGGATAGTTTTTCAATAACAGCAGGTAGTTTTGGTACTCATATAGGATATGAGTTATTAGATGCCGTCGATAATAAAAATTACAGTATGTCTTACGCGTTTTCATACGGACCGTTCTTTAATACAGGAGTAAAAGCACAATATACAAACGGAGAATTCAGTGCTATGTTTGGTATCACTAACCCAACAGATTTTAAATCGGCAATGGAGGCTGGTTCTAGTCAGAAAACTTATGTTGGACAATTGGCATATATAGCTGATACTGGAAGTGCTTATTTAAATTTCACCTCAGGAAGTACAAATCCAACTCCGGGAACTACAGTTGTGCCAACTGGGGAAAATAAAACGCAAATTGATTTTGTGGGAACAAAGGCAATTAACGATGCATTTTCTTTAGGATTTAATGCTACTTATGCAAAAACTACAAACGATTTTGATAGTGATCTTGATGGGGAATGGTTTTCATTAGTAGGATATGCATATTATAAGTTCAAGGATAATCTTGGACTAGCTTATAGAATAGAATATTTTGATGCCAAAGATGCTGCCGTAAGTTTAGGAACGCTTGCGGGCTCTAGTGTTTTTGCAAATACGTTATCACTTAATTATAAAGTTGGAAATATGACGATAATTCCAGAGTTAAGACTAGATAGTGCTTCCGAAGATATTTTTCTTGACAGTAATTCTGCCCCAACTGGCAAGATGGTCTTCGCATTGGTAGCTGCTATTTATTCTTTTTAAGATATTAAGATTGATATTTTTTTTTTTTTTTTTAAGCTGTCAAAACATAACTATGTTTTGGCAGTTTTTTTTATTTAGAATTGTCTCTATAAAAAGAAACACGTTTTAGAAAGGCTAAAACGTGTTTTTATATATTGTACAATCTCTTTTTATTGTTTTTTGTAGATAGAATAAATAGTATTTATTGTTTTTCTATCTAATACGCCATCAACTTCGGTTTGAATATAATGGAGTTTAAAAGCGGTAATTGCCGATGTAAGATTCTTTGTATTGTAACCTATGATGCGTAAAGCAGGTTCTATTTTAAAATCAAACGGGGCTTCTTCCAGAATTTCATCTTGCCAAATCCCAAAACCTAGACCAGCTAGTGTTTTCCAAGGAAATAATTTACTAGGGTCTTGTTTTCTTCCCGGAGCAATATCTCCATGTCCCAAAATGTTTTGTGCGGGAACATTATATTCTTTTTTCAATCTCGTTAATAGAGCAATTAAGCTACTAATTTGTGTTTCAGAGAAAGGCTCAGTTCCGTTATTGTCTAATTCGATACCTAACGAAGAAGAATTAAGATCGGTATTTTTTCCCCAAGTCGAGTTACCAGCATGCCAAGCACGTAAATAATCGTTTAGCATTTGTACCACTTTACCATCTCTGGAGATAATATAGTGAGCACTTACTTGCGTTTTTACTTTAGTAAAAGTATTTACGGTTTGTTGTAAAGAATCCTGTGCTGTATGGTGAATAATGATGAAGTTTGGTTTGCGTAAATTAAAATTTACGGTACCAATCCATTCCGTATTAATACCATTTTGTAACGGAGTCGATCCTGTTATCGAAAGAGAGTCTCTGTAAATATGTAATTGCTTAGCGTACGAAGTATCTATACTTACAGCTACAGTTGGTGCTGGTATAGGCTGAGCCTCTTTGCTAGTAATTTTATCTTCAAGAGTCTTAAGTTGCTGGTCGTATACTTTTTCGCTGCTCTTATAAGGATTTGTTGAGCAAGAAGTAATTGCAATTGCTGTAATCAGACAGTAAAAATACTTTTTCATATCTTGAAATTGTTTTTATGTTTAGAGAAAACAATTATTTTTTCTTTTTCTTAGCTTTCTTGGAACCAGTTTGATTTTTGCGTTGCTCCATAAAAACAGTGTACTTCTCTTTTTGATCTTTGTTTAAAAAATCAGATACTCGTTTATTGGTAACTTCAGAAAGAGCTTGAATTTGTTTTATTTTATCATCTTGGCTGCTACTTTCGTTTTTCAAAAGTATACCTTGTTCTTTTATACTTTCAATTAAAACATTCGATACTGCAATTTCTTGTAACGCATCAAGGTTAAGTTCAGGCTTTAGTTCTTCCATTATTGTGGCAACAATTTCCTCAACAGGAGTCTCTTTGGGTTTGCTGGTATTACCCATCTGTCCCATACCTTGGCTCATGCTACCATTCATTCTGCCGCCGCCGTAACCACCACCACCGTAGCCACCGCCACCATAGCCATTACCGTACCCGTTTCCGTATTGAGCAGAAACAGAGTTTGCAAAAAATAACATAAAGGCAAATACTATTGCTGTTTGAATTGTTTTCATGTCTTATGTTTTAAAATCAAATATTCAAAAAAAAATGTATTGTAAATTTAAACAGGTTCACCGTATAAATCAAATTCTGTAGCTTCTATTATTTTAATATTAACAAATTCTCCAGTTTTTAGATAGTTTTTAGACGCATCAATTAATACTTCATTGTCAACATCAGGACTATCGAACTCTGTTCTTCCAACAAAATGACCACCTTCTTTTCTATCGATAATACATTTAAAAGTTTGTCCTACTTTCTCTTGGTTTAAATCCCATGAAATTTGAGATTGTAATTCCATGATTTCATTAGCACGAGCTTGTTTAACATCATCCGGAACATCGTCTTCAAGTAAATAAGCGTGTGTGTTTTCTTCATGAGAATAAGCAAAACAACCCATTCTGTCAAATTTCATTTCCTGAACAAAATCTTTAAGAATATTAAAATCCTCTTGAGTTTCTCCTGGGTAACCTACAATAAGTGTAGTTCTAATAGCCATTCCTGGAACAGCATTACGGAAGTCTTTTAATAATTTTGTTGTTTTTTCTTGAGTTGTACCACGACGCATTGATTTTAAAACCGAATCCGAAATGTGCTGCAACGGAATATCAATATAATTACAAATCTTTGGCTCGCGTTTCATGATTTCAAGAACGTCCATCGGGAAACCAGTAGGGAAGGCGTAATGCAAACGAATCCATTCAATACCTTCTACTTTTACTAAAGCTTCAAGTAATTCGCCTAAATTTCTTTTCTTGTATATGTCAAGGCCATAATAAGTTAAATCCTGAGCAATCAAGATTAATTCTTTTACACCATTTTTGGCTAAGCCTTCAGCTTCTTTTACTAATTTTTCAATAGTTTGCGATACGTGTTTTCCACGCATAAGCGGAATAGCACAAAAACTACAAGGTCTGTCGCAACCTTCAGCAATTTTTAAATAAGCGTAATTTTTAGGAGTTGTAGTTAAACGTTCACCTAATAATTCATGTTTATAATCAGCTCCTAGTGCTTTTAATAATTGAGGTAATTCAGTTGTACCAAAATATTGGTCAACATTTGGGATTTCTTTTTCTAAGTCAGGTCTGTAACGTTCAGACAGACATCCTGTCACGAAAACTTTATCTACTAATCCTTTTTCTTTCTTATCTGCGTACTCTAAAATCATGTTTACTGATTCTGCTTTAGCATTATCAATAAAACCACAAGTGTTTATTACAATAATATTGCCTTCTTCGGCAGCAGGAGCTTCATGTGTTACTTCCTTTCCGCTGGCGCGAAGTTGACCCATAAGTACTTCACTATCATATACATTTTTCGAACACCCAAGAGTGATTACGTTGATTTTATTCTTTTTTAAAGACTTGGTTCTCATACTTTTATAAATTGGAGTGCAAAATTACATTTTTTATTCCTAGAAACACCATGATTCCTTCTTTTTTCTGAAGTTGTTGTTATGAGTTCTGGGAGCTGGAACCTGTTGTCCGCTATATCTTTTTCTGTCTAAAGAAGCCAGAAATAGGATGCTGCTTCCATCAGGGCTAAAAAAAATCCGTCTGATTCTTATCGAGACGGATTTTTATATGTTTTGTTTATGCTAATTATAATTCAAATAACATGGTCAATGAAACGTTATTGAATTTTGTGTTAATATTAGCGCCATCAGTAAATCCTTGACTAAAGAATGCTTGATGAGAATTTCTCTTAGCATAAGAATAAGCTAAATCTACCTTAGTAGAGCCAAAGTTATATCCTAGACCTCCAGAATAACCGTTTAAATCACCAATTGTAGAGCTGTTTTTGTATGGGCTTTGTTCAAATCTGTAACCAGCTCTTAAGCTAAGTAGTTTGATTTTGTATTCCGCGCCAATTCGTACTTCGCTACTATTAGTCAATTGGTCGCTCATAGTATTATTTACTCCTCTAAAAAAACTGTCGTTTGTTGGTTTAAACTTAGTGTTGCCATAATCTTTAATAGCATAATCAACACTTAATAAACCAGTTTTTCCAAATACGTATGCAAAACTTGCGGTCCATTTTCCTGGAGTTTGCAGTTTGTATGATTCATATATGTTCACTATTTGTGGGTCAACTATAGTAGGATCTAATTCTCCAGTGTTATTGCTTTGTACAGTTACTAATGATTGAGTCGTTTCATCGTAGAGTTTGTACCAAGTATTCGATTCGTAAGCAAGACCTAATCGTACTTGGTCAGTTACTTTGGCAATAGCACCTACTTGGAAAGAGAAACCTGTTCCGTACGTATATAGTTGATTGTCAAAAAAGGCTCTGTCTATCTTGTAATTTGCGCTTGTGTTGTTGTTATTGTGTTCGTAAAAACTTGTATTTCTTGTATAATCAGTAAAATGAGAGTTTAAGTTTATTCCTATGTATAGTTTGTCTTTATAGGATGTTGCAGCATTAAAGGATAGCTTGCCATTATAGCCATTGGTATGAATTTCATTTTCTTGATAATAATTTCCTCCAGCAGGAACAAGAGATAGGTATTGGCTATTTGGATTATTAGCGTCCATTGGGTCGATTATGAATCCTTGGTAACCTAACATGGCTTGCTGTGCTGAATATCCGCTTAGTCCAGGGTATTGGTAGCTAGGTAAGCTATTGCCTAGATATCGATATAGGCTACTTATACTTTCTCCTTTATTTGTTCTAACAAATTCTTGAGGCACTGGCGCGCCACCATTACCTGTGTTAGCATAGTCTAAAAAGTATTGGTCTATAGAATTTGTTGGGTTTACTCCAGCAGAAAATATATCGTTGTTGTAGTTGTTAGTGTTTTCGTAATTAACAGCTACGGATATTTTTTTCCAGTTACTTTTTGAATGATAATTATTAAAAACTAAAACTCCTCCAGCTTGATTCAGTATAAATGAATTATTGCTTTCGTTAGTTTTTGCGCCAAAATAATTAGAGTTGTTCTTTGTGTTGTAATTACTTAAGGTTACACCAAACTGGTTATTTGCAAATACAGCAGAACCGGCAGGGTTGATATTTAAAGATGATAAATCACCACCAAGCGCTCCAAATGCACCACCCATAGCGCGGAAACGAGCAGTTCCGTTTAGGTTGTCTTGTGAGTAACGCATTGCGTCAGAAATACCCTGAGAGTGTATTGCGTTAATAGATAGTCCAGTAAGGATTAGGAATATATACTTTTTCATGTTCAGATAAATAGGTTTTAATTCGTTTTAAAGAAGATGTAAATTATCTTCTTCCGCCGCCAGAAGATCTTCCGCCGCCTCCGCCACCACCGCCAGACATTCTTCCTCCGCCGCCTGATGAGCTAGGGCTGTATGATCTGGATGGAGAGCTAGAAGGGGTATAGGTTCTGGTTGGAGTAGATGAACCAGGATTATAGCTTCTGGTTGGAGTGCTACCGTTGTTATCTCTTCGTGTTGGAGTATATGTACTGTTTTGTGAACCCGAAGATTGATCTCTTCTAGTGTAATTAGAATTACCGTTGGTATTTCTTGTTGTATTATAAGAGTCGTTTCTTCTGTAATCTGTATAATTTGAGTTGGTATTTCCTCTTCTGTTAGTGTTGTAGTTAGAGTTCTGAGAATCACTTCTTCTGTAGTCGGTATAGTTGCTATTTCCTCTTCTGTTGGTAAAGTTTGTAGTTCGGGAATTAGTATAGTCGCTACTTCCTCTTCTGTTTACAGAGTAGTTAGAGTTTCTAGAATAACTTCTATTGTTGTAATAGCTATTATTACGGCCTGCGCTATTATTGTAGTAAGAACCTCTGGGGCCATAGTTATAAGAGTAGTCGTTGTATCGGTAACCATAATAAGGTCTGTATCCATAATAAGGATAGTATGATGGGTAGCCCCATCCGCCACCATAATATGGATAACCCCATCCGTAACCGTAACCAAAGCCACCATAATAAGGGTAACCAAAACCAAAAGATAATCCCCAAGTATTAGGGTATATGTTTACAGATACGTCTTGAACATTACTTCCCCAACCTGCATAACTAATGCTTGAGTTTGCTATGCTGTCATCAGATTCGTTATAAGAACCATAATTATCAACATTTGTAAAGATTTCTGTAGGTTCGTCATTGTTTTGTAGGGAGCTAAAATAATCTTTGTATTGATTATTGGTGCTGCTAGTAGTAACTCTTTCTGTGTAATTATTAGATGATGTTCTATATATGCCATCGTTGTCATAATAAGAACTATTTTGATAAGAACCACACGAAGTTACTAGAAAACACAATAAGGCTGTAATGGAAAAAAGAGCCGTGTTTTTTTGGAAAAAAATATTAGTTTTCATATCTGTGGAATTTTTTATTGTTGGACAATACAAAAATAGTTAGTTTTGTGGAACTATTTAGTTAAAATAAGTTAAACAAAATTTGTGCCAAACTATTCAATATGAGTAAGAACCTTACTACAAGATCAGAAGATTATTCAAAATGGTATAACGAGCTGGTTGTAAAAGCGGATTTAGCCGAGAATTCAGGAGTTAGAGGATGTATGGTTATTAAGCCGTACGGATATGCTATTTGGGAAAAAATGCAGGCTGAGTTAGATCGAAAATTTAAAGAAACAGGACATCAAAATGCCTACTTTCCGTTATTTGTTCCAAAAAGCATGTTTGAAGCTGAGGAGAAAAATGCAGAAGGATTTGCAAAAGAATGTGCTATTGTTACTCATTATAGATTAAAGAATGATCCCGATAAGCCAGGAAAGCTTATGGTTGATCCTAATGCGAAACTAGAAGAAGAGTTAATTGTTCGTCCTACAAGTGAGGCTATTATATGGTCTACCTATAAAGGATGGGTACAGTCATATCGTGATTTACCTTTATTAATTAATCAATGGGCGAATGTGGTTCGTTGGGAAATGAGAACTCGATTGTTTTTAAGAACAGCCGAATTCTTGTGGCAGGAAGGTCATACAGCCCACGCTACGAAAAGTGAAGCTGTTGAAGAGTCAGAGAAAATGATGAATGTATATGCTGATTTTGCTGAAAATTTTATGGCGATTCCAGTTGTAAAAGGAATAAAAACAGAAACGGAACGATTTGCAGGTGCTGAAGAAACTTATTGTATTGAAGCGTTAATGCAAGATGGTAAAGCATTGCAAGCAGGAACTTCTCATTTCTTAGGACAAAACTTTGCAAAAGCATTTGATGTGAAGTTTGCAAATGCCGAAGGGAAGCAGGAATATGTGTGGGGAACTTCTTGGGGAGTTTCTACGAGATTAATGGGGGCTTTAGTAATGACGCACTCAGATGATAAAGGATTGGTTTTGCCTCCAAATTTAGCACCTATACAAGTAGTGATTGTTCCTATTCATAAAACAGATGAGCAGCTAGGTGAAATTACTGTTGTGGTAAATGAATTGGTTTCTCAGTTAAGAAAGCTGAATATAGCTGTGAAGTATGATGATAGAACTACACAAAAGCCAGGATTCAAGTTTAATGAATATGAATTAAAAGGAGTGCCGATTCGAATTGCGGTTGGTCCTAAAGATTTAGAAAATGGAACTTTTGAAATTGCAAGAAGAGATACGTTAACTAAAGAAACAGTTTCGAAAGATGGAATTGTGACTTATGTGAACGATTTATTGAGTCAAATTCAAGTTGATTTGTATAATAAAGCATTAGATTATCGAAATACTCATATTACAGAGGTAAATAATTTTGATGAGTTTAAAGATGTTTTAGAGAATAAAGGTGGCTTTGTATCAGCTCATTGGGATGGTACTGCAGCTACAGAAGAGAAGATTAAAGATTTAACGAAAGCAACAATTAGATGTATTCCTTTGGATGGAGTAGAAGAGGCGGGAACCTGTGTGTTTACTGGTAATTCTTCTTCAAGAAGAGTGCTTTTTGCTAAGGCGTATTAATTTTTTTAATTTTTTTTGCTTCAGCTATTGTGCATCTAAAAAACAGTTGTATCTTTGCAACCGCAATACAGAAGCAGGCCCGTTCGTCTATCGGTTAGGACGCATGGTTTTCATCCATGTAAGAGCGGTTCGATTCCGCTACGGGCTACTACTTTTTTTGCAGGTTAAAAGTTATTTGAATATTGAA
The DNA here is from genome assembly GCF_035013205.1 of Flavobacterium sp. PL02. NCBI lineage: Bacteria > Pseudomonadati > Bacteroidota > Flavobacteriia > Flavobacteriales > Flavobacteriaceae > Flavobacterium > Flavobacterium sp. PL02. The sequence continues at coordinate 73,351 of NZ_JAYGJP010000008.1, forward strand.
AATACAATGGCCCGTTCGTCTATCGGTTAGGACGCATGGTTTTCATCCATGTAAGAGCGGTTCGATTCCGCTACGGGCTACAATTTCAACTTTTGAATAATTTATTAAAAACTTAGAAGAATACTGGTCCGTTCGTCTAGGGGTTAGGACTTCAGGATTTCGTCCTGGTAACAGGGGTTCGATTCCCTTACGGACTACTAAATTAGTTGTAAATAAGTTTTGTAAAATAGAAGCTGGTGTCTCGGTTTTTGTTTTATTAGTTAAAGCTAAAGTGATTGTTTTGCAATTGTGGGAGGCTTTTCTTTTTTAACTAGTATTTATAATAATTATTACATCTAAAATTAAAAAAAAATGGCAAATCATAAGTCAGCGTTAAAAAGAATCAGAAGTAACGAAAAAAGAAGAGTCCTTAACAGATATCAACATAAAACTACTCGTAATGCTATTAAAGCATTAAGAATAGCTACTGATAAGCAAGATGCTACTTCAAAATTATCAACTGTAATTTCTATGATTGATAAATTAGCGAAAAAGAATATCATTCATGATAACAAAGCGTCTAATTTAAAATCTAAATTAACGAAACATGTAGCTAAATTGTAATCATACAATTTGCTTAAAATATATTAAAAAGCTCTCTTTTGGAGAGCTTTTTTTATGCTCTAAAAAAAAACTCCTTAGTAATTTAATTATTAAGGAGTTTTTCGTTTAAATACCCATTTTGTCTTTTATGTATTCAAGCATTTGTAGGGTGATTGGTTTTGATAGGAAGTGGAGTATCATGGGGTATTTTTTTGCTTTTTCCAGGTCATCTGGATCTATGGTAGAGGATAGTATGATTATGTTGATGGTGTTGAAATCTGAGTAGTTAGCTGTGGAGAAATGGTCTAGAAATTCCCAGCCTCCCATTACGGGCATATTTAAATCCAAGAAGATAAGTCTTGGTTTTTTGCTGTTAAGATCGTTGGGTTTGGTGTTGTACTTAAGGGTGTTGAAGTATAATAAAGCCTCTTCTCCGTTTTGTGCGGTTATTATTTCATTAGAAAATGCAGCTTTGGTGATTACTTTTTTGCATAGCATTAGTGCTATGGGGTCGTCGTCTATGCATAAAATTTGATCAAACATTTTATTTATTTTTGAATATTAGAGTAAATGAAGTTCCTTTATTGACTTCGCTATCTATGCTAATTGTGCCTCCCATTGTTTCGACTTGAGATTTTACAAGGTACAAGCCAAGTCCTTTACTGTCGGGATAGTTGTGGAATCTTTGGTAAAGTCCGAAAACTTTATCTCTGTTTCTTTCAAGGTCAATTCCAATTCCGTTGTCTTTAAATACTAAACTTATACTGTCGTTAATTTGATTGGCCGAAATGGTAATTTTTAATTTACGGTCTTCAGATCTGTATTTGATAGAATTGGTTAATAGGTTTAGTAGTATGCTTTCTATGTATGCTTTGTTTATGTTTAATACGGTTACTTTTTCAAACTTTAGTTTTATGATTGGTTTGTATAATTCAATTTGAAAGTTTAGCTGATTGAAAACATTTTCGAAAACTTCATTTAGTAAAACTTCTTCTTTTTGTATCGATGGATTGTCTTTGATTATGATAACTTTTACTAAATCGTTGATTGTTTCGTTTAGTAAATGAGTCGATTTGTTAAAGCCGTTTAAGATTTCTTTTAATTCTTCGTTTTCAATTGGAATATCTTCGATAAGGTTTAGTAGTCCAGTTAGATTTGATAAAGGGGATCTAAGGTTGTGTGAGGTTATATATGAGAATTGTTTTAAGTCTTTATTGTTCTGAGTTAGTTCTCGAATAAGGTGTTCTTTTTCTTTTTCAAGTTTTTTCTCTTCAGTTATGTCTCTTTGTATTGAGATCCAGTGCGAAACTATATTTTCGGCATTAAAAATAGGTATCATGGAGTAACGAACCCAGTATTCTTGTTTGCTTTTGGTATAGCTAATGGTTTCTATTAAGCATTCTTCTTTGTTTTTTATTGCTTTTATTAATTTTTGAAGCTCGCTTGAGTCGGAATTAGGGCCTTTAAAGATATTAGGAGATTTGCCTACTACTTCTTCGGATTGGTATCCTGACATTCTGGTAAAAGATGGGTTTACATATACGATTCGTGGGATTTTACCGTCATGAGAATCTGCTTCGGTAATTAGTATAGAATCTCGGGATTGAGTAATTACTGTTTCTAGTAATTTTAGTCGTTGTTCTTCTTCTTTTTGCTTTGTGATATCCTGTATAGCTCCAATCATCCTAATGGCTCTTCCGTTTTCGTCTTTTAAGAGAAAACTTCGGTGAAGAACATATTTGTAAGTAGAATCGGCACATCTAAAACGATATTGGTCTTGCCATTTTTCGGTTTTTTGTTCTATAAATGAATATAGTTTTACTGACATTCTGATACTGTCTTCTGGGTGAATTTTGTCAAACCACCATCTGGAATTGTCTCCAACTTCTTCGGGTTTGTACCCAAACACATTTTCGATTCCTTTGTTCCAGGTGATGTTGTCTTCTTGAATTTTCCAGTCCCAAATAGTGTCGCTGGTTGCTTTTGCAACTATATTATATTTCTCATTTGATTCTTTGATTTCATCATTCGATTTCTTTAGTTTTTCGAACACTGTAATGTTTCTGGCGTCGTTTTTTGATAGGATAAACCTGTAAAGTAAACCTGTTAAAATGATGAAAACTAGGTCTTTTATGAAGCTGAAGTAGTAGTATTGCGTGTTTGAAATATTGTTAAGCAGGTATTTATGGCAAATGATTGCCAGAAATAGAGAAATGACAAAGTAAATTAATGTAATTTGATTGGTTTTGTTTTTCATTACTCAAATATAATTAATAATTACCAAATTATTAAACATCAATTATAAGATATTTAAAAGCCTTGATTTAAAACTATTTTTTGGGTGTAATCAGTTAAGAATATGTAAACTATTGTCTAAATAGTTTTTATATTAAAAAAAAGTGTACCTTTGCACCCATTAAAAATCTCAGATGGAATCTATTAGAAATATTGCAATTATTGCCCACGTCGATCACGGTAAAACCACTTTGGTTGATAAAATTATGTATCACTGTCAGTTATTTCGTGACAACGAAAACACAGGTGATTTAATTCTTGATAATAATGATTTAGAGCGTGAGAGAGGTATTACTATTACTTCTAAAAACGTATCAGTTCAATATAAAGGAACAAAAATCAATATTATTGATACTCCTGGTCACGCCGATTTTGGTGGTGAAGTAGAACGTGTACTAAACATGGCCGATGGTGTATGTTTGCTAGTAGATGCTTTTGAAGGACCAATGCCACAAACTCGTTTTGTATTACAAAAGGCAATTGATTTAGGATTGAAGCCTTGTGTGGTTATCAATAAAGTTGATAAAGAAAACTGTACTCCAGAAGAAGTACATGAAAAAGTTTTTGACTTAATGTTTGAATTAGGAGCTACTGAAGAGCAATTGGATTTCCCAACTGTTTATGGTTCTGCTAAAAACAACTGGATGTCTGACGATTGGAAAAACCAAACTGAAAACATTGAGCCTTTATTGGACATGGTAATCAAAAATGTACCTGCACCTAAAGTTTCTGAAGGAACTCCACAAATGTTGATTACATCTTTAGATTTCTCTGCATTTACAGGTCGTATCGCTATTGGTCGTCTTGAAAGAGGAGTTTTAAAAGAAGGTATGGCAGTTTCTTTGGTAAAAAGAGATGGTAAAGTTATAAAATCAAGAATTAAAGAATTACACACTTTTGAAGGACTTGGTCGTAAAAAAGTAGAAGAAGTTATTGCAGGTGATATCTGTGCGATTATTGGAGTTGAAGGTTTTGAGATTGGTGATACTATCGCTGATATTGAAAATCCAGAAGCTTTACAAACAATTGCTATTGATGAGCCTACAATGAGTATGTTGTTTACAATTAATGACTCTCCTTTCTTTGGTAAAGAGGGTAAATTTGTAACTTCTCGTCATATTAGAGAAAGATTGACAAAAGAATTAGAGAAAAACTTAGCTATGAAGTTAGGTGAAACTGATTCTGCTGATAAATTCATGGTATTTGGTCGTGGAGTACTTCACTTATCTGTTCTTATTGAAACAATGAGAAGAGAAGGTTACGAATTACAAATCGGTCAACCACAAGTTATCATCAAAGAAATTGATGGTAAAAAATGTGAGCCAATTGAGGAGTTAACAATCGATTTACCAGAAAATCTTTCAGGTAGAGCAGTTGAGTTCGTAACACTTCGTAAAGGTGAAATGTTGAGTATGGAGACTAAGGGCGAGCGTATGATTATTAAATTCAATATTCCATCTCGTGGAATTATTGGTTTAAGAAATCAATTACTTACAGCTACTGCTGGTGAAGCTATTATGTCTCACCGTTTTATTGGATATGAGCCTTACAAAGGAGAAATTGCTGGACGTAACAAAGGTTCATTGATTTCTATGGAAAAAGGAAAAGCTATTCCTTATTCTATCGATAAATTACAAGATCGTGGTAAGTTTTTTGTTGAACCAAATGCTGAAATTTACGAAGGTCAGGTAATTGGAGAAAACTCTCGTGCTGATGATATGTGTGTGAACGTAACTAAAGAGAAAAAACAATCTAACGTTCGTTCATCTGGAAATGATGAAAAAGCAAGAATCATCCCTCCAATTATTTTCTCATTAGAGGAAGCTTTAGAGTACATTCAAAAAGATGAATATGTAGAGGTAACTCCAAAATCTATTCGTTTGAGAAAAATCTATTTGACTGAAACTGATAGAAAAAGATTTAAAATCTAAAAGATTTAAATTTCAATATAGAAATCCCAAATTCCAATTAAGGAGTTTGGGATTTTTTATTGATTAAAAAATTTTTGGAATTTAGAATTTAATATTTGAAATTCTTTGCATTGTCAGGTATAGGAATTTGGATTTTTTTGATTGAAATCTCCTTTCTTTTTTTTACCTCTTTAAACTAAAGTGTCCCTTAACTTCTTTTCCATCTACAAATTTCAATGTAAACCAATAATCATCTGATGGTAGTTGGCGACCTCCGTAAGTTCCATCCCATCCCATGCTAAGGGTATTCATTTGTTTTAATAATTTACCATAACGATCAAAAATAGAAATAGTATAGTCAGGTAAATGTTCTAGATACTTAACTCTCCAGGTATCATTATATCCATCTCCGTTAGGAGTGAAGAATCTTGGGTAGTCAAGAACGTAAAAAGGAGCAGACATTGTTGTTCCGCAGCCATTTTTATCTCTTGCAAAGGCATTGTAAATCCCCGCAGGAGTACCTTTGAATAAAGGCTCAGCTTGATAGTTTTCTCCGTCTAATGAGAATTCATAATTTCCTATTCCTGTATATTCTATTAAAACTGAATTTTCATTTGCAGAAAAATCTTTGACTTGTGTTCCTGTAATTACTGCTACATCAGAAGCTATGACTTTAAACTTCTTCGTTTTCAAACATCCATTTACATCTGATACTGTTACAGAGTAATTACCTGGGGTGTTTACCGGAATAGATGCGGAGGTAGATATTGTGCCTGATGGACCATTCCATTGATAAGTTTCAAATCCATTTGCTACTGATAAATAGATTGTAGCGTTTTTACATAAATACTCAGTTTCATCACCAAAATTAGGAGGATTGAATACATGTATTATCAATTCTATTGGAGTTACAGCATAACAATCAGGACCATTAAGGATGCGAGCATATATTGTTTGACCAAAAGGGATTGTGTTTTTAAAACTATTAGGTAGAGGATTTGTCTCTGTAATAGCATTGTCATTACTTAAATAATAGTTCACTAATAATCCGGAAGGTAGTCCATTTAAAAGTTGTGGAGTAACCTGTGTGTTTAAGTTAAATTGATATATTCCATCAGTATCTTCATCACACTCGGCAACAGGAGTTGGTGGAAGTACAATGTTACCAGCAATTTGTAATGAAAGTTCTGCATATTTAGTACAGCCATATTTGTTTTCTACTCTAGCATAAAGAATTTGTTGATGTTGTAGTCCGTTAAGAGGTAATGCATCAATATGTTGTGTGTTGGTGTAATTTGTAGGATTGAGAATTGGATTTAATTTAGCCTCAGCATCAGATAATGATTCATAATATACAACAGTTACCTTAGGGTCATTGTTCTTTATTAGTGCATCAGCTTTGGTTAAATTAAAAGTTGTGTACCCATCTGTATCTATGTCGCACTGAATTAACGTACTATTAGTTACTACAATTTCTGGCGCAAATTCAATTCTTATTTCGCCATCCACCTTACAATCTGTGGGAGTCATTTCTACAATAATTTTGTATGTTCCAGTTTCTGTAACATCAAGTTTACGCTTCTTACCACCTTCAGATTCAGGGATTTTCACGCCGTCTATAGACCATTGGTATTGATAAAGATCGTCACTTTCTGGTACTGTACTTAGTTGTGGGTCTAGTGTTATTGTTTCTCCATAACATGCAGGATTGTCTGTACTTGACTCTCGGTTCATGCCTAAATTAATTTTGGAAGTAAAACTTCCAGCCTGAAGGAAAATTGCCGAATCGTAATACGGATTGCGATCATCAGCAACTACTAATTTTATATGATATGTTTTTCCAGGAATTACATCGGTTTCAGATTTCATTACTTTAGTTTGTCCAGCATAATTTATTGCGCTAGACAACATAGCCAGTGGTGTACCTGTGTTTAATTTTTCAAAGTATTTTTCGTTTTCAGCAGGACATGTTGAATAATCGGTATTTGGGATTACTATTAAAGGTAGTTCGACATCTAGATGAACATTCGTGGAGGAAACTGGAGTATTTGTGCCTGGTATTACAGCTAAATTTTTATAAGAATCAGTGCTTCCGCTTTCTTTTATGAGAAAAGCAAAACCATCGGAGAACCTACATGGGAAATCTGCTTGATATTCATTTGATGCAAAAATATAATTAAAGCTTATAAAATTGGTTAATGGAACAAAATCAAATTCCAAAACGGTAGCATTGAAAGTTTCATCTTTTACTAAATTTAATGCTGTCTCTAAATCTCTATCTCCTTTCCATGCATAACTTGTGGTTCCGCCGCCTCCGCCATTATCAACAATAAACGGGCCAATAGCTTTTGTGCTAGTCCCAGTACTAAGTACAACCCCTTCTTTAAAGGGGAAGTTACTTGTACCTGCAGTAAAATAGGCATAACTTTGTCTTTGTGTTTTTGTGCCATCTGAGTTTAAAGTATAAGTAAAAGTGTCTCCAGATGCTATAGGATCTAATGTTGTTGCACAGTCATTTTTGACTAATATATTCTGTATTAATTCTTGAGCTGTCTTTGTATCATCGACAGTTATGTATTGTGCATTGGCTTTTATTCCAAAGCAAAATATAAATAAACTCGCTATTATTAATTTTTTTGATTCCATGATTTGCTAAAAATATAGCAAATATACTACAAATCTCGACTCTTTAGTAGTTTATAAGAGAAGAAAACAAATAGTAACGTCCAGATTAGAACAATTATAACCGAAATATAGTCTACACTATAGTTTTTTGTGTTTTCAACACCTATCTGTTCTCCAATGCTTTTTATAACTGATAATCGGGAAAATGGCTCAATAATTAAATTAGACATGGCTTCTAGAGGAAGTAATCTAATTAAATAATCAGCAATTTTGCTTCCAGGAAAGAGTATAAAAGCAAACACAGTTTTTAAAATACCTTCTAGAATACTCCAAACTAACAGAAATCCTAAAGCGAATGCTGAACGTTTTACTAATATGCCTAAAAATAAACAGAAAGAAAAGAAGCCTGTTAGTTTTACAAAAAAGGCCAAAAGATATTCCATTCCTGAAAATATGATTCCAATTTCAGTATAAGAAGAAAAGCATAATCCAAGTATTAAGCTCATTATAAATACAAAAACGGTTGAGCAAAAAGCAAATAAAACTACTGTTAGAAATTTTGATAAAATAAATTCTTTCTTGCTTAATCCATCGATAAGATTTTGTTTTAAAGTCCCGTAACTATACTCATTGGCCATCATAGATACGATTACAATTGCTAAGAAAAACTTTAACCAAGCTGCAATGTAAGTGTTGAAATGCCAAATAAAAGGAAAATTAAAAATTCCCATTTCGGCTAAATGAAATTTAAAAACACCTAAATCAAATTTTATTGAGGCAATTAATGCGATAAATGAAAGAAGGATAAAATAGGCTAATGTTAATATACGACTGGCTTTATTTTTCCAAATTTTTTGTAGTTCTATAGAGAGAAGTCTGTTCATGGTTTAATTATTTTTTGCAGAAGCGTTATTGGTTAGTTCTAGGAATTGTTCTTCTAAACTATTTTTACGTTTTACTAAATGACTTAGAGTAATGTTTTGTGAAAATAAAAATTTATTTAAGTCAGTTGCGCTTAAATCATTTTTTAAGTAAACTAAAACTTTTCCTTCTTCTTTAGCAACACGGTCTACTGCAGGGTGAGTTTCGATTACAGTAATTAATTTTTCAGTATCGTCTGATTGAACCTCAAAGAAGCCTTCATTTGCTGACATTCCGCCAACAGGACCAGAATATAAAATTTCGCCTTTTCTTAAAACAACAACATGAGAACATACTTTTTCGACCTCATCTAATAAGTGGGAAGCAAGTAAAATTGTTGTGCCTTGTGAAGCTATTTTTTTGATAATATCACGAATCTGATGAATTCCCTGCGGATCTAAACCGTTAGTAGGTTCATCCAGAATTAATATCTCAGGGTCATTTAATAAAGCCGATGCAATAGCCAGACGTTGTTTCATTCCTAACGAAAAAGTACTGAACTTGCTGTTTTTCCTTTCGTTTAAACCTACCAACTCTAATTTTTCGTTTATCTTAGAATAATCGATACTCTTAATTTTACAAACCAATTTCAGGTTTTCTTCGGCAGTCATGTATGGATAAAAATTAGGTCTTTCGATAATAGCTCCTACTTTTTTTAATGCTTCATGAGTTTGCACTTGTCCACCAAACCAACTGTATTGACCAGAAGTTTTGTTTACAACATTTAAAACAATTCCTAAAGTGGTAGATTTTCCGCTTCCGTTAGGACCTAGAATTCCATAAACGCGGCCTTTTTGAATCTCAAAAGAAATATCTTTAAGGGCCTGAATACGCCCATATCTTTTATGAAGGTTCTGTATTGTGAGTATTGTTTCCAAAATTATTTGAGGTTTTAGTTTTTAGTAAGACGTGTGAGTTTAGTTTTTGTTACTGTTCAATTTTTATTTAATGTAAATTTGTATCAAATATATTCAAAATGAGTGAGCCTTTAATGTTTTTTAAAAAACCATCTTATCCATTAACAAATTCGCTTTTGGATTATTTAGAGCGTTATGAACGAATCTCAAAAGTTTCAGTTTTTTATGATGACTTATTGCGGTTTTCCGGATCTATAACGGTGTATGATAAAAATGATAAAGATACTTTGTGGATTCGGGTTTATTATAATGAGTTTGAAAGAAATGAAATAGATTTAAATCTAAAAAAAATCTACTCTCTTTTGCATTCCGATGGTAATACTGATATTATTCAGTTCTTAAATGTAGATGCGATAGATTACTGTACGTTTGGAAATTCGAAGCCTTTCAGGATTAAAGTGCGAAATATTTTAAATGATAATTATGTGCATTTTTATATAAAAAAGGCTGATGCTTCTCGAATCTATGGTCTTGAATTAGAAGAAATATTATCCCCGGATAAAATAAATTTTTTGGTTTATAAAGACACTTTAATCGAGGAACATATAATTGGTATTCCTGGAGATATTTTTATGAGCACATTGCTTAAAAATTGTACGGAAACCGAAAAATCTCAAATCGCCAAAGAGTTTGTGAAGTTTAATGAGCGTTGTATGATTAGGCTTTTGGGAGATATGCGGGCATATAATTATGTAATTGTCCCAATTCATGATTTTGACCAAGTTGTATATAAAATTCGCCCAATCGATTTTGATCAGCAATGTTACGAAGGGAATTTTAAAGTTTATCGTCCTCAGTTTTTCAAGGAGAATTACCCAATGATTTTGTTAGTCAAAGATAAATTGGAAGAGCGTTCAATTGTTCAGTATAAAGATGAAGAGCGGGCTATTTTGGCCAAGCGTATTCACTCGGCAGATAACAGAATCAAAAAATTATTGCATATTATGTGTGAAGATAATATTTCGCCTGAAGCAAATTTGAATCAACTAAAAATGGAATTGTATCGTTATACTAATGATTTGAATTTTAAAAATGCAAAATCAATGGGGCATATTATGTCGGCTGCATTTGGTTTTATTACTAGGAATTTTAAAAACACTAATTTAATCTAGAATCTTAAATTACTTATTATATGAAAAATTATATCTCAATTATTGTTGCATTTATTTTGTTGGCTTGTCAGCAAGATTCTACCGTATTAAAAACATTATATTCTTTGCCTAAAAAATTAAAAGAAGTTTCAGGAATAATTTATTCTCCTGAAAATAGTACACTTTGGACATTAGAAGATAGTGGTAATGCTAATGAAATTTATGGATTAAACGCTCAAGGCGAAATAGCAAAAACGGTAACTATTACAAATGCAACAAATGTAGATTGGGAAGATATTACCAAAGATAAAGCAGGGAATTTATACATTGGCGATTTTGGAAACAACGATAACATTCGTAAAGATTTATGTATTTATAAAATCGATAAATCGACTTTAGGAAAAGAAAATGCTGTTTCTAGTTATAAAATATCATTTGCGTATCCTGAACAAAAAGATTTTCCTCCTAAGAAATCCGAAATGTTTTACGATGTCGAAGGTTTTTTCGAATTTAATAATAACTTCTATCTATTTACTAAAAACCGAAGCAAGAATTTTGACGGAACTGCTTCTATTTATAAAATACCAAATGCGGCTGGAAAGCAAAAAGCGACTTTGATGGGCAAGTTTAAAACATGTAGTAATTACAATCATTGTGCAATTACTAGTGCTGCAATTAGTCCAGATGCTAAAAAAGTAGTTATCTTATGTCATGATAAAATAGTACTTTTTCAAGGCTTTCAAGGAGATAATTTCCTTAAAGGAACGCAAACAGAAATTGATTTAGATCATTTTTCTCAAAAAGAAGCTGTTGCCTTTAAGGATAATAAAACGTTATTAATAGCCGATGAAAAAACAAAAAAAATAGGAGGGAAGGTATATGAGTATAGTTTTAAAAAATAATTAAAACCCAAACCCTATACCAAACGCAATTCTAGCTCTTTCGTCTACACTTTTAAAATAAGTAAGTCTAGCAGTGATCACATCCAATCCGTTGAGCCATAAACCGCCCCCAAAGGATTGGTGCCACTTGTTAGAATCTTCTCCTGTAACCCAAACACGACCATAGTCAAATCCGCCAAGAATCCCGTAAGACATAGGTAAAATGCTTTTTCTTATTTTGCCTAAATTCCAACGGATATCGCTACTTTGATAAAAAGATTGGTTTCCTAAAAAACGTTGGTTTCTGTAACCTCTTAAATCGTAATCTCCGCCCAAAGTTGCTCCTTGATAAAAGTCGAAATTATTATTAAAGAGAATTTTTGATTTAATAATAGTTGCAAAAACAAACTTTCCATTAGAATCAATTTTATGATTAAAGTTGATTTTACTTTCTAATGTTGGGAAATTTTGTTTGCTATCATCCAGATTCATTTTCCAGCTTCCGGCTACCGAAAATCCAAATCCCATAGATGGGAATGACACTAGGTCGTAATTCTCAAAACTATATTTTACTGTTGCACCAGCAAATTGTTGACTTTGGAAAACATCAGGACTAGCAGCTCCTGGAACATTTATAAATCTTCCAGAGGTTTCTTCGATTCGGATTTTTTCAAAAGTTGTGGCAAAGTTTATTTCACTACCATATTTACCAACTTTTTTAATAGATGGAGTTACTTTTAGAGCTCGCATACGAACACGGTTATAATCCATACCTAAATCATCATCGTTATTAACGGTTTCATTACCATAACCAAAATAGTTAATCGTAAAATTAGGACTGGTTAAAATCGATTGGATGTCAAAATCCCATTTGCCTAAAACTTTAGGAAAATGCCCATCATAAATAAGTTCGTACCCATTGGTTGCAAAAAAGTAGTTGGCCTTTAATATGTGTTTTTGAGTATATGGATTTTGCTTGAATCTGTTTACAGTATAGTTTGCAATAATACCCAGTTTTACCCCGTCATCTGGATTATAACCACCAAAAGGCAAACCAGAGAAAGCATTGTATTTTACTTTTTGATAGTCATAAAGATTTGTATCATAATCATCTGTAAGTACTGTTTTTGTTTTAGAATCTAAATCGTATGTATTGTTTTTTGATTTAAAATCATAAATTTTCACCCTTTTTCCGTTAGTTACAGCATAGGTATCATTATTTTGTCCGCCGATTAAACGAATATTTATTCGAGAATTATAATCTCCTTTTACTTCAAAAACATCGTCATCATCTAATCCGTAAATCCAAAGGTTTTTAGTTTTTCCTGCAGTGAAATTTTTGGTATAAAGAAATTCTTCTCCTGTTTTCTTGATGCGATATACATCTACATCGAGTTTGTTTTTTGCTTTATGCGTGATTATAAATTTATCTTTTTTATCGGTTCCAACTATTAAAACAGTCTTTTCTAAAACCTTATAATATTCAGTTGCATATTTTTGAAGTTCTTTTTTTCGTAGTTTTAATTTGCGTTTAATGTCAGTAATAGTTCCATCTTGTACTTCTTTTGGTAAATTATTAAAAGCTGCATCAATATCGGCATCGCTAAGATTTTCCTGAATGTATTTGGCTTGATCAATCCAGTCTTTTTCATGAGCCGTTTTAAGGAAAGCAATATCCTGTGGATAAGGTTCACGATTAAACCATTTTACATTTTTAATATCATCTTTAAACGTTTGCATATGGCGTAATGCTGGCATATGCATTAAAAGCGAAAGTAATGCTCCATCATATTTTGTAAAAGCCTGATCTCTATCTCTGGGAATTGGTTTGTAAACTACTTTATCACCTTCATGATATTCTCCCCAACGCCATTGATCATTATGTCTGTCCCAATCGCCAATAAGCATATCAAATAATCTTGCTTTTATGTATTCTTTTTCGTCGATGGTATATTTTTCATCCTTATGAAGATTTTTCATTACATCATCGGTACTGATGATATCCAGTGGATTACCAAAGGTTTTTTGAGTTATCTGACTACTAGATGGGCGTTCTTCGACCATGTATAATTCATCTCCAAAATTATAATTATACCCTTTAAGTGTTTCTTGCTTAGGGATGTAATATAATTCGGGATTTGTATGAGAAACACCTATTTTATCTGCCAGATTACCTACTGCAAATGGAGTATATGGGTGAGAAGTGGTATAAAAGTCGAATAGAAAGTTCTCGGCATAGGTTTTATCAAATTGATTTTCGACAAATTGATCCTTAAATGCTACGGCTTGTATAAAACGGGAAGCACTTTTTTTCAGAGCACGCATTACATACTCTTTACCGTCTTTATCTACAATTCGTAAGGATTTAGATTGATGTCCTCCGCCTTCGCGTTTTGGTTTTATACCTCCAAAAAGAGTATCTAAAGAAACTGTTTTAGCATCAATTGGCATGCTGTAATATTTTCTGTAATGTTTCCCAAATAAGAATTTATGAAATATACTTTTTTTAGTCATTTCAGGCGAGTAAATAGAAGCTTTGGTAATTGCATTAAACTTACTTGGCAGATTCTCATGGTAAACAGTATCTTTTACTGTTATAATATTCTGATCAAACAAGAGCTTTTCTTTGTTGTTCTCGTTACCGAAAAAAGCAAGTCTTGTATCTCCATTTTTGTAAAGAGACAATGTAGCATAACCATTTCCGCCGTATGAAAAATCATTAGGGAATACAGCTTTTGCAGCTTCAGATTTTGAACCTGCACCACTTATAATTTGCTTAATACTACTATTGTTAATGTATTGTAGGTTATGGTCATGACCAGAAATTACAATAACATTATCTTGACTTTGTAAAAGCGTTTTTACTCTTTTTATAAACTGTGTATAAGTTTTATTTTGGATGTCTTGCGGACTTACTCCAGATGTTTTTCGGATTAAGTTTATTACTGAACCAATTACTGGTAGCGGAATTTTTTGTTCTAAAGGGAATAATTGTTTTTCTAAAGAAAATTGACCTCCATGCGTACCATTACTCATTAAAGGGTGATGAACTGCTATAAGAACAGTTTTGTCTTGATTTTTGTTTAAGATACTTTCCAGTTCATCAAAAAAGGCCTCACGAGTTTTAATGTCGCAATTGTCATTGATAGTTGGGTTATCATCCCAATCTTCCAGAAACCACTGGCTGTCTATAACAATTAAAGTAGTTTTTTTATTGATTTTTAATTCTTCGATAGCACAAGTTTTTTGTGGCAAGAATGCTTTTTTATCGTTTAGGTAGGTAGTCACAAATTTTGATTGACGTTCCATTCCTTTAATTCCGCTATACCAATCGTGATTACCAGAAATAAAAATTGTTTTTCCTTTGTAACCTTTAGTTAATTCTAGCTGGTTTGTTAGTTTTTTTTCAGCAAGAGCTTTTGCTTCAGGATTGTCAGTATTAGGAAAACCTTTAGGATAAATATTATCGCCCAAAAATAAAAGGGTTGAGTTTGTATTTGAATTTTGAAGTCTTTTATGCAAAAGCTCAAGCGTTTGTTGCGCTTGTTCTTCGTCAGCATTTCCTGCATCTCCAACTAAATATAAAGTATGGGCAATTTTTGAAGTATCTAATGCGTTTTGTGAAATAGGATTTTTGACATCTTTACCTAATTGGGCGCGATGTGTTGCACAAGATTGAATTAAAAATAAACCTAAAATTCCAATTAAATAAGCGTTAATCTTATTTATAAAATGATTATCCGAAAACAATTTCATAATTTAGTAGTATAAAAATATGTTTATGACCCTATTAGAGCAGTCCGAAGATTTTGTTTATAACTTACTCAAAGATAAACTTTCTATTTTATATTCATACCATAATTTTAACCACACAACGAATGTTGTAAATGCTGTTAAAGAGCTGTGTGCCAATGAAAATGTAGGGGTAGATGATAAAGAGGTGCTTTTGGTTGCGGCTTGGTTTCATGATACGGGGTATATTAAAGGTAATAACAATCATGAAAAAGAGAGTGTAAGAATAGTAACCGATTTTTTAAGTGATAAAAATAAATCTCCTGAGTTTATCAAAAATGTTTCAGATTTAATAGCAGCAACTGCAAAATGTTATGAACCTAATACGCATTTAGAAAAAATTATAAAAGATGCTGATTACGTTCATATTACAACCAGCGAGTATGTTAGCAGTTGTGAATGTTTAAGAATGGAGTGGCAAAATACTGAAAACAAAGTGTTTTCGGATGAAGAATGGGCAATCGTAAATTTGGACTTTTTAGAAAATAAACATCATTTTTATACTGATTATGCCAAAGAAAAATGGCAACCTTTGAAAGAAAAAAATTTAAAAAAGATTCATAAAAAAATGGATAAGCAAGAATCGAAAATTAGCGAAGAGTTAGGAGAAGTAACTAAAAAGAAGAAAAATAAATTAGAAAAACCTGATAGAGGAATTGATACTCTTTTTAGAGTAACACTTGGTAATCATACCCGATTAAGTGGTATTGCCGATAGCAAAGCCAATATTCTTTTGTCTGTAAATGCTATTATTATTTCGATAGCACTTTCTACAATTATTCCCAAATTAGATAGCCCTAAGAATGCACATTTAGTAATTCCCACTTTTATAATGTTGATATCGAGTGTTATTACTATAATTTTTGCCATACTCTCTACAAGGCCAAAAGTTACAACTGGAGTTTTTACGCGTGAAGATATCGAAGCAAAAAAAATCAATTTATTGTTCTTTGGGAATTTTTATAAAATGCCTTTGCACGAGTACGAGTGGGCAATGAACGAAATGATGAAAGACAAAGATTATCTATACGGTACAATGATCAAAGATTTATACTATCTAGGAGTTGTACTCGAAAGAAAATACCGCTTGCTAAGAGTTGCATACAATCTTTTTATGATTGGTATTATCATTACAGTCTTAGCATTCGTTATTGCTTTTAGAACGCTTTAGGTTTATTGGTCTCATATATAGTTTAAGACTATGTGCTTTAGTGCATTTCGCTTTAGCTTCTAAAAAAATATTTTAGCCACAAATTACACAAATTTTCACAAATTAATTAGCGCTAATTTGTGTAATTTGTGGTTAATAAATAGGTACTGTAGCCTTGCAGACTTTGAGTCTGCCAACCAAATCTTGGACTTTTAGTCAATAGTGGTTTATTTTAATTCATCTAATAAATCTTGATATGTGATTTTTAGAACAGCTGGTACGTTGTTTACCACTTTTACCCGAATGGCTCTTAGACCAGATACACCTTGTAAATCTTCTACCTCAAATTGTTCTATTTGAGGTTCTAGAATTTTCTTGAATTGTAGGTATTTAATGTATTTTAAATACTCTGCTTCTTCACTATTATGAGAATATACAATTGTTATTTTTTCTTTTTCGGTAATACGCTCTTTACTATCCTTGATGTGTGCTTTGTCTATACGTTTCTTTACAACTTCGTATCGTGCATTATAAGTTCCGTCTACATCAAAACGTTTTTCGTCCATTCTAAAACGGATAGAAATAGGGGAACTAAAGACCAAAATTAACGAGGTAACATCAAGGTCATACGGTAATGAAGTTTTAAGCTGATGATGCTCTAGTTCCATTTCGCATAATGTTTGTAACTGCCACAATCTTAAATTATGCAAGTACATGACATCAAATGGTTTTGTAGGTGCAATAGAAGCTCCTATGTATAAATTGTGCTCTACGCCATCCGTTTTGAAACGTTCGTAATAATGCGGATATATTTGTTGTGCTTCAATTTGTTTTTTGTCAAGAATGGCAGCAAGCTTTTTATTGATAATAGACATTGCATTATCAAATTTCTTTCTTTCCTGATAAAATAAACCCGTTTTTTCGTCTAGACTTTCAAAGTATTTTTGTTCAAGTTTTTCTGCTTTAGAATTGCTTTTGGTATTTTTTAAAATCGGATGTATTTCGTCTTCAATATATCGCTGAATGTGTTGTTCAGAATCTGCTTTTAATGGCGAATCAAGTTCTTCCAGAAGGGAATGTAATTCGAACTTGCGTTGCTCCAGAAGAATTAGATTTGAATTTTCTTTTTGATTTTCAAAGATTTCCAGTAACATTTCTAATTGATTTTTTAAATCGCATTTTACCGTTTCATTTCGGTGTTCCGATGAACCTTTAATATCAATTTGTCCGTATAAAGGAAAAACTTCTTTAAAAACAATTTCTTTAAAAATATAATCTTTTGTCTGATTGCTGTTTTGGAAATATTTTTCGGATTCTTTTCTAAATTTCCAATAAACACTCGGGTGGATAGTAGTATATTCTCTCTGAATAACAGCTTCTATCTGGTGTTGCATATCGATATTGTATCTTTCAATAGTATCGACTAAATAGGGGATTACCAAGTTTAGTTTGTTTGCATTTATTGTATTAAGCACTCTTGGGTCGGATGAAACCAATTCGACAACGCCCAATAAATGACCGTCTTTTATAATTGGTGCGAAAACACAACTGTTTATGTTTTGTTTTAGTAAATGTTCGCCAAGTTTTTTATTTTCTGATTCCTCAATAAATTTTTTGACATTAGAAATTACAAGAGGTTCTTTTTTACTTAATAGATTTTCAAATGAACATCCAAAAAAAGCATTTTTACAATCTATTTCCTGATCTTTTGAAAGTAAAAAACTTTGCAGTTTATTTTCAAATTTCATCGGTCTAATAAATTTTTCTTCTTCAGGATTATAAATGATGAAACCTACTTTTAAATTAGGAACCTTAAAGATTGATTTGAAAATGCTTGTTATGATTTCGTCGGTTGCAACAGTTTTTGCATCTGATTTTAATAAATTACTTTTAAAATTAGAAATAGCATTCTCTGTAGTAGCATCAAATAAAACAATAATACCAAAACCTTTTAGTGTCCAGCTCCCAACAGGAAATTTCTCTTTCCACAAAGCAATATCATCGTAATTATCAATCAATAGATCGATGTCTTCTTGTGTTAGTTTTGGAGCATTATCAGAAGGAATGATTTCCATGAAATCAGCATTATACAAAATACGATAATGATTTATGATTCCGTTAGCATCTGGAATATCATAAAAGAAAGGTTTATTAAAGTCTATATTTTGTTTGTAGTAAACTCCCAAAATTAGGCAACAATTAGTTATATAAAATTCCTGTTCATCAAAGTCACGTATGGTTACGTCAAAATTTGTACCTGCGTCTTTTAGTATCTTTTTGAATCTTTCGGTATAATTGAATGTGAAGTTCTGAAATGGAACCGTAACAGCTTTAATTTCATTATTGGTTAATGCTGTTGGGAATAAATCGGCTAATAAATGACTGATTAAAGTTTCATTCTTTTTAATCACTGAGAAATCTTCAATTCCTGTTCTAAATTCTGGAAAGTTCTCTACTTCTTTCAAAAGCGCCTTGGCATAATTAGAACGATAATCGATATCTGATTGTGCAATTTGCTCTAAAACTTCAATAATTTTATGAAATGAGATTAGAGTCTTAAAAGGGCTTTCGTTGAATAAATGATATTTCATAGGAGTATTATTTATTAGTATACAAAATTACTAATAAACAGAATCTAAGCCCTTTGTTTTTGCCTTTATTTTTATAAAAAAAGCCTCAACTATAGCAGTTGAGGCTTTGATTTTGAGTAAGTGTGAAATTGAATAAGAATTAATATTAACTCTTCTCTTCTTTGTTGAAATAAACTAAGTAATAATACATTTGTTTTTCTTCATCCCAACCTTTTTCAACAAATTTTTCGGCACTTTCAGGATTAATAAAATCCATCTTAATTTGTATATGTGTGTCTAAGTTGATAACGTTTTTGATTGATTTTCTTGCATCAGAAACTGCAGAGTTGGCAATAGGGAAGGTTGTAATATCTTCGATACTGTATTTCTCTCCTTTATCAACTTTGTAGTTTTTAAATTCAGGAATTAAATCTGGATTGTCTAATACTTCGTTTAGGAAATTTTGCTCTTCAAACTGATCGTTCTTTGCGAAATAATTCACAGAACGGTTCATAAACATTACTTCTTCTTTTTTATCTTCTGCTGGCAATACTACATCTTTTGCAAAGCTCTGACAGAATTTTAAGTATTTCTTGGTGATGAAGTTTTCATCTTCAAAGGCATCTACAGATAAAAAGTGCTCTAACCAGTAACGTGCGTCATAACGGTTGCTATCTACAGTTAGGATTTTATACCCTTCGTCTTTTTTATAATTAAAAATCAAACACCCTTTGTCTAATTTGTTAAGGTTGATACCTTGTTGTAAAATCATTTCAAGGTTGCTGTCTTTTTCTTCAAATTGTAAAAAGTCTGCTTGTAATTCGCTTTTAAAAATTCCAATTGCATCAACAACATTATTATCTATACTTAAATTGGTTAAATACGTTACATAAACCTCACCGTTTTTAATGTGCGGGTGGTTTGATTGCTCGTATAAATGTGTCGTAATTCTTTTTGAAACTTCCTGTAAATTCCCTGGATTGTCAAAAATCTCAGTAGCATATTTAAACATGTCGTTATAATCCAAATCGACTTCGTGTGCAAACTGATAATAGTTTTCTTCTTTCTCTCTAAAAGGCTTGAAAAAGTATTCTTTTATCAGAGGAACGATTTCGTCATTTAAATTAAATGGCTGGTCTGATAAAAAAATAGCTTCGTTTCTGCTCTTGTTTCCTACGCGGTGAATCGCAAGCGTGTCGATGTGGGTGTTGAAAAGGTTTATCATATGTCTTAAGGTACAAAGGTTCTGAGTAGCAAAGGTTCAAAGGTTTAGTTTCGTTGTTTTATTTTTCGAATAAAAGCACTTAACATTCGTTCTATTTCTCTACTGTCTCCGTTTATTTTATTAAATTGAATTTCGTTTATGTATTTTAGATTGAAAGAAATTTCAAGCTGAGTTTGCATTTCGAATAATGATGAAATAGAGATATTTAAAAAACGTAAATAATCATTATTTCCGTCTCTACCGTATCCTTCAGCTATATTACTCGGTATTGATATTGAACTTCTACGAATTTGTGAAGTTAGGCTATATATTTCTTCTTTGGGAAATGAATTTGTGAGTTGATAGATTTCGGTAACTAAAGTCATTGATTTTTGCCAAATCAAAAGGTCTCTAAAAGTATTCATGTGTTTTATATTTAAAAAAGTAAATATAAAGCAAGAATATTCTTATTTTATTTTAAATCGTAAGATTTTAAAAAACCTTTGAACCTTTGCTACTCAGAACCTATGAACCTCTAAAAAAATTTAATTCCAATTCTCTTCAAATCCATAATCTTCGAAACTATCGTCTCCTTCGAACATGTCTAAATCGTCTTCGTCTAAATCATCTTCAAATTCGCCATAGATATCATCATGCATATCTGCTTCGAAGTTTTTTTCTCCTGAATCATCTGGCATTTCACCATGAGAGAAAAGTGTTTCTGGATAAAGATTACCAGCAACTTGGTCTTCTACTGCAGCTAGTTCAACCAAAAATGTCCACATATGGATAAAATCGTAGACATATATAATCTTAGTGTTTTCTTTATCTAGTATATCTGATAAAGTATAATCACTCATTGTTTTTTGTTCGCCAGGAACATCTCCGGTATCAAAAAGTGGAATTTCATCTTCTTGATTCCAAGTTTCATCGCAGGTATAAAATGAAGCTACTTCCATTCCGTCAAAACCAAAAGAATTGAAGATGGCGTTGTGTAAATCTTCTAAAGTATCTTCTTCAAGAATTGCTATATCTCTAAAAATATCTTCTTCTGCATCTAGAATTACTCTAAATTTATAAACCATAACTTAACTATTTTTTTGTTTTTATTGCTGCTAAAAAGCAAGTGCAAATATACTCTATAAATATTATTTCGCAATGAAATAAATCTTTATTGTGTTTGGTAATACCGCATAATTATTCGTAAGAAAGTTTTATATTATGTGGTTCGTATTTAATAATAAAGATAGTTTTTTATCTTAAATAATGTACGTGAAAATAAAAAGCCGTTGCAAAAAAACTTTCGCAACGGCTTTAAATATATATACTTAAGATTGTTTATTTCAGATCTGCTTTATTAATGCATTGCATCGGCAGGGTTGATTTTATTTTTTCCTTTTTTAATCAAAAGGATAATAGGAATACAGCATAAAAACATAATACCTAAGTACATAAATATATCCATGTATGCTAAAACGGTACTTTGTTTCATTACCGAATAATCGATTACCTGATAGGCTTTATTTAAAGCTTCATTACTACTAAATCCTTTAGACATAAATCCTTTTTGTAGCAAGGCAACTCTTTGTTGTACTTCAAATTTAGTTGTGTCTAAATGAGATACTAAATCTACACGATGTTTCTGACTGAATCTCGTAATAAAGGTGGTGATAATCGCAATACCAAATGATCCTCCTAATTGTCGCATCATTCCTGTAAATGCAGCTCCCTCACCAATATGTTTTCCTTGTAAGGTCGAAAGTGATAATGTAGTTATAGGTACAAAAAGTAATCCTAAACCAATACCTCTTAAAATTAATGGCCAGTATAAATGTTCAACTCCTGTATCGGGAGTCATATTATTATACATCATAAAGGTGAAGAAAAAGAAAATCAAGAATCCAACTCCTACCATATATCCTTGCGGAACTCCTCTCTGAATTAATTTACCAATAATAGGCATCATAAAAGCGGTTGTAATCGACCCCGGAATAAGTAATAATCCGGCATCGGTCGCTGTCCATCCTAAGACAGATTGTGTATAAATCGGGATAATCAATGTTGATCCATAAAGTCCAAACCCAAGAATGAAACACATTATGGTACCAATACGGAGATTTCCATCTTTAAGTACACTCAAATTTACAATTGGATGTTTATAGGTGAGTTCTCGCCATATAAATAATATTAATCCAAAAACAGTTA
Organism: Flavobacterium sp. PL02; assembly: GCF_035013205.1. Lineage (NCBI taxonomy): Bacteria > Pseudomonadati > Bacteroidota > Flavobacteriia > Flavobacteriales > Flavobacteriaceae > Flavobacterium > Flavobacterium sp. PL02. Next base: position 95,494 of record NZ_JAYGJP010000008.1, read on the forward strand.
CAACACTTAATGTTACAATCAATGAATCATTAAACCAATCGTCTTGTTGTCCGTGTTCCAGAACAAATTGTAAAGAACCAATAAAGGACGCCAAGAATATTATTCCCCACCAATCGACTTGATTGGCTTTTAGTTTCTCGCCATATTTTGGACTTCTTACGAAGGAAATTGCCAAAATTGTAGCAATAATTCCTAATGGAATATTGATATAAAAAATATACGGCCAAGAATAATTATCTACTAAATATCCTCCTAAAGGTGGGCCTAAAGTTGGACCTACAATAACTCCCATTCCGTAAATTGCCTGAGCCATTCCTCGTTTGGCAATAGGATAACTCTCAGTTATAATGGTTTGCGCAGTAACTAATAATGCTCCACCACCAAGCCCCTGAATAAATCGGAATGCAATAAGTTCCCAAATATTGGAGGCATTACCACATAAAAAAGAAGATAAGGTGAAAATTATAATCGACGTTACAAAATAATTTCGTCTTCCAAATTGTTGTGACAACCAACTCGTCATTGGTATTACAATAACATTTGCAATAGCATAAGCTGTAATAACCCATGCAACGTCTGTTAATGTAGCACCGAGACTTCCTCTCATGTCGGTTAAAGCTACGTTTACGATAGTTGTATCTACGATTTCCAGCAAAGCACAAAGTACTGCGGTTATCGTAATTAAAACTCGTCTGTAGCCATATTCTACTAAATCATCTTCTACTTTTACCATTTTGTTGTATTAGAATACTTTTCTAAAATGAATGTATAATCCTTTCCAGGATATTTAATCCTGGATAAGTGCAATTTTATTTTATATGTACATCTACATCCACGTTCATTCCTGGTCTCAATAATTTTACTTTTTCGATATCATTATCAGCGTCCAAGTTGATTTTTACAGGTAATCTTTGAATTGTTTTTACAAAGTTACCAGTTGCATTATCAGGAGGAAGTAAAGAAAAACGTGATCCTGTTGCTGGAGAAAATGAAGTAAGAGTTCCTTTAAATTCATGATTAGGATAAGCATCTACTTTTAAAGTTACTTTTTGACCAACAATCATTTTGTTAAGTTGAGTTTCTTTAAAATTAGCTACAACCCAAGCTTCAGAGTTATTGATGATATAAAATAAAGATTGTCCTGGCTGAACTAATTGTCCTGGTTGGATATCTACTTTAGAAACCTGACCGTCAATTGCTGCAGTAACCACAGTATAAGACAAGTTTAAATGAGCAACATCTAATAATGTTTTTGCTTTTTTGATATTTGCAGCAGCAACTTCAGTTTGTTTATCAGTAGCTTTAGATTTTGCCTGAATAACTGATTTTTGGTAAGAACTTGCTTTTTCTTGTTGTTGTAAAACACGTACTTGACTTTCTGCTTCTTCTTTTGCAGTTAATGCTTTTTCGTACTGTTGTTTTGTAATCGTATGACTTTTATACAAGTTATTGTAACGGTTGTAGTCATTTGTTATTTGTACCAATCTAATTTTAGCACTTTCGATATTACCACTTGCAGATCTTACATTTGCATCCGAAACCGAGATGTTTGCCAAAGCACTTCCGATATCTGCTTTTGCAGCCTCAAATGAACCTTCAGCACCTAATAAAGCAGCATTAGCTTCATCAATTTTTAATTGGTAATCTCTTTTGTCTATTGTAAATAAAGTATCTCCTTTTTTTACAAAGTCATTATCTTTTACATAAACCTTACTAATATATCCCGATACTCTTGGGATAATTGGATTCATTTTTTTCTCTATTTGAGCATCATCCGTTTCTTCGTGAGCAAGAGAGTGCATGTATTTGTAGATCCCGTAAGTTCCACCAACTAGAACCAAAAGTGCTAGTATAATTATAAATTTGGTATTTGTTTTTTTCTTTTCCATGTGGGCTGTCGATTATATTTTTGTAAGATTGAATGATTGTGATAATTGTCCTGTTTTTGAAAGCATCTCGTAATATCTCTGGATGATATCGGCTTTAGATGTTGCTGTATTTACTTTGGCACTAAGATGTTCTACATCAGCTTCAAGTAAATCGTTGGTATCAGCAAGACCATTGTCGAATTTATCTTTCAGGATTCTATAATTTTCAGATGCCTGCTCTAATGCTAAGTCATAAACAGCACTTTGTTTTACAGCTAGATTATAGTTTTCGATAGATTGTTGTACTTCGACTTTAATATAATTTGTCAAAATTTCTTCAGAGCTTTTTACTTCATCTGCTTTGCTTTGCGCTTGTTTTATATCAGCTCCTTTTTTTAATATACCACTAAGGTCGTAAGAAACGCCAACTCCAAAGTTCATTGCGTTTTGTACCGTAAGAATATTTCTAACATCTACAGCAGCATAACCACCTAATAAAGAAACAGAAGGGTAGTAAGCACTTTTTGCCATTTTTATGTTAGACTCACTTGCTTTTTCTTGGTAACGTAATGCTTCAAGATCTTTACGATTCTCTAAAGCAGGTTGCTCATTTGTAGGGATATTATCCATTTTATAGTTGATAAAATCACTTTCTCTAACATAAAGCTTAGTTGTAGGATCTAATTTAAGTAAGGTTATCAAATAATAATTCAAAATATTTAAATTTTTATTTGCCTCATCTATAGATAATTGGATTTTAGAAACTAACAATTGAGATTTCAATAAATCATTTCTCGGAATAATTCCATTTTTTTCCAATTCGATAAAATCAGTTACACGCTGTTTAGCTTGTTTTTGATCTTCGTTTAAAAGGTCAATTGTCTTCTGAGCTTTGTATAAATCAGCATAGTAATTTACAACTCTTAAAGCAATGTCTTCTTTAGTTTTTAGTGAAGTAGCAATTTCGGCTTGGTATAAATTTTCAGATATTTTAATACTATTCTGAATTTTAAAACCTGCAAATATTGGTAAACTTGCGCTAAGTTGACCTAACATTAATTGATCAGGATTTGGCATTGATCCAGAGCCAGAACCACTTTCTTGATTCATTTTTAAATCTACTTCAGCACCAGCCAACCTTTGGTATTGTCCAGAAGCTTTTAAATCTGGATATTGGTTGTTTTTAATAGATCTAAGTTCATACTTTTTAGTGTTGACTTTTGTGTTAGCCAACGTGACTTCGTCACTCTTCTCCCATGCTATTCGTACAGCATCATCAAGGGTAAGACTCGTTTTTTCTTGAGCTTCTAATGAGGAAATTCCGACTAGGAAAATCCCAAAGAGCATAATTGGATTAATTTTCATAAACAAGTAAGGCTTTTATAGTTTGTTGAATGTGTTTTGTTAAGTGTGTTTTTATGTAATCGTTATATAAAGCTTCGGTATTTAAATTCAATATTTTTTCGAAGAAGACTTTATTCATATGGAAATGAAAAAAAGTTCCAAGAATAGTAGGAGTGATTAATGGGATAATAACATCTTTTCGGAAAACACCTTTTTCCTGACCTTCATGGATAATGCTTTCCAATGATTTAAGATTGCCTTTCTTTAATTCGGTAAAGTGATTTAAAGTTTTTTCTCTTTTTTTAGATGTCAATTCAAAATGCATAATTCTGAAAATCCCACCATTGCAGTTAATCTTGTTGATATAAAGTTCTATTAACTTATTTACTTTATCGATAGGTTCTAAATCTTCTTGTAGTAAATTTTCTAATTGTAGTTTCAGATCCGATGTTCGATATATAATCAACGATTCGAGTAATCGTTCTTTGGAACCAAAATAATACGACACCATGGCAATGTTAATTTTTGCTTCTTTGGCAATATTTCGTATCGAAGTTCCTTCAAATCCTTTATCAGAAAAAAGCTTTTCTGCAACCTTGAGAATTTGAATTTTTTTCTCGTTTAATTCGATGTGTGACATGAGTGAGTTTCTAATCGGGTACAAAATTAAACAAGTGTTTAATTTAAACAGCTGTTTAGTTTTTATTTAACATAATTTTAACTAAAATATTCCTTTATAAGTGAATGTTTATTTTGTTATATTGTACTGGTTATTAATTAATTAGGTTAATTATAACGATATAGAATATTTAGGGTTTAAGGAATTATTAGATTTTAAAATCAGATAAAGTTTTGACAAATTCAGCTCTTTGATACCAATCATTATGTACCAATTCGAGGTTTTTTATTTCAAATTTTCCGAAGTTATAATCACGGTATTTATGTAGTGTTTTTAAGAATAAATCCTTGTTTTTTATAGGTTTTCTGAACCGTACAACCGTTAAATGTGTAGTAAATAAAGAGTATCGTTTATCGATACTTTGTTCAAGAGTAGTTTGTTTAAACGCTGAACGAAGATTATCTCGTAAATCGTTTATACTTGTATCGCTTGGGAATCCCTGAATCATAACTGCCGAAGGGGAGGCAGTAATTCCGTGTAAATTAATTACTGATTTATTTAAACCAGTAATGCATTTATTAATTACAGCAACATAATCTTGTATTGTAATGTTGTTTAAATCAAATCCATCATAACAAGATATAATAGATAGTATTGTAATATGAATATCCGAATTAGGATAATAATATTGAGAAGCATCAATTCCTTTTAATTCATTTAAAAAAAGTTGAATGCTATTTTTAATCTCTTCTGAAGGTCTAATTAATAATGTAATTCCTAAACGGTTATCGCACAAATCATCAATTTGCGTATCGATAACATAATTGTCATTCGATATTTTCTCACAGGATTCTGTGAACAAATTGTTGTAATGAGAGGCTAAATCCATTTTGTATCGACGTTATTCAGAATAAATTGTGTTTAATTCTTTGCAGAAGGGACGCGGATGATACGGATTTACTAAAGTAAAGACGCGGATAAAACGGATTTTTTAAAAGCAATAGAAAGAAATCTGTTTTTATCCGCGTTTTCGCCTTGGCGAATCTGTGTCATCCGCGTTCCATTATAGACAATCTAGATTCACAAAGATATTATCTAATAGCCTTTACAAACTCGGCAATATTCCCTGTTCCTTTTTCAGATAAATGTTTGATAAAAGCACTTCCGATAATGGCTCCTTTTGCAAATTGAGTTGCCTGATTAAATGTTTCAGCATTATTAATCCCAAAACCAATAACCTGTGGATTTTTAAGATTCATATCGGCAATACGTTTAAAATATGATTCTTGTGTGCTACCAAAACCAGATTGAGAACCAGTAACACTTGCAGAACTTACCATGTATATGAATCCGTTAGAAACGCTATCGATAAATTTTATACGATCATCAGACGTTTGTGGCGTGATTAAGAAAACATTTATTAATCCGTGTTTTTCGAAAATCTCTTTGTATTGCTCTGCATAAACATCTACAGGAAGATCAGGGATAATTAATCCGTCGATTCCTATTGCAGCACATTTTTCGCAAAATTCTTCAACTCCATATTGCAATATCGGGTTAAAATAGCCCATTATTACCAACGGGATTGTTACGCTTTCGCGAATGTTTTCTAGTTGGTTAAATAAAACCTGAGTTGTCATTCCGTTATGCAATGCCTGAGTAGAACTTGCCTGAATTGTTGGTCCATCGGCCAAAGGATCACTAAATGGTAATCCGATTTCGATCATGTCGATTCCGCTTTTTTCTAAATCCTGAATGATTTGCACGGTGTCATTAAGATTAGGATATCCCGCAGAAAAATAGATAGAAAGTATCTTTTTATCTTCTTGTAATTTTTGATTTATTCTGTTCATTTTTTTATTTTTTAGTCTAACAGGTTTTTAAGCCTGTTAGGTATATTATTAAGTTTTTTTAATCTATAACAATCTCACTTGTCCAAGTATCATCTTGATTTTTCACAATCAATAATCCAGCATCCGAATCATTCATTTGAGCGATTAATTCTCCTTTATTATTCCAAAATGCACTTTTTCCGCCCGAAGGATATCCCCATGATTCACCACTAAAGTTAGACATAAGCACATTCATTTTATAGGTACTGGCGTAATCTTGTAACGCTTTATAGGCAACAGGAATTCCGTTTGGCGTAAAGAAAATACTGGCAATATAAATTGCAGTTTTATTCTCGCTTGCATTTTTTGGGTGCAGCGGATTATCAATATCGGCACAAATGGCAAAAGAGATTTTTTTGTTCTCTAATTCGATTGTTGGATTATAATCAAATGACGATTGATAATAAACATCTTCGCCTTCATGAAGAAATTGCTTTGTATAAATAGAAACCGAATTGTCTGGAGAGATAATAAATTCTCCGATAAACAATTGGTCTTTAATTTTTATAGGTGCTCCAGCAACAATTACAATTTTATTATCTACAGCTAATTTTTTTAAATGCTCTAATCGTGAATCATTTTCTGTGAAAGTAAGTTCACTTGCATTTTCTCTTTCATAACCTGTAATCGATAGTTCTGGAAATACGATTAAATCGGCATTTTTTGTTATTGCCAATTCTATAAGACGATAATGATCTAATAAATTAGAATTTATATCTCCTCGTTTTGGCTTGGTCTGAGCTGCTGCTAATATCATTTTAATAATTTGTGTTATTTAGTTCTTATTTGTTAGTGCTACTTTTATTCCTAAACCTATTAAAACAGCTCCACAACTTTTGTTTATATAATTTGAAAGTTTCTTGTTGTACTTTAGTTTTGCAAAAATTATAGAAGAAAAGTTCGCTAAAAATAAGCACCATATTGTTCCTGTAATTGTAAATGTTATTCCAAGTGTTATAAAAGGGACAATAGTATTTTTTAAACCGGAATCTATAAATTGTGGTAGAAACGAAATGAAAAACAATGCGACTTTCGGATTCAATACATTTGTTATTACTCCGTCTCGGTATATTTTTTTTAGATTAATTGATTTCTCCGAAAAAGAAACATCAGTATTAAGTCGAGTTTTGTCCATGAGCATTTGGTAACCAATATATAATAAGTAAGCGGCACCGGCATATTTAATAATACTAAAAACGAGTATAGATTTGGCAATAATAATAGAAAGTCCAAATGCAGCAAGGATTGTGTGTATTAAGGAGCCTGTGGCAATTCCTAGTACAGACATAAATCCAGCTTTTTTTCCTTGTGCCATACTTCTGCTTAATATGAAAATAGTATCATTACCAGGAGTTATATTTAAAAGTAATCCCGTTAAAATAAAAGTTTCATAATGAATTATACCGTTCATATTCTTAATTTTTAATTGTTTTTTGGGGAACTAATTCTACTGATGCTCGATTTGCGTTAGGGATAAAAGCGACATCCTTTTTTAGGCTTTTTTCAGCCTTAAAAAGATATAGCGTCCCGATAGCTATCGGGAAGCCCGACCGTCTTTTTCTGACGGTAACGCCCAACTATAACTTGAAATAATCGATATACGTATTTAAATCTTTATCGCCACGACCGGATAAATTAATAACTACGATTTCGTCTGGTCCAAATTTCTTTTTTTCCAGAACGGCAAGGGCATGACCAGTTTCAATTGCCGGAATAATTCCTTCGGTTTTGGATAATTCTAAACCAAATTGCATGGCTTCGTCATCGGTAATCGAAATAAATTCGGCTCTGCCAGATGCAAATAAATGGGCGAGCATTGGTCCAACTCCTGGATAATCTAATCCTGCCGAGATAGAATAAGGTTCAGTAATTTGTCCGTCGGGAGTTTGCATTAATAATGTTTTACTTCCGTGAATTATTCCGACTTTGCCTAATGCCGATGTTGCAGCACTTTCGCCAGAATCAACACCTAATCCAGCAGCTTCGGCAGCAATAAGCTTTACGTCTTTTTCGTCTAAGAAATGGTAAAAAGACCCTGTGGCATTACTTCCTCCACCTACGCAAGCGATAACGTGATCTGGGTTTTCGCGACCTTCTTTTTCTAATAATTGTGTTTTTATCTCAGCAGAAATTACACTCTGAAAACGTGCTATCATATCGGGATAAGGATGTGGACCAACCACAGAGCCGATGATATAATAGGTATCTACAGGATTATTAATCCAATCGCGTATGGCTTCGTTTGTAGCATCTTTTAAGGTTTTAGAACCTGAAAGCGCCGGACGAACTTCTGCACCTAACATTTTCATACGAGCCACATTTGGCGCTTGGCGCTTAATGTCGATTTCGCCCATATATACAATGCATTGCAATCCCATTAATGCACAAACTGTAGCTGTTGCAACTCCATGCTGACCAGCACCTGTTTCGGCAATAATTCGGGTTTTACCCAGGCGTTTTGCCAGTAAAATTTGTCCAATAGTATTGTTTACTTTATGTGCTCCTGTATGGCATAAATCTTCTCTTTTTAAGTAGATTTTGGTATTGTATTTTTTCGAAAGTCTTTCGGCAAAATATAATGGAGTAGGGCGACCTACATAATCTTTTAATAGTGCATCGAACTCCGCTTGAAAGCTTGGCTCGGTAGTAATTTTTAGATAATTCTGGCGTAGTTCTTCTACATTTGGATATAACATTTCTGGAATGTAGGCTCCTCCAAATTCTCCATAATAGCCTTTTTCGTTGACGTGAAAATTCATTTTGTTTAAAGTTTTAAATGTTTAAAGTTGCAAGTTTTGCTTGAAACTATATAATATGTTTTTATCTTTTAATCCTGGTTCGATTTCGAATTTACTGTTTACATCGATGGCATAAATAGGTAAATTGGTTTTCGAAATTTCTTTTATTGTTGCTATTTCTTCTATTCCGATTCCGCCACTAAGGAAGAATGGTTTTTTTGAATTGTATTTGTTTAATATTTTCCAATCGAATGTGGTTCCGTTTCCGCCGGGTAATTTTCCTTTGGTATCAAAAAGGAAATAATCACAAACTGATTCGTATGGTTTTAATACTTCAAAATCAAAATTTTCATCGGCTGAGAATACTTTGATGAGTTCGATTTTAGTATCAATTTTATTTTTTAATTCCTGACAAAATTCAACCGATTCATGACCGTGTAATTGAATGGCTTGCAAATCGTATTTTGAAATTTTATCTAGAATATCTTCCTGACTTTGATTCACAAAAACGCCAACTTTCTTAATCGATTTTGGTAAATCGGGAATGATTCTGTCAAAATATCTAGCCGATTTTTCCCAGAATATAAATCCCATATAATCGGGTAGGAGTGAACCTACTTCGGTTATATTGTTGGGATATTTCATACCGCAGATTTTTAATTTCATATTTTAAAGTTTAACCGCAAAGGGCGCAAGGTTTTTATATTCTGAATCATTAAAATCGCAAAGTTCGCAAAGCTTTGAGCTGATAGCTCTTTGCCCATAGCCTAAAGCTTTCCAATAAATTCTTTTGCTGCTTGTCCTGCGTTATCGGTTTTCATAAAGTTTTCACCAATTAAGAATCCTTTGTAACCATAAGGTTTTAATTCGTTGATGGCTTCGATAGATGAGATTCCGCTTTCGGAAACTTTTACAAAATCATCAGGAATTTGTGCAGCCAGTTGTTTGCTGAAATCCAGACTAACTTCAAACGTTTTTAGGTTTCTATTATTAACCCCAATCATATCTAATGTTGGCATTATCGATTTCTCTAATTCTTCCTGATTATGAACTTCCAGTAAAACTTCTAATCCTAAGCTTTTTGCAAATTCAGATAATGACTTGATTTCTTCTCTTGTTAAAACCGCAGCGATAAGCAAAATTAAATCGGCTCCATAAGCTTTGGCTTCTAGAATTTGGTATTCATCAACAATAAATTCTTTTCGCAATAACGGAATATTTACCGATGCTCTTGCCAAAAGTAAATCATCGAGTGAACCGCCAAAATATTTTCCATCGGTTAAAACCGAAATTCCGCAAGCACCAGCATTCTCGTATCCTTTTGCCACTTCTTCTACCGTAAAACTTTGGTTTATGACAGATTTAGATGGAGAACGACGTTTGTGTTCGGCAATGATTCCTGTTGAGCTTACTTTTAGTTTTTGACTTAAAGAAATAGTTTTTCTTTCGAAGAAAACAGAAGCTTCTAGTTGCGAAACTGGAATTATTGATTTCTTGAGAACAATTTCACGTTTTTTGTCAACTATTATTTTATCTAGGATGTTCATTTTTTATTTTTGTTTAAAGTTTTCTTTGTTTAAGGTTTAAAGTTTCTCAACGATTCTAAGAACATTAATCCTTAAACTTTAAACTATTTTTATCTACTTAATTCTTGCAATTTCTTTAACGCTTTGTGTGCGTTTCCAGAAAGTAAACTTTCTTTTGCCAATTCAAAACCGTCTAGCGGTGTACATTTTGTAACCGTTGCAATTGCCAATGCTGCATTGGCACAAACCACATTATTTTGAGCTTCGGTTCCTTTTCCTGAAATTATAGATGCAAAGATTTCAGCTGATTCTTCGATAGAATTTCCTCCGTGTATTTCGCTTTGCGCTAAAAGGCGAACGCCAAAATCACTCGGATTTAACATACCTTCCATCGTGTTTGTAATAATCTTTGTTGGACCAGTTAATGAAACCTCATCATAACCATCTAGCGAATGTAATATCGTGAAATTTACATCGGTATTTTGATATAAATACGCATACATTCTAGCCAATTCAAGGTTAAATACACCTAATAATTGGTTTTTTGGAAACGATGGATTTACCATTGGTCCCAGCATATTAAAGAATGTTTTTATAGCTAATTCTTTTCTTATTGAACCTACATTTTTCATTGCTGGGTGAAATAATGGGGCGTGAAGTATGGCAATTCCTGCTTTGTCGATGCATTTTTCAATGTACTCAGGATCATTAGAGAATTTGATTCCCATTTTTTCCATGACGTTACTAGAACCCGAAATCGAAGAAACTCCGTAATTACCATGTTTGGCTACTTTTATTCCTGCACCAGCCGTAACAAATGAAGCCAGAGTTGAAATATTGAAAGTATCTTTTCCGTCTCCACCAGTTCCAACTAAATCGATGGTATTGTAAGCTGATAAATCGACACGGATACATAAGTCTAATAAGGCTTCGCGAAAGCCTGCTAATTCTTCGATGTTAATACTTCGCATCATAAATATGGTCAAGAATGCCGATATCTGACTTGGGTTATAATCACCATTTGATATATTAATCAATACGTTTTTAGCCTCATCTTTAGTAAGGACTTCGTGATTGGTTAATTTGTTTAATATATTTTTCATTTTTTTAAGGCTCTAAGTTTTTTACTGAGACTGAGTACTGCTTACTGAATAGTGATTTAATGTTCGTTTCCTTGATAAATCCACATTGGTTCTGTTTGTCCTGCTCGTTCAAATCCATTTTTGGTATAGAACTCTATTGATTTTCCATCGGCGGTTAACATTTGCATATGGAAGTCACGATATTTTTCCTGCATTTTATCACAAATCATTTTACCTATTCCTTTTCCTTGATATTCTGGGAGTACTAATAAATGTGGATAATAAACAGTTAAATAACCGTCGGAAATTGCATTTCCAAGTCCAACAAGTTTTGTATCATCCCAAGCAGTAATTAAAGTTTCAGAATTTAAAAGTGCTTTATATAATAAATCAGGTTTTTCTGCCGAACTCCATTCATTGGCTTTATACAATGTTATTATATCTTCGATATTAATTTCTTTGGTTTCTAAAATTCTGATATTCATTTTTTTTTAGGTTTAGAGTAGCTGAAACTCTAATTTACTTGCAAAAACAGCTATTATTATTTTTATTTTTTAATAAATTTTCCGGAATCGATAATTGAACTACCATTCATAATTATGTATAGATATATTCCTCTGTTAAAATGACTAGTTATTTTCCATTGATAGGTAGATTTAGATTCGTCTAGTTTAACTTGGTCAATAATTTTACCGTTTATATCGAAAAATTTGATTGAATCGAATGTATAATTTTGATTTGTTTCAAAAGATAAAAAATCGGTTGTAGGATTAGGAAAAACTTTTACGTTTGTTCCTTTTGTATTTGTGAATTCTCCAGTAGATAAATTTCCTCCCAATTCTTTAGCACCAATATCTGCAATTGTACCATTGGTCATACTTATTGATGGGGCACCTGCATTAACAGCTGGGGAATAACTTCTTAAATTGTAAAAAGTATCTTCTGTTTGAACAATAGATTCGAATTCAGGATTCACAAAAATATTGTAATTGGCATCAGAAGGCGTGTTGTTTTTGTTAACTGTGATTATAGGCCCGACACCTATAGGTAAAATATTACCTGTTCCATAATTATTATTATAGAATAAATTATATGTAACAGAGTCTGGTTTATTTACTCCTTGAGAATGAATTCCATAGTGTAAATTGTTCGCTATAATATTAGAATTAATAATAGGATTCGTTATCATAAACTTTTCATTATCATATAAGCCAATACCATTTTGGTTAAATACGATTGTATTGTTTACAATATTTGGTTTACAATAAGCAACAAATATTCCATAGGGATTATTGAATATAATATTACGTTCTACTTTGATACCTGATGTAATTCCTAATCCGACGTAATTACAATTATAAATAATATTTTCCTTTACAAGTGTTGAACTAGAGCTCATTCCAACACTTATTCCATAATATGTATTATCATGTACTTCATTATGATGAATTGTTATTACTCCACTTCCATTAGCTGCTATTCCATGTAAACAATTAAAAATTTTATTATTTTTAATATTAACTACACCAGAGCTTTTGATTCCTAAGCCCGTTTCATCAGAGTGCCTTATTAATGAGTTAGTTAATTCCATATTTCCTCTTATATCTAATAAGGTCTCACCATTGTCATTATGCATCTTTCCATATTCAATAATGCAATAATTCATTTTTGAAGACTCGGTGCTATTGACTAATATCTGATTCCAATCTTTATTAGTTGGAGAGTTACTGTTTGAAGTGAATTTAATGTAATTATTTGCAGAACCATTTGCTAATAATGTTCCATTTACAATCAAAGAATAATAGCCATCAAACTTTACTTCAACGCCTTCTTCAATCGTTAGTGTCTGACCATTAGGAACTGTTATGTTTCCAGTAACTTTATATGTATTCCCCTTTGTCCATAATCCGTTAACATTCCCGCTTACTAATATTAAATTATTAGATGATAAGGTTATGTTATCCAAAGTCATAGTTCCATTTATAAAAATATCTAATAACTCATAAGTTTGATATCCATTCTTTTGGTATTTTATATTATAAACTCCATTAGGGATGTTTACAATAAAACTTCCATCCGATTTTGATACTATTTCATTTAAAACAGCGCTTGGTGAAAGGGGGGAAAATGTAATAGTACAGTTTTCAAAATTTGCCGTATTGTCTAAAAAGACATTTCCATTCACATCTGCAGCAAATGTATAAGATGATATTAATATAAGTAATATGAGTAATTTTTTCTTCATTTTGTTTTTTTAAGGGATTTGTTTTAATAATATTGAATAGTGATTTTTACTTATTGTAAATTTCATTCATAATGATTAACTTATTTTCAATTTCTAATTAATGGCTATGAATGAAAGTGATATATTTTTTTAAGCTTAAAGTAATAACTAATTTTTAACCCAATTCTCTAACATTTTTTTTCCGTTTGGTGTCAATACACTTTCAGGATGAAATTGTACTCCGCGAACATCATAGGTTCTGTGTCTTAATGACATTACTTGTCCGTTTTCGTCGTAAGATGTAGCTTCGAGAACATCGGGTAAAGTAGCATCGACAACCCATGAGTGATAACGCCCTACTTCAAATTCTTTTCCTAAACCTTCAAATAAAAGTTCATCATCTACAACCGTTTTTACATTGGTAGCTACACCATGATATACTTTGTCTAGGTTTGATAATGTTCCTCCAAAAACTTCTCCTATAGCTTGTTGTCCTAAACAAACGCCTAGTATGCTTTTGGTTGGTGCATATTTTTGAATAACAGCTTTTAGTAAACCTGCTTCGTCTGGAATTCCTGGTCCTGGTGAAAGTAATATTTTGTCGAAACTTGCTATTTCATCAATATCAAATTCATCATTTCTGTACACGGTTACTTCGCAATTTAAATCTTCCAGATAATGTACAAGATTATAAGTGAAGCTATCGTAGTTATCTATTACTAGTATTTTTTTCATTTTTTTTGAGGTTCTAAGTTGCTATCCCGAAGTTTCGGGACTGAGGTACTAAGTTTTAAACTGTGACTGAATACTGAAACTGGCAACTAATTTTTTATTTATTTTTCTCGAACGTATTTTTCGATGATTATTCTATCTATTCCAAGTTTTTCAATTTTTTCAACTCCTTTTTGAAATAAGGTATCGTTTTTAACTTTTACTGTAAATTCAAATTTGTTGTTCTCCCAGTCTCTATTATTGAAATATTCTAAATTCTCTGTGTATGTACTATCTTTTAAAGTATATTTCCCTCCACCTCCGAAGAATAGTACATCTGCTTTTTTCCCGTTATTTAAGTCATGGTTAAAGAATGCAAAGTGGGAGTCATTTATAATTTTAATCATTTTGGTTTTTGGATTGAATGTTGAAAAAGTTGAATCTTTTTCGGTTGTCTCTGCCGATATAAGTCGCCAGGTTCCTTCAATGTCTTTTTTAATACTTGTAGTTTCTTGCTTGTTTTTCTCGTTGCAAGAAGTTAAAAATACCATAACCAATAATAATCCAATAGTGTTTTTCATAGTTTTTAGTTGTTTAATTTTTATTTAATGTTTGGTTTGTTAAGTTGTAATTTTTAAGCTTTTCGTTCGGAACTAAAGACTGAAAAACTGTGACCGAATACTAAATTTTCTCTGCCATTTCAAGAGCGGTATTTAATGCTCTTAATTTATTATATACTTCTTGCATTTCGCTTTCTTCGTCTGAGTTTGCTACGATTCCAGCTCCAGCCTGACAATGTAATTGGTGGTTTTTGCTCAAGAAAGTACGAATCATGATGGCATGGTTAAAGTTGCCTTCAAAATCCATAACACCGATAGCACCACCATAAAAAGTACGATTGGTTTTTTCGTATTCTTCTATAAGTTGCATGGCTCTGTGTTTTGGTGCTCCACTTAATGTTCCTGCTGGAAAGGTGTCGGCTACGACTTGCATTGTAGTTGCTTTTTCATGTAAATGTCCTGTAACTTTTGATACTAAGTGTATTACATGAGAGAAGAATTGTACTTCACGATATTTCTCTACGTTTACATCGTGTCCGTTTCGGCTTAAATCATTTCTGGCTAAATCGACTAACATTACGTGCTCGCTATTTTCTTTTTTATCTTCAGATAATTGTTTGGCAAGAATTGCGTCTTGTTCATCATTTCCTGTTCTTTTGAAAGTTCCGGCAATAGGATGAATTTCGGCTTTACGATTTTTTACAATAATTTGTGCTTCTGGTGAAGAACCAAATATTTTGAAATCACCATAATCAAAAAAGAATAAATAAGGTGAAGGATTGATGCTTCGTAATGCTCTGTACACATTAAATTCATCACCTTTAAACCCTTGTGTGAATCGACGAGATAGAACTAATTGGAATACATCGCCACGGAAACAATGTTTTTTTGCTAAAGCTACATTATGCTTAAATTCTTCATCTGTTAGATTTGAGAATCCTTCGCCTTCTTTAGAGAATTGGTATGAAGCAATATTTCTTGATTGCAATAATTGTTCTATTTCCGAAATATTATTTCTTCCATCTACGCTATGGCAAAAGATATAAGCTTCATTTTTAAAATGATTTATTGCAATTATATTTTGATAAACTGCATAATATACATCAGGAATAGAAATGCTATTGTCTTTTTTTGCAATAGTTACTTTTTCGAAATAACGAACGGCATCGTAAGAGATATAGCCAAATAATCCGTTGTTGATAAATTTGAAATCGTTTTTCTCCGATTTAAATTGTCCTGAAAATTCCTGAATAATTTCTGGAATATTAGTCGAATCATCAATTGCTATTTTTTCTGTAGTTCCATCAGGATAAGCTTTAGAAATAGTTTCGTTCTCGATTTTAATACTTGCAATTGGGTTGCAGCATATGTAAGAGAAACTATTATCGTTTCCGTGATAATCGCTACTTTCCAGCAATAAACTATTAGGGAATTTATCTCTAATTTTAAAGTAAATGCTCACAGGCGTTACAGTGTCTGCAAGGATTTGTTTGTAGTGTGTGTTGAGTATAAAAGGTTTCAATGTGTTGATTTTTTTAAGATTTAATATATTATTTTCCGGAAAATTATGAACAAAAAAAAAGACTTGTCGTGATGACAAGCCTTTCATATTTATAGTTTGAATAATACCATAGGAAGCTTAGTTCACGACGTCTGACGTAAATTGTTCCACCACCAAGTATTATTTGTAATTGTTTTCATAAACTTTTTTGTTGGTACAAATATATAAATGTAATTTGAGTATTCGTATACATTGTTTTAAAAAAATCTCTATTTTTTTGAGTTTTTTGTTAAATTTAATTTAAGTATCCCATTTTAATGGCTTAATTTCCACTGACTAATGTATTATTTAAGTTCATTCTAAAATCTGGATTTGCTTTAATATTAGGTTCTGTAAATAATGCGACATTTCTTATAGTTGTATATTCTAAGTTAAATGCAGGGTTTTGATACCAGTTTTTAATGCCCGAATCAAAGTTAGAATTTTCGCTTAAAATAGCACCTTGACAGTTATTGATTATTAATCCGTTTAGTTTAATTTTTTCTAGGTTAACAATTCCATCTCCAATTTTTCCTTGAAAAACCATAAAGGGTGTAAAACCTGAGATTACACTATTATTTAAGGTAAAATAACTATTTTCTCCTATATGTGCAGCTTCGCGAACAAGTCCTTGATTACTTTCTTCCAGATTTACCAAGGTAATATTATTGGCAGTTATCTTGGTTAGTTTTTTGCTTGTATCTGTACTTTCTATTTTGTCATACGAATCGATTTCAAAGCATCTTGAACCTGAAATATCCGAAGAGTAGGGGTGACGAATGGCAATACTATTATTTATAGTGCATTGTACACCTTGTGTAAAATCAAAATCATCATCGGTTGCTCGGTAGGAAACTAAGTTATTCATTACGACATCTCCGCCATAAGATTCAAAAGAATCATCATTAGAATAACTGATCTGAATATATTCTAACTTGGTTTTACGACCAACTCCAGCCAATGATAAACCATTAATTTCTTTTAGAGCATTTAATTTTCTACCAGAGTATTCGATACGTATGTATTTTAAAATACCAGAGTTATCGTCAGCATCTTGTCCGCCATAGTGATTTACAACAGGATCTAGATTAAAATCTAAGAAACTAACTCCACCCATTTTATTAATCGGTGCTTTTCCCAGAAGGATTATTCCGCCCCAATCTCCAGGTTTTCTTTCTGCAACATTCTTGTTAGATGTAAAGATAATTGGGTCAGTTTCTAACCCTTCGGCCATTATCTTAGAACCATTTGTTATTACCAGCGTACCACAAGTTTTATCATCTCCTCTTATTACCGTTCCGGGTTCAATCGTTAAAACGGCATTATTGGTTAAATATACAACACCAACTAATTGATATGTATTTCGTTTATATAATTTGGTATCCTTATCGATAGTTCCTGCCAGAATATTTGTAGCTTCATTATATTCGATAGAAGCTGGTTTAAAATTGGTCCATTTATTCATCCAGTTTGATGCGCCAACAATCCCTTTTTGTTGTTGTGCATTGACTATAATACTACTTACTAAACAAATAATTACAAGGTGTAAATTTTTTTTCATAGTGGTGTCTTTAGCAAAATTTGATTTTTGGATAAAAGTCTTTTGGTTGCGACAAAGACTCTTTTTTAATTGTCCCAAAAGTAAAAGTGGTTTGTTAATCAAAGAATGGTAAGATATTATGAAAGTGTTATTATACCTTTAAGAACGTTATTTTATTTGTCACAAAGTGAATATTAAAATTGAAGGCAAAAAAAAATCCCAACAATTTAATTGTTGGGATTTTCTGAATTAGTAAGCTTGTGTGATATTAGAATTTTAAAGCTACAGTTAATTCAAAATCATCATTGATGGTTTTGTCTCCTAAGTTTTCAAAGAAGTTTCCTGAGTTGTATTTAATATCATATTTAGTTCTGTCAACTTTAAATGCAGTTGTAGCAGTGTTACCATTTACAGTAATATCAAAAGTTACTGGTTTAGTAATTCCTTTGATAGTTAAATCTGCAGTTACAGTATAAACGTCAGTTGCTTTTGCTCCGATAGTTTTGAAAACTAATTTAGCAGTTGGGAATTTTTCAGTTCCAAAGAAATCATCTGCTTTCAAATGACCGTTTAATTTTCCTTGGTATTCACCAGAAAGGTCAGTTGCGTTAATAGATGTCATATCTACAGTGAAAGTTCCACCAGCTAATTTTTTTCCTTTAAATACTAAAGCACCATCTTTTAGGTTTACAGTCCCAGAGTGTTCTCCAGTTACTTTTTTTCCTACCCATTTAACAGTACTTGTTTTAACGTCAACTTTTTTAGTTTGTGCGTTAATTGAAACTGATGATAAAGCTACTACTAGAGCTAAAGCGATTGATTTTAAATTTTTCATTTTGTTTGATTTTAATAAATTTGGATTAATAATTATAGTGTGATAAATAATTCTTCTTGAGATTTTCTTACTTTTTTATGATGCTGTGTTGCATCTTCTTCGTGTCTGTATCCTACAGTTGCGATAACAGAAGCGTTTAAATTTAAAGCATCTAAGCCTAAGATTTCATTAAATGCAGCTGGGTCAAAACCTTCCATTGGCGTAACGTCAATTTTTAATTCTGCAGCAGCATTCAATAAATTACCTAAAGCTAAATAAGTTTGTTTAGATGCCCAGGTATTTTTTACATCTGCTGGAAGGGTAGAGATTTTAGATTTCATAAAATCGCTATATCCAGATAATGATTCAGCAGGAATTCCTCTTGTTTCGCTAATATTTTTGATAAAACCATCAATTTCAGCATCACCAATATTAGTGTCATTTGCAAAAACAACCAAATGAGATGCTTCAACAATTTGAGATTGTCCCCAAGCTACTGGTTGTAATTTTGCTCTTAATTCTGGTGACTCAACAAAAATTACTTTATATGGTTGTAATCCGTATGAAGACGAACTTAAACGTATCGCTTCTTTAAGTATATTTAAATCTTCTGTTGAGATTTTTTTGGTCGCATCAAACTTTTTGGTTGCGTATCTCCAATTTTGATTTTCTAGGAAAGTATTCATGTTATTTATTTGTATTAATTTTTTTGATTTCTAAATTTCTCTAATAATTCATTTAATAATTCTAATTCTTCTGTTGTCAGGTTTTCAGAAAAAACAGTTTCGTGTTCAATTACTTTTGGATCTAGTTCTTTTAAAACACCCAATCCTTTTTCTGTAATCGATACTTCTATTTTTCTTCTATTATTTGGGCATACATTTCTGGTGACAAAATCCTTAAGTAATAATTTATCGACTAATCGGGTTGTATTGCTTGTTTTTGCCAGCATTCGGTCCTGTATAACACACATGTTAGCTGGATTTCCTTTTTGACCTCTTAATATACGCAACACATTATATTGTTCTCCTGATAAATCATAAGGTTTTAAAACCTCATTAAATTTATCCTGAAGTACATTTTGTGTATACATGATATTCAGAATAACTCTTTTTGGATTATCCATCTTAACGGTACTTTTTATTACATCTTCAATTGTCATAGTCGTCAGTGTATAATTTGTATATACAAATGTAGTATGTTTTTATTGTTGTATATACAAATGTGTTGTTAAATTTACGTTAATATTATTGAAGAGGATTTTTTTGTGGTTGGAAATCGAGTTTAAAATTAGGGAAATATAATTTATAATTTGAATTTAAGGTGTTGATTAATTGAAGTTTAATTGTTTCTTAAAGTGGCGTGAGTCTTTGCGGAGGGCTTGAATTCAGACAAAGATTTCTGATTGAAGTGCAAAAAAGAAACCCGACAAATTTTTAAAATCTGTCGGGTTTACTGTCTTAAATAAGTGAAATATAATATAAGTTATTTTTCACTTAAGGATTCTTCTATAAAGGTATTTATTGTTTTTTGTTCTTCGATTGTTGCGTCATTGTCCATATCACTATGATTAATAGTTGTGAATAGAACTTTGATTCCATATTTTTTTTGTTCTTGCTCCGTAGGTAATACGCCTTCGTCTGCACTATAGTTTTTAGAGCGCAACGTATATACTTTAGGTTTATAAACTCTGGGAAGAGGCATTCTTCGGTTATCCATTGTTATAATTCTATAAACCAATTCAGGATATTTATCAGCAAATAGAGCTGTCATATCTCCGCCATTCGAATGTCCTATTAAGGTTAGATGTTTGAAATCTAACTCAGGATTTGTTTTTTTAAATTCATTCAATACATATCGAATGTTTTCAACACCTCGATCCCAATTTGGTCTTCTGGTAATTTTTAAATCTCCTTCCATTGCAAGAAGGTCATCAGTTGGTAATTCGTGTTGAATACTGACAACAAAATATCCTTTTGACGCTAAATTTTCAGTTAAATGGGAATAAATCATATTATCTCCACCTTTGTTTTCTCCATATCCATGACTGAAAATTATTACCTGTTGGTTATTTATTTTCTTGTCTGTATTTGGATGATATATGGCAACAGGAATTTTTCTATCCCTTGAATTATCAAATATTTCTATGTTGTCCAACTTAACGTCATAAGTAGTATTTGATACTTGACTATTCGTTTTCTTATTGCCTGAACAACTTATCAATAGTAAGCAAAGTAAAATCTGAGAATATATTTTGGTCATTTAGCTATGCTTCTATAAAATTTGTTTGCGAGGATATCTAATAATTAAGTTTAGGAAAAATATTAATGAGGTAAATTATCTTTAAAATAACCATAAACCCAAGTTCCTAATATTGCGCTTACCAATGTTACTGCAATTACTGTAACTCCAGTTCCTATTTGTGCAAATAGGGGACCAGGGCAAGCTCCGGTAATTGCCCAACCAAATCCAAATAACAATCCGCCATAAATCTGACCTTTACTAAATGTTTTAGGCTCAATCTTGATTTCTTCTCCCTGAATAGTTTTTACTTTGAATTTTTTTATCAAAAAAACAGATAGCATTCCTACTGCAACTGCGCTTCCGATTACGCCGTACATAAAGAAAGATTGTAAACGGAACATTTCCTGAATACGATACCAGCTGATGATTTCGGCTTTTACGAATACTATGCCGAATACAATTCCGACAAGCATATATTTTAAGTTTGAAATTTTCATTTTTAAAGTTTTAAAGTGAAAGTATATAAGGAAGAATCAGGTTTGCCATAACAAATCCGCCAATCATAAAGCAAATAGTTGCTACCAGCGAAGGCCATTGCAAATTAGAAATCCCCATGATCGCGTGTCCACTTGTGCATCCTCCCGCATAACGCGTTCCGAAACCTACAAGAAAACCACCTACTACAATCATTATAAAACCACGTAGGGTTAATAAACTTTCCCATGAAAAAAGCTGAACTGGCATTAATCCCGAATTATCGGTAATACCATAAGTCGCTAACTCAGTTGTAAGTTTTGAGTTTATTTCGATAGCATTTGGATTCGATAAGAAAACAGTTGCTATTATTCCGCCTAAGAATATTCCGAAGACAAAGAATAAATTCCAGCTTTCTTTTTTCCAATCATATTTAAAGAATGAAATATTTGCAGGAATACACATAGCACATATATGGCGTAATGATGAACTAATACCAAATGCTTTGTTACCAAAAATTAATAATATAGGTACAGTCAATCCAATTAACGGACCTGAAACGTACCAAGGCCAAGGTTCTTTTATAATTTCAATTAAATTCATTTGTTACTTTTTTATTTAGGTTCAAAGCGGCAAAGGTTCAGAGGTTCAAAGGTTGAAATCTTTGTCGTTTTGTGTCTTTGTTACTTTTTTATTTAGGTTTGGAGTGGCAAAGATACAAAGGCTAAAATCTTTGTTGCTTTGTACCTCTGTACCTTTGTTACTTATTTACTTTAAAACTTTGCTTTGACAAACGAAATCTGATTTTGGAATTGTAGTTTTTGCAATAGCATTAAAACCACCTTCAACTTCGGTGAAGTTTCTAAATCCTCGTGCTTGTAATATCGATGCAGCAATCATACTTCTGTATCCGCCAGCGCAATGCAAATAAAAATGCTCTTTGGGATCAATATCTTTTACCCAGTCATTAATATAAGCTAATGGTTTGTTGTAAGCCTCTTCTATATGTTCGGCACTATATTCGGTTTCTTTACGAATGTCGATTACTTTGTTTTCTTCAAGTTTAAATTCACTTGCAAATTGATCAGGTGTAATTCTGTTTACCGTATCAATTTCGTAACCTGCATTTTTCCAGGCATCAAAACCACCTTCAAGATGTCCGATAATCGAATCAAAACCTACACGACTTAATCGGGTTACAGCTTCTTCTTCCAGACCTTTTTCGGTTACTAATACAATAGGTTGTTTTACATCGGCAATTAAAGTTCCTACCCAAGGAGCAAAATCACCGTTGATTCCGATATTTACCGATTGCGGAATAAATCCTTTGCTAAAATCGCCATTATTTCTAGTATCCAAAATCAAAGCACCAGTTTCTTCTACTACTGCTTCAAATTCGTCAACTTTTATAGTTTTCATTCCGTTATCTAAAACAGATTCAAAACTTTCATAACCGCTTTTGTTCATAGCCACATTCATGCTAAAATAAGCAGGAGGAGGTAGTAAACCATCGGTTACTTCGGTAATAAATTCAGCTTCGGTCATATTAGCACGCAAGGCATAATTGGTTGCTTTTTGGTTACCAATTGTCGATACCGTTTCTTTACTCATGTTTTTACCACAAGCACTTCCTGCACCGTGAGCTGGATATACAATAACATCATCTGCCAAAGTCATTATTTTAGTTCGTAACGAATTAAATAATATGGCTGCTAATTGTTCTTGTGTCATCGAAGTGGCTTTTTGAGCTAAATCGGGACGACCAACATCTCCAATAAATAAAGTATCTCCAGAAAAAATCGCATAATCTTTTCCGCTTTCATCAATTAATAAATAAGTAGTGCTTTCCATGGTATGCCCAGGAGTATGCAACGCTTTTATTGTGATGTTTCCTAATTTAAACTCTTGTCCGTCGGTTGCAGAAACACAATCGAATCCACATTCGGCATTTGGGCCATAAATAATTGGTGCACCAGTTTCTTTACTTAAATCAACGTGTCCTGAAACGAAATCGGCATGGAAATGAGTTTCGAAGATGTATTTTAATTTTACTTGGTCACGATTTAAACGATCTAAGTAGGGTTGTATTTCTCTAAGTGGATCTATAATCGCAGCTTCGCCATTTGAAGTAATGTAATAGGCGCCCTGTGCTAAACATCCGGTATAAATTTGTTCAATTTTCATTGTTGTGTAATCTTAAATAATGTTTTACAAAGGTAACTTTGTTTTTTTGGAAAATAAGTGACTAATGTTACAGAATTTTTTTTGAGCTAAAAAAAAGAAAAATTGAACTGTATGAGTGATATAAGTAAATAGTAGTCAGCCTATTTATATAAAAGTTAAATTAACTTAGATCACTTATAATCTAAAAAAAAATAATGGTAGGGTAGTTAAGTAAGTAATTCACTATATAAGTGATATAAGTAAATGTAAGTTAAGCTATTTGAGTGAAACTTAAATGGGCTTAAATGACTTAAATGGTTTAAAAAAATAATGGTATAGTGTTTAAGTAAGTAATGCTTGTTTTTAGTTGTGTGGTTTTTATGTAATTAGTGTTTTAGCTGTTTTTGAACTAACTAAAAATTTTTATAAAGGCAAGGTGATAAAGTTTTTTTTATGTCATTAAATGTTACATTTAATAGGTAAATTTGCGAAACCTCATAATAAAATAAAATACGCTAGTATGGAAGAAATGCTTTTTTATGACCGAATGCAATTCGCATTTACAATAACTTTTCACTACCTCTTTCCGCAACTTACAATGGGACTTTCCTTAATCATTGTATATTTTAAATGGAAATATTTAAAAACACAAAACGAACAATACAATCATGCCACTCATTTTTGGATGAGAATCTTCGCCTTGAATTTTGCAATGGGTGTTGTTACGGGAATCCCGATGGAGTTTCAGTTTGGAACCAATTGGGCTAAGTTCTCGGAATTAACAGGTGGGATTATTGGGCAAACTCTTGCAATGGAAGGGATGTTTTCTTTTTTCTTAGAGTCATCGTTTCTTGGAATATTCCTATTTGGAGAAAAAATACTCGGACATAAATGGCATTTTGTCACCGGATTACTGATATGTATAGGTTCGTGGGCAAGTGGATTTTTAATCATTGCCACACATTCGTGGATGCAAAATCCTGTGGGATATGAAATCCTTGAAAACGGAAGATTTGTACTAACTAATTTTCAAGCCTTGTTCCTTAATCCTTGGTTGTGGCCTTCATATTTACACAATCAGGCAGCTTCGATGGTAACAAGTTCATTTGTTGTTGCAGGAATTGGAGCTTTTTATATTTTGAGTAAAAAGAATTTGACTTACGGAAAACTATTCGTGAAAACGGGTGTTATCTTCGGATTGATTTCGTGTGTAATAGTTGCAGTTCCTACAGGTGATTTACTGGCTAAAAATGTGGTAAAATACCAGCCTGTAACTTTTGCAGCTATGGAAGGAATTTTTCATACTGAGAAAAAAGGTTCTGAAATTGTTCTTATCGGTCAGCCCGATGTAAAAGATAAAAAACTAGATAATAAAATAGCCGTTCCTAATATATTGAGTTTCTTAACTTACGGAAGCTGGCATGAAGAAATTAAAGGATTGGACCAGTTTGACGAAAGTGTTCATCCAACGAATATATCTGGATTGTATTATGCTTATCATATTATGGTAGGATTAGGGACAATTTTTATAGGATTGATGGCTATGGCAGTTTTGCAACTTTGCCGAAAAAAACTATTCGAAACCAAATGGATTTTATGGTCGCTACTTTTTATGCTTCCGTTTCCTTATATCGCCAATACTACAGGATGGTACACTGCCGAATTAGGACGTCAGCCGTGGTTGGTTTATAATTTATTACGCACTGCCGAGGGTGCTTCGCCAACGGTTTCCTCAGGGAATACATTATTTACATTATTAGGATTTATAGGATTGTATCTTTTATTGGGCATGTTGTTTTTGCTTATGGTTGGAAAAATCATCAATAAAGGACCTCACACAGAAAAAATATAATTATGGAGTTTTTTTGGTACGTAGTTTTAATGGGAATTCTAGCTGTTTACATTGTGTTAGATGGTTATGATTTTGGTGCAGGAATTATTCATTTATTTTTTGCCAAAACAGAAAAAGATAAAAAAGCGATAACCAGTGCGATTGGTCCTTTTTGGGATGCCAATGAGGTATGGATTATTGCAGCGGGAGGTGTATTATTTTTTGCTTTCCCGATTTTATATGCATCATCATTCAGTGGGTTTTATTTGCCATTGATTATGATTTTGTGGTTGCTTATTTTTAGAGCAATCGGATTAGAAATGCGTGGACAGATTCATCACCCGATGTGGGAAGTAATTTGGGATAAAGCATTCGGAATTGCGAGTTTACTATTGGCTTTATTCTTTGGGATTGCTTTAGGGAATATTGTTCGTGGTGTGAATCTAGGTATGGTTGTAAATGGTGTTTCGACTCAGGAAGCTCATTTTTTCTTTTTGCCTTTATGGAATCCGACTTTTAGTCCGCAAGCCCATGAATTAGGAATTATCGATTGGTTTACGTTGTTTTTGGGGATTGTGAGCGTTGTAGCACTTACGATTCATGGCGCAAACTGGATTATTTTTAAAACTAATTCTTCATTAAATGAAAAGCTTAAAAAGGTAGTTTTTAGACTCAATATCGTATTACTGATTTTGGTATTTATATCCTTGCAAATCTGGCATTTTATTGAGCCAAAACCTTTTCATAATTTTATTGAAACTCCAATACTTTGGATATTCCCATTAATTACCTTTATTGGGATTGTAGGATTGTTTAAGGTACGCACGTATAAAAAAGACGGAATGGGGTTTGTGTTTTCAACATTGTTTCTTGTGGGAGGTTTTGCTTCTACAGCAGTTTCAATTTTCCCGAATGTTTTACCATCTACTAACAATGTAAATCCTTCCTTAACGATTTATAATACTGCTGCTCATGAATACGGATTAGAAGCTGGAATGAGTTGGTTCTTTATAGCCTTGGCTCTTGTTATTGTATATTTTATTATTCAATACCGAGTTTTTAGTGGTAAAATGGATGATATTGGATATGGAGAACATTAAGTTTTTAGCCACGGATTTCACAAATTAATTATATGATTAGCAGTTAATTTTCTGCCACAGATTATATGATTTAAAAGGATTTTAATCTTTGTCAAAGTTCTTTTTACTTTGACAAAGATGGCTTTAGATATAGCAACACGATAGTGCGGATTTTTAATTCGTGCCCACAATCTAAATCAGAAAATAGTGCTTTGGTTGGAACGGGCATAGATTAAAAATCCGCGCTATTTTTGTGTTGAAAGTTGTTTTTTAAAGTTTTATAAAATCAAAAATTATTATCTCTATGGTTGCGTTAGGGATAGGAGCGTTATCCTTTTTATTTTTTTCTAATAAAAAGATATAGCGGATAGCCCGACCGAAGGGAATGCCCAAAATATAATTCTAAATAATAATTTTAGTTATTTAGTTTCGAACGAATTATTTTAATAAATGAAATACATAATTACGCTGTTTTTTTTCTTTTTCGGATGTATTAATAGTTTTGCATGTGATTGCGATATTCCGAAAGCTATATTAGAGTTTTATTCTTCAAAAGAGGTGTTTACCGGAAGAATTATAAAAAAGACATTTGATAAAGATTCTTCTAATTATACGATCACATTTGAGGTTCTGAAAAGTTATAAAAATGAGAATATTCCAAATGAATTGTCATTTACCTTTAGATACAAAAAAAAAGGTGCTCAAAATTCTTGTTATTGGGAAGCTTTTGTAAATGAGGAATGGGTTGTATATGCCTCTGAAAGGAATGGGAAATTAGTGTTTGAAAAAAACTGCTCTAATTCGGCTTCATTGAAATGGACTAATAATGTTGTTCCCAATGAGAAGATGCTGGAAAATGGGAATAAATTTAAAATTGATGACTTTATTTATCAATTCGAAAGTGATTTTAATCTCCCTAATCCGATTTCTAACATTGATTCTATTTTTAAAACAGGGAAGCTTAAAGATTATGGAAATCAACATGCTTTATTGGGATTGTATATAGATAAAAACGGAAAATTAATTTCTCTTTTTACAGGTATAGATCTGGTAAACTCGGAAGGTGAGTTTAAGTATGATTCTATATATGGTTTGCAAAGAGAATTGCAAATTAAACAGAAACGGCCATACACAGAATTTGAAATTGATGCGATTGACTTAGCTATGTCAGTTAAAGACTGGGAAATAAAGCGCCATAATAGTACTAAGATTCCTGTTAGCCATATTCGGTATCTGAAAATTGAGTTTGATAATAAAGAAATGAAATGGAAATATGAGTTATAATCTTTGTCAAAGTAAAAAGAAATTTGACAAAGATTACTCTAAGATGTCTTTTAGAAAATCAATGAATGAATCTGAGTATTTTTCGAATTCCCATTTTCCATTTCCGTGCATACTTGTATATATTGGTGCATCATTGTTTGTGATGTTTGCAATATCAATACAATACGGGTCAGCACCAGCATCGGCTATTACAATATAATTTGATGGCCAATCTTCGAGAATTTCGTTTGTTATTGAGTTGAAAGAATAACCATTTTGAGATTTGATTAAATCATCGGCTCCATATAAATTTAATCCTTGAAAGAATTTTTCATCGTCGATAAAAACTCTGATAGGAGAATAGTTTTTAAGAAACAGTAAATAATTCTCGGGTAGTTTCCACTTTTTCTCTATTTCAGCAATTTTGTTTTCGGCGGCAATTGCAAGCCAATCTGATGGATTTGATAAATCTTGTTGTTTGTTTCTTTCTATTTCTAGTTTATCGTTTAGTTTAGAAACTGCTTTTTCTAGTTCTGTTTTTGGATTTTTTAGTGTGGGATGAATTTGAGGTTCTTTATGGCCTGAGCCTTGGTTATATCCTTTGCTTTGCCAATCTAATAATTCGTCAATCCTAAAGTTTTCAATTTTCCAATAGCCAGGATCTTTTGGTAAATCACGGTCAAAAGGTTGCTTGCTGTGTATTGCAATACTTTTGATTGCTTTTGCACGAACTTCTGTTGGTAAGCTTTCGTTTTGAGCTAACTCAATGAGAGTTTTATATGCTTTTATTCCTTTTGTTTTTATAAGTCCGTCGATTCCCCAATAGGTAAGTTCTGGTTTTGTAATTGTCCACTCGAAGAAGTCACTATAATTTGTTTCATCTTCTTGTACAAGGTCAA
Source organism: Flavobacterium sp. PL02 (assembly GCF_035013205.1). Taxonomy (NCBI): domain Bacteria; kingdom Pseudomonadati; phylum Bacteroidota; class Flavobacteriia; order Flavobacteriales; family Flavobacteriaceae; genus Flavobacterium; species Flavobacterium sp. PL02. Next base: position 123,905 of record NZ_JAYGJP010000008.1, read on the forward strand.
TAATATCAGTCAACAAGAAATTTCTCCAATGCAGCATTTTGCCATCTTTTGAATATTGGATTAAAATTTCGATAACTTTTTCTCTGTCTGTAGTGGAGAAACTTTTTATTAGTTTGTCTTTTATTTTAGAAAATTTGCTTCCGTCATCTTCTGTAAATAAACTTTCTTCGAAGTGTTTGATTGTTTTTGCCATAAGGGTGATTCGTAATGAATATCATTATTCTAAACGTACTAAAATAAAATCCTCAATTCTACTTTTGCTTAGTGAATTATGGGTTTTAATTTTTGTCAAAGTAAAAAAAAACTTTGACAAAGATTGGCTTAAACTTAAAATCTTAAAAGAAAACTTCCTTTGTAATAATATAAAATCCCATTATTAGTACAAACCAACCAAACATTGGTTTTAGTTTAGTTCCGTCGATTTTTTTAGAGAGTTGTGTTCCTATGAGCATTCCTAAAAGTGCGATTCCAGAAATTTCTAATAAGAAGATATAATTTACTGGAGTTCCGATATATAAATCTCCTCCAAAACCTATAGATGAATTAATGAATATAATAAGCAATGATGTTCCTACGGCTTGCTTCATAGGTAAATTGGCGAAAAATATCAGTGCTGGAATAATTAAAAATCCACCGCCAGCACCCAGAAATCCTGTTACAATACCCACAACAAACCCGATTATACTTAGTTGGGTGTAGTTTGTTGTTGTAGGTTTTAGTTCGGCTTTGTTTTTTCTAATCATAGAGATTGCAGCTGCTATCATCAATACAGAAAAAATAAGCATGATTAAAAAGTCTTTGGAAACAGTATAGGAAGCAACAGAAAATAATGTTGATGCGATTTGAGGGAAAATTACTTCTCGTATAATTAAAATAGAAACTACCGATGGAATAGCAAAATACAATGCTGATTTCAGTTTAAGATTCCCCATTTTGTAATGGCTATAACTACCAAATAAAGCAGTGATTCCGACTATAAACAATGAATAAGTTGTTGCTTGCTCTGGATTTATCTTAAATAAATAAACTAAAATAGGAATAGTAAGGATTGAGCCTCCTCCGCCAATTAAGCCTAACGAAAGTCCTATAATAATTGAAGCAAAATAACCTAAATATTCCATTGATGTTTTTTTTGATACAAAGGTTGTTTCTTAAAACATAAGCTACAGTAACATTTATCACATTGGGTTTATTAAATGCAAATTTCGCTTTGCTGTGAGGGAGTTTTACCATTAAGAGATTAAGTTTAATTAAGTAGCAAGACTTAACTTTTCTTAATCTCTTAATGGTTCAATTTTAAATGAAATGTTTTATTTCAAAAGCTCAATTTGGTTTCGGTTTAGTTTTACCAAACCACGTTGTTCCATTTTTTTTAATAAGCGTGATATTACTTCTCGCGAGGTATTAAGTTCGGTAGCAATTTCCTGATGTGATACTTTTAATTCGGTGCAACCACAAGCGTCTTTATGACGTTTTAGATAAAATTCTAATCGTTCATCCATAGAACGGAAAGCAATACTATCGACAACTTCTAAGACTTCTTCAAAACGACTTCTGTAGGTCTCAATCACAAATTCGTACCAAGTACGGTGTTCCATCATCCATTTATCCATTAAGTTTAACGGAATCATGACTACCGAAACATCTTCGACTACTTTTGCCATTATCTGACTTTTCTCGCTCTTGGTTGCGCAAATCATCGATATGGCACAAGCTTGACCTGGTTGTAAATAATACATAAAAAATTCGCCGCCATCTTCGCCCTCACGGTAAATCTTGATTTTACCTTTGGTTATTAAAACAGTGTTTTTTATGTATTGTCCAGTTCGCATTAAAATAGTTCCAGTTTCAAAATCCTGCATACTGGCATTGCTTTCGATAGCTGAAATTAATTCGTTGGAAAAGTTCGGAAAGATATTTTTTAAAGGAGTTTGCATTGACGTTGTTTTTTGTACTAATTAGTAATGGTTTTATTCATTAAAATCAGCGCTTTCGATATAATAGGTATTAATTATTTTTTGAAAAGATTCTAATTTTATATTTTCGGATTTGATTATTTTTCCGTTTTTATAAATATGATATTCTCCGTTATTAGATGGTTTTTCAGTCCATAAAATTCCGTTTTTTATTTTTCCTGATTCATCTGTAATTAGATAAGCAGTTGTATTTGTTGCTGATTCAGCATTTATTTTGTCTCGATATTTACTCATATAAATTCTGTAAATAGCATCTTCTTTAGAGAAAAAATCGGCAATTTGATTAAAAATGGAGTCTACAGTTACATTGTTTTCTGATGTTTTTAAGAAGAGAAATAACTTATAGCTTTTTTCGAAATCATCTCCATGGGCATCAGCCATATTGTTTTTATAGAGATAGCTGGTTTTTTCATTATCATATATTCTATTCGAAATTTTGCTTTTTGCGGGTAAGTTATTGATGTTAAAATCGATTACTTCGAGATAGAAAATTTGTTTGTCTTTATAAATAAATTCGCTAACCTTCTTTTTATCTTTTACATATATTTTAATAATAGCATCTTTCTCGTTTAAATTTTTAACCACAATTGTATCATTCTCTTTGGTAAAGAAAAAGGAGTTATAGTAGCTATTGGCATAAATTTGTACCGCAAAACTTTCGAGTTTATCATTATTATATTTTTTAATAATTTCTCCACTTTCAATCTTAATTTCTTCGGTTCTCAGATTATTTTTTTCGTTCTGTGCTGTAACAGATAAACCGCAAAATAAAAGTATTGTTATTATTAATTTCATTTTAATGTGCTAATTATGAGTAGGAAAGTTTTTGTAATAAAATCTAAATTTTGGTAACTTAATTACAAAGATAACCGATTATTATGGTATTAATTATATAGAGTTTATGTTTAAATGCCAATTTACTCAAATAATAATATCCTATTTTCTATGGGTTTTGTAGACTGTATTTTTGAAAATTATTTGTAGAAAACAGAATTCATTGATTATTATATCTTTGCTAAAACGTTTTCTACGAATTATAATATAAATCACAAATAGTAGGTTTATAGTTTGCCAAAAACGTTGTAATTTTACCTAAAAATACGATATCATGAATTTATCACAAGAAGATTGGGTAGCTCAATTTGAAGCTGACGAAAATGCAGTTATACTTGATGTAAGAACTGAAGACGAATACAATGATGGCTATATAGAAAATGCTCTTAATATTGATATCAATAAAGGACAGGCTTTTATTTATGAGCTAGAGGAGTTAGATAAAAATAAAAATTATTATGTGTACTGTCGTTCTGGAGCCAGAAGTGCAAAAGCGTGCCAAATAATGAATGAGATGGGGTTTGATAACGCCTATAATTTATTAGGAGGTATACTGGACTGGGATGGAGAAACAGTAACACCATAAAAATAAGAAGAGGCGCGTGCCTCTTTTTTATTTTCTAAAAACTAAATAACCAAAAAACAAAACAACCAAATAATGAGTTTTATACCAGAGGAATACCAAATAAATACTCCATTGGTACAGGATACCTATCTTGTAAACGGAGAGTTAAAAAAATGGACAGGGCAAACCACACCTGTTTTTTCTACCATATCATCTACCGAAAAATATACGCCAACTTTATTAGGATCTATTCCTTTTATGGGAGAAGCCGAAGCTATGGAAGTTGTAGAGTCTGCAACAGCTGCTTATAATAAAGGACAAGGTTTATGGCCTACAATGAAAGTTGTGGATCGTATAAAATGTATGGAGAATTTTGTTTCCCAGATGAAAACCACCCGTACCGAAGTTGTAAAACTATTGATGTGGGAAATCGGGAAATCATTAGGAGATTCTGAGAAAGAATTTGACAGAACTGTAGAGTATATTTACGATACTATCGAAAGCTATAAAGAGTTAAATACTAGTGGAGCAAGTTTTACCAAAGTACAAGGTATAAACGCTATGGTACGTAGAGGCCCTCTAGGAGTTGTATTGTGTCTTGGACCATACAATTATCCATTAAACGAAACATTTTCATTACTTATCCCGGCATTGATTATGGGGAATCCTGTAATTTTTAAACCTGCAAAACACGGTGTTTTATTATTGTCACCTTTATTAGAAGCTTTTAGAAGTAGTTTCCCGAGCGGAGCAATTAATATTGTATATGGTAGAGGTAGAGAAGTAGCCTCGCCAATAATGAAATCTGGAAAAGTCGATATTCTGGCTTTGATCGGAAATAGTAAATCGGCAATTGCGTTGCAAGATCAGCATCCGAATAAAAACAGATTACGTTTGGTATTAGGATTAGAAGCAAAAAATCCTGCGATAATTTTACCAGATGCCGATTTAGATTTGGCTATTCAGGAATGTATCGTTGGAACATTATCTTTTAACGGACAACGTTGTACAGCACTAAAGATTTTATATGTACACGAATCTATAGCCGAAGAATTTAATAAACGCTTTGCAGCAAAAGTAGATTCGTTGATTTTCGGGAATCCATGGGATAAGTTAGTTTCGCTTACGCCACTTCCAGAGCCAGAAAAACCACATTATATTCAAGAATTAATACATGACGCTACTCATAAAGGAGCAAAAGTAATTAATGAAAAAGGAGGTTTACGCACAGATAATTATATATTTCCAGCGGTTTTATTCCCTATAAATAAAAAAATGCGTGTATATCACGAAGAACAATTTGGACCAGTTGTACCTATCTTGACCTTTAAGGATATTCAAGAACCGTTAAATGATATGGCTGAGTCTAATTACGGACAACAAGTAAGTTTGTTTGGTAAAGACATCAAAACGATTGCACCACTTATAGATACTTTGGTAAATTTAGTGTGCAGGGTAAACCTGAATAGTTCTTGCCAAAGAGGACCTGACGTTTTCCCATTTACTGGTCGTAAAGATTCGGCTGTAGGAACCTTAAGTATTCACGATGCATTGCGTTCGTTTTCTATTAGAACATTCGTAGCATCAAAAGATAATGATTACAATAATGCCATTTTGCAAGAATTATTAAATAGTAAAGAATCGAATTTTATAAATACCGATTATATCTTGTAGTAGCTATTTTTTAATGTTTAAAGCCGTCTTGATCCATTTGGAGTAAGGCGGTTTTTTTTATTTTATATATGGAGACTTAGTTTTAATTGTAGTATTTTTGCTTCAAATTATTGTTTAGAATTACAAAAAATACCATGAAAAATTTTACGTTCCTTTTTCTCTTTTTATTTTCATTTCAGTCTTGGTCACAGTCAGATCAAAAAATGTGGCTTCAAAAGAATAAATATGATTCGGCTATTTCTTATTTTGATAAAAATGAATTTGCTGCAGCGGCAGACTTTTTTTTATTTGCTTATAAAATAAAACCAGATTCTGAATTAGGGAAAATTTCTAAAAATAAATTTGATTCGTTAAAACCAGTTATCAGAAAAAAACTAATCGATAAATTGGTTGGAACATGGAAAATGAACGGAAATATTCCGAGTTGGTCACATAGGAATTTAAAAAGTGATAAGATTGAAAATGAGTTGATGATTATTGATGCCGATAAAATTTCGTATTATTTGCAGAATAAGAGTACGAAAGAAATGAAATTGATTAAAACAGAAGAGATTATTTTTTATGATTCTTTTGAAAAAAACAATCACATAACAGAAATGTTAACTTCGGATAAGCGATTATGGAGTTATTATATAGATGAATATTCAAAAAATCTTCGAGCTATTAATACTGGAAAAATAACAGATTCGGGTAAAGCTAAAATTGATTTAGATAATGAAGAAATATATTATGAGCGAATCAATCAGGATACAAAATAAACGATAGTATTTTAAACCGTCTTAATCCATTTGGAATAAGACGGTTTTTTTATTCAGTTAAAAAAAAGAGTTGTAAACTGTTTTATTTGAGTGATTTAAGGTAATTATTTGGTTAAAGTATAAGATAATAGAATAAATTTGAAGAATAATTGTAACAACTTTATGCTATTCATAACTAATCAAGAATACTATTGATAATCATCAAAAAATAACCAACTATGAAAAGAAAAATATCTCAATTACTGCTATTTGCATTTATAGGTATGGTACAATATAGTTTTGCACAAGAACTATATATGCCAAGAAATATAAAAGAAGCTTACGCAAAAGGAACTCGTTCTATGGATGGGAAACCTGGGAAAAACTATTGGCAGAATCATGGAAAATATACAATTGATATAACAGTAAATACTGATACTAAAATTGTAAGCGGTACAGAAACTATTATTTACGAAAACAATAGTAACGATACATTGCAGAATTTACCAATTAGGTTTGTAAATAATCTTCATAAACCATCTTCGCCAAGAAGCGGAGACGTTAGTAATGATTTCTTGAGTGATGGATTAACAATTACATCTTTAAAAATAGAAGGAGAAATATATAAAGAAGATGGAAGAAGTTGGGGAACAGTAGGGAATGTAAAAATGAATAAGCCAATGCTTCCTCATTCTAAAATTACAATTAATATCGATTGGAACTATCCTTTATCTAAAGAAAGCGGGAGAGAAGGACAAATAGATAATACAACATTCTTTGTTGCATATAGTTATCCTCGTGTCACAGTTTTTGATGATTACAACAATTGGGATAGATTGCCACATACTGATCGTCAGGAATTTTATAATGATTTTAATGATTATGTATATTCAGTAAAAGCACCCAAGAACTATGTGGTTTACGGAACAGGTGATTTATTAAATCCTGATGAGGTTTTGCAACCAGAATTTTCGACACGATTAAAAAAATCATATACTACAGATGAGATTTTGCATATAGCAAATGAACAAGAAATGAAAAGCGGTTCTGTTACCAAACAAAATGATTGGAATATCTGGAAATTTGAAGCCAAAAATATCTCAGATGTTTGTTTCGGTTTAAGTGATCATTATTTATGGGATGCAAGTAGCGTTGTTGTAGATAAAAAAACAAATCGTCGTGCAAGTGTTCAGGCGGCTTACGATATAAAAGGAACTGATTTTGTAGTTTCTGTAAAAAATAACAGATATGCGCTGGATTGGTTTTCTAACAATTGGCCAGGAGTTCCATATCCATTTTCTAAAATGACAGCGTTTCAGGGTTTTGCCGATATGGAATACCCAATGATGTGTAATGATTCTCAAATGGGAGATCCTGTTTTTGCACAATTGGTTCAGGATCATGAAGTGGCACATACTTATTTTCCTTTTTATATGGGAATAAACGAAACACGTTATGCATTTATGGATGAAGGTTGGGCAACCACATTCGAATATTTAATAGGTATTTCGCAACACGGTAAAGAAGCAGCCGATGAATTTTATAAAAAATTTAGAGTAAATAATTATATAAATGATCCATCTACAGAGGAAGATCAGCCGATAATTTCCATGTCTACACAAGTTTCGGGTGCAGGATATGGAAATAATTCTTATGGTAAAGCATCATTATCTTATATTGCCTTAAAAGATTTGCTGGGAGATGATCTTTTTAAGAAATCACTACATGCTTATATGGATAATTGGAATGGTAAACATCCTATTCCGTGGGATTATTTTAATTCATTTAATACAGCTTCGGGTAAAAATCTGAATTGGTTTTTTGATAATTGGTTCTTTACAAATAATTATATTGATATCTCAATTGATAAAGTTGATGTAAAAGCTAAAAATACAGTGGTTTATATTAAAAATAAAGGAGGATTTGCAATCCCTTTTGATGTAAATGTTGTGTATGCAGATGGTACAAAAGAAACATTACATGAAACTCCTGCAACGTGGAAGAGCAACCAAAAGAAAACTTCTGTCAATTTTAATACAACCAAAGAAGTAAAATCTGTAACTATAGATGGTGGAATTTTTGTAGATGCAACACCAAGAAATAATACTTGGTCAGCTAAATAATAATTTTACAATGAGTGTTTTTTGAAATTTTATTTAACACATAGAAAAATAGGTTTTGTATTCTCAAAAAAGAAGTTTCACTTAATTTAAAATACACAGAGCTATTGGCTATGTGAAAGAAATGTATTTCTTTATACCTTCTTTTTTACACATAAAGTCTATGTTTCTATGTTTTAAAATTTATTATACTCAAAAGGATAATTTTAAGACCAGAAAATAAAAAACCGTCTCTTTCTTTTATAGAATGAGACGGTTTTTTTTTATAATAAGTTTTCTTTTTTATCGGGTAAAAACCAAATGATTTCCTTTAGAAAGATTAGCATCAAATTGATATCCTTCGTAATTAAAACCTTTTAAATCATCAATAGTTTCGGCATTAGTATCTATAATATAACGCACCATCATTCCTCTTGCTTTCTTGGCGAAGAAACTAATTATTTTTAGTTTTCCGTTTTTATAATCTTTAAAGTCAGGAGTAATTACAGGCACTTTTAAAGCCTTAACATCTACAGCCGAGAAATATTCATTACTGGCAAGATTTACAAACAATTCTCCTTTTTTAAGTTCTTTGTTTAATGTTTTTGTAACCGTTTCTTTCCAGAATTCATATAGGTTTTTTGCTTCGCCAATAGGTAATTTAGTTCCCATTTCTAATCGGTAAGCCTGAATTAAATCCAATGGTTTTAAAATTCCATATAAACCAGATAGTATGCGTAATTTATCTTGTAAGACATCTAGTTTCTCTACCGGAATTGTATAAGCATCTAAACCAGTATATACATCACCATCAAAAGTAAATACTGCAGGACGTGCATTTTCTGGTGTAAAAGGAGTTTTCCAATCCTGATTGCGTTGCCAGTTTAACTGAGCTAATTTGTCTGAAATATCCATTAATTCAGATAATTCAGCAGGGTTTTTGTGTTTTAAAACTTTATGAACTTGTCTGGCTTCTTTTAGTAAGCTAGCTTCGGTATATTGAGAAGTTGGTAATTCTTTTTCGAAATTTAAAGATTTTGCAGGCGATATAACAATTTTCATTTTCTACTTTTTTGTACAGATTCAAAAGTACAAATTGAAATCAAAAGAATAACAGATACAGATTGATTTGTTTGATACTATCATAAAGACATCATATTAAAAAGCTATTTTAACCCTTTAGCGGGGATTATTTTAACACATAGGAACATAGATTTTGGCACTCTCAAAAAAGGCGTTTCACTTATTCTAAAAGCACAAAGCTGGCTATGTGAAAGAAATGTATTTCTTTTAGTATTCTTTATCACACATAAAATCTATGTTTCTATGTGTTAAATGAAACTTTTGTGATGCAAGTAGGGTTAATACACGAAGTAATTGTACTCAGCGGGTTGTTTTAATAGAATAAATAAGAGAAAAATTGTGGATAAAAAACAGTTTGCTATTTGTAACGGATAGTTTTTGACGAAATTATGAAGTTGAAAATGCTAAATACTAAAAAAAATACGCTCTAGATTGTAAAAGGCGTACAGTATGTTGTAAATTTGCGCACGGTAAAATTATCAATATATTATTTTACTGTTATTTTATAAAAATTAGAGAATTCGTGGCTAAAAAAACAAATTATAAAGGTGCTTTGCAAAATAAAATCTTCGAAATTATTTCGCAAGCCTCTCAAGAACTTAATGTAGATAGTTACGTAATTGGAGGTTTCGTAAGAGACTTACTTTTAAAACGAGATTTTAAAAAAGATATTGATGTCGTTGCCGTAGGAAGCGGAATCGAATTGGCATTAAAAGTTTCAGAATTACTTCCAAAACAACCCAAAGTACAGGTTTTTAAAACTTACGGAACCGCAATGTTGCGTTTTGAAGATACAGACATTGAATTCGTTGGTGCAAGAAAAGAATCCTATCATTTTGATAGCCGTAATCCTGTTGTAGAAAACGGAACGCTAGAAGATGACCAGAATCGTCGTGACTTTACTATAAATGCATTAGCATTATCTTTAAATCCTGCTACTTTCGGAGATTTGTCAGATCCCTTTGATGGATTGAGTGATTTAGAAAATAAAATTATTAAAACTCCTTTAGATCCAGATATTACTTATTCTGATGATCCATTGCGTATGTTGCGTGCTATTCGTTTTGCAAATCAATTAGGATTTGAAATTGAAGAAAAATCATTACAGGCAATTACTAAAAACGCAGAGCGAATTAATATTATTTCGGGTGAGCGTATTGTAGATGAGTTAAACAAAATCCTTTCTACAGATAAACCTTCAGTTGGATTTCTATTGTTATTTCAAACAGGACTTCTTGATATTATTTTGCCCGAATTAACGGCATTAAATCAAGTAGAAGAAATAGAAGGACATACACACAAGAATAATTTTTACCACACCTTAGAGGTTGTCGATAATATTTGCCCGAATACTGATGATGTTTGGTTGCGTTGGTCTGCTTTATTGCATGATATTGGGAAAGCTCCAACAAAACGTTTCAGTAAAAAACAGGGATGGACGTTTCACGGACATGAGTTTTTAGGCGGTAAAATGGCCAAGAAGATATTCGAACGTTTACATATGCCACTAAATCACAAAATGAAATTTGTGCAAAAGATGGTAATCATGAGTTCGCGACCAATTGTTTTATCACAAGATATTGTGACAGATAGCGCCGTTCGTCGTTTGGTTTTTGATGCGGGAGAAGATGTAGAAAATTTAATGATTTTATGTGAAGCCGATATCACAACCAAAAATCCAAGTAAATTCAAGAAATACCATAAAAATTTTGAGGTTGTACGAAAGAAAATCGTTGAGGTAGAAGAGCGTGATCACGTTCGTAATTTTCAGCCACCAATTTCGGGAGAAGAGATTATGGAAATTTATAATCTAAAACCTTCCAGAGAAATAGGAGTTTTAAAAGAAGCCATTAAAGAAGCTATTCTAGAAGGTGAAATTCCAAATGAATATCAAGCGGCTTATGATTTTATGCTCAAAAGAGGAGAAAAACTTGGATTGGTTAAAGTTGAAAAGGAATAAAGATTCAAAGTAGCAGAGGTTCAAAGGTTTTCTGTAGAGGCGCACAGCAGTGCGTCTTTGTAAAGAAATAAAAAACTTAATATCTCATGCCTTAGCATCTTAGAACCTTAATTAAAATATATTAGAGAATTATTAACCCAAAATTGGAGACTCTGCAACTTTGCGTTTTTGCAATTTTGTACCTCAAAGAAATAAAATGAAAAGAGAAAATAAATCAGTAATCATTTGGCTTTTGTCAGGATGTTTTTTATTGTTTTTAATGGTTGTAGTAGGAGGGATTACCCGACTAACAAACTCTGGATTATCAATGACCGATTGGCATTTGGTAACAGATACTTTTCCGCCTATGAGTGAGGCAAAATGGAATGAAGCTTTTGAGCAATACAAGAAGTTTCCAGAATATCAAAAAATTAATATTCATAATGATTTCCAACTTTCAGATTATAAAATGATTTATTTCTGGGAATGGTTTCACCGCTTTATCGGTCGTATCATAGGTTTGGTTTTCTTTATTCCGTTTGTTTATTTTTTAATAAAGAAGAGATTAGACAGTTCGACAATAAAAAAGTGTATTGTTCTTCTGGCAATGGGAGCTTTTCAGGGTTTCTTGGGATGGTTTATGGTACGAAGCGGATTAATTGATAATCCAGATGTAAGTCATTTTAGACTTTCGCTGCATTTAACTTTTGCTTTTGTAACCTTTGCTTATACATTATGGGTTGCATTAGATTTAATTTATCCTGAAAGAAATAAAATTACCATTAATGTTACCCTTCGTAATATTGCCAGGATTGCCTTGGTTCTCCTTTTAATACAAATTATTTATGGAGGATTTGTAGCAGGTTTAAATGCTGGGTTAATCCACAATCATTGGCCATTAATGAGTGACGGACAATTTATTCATGATTCAGTTTTTATTGAGCAATCTACACTTGTAAAAAATTTAATAGAAGGTAAAAGTGGTGTACAGTTTGTACACAGAACATTTGCTTATGTAGTTGTTGCTATTATACTTTTCTTATACTTTAAAAGCACACAATTTGCTCTTAGCAAAACACAATCTAATGGAATTAAAACCTTAGTTGTCTTTGTGTTTTTACAGTTTATTTTAGGTGTTTTTACACTTTTATATCATGTGCCACTTGCATTAGGTTTAATTCACCAAATAATGGCATTTTTCCTTTTAAGCGCCATGACCTATACCTTACACAGACTAAGTAAGTAAGTAAATATATGATATCATGAAAAAAGTGTATCTGTTCCTTTTCCTTGTTTTTGTGTGTTTTGCATATGCTCAAAAGAAACCTCAGCCTTTAGTTATTTTGGATGCAAAAAAAATAGGCTATATGAATGAGGTACAAAATATTTTGGAACCAATAAATCCAAATGATATTTCGACAATGACAGTATATAAAGATGCTAATTCGAAGAAATACGGGTCAGATTCTGGAGTAATTATAATCACCACCAAGAAATTTATTCTGGATACTTTTTATAAAAACAATATCGAAAATTCTCCGCTGAAATTAGAAATTCCATCAGCTGAATATCTATCAAAAATTGGAGTTGTATCAGATAAACCAAAGAGTAAGAATCAGACTTATGATGAATTGTTGAGGTATATTGATACAAATACAATCAATAATAAAATTGAAAAAATAGAATCGATAGTTTTTATTAAACCCGCAGATTCTCAGAAATTAAATCCTGATTGGAAATTTGGAGCAATAGAGATTACTCCAGCAGAATAGTTTATAGCTACAAAGGTACAGAGGCTCAAAGTTACAAAGGGTAAGAACTTTGCGAATCTCTTTGCGCTCTTTGTGGTTAATTTTCCACCACAGATTAGAAAGATTTTAAATGTTATTAATTTGTAATCAATAGATTAATAAATAATATTTTTTTTCGTAAATTACACTGACTATATTGTCGCAACTCTTTTGTTTATAATAACATAGATGTCTAAACTTGCTGCACAAGATAAATTTTATGATTTATCAGATTATGGAAGACCTTTTGGAAGGTTTTTTGCGAAAAAGTTACAAAATACACGATTTACACCTATAGATGTAACCTTGCTTTTTGGAATTTCGGGATTGGTTGCGATTTATTGTATTCTGGAAAAACACTTTTATTGGGCAGGTTTTTTTATAATATTAAAGTCTATTATTGATGCTGCCGACGGAGAATTAGCACGTATAAAAAATACACCATCTTATACAGGAAGATATCTCGATAGTATATTTGATATTATTTTGAATTTCCTGTTTCTAATAAGTATCTGTTACGTTTCTAAAACTACGCTACCTATTACGATCCTTGCTTTTTTATGTATACAATTACAAGGTACATTATACAATTATTACTATGTGATTCTGCGAAATAAATCGGTAGGAGGAGATAGAACTAGTAAGATTTTCGAAGATAAAATCCCTAAAGCATTACCAGGAGAAAGTCAAAAATCTGTCGTTTTTTTGCATCAGGTTTATATTATTGTATATGGTCTTTTTGATAAAATAATTCATGCACTTGATAGCGACGCTTATAAAGTTAAAACATTTCCGAACTGGTTTATGACCTTTGTTTCTTTATACGGTTTAGGTTTTCAGTTATTGCTCATCGCACTTATGCTGGCAATGGACGGCATTGAATATATCGCACCTTTTTTCATTGGATATTCTATTCTGATTTTTGTAATGATAGGAATTAGGAAGTATTTATATCCTGTGACGTAGTGATTTAACCGCAAGGTTCGCAAAGTTTTACACAAAGTTCGCAAAGTTTAAAATCCATTTAATCCTTTTAATCTGTGGCAAAAAAAATTAGCCGCAAAGAGCGCAAAGTTTTTCCTTTGAACCTTTGAACCTCTGTACCTTTTAATTCTGTAGCAAAAAAAACTACCCAATCCAGTTTTTAAAATCAGAAACTTTCTCGCGGCTTACAATTACCTCATCATCTTTATAAGTTGGTAAAATTATTTTCAGGCGTGAATTACTATACAATACAATTTCTTTGATTGCCGGAAGCGGAATAATAAACTTACGGCTTACGCGATAAAAATCTTTTGGGTCAAGTTCTTGTTCCAGAATTTCTAGAGTAGAATCGATTAAGTAATTTCTATTATCTGTAGTATGTAAATAAGTGCCTTTGTTTTCGCTAAAAAAACATTCTACTTCATCAGTTCCTATTACTTTTAAATGCTGTCCAATTTTTACAGTAAACCTCTTTTTATAGATTTTCTCGAATGGATTCGAAAGCATTTTTTTAATTTGCTCAAAATCTATTTCAAGGTTTTGGGGAGTGTTTTCTACTTTTGGCAACCGAGATTTAAATTTAGAAACTGCCACTTCTAAATCATCTTCATCTATTGGTTTCAAGAGATAATCAATACTATTGAGTTTAAAAGCTTTTAAGGCATATTCATCATAAGCAGTTGTAAAAATTACGGCACTTTTGATATCAATCTTTTCAAAAATTTCAAACGATAATCCATCAGATAACTGAATATCAAGAAATATTAAATCTGGATGTTCGTTTTGCGAAAACCAATCAATTGCCTCTACAACAGAGTGAAGCATTACAGCTACGGGAACATTTATTTTATCAAGCTTACGTTGTAATAACCGCGCGGCTGGCTTTTCGTCTTCTATAATTATTGTTCTCATTTTTTGGTTTGGCAAAAGTTTTGGTTGGTTAAAAGTAGTAGTTAAAATTTAATCAGAAAATATTTTTATCTTTTTATTTAAATGAGGATTATTCCCATTTTTGGTTGGCTTCTTTTTTCATAAATTCTTTTATTTTTCGTTCTTCCCAGTCTATACTAAAGAATATGTTTCTGCCAAATACTGTAAAAGCATGAATTACCAGACCGATACCCCAAAATATCGCTGTAGAGAATGTTTCCCATCTCCAGAACTCTTCATTACCTATAATACCTCGATTTGCACTAGCGATAAGAATGAATATATTTACCAGAACATATATCATTAGGTGAGAGTAAAAACCTTTTATCCTTTTCATTCTTTTGTATGCTAAATTATAACGTTCGTCATTTGTTATGTTTCCGTCATAATCATCGTAATCTTCAAACATGCGTTTTCTAAATCGTCCCATCTTGATTTAATTTAATATTATTGCCATTTTTCATTTTTGGATTTTTCTTTATCCATTAATTCTTTTATTTTTTGTTTTTCCCATTCTTTACCAAAAACAGGAAAACAATTAAAAACTTTTAATCCGTGAAATAATACTCCTAATCCCCACCATAGTAATGGCCAATAAAACCATAAATGATTAGGGCTGTAGTTTAAATTAATAAAAAGTAAAATAAGGTTGACTATTATAAATGAAGCCAGATTACTATAGAATCCTTTAATGTCTTCAACTCTTTTTTTAGCTTTTAGATAACGGTCGTCAGGTTGATTATTATCTTCCATTATTTCCAGTTTTGTTTATTCTCTTGTTTTCTTAGAATCTCCTGAATTTTTCTTTCTTCCCAATTAGTACTATATCCAAATACTTTGAAAGCATGCATAAGTAATCCAAATCCCCAGCCTAAAGCAGAGAACCAAAACCATTGAAATCCTGGTGAAAACTGTAAGTTTATAAAAATTAGAAAAGGGATTACACAACAATAGGAAATCAAGTTTCCATAAAAACCTTTAAGTTGTTCCACTCTTTTTTTGGCTCTGTAATAAGCACTATTTTCGCTATAATCGGATGTTGTTTCCATAACAGTAATTTGTTTTGTTAAAATTGGTATTCTAACGGTAAATGTTGCTGCATTTTGCTCAATCAATACTTTTCGATTGGTAATAATGCCGTAGCGGTTTACAATATTTTGCAATCCTACACCTTGGCGGTCTTGCAATACTTCTTTCTTTTGAAAATCATTTTGAACGACTAAATAATCTTTCTCAATGAATATTCGGATATGTAACGGTCTCTGTTCACTTACCACATTATGTTTTACCGTGTTTTCTAGTAAAAGTTGTAAGGATAGCGGAACTACTTTTGCTTCTGGATTAATATCTTTAGTTGGTAGTTCATAAAACAAACTGTTCTCAAAGCGCATTTTTAACAAATTCATATACGTTTTGGCAAAAGCCAATTCATCTTCTACCGATACCAGTTCTTTGTCTTTTTGTTCTAAAACGTAACGATAAATTTTAGACAATGATGTCGTAAAACGTTGCGCATTATCTGGGTTTTCTTCTATCAGAGAACTTAGTACATTTAAACTATTAAAAAGAAAATGTGGATCGATTTGATTCTTTAAGCTTTCGAATTTTGCAGAAGCTGTTCCCGCAATAATTTTCTGTTCCTTAACTCTATTTTCATTATATAATTTGTAAAAATAAAAGGCGTATAATGATAAGGTTATAAAAAAAGTAATAATAATAGAACCGATATAATTGGAGAGGTTTTCATTTGTTAAGAAAACTTCAAAAGACTTTTTATTGATAATAACCTCTTCAAGAATTCGAAGTAAAAAAATCACAAACAAAGTGACTAGAAAAGAGCCAATAAAACCAATTATTATCCTTTTTGCCGAGAACCTGTTTTTTTCAAATACTACATCTAAATAACTGAATAAGGTTGTGTTTGCAATATATAATGAGAGCGTATAAAGAAATGTAAACAGAAAGTAAATGAACAATTGTAAATCAAAATGAATAGTTTGACCAGATAGGAAACCTATAAATTGTACAACTACAAAAATTGCAATTGATAAGTACAGTACTCTGGGGAAGTCTTTATATATTTTATTCATTTTGGTTTTTTTAATAAATTTGGAAGGAAGAATAGCGAACAGATTAACTTCCTTCCCAATATTTTATGCTAAAATTTTATTTACAAGTTTTTTGAACTTCAAGCGCTCTGTCTAAACCCCATTTTGGAGAAAAAGGAGTTTCAGGTTTAAAAGTAGCAAAAAGTCCGATAGCTTTTTCAACCTGAGCACACAAAGGTTTCGTGTCAACTCCTGTCCATTTTGCACCACCCAATTGAAAATCGGCTTTGCCAAAAACAACTCTAGGATTATCTGGAGCCAATGCTTCAGCTTTGTTATATGTTTCCATCGTTTTAGCCGAATATTTCATTCCGTTAGTCATAGGATCAGCTACAACCCAAGCAGTGTAAATTAAAGCTTGTAAAACATAAAGTTCCGCATTGTTTTGATCTTTTATCATTTCGATATTCAATGCATTTTGCGCTTTTGTAAGTAATAAATCTATTTGTGTTTTGTCTTGAGTTTTAAAAGCCGATGTTGTATTTACTAATGCAACATAATAATTAGGCAACCAGCTTGTTTTTTCGGCAGCAGCGATTCTTTCAAACAAATCAGATGCTTCCGTATTTTTTCCTTCTTTCCAAAGCCCAAAAGCTTTTCCCATTCCTTGTTCAAATTGAGTTTGAGCAGATAAAAAACTGCAAATAAATAATGTAATCGCGGTAATAAATTTTGTCATGATTTCTTGTTTTAAGGTTTAGTTATTTTTTGATGATTGAAACGTTTGTTAATTTATACTTCAAAAGTATTATAGATTTTATTCTCTTTAAATTTTATGTTACTGAGTTGTTGATTTTTAGGGATGAAGTGTTTGAGGAAGGTTCAAAGGTTTTTTTAAAGAGGTTCAAAGGTTCAAAGGTTTTCTTTAAGGTTCTAAGTGGCTAAGGTTCTGAGGTACTAAGTTTTTTAGCTTCTGAGAAACTTAGTCACTTAGTTTCTCAGAACCTCTTCTACACAATACGAGGAAAACCTTTGAACCTTTGTCACTCAGAACCTCAGTACCTTTCCTCTAAAGATTCTTCAACTGATTCTCATTTTTATTATCACTAATAGTCCAGAAGAAACCAATAAAGAAAAAACGGTCTGCTGTAGGCGTTACGGCTTGTCGGTTATAAACTCCGGTTGCATCTGGATTTTTGGCATAATCGTATCCAAATACATTTTGAGTACCTAATACATTCGAAACCGAGAAGTATAAAATCTTTTGAGTCGTTAATAAATACGCCCAGCTAAGGCTTAAACTATTGTATGATTTTGTTTTTCCGTTCATGAATTTTGTTTCATTTGGGTTGTTGTAAGGTCTTCCGGTGCTAAAACTGTTTGTTAAGCCAACTTGTGATTTCCAATCGGTAATAAAATATTTAGTTACAACCGATAAGTTTTGGTCGGCAACAAAATCGGGAGTTACACTAGTTGGGAAATTTTTATAATCTCTTTTGGTATCAATGTAGGAGTAGGAAATCCAGTATTCCAGATTTTTGTATAATTTACTATCTCTCCAGAATATATCGATTCCTTTAGCATAACCAGAACCATTGTTATTAAAAACCGAATTGTATTGAATGTTTTGCGTGTCGTATTTTACCAAATTGCTGTAATCTTTGTAATAGGCTTCGGCTCTAAAAGTGCGTCCTGTTTTATTGTATTGAAAGTTTAAAATATAATGCGCTGCTTTTTCGCTTTCAAACTGATGATATTTTGAATATTTGATGTAATCAACAACTGGAGTTTGTGTAAAGTCTCCATAAGCAAGAGAAAACTGACTGTTTTTTGCCACTTTATATCCTAATGAAACTCTTGGAGCTAATGCAGTTTCATCAAGTAAACTATTGTTAGAAGCTCTAAGTCCAACTTTTGCAGCTAGTTTGCTAGAGAACGAAATTTCAGTTTCGGCATAAATAGCAGCAATGTTAGAGTCGTAACCATTAGTAATTGTAGGTGTTACATTATCCTGAAAATCTTCGCTGTATTTAGTAATAAAATAATCAGCACCAAATGATAGTTTCACTCTGTTGGAAAGGCTCTTTTTTAATTTTAATTTAAGATGAGCAGCATTTTCATCATCGTTTAAATGATCAATATCAATATCTTTCTTATTGTTGCTATACCCATAACTCAATCCCGAAGTAATTTGCCAGTTACTACCAAATGTTCCATTATATACCGTGTTTAAGTAAAAGTTGTTGTTTACTAAATTGACTCTTATTTTATCTTCAAAATTGATGTTTTTCTGGTTAAGGTCGATTTTTTCAGTATCAAAAGCGGCATATAATTTCAGAGTTCCGTTAGCAAAATGATAACGATATACACTTTCTCCAGATATAGATTGATAGGGTTGGTTCCAATCAACATCTTGTTTTATAACCGCCTGATAAGGAGCCAGGTTAATATAGCTCACATTTACGCTCAATGAACTTTTATCCCATTTTTTTGTATGTCCCACTCCCAATCCTACAGTCATCATAGCGATGTCTGTTTTATTTTGGTCAGGTTCATCCTGAGTATTTAATAATAATACACTCGATAAAGCTTCGCCATATTCTGCCGAATAACCTCCTGTAGAAAAAGCAATTCCGCTAAATAAGAAAGGAGAAAAACGACCACGAGTAGGTAAGTTTTGAACCGTTGCGCCATATGGCTGAGAAACTCTAATACCATCAACAAATGTTTGTGTTTCGTTGGCTTCTCCACCACGAACGAATAAACGCCCATCTTCGCCCACACTTTGAGTTCCCGGTAAGGTTTGTAGAGCAGCAATAATATTTCCTGCAGAACCAGCAGTGGTAACAATGTCCAGAGGTTTTAAAACCGAAACCCTGGCTTTATCGCCAGATTCCATAGTTCCGGCAGTAATAACAACGGCATCTAATGAATTTACGTTTTCCTTTAGCTTTATAATTTGATTTTTAAAATTGGCAGGATCTATTGATGTAGTTGACGTTTCATAAATTAAAAAACTTACTATTAATATTTGATTTCCTGAAGTTTCGGTTGTAAATGAAAACTCTCCATTTTCGGCACTTGTAGCACCATCGTAAGTACCATCTATATATATGTTTGCCCCAGCGATTGGCTTTCCTTTTCCGTCAACTACTTTTCCCGAAAGTGTATTTTGGGCAAAAATAACTGAACTTATTACTAAAAATAAGATTGTAAAAAGGGATTTGATTTTTAATCCTATTCCGTTTTTATTTAATTCTAGACACTTGGTTTTCATGTTTTTTGATTTTGATGAGACAAATATATTTTGTTAATTTTAACATTAAAATATTAAGTAACCCAATTGTAGAATTTTGAGGATGAGTTGTAAAATACTTATTTGTATCTTAGCTTCTGTATTTCAAAAAACGATTTATTATGTCAGAAAATAAAAGAATTTCAAATCTATATCAGTCTATTTATAATGGAAATCCTTGGCTAGAAGTTAATTTAGCAAATACATTAAAAGATGTAAGTGCAGATCAGGCATACAGGAAAATAAATCCTAATTTAAATACGATTTGGGAAATTGTCAATCATCTTATACAATGGAGAAGAAACATTTTAAGACGCGTTCAGGGAGAAACAGTCACTACTCCTGATCATAATTATTTTGTACCTGTTTTAGATTCATCTGAGGCAGCTTGGGAGCAATCACTTCAAAGTCTGACAAAATCACAAGAATTATGGAATTCATTTTTAGATGATTTTGATGATGCCGATTTAGATAAAATATATGTCAATAATAATCATACATATTACGAACATATTCATGGAATCATTCAGCATGACGTTTATCATTTAGGTCAAATTGTTATTCTTAAAAAAATGCTCAAAACGTTATAATCCACTTTATGAAAAAAGCAATAGTATTACTCGTGTTTTTATTTATGAATGTTATCGTATTTTCGCAGGAAACAGAAGTTAAGTTTGATGAGAATTTAGCAAAATCTCTAAATGCGGACGATTACGGAATGAAGAAATACGTATTCTGTCTTTTAAAATCTGGAACAAATACAACAACTTCCAAAGAAGAAACCAAGAAATTATTTGAAGGACATATGGCTAATATTGGCAAATTAGCCAAAGAAGGAAAATTAGTTGTAGCTGGGCCATTTATGAAGAACGATAAAAATTATAGAGGGATTTATATTTTTAATGTAGCAACTATTGAAGAGGCAAAAGCACTTGTAGCAACAGATCCCGCAATAAATGCAAATTTGCTTGAAGCCGAATTAATACCTTGGTACGCAACTGCAGCTTTGCAGGAAACATTAAAGATTCATGAAAAAATCGCCAAGAAAAAAATGTAACACTATTTATGAAAACTGAAAAAGAAAAAATGATTGCAGGAGATTACTACTTAGCTGGTGATTCAATTTTAGTAAAAGATCGTAGAAGAGCTAAAAATTTGCTGCATCGTTTAAATGTAACAGAATACCGTTTGACTAAAAAAGCCAAACTAATTTTAGAAGAATTAATCCCCAATACAGGTAAGAGTTTTTATATAGAACCACCGTTTCATTGCGATTATGGATACAATATTACTTGTGGCGATAATGTTTACTTTAATGTAAATTGTGTTGTTCTGGATTGTGCTCCGGTAACTATAGGGTCGAATGTGTTTTTTGCACCCAATGTTCAAATTTATACGGCTACACATCCGCTTGACGCAGAATTAAGAAAAACACTCGAAAATGCGTTGCCAATTTCTATAGGAGATGACTGCTGGATTGGAGGGAACTCCGTAATTTGCCCAGGAGTAACCATTGGGAAAGGTTGCGTAATAGGAGCAGGATCGGTTGTAACAAAAGATATTCCTGATAATTCGCTTGCAGTAGGGAATCCGGCAAAAGTTATCCGAAAATTAAATCAAGAATCAGAAAATAATAAATAATGCTTTCATTAAATAAAGTACACCATATCGCTATTATTTGTAGCGATTATAATAAGTCCAAATTGTTTTATACCGAGATTATGGGTTTAACTATAATCAGAGAAATTTACCGCGAAGAACGCCAGTCGTATAAACTTGATTTGGCATTAAATGGAGAGTATATTGTTGAGTTATTTTCGTTCCCAAATCCGCCAGCAAGGACTTCTCGACCAGAAGGAGCAGGCTTACGACATTTGGCTTTTGAGGTGTCTGATCTAGACGAAACAATTGCGTTTTTAGCATCAAAGAATGTCGCTTATGAAGCAATACGAATTGACGAAACTACCCAAAAAAGATTTACTTTTATCGCCGACCCAGATGACTTACCGTTAGAATTTTATGAAAGGTAATTTTCTTACTTTACTGTTAAAAAAATGCAATATTCGTATGTTTTAAATCGAATATGGTTCTGTTTCTCTAAATTTGCAAACCACTTATAAAAAGTGAGTTTAAACTTCAAACTTCTGATGAACAAAACGGCGCAAATCAAAAAGAATCATCAATTTATTAAATTTCGAAAATTAGTTATTGTTTCTGTTTTAATTGGTTTTCTCTCGGCATTTTTAGGAATTTCTCTCAAGAAAATAACGGAGTATTACGAAGAAATATTTTTTCATCAAGCTACGGTAAATCCGATTTTTTATGTGATTTTCCCTGTTTTTGGACTTTCGGTAATTTATTTCTTGCGTCAGTATTTATTCAAGAAAAAAGAAAATAAAGGGATCAAAGAAGTTTTTGAAAGTACCCAGTCGAAATCTAAAAACTTACCTAATTATAAAATTCCATCACATTTTATTAATGGATTATTGACGGTTATTTTTGGAGGTTCTACAGGAATCGAAGTTTCTACCGTTGTAGCAACAGCAACGATTGGTTCGGTAGCACAACAAAAAGAAAATATCTTTCGCCAATATAAAACCGAATTAATTTGTGCGGGAGTTGCGGCAGGAGTTACGGCACTATTTAGCAGCCCGATTGCAGGGATTTTATTTGCTGTCGAAGTAATTTCAAGAAAAGTAACACGAGCTTTTATAATTTCTAATTTAATTGCAGTTTCTATAGCTTTCGGGTTAATTACAATTTTAAACGAAGGACCATTATTTGCTGTAAATATTACAACTTGGCACTTAAAGGCGATTCCGTATTTTATCCTTTTAGGTATTCTAGCAGGAATAAATTCGGTTTATTTAACTCGTTGCGTTTTGTTTTTTAAAGGGCAGTTCTCTAAGATAGAAACACATTATTATAAAATCATTTTAGGTTCGATTGTTCTTAGTGTTTCCTTATTTATATTTCCACAACTTTACGGAGAAGGATATCATGCAATAAATGGGATTTTTACAAATTCGGCAATTCCGTTAACGCTTACATTAACTTTCACCTTTATCGGGATCTTACTTTTAAAACCTATTGTAACTTCTATAACATTGGCTTCTGGTGGCGACGGAGGTGTTTTTGCACCAAGTCTTTTTATCGGGGCATTTTTGGGATTGCTTTTGGCATCAGTTTTAAATACGTTTTTTAATGCACAAGTAATTCCGTTAAACTTTATGGTAATTGGTATGGCAGCCGTTTTAAGCGCTAGTATTCATGCACCATTTACAGCAATATTCTTAGTTTGCGGACTAACGAATGATTACACTTTATTTTTGCCAATCTTAGTTGTTTGCTTGATTTCTAAGTACACAGCAAAAATGATTTATCCGCATACAGTTTATACATTTTTACCAAGCATATCAAAATAAAATAATTTATGGGGGGTGTTACCAAAATAAAAAGAAGCTACCGAAAAACAAGATATATACTTTACAAAGAAACTTTAGTTAATTCTAAAGAGATATTCTGGTCATTCTTAGGCTCATTTGTAGGTATCGGATTGATTGCTTATACCCAAACCCAACATTTTACAGGATCAGATTTAGTGTACTTAATTGGTTCATTTGGAGCTTCGAGTGTTTTGGTTTATGGAGAAGTCAGAAGTCCGTTTTCACAACCTCGTAACCTTGTAGGAGGACATGTTATTTCGGCAATTATAGGAGTAACAGTACAACAATTAGCGCCAGATATTATCTGGATTACAGCACCATTGGCAGTATCACTTTCTATTGTTTGTATGCAAGTAACCAAAACATTACATCCACCAGGAGGAGCAACTGCACTTATCGCAGTTACAGGTTCCAGCCAGATAAAAGATTTGGGGTATTGGTATGTTATTTCGCCAGTATTAACAGGAGTTACAGTATTGCTTATTATAGCTTTGATATTTAATAATCTTACTTCATATCGTAAATACCCAAGTCATAATAAATACCATAATACGTATCATAAATTCCGAAGAAGATTAAGCAAGAAAACATCGCCAAATAATTAAAGATCGGTATCGTTGATAACTATTTAGTGTTAAATACTAACAGCGAAAATATAACTTCCGTAATTTTGTGAAACTATGAAATTACGAAGTTTAAATAACGACGACACACCCCTAGAATTTTATATTCCAGATTACTCATCAAAATTAGAAATTCCTTTTTTTGATGTGGGAATTAGCGCGGGATTTCCATCTCCAGCCGATGATTTTATCGAGCTAACGATAGACCTCAACAAAGAATTTATTAAAAACAAAGACACTACTTTTTTTGCCAAAGTAAAAGGGCATTCCATGAAAGATGTTGGAATAAATGATGGTGATTTGTTGATTATTGATAAAAGTTTAGAACCACAAAATAACAAAATTGCAGTTTGCCAAGTCGATGGTAAATTCACTGTAAAACGCATTAAAATAGAAAAAGATATCGTTTGGCTTATCGCCGAAAATGAAGATTACGAACCTATAAAAGTGACAGCCGAAAATGAACTTTTAATTTGGGGAATTGTAGTTCATTCGATAAAATCTTTTTAATTGTATTGAAATAGAACGTGGATTAAATGGATTTATTCCGTAAAAACGCTGAAAAAAACGAATTTTTTGACGCAATCTTTGTCAAATTTCAAAACTTTGACAAAGATATAATTTGTGAAAATTCGTGTAATTTGTGGTTAAAAAAATCCGCAATCCAGGAATCGTAGAGGCGCACCGCAGTGCGTCTCAACACACAGAGAGAAAGAATAGTTTCAAAAATAAATAAACAATGTTTGCTTTAGTCGATTGTAATAATTTTTATGCCTCTTGCCAAAGGGTATTCGAACCACATTTGATAGGAAAACCAGTCGTTATCCTTTCTAATAATGATGGTTGCGTTATTGCGCGTTCTGATGAAGCAAAGTTAGCAGGAGTTCCGATGGGAGCGCCCGCATTTAAATTTGAAGCATTGTTTAAAGAAAAGAATATTTATGTGTATTCTTCTAATTATGCTTTGTATGGCGATATGAGCAATCGGGTAATGAATATGCTTAGAACGTATACTCCCGATATTGAACTGTATAGTATCGACGAAGCTTTCTTGAAATTCTCAGGTTTCGAATTATTCGATTTACATAATTTGGGACTCGACATGCGAAAAAAGATTACAAGAGGTACAGGAATTCCAGTAAGTGTAGGTTTTGCACCAACGAAAGCTTTGGCAAAAGTGGCAAATAAAATTGCCAGGAAATTTGCCGAAAGAACTCAAAATGTGTATTCGATTGATACCGATGAGAAAAGAATCAAAGCACTAAAATGGACAAAAATAGAAGATGTTTGGGGAATAGGAAGAAAGCATGCCAAACGTCTGAAACAAAAAAATATCCTGACTGCTTATCAGTTTACACAATTATCTGATGCCTGGGTGCGTAAAGAAATGGCTGTTGTGGGACTTCGGCTAAAACATGAGTTAGAGGGAAAACCAACATTAGATTTAGAAGCACCTCGAAATAAAAAAATGATTGCGACTACACGCTCATTCGAAACTAAATATGCTACTTACGATGAGATTTCGGAACGAGTAAGCACCTTTACAGCTTCGTGTGCCGAAAAATTAAGACGCCAAGGTTGCCATTGCAATATGGTAACAGTTTTTATCCAGACAAATTATTTAGCAAACGACCAATCGCAATATTCGCGTAGTATTACTATAAATACCGACTTTCCGACCAACTCCACAATCGAGCTAAATCAAGCCGCACAAAGAGGATTAAAGGAAATTTATAAAACCGGATATTCCTATAAAAGAGCCGGAGTTGTTGTTATGGGCTTAACGCCAAATGACGAAACGCAACTTAATTTATTTAGTACATCCAACCCGAAACACCAGCCATTGATGAGTGTTATCGATAAGATGAATTTAAGTTATGGCGATAACAAAGTCAAATTTGGAGTACAATCATTAGGCAGACAATGGAAAATGAAACAAGAAAGACTATCTCCCAAATTCTCTACAAAACTTAAAGATGTTATTACGATAGAGGTTTAATTTTTTTAACCTCAAATTGTATTGTGTTTCTTTTGATTATCTAAAAAAAATGGAACACGGATGATACGGATTCGCTATCGCGAAAACACGGATTAAAACTGATTTTTTTTCTTTACGGATTACTTTAAAAATCCGTTTTTATCCGCGTCTTTACTTTAGTAAATCCGCGTCATCCGCGTTCCATTTTCACAGCAACCACATAATTTTATCATTAAAAAAAATATATTGTATCTTTGAATTTCAAAATTTTAGATGATTTCAAAAACGCACATATTATTTTTTGTTTTCTTGCTTGGTTTCTTTTTGATGCCAACGCAAGTAGAAGCGTGCGGTATGAAATCTGAAAAAAAGAAGCATACAACCGAAAAATCGCAAACAAAATCAACTGATGGTTGTTGTGATTCAAGCTCTAATAAAAAAGGAAAAGATGGTTGTGCCGATAAATGCAATCATTCTAATTGCCGTTGTGTTACAGTTATTTCGATGTTTACTTCCGAAAAATGGAATGAAACTACATTAAATTGTTTTAATTTTTCGAATAAAAAACAATTCTTTCAGTCTCATGAAGCCGCTTTATCTTCAGGCTTTTATAGTATCTGGTCTCCGCCAAAAATAAGCTAAAAGTTTTCTGTGATAGCCATAAGTGCGTCTAATAGAAAATGTTAACTTTAAGTATTCAAAAAATAAATATCAAATAACGTTCAGGAGTTTTACATTCTTGACAGATAATCTATAAAAAAATGAAATCGATAAAAACTTTATTGGTAGCAATCGTTGCATTGTTATCATTCACTGCATGTGATGCAAAAATAAAAAACGCAAAAACCGAAACTGTAAAAATATTTGGTAATTGCGAAATGTGTAAAAAAACAATCGAGAAAGCAGGTAACTTAAAAAATAGTGCCGAAGTAGATTGGAATAAAGATTCTAAAATGGCAACGCTTACTTATGATGCCACCAAAACAAACAAAGAGGAGATATTAAAACGTATTGCTTTAGCGGGATATGATAGCAATGAGTTTTTAGCACCAAATGATGCGTATGCTAAACTTCCTGAATGTTGCCAATATGAGCGAAATAATAAAAAAATGGCAATGGTTGTTCCTGCTGAGAAAATGAACCATGAAGCGCATTCTGGTCACGAAATGACTTCTTCGGATGTGGATCAAAAAGCAAATATTCTAAAACCAGTTTTTGATGCGTATTTCGGAATCAAAGATGCATTGGTAAAAACAGACGGTGCTACTGCTTCGGCGAAAGCCAAAACATTAGTAACAGCCATTGATGGAGTAAAAATGGAAAGTTTACCAATGGATGTTCACATGGTTTGGATGAAAGTTTTGAAAGACTTAAAAGAAGATGCCGAGCATATTGCTGATACAAAAGATGCAATACACCAAAGAGATCATTTTGGGACATTATCTAAAAATGTATATGCGTTATTAAAAGTTTCAAAAGGGGATACACCAACATATTATCAGTTTTGCCCAATGGCAAATAACGGAAAAGGTGCAAACTGGTTGAGTAAAGAAAGTACCATTAAAAACCCATATTATGGTTCGAAAATGTTGAGCTGTGGTAGTACTGTAGAAACTATCAAGTAAATGAAGCTATACATTAAAAACATGGTTTGCAGTCGCTGTAAAATGGTCGTGAAGTCGGAGTTGGAAAAACTCGGGCTTCATCCGATTGCAGTAGAACTGGGTGAGGTAGAAATAGAAGAAAAAGAGATAAATTCTTTAAAAGAAGATTTAGTAAATGTCTTGCATTCTTTGGGTTTTGAACTTATAGATGATAAAAAAAGTTTGACTATTGAGAAAACTAAAACCTTAATCATCGAATTGGTTCATTATAAAAATAACGACCTCAGCACTAATTTATCCCATTATTTATCGACTAATTTACAACATGATTATAACTCGTTAAGTAATCTTTTTACGGAAGTAGAAGGGACAACTATTGAAAAATATTTTATCTCTCAGAAAATAGAAAAGGTAAAAGAGTTACTTATATACGATGAATTAAGTCTGAGCGAAATTGCTTATCAGCTTCAATATAGTAGTGTGGCACATTTGAGTAATCAATTTAAAAAAGTAACAGGATTTTCACCAAGTTATTATAAAAAGTTGAAAGACAAAAAGCGAAAACAAATAGAGGATTTGTAAATCTTATAAATCATAACCAAAATTGTACAAGCTTATTGAAGCGTTATTTTAGAAATTTGTTAAAGAAAAATTCATAAAAAAAATAAAGCAATGACTCATACTTATACAATCACAGGAATGACTTGCGATGGATGTCGTACTAAAGTAGAAAAAACATTAAATGCTATCGATGGAATCGAGGCACGTGTTACTTTGGAACCACCATTGGCAACGATTACGATGGAAAAGCATATTCCGACGGAGCAACTGCAAGAAGCATTAACTGCGGTTGGAAAGTACACCATTGAAATGACTATGAATCATGGACACGAAAAGCCAGCCGAGAAATCATGCTGTAGTGCTGACGGACATAAACATGAGCATAAAAAAGAAGCTGTACCGCATAATCATGCTGGAGGAAAATACTATTGTCCGATGCATTGCGAAGGGGGTAAAATGTATGACAAAGCTGGAGATTGTCCTGTGTGCGGAATGCATTTAGTACAAGAACCAGTAACAGTTCAGGCACACGAAAAGCCAGCCGAGAAATCGTGTTGCAGTGCTGACGGACATAAACATGAGCATAAAAAAGAAGTTGTACCGCATAATCATGCAGGAGGAAAATACTATTGCCCGATGCATTGTGAAGGCGATAAAATGTATGATAAAGCTGGAGATTGTCCTGTGTGCGGAATGGATTTAATACAAGAGCCAGCAGCTATTCAGGTTCAGCAATATACATGCCCAATGCATCCAGAGGTTATAAGTAATATACCAGGTTCATGCCCAATTTGCGGTATGGATTTAGTGCCAATGGAACCAACAGATAGCGAAGAGAATAAGGTCTATAAAGAGTTATTGCGAAAAATGAAAATTGCAATACTCTTTACTGTTCCTATCTTTTTTATTGCCATGATAGAAATGATGCATGATAATCCTTTGCTAAAAATAATGGATGTTGGGAAATGGAATTGGGTGCAACTGCTTTTCTCGCTTCCTGTAATTTTTTATGCAGGTTGGATGTTTTTCGTTCGCGGATGGAAATCAATTGTGACTTGGAACTTAAATATGTTTACCCTTATCGCGATTGGTACTGGGATGGCATTTTTATTTAGTATCGTAGGAATGTTTTTTCCTGATATATTTCCAGAAGAATTTAAATCGGGACACGGAACAATTCATCTTTATTTTGAAGCTGCAACAGTAATTATTACACTGGTTTTATTAGGGCAATTGCTAGAAGCAAGAGCACATAGCCAGACTAGTGGTGCTATAAAAGAATTATTAAAACTTGCTCCTACAGAAGCGACTCTGGTAATTGATGGAGTCGATAAAGTAATTGCAATTCACGATATTAAAAAAGGAGATTTACTTAGAGTAAAACCCGGAGATAAAATTCCTGTAGACGGAAAAATTACCGATGGAGAAAGCACGATAGACGAATCGATGATTACTGGAGAGCCTATTCCTGTTGATAAAAAAGTAGGTGATGTGGTGTCTTCGGGAACTATAAACGGAAACAAATCATTTGTTATGATTGCCGAAAAAGTAGGTTCAGAAACTTTGCTTTCGCAAATTATACAAATGGTAAATAATGCCAGTCGTTCCAGAGCACCAATCCAGAAACTAGCCGATAGTATTGCTAAATACTTTGTGCCAATTGTTGTTATTATTTCGATACTTACCTTTTTTATCTGGGCAAAATTTGGTCCAGAACCAGCAATGGTTTACGGCTTTATTAATGCAATTGCAGTATTGATAATTGCTTGTCCGTGTGCATTGGGTTTAGCAACACCAATGTCTGTAATGGTAGGAGTTGGAAAAGGAGCCCAATCGGGAATTCTGATAAAAAATGCAGAAGCTTTAGAAAAAATGGACAAAGTAAATGTTCTGATTACTGATAAAACGGGAACAATTACAGAAGGAAAACCTTCGGTAGAGAAAATTGTTGCGCTACAATATTCAGAGGATGAACTGTTACAATACATTGCTTCTTTAAATCAGTATAGCGAACATCCTTTGGCGGAAGCCGTAGTAAAATTTGCAAAAGCTAAAAATATCTCTTTGACAAAAGTAGATGATTTTGAAAACATTGCAGGAAAAGGAGTTATTGGAACTGCGATTGATAAAAAGGTTGCATTAGGGAATAAAAAATTAATGGAGCAAGTAGGAGTAATTGTTTCTGGAGCTATTGAAGAGAAAATTATTGCTGAACAAAAATTAGGAAAAACAGTTTCTTATATCGCTGTAGATAAAAATGTAGTAGGATTTGTTACCATAACCGATGCTATAAAAGCAACCAGTGCTGCCGCTATAAAAGAATTAATGCGACAAGGAGTTGAGGTAATTATGCTTACGGGAGATAATATAAATACTGCTAAAGCGGTTGCCGACGAATTGCACTTAACTTCATTTCAGGCAGGTTGTTTGCCAGAAGATAAACTAAAAGTAATTGAGAAATTACAAGCCGAAGGAAAAATTGTAGCCATGGCGGGAGATGGTATAAACGATGCGCCTGCTTTGGCACAATCGGATATTGGGATTGCGATGGGAACAGGAACCGATGTTGCGATAGAAAGTGCCAAGATTACTTTGGTAAAAGGAGATTTGCAAGGAATTGTAAAAGCAAAAAACCTGAGCCACGCTGTAATGGCAAACATCAAACAAAATCTATTCTTTGCTTTTATATACAACGTATTAGGTGTGCCTGTTGCTGCGGGAGTTTTATATCCGTTTTTCGGAATATTGCTTTCTCCTATGATTGCTGCTTTGGCAATGAGTTTTAGTTCTGTATCTGTTATTGTGAATGCATTGCGATTGAGAAGTTTAAAACTTTAAAAACTAAAAAATGAAAATTTATTCAATACTCATATTGTTGCTTTTTGCGATAAGCACGACTGCACAAAAAATTGTGAGGTATGATTTATACGTAAAAGATACGTTGGTGAATTTTACAGGAAAGTCCAAAAGAGCAATTGCAGTAAATGGACAAATCCCGATGCCGACACTTACTTTTACCGAGGGAGATATCGCCGAAATTCATGTGCATAATCAGTTAAAGGAAAGTACATCTTTGCATTGGCACGGTATCTTTTTGCCAAATCAGGAAGATGGAGTTCCTTTTCTTACACAAATGCCTATAAAGCCAGGGGAAACTTATGTGTATAAATTTCCTGTTATCCAAAATGGTACACATTGGTATCATAGTCATAGTGGTTTGCAGGAGCAAATTGGGATGTATGGTTCTTTGATAATGAAGAAGAAAACAGATGATTCCGATTTTAGAAAAGGAATCGATGATTTGCCTACAATCCCTGTGATGATAAGCGAATGGACAGATTACAATCCAGATAATGTACACCGAATGTTACATAATGCTTCGGACTGGTTTGCGATTAAAAAAGGAACAACCCAAAGTTATACCGAAGCAATAAAAGCAGGTCATTTTAAAACCAAAGTCAATAACGAATGGAAACGTATGATGGCAATGGATGTAAGCGATGTGTATTATGATGCATTTTTAATTAACGGTAAAAAAGAAAATGAATTTCCAGGTCCATTTAAAGCGGGAGATAAAGTTAGACTGAGAATTTCTAATGGAGGTGCTTCGTCTTATTTTTGGCTTACATACGCCGGAGGAAAAATTACGGTCGTAGCCAATGATGGAAACGACGTAGTTCCTGTTGAAGTTGATAGATTGATTATAGGTGTATCCGAAACGTATGATGTCGTGGTAACAATTCCTGCCGATGATACTGCTTTTGAATTTTTGGCTACGCCGGAGGATCGAACAAAATCAACGTCGATTTATTTAGGAACTGGTATAAAACAATTAACAAGCCCGTTGCCAAAACTCGATTATTTTGAGGGAATGAAAATGATGAACGGCATGATGAACATGGACGGAACCATGAACGAGATGGGAATGGGCATGAGCTTACAAAAAATGGATATGAATGCCGTAATGTATCCTGAAATTACAGGAAGTGCATCAAAAGAAATGAAACATACTCCCGAAGAACCGATGAAAATGGCCGACGGAGAAAAAATGGATCATTCAACCCATCAAATGGAAGCGAGTTCTACAGACATTGTAACATTAAATTACAGTATGCTTAAATCGCCTACGGTAACAACATTGCCTAAAGATGCTCCCGTTAGAGAATTACGTTTTGAGTTAACAGGAAACATGAATCGCTATTTATGGAGTATGGATAATAAAGTATTGTCTGAATCCGATAAGATATTAATTAAAAAAGGAGAGACATTACGAATCGTATTGTACAATAATTCGATGATGCGACATCCAATGCATTTACACGGTCATGATTTTAGAGTATTAAATGGACAAGGCGAATATTCTCCATTAAAAAATGTATTGGATATTATGCCAATGGAAACCGATACGATTGAGTTTAGTGCAAATGCCGATGGAGATTGGTTTTTTCATTGCCATATTTTGTATCACATGATGGCAGGAATGAATCGTGTTTTTAGTTATGAGAACTCCCCACCAAATCCGTTATTGCCAGATAAAGAATGGGCATACAGAGAATTGCAAAAAGAAAGTAATATGAGTCATATTATGGCAGAGAATGATTTTGCTACTAATGGAAATGATGGTCGTGCAATGATACAAAATGCACGTTGGAGTTTTGGTACCGAGTGGAGATTAGGATATAATGATAGGCATGGTTATGAAACCGAAACTCATATCGGACGTTATATTGGCAAAAATCAATGGTTTATGCCATTTATAGGATTTGATTGGCGTTATAGAAAATTTGGACATGATGAGGTTGAGAAAAATATCTTCGGACAAAAAAATACCAAAGACAATCGTTCCGTATTAAGTATTGGTGCCGATTATACATTGCCGTGGCTGGTTATTGCTCAAGCCGAAGTTTTTACAGATGGAAATGTTAGATTTCAATTATCCCGAGAGGATATTCCGATTTCGCCAAGAATACGAATGGCTTTTATGGTAAATACAGATAAAGAATATATGGGAGGTTTAAAATATATTCTGACCAAAAACGCAGGAATCTCTACACATTATGATAGTGATATGGGTTGGGGATTTGGTTTAATGCTTAATTATTGAATTGTATTGAATGTGAAATGGGAGAAGTGAAAAGCTAAACTGTATTTTAAAAGAAAACCATATAAGTTATATAAGAAAATATAAGTTTTAAAAACTTAAATGGACTTACATAGCTTATATGGTTAAACTAAAATGTTATTTTTTGTTAATCGCTTTCTTGGGTTATAAATTGTATAGATAACTTTTCTTGCGGATGATTTTTCCGTTTTCAGTCTCTTTAAATTTAGGAACAAAAATGATTTCTTTTGGCTTTTGATATTTATCTAGATTGTCAAAGATTGCATTGTCGATAGTATGTTTTTCACCTTCGATAACCAAAACTAATTTTTCGCCCAAAGCCGTATCAGGAACACCGATTACAAAATATCTGGTATCTATTTTACCCGAAAGTTTTTCTTCTATTTGCTCAGGAATTAATTTTATTCCGCCACTATTAATGACATTGTCAATTCTTCCTAAAAAGACAAACTGATGGTCGTTTATTAGCTCGACTATATCATTGGTTACAATTGTTTCGCTAGAAATTGTAGGCGCATTTATAACAAGACAATTTCTATCATCTTGAGATATTTGTACATGAGGTAAAACGGTAAAAGCCTTTTCTCCAACTTGTTTGGCAGCAATATGAGTAATCGTTTCGGTCATGCCGTAAGTTTCGTACACCTTAGTTTTTAGCTTAGATACACTTTTTATAAGCGTAGCATCCATTGCAGCGCCACCTACAATAAGTTTTTTTACATTTTTAAGCGCAGGTAATGAATTTTGAACCTGTAAAGGAACCATTGCTACAAAATCGTATTTGGTATTGTTGTTTGTAAGAGGATGCAGGCTAGGAGCAACAAAATCGACATCCAGTCCAAGAATTAAACTCCTTACAATCATCATTTTTCCAGCAATATATTGAGTAGGCAAGCAATGTAATGCTTTATCTCCGGGATGTAAATCAAAGAAATCACCCGTTGCAAGTGCCGACTCAATCATGGCTTGTTTTTCTAACTGAATCACTTTTGGAGCTCCAGTTGTTCCCGAAGTAGTTATCTCGATATAAGATTTCTCATCAAACCAATCTAAGATAAACTCACCAATAGCTCTTTCATAAGCTTCGCCTTCTTTAACGAAACTATAGGCTATTTGAGATAAGTCTTCTCCATTAAAATGGTCTCCATTTAATTTGAAGAAATTGTGGACGTTTTTATATGTTATTTTTGACATTTGAGTTTGGTTATAGTTTAATAGTTTCAGACTTATTTTCAGTAACGATTTCACCCGTTAATTTTTCTTTCCAATTCGTCCAGTTGTATTTTTTGCTAAAAATATATAGCATGATAGGATAAATAACAATTACTGGCAAGATAATATCTGCGCCAGCAGATGGTTCTGAGATATCTTTAAAAACCGAATGAGTTTGGAATACCGACCAATCCGAAGTAACCAATAGTGCGCCTACTAGATTATTGGCAGCATGAAAACCTAATGCCAGTTCTATACCTTCATCCATTAAAGTAATAATTCCTAAAAATAATCCTGTCCCAATGTAATATACCATAACGATATAACCCATTTTAGACACTTCGGGATTAAAAATATGCATTACCCCAAATATGGTCGAAGTCATTAGTAACGGGAACCATTTGTTTCGGGCTAGATTTGCAAATCCCTGCATTAAATATCCACGAAAAACATATTCTTCGGTACTAGTCTGGATAGGAATTAAAAGAGTTCCTATTATAAATAAAATGGCAAACGGAATAGGTTTAAAATTAATTACAAAATCTTCAGGACTTAGATAATAAAACAAAACTGTTAGTACAGCAGTAATAATTCCCCAAAGAGTAAATGAAAATAGAATACGATTCCAATCTACTTTTGGTCTGGAAGTAGTAACCGATAAAAAAGTTTGATGATGTATATAACGTACCACAAAGTAAACTCCTGCCAAGGCAAATGCAAACGAAATCAAGATAAGAAATAAGGTCATATTCGATTCAAAAATCTTCATCATACCAGCTTCACTCGTTGGGTAAGGTGTTTTATTTACGAGAGTTTGATATAATATGCCGAGTGTAAGCGGAATTTGACCAACAAAAGATGCGGTTATTATAAAGACGGAACCTAATAAATATCTCCAAAATTTGTTTTTTTCTTTAACTCCTTGTTCTAGAAACATGTATTTTTAATTTAAAATAGTACTTTGATTTATTGCATAAATCTTATTTTTGCTAGCACTAATTTACCTTTTTTTATTTCAAATACGTTTACTTCTTTAAAAAAATAAAAATGATACAAATATATCACAACCCACGTTGCGGGAAATCAAGAAATTGTCTGGCTTTTATCGAGAATACAAAACAAGACTTTGAGATAATCCCATATCTTACCGAAACTCCTTCATTTGATGCATTAAAAGAATTGCTTCATA
The DNA here is from genome assembly GCF_035013205.1 of Flavobacterium sp. PL02. Lineage (NCBI taxonomy): Bacteria > Pseudomonadati > Bacteroidota > Flavobacteriia > Flavobacteriales > Flavobacteriaceae > Flavobacterium > Flavobacterium sp. PL02. The sequence goes on from NZ_JAYGJP010000008.1 coordinate 159,594, forward strand.
AACTAGATTTAAAACCGATAGAGTTAGTTCGAACTAAAGAAAAAATCTGGATAGAGAACTTCAAGAATAAAACAATGACCGATACTGAAGTTATACAAGCTATGGTCGATAATCCTATCTTAATCGAAAGACCTATTGTTGTTAAAGACGGGAAAGCTATTATCGGTAGAGATTTAGAATTGCTAAAACCTTTTTTAGAAACATTATAAAGAGGGTTGTTAACATATTTTTATGATTTTTCATTTTAAACCTACAGTTACATTTGCAGTCTAAAAGCCAAATAGAAACTACCAAAAATGAAAAAAAATCAATTAACCATCATGCTTGTATGTCTTTTTACAAGCATGCTCAGCTTTGCCCAACAACCAGAAGGGCAAAGAGCAAAAGTAAAAGTTACTGGTAAAGTTGTCGAGAAAACGACAAACCAACCGCTAGAATATGCTACAATTACTTTGGTAAATACCAAAAATCCAAAAGCACTTGCAGGAGGAATCACCAATAACAAAGGAGAATTTAGCGTAGATGCTGTTCCTGGGGTTTATGATATTAAAATTGAGTTTATTTCATTTAAGGTAATAGAAATCAAACAGAAAAATATTGCTGAGAATATCAATTTAGGACAATTTGCTTTATCCGAAGATGCCAACCAACTTAATGAAGTTGTGGTTCGTGCCGAGAAATCTACAGTAGAAATTAAACTTGACAAAAAAGTATATAATGTAGGTCAGGACATGATTGTAAAAGGAGGAACAGTAAGTGATGTTCTTGATAATGTACCATCAGTTTCTGTAGATACCGAAGGAAATGTAAGTTTAAGAGGAAGTGATAATATTAGAATCTTAATAGACGGAAGACCTTCAAATGCTATAAATGTAGCCGAAGCATTGCGTCAAATCCCAGCCGATGCAATTGATAAAGTTGAGGTAATCACAAATCCATCAGCACGATATGATGCCGAAGGAGGTTCAGGATTAATAAATATTATTCTTAAAAAAGGGAAAAATCAAGGATTTAACGGAACTTTTATAGCTTCAACAGGAATTCCAGAAACCTACGGAGTAAGTGCAAATGCAAATTATAAAACTAAAAAAATAAACTATTTTACAACTGCAGGATACAGTTACAGAACAACTGAAGGTGGTGGTTCAACAAATTCTGAGTATTTAAATCCAGACGGATCTATTAAAAGTTATCTTGATGAACTAAGAGATACCAAAAGATTAAGAAAAGGCTTTAATGCCAGAGTGGGGGCAGAGTGGGAAATTACTCCAACAATATTTTGGACAAACGCTGTTAATTATCAAAAAAATAGCGGAGAAGATAAAGACCTGATTGACTACAATAATTTTGATGTAAATCATGATTATACAGGATCATCTTATAGATTAAGTAATACTAATATAGCTAGTGATAATGTCGAGTTTACATCAAACTTGATTAAAAACTTTAATGATAAAGGACATAAATTGACTGGAGATATATCTATTTCTAAAAATAATGATGATAGTAATGGTACAATCACAGGTTCACCAAATTTTAATACAACATTAAACAATCAGGTTCAGAAACAATTTCAGATCCAGGCAGATTATGTATTGCCATTTGGAGAAGGAAGTCAGTTTGAGGCTGGTTATAAAGGGAATTTCAATGATTTAGATAACGTATACAATGTAAATACTGACGATCAAGGAAATCCAATCCAAGGTTTCTTGTCGAATACATTAGTTTATAAAGAGAAAATAAATGCGCTTTATACACAATTTGGGTCAAAAATTAAAGAGACTAAATTCTCCTACCTTTTAGGATTACGTTGGGAAGACAGTAATATTGATGTAAATTTATTGGACACCAATAATTTTAATAATAAGAAATATAATAATCTTTTTCCAAGTGCATTTCTTAATTATGAAATATCAGATAACAGTAGCCTTTCTATAAGTTACAGTAAGCGTATTTCCAGACCAAGAGGACGTTTCATGAATCCAGCTACAAATTATGCCAGTAATATCAATATCTTTAGAGGAAATCCAGATTTAGATCCTTCGCTTACCGATAAATATGATGTAGGTTATATAAAACGTTGGGATAAAGTAACTTTTAATACTTCCTTGTATTATGAAAACACAACCGATGTATTTACATTCGTAAGATTACAAACAGGAGATAATGTTGATGGAATTCCAGTTATTTTAAGTACTCCGATTAACTTAGGAAAACAACAAAAGATTGGTTATGAATTCACAGTAAACTATACCCCTTTTAAATGGTGGAAATTAAATACCAATTTTAATCTTTATAATCTTAATACAACAGGAGATTATACTTATACAGATATCAACAATTTAGCAATCACAGAAAATTTTGATAACGAGGCAACATCATGGTTTGCCCGTATAAGTTCAAGAATAACTTTACCATACAAAATCGACTGGCAAACTACAGCTATGTATAATGGAGCGCAAAAAACAGCACAAGGTAAAAACTTAGGGCAGTTTGGATTAAATTTAGCTTTTAGTAAAGATGTCTTGAAAGATAAAGGAACAATTGCTTTTAATGTAAGTGATGTATTCAATTCAAGAATTATGAAAACAGAAACATATCTAGATAATGTAAATTCATATAGCGAAATGCAATTTCGTAAGCGACAGTTCAATCTTTCATTTACATATAGATTCAATAAGCCTAAAAACGAAAGAGAAAAACAAGGGCCTAAAAATGAAGGTAATGATGGAGGAGGAGAGTTTCCTGGATAAGGAAACCTCGTAAATAAAAAAAAGGACTCGTGTAAACGGGTCCTTTTTTTATGTAGTAATCAAATTAATTTTAAATTGATTGCTCTTTCTTTGCTTTTCTTTCTTTGTACATTTCCCATAGCGCTCCACCAATCCAATATTGAACGAAACCTACCAAGAAGAACATTAACCAAAACCCTATAGTTAGAATGGTTAAGAAAAGTAAAAAGCCTAAATACTGTGAAAATTCAAACATGTTTTCCGGAATTTTTGAATGTAGCCACAAATGTAGGTCTAATATTTTTTCTTACCAATAAAAAACTAAATCAATTTTTATAAAAAAGTAATTATCCGTATTTTTGAGGTCAGTTTTAAAAAGATAAGCTCATAATTTGGTTTAGGAGCTATTTCCAGCTGTCCGCTATATCTTTTTTGGTCCGAAAAAAGACCCAAAAAAGGATGCCGCTTCCATCTGGGCTAGAAATCTAGTTTGCGATGATAGTTTTAAGTGATAGTTTTACAGTTTACACGAATTTTTATATAATAACACACATAAATACATTAAAATGAAATTCAGAATAGAAAAAGACACCATGGGAGAGGTGCAAGTTCCTGCAGAAAAATATTGGGGAGCACAAACAGAACGTTCTAGAAACAATTTTAAAATTGGCGCATCAGCATCGATGCCAAAAGAAATCGTAGAAGGATTTGCTTACTTAAAAAAAGCAGCTGCTTATGCAAACCATGATTTAGGTGTTTTACCAGTCGAAAAAAGAGATGCAATCGCAGCAGTTTGCGACGAAATCTTAGCAGGTAAACTAGACGACCAATTTCCGTTGGTAATCTGGCAAACAGGTTCAGGTACACAAAGTAACATGAACGTAAACGAAGTAATTGCAAACCGTGCACAAGTTTTAAAAGGATTTGAAATCGGCGAAGGAGAGCAATTCATCAAAGCTAATGATGATGTAAACAAATCACAATCATCAAACGATACTTTCCCAACAGGAATGCACATTGCAGCTTACAAAGCAGTAGTTGAAATTACTATTCCAGGAGTAGAAAAATTAAGAGATACACTTCACGCAAAAGCGGTAGAATATAAAAGTGTTGTAAAAATTGGTCGTACCCACCTTATGGATGCAACACCACTTACATTAGGACAAGAACTTTCAGGATATGCTGCACAGTTAACTTATGGTATAAAAGCCGTTAAAAACACTTTGGCACACTTATCAGAAGTTGCTTTAGGAGGAACAGCAGTAGGAACAGGATTAAATACACCAGCAGGATACGATGTAAAAGTGGCAGCATATATTGCAGAGTTTACAGGACACCCATTTGTAACAGCTGAGAATAAATTTGAAGCACTTGCAGCACACGATGCAATTGTAGAATCTCATGGAGCATTAAAACAATTAGCAGTTTCATTAAATAAAATTGCAAATGATGTACGTATGCTAGCTTCAGGACCACGTTCAGGAATTGGAGAAATCATCATTCCAGAAAACGAACCAGGTTCATCTATCATGCCAGGAAAAGTAAACCCAACACAATGCGAAGCATTAACAATGGTTTGTGCTCAGGTTATGGGGAACGATGTTGCAATTTCGGTAGGAGGAATGCAAGGACACTATGAACTGAATGTTTTTAAACCAGTAATGGCTGCAAACTTCTTGCAATCGGCACGTTTATTAGGAGATGCTTGTATCTCATTTGATGAGCATTGTGCACAAGGTATTGAGCCAAATTACAAACGTATCAAAGAATTAGTAGACAATTCATTAATGCTAGTAACAGCATTAAATACTAAAATCGGATACTACAAATCGGCAGAAATTGCTCAAACAGCACACAAAAACGGAACAACACTTAAAGAAGAAGCAGTTCGTTTAGGTTATGTAACACCAGAAGATTTTGATGCTTGGGTAAAACCAGAAGATATGGTTGGAAGCCTTAAATAATTATTGATGATTAGTTGTTAATTGTTAATTAGGTTTCTAATCTGCCAAGGATGGTAACCGCAATGTTGTCTCCCTGACGAAGGAAGGGTCTCCGCAAGTAGCTCTACAACTTTTATGTAAAAATAAACCCCTGCAATCAGATTGCAGGGGTTTTGTTTTTCTGTCACCCTGAGCGGAGTCGAAGGGCAACTTATGTTTATTTAGATACAGTATTTCTTTTAAAATTGACACTCCGAAGAATGGGATCTCTCTATAATGCATCTTGAACAGTGGGTTTTAATTGTGGAGCTACTTGCGGAGACCCTTCCTTCGTCAGGGTGACAATATTGGGTTATTCTCTAGACAAACAAAGGATAATTAACAATTCACAATTTATAATTCACAATTATTTTCCGTCCACATAATCCTGTAAATAACTAAAACGTGGCGTAAGCTTTCCGTTTTCGGTCATTTTGGCTCTTTGTAGGATACCATCTTTATCACCGTTAAAAAAGGCAGGGATTACGTGTTCCATAAATTGTTCACCAAAGCCTTCACTGGCATCTTTAGGAATTTCAGAAGGTAAATTATCTACAGCCATTACTACAATTGCAGCAGGATGAAAAACATCAACTTCTTTGTCTTCTCCAGGGAAATAACCATATATAGGTTCCGCAATTGTCGATGCACGAAGCGTACAGGCGATAGGACCATTTACATCACATGAAATATCGGCAACCACTTTTATCTTGCAATCTTTAGATTGAAGCATTTCTCTAGTTAATATTACTGGAGCAGCAGGCGAATGAAAATGTCCTGTGAAATAAATATCAGTTACTTTGGTATATTTTTCAAAATCAGAAACGTATTCTTCAGGGTGTTCGTAAAAATCGGTATAATCTAAAACTTGTCCATCTTTACGCTTGTTGTAATCCAATACGTTAAGTTGTACATAAACAGCCTGAGTATAATTTTTGGTTAAGTAATTATCTATAGTTACCTCTTTTATTTTAATGGCATCAAGAATTTCTTTAGCACCATTACCTACTTTTCCAGATCCGGTAATTACAAATTTTAAAGGTGGTAAAGTAATGCGTTTTAAATGAGCAATTAGTGCTTCTTTTCCAGATAAAGTTTCCGCTTTTGGTAATTTAAACAATTCAAATTTAATTCCAAATGCACGAATACCATTATATACCCCCACGATTCCGGCATATCTACCAAACCCAATTAGTCTGTTATTCTGAGAATTTACTATTGTTTCATGGTCATATAATTCGATATTTTTTTCTAAAATAGCTTGCAATAGTTTTCGATTGCCAGGTGACTTTTTTATAGTATGTGAAAAGAAAAAATAAGCTTTATTTGGAATTAAACTCTCAATAGGAACCTCTTTTACTCCAAATAGTACATCACAGTCCGAAACATCATCGGTAACTGTTATACCTAAACTTTGGTATTGAACGTCTGTAAAAATTCTAATATCTGAACTTTCTACTGCTACAGTAGCTTCAGGATAAAGTTGTTTAAGTCGAACCAGCTCACTTGGAGTAAATACAACTCTCCTGTCTGGTGGGTTTTTTCTTTCTTTTATAATTCCAAACTTCATTTATTACTGTTTAAATATTGTATTAATATAACTTTTTTACCTAAATTTGTTTTAAATATAACAAATATAGTTAAAATTTTGTTGTTTTTTTTGAAAAAAAATGAAATCAAATTTATTAAAACCTGATGTTCAATAGCCTGACGAAAATCAAGCTTAAAACTGTGTTAAAATCTGGAAATTTGCTTCAAAAACACAAATAAACAAAAGTATTCAATTCTATATATTTGTTTTCCTAGAATCCCACACATGAATTTCATTAAAAAAGCAAATATACCACAAATCCTTTTCGTTATTTTAGTTTTAAGCTCTTGCGGAAAAGATAAAAATACAAATGCAACCACAGCCGATACAGTAGAAGATACACTCCCTAAAATGAAGCCAATGCTTCAGGAAAAAAAACTGCCTGCAAATTATGTAACAGCTATAAAAAACAGAGTCGATTATTTTTATAATAGAAACTGGCCAAACAATACCATGAACGGAAGTTTTTTGGTAGCAAGAAATGGTGAGATTATTTATGAAAAATACGAGGGTTATGCAAATAAAAACGAAAAGACAGAGATAGATAAAGATACGCCGTTGCATATTGCTTCGGTAAGTAAAGTACTTACAGCAACTGCAGTTTTAAAATTGGTTAACGCTGGAAAAATTGACTTGGATCAGAAAGTAAATACAATCTTAAAAACATTTCCTTATCCAGATGTAACAGTAAGAATGCTGTTAAACCATAGAAGTGGAATGCGTAATTATGCTTATTTTACAGATAGAGATAAATCGATTTGGGACAGACACAACCAGTTAACCAATCAGGACATCTTAAATATAATGGCTACAAAAGATATTGGTTTAGAGTATAAAACCGATACACGTTTTACATACTGTAATACCAATTATGCTATGTTGGCACTAATTATCGAAAAAATTACTGGGCTTAAGTATAAAGATGCAATGTCTCAGATGATTTTTAAGCCATTGGGTATGACACATAGTTATGTTTTTGATATTGACAAAGACAGAAAAACTGCCGTTCCGTCTTATAAAGGAAATAATGTCGAAATAGGAATCGATTATCTAGATGCCGTTTACGGAGATAAAAATGTTTATTCTACGCCTCGTGATTTATTAAAATTTGACAGAGCCAGAAATGCTCCAGGTTTCTTAAAACCAGCATTACTTAAGGAAGTTTACGAAGGATATAGTAATGAACGTAAAGGCGAGAAAAACTATGGGCTTGGTATCAGAATGATTAATTGGTACTCAGGACAACACTTTTATTTTCATAATGGCTGGTGGCATGGTAATACCTCATCGTATATAACATTGCAAAAAGAAAATGTTACGATTATAGCTTTGTCTAATAAGTTTACTCGTAAAACATATGCGGTTCGTAAACTGGCACCAATTTTTGGAGATTACCCTTTTGTTTTTAAGGAGATAGAATAATAAATTGTAATAATAGATTTGGCATAAAAATTGAAATAAATATTTTTGATAATTAATGTCAAATGATGGTTCAAAAAGCGTAATTTTGCAATCTCAATTTTTTATTGAAAAAGAAATGGGGTCGACTGGTTTTGACAGCAAGTCGAATTGAACAGTAAGCACGTCGAGCATTGAGACCTTGCTCGTAAATATAAGATCTTACAATTTTACACGGCGAAAATAACTACGCTTTAGCTGCATAATCCGAATTATAGTAAGATTAAGCCACGTTCCTATCAGATAGGAAAGCTGGATTCTCCTTGAAAGCCTTGGTTTGTGGCGGTCAGTACAGGGGAACCGTAAAAATAAACCTAGATTTCCATGAGCTTCGGGTGGATTTCGAAATTAAGAAGATAAGTGTTGAGTGGTTGTTCCTGACCTAGCTTAACAACGAAAATCCAATCAGGAAATAAACGTGTAGAAAGCTCTTTAGTTGCTTGTTTGGACCCGAGTTCGATTCTCGGCGACTCCACAAAAAATCCTGTAAACTTATTGTTTACAGGATTTTTTTGTTTTTAGTTGACAATTTGGTTGATTTTTTTTATGTTAATAATTATCTTTTGATAATTCAAGTATTCTCACAATATTTATAATTTCTATAATATCATTTACGTTTCTTGGTATTTCTAAACCTCGATTCTCAATTCGATATTCAACAGAATTTTTCCATGTATCAATGTTGATTTTTTTATTTTCATAAGAATTGACTAACTGGATTATTTTATCTCTTATTTTACTTATTTTTTTGCTAGATGTTTCGTTAAGCATTTCGGTAACTAAAATGTTAATTTTTTTCATTTTTCTACAGAGGTAATGAATATTTATAATACTGACAAGTTGCTTAATTTTTTGTAGTTTAATTAAACATTAGTTGATGTTTTTTCTGAATTATTGGTTTTAACACCTATCATAATTATTTCCGTCTGTTGCTTTCTGTAAGATGTTTTTTAAGGTATTGGGTGATTTTTATCCTCATATTCTTTAATTAATAATCCTAAAGTCCCAAGTTCATCATCTTCAGGTGTATTGGGTTCATGTGGAAAATTACGATTAGTTGTAAAATGGCTTTATTGTAATCTTCTTCGGTTTTTAAGACTTTCCAATTCAGAATAATTATTTTTTAAATTTCAGAATTCAGGAATATGACTCGAAGAATTACTTCATATCCAGCTAAAGATGATTGATTTAAAAAAAATCCAAATCATACTACCACCTGAAATAACTAAAACAGATATTGAAAGAATCGTTCCGTTAAATTCGTTTTTAAAAGCCTATTTTGAAGAAATGAATAACCAAGATTTTTTTGTTTTCGGTTCCAAACGTGAGTTTTCCAAACGAGGTTTAAAAAAAGAGATCGACTTTATTCCTGGTCCAAGAAAATTAAATAGAGATTACGCTTCTAAATTATGGCGAAAATTAGTTATAGATGGATTAAATATGAATGTAAATATGTACTCTTTAAAACATCTAGAAGCAAATAAAAAAATACTAGCTGGATTTGAACTGGATGCACTTCGTGAATTATATGGACATACATCTAAAATAATGACATTACGGTATGCCAAAGTTGTAAAAGAAGTTAATCGAAATCAGATTATGGAAAAATCTCCTGATTTTTAAATTCGTTTAAACATCATATAATAATTATAAAAAGAATGTATAAGTGGTGTTCATGCTCCTTATTTACTACTGTTTACATACTTATAAACTTTTTGTTAATAATTTTAAAACGTATTTTTTATACATAATTAATTTACATTACATATATTTGTCATAATAAAAAACCCGCCTTATAGACGGGTTATAAAACTGGAGCTATTTATTAACCTTTTGTAAGTCGCAATACTATTTCTAGCGCGTTTAACATGTTAAGGATAATGAATGAAATAGTTAACCAGTTTTTAGGACTTCGCAAGTTCATAAAAAATGATTTTAAACAAGCCATAGTTTCGTAGACTATGGCTTTGTTATTTATAATACAAAGATTGCGTATTTTAGTCAGAAATAAAAGTCATACTTATTCACAATTGGGTCTAGTTTTTAACAAAGGGACAAAAACAGAATAATTTTCATACAACATGTAATTATTTGATAATCAACTAGTTAAATTGTTTCAATTTACTGTTAGCTACTGTAAAATATAGGATTTTTGAAATAATATTAAAGACTTTTTTATAATTTTTAAAAATCTTTTTTTAGATTATTTAGCAAAAGTTTTATAGTAATCTTAACTTTATTAAATGTACAAAACTGCGGAGATTTAGAAGTGTTTCATGTCTTGTGCAGCTTTATTAAGCTCCATATACCAATTTTATTCAAACTTGCGAACTAATACTTTTTACGCAGGAACATTTAGCTGATAGCCTAAAGAACAGGCTGCGTCTCAAATATCCCATTTATCGTAATTAACCACTGCGAACTTGGTAAAATCTTTTACTCGAATTGGGTATAAATGACAAGAAACTGCTTTCTTCCAGCTTACGATTCCTAAAATTATAGGCTTGTTCGATTCCATAAAGTGCTTTTTTATTATACAAAGATTACATAAGTGCTATTTTTATTATTAATGTCTTTAGATGACCATTCTCGGCGACTCCACAAAAAAGGGAAGATATTTAAATATATCTTCCCTTTTTTTATACCAGGTATTTTTTACTATCAATGAGTAATGATTAAGAACGCTTCTCATTGTAGGTGTTCAACAGATGTTGTTTTGATTGTACAAATTGCTATCGAATACCATATTTATAAATTCTTTTTTTTGTAAAGTGTTTGATTTAGGTATAATAACAGAGACTATTAAACAAATTATAACGGCCTAAAGATTTTTTTCAATATAGTTGATAATATCTATAATTATTTCGTCTACTGCATTTGCTTCAGGGTTAAATAAAGTTCCGTCAAAATATTTGGCATCACCACCATTTCCGGTAGGAGAACGATGATGTACATCGATAGATTTTCTCCAAAATTCAGCGTGATTTTTCCACTCTTCCTTATTTACCAAAGCCGGTTCTGTGAACCAAAGATTCCATGACAAAGTATTTCCTGCCTGAAGCATATTTCCTGAACCAAGATTAAATGCTTTCATTATTAATTGATTAAAATCATCAACTATTTTGTCTTTTGTTAACTTAATATCTCCAATTTCAACTGCAAGGTAGGCTGTAGCAAATGCTTCATCATTATGTAATGCAAACGTCGGATTAGAGAATTCAGGATTTAATCCGTGTATCACTTCAAAAATAGGTTGATTAGGATCATTCTGTTTGTGCGTAGTAACTCTTATTGCATTTTCTTTATTCAATGGAAATTTCGGAAAACTATACTCCAGTAGAGGCCAAACGTCTTTTATCTTATCGCCTTGTTTTTCATTTGGTGTTAACCAAATTTTGCCTTCAACTGTCATGTCTATTGCAATTTCTTTTGTCACTTCGTTAACCCAACCTCTTTGTCCGGTAACAGTAACCTCTACATTTATACAAATTTCATCTTTAAGCCAGACTCCTTGCTGAGGACAGATAACAGAATATACTCTTCCTTCATCAGTATAACCGGCTCTGGAAATATATGGCGCAAATTGCTGATAACATCTTTTCGGATTAGGACTGCCTTTTTGTGTTTCCCAACTAAACTCTGGCCATTTTACACCGAGCTGACGTTGTAAAAAATTAATATTATCCATATTACCTAACATTGGTAAAGAGGAAAGATCTCGGGTTGGATATAACATAGGTGAACCCGTTGGTGGAAATCCGCCAACCCATCCGATTGGAATGAGTGAATTTTCATTGTTTTGCATGATTTGAAGACTTTTTTGGTTTAAGTAATAAATCTAGCCCAAAATATAATCTTACATCCACGTAGAATTACCCGTTTTATTTTTTAATGCAATATTTGAAGCTATCAAAAAAAGTTGAAAGGGGATGAGGTGTTCGATTTTAGTTCTATCGACTCCACAAACAAAAAATCCTGTAAACATTGTTTACAGGATTTTTTTGTTTTTAGATAGAATCTATCTTGGTCTCAAAATATTTACATATAGTTATATAAAAAGCCACTCTTTGCGGGAGTGGCTTTTAGAAAGGCATAAAGAATACTAATTCTATTTAAAAAAATAACCAATCGATATTTGAAAAACTCTATTTTTCATGTCATTGTTAATGAAATAATTTACATCACTTTCTTTAAAGACATTAGAATAAGAAATATTATATCTCGCATCGGCATAGAATTTATCTTTAAATTGATAACCCAAACCAAAATTTAAAGAAGTATCTACACCACTTGAATATTCTTTTAAGTTAAAATTGTCATGATTCTCATAGCCTAAAAAATTATCTTGGTATTTATTATTTGCTTTTAGGAGTATTCCTATCTGAGGACCAGCTTGTATGCTTAATCCTTCTAGGACATAATATTTTAGGATAAGCGGAATATTTAAATAGTTCAATTTAATAGTGCTTTTATAGTTAGAGTTTGTTACATCGCTATCAGAAAAAGAAACCTTTGTTCCTTGCTGACTGTACAATAATTCTGGCTGTAACGCAAAGTTTTTCGCTATAGGAACTTCAACCATAATCCCTCCTGTAAATCCTGTTTTACTAGATGAGTTCAATTCGCTTTCATCAAAATTAAGACTAGCGATATTTAAACCCGCTTTTACACCTAGTTTAACTTTTTGGTTTTGAGCCATAATAGGTACACCTAAAAAAAGTGTACATATAATTAACATATATTTTTTCATATTTGTTGTTTTAAGAATGGTAACTCTCAAAGGGAGAGTTACCATAGTTTTATCTGTAAATTTGTTAGTTCTTAACAATCTTTGCGGTATATTTCTTGCCTTGTACATTGCAGTCTAAAACATAAACTCCAGGAGCTAATCCGCTTACATTTATATTAGACGGAATACTTGTATATGTTTTACTCCACACAGCTTTACCATCGATTGCATAAATATTGATTTGTGCTTCTCCTTCAACTTTATCTGCCAAGAAGATATTTACAATATCAATTGCTGGGTTAGGGAATACCCTAAAAGCATTTGTTATTTTTCCAACAAGCATACCTTTTGAATCAAACGGAGCTGAAATACTATTACATCCATTATTATTGGTCACTTGTAGGCTATAATCTCCTTCCCAAATTGTAACTATAGATTTTTCAGTTGCATTTGGTATAGGTCTTCCGTTTAAGAACCATTGGTACGAAACAGCATCGGCTGAAGCGGTTAACTTTTTATCAGCAACTACCTGAATTTCTGGTGTAATGTTCTCAAGAATTGAGATGGTAGTACTAAAAGTTTTACCAATGCCATTTTCATTATAAACAGTTACATAATATTCTCCACTTTTAGTTGTAGTGTAAGTTGGTTCTGTTGAGCCATCAAACCATTCGTACGATTTGTAATCTCCCGGAGATAATACAACTTCAGGACCACAAACATTTCCACTTGCTAAATCAGATTCGAAAGTATCAAATGTTGCAGTTATAGTTTCTGTAAGTGTACATCCATTTTTCATTACTGCTGTTACAGTATAATCACCCGCTTTATTTATCTCAATACCATTAGTAACATCCCCTGTGTTCCATTTGTAGGAAGTAACATTTAGTTTATTGGCATTAAAATTAGTTTGAGCATCGATGTACAGCTTTTTACCAGCATATCCATGTATTGTTGAGGTGTCAAATATTTTGAAATCTGATGATACCTCCTGATATATATAATTTTTTATTTCGTTGTTATTTGGAATAGCATCATTATCTAATTTAGCATTAATATTGAATACATGAGAGTCACCGCTTGTATCAAGTTTAGGCTGTTTTTTGAAAATATATTCGATGCTTTCGCCAACAGGGATTCCTGCTTCAACAAATTCTGAAATACTTTCAAGCGTATTGATATATTCTAAATTTAGTTGAATTGCATTTCCATTAATTGGAGTTTGCCCTTCATTGGTTAACTTCAGTTTAACTTCAGATCCTCCGCATACATCTTTTGGAGACAATATTTGTACTGATACATCTAGAATAGGGTTAGTGATTACTTTTAAATCATCAAGCACCATATAAGAATAACCGCTTGTCAACGAATGTCTAAATCGTAGCATGATAGATTTTCCTTTATATTTATCTAAATTCACAACTCCTTTTTGCCATTCTTTATCTGAATTCATTACTTCTTTAGTGGTTTTCCATGCTTCACTCCATTCGCCTCCTACAGTTTTAACATCTACAATAAAGGTATTGTTGGCATTACTTTCGATTGCGTAATAAAACTCCATAGCAGTTGCACTTTCAGGTAACTTATACATAGGGAGGATTAAATCTCCATAGTTAGATCCATTTTCTAACGGGTGGTAAAGCATTTTTGCAGCAGCATCTCCTGTATGATCTTTAACAGGAATACCTAAGTATTTATTATCAGGTTTAACTACTACTCCCCATGGAAAAGTTCTATCACTTTGACTTGAAACGAATCCTTTTGTACCAAATAACACTCCTTCAGGTATAGTTGAGAAAGTTTCAATGTTTAAGTCTGGAGCCTTTGTAATAACTTCAAAAGCTTTTGTAAGACTTTCTATCAGAGCCTTTGGTTGTCCGTCTGTAAATACTTTTACGTTAATTTCATAATTTCCAGCTGGAAGCTGTGGAATACCATTTATTTTATAAACAAGAGTTTGATATTGCAATAGCGGGCTATTTTTTTCCAACAGAATTGGTTCTCCCACTGCAGCACCATTTTTGGTGATTTGATATTCGATAGAAACGTTGCCAATATTAGCGTATGATGAATTTCTTGCACTTATATAAAATTCATGTGAAGGTGCATCTTCATAAACATTTTCGGCTACACTTAAATTAGACAGCTCTAAATAATCTGCTGTTTCTTTAATTTTAATATTATCTACTGCAAAACCATTAGCAAATAATCCGTTATCATCATGTACAAATGCTACAAGAACACAAGGATTTCCTGCATAAGGGCTTAAATTCACATGATATTCTATCCAATTAGCAACATAAGGCATTTTAAATATTGTTTCCCAGGTTCCACCTCCATCTGTGCTTACTTTTACATATCCGTCAGAATCTCTTAGCCCGTCTCCAAAACCATCAAATATTAAATGTGCTTCTTTGTAATTACTTAAATCGAACACAGGTGAGATCAACATATCATTTGATGAGTCACAATTACATTTATCATCATTACTCGCCATAAAATTTGTATGGTCTGCTACTTGCCACGCTGGAGAACGTAAATCTTTACCTAATCCATGTTGCCAGCCTGTAGCATTTTTGTTTTCAGACGTTCTCCATCCTTTATATTTGGTTACATCTTCAAAATCCATTGTATAGGGAAGTACTGCTACTTTCATATCTTCATTGTTCCAATTGTCGTAGCCAAATGTGATAGAATTATTTTCAGGTTTAACATCCAGAGCCATATCTTCAGGAAAAACAGAAACTGTAACAGTATTTTGGCCTATGCTTTTTAAATTAATATTTGAAATAGAATAGGTTAGTGTATCTCTATATTTAGTAAATGCTAATGTTGTTTTTTCGGTTTTTGAAAAAACTTCATTTTTTTCATTATCAAGAATTTTTACTGTAACATTAACTTGCTCATTAGTAGTTCTGAAATTATTAATGATCTTAGTCTTTATGGTTATGTTATCATTGTTAATAGTACAGGTGCCAGCATCTAAGTTTGCAGCTATAACTTCTAAATCATAAGGGGCATTACTCACACGAATATTGTCTATAAAAGCACCTAAATAATTGCTATTATATTTATCTGTAACTACTCTAAAACGGATTGCAGCTTTTTTACCAGCAAGTTCATTTAAACGGATAGCATATGGTTTTTTATCAGTAGCATTATTAATTCCGCTAAACCATGGTCCTGTTACTAAATCATTGTAGTGTAAATTTTCTGGATAATCAATACCGGTCACTTTTTTCCAGTTTTGACCTTTATCTTCAGAATACTCCACAATTAGTCCGTCATATCCTTTAGAAAACAAATGGATCATATCAAACTCAACATACGGAGAGATAATGTTTGTAAAATCAAATATTGGAGATTCTAAAGTAAAATCAGCATTTGTAGGTATTTTTTCAGATGTACCATAAGTTACAGTACCCCACAAATATTTCGATTTTGTATCTCTAAATGAAATAACAGACGTCTGTTGCCATACAAATTTTTGATTTGTAAGTATTGATTTTGAAAACCAACCTCCTGGTGTTTTTTCGAAATCCTGATAATATGGTAATTGAGTTACAAGTCCATTGTAAACTGCATTTGTCGTACTGTTATTAGTTGTTACTGGATCTTGACTATAGGTCACAAAAGCTTCATACGTATGCAATCCAGCTGCAGATAAATCGATAGTACCATCAAAAGAAATTGTCATTTCTGAGTTTCCTTTAAAAGCAGTAGCTAGTGTAATATCTTTCCAGATAGTTTGATTTCCTGAAAGTGTATTAAGATATCCTACTTTTAGCTGAGCCCCAGCAGGTATATCCTGGCAGCCTAAATTGTAAATAGTAATAGCTAATGGATGACTTGCTGATAATGCTTCGCCTGAATACGCTGGAAGATTTAATCCCACAAGTTTAATGTCGAAATCTTTTTGCGCTGGAGGAACGACTAAACTTGCAATAAAAGATATGCCGTCTTTTGTACCAAACTCTGCAATAGGTTTAAAATCTAGTTTAATTTCTACATAATTTACGGTAGTCGGACTTATTATGTAAGGAAGTTTATCTTGAATTTTTATAGTCGTTTCTTCACCAATTCCCAGATCTTTATCAAGATTAATAGCATTATTGTTGGTGTAAATAGTATTAAACCTTCCACCAAAACCCGCAGTCATTAATCTCAATTTATAATTTAAGGGGTCATTTGCTTTGATTACAGTAGTCCCTGTGTTTTTTATTTTAATATAAAATGGTTCATCCCCTTTTAAGGAACCACAAGCAACAGAAGGTTTTTCAACCGCCACAAGAGCTATTTGTGTATCTGTATAAGGAGCTCCAATACCAATAGCATACCAGGCATTGGTAACTTGTTTGTATTCTTCAGAACCCAATCCGTATAAATCTTCAGTAACCATCAAAGTTACCTGACGCATATCGTTAAAGTTAGAAGAAGGGGATAAATACTCCGTAAGAGTTAAATAGGCTATTTGCTCAGCTTTAGCAAGACCAATAGCCTTAACGTCGTAACTGTTATTAAGGTCATTTACGCCTTGGCCACCTTCACTTAAAAGGTAAAACCAGTAATTTGTAATTCCGCTATTAATATGTACACCTCCATTGTCGTAACTAACGTTTGCTGGATTTGCCCAATTTACCCCTCCGTAAGTGTCAGGTTGCCCTTGAGCTTTAGGATTAGACATACTTCTCATACTGCCATGTGTGTAAAGCTCATTACCCAACATCCAAATATCTTCTTTTTTGTCTTTTCCAACATAAAATTCAACAGCTACACCGAAGATGTCGCTGAAAGATTCATTCATTGCACCTGATTCTCCTTGGTAGATTAATCCAGCCGTGAAACGTGTTACTCCATGAGTTAATTCATGTGCAGTAATCCCTAAACCAACATAAGGCGTGTTATAACCATCTCCAAATTGTGCCCAACCACCAGTCCAGGAAGCATTCTCGACGTTAGTGCCTAAATGTGCAAGACCAATAATTGTCATTCCTTTGTCATCGATACTATTTCGGTTAAATCTGTCACCATAATATTCTATGGTTTTTTGCATACCCCAATGAATATCTAATGCAACCTCATCATTATCTTTATTATGCAGTTCATTCCAAATGTTATCTTCGTCAATAAAATCTGTAATCACTTCATCTGAAGCCTGATTTGCATGATTCATGTTCATAGTATACATCGGAACATTGTATTTCCCTTGCAACCCTTCTAATCTGTATCCATCAGCATATTGCTTGGTATTAAAACTTACTTCACCAGCATATCGTGATTTACCTTTACCCAAGCTTTGGGTTTGGCTTTGACCTGAAATCTTAGCATCTCGACTTAAATCTATAGTAAGGATTATTTTTCCAGTATTTGCATCAACATAAATTGTCTGGCTAGATTGCGGATTGGTAGCAAAAATATCATATTTCCACGCTAGGTAATATTCCTTTAGTTCAGAAGAAAAGTTAGGTCCAACATAAACTAATTCCCCTTGTGGTTTTGCGCTTATCTTTTTGTCCAGTAAAGCACCTAATTTTTTACTTTCCCAAATATATTGTTTCGCATTTACGGTTCTAAGTGCATTTTCTAAACCTGTTGCAGCATTTATTTTATAATTGCTGTTTGCAGACAATTTTTTAGCTGTATAACCAAATGCATCAATCTTAGTTTTATTTTCTCTAACCTTATAAATTGCACCTTCTACAGGAACAGAGTTATGCAATTGCTGATAAGTGGCGAGAGTTCTTCCATGATTATTAGAAATTGATTTTAATTGCATTTTATCAGATGTTGATAAATCAAAATCTCCTTTTTTAACTTCAAATAAATTTTTCACAGTTAAATTTGAAGATTTTGCAAAAGACTTAACCTTTGTGCGAACTGTGTCTTGCGGATTTGTTTTCTCAGTAGCATTAGTTAGTTTTTCTACAAATAACTTTTGACTTTGTTGTACTTGTTTTGTCACAGCTTCACTTTCTGTAGCAGAAAGTTCTTTGCCATTTATAATTTCTTCTTTTGGCATGAAGAGATTATTGGCATCTTTATCCTGATTAGAATTAGGATCGCTAGTTTTTTTAGAAACTTGTTCCTTTGTTTCGTCAGGTGCTCCCAAGGCGGTTTTCACGCCATCATTTTTGATATTTTGAAAAGGTGACTGAGCCATTCCGACGGAACAGGCAAAGAAACTTAACAAAATAAACAAATACCTGGTTTTGAAGTAAATTTGATTCATTCTTTTAAATTTAAAATTAATACTTAGAGTTTGTTTGGTTAATAGTCATTATGCTTCTATGGTTAATAGCAAACCATAAAGCACTTTCGAAAAATCAATTAGGAAGTTGATTCTCAGAATCTTCATTTGTTATTTTCTTCAGAATCTTTAAGAGGATTTTCTTTTTTGCTTTTGTTTCTTCTAAAAGCTCTTCTAAACTTTTTTTAGGAGGGGCATTTTTCTTCTTCCGATTCATTACTAGATTTATTTACATCGCTTTCGTAAATGTAGAACGGAGGTAGGTGTTTTTGATAAAAAAGGACTATTACAAAAACACTCTGAGGTAAAAAACGGTCACTAAAAAAACACTCATAAATTTATAAGTATAAATAAATCAGTGAATTAGTTTTTATTTAATGTTTCGTTAAATCAGATTAAAATGTGTTTAGATAAGTAGAAAGATTTACTTTTTCATTGGTTAAATCAAACTTTTTGCGAAGTCTTGTACGGGCATTTTCGATCGATTTGAAAGATTGCCCCGTTATTTGAGAAATTTCTTTTGTGCTTAAATCCAGATATAAAAGGGCGCACAATCTGCGGTCTTTTGGAGTAAGTGTGGGATAATCGACAGTTAATTTGTCAAAAAAGGATTGATGAACCTGCTCGAAACTGATTTCAAATTCTTTCCAGATATCGATATTCAAATTCTTTTCCAAACGCTTTAATACTATATCGATAGCTTGCTGCATTTCTTTATTAATAGTTTTGAGTTTAATCTGTTTAAGGTCGGTAAGGATTTCGTTAATGCTATCTGTGCGATGTATTTCTGCCATAGCTTTCCCTATGAGAACCTTATTTTTGGCATCCAGGTTTTGCTTTAAGGCTTGCATCTTTGTTTTTAATTTCTCTTTTTCGAGTTGATTTTTGATATTCCTGTTTCTGTATTTTATCAAAAAAATAATTAAAATCAATATGCCGACAACTAATATCAATCCAACTACAGAGTACTTAAATAATTTCTTTTCTTCAATAAGTGTTTTTATTTGGGCGCGTACTTTGTAGTCCTGTTCTAGCTTTATTTTTTCTAGGTTTACTGCCTTTTCTTCTACATGTATACTATCATTTATCGCATTATATTTTTCAAAATAATGGACAGCATTTTTATAATCCTGTTTACTTACATATACTTGATAAAGCATTTTGTTGAGGTTTAAAACCGAAAAAGTATATTCATTTTCACTACATAATTCTAATGCCTTTTTTGCATTTACAATTGCAGCATCATAATTTTTTTCTTTTAACTTATAATCAGAATAAGATTCATAGACAAAAGCTTGTATTAAATTATCAACAGGCTCTTTTAATAGAGAAAAAGCGCGATCAAAATAATAGTCAGCATGTGTTTTATCATTTTTTAAAACATAAGTTCGGGCTAAATTGGTGTTGACATAGACTTTTAAAACATTATCTTTTATGGTCGCATTTATTAAATCGGCTTTGTGATAGTAATACAAAGAAGAGTCTAAATTTTTACTTAAGTAAGTAGTACCTATATTATTTAAAATTTTTACAAGCTTAACAGGATCGTTCTTAGTCTTTTGATAGCGATATACATTTAAAAAGTATTTTAATGCTTTTTCTTTGTTTTTTCCTTGCGCATAAATAATCGCAAGATTGTTTTCTACTTTAGATACTTCCTCATGATTACCGTTATTTTTATAAATCTCATACGCTTTTAAGTAGTATTGTAAAGCAATATCTAAGACCTCTTTAGAAGAATACATTTTGCCTGCTGTAGTATAAACAGAAGCCAAAGTGAGTTCTGATTCTTTAGCTTTTTTTGCCTCTGCTTCGGCTAATTCGATATACTTAATAGCTCTGTCCCAATCAGAATTTTGAAGGTTTAGTGCTATTTTGCGGCACAACTCTACTTTTTTCTGATTATCGTTAATGCTATTTAAATTATCAATCAGTTCTTGTGTTGAAGACTGAGAATGAATATTAATAGAAAGAAAAAGAAAAAACAAGGGAAAGAGTCGTGCCATCATAATATAAAAATGCTAAAGATGAATTTCAAATTTAAATAAAAAATAGGATTAGTATGACAATAAGATGTAAATCTTGTTAAAGTATCTAATTATTAATTGTGATTTACCATTTGAAGGAAAAGAATCAATTGTAGATCTCTATTTTTTTCAAATGTTTATTGGTAAACCTGAAAATCGAATCCGAAAAATACGGTATTTGCTTGTAACTCATTCAATCCAAAACTAAAAAATCCTGTAAATAGTGTTTACAGGATTTTTTAGTTTTTCTAGAGTTATAATATTTAAATGTGATCTTTTCAGAATTTCTTAGAAACATAATATTTCGTGGTAACATTTTTGAACTATGTTTTTCTTTAAAAATAATCAAGTAGTGTTTTATTCTTTTACCAAACCTGATATACTTTCATCAGCAGACGGATGATCACTACTAAAAATTTTATAATCTGTAATTTCGTGATTTTTGTTTAGTATAAATATAATACCAATTTGGTCAGCCCTACTTAAATTACAAATTAGTAGTAAACTACTTCCATTTGAAACTTTACCTAAAACATTTATGCCTTTATCATCATCAGTATATTCTCCAATTGAGTCATGAAACAATTTGTACACATCGCTTGAATGGCTTTTAGAAAATAAGATATTTTCCACATCCTTTTCATCAATAAATGTAGTGTTTGAAGTAGTAAACTCATCTGATTCTAAGTATGATTTTAAATTTACATTGTCACTGACTGGAGTTGTTTTTTTTATAATATATTCGAGCCTATCTGTAGCTGACATTTTTTCTTCATTAGGAGGGGTAAACTGATCGACAATTTCAAATTTCCCTTTATCATTAACCTTATAATTAACATAAGGATGAAAAGGCTTGCCTGATTCAATTTGACAATGAATAACACCCTTTTTGTCTATATATACTTTGGATGTGCATTGACAGATTTGTTGATTGAATTTTGATAAATCTAGAAAGTCTATTAGTTCGTCTTTTGAATTATAATTTAATAATGTGTAAACTGACTCTAGAGTTGAAAGTATTACTGTATTATAATTTGAATTCAAATTGATTCTTTTTTTTATTTTTATCCATTCAAATTCCTTTTTATCATTATATCCTAGTTTTTTAAAATCACCAGAACTCTCACTGTTTAAGGAAATTTTCTTAAACAATAATGATTTATATTGAGATTCATTTTTACCAAAATCAATATCTTCACCTAAGTCATCTCCATTATAGTCAAGTCTTAATGTATCTTTAATCTCCACTAATTCTATATTCCCTATACTCAAAGCATTGTTTTTAAATGCTTCTTTTGTAGATTCATTTTTACATCCGAACGCAACAAATAATGTGCAAATAATTGTTATTCTATAAATAATACTATTCATAATAATTAAATATAATTTTATCCTCCTTTTTAAATGATTAGATAATATTGACATTAAATGATTTAATAATTTATTGTGCCTGAGAGAGAACATTAATAGGGAAATAAGCAGTACAATTGTAATTAACCAGACTCTAAAAAAAATCCTGTAAAGATTATTTACAGGATTTTTTATTATATTTTCTAAAAGTAAGCATTTAAAAGTATTTTAATCAAAAAATAAATAGGTAAAATTTCTTGTTCGTCAATTCATTACTAAAACGTTTAATTTCCTAATTCCAATTGGTTTTTAACTAATTTAAAATAGTCAGCTTTGTTGTAAACCAATTCAGAATGATTTCCTTGTTCTACAATTTCACCATTTTTAAGTACTATGATATTGTCAGCATTTTTTACTGTGCTCAAGCGATGCGCGATAATGACAACTGTTTTTCCTTTAAAAAATTCTTGTAGATTATCATGAATAATTTTTTCATTTTCAGCATCAAGTGCAGATGTCGCTTCATCAAAAAAGATATAATGCGGATTTTTATAAATTGCCCGTGCAATTAATAAACGCTGTTTCTGGCCACCTGAAAGTCCATTTCCTGATGCTCCAATTTTTGTATTATATCCAAGAGGTAATGTCTCGATAAAACTTTCAATATTTGCAATTTTAACTGCTCTTTTTAATTTTTGTTTATCAATATTTTCATCTCCAGTAGCTATGTTTCTTTCGATAGTATCTGAGAAAATAAAACCGTCTTGCATGACTACGCCACAATTTTCACGTAAACTTCGGGAAGAAATATCGATAATATTTTTAGCATTAAACAATAATTCACCATGTGTAGGTTCGTAGAATTTTAATAATAATTTTAATAAAGTGGTTTTTCCACTGCCACTTGCACCAACAATGGCAGTAATTTTTCCTTCGGGGATACTAAAATCAATATTTTTTAGTACATATGGAGATTTGGGGCCTTCATATTGAAAACTTAAATTTTGACCTTTGATCCCTAAAGGAAAACAATTACTAATATCTCTTATTTTTAAAAAATTATTATTTTCTCCTTCTTCTGTTGGATGGTTTTGTACCTCGTTTAGGCGTTCTAAACTTAATCGTGCATCCTGAAAAGAACGGAAAAAACTAACAAGCTGATTTATCGGACTATTCATTTGCCCTACGATATAGGATACACTCAAAAGTTGTCCTAATGTCATTTGTCCTTTAACTACAAATGATGCAGCTAAAAAAGTGACTAAAATATTTTTGAATTGATTTAGAAATTCAAAACCAGATAACTGTATTTGATCTAATTTTAATATTCGGGTATTAATTTTAAATAACTTCTTTTGAATTTCTTCCCATTCGTTGCGTTTGAAATCTTCAAACTGGTTTAATTTCATTTCAGTTACTCCATTGATGATTTCCAGAATAGATTCCTGGTTTTGGCTTCGTTGCTGGAAATGAAAATAGTCTAGTATTTTTCGTTTTTTGAGCCAATAGAATGACCAACTAATAGATACTACAGTCAAAATAAGGTAAACGACAAGAATAGTAACATCATAATACCAAAGCACCCCAAAAAATACTGAAAAGGTAATCATCGAAAAAAAAGTGACTAGACTTTGGGATGTCAAAAACTTTTCTATACGTTCATTATCTTGTATTCGTTGATTAAAATCTCCAGTCATTTTAGTGTCAAAGAACTTAATTGGTAATTGTAATAATTTTTTTAAAAAATCGGATATGATGCGAATACTAATTTTTGTTCCTATAAACAGCATTAACCAGTTACGAATTATTTCTATAGTTATAGATCCAAAAAATAAGCCGAGTTGTGCTAATAGTATAAGACTTATTATGTTTAAGTTTTTCTTACTTACTCCATTATCAATAAGGTTTTGAGTTAAAAACGGAAAAACTAAAGTTAGGGCGCTACCTATTAATAACATAACAAAAAGAAAAGCTAATTGTTTTTTGTATGGATTTAAGTAGTTATAAATATATTTAATATTTAATTTGTCTTCTTTTGGAGGAGTTAATTTATAGAAAGATTCAGTAGGTTCTAGAAATACTCCAATTCCACAATCGCCATCAGATAACCATGATTTTTTAAATTTTTCTTCTGTTAAAGCAACAAAACCATGACCTGGATCAGCAATTTTGTAAGACTTTTTTTTTGTAAATAAATTCGTTTTTATTTTATTAAGAACTACAAAGTGATTTTTATTCCAATGAAGAATGCAAGGCATAGGCATTCCATTAAGCTTTTCAATGGTTAGCTTAGCCGTAAGAGTCTCAAAACCTATTTTGGTTGCAGCTTCTTTAACCCCCAATAAAGAAATTCCTTCACGTGTAATAAAAGAATGTTCTCTTAGGTATCGTAAAGAATATTTTTTTTTATAAGCACTTGCGACCATACATAAACAAGCGGGGCCACAATCCATTTGATCTTGTTGGGGTATAAAAATCATTTAATGTTTATTTTGGATGCTTTTTGAATTTTTTCTAGAATATTTTTATCATGAATTTGGTTTGTAAAAGTAGCTGTCAATGCTTTTACATTCTGTATTGAATCTTCAGATTGTAAGTACAAGAAACTTTTATTTAGAAGCGCATTTAAAACATATATTTTAAAAAAAGCATATTTATAGTCTTTTTTTAAAACATCTTTTAATAGTAAAGCAATGTCTTGAGAATTATCGTTAATTAGGCTAACTAAAGCCAACCAATCGTTTAGATATTTATTTTCTGTATTATGTTTTTTTTCATTTAATGATTTACAGAAAAAATCAAAATCAAATGATTGCGTATCTATAGTCATTTGTGTCACCAAAAATTCAGTAAAAATCTGCATTAACATTTCTTCTTTATATTGAAGTTTTGTCTGATTTAATATCGAATTTTTTAAGTTATATTTATTCTTTATTGGTTCTACTTCCAGAAGAATATGTTCTATTATAGCAATGTTTAAATCGATGTAATCGCTGCTTTTGTTCGCTCTTAAAAATAATCTAATAACATTATGGATTTGCTGAATTTTGGCAGCATAAATATCTGGATATTCTTTTTCAATAATTTCGATGTTCTGAATTGCCAAAAGCAATAACTCTAAAGCTTTTTCATAGTTTTTGTCTTTATATACTCTAAATGCCAGATTAGGGTATATATATACATTTAAATATAGTTTTGCTCTTTCATTTAAATCAGAATTATTTAATGCTTCTAAACCTTTTGTATAGAAATAATCTGCTTTTGTTAACCTGTTTTGCTTACACTCATTTAATGCTTTAGAATAATAACTCCATATTAATTGAATGTCCATTCTTTCAGTTAACTCAAACTGATTAAAAACAAAAGAGGTGAATAAATCATCAAAACTTATGGCTCCTGATTGATTATCATTTACAAAATCAGAATTTACAATGTCTGATAATGATAAGGAGATGTCATCTTTTCTCATGGTTTATGCTATTTGAGTAATATTATCTTCTTGAATTAAATAGTTTGCAAGCATTAATCTGTCTTCAATGTTTAATTTCATACTTGGACACGGAGGAATTCCATCTTTCCATGATTTTGGGCATCGTCCTCCACATAAAGGCAAAATTTTGCATGATGTACACCAATAGCCATTGCTTTTATCCTGAATTTCATCATACCATTTTGTATAAGGTCTTTCAGCGTATTCTTTAACCTCAGTAAAACTGGTTTTTAAATCTCCTATTAAGTATTCGTCTCCGTACATAGATACCAATGGAATTTCGGTGCAATTAAAGATTTTTCCGTTAGGATCTATTAATTCATAATTTGGCGTAACTGCCGAACATACTACATCTTTTGTTTGTGGAATGGAGTTAATTTCAAATCCTACTTCATGAAGTTTTAACAAATAATCGATTTCATTAATCGCATATTCTTCTTTAGTATTTGTTAAATGCGCATCATTACCCCAGCTATATACAGGAGCTGTATAGAAAATAACTTTGTCTTGTAGATTATTTTCGGCTAATAATTCTATTAAAGGAATTACACCTTCTTTATTAGTGTCGTCTACGTTGCATCTTATTTTTATATAACATCCATTAATAGGGTAGTCCTTTAAACTTGTAATGGATAAAATGTTATTGAATATGAGGTCAAACGTAGGTTCTTTTGCTTTTGTATCTCTTCTGGTATCATGAAACTCTTTTACACCATCTAATGTGATTTCTATAGATGTACAATTAAATTCATGGGCTAATTCTTCGTAGATATTACTTTTAAGAGAGAGTCCATTAGTAACAATATGAGATCTATAAATAGCATCATTGCTCTTTGAAATCTTTTTGGCAAAAGTATTAACCAGTCTCATTTTATTTAACGCCATTAGTGGCTCTCCTCCGAACCAACTTATGCGGAATTCAGAAAAGGGTTTACTGCTAAATAAATGTGTTAATCTCTTTTCTATCAACTCGACAGTATCGTCTTCCAGTTTTTTCTTAGAATGGACTTGTCCACAATAAGAACAGCCTAACTGGCAATTTCCAGAACTCATTACGGTAACGTGTAAATAACCATCTTCTGCCGTAGCGTCTAATTTAGCTTTCTCACAAAATTCGCTTAACTCATTTAAATCTTTTGGGACTATGATCTCAGCGATAATTAAATTATTAATTATATCTAAAGGGATTTCATCAAAGTCCTCTTCTTTTAAAAGGGCAATAATTTTTTGGTCAAGATTATAAGCTTTTGAAGTTTTTGTTCCGAAAATAACACAAACATTTGTATTAGGAATTGGATCCGTAATGATAGTATAATAGGATAATTTATATTTCATGATAAGTTAAATTTTATTTTAGGGGATAAGCAATGCCTATCCCCTAATTAAGAAATTATTTGCGGATTTCTATTTCTACTTTTGGATTACATCCTGAACCATTGCATCCTGACCCATTGTTTGCTGGAACTGCACCACCAATAATTTTTCTTAAAGAATCGTTTAATTCGATGATTTCAAAAGATTTAGTTGTAGTTAAACCTGAAAGCTTATTTTTTAAATTTGAATTTTTCATTTTATTAATGTTTTTCAATTGTTAAATAATTCAAGAGAACGATTCTCCTAAATGGTTAATTAATTTGCTTGCAAGCGGAGATATTTAAGCTTCCTTTCTCTTTTCATTGGCCACTGAAAAAATACTTGGAGAATTAAATCAATTATTATTTTCCAGCTCTGCTTTTTTCATCCTGATTTCCTAAATCACGACTTTTAACAGAGATATCACTATTCCCAAAATTGTATTTTAATGATATTCTAAGATATCTTTCATCATAATAGTTCTTAGAAATTTGTTTGATTCCATTTGTCACATATGTATATTGAGGTCTATTGCTGCTAAATACATCATAGACATTAGCTGAAATTTGTAATTTCTTATTAAGAGACAATATTTTAATCCCAAAATCAAAAGAAGAATAATCACTAATGGTGTATATTCCGGAGAGTGCAGGGTAGAAATAGAAGTAGCTTACCTCTGCAAAAAAAGTTTTATTTTTATTTAAAGTGAATGTATTGGTATTTGTAAAATTAGATCCCCAGCCAGAAAATTTAGGCTGTACATAAATAGACTTAGTATTGGTCTCGCTGTAGTACATCGTTAAATCGGCGAAATAGTTCCACCAGCTAGTAAAATTATATGTTAGTGATATATCAAATCCTAAATCGGTTTGGTCAAAATAGTTAAGTCTTAAGAATTTTTGAATTTTCTGCCCATCTATTACTTCAAAAGTTGATAGTTGTCCGAAACCATTTTCTATTTTAGATACATAAATAGTACTATTTAAGATGTTATTATAGGAATGTGATATCTGAAAATTATTTGTAAAAGATGGCTTAAGAAATGGATTTCCTTCTGAAAATAGGTTTGAATTGTCATACCATCTAAAAGGATTCATTTCCCAATAAGATGGTCTTCCAACTCTTCTGCTATAGCTTAAATTAAAAACATTCTTTTCATTAAGTTGATAGGAGAGGTAAGCACTCGGGAAAAATTTTATATAGTTGTTTTTATTAGTCTGGTTTAGTATTTCAGAAGTACCAATAGTTTGAGTAGCTTCCATTCGTAGTCCGAATTTAGATTCCCATTTTTTGCCTAGTTTCTTACTTGCTAAAGCGTATAAAGCCTGAGTATTCTCTTTATAATTAAATACATTATTTTGTGATGGATCTAAAATTGCATCTCCAGATGTTAAATCATAAAATGAGGCATCACTCTTGTTATTTGTAAAACTAACTTTACCACCAAAAGATAAATCAGCAAATCCATAAGGCATATCAAAATCAATTTTAGCCGAATAATTACTAATATCTTGATTGCTTAGGTTATTACCAATAAGAGAAGAGCTTTGCGCAGGATTATTATTGTACGAATTAAAGTTTTTATCTTTATCTTCTTTAAAATTAAAGTAATCCAGATCTATCGAGAATTTTTTTCCTAAAGTGTCAATAAGAGTTGTTGAGTAAATATTTATTGAGCTATTATTGTTTTTCTTAGTATCATCTCCTATAGTATTAATATCATAGAGATAGTTATTAGAAACAGCTTCATTTATAGTTGTTATATTAGAGTTCTGCTTTTTTAGTTTTCCAAGACCACCTAAATATTGTATTCCTATATCTGTTTTCTTTGTGAGTTTATAATTTAAATTCAACGAAGAATTAAAGAAAGTATAGGAGGGTTTATTTTTATTTATAGAATTCCAGGTCTCTGTTGGGTAAAAAAAGGTTAAATCCTCTTTATCAAGTGCACTTCCTTTTCTATAGTTAATATCAAATAACAAATTCAGTTTGTTTTTTTTGTATGAAAAATTTCCGCCAAGGCTACCCGTCGGATAAGTTTGTTGTAGATATGTACTCCGTAATGTTGTGTTCCAACTGTCTTTTAATACCTTTTTTAACTTAATATTTAAAATACCGCTATTTCCTTGAGCATCATATTTTGCTGGTGGTGTAGAAATAACCTCAATGCTTTTTATATTATCTGAAGGAATCGATTTTAAAAAATTAATCAAATCCTCTCCAGAAAGCTGTATTAACCTATCATCAATCATTACAGCCATACCACTTTTGCCAATCATTGCAATAGAGTTGTTTTGTACTCTTATTCCAGGAGTAACTTTTAAGGCATCAATAGCATCGCCTCCTATCGCCGAGATAGAATTTTCGACATTGAAAACTAATCTGTCTACTTTTCGAACCATAATCTTTTTTTGGGTCTTTACGACTACTTCACTAAGTTTCTCCTCTTTCTCAATTACCTGAATAGATTTAAAATCGATATTGTCTATAATGTTTACCTTCTTTTTCCATAAAACGGTACCCATTTGTTTTATTTGTAATAAATAATTACCAACTTCTGTAAGTAGTATAAAATCACCATTACTATTGGTCATTTCGCTTTTTATTGCGGTTGAATCTTTATCTATCAATAAAACTTCAGCAAACTCAATGGGATTATTTTTAATATCTACCACTTTCCCCTTTATTTTTACTTGTGCTAACAAAGAAGGACTATAAAACAGGATTGCGGCAATTAGTATTCTTGTAATTCTAAACATAAAGTTAGATCCTGTTTTTTGTGATTTTCTGTAATCAAAACTAGATTAACAACTTATTAGATGCAAACTATGGTAGTCGACATTTATAAATATCGTGTCTGGATTTATAAATTTTTGGAATAAAAAAATGTAATTGCTTGATTTTAAAGGGTGTTTTAAAAGTGTTTTATTGCGTATATTAATCTGGTTTTAATATAAAATGAGAGGATAGTCTAAAATAAATGCTTAATTTCGGTACTTTAATTATTAATATTCTTACTTTATTGTTGATATATCAAAATTGCAGATGAATTTTTCCTTTTTTTCTTCTTTCATAATACGTACGCCAGCTTATTCAATTGATTTTTATAAAAATCTTACAAAAGAACTTTCAATTGAACCTGATGTTATAAAAGAATTAGTAAAAGATTCTCAAATAAACGAAGCATTATATTTAGCATCGCCCGAATTATATTCGGAAATCCAAAAATGGTGCAATCAAGAAGATTATGCTATTTATAAAAGTGAAAAAATTAAACTTTCTGTACTAAAATATCTTATTCGAATGTCTACTCGATGCACCCCATTTGGGCTTTTTGCTGCATGTGGTTCTGGGAATATTGGCGACGTAACAAAAATAACAGTCGATAGTAATTCTGTAGATAAGGAAAATTATTTTTATCGAAAGACACGTTTAGATATGCAATTTGTTGCTAATTTATACAGCAAATTAGCCGCGGATTTGACTATTCAGGATCAATTGCTTTTTTATCCAAATAGCACGCTTTATCAATTAGGGGATTTTTACAGATATGTAGAATATACATTGGAAAATAATAGCAGGAAGTATTCTCTTGAGGCATTAAAGCGAACGGATTATCTGGATTTAATTGTACAAAAAGCCAGTAACGGAATATCTAAAGAGGAGTTGGCTGACTACTTAATGATTGAAGATATCACCAAAAATGAAGCTTTAGAATTTATTGAAGAATTAATTTCTAATCAGATTTTGGTTTCAGAATTAGAGCCAAAACTTACAGGAAACACTTCTGTTAATGATTTAATAAGCGGAGCCAAAAAAGAAAGTGAAGCTGCAATTAAATTTGAAACTTTGATTAATGAAGTTGAGAAGCAATTACAGGATATTGACACAAAATTAGGAAACGATATATCTTATTATAGAGATATAGAAGAAAGCCTATCCAAAACAAAAATCTCTTTTGATAAAAAGTATTTATTTCAAGCCGATTTATTTCTCGAGTCTAAAGGTTTTGAACTAGAAAAAAAATATACATCTGAATTATATAATGCTATAAAATTTTTGAATAAAATTTCAGAAAGACCCAAAAATACACCATTAGAAAATTTTAAAAAAGCTTTTATCGAAAGATATGAATATGAAATGATTCCGTTGGTTAAGGCATTAGACATAGAAACGGGAATAGGATATTTACAAAATAATAATTCTGACTCGACTCCACTATTAGATTGTATAGAAATAAAACAAAAAATAAATAGCGAGAATCCTCAAATAAATTTGAATAAAGTAGACAGAATTATCTACAATAAATTGCAAAATGCCTTACAGAATGGTAAAACTAGTATTGCTTTAGAGTATTCTGATTTTAAAAATGAAGATTTCTCGACTGAAAACATGCCAAATACATTTTCATGTGTTTTCGAAATCATTGAAGAGGCAGGTAAAGAATGGATTGTAATCCAGAGTATAGGCGGTTCTAGTGCAGCAAATTTATTAGCTCGATTTTGTTATGGAAATGAAGGCGTAAATAGTTTAGCAAATGAAATTACACAATTTGAATCTGAAAGTTTTGCTAATAAAATCATCGCAGAAATAATTCATTTACCAGAATCAAGAACTGGAAATATATTAAGAAGACCAAGTTTTAGAACTTATGAAATACCGTATTTAGGTCAATCAAGCGTACAACCCTCAAATCAAATAAATATTGAGGATTTAATGGTATTTGTAAAAAAAGGCAGATTGATTTTGTGGAGTAAAAAACATAACAAAGAAGTGATTACAAGATTAACAAATGCCCATAATTATTCGTATAAAGCATTACCCATTTATCAATTTTTATGCGATATGCAATTTGAAAATTGTAAATCAGTAATAGGATTTAATAATAAATTTGAGAAGCTTTTTGATTACTTGCCAAGAGTAACGGTCGGGAATTGTATTATCTCTAAAGCTAAATGGATCTTTAATAAAAACAGATGTCCGGATTTTTTTAAAATAGTGAATGATAAAACAAATTCCACTCCAGATTTAGTTCGTTCAGCTATTCTTTCTATGAATATAAAAGGGTTTCAATATCTGTCATTAATCGATGGAGACAATACATTAGTAATCAATCTTGAAAATGATACTTGTATTGAAATGTTAGTTGAAACAGTTAAAAATAAAACACAATTTATCTTAGAAGAATTTTTATTCCCTTCTGGCAAAGTAGTTAAGGGGGAAATGGGCAGCTATGCAAATCAATTTATTGTTGGTATAAAAAATAAAACTTAAGTAACGATGCATACGCAAAAAGTAAAAAGAAGTTTTATTCTGGGAGAAGAATGGTTATACTATAAAATTTATTGTGGACATTATTCGGCAGACCTTGTTTTAGCTGAAAGTATCTTGCCAATTGTTAATGAATTGGTTCAAAAAGGACTTATCGTTCAGTGGTTTTTTATACGATATAATGATCCTAATAATCATTTAAGATTGCGTTTTCAAATAGAGAACCTAGATAATATTCAAGTAATAATAAAGTTAATGCAGACGCATTTTAGTGAATTAATCAAAAAAGATTTAGTGAGCGATATTGTAACGGCAACTTATAAAAGAGAGATTGAGCGTTACGGTGAATCAACTATAGAACTTGTTGAAAAATTATTTTATTATCACAGCGAAAAAACAGTAAATTTAATCACTAATACCACACCTCAGGAAGATGAAATCGCAAGGATATTTGCTTCATTACAAATGATTAATGATTTATTAGAATGTTTCAATATCCCTTTAAATAATCGAATTAGTTTTGTAAAGACAATGCAAGAAGATTATAAGAGCGAACAACACATTGAGAAAGAAAATAATAAGAAGTTAGATTTTTTGTATCGAACCTACAGAAATGAAATCATATTATATTTACAAGAAAAACAAGAGCCCGCTTACTTAGAAGGATTAATTGACTTAGTGAAAATAACCCAAAAAGAAATCGAGGTAATAAAAGAAATAATAAGTATGAAATCGTCAACTAGTTTAGAAGATTTTATTTCATCACTTATCCATATGAATATCAATCGTATTTTTAGATCAAAACAAAGACATTATGAAATGCTGTGTTATGATTTTATGAACAGATATTATAAAAATATAGCAGCCAGAATATGAAGAATTCTATATTAATTATTTTACTATTATTTACAACTGCGCTTTTCTCTCAAAAGGAAGAAACTTTTGTTATTCCAGATTCACTCAAGAATATATCTTTTAAAGAATTGGATGAACGTTTTGAGAATTATTTTATAGATAAAAAAACGAAAGCCCTTTACGCTAATGTGTATTATAAAAAATCTAAACTACAAAGGGATAAAATAATCCGGGCTAATGGATTGTATATGGCAGCTATGACTACTGCTAATGACACAGCTGCGTTACAATACGCTGATACTATCATTGCATTAACTAAGAACAGTAATGATTTTAATTATCCTGCTAAAGGATATATATTGAAGAGTAATTTTTTGATGAAAAAAATGGATTTAAAGTCTTCATTGGCTAATATCCTGGAAGCAGAAAAATATTCTTTACAGAAAGGAAATATTGAACAAAATTTATTGGTTAATCAGCAAATCGCATTAATTAAAATTGAACTTGGAAAATCAGAAGAAGCCTTACCACTTATAATAAGAAATTATAATCATTTTAAATCTAAGAACATACATTCTATCGATTATGTATATACTACTTGGGTCTTGGCAGATATTTATATTCGTTTAAAAAAAATAGATACCGCACTATATTACATTAAAGATTTGCAAAAACAAATAAAGTCGGATAATCGATTTTATAAATATTTGATAATGTATGAAGGAATTTGTTATAGTTACAAAAAGCAATTTCAGGAGAGTACTATTTTATTAGACAAAGCTATTATAATGCTAACTCCAACCAGTGATAAATTGAATTTAGCAATTAGTTATTATTACAGAGGTAAAAACAATTTGGAAAACGAAAAAGACATAGATAAAGCTATAAATGATTTCGAAACAGCAGATTCCATATTGGTTAAGAGTGGTTTAAATACTGCAGATTTACGCAATAATTGTATCCAATTAATTGAAATATATAAGAAATTACAAAATAATGAAAAGCAGTTATATTATTTAAACCGTTTGCTAGAGATAGATTCTTATATAAGCAAAAATGATATTATTTTAGGAGAGCAGATAAACAAAAATTATGATACGCCTCATTTATTATTACAAAAGGAAAAAGTAATTTTAAAAATAAATCAGGAAAAAAGAATTTACATTGGTATTGGTTTCATCGTTCTTATAGGACTTGGATTTTCTCTTTTTTATTTATTAAAAACAAAAAAAGAAAAACAACTTTATGAAAAAAGAGTAAATGAATTACTCGATATACATAATACAGAAAATAAAAGTAACGAAATAGAAAAGCCTGTTTCAGATATCGTTATTGAGCCAAATGAGAATGCCCAAAAAACAATTGTTCTGCCAAAAGAGAAAGCAAATGAAATTTTGGAAAAAATCGCGGAATTCGAAAAAAACAAAGGTTATTTAGAACCAAATATAAATCTGGCAGATTTTGCAAAAAGACTAGAAACGAATAGTACTTACTTATCCAAAACTATTAATCAATACAAAAATAAAAACTTCAGTCAATACATTAATGATTTAAGAATAGAAGATACTATTACAAGGCTAAGAGAGGATAAAAAGTTTAGAAATTATTCGATAAAAGCTATCGCAGAGGAGGTAGGTTTTAGTAATTCAGAATCTTTTTCAAAAGCCTTTTTTAAGAAAACAGGATATCAGCCATCTTATTTTATAAAAAATGGAGAGCAATAATTAGTAAAATTGCTTTTATATATTTAAAAGTGTTGATAAACTATTTTAATCTTATAGATTACTCAAACCACTATAAATAATGCGCTTTTGGGTAAATATCTTATATATTGTAGTACATAGATTGTTGAGATTTATGGGCGAAATTTATAAATTCAGACTACAAGAGTTTTTAACTGATTACAGGAGATAGTATATTCACTTAAAATAAAAAAACTTATACTAAAAACTATGAAAAAGCAACAAGTTAAAACGGTTAAGAAATTATCTTTGGATAAATTTAAAGTAGCAGAATTTAAGAATATGAAAGCAATTATTGGAGGTGATACCGACGAGGAAAAAATAAAAATTACGCCTCCAACGAATTCAGGCCAACACGGATAATATCGTTAAATAATAATATGCCTAAATATTAAAAAATGAAATTATTATAGAAGCCTGATTGTTAATTCCAATAAAAAATCCTGTAAACAATGTTTACAGGATTTTTTTGTTTTTAGTTGGCACTTTAATTCAATTGTTTTGTGTTAATAATTCATTTGCACTATTCGAGTTCGAATGTTATTTTTAGATTTACTCTAAACTCAGTGACTTTTCCATCTGAGACTGTTACGCTCTGTTCTTGAACATATGCAGAACGAATGTTTTTTAAAGATTTGGATGCTTTGCTAACTGCTTTCTGAGTTGCATCTTCCCAACTAGTGTCTGAACTAGAAAGAACTTCGATTACTTTTAATACTTTCATAATTTCTATTTTTTTAAGGAGAATAAATTTACCTCTTTTCTTTTGAAATTTAGTTCTAAAAATATTTTATTTGTATTTAAAGTAAAGATTTTCAATTGTTTATGTTGTGTGTTCATATAATCGCATTATATTCCACAAAAAAATCCTGTAAACAATGTTTACAGGATTTTTTTGTTTTAGTTCTTTTTTTCAAGAACCTCTAACCTTTTATTTTGCTCTTCAATAATTTTAGTGAGTTTATCAGTGTTTTTTTGTTGTTCTATTGCGTACAAAGTTAATTCTTCAATTTTTTTTAATAAATTTAAGTTCATTTCTGCTAATAGAATGCCATCTTTTTCTAATTCTTTTGCGGAAGGGATTTCGGGTAAATGACTGTTTTGTTTTATAAATGATTCTACTTCCTGCAGTGATTTTAATTTATATCCTTTTGCGAAAACGTAATCAGGAACAGTCTTAGGGGCGGAGATATCTATTCTGACTTCTTGTGCATGTATTTTACCATTTACAGTAAGTTTCTCGTCTGGTTTTGTTGTACCAATCCCAACATTACCATTTCCTTGAATTCTAAGTTTTTCTGTCTGACCAATAATATACGATTCTTGAGTGAAAAACTGTAATCCGTAAATATTATAACCTGCGCTTTGGGTTATTGTGTTTATAGAAGTCCCAAAAGTGGTGAGATTAGCTTCATTGATAGATTGGGCTATCATAATAGATGAGCTATTATCAGTATTTATTGCATTTCGTACTAAAATATTTCCATTACTAACTTGAAATTTTGCTAATGGATTTGTAGTACCAATTCCGAAATTCCCTGAATTGATAAATGAATTACCACCATCTTTGAAGTATACATCATTTCCTATTCTTGTACCGCCAGTAAAATCACTTTGAAAATTTATAGCCAAAACATTATAATCTGCATGCACAAATGCTCGTCCTCCTGATCCTCTTTCAGGATATTTAAAGTGTACATCAGCAAGACCATTGTAATAAAAAAGATTATCGCCATTAGGAGAATTAATTTGCGAGAAGGTATTGGTAGTGAGAAGAACGAGTACTAGAAGGTAGAATTTTTTCATTTTGTATTTATTTTTTTAAGTTTCAAAATTAGTGAATCAATACTTTTGAATGACTCAAAGTCGTAATATTTAATTAGCTTTAAATTAAGTAGATTTAAGAATCTGAAATAAAAAAGGAATCAGTTTTAATAATATGATTACATCGACTCCACAAAAAAAATCCTGTAAACATTGTTTACAGGATTTTTTTGTTTTTCAAACTGTTGTGAGTAATGTGTCGGGTTTTATTATTGAGAGTATATCGAATATTATTCTTTTATCTTCATATCAAACCAATAGGCAAACGTAATCGGTACAAGTATTAAGCTACTGTAACCTCAACTGCGTTTTTACCTTTTTTTCCGTCAACTACTTCGAATTGAACAGAGTCACTTTCTCTAATTTGTTCTTTTAAACCTGATGCATGAACAAAAATGTCTTGTCCTGTACCTTCTTCTGTAATGAATCCAAATCCTTTTGCTTCATTGTAAAATTTTACTACTCCTGTTTTCATAATTTATATTAATTTTATTAGTAAATGTACTCTAAAAAAATATTTAACTAACTGATAGTTAGTTTTTATTTTAAAAAAGAATTTTATATATTTTAACGTTTAGTTAAGAATTAAGACTGATGTTGAGTTTTTTGTACTTCTAAAACCAAATATCTTAAATCATTTTTAAATCATTCCTTGACATAATGACTTACCTGATGGCTGATTCTTAAGCTTTGGGAGTTCCTAAAAAATAAAACCACTCGATAAGAGTGGTTTTATTTTTTAAGAGATATGTTTAAACTATTTTTAACTAGTTTGGTCATCTGTAGTTGCAGATGGTGCATTGGTTTTAACCGATTCGATACCGTTATCTCTTGCTGCTACGCTTTCGTACATTTCGCTCGTTCCGATGATTTGACCATTGGTTGCTTTTAGATTAAAATAAGGTTTGCCATTTTTAGCCGTTTCTCTGGCAAATTTTGAATCGTCCTGTGAGTTAGTTTTTACCGATTCGATTCCGTTTAAACAACCTGCTTTTGCCGAATATCCTTCGCTAGCAAGAATTGTTTGTCCGTTACCGGCTTTTAAATTAAATTGGAACTCTCCGTTAGTTCTTTTTGTGATTACAAATTTTCCCATTCTAATATGGTTTAAGGTTAAAAATAGTTTGTTTTATTTCATAAAAATACAAAAGAAAATTATTCCAAAGATTATGGGAAACAGTAAAATGTTTATTTTTTTTATAAAAGGGCAAAAAAAACGAGAACCTAATTTTAAAATTAGATTCTCGTTTATATGATGAGGTTATTTTTTTTAGAATTTAAAACCTAAGCTGATATTCGAAACAGCAGTTTTTGCTTTTAAACCAGATGCATCAATATCTGTAACTCCTGCTAAATATCTATAATCTAGAGTGAATTTCCATAAATCAACACCTACACCACCAAGAACACTATTGTTATTTTTTACAATGTCGATGTAGTTTAGATTATTATTGACATCTATATTTGAATAGTTTTTCCAGTTGTAACCACCAAAAATCCTTACGTTTCCTAGTTTTCCTAGAGGTACAATTTTAAAACCTACAATAATTGTAGCTTCAGTACCAGATAATTTATAATCCGTATTAGCAATTCCAGTTTCGGAAACTGTAAATTTTGATTGTGCATATCCAAATTCTGCTTGTCCATAAAGCATTAATAAATTAACTCTGGCAAATCCTCCAAAACCCATTGAAGTCCCTGAACTATCGGAGCTATAATCATCTGTTAAGATAGAAGTTATGTTAGAAGAAACTATAGGACCAAATTGTATTAATTGGGCAAAACTGTTTGCACTGATACATAATAGCGTGATTAAAAAGAACTTTTTCATACGTGTGAATTGTTAGAGTAATTATTATTTAGACATTAAAATTAATTATTATAAACTGAAATCGAAAGATATATCTTATTTATTTTTTATGCTTTTTTTAAGAATGTGAATTGTATTTGTTTGGAATATAGTAGGATGAGGTTTTTATCGGAGAGATTTGCAAATTAAAATGCACACATATGTTTGAAGTTT
The DNA here is from genome assembly GCF_035013205.1 of Flavobacterium sp. PL02. Taxonomy (NCBI): domain Bacteria; kingdom Pseudomonadati; phylum Bacteroidota; class Flavobacteriia; order Flavobacteriales; family Flavobacteriaceae; genus Flavobacterium; species Flavobacterium sp. PL02. The sequence goes on from NZ_JAYGJP010000008.1 coordinate 198,268, forward strand.
AATATAGGTGAATTCTGTAAAAAAATATAAAAGCTTTGTGAACCAAACGAGGTTCTCTTGCAATAATAAGTTCTAAATTTGGGTTCTTATCCAAATTAAAGAAAAGTAATTATGATAATCAAGGAAATTCCAGCTTCGGAAACTTGGGAAATCAGGCATAAAGTAATGTGGCCCGATATGCCTTTTGAATTTGTACAATTAAAGGAAGATGATTTAGGAGTACATTTTGGATTATATAATGAATCTGAACTTGTTGCTATTGTTTCTTGTTTTGAGGATAATGAGGAAATGCAATTTAGGAAATTGGCTACACTAACAAAACAACAAGGGCAAGGTTTTGCAACAATGCTTTTAGAATATATTTTGCAACGCTCTAAAAACAATGGCATAAATCGAGTTTGGTGCAATGCGAGAGTAAACAAAAAGTCTTTTTACGAGAAATTTGGTTTAGTAGATACTCAGATAACCTTTTTTAAGTCGGGGCAGGAGTTTACTATAATGGAAATTCGATTTTAAAATCAGATTTAATTCTTAACGAAAATAAATATATTTAGTTCATATATAGTTGTTTAATTAAATGTAGACTCTGTTTGAGTTTATTAAAGCTTACCTTTCTGTAAGTTATAAATTTTTATTAATAAATTATCCTGTAAACTTCACTAAAAAAACTATTTTTGGTTTCTGTATAAATTAAGATTGAAATGCATAAAAATCAGCACGTAATATTATTTTTTTTATTTTTTATATTTTCGGGGTGGAATGTAACAGCTCAGAAAAATTTGCATCCTAAAAACGAATTTAGAGGAGTTTGGATTGCAACTGTTGTTAATATAGACTGGCCTAAAAGCAGAGTAGATAATGCAGAAAAACAAAAAGCTGATTACCTAGAAATATTAGATACTTATAAAAAATTAAATTTTAATGCAGTAATTGTACAAGTACGTAGTGTTGGCGATGCTATTTACCCAACAAAACTTGCACCTTGGTCCCGTTACTTAACAGGAAAAGAAGGTCAGGAACCAAAACCATATTACGATGTTCTGGCTTGGATGATAGAACAAGCGCACGAAAGAGGATTTGAGTTTCATGCCTGGATGAATCCATATAGAGCAACATTCGACTTAAAAAAAGATAGTTTATACACAAACCATGACGCAATAAGACATCCAGAATGGATGATAGAATACGGAGGGAAATTATATTATGATCCAGCTTTGCCTGAAGTACAAGAACATTTAACAACAATTGTAGAAGAAGTTGTAGAGAATTACGATATCGATGCAATCCATTTTGATGATTATTTTTATCCTTATGCAGTACCAGGAAAACAATTTAACGATACAGCTTCTTATAAAAAATATGGTAATGGACTTAGTTTACCCGATTGGCGTAGAGCCAATGTGAGCAGTTTTGTTCAAACCATTTCAACTACAATAAAGAGCTGTAAACCTTGGGTACAATTCGGGATTAGCCCTTTTGGGGTTTGGCGTAATAAATCTAAAGATCCAAAAGGTTCAGATACACAATCGACATCTAATTATGATGATTTATATGCAGATCCTATTTTATGGATGGATCAAAAATGGATTGATTATATCTTGCCGCAATTGTATTGGAGTATGAATAATACAAGAGCTAATTATTCTAAACTAGTAAAATGGTGGTCAGAAAACTCTAATAATACAGCTATTTATATCGGGCATAGTCCTTATAAAATTAGAGCAGATAGTGATAAAAGTTGGAACCTTCCAACAGAAATCCCAAATCAGGTTGATTATGCCAGAAGTTTTAAGAACGTAACCGGAAGTGCTTATTTTAGTGCCAAACTGCTTATTAATAAAAACCAAGATGTAGTACGCCTTTTGGCAGAGAATCAATATAAATATCCTGCAATTCCGCTAGCAGTTCCTAATCTTAGAAAGGTAGTGGCAGATGTTCCCGTAGTAAGCGAGTTTGTAAAAGATAGTGTTAATTATTCATTTAAAGTTAAATATCCGCTAAATACCAAAGTACGTTACATAGTTGTTTATGGTGCCGAAAGTGAGGCAAAACTAGATATAAATGATGCTACACAAATTATCGATAAATTGACAGTTCATGAAATTGATGGAGCCATATATTTTGTTCTTTCAGAAAGAACGATGAAGAAATTTAAGGCATGTGCAATCACTTTTATCGATTACTACGCAAACGAAAGTACACCAACTATTATAGATTTAAAAAAAGGATTTAAAATAAACGTAGCTGAAATAACAGATGAAAACAGAAAATAAACCTTGGTTTTGGATTCCATTCTTGAATTTTGCATCTGGACTGCCTTATGCGGTAATTATTTCGGTTTCGGTACTTATGTACAAAAACTTAGGAATTACAAATGAAGATATTGGTGTTTATACCAGTTTATTATACCTTCCTTGGGTAATTAAGCCATTATGGAGTCCGTTTATAGAATTAAACGGAACCAAAAGAAAGTGGTTTTTATCGATGCAATTAATTATATCGATTGCGTTTTTAATTGTCGGATTCACCATTCCGCTAAATAATTTCTTTATAATGACCTTAGCCATATTTTGGGTTGCGGCATTTGCCTCAGCATCAAATGATATTGCTAGTGATGGATTTTATTTATTGGTTTTGCCCAAAGACCAACAATCTTTTTTTCTCGGAATCCGAAGCACATTCTACAGACTTTCGATGTTGGCTGGTAACGGATTAATAGTGCTTTTAGCAGGTTATCTGGAACATAAATACGGAGATAATCGCAAAGCGTGGTCATATACAATGATTTTTGTTGGATTATTAATGACGTTTATAACGACTTACAACTATTTCTCGACACCGCGAACAGAGGTTAATGCAGCAGGAACAGCAAAAGAAATTGCAGACCAAAGCTTTGCATCTGTTTTTGCAAGTTTCTTCAGAAAAAAGCAAATTGTACTAGCACTAGCTTTTATCCTATTGTTTAGATTAGGAGAATCTCAATTAATGAAAATGCTAACCCCATTTTTGGTAGATCCAATAAAATACGAATTAGTCGAATCAAGTTCAGATGAAAGTCAGGGTAAAGCTTTAGCAATTTACAATTCGAAAATTAAGACAGGAGAAAAATTATCAGATGAAGAACTGAAGCTACTGTATGCCAAATTACCAATTCAGGTAGAGAAAAGAAATTCGAAAAACCTATTACAAGAAGTAGAAAACAAAGATGCAAAAGAATATAAAAGTCTAAATAAACCTAGAATAGATTTTGTAAATCAATTAGTAGCTACAAAAGGAAGTAACAAAATAATTGAAAAAGGGGGAATGGGATTAGATACCGAAGATATCGGTTTGATTTACGGAACCTTCGGATTAATTGCATTAATGCTTGGCGGAGTTTTAGGAGGAATTGCCATTTCTAGACATGGACTTACTAAATGGATGCTTCCTATGATCCTAACAATGCATTTACCTATTATTGGTTTTATATTGTTAGCCTATTTTCATCCATCGTCTATTTATTATATCTACGCAGTTGTAATTATAGAACAGTTTGGTTACGGTTTCGGATTTGCAGCCTTTATGATGTATTTAATTTATGTAGCCGAGGGAGAATCAAAAACGTCGCATTATGCTATTGCAACTGGATTTATGGCATTAGGAATGATGTTGCCGGGAATGGTAAGCGGATATATTCAGGAATATTTAGGATACGGAAATTTCTTTATTTGGGTATTCTTGGCCACAATTCCGGGAGTAATACTTTCCCGATTTTTATTCTTTCCAAAAGATTTTGGTAAGAAGGTAGAATAAAGATTTAATTAGAATATAACATCCATGGAAATCAATGAAAACATACAGGTTGAACGTAACCTGAAAGCAATTGAATTTGAAAAAGCAGGAGAGATTGAAAAAGCAATTGCGTTATACGAAGAAAATAGTAATGAAGGTTTTAAAGGAAATCACTCTTATGATAGACTGGCAACCATCTATAAAAACCAGAATGATATAGATAATGAAATTCGGATATTAGAAAAAGCCATTCTAATTTACGAAGAAATTACACTCGAAGATAGACTCGAAGGAATGCCAAAACTTTTTAGGTTTAAAAACAGACTTGAAAAAGCATTGCAAACCAAGGCACTACTTGCAAAGCAGAAGAAAAAGAAGCTTTAATAGAACAGAAAATTTATAGTTTTTTATCATCATGATTATATTAAAGAGAACAACATCAGACAATATAGATTTTACAAATTTGGTTTATTTACTAGATCAGGATTTAAAAATTAGAGATGGAGAAGATCATGATTTTTATAATCAGTTTAATAAAACCGATAAGATAAAACATGTAGTTGTGTATTATGAAGATGGAGTAGCGGCAGGTTGTGGCGCTTTTAGGAGATATGATGATCAAACTGTCGAGATTAAAAGAATGTTTGTACATCCTGACCATCGCAAAAAAGGAATTGCATATAGGATTCTAGCCGAATTAGAACTTTGGGCTTCAGAAATAGAATACAAACAAACCATATTAGAAACTGGCATAAACCAACCAGAAGCTATATCGCTATACAAAAAAGCAGAATATTCAATAATACCCAATTATCCTCCGTATGACGTTATGGATAATAGTGTATGCATGAAAAAAACAATTAACTAATGAGCAAAATACCACAAACATTGCAACAAAAAGTAGGACAGTTTTTCTTTCCTGCAGTTTTTATAAATGATACCGAAGAAAATATTCAAGAAACCGAACGATTAATTCGAGAATATAATATTGGCGGACTTACATTTTTTCATAGTCGTGCCAGTGCCGCAACAAATTACGAAGGCAATAAAAAAATCGTTTTTAACGATGATAGTTACAAACAATTAAAAGAGAGGATAGAGCGTTTCCAGAAATGTGCACCAACACCGCTTTTAATAAGTATCGATGCCGAATGGGGATTGGCAATGCGTGTCGAAAAAACACCACAATATCCGTATGCAATAACCCTTGGAGCTTTGCCCGAAAGTAAATCAGAATTGGTTTACGAAGTAGGAAAACAAATAGGACAAGACCTTAAATCGGCAGGGATTCAGTATAATTTATCACCTCTGGCAGATATAAATAACAATCCAGATAATCCAGTTATTGGGTATCGTTCATTTGGAGAGAACAAAGAAAAAGTTTCTCATTTTGCATTAGAATATCTAAGAGGAATGTCTGATGTTGGAGTTTTAGGATGCTTAAAACATTTCCCAGGACACGGAAACACCAATGTAGATTCTCACTTAGGATTACCAGTTCTAAAAGAAACATTAGACGAATTATTAGAAAACGAATTATACCCATTTATAAAAGGAATCGAGCATAACGTCGATTCTATTATGATAGGACATCTTGCCGTTCCCGCTTTAAACTCAGGAAAAGATACCTCAGCAACATTATCAAAACCTATTATCGAAACCCTGTTACGAGAACAATTAGGTTATGATGGTTTAGTGATTTCGGATGCATTAAATATGCATAGTGTATCTAAATTATATGATGTAAAAGGACAACTAGAGTGGGAAGCATTTAATGCAGGAAACGATGTGTTGTGTTTTGCAGAGAATGTACCTGAAGGAATTCAGGCCATTCTAGAAAACGCTTCGGCAGAACGCATCGAAGAAAGTTTTAACAGAATCTGGAAATGCAAAGAAAAAGCAGGAATCCTAGATCAGGCAGAAGCAGGATCAGGAATTCTGGATTTTGAGAAAACAGCTTTATTAAATGAAAAAATTGCGCAAAACAGTATCACTAAGATTATAGATAATTCCAATACCGAAACTGTTTTTAAAGCACATACAAATAATACACTTGCCAAATTAAGCTTGTACAAAAGTGTCGATAATGAATTTTTTAAAACATTAAATACACAATTAGAAAGCCCAGAATTTGCAATCGAAGCAGGAAATACTACAATTTCCTCAGTCGAAAAAGATTTAGAGCCATACGATACAGTCATTATTTCATTGTTTGTACCAAAAGCAAAACCACTAAATAACTTCGACATCGAAGAACAGGTTATAGCACTTTTAGGGAAACTATTGAAAACCAAAAAATGTATACTCTACGTTTTCGGAAATCCATATGTTTTACCAATAATTCCGAATGCAAAACAAGCTTTAGGACTTATCGAAGTATATCAGGATTTTATTACGTTTCAAAAAAATGCAGGAATTCAACTTTTAGAAAATTCTAATTGTATTGGTAAATTACCAGTAAATATTGAACTTCAGTAATTTATGAAAATACATCTTTCGAGTATAGTTTAAATTTATTAACAGATAAATATTTATAATCGCATCCTATTGTTTCCGGGAGGGTTTATATACTATTTTTGCATCAAATAAATAATTAATTTAAAAACGAAAGATATGTCTTTAGTAGGAAAAAAATTCCCAAGTATTGCAATTGATGCCATCTCAGAAATGGGAGATAATTTAAAAATCAATGTTTTTGAAGAAGCAGTAAACAATAACAAAAAAGTACTTTTGTTTTGGTACCCAAAAGATTTTACTTTTGTATGTCCAACAGAATTACACGCTTTTCAAGCTGCATTACCAGAATTTGAAAAAAGAAATACAATCGTAATCGGAGCTTCATGTGATACAAACGAAGTACACTTCGCTTGGTTAAACACTCCAAAAAACAATGGTGGAATCGAAGGAGTTACTTACCCAATCTTAGCAGATACAAACCGTAACTTAGCTAACATTTTAGGTATCCTAGATATCGAATCTACAAGCTACAGTGAAGAAACAGATTCAGTTATCATCGAAGGTTCAAACGTAACTTACAGAGCTACTTACCTAATTGATGAAACAGGAAAAATTTTCCACGAAAGTGTAAACGATATGCCATTAGGTCGTAACGTAAACGAATACTTACGTATGGTAGATGCTTACACACATATCCAAGAAAAAGGAGAAGTTTGTCCTGCAAACTGGGAAGCTGGAAAAGAAGCAATGAGCGCAGATAGATTAAGTACAGCTGAGTATTTAAGCGCAAACTAATTTTAAAAAGTTTCTAAGATATAAAGATGCTAAGGTTCTAAGATTTACTCTTAAAACCTTAGTAACTTAGAATCTTCGTGCCGTAAATTATTCAAAAGAGACTGAGAAAAAGAAGCTAAAAAAACTTAGAACCTCAGTACCTCACAACCTTAAAAATAAAAAGAAATGTTAATCGAATTAAATGAAGATACTTTAGCAGATTTAGTTGCTAAAAATGAGAAAGTTGTCGTGCAATATTCGGCTTCTTGGTGTGGAAATTGCCGCATAATGAAACCAAAATTCAAAAAATTAGCTACAGAAAACGAAGCATTAACTTTTGTATTGGTAGATGCCGAAAATTCACCAGAATCAAGAAAATTAGCTAATGTGAGTAATTTGCCAACATTTGCAACATTCTTAAATGGTAAATTGGTAAACGAAACACAAACCAACAAACAAGAAGTTTTAATTGAGTTAGTAAACGAGATTCTTTAAAGTTTTTTTAGTTTAATGTTTAAAGTTGACGAACTTAACAGTTAAACTTCATCGAGCAATTTTTACTCGCAAACTTTGAACCTTAAACTTTTTAAAACCTTAAACTTTAAACAATAAAAATATGAAATTACCAGTAATAAAACAATTAACGCAGTTTATAGAAGAAAACGATCAGGATTATATCATCGAAACTATTGAGGTTTTGGAAGCAATGACCGAAATTCCGTCTTTAAAAGATGAAGAATTAGATGTAATCGGCGAATTGATTTCTAATATGTACGGAGCATTAGAAGTGCATAAAATGGTAGTTCAGGGAACCGATAAAAAAGAAGCATTAAATACGTTTATGAAACGTGTTTTAGGGTCAATCGATAAATAATTATTAAGCTTAAAAGGTTAAAAAAAATAATTATTATTAAAAACGCATTCTTAACGGGGTGCGTTTTTTTATTGGCTATAATCAAGTTTTGGGCGAGCCACCATTAAGAAAAGGGGTAAATTAAGCATGTCTATATACGCCCCTTTCCTTAATGCTGTCGGGCTGTTTGCGCTACTTCGGTAGCCAGCGACCATCCCTCTCGCGGAAGAAAGAGAATAGAAGAAAGAGAATAGAAGAAAGAGAATAGAAGAAAGAGAATAGAAGAAAGAGAATAGAAGAAAGAGAATAGAAGAAAGAGAATAGAAGAAAGAGAATAGATAAGAGAGAATAGATAAGAGAGAATAGAAAAAAGAGAGTAAAAGCTATATATAAAGTAGAGTATATACTATTAAATAAAATTAGTAATGATATCGCAACTGTAGAGACGCACAGGTAGAGACGCACCGCAGTGCGTATCCGCAATCAAAATCTACAATCAAAATTTACAAAATTTCATCATAACCTTTGTCAAAGTTTTAAACTTTGACAAAGGTCTCACCATGAAGAACCAAAGAGGTGTTGGTTTAGACGCACACAGGTAGAGGCGCACCGCAGTGCGTCTCCGCAATCTTAATCTACAATCAAAATCCACAAAATTTGAGCACAACCTTTGTCAAAGTTTTAAACTTTGACAAAGGTCTCACCATGCAGAACCAAAGAGGTGTTGGTTTAGACGCACACAGGTAGAGACGTACCGCAGTGCGTCTCCGCAATCTTAATCCACAATCAAAATTCATAAAAATTTGAGCACAACCTTTGTCAAAGTAAAAAAACTTTGAAAAAAAAATCCCTTTGTAAAGACAAACTCACGTTAGGAAACAATCCCTAAACCGATAACAAATTCTTTTAGATTCAAATTTTAATCCTTACTTTTGAACCTCATAAAAAAACAAACAACATGGCATCAATAACATTAGGAGGAAATCCTATTCATACATCTGGTGAATTACCAAAAGTAGGTTCACAACTAGCTGATTTTAAATTAGTACAAAACGACCTTTCGGTTGCTTCATTGAGCAATTTTGCAGGTAAAAAATTAGTTTTAAATATATTCCCAAGTATCGATACAGGAACTTGTGCAACTTCAGTTAGAAAGTTTAATGAGAATGCAAGTAATCTTGAGAACACAACAGTTTTATGTATCTCTAGAGATTTACCATTTGCTCAGAAACGTTTTTGTGGTGCCGAAGGATTAGAGAATGTAGTTAATTTGTCAGATTTTCAAGAAGGAGCTTTTGGTAAAGCAAATGGATTAGAAATCGTAGACGGACCATTAACAGGATTGCACTCAAGAGCGATTATTGTTGTTGATGAAAACGGAAAAGTTACGCATACAGAACAAGTTGCAGAAATTGCAAACGAGCCTAATTACGAAGCTGCATTAGCTGCACTATAAAATCCAAAGAATGGAATTTAAAAAAGATAATACTTTTTTTAAAGGAAGATTAAAAAGCGTTACCTATGCTTATAAAGGAGCTGCAAAGCTTATAAGTACAGAGCATAGCGTAATGGTGCAATTTTCATTAGGAATTATAATGACAATTGCAGGGTTTTATTTTCATATAACTAGTACCGAATGGCTTTTTCAAATATTAGCCATCGGTTTAGTATTAAGTGTAGAAGGACTGAATACGGCAGTAGAAAAAGTAGCCGATTTTATTCATCCTAATTATCACGAAAGGATAGGTTTTATTAAAGATATTGCTGCAGGCGCAGTGTTTTTTGCGGCAATGACAGCAATAGCAATAGGATTAACAATATATATACCATATATACAAAATATTTAAGCGGTTAGTACCCAAAATAAGAATGGCAAAAACAACAAAAAAAGAAACTGTAGACAACAAAAGTAAATCCAAATCTGAGACAGTTGCGCCTCGGAAAATGACCAAGCAGCAAAAAATTGTCTTGGGATGCCTTTTGGTATTATTTTCAGTTGCATTATTGGTTGCTTTTATTTCCTTTTATATCTACGGACAAACAGATCAGAGCGCATTAAATGCACTTACAGATCGAAGCGAACCTGTGCAAAACTGGCTCGGAAAATTTGGTGCTTTTTTAGCCGATTTATTGGTTTACCAAGGATTCGGATTAGCATCTTTTATATTTGTTCGTTTGTTTTTCTTAACAGGAATGTTTTTGATTTTGGAGCTTTCATTAAGAAAACTCAAGAACATCTGGTTTTGGGATTTATTCGTTATTATTATTATATCAGTATTGTTTGGTTTTTTTGCTACTTCGGCACCAGAACTAGGCGGAACGATAGGGTATGAGCTTAATTTGTTTTTACAAGATTATATCGGTAAAACAGGAACTTTATTGAGTTTGCTTTTTGGATTGATTATTTATTTAATCTTCAAAATAAAAATATCACCAGATAAAATTCAGGCCTTTTTTGATAATACCAAAAAAGAACTTCGTTCTGATTTAAATGCAGCATCTTCATTAAATACAGATAAAGGCGCTTATAATTTAGAAGAATTTGCGATTGATGAAAATGAAGAGTTAGATAATATCCATTTAAAAACTCCAGATTCACAATTCGAAATTAATAAAGAAGCTTTAAAGCCAACGATTGCTCACTCATCAGAGATTAATTTGGATCCGGTTATAAAGCCAATCAAAATGGATGTTGCGTCTAAAGCACCTGAAGTTGTTGCTTCGCACGATGAGTCTTTTGTAATAGAACAAGCTCCGGAAGAAGATATAATCGAAGAAAATTTAGCATCACGTTTAGTTGCCGATTTTGGTTTGTTTGATCCTACTTTGGATTTATCTAATTATAAATTCCCTACAATTGATTTATTAAAAGAATATTCTACCGGAGGAATTACAATCAATCAGGAAGAATTAGAAGAAAATAAAAATAGAATTGTAGATACACTTCGAAACTATAAAATCGAAATTGCACAGATTAAAGCCACAGTAGGTCCATCGGTAACATTGTATGAGATTGTACCAGAAGCTGGAATCAGAATTTCAAAAATTAAAAGTCTGGAAGACGATATTGCATTGTCATTATCGGCATTAGGAATTCGTATTATTGCTCCAATTCCTGGAAAAGGAACAATTGGTATAGAAGTTCCTAATAAAAACCCAACAATGGTTTCGATGAAAAGCGTTATTGGTTCGGCTAAATTTCAAGAAGCTGAAATGGAATTGCCAATTGCTTTGGGTAAAACAATTTCTAACGAAACATTTGTTGTCGATTTAGCCAAGATGCCTCACTTATTGATGGCAGGAGCTACGGGACAAGGAAAATCGGTTGGATTAAATGCAGTTCTTACTTCATTATTATATAAGAAACACCCAGCCGAAGTGAAATTTGTTTTGGTGGATCCTAAAAAAGTGGAGCTTACATTATTTAATAAAATCGAAAGACATTATCTGGCTAAACTTCCAGATACCGAAGATGCAATTATTACCGACAATGCAAAAGTTGTAAATACATTAAATTCACTTTGTGTTGAAATGGATAACCGTTATTCTTTATTAAAAGATGCAATGGTTAGAAATATCAAAGAATACAATGATAAATTTAAAGCTAGAAAATTAAATCCAGAAGCAGGACATAGATTCTTACCTTATATTATTTTGGTAGTCGATGAGTTTGCCGATTTAATTATGACAGCAGGAAAAGAAGTTGAGGTTCCTATTGCTCGTTTAGCGCAATTGGCTCGTGCTATTGGTATACACTTAATAATCGCGACACAAAGACCATCGGTTAACGTAATTACAGGTTTGATAAAAGCCAATTTCCCTGCGAGAATAGCCTTTAGAGTTACCTCAAAGATCGACTCGCGAACTATTTTAGATACGCAAGGAGCAGATCAGTTAATAGGACGTGGAGATTTATTATATACCAACGGAAACGATGTTGTTCGTGTACAATGCGCCTTTATCGATACACCAGAGGTTGAAAAAATTACTGATTTTATTGGTTCACAAAAAGCATATTCTACTGCTTATTTGCTTCCAGAGTTTGTAGGAGAAGAAACTGGCATTAATCTTGATATGGATATTTCCGAAAGAGATACTTTATTTAGAGAGGCTGCCGAGATAATTGTGAATGCCCAACAAGGTTCGGCCTCATTATTACAAAGAAAATTAAAGCTGGGTTACAACCGTGCAGGTCGATTGATAGATCAATTAGAAGCTGCAGGAATTGTAGGCCCATTTGAAGGTAGTAAAGCCAGAAGTGTAAATATTTTAGATTTAAGTTCTCTTGATCAATTTTTTAACAATGAACAAAACAATTAAATCATGAAATCAACGATTCAAAACTTCAAAAAAAATAATGTAAACGGCCTTACGAAAAAGGTTTTTCAAATTGTTTTTTTATTCCTTGTCACTTTTTCTGTTCAGGCCCAAGATAAAAAAGCCAAAGAATTATTGGATCAGGTAACTGCAAAAGTAAAAAGCTACGATAATATCGTAATCGATTTTAAATATACTCTGAATAATGCCAAAGAAAACATTAATCAGGATAGCAAAGGAAATGTAACTATAAAAGGAAATCAGTTTGTATTGAATTTTATGGGTGTTACCAAAATATTCGACGGACAAAAAACATATACAATTGTTCCTGAAGACGAGGAAATTACGATTTCTAAAGTTAACGAAAAAGATGATAATGCAATTACACCTTCAAAAATGTTGACTTTTTTTAATTCTGGTTATAAGTATGCAATGGATATTGTTCAGAACGTAAAAGGAAGAAAAATTCAATACATAAAATTAAATCCAACAAGCGCTAAAGACCAGCGTAAAGAGATTCTTTTGGGGATTGATGTGCAAACAAAGCATATTTATAATTTAATCGAAATGGGTAAAAACGGAACAAAAACTACTTTAACCGTTAATTCTTTTAAAACCAATCAGCCATTATCAAAAAATCAGTTTACCTTTGCGCAAAGTAAATATCCAAATTACTACATCAATAAACTAGACTAATTACGGGTTGAAAATACTAGACAAATACTTACTAAAAACTTTCCTTCTTACATTTACTACTGTATTTGTAATTCTATTCTTTATATTCATTCTTCAAACCGTTTGGCTATTTATAGCCGAGTTGGCGGGTAAAGATTTGGATTTAATTTTAGTTGTTAAATTCTTATTGTTTTCGATGCCTCGAATTATCCCGTTGGTATTGCCATTATCGGTTTTACTGGCTTCGATTATGACATTCGGAAATCTGGCTGAAAACTATGAATTTGCAGCAATGAAAGCTTCGGGGATTTCGCTACAGCGAGCTATGAGAGGTTTAATAGTGTTTATCTGTTTTTTAAGTATTGTTGCCTTCTTCTTTGCAAACAATGTAATTCCTTACGCTGAATATAAATTTATTAATTTTAGAAAAAGCATCGCGCAAGCTAAGCCTGCAATGGCTATAGCCGAAGGACAATTTAGTGATGTTGGTTTTTATAATATTAAGGTAAATAAAAAATCAGGCGAAAATGGAAATAAGCTTACAGGAGTAACCATTCATGAAAAAGCAAATAATAGTGGTGAAAATAAAACCGTTATTAAATCTAAAACTGGCGAATTAATAAGTAATGATAAATCTAGTATTCTTCAGTTAGTTCTTAATGATGGTTACTACTACCAAGATGTAACGCCTAAGAAATACGAAGACAGAAGTAAAATGCCTTTTATAAAAGGGAAATTTAAAAAGCAAATCATCAACATCGATTTGTCCGAATTAAATAAAGTAGATGATAGTCAGGAAATAGGTAATACAAACGGAATGCTAAATGCTAGTGAATTGCGTTATACGCTGGATTCATTAAGTAAAAATTTAGATACCGAAATACTTTCTTTCTCAGAAAACATCAATCAAAAAGTGGGTATTGCCAAAGGTATACCAACAGCTAAATTAGATAAAAAGAAAAAACCTTTGCCAAACGATATTTTATCACTCTATGCCAATGATAAAAAGTCGGAAATACTTAAAGTGGCAAGTAGCAATCTTACAAGCGCAATGTATTCTATTGACGCTACAAAAAATGAATTAAAAGAGAAACAACGAAATATTAACCGACATCTTACGGCGCTTTACGAGAAATTCGTGATTGCTTTTGCTTGTTTTTTAATGTTTTTTATTGGTGCACCACTCGGGGCAATTATCCGAAAAGGAGGACTTGGATTACCAATAGTTTTTGCAGTTTTGATATTTATTACTTTTCACTTTATCAATACTTTTGGAAAAAGAATTTCACAAGAAGACGGATTAACTCCTTTTATGGGAGCTTGGATGTCTACTTTTATACTTACACCATTAGCCGTTTTGTTAACTTATCGTGCTACAAACGATATTGGTTTAATTAATATGGATACTATTTTGGCTCCATTGAACAAGTTATTTAAAAAACTCTCTGAGAAGTTTATTCCTTCTCAAAACAAAACCTAATTATGTCAACAAATAAAATACAACTCAACACCATTGAAGAGGCTATTGAAGCTATTCGTCAAGGTGAAGTAATCATTGTAGTAGATGATGAAGATCGCGAAAATGAAGGTGATTTTCTTGCTGCAGCCGAAAAGGTAACACCAGAAATGATTAATTTCATGGCAACACACGGACGTGGATTAATTTGCGCGCCATTAACAGAAAGTCGTTGCAAAGAGTTGGATTTAAAACCAATGGTTACCAATAATACAGATCATATGGAAACTGCTTTTACAGTTTCGGTTGATTTAAAAGGAAATGGAGTTACTACAGGAATTTCTGCTGCCGATAGATCTCTGACTGTATTTGCATTAACAGATCCTAATACAAAACCATATGAATTGGCAAGACCAGGACATATTTTTCCTTTGGTAGCTAAACAAGGTGGTGTATTAAGAAGAACAGGACATACTGAAGCAGCTATCGATTTTGCAAGACTAGCAGGATTTAAACCAGCGGGTGTAATTTGCGAAATTTTAAATGAAGACGGAACTATGTCTCGTTTACCTCAACTTGTAGAAGTTGCTAAAAAATTCAATTTAAAATTGGTTTCTATCGAAGATTTGGTAGCATATAGAATGCAACACGATAGTTTGATTGTAAAAAAAGAAGATTTTGATATAGAGACTCGTTTCGGAACTTTCCGTTTAAGAGCTTATGAGCAAACAACAAATAAACAAATTCATATTGCTTTAACAAAAGGAACTTGGAGTTTGGGTGAATCTATCCTTACCAGAATTAATTCATCTCAGGTAAATAATGATTTATTAGGTACTTTAACTAATAATCCAGAACAACAATTGGATGATATGTTTAAGGTTATTAATGAGAACGGTAAAGGTGCAGTATTGTTTATTAATCAGGATATGCAAGCTGTAAATTTATTAAACCGTATTGCTGAGCTTAAGACATTACAATCTCAAGGAGTGATGAAAGCGCCAAAAGTAATCATTGATAGTAAAGATTACGGAATAGGAGCACAGATCCTACATGATATTGATATCTCTAAAATTAGATTAGTATCAAATACAGAACAAACTAAACGTGTTGGTATGATAGGTTACGGACTTGAAATAACAGAATACGTAAGCTATTAAAGTATATGGATACATTTGAAGAAAGAATTGTAAAATCTGAGACACGTATATTTAAAGCTGTTTTTCCGAGTACAACGAATCATTATGACACTTTATTTGGGGGAACTGCTCTTCATCTTATGGATGAAGTTGCTTTTATTTGTGCTACCAGATTTAGCAGAAAGAAAGTGGTAACGATTTCAACTGGACAAATTGACTTTAAAAAAGCAATTCCGGCTGGAACATTAATTGAATTAGTTGCAAAAGTTGATAGTGTTGGGAGAACAAGTTGTAAAATTCATGTAGATATTTTCATGGAACAAATGTACTCTGAACTTCGCGAGACGGTAGTTTCAGGTACTTTTTCGTTTGTTGCTGTTGATGAAAATAAAAAACCAATCCCGATTATGGACTAATTTGCAAATTAGCGCAAAATTATTTTAAAAGAGAAATACTGATAATTAGGTAGTTGAAAATTAATTTAAAATAATCGTCAAAAAAGCTCTAAAAAAGTTTTGAGAACCGAAAAAGCGTCTTATATTTGCACTCGCAATCAGGAAATGAAAGCGACATACTGGAGAAATGGCAGAGCGGTCGAATGCGGCAGTCTTGAAAACTGTTGACTGTAACAGGTCCGGGGGTTCGAAT
>NZ_JAYGJP010000009.1:0-211811 GCF_035013205.1 Flavobacterium sp. PL02
TTCTGCCGAATCTTTTAATGCAAAAATAAAAGCATTTAGAAGCCAATTTAGAGGTGTAAGAAATATTGATTTCTTCTTATTCAGATTATCTAATCTTTTTGCTTAATCCCCAACTTTTGCACCTGATCCTGTTTTTTGAAACCTAAAAAACTTTTATCTACAAAAAAAGCCTTTACATTACTGTAAAGGCTTTTCTAATTTAGACTGTGGTCCCACCTGGGCTCGAACCAGGGACCACCTGATTATGAGTCAGGTGCTCTAACCAGCTGAGCTATAGGACCGGTTTTGAGGTTGCAATATTACTACTATTTTTCATTTGTAGCAAATATTTGGGGGTGATTTTTACATTAATTTCGTTAATAATTTCAACAAAATCAAAACTACCTGATTATTAAACCTCTAACTTACGCATTAAATACTCTAAAATTATTTAATTTCCTGACATAACTCAATCAAAACTCCATTTGTGCTTTTGGGATGCAAAAAAACTACCAATTTATTGTCTGCTCCTTTTTTTGGAGTTTCATTTAAAACAACAAAACCTTCATTTTTTAAACGCTCCACTTCAGCAATGATATCCGTTACATCAAAAGCTATATGATGAATCCCTTCTCCTTTTTTCTCCAAAAACTTAGCAATCGGACTTTCTGGGTTTGTTGCTGCCAGAAGCTCTATTTTATTTGGTCCGTTTTGAAAAAATGAAGTTATCACTCCTTCGCTTTCTACTGCTTCTGATTTATATGCAGGGACTCCGAAAAGCTTTTCAAACAAAAGATTTGAAACTTCTAAATCTTTAACTGCAATTCCTATATGTTCTATTTTATTCATCATCTTAAATTGATTTAAAAAATTACAGATTCTTTTTATTGATTAACGTATGTATTAAAGTAACCACATTCGGCAATTACGTCTTGATAGTATTTCGTATCCGAATAATCTTTTTTCAACATTTTAAAACTATTCCACGCTAAAAAATTAATCTTATCTTCTGGAATATCCCACCAATTTTTTGCCGAATTATACTTTTTATTATAATATTCATTTCGCTCGCATTTTGCCAACATATAAACACATTTTGCTTTTTGCTCTTTTGTTGCAGCAGCTTCAAGTGCTTTTTGATAATACATTTTAGGAACCGAGCAATTTGTAATCATTTTTTTCATAGAATCTCTAAATGAATACGGACTTGAACCATACCCTACAATTCCGATTTCATAAAAACTTCTCCCGTTTCCGAAATGTGTAATATTATAAAATGCATTCCCAAGCAATAAGCTATTCGTATATACATCTTCATTTTTAGCAAGTTTATCTTGCATCGTTTTTATAGTCGTTAAAAACTCTATCTGAGAATATTTCTTTTTCTGGAATGCTGTATGATCACAATCATGACAATCTTTTATATTTCCATTAAATGGATTTCCGTAAAAAACCTTATTTTGCAATGTATCTGTTTGTTGCATAAAAGCAATTGCTTCTGGAATTTTATTTTGATACGTTGCCTGTATTGCTTGGAAATTATTAATATTATTTAAATTCAAATTATAAATACTATATCCTATTTTTTCTATTTCAGTTTTATTTGGCTTAGCCAAAAATGCTTTCATCCCTAATAAATTCTTTTCGACATCATAAAAAGAATTTCCTGCTCCCCAATAACCATAAGCCGAAGTATTTGCAAACAATTCTGCCATTACATAATCTTTCTGCTCTGTATAAAGTGTCATCAAATACGTTTTACTCCAACTAGAAGCGTTTTCATAGCGAAAATCACCTACCTTTTGCTTTGGAAGCTCTTGATATAACCAATTTAAATCTTTAAGGATTGTTTTTTCATTTTTAGAAGTTAGCTTATCGATTTTACTCATATTATTTACAAAACGAAGTAATCTAAGCTGATTATTAGCCAATTCTGTTTTAGGCATTGTTTTTTCTGCTTTCGTAAAATTCTCATCTGCTTTAGCAAACTCTCCTTTTAATGTTTGCAAATACCCTAGCGCAATATCCCACAAATACGGTTTTTCTGTATTTCCTGTTGCAGCTATTTTAGACACTAAATCGAATGCTTTTACATCAATTTTAGCCTGATTTCCTTTCTTATTTTCAGCAACAGTTTGTTTTATTGCAGGTGCACTATAATCCGTAGAACCCTCAGAATTAACTTTAGCCAACTCAAATGAATTATTAATTCCTTGCTCTTGTTGATTAACCAATCTTGTAAGCAAATAATTTAAGTGTTGATTTTTAGGATCTAATTGATAAATTTTATCAACTGCTTGCGCTTCATCTTTATAATATCCATGAATTGCCCAAAGTGCCGCTTTTTCTTTATTATTTTTGGCCATAGCCAAAGATTTATTCCAATCTGCTTCGTTTTCTGGGCGAAAACTATATGCTGTAACAACTCTCAATTCTGGACATTTATCAAATACTTGTGCGTATAAATAATTAGATACTGGATATCTACCTTGTTGGTGATTTATTCCTGCCACATAAGCAAGCGCACGATAATACAATACATTTTTAGGAACTGATGCTTCTGTTTTATTAAAAAATGCAATTGCTTTTTGCTTATTACTACTATAAAAATAGGCTTTCATGGTAAGAAACCAATATCTGTTTTTCAGGAACGGATCTGATATCGTATTATAAACATTTTCGATAGATTGGATCATTTTAAAATCATCAAAAGTATCAGCTACCCTTGGCTCATAACTCCAATAATTTTCTCCAACCGAAACTGTTTCTATCTTTTGTGCCAAATACAAAAACTCAATAAAAGCTTTCGTTTTATCATCTTTCAGGTTTATTTTTTTACCCCATTTTAAAGAAGACTGATTCGCTTTTTTATTTTTAAAAAAAACGTGAAGTTGCTCAATTTCTCCCTTATATTTTGAAGCTTTTTCTCTATCATACGAATAACTTGACGTATTATCCCCTATTAAAAAATAACTTACTGTAGCTGTATCAACTTTAGTTTTTAAATAGGCATTCCAATCTGATTTAATATCTTCATTAAATCTAGAATTATGTTCAGTATCGAAACCGATTCCGTAAAAAACTTCTCCTGATAAAAACAATGGTCTGTATGATTTCTCAACAAAAGTTTCGGGAGTAAAATTAGAACTATACCCCATTCCCCAATCGTCACCGCCTCCGCAAGCATAAATTATACCGTAAGCAAACAATAAAACACCACTAGAAACAAGAAAGAACTTGTTTAAAAACATTTTTTTCATAATTTTTTAAATTGAATTCATCTAAGTCGTAAAAAATAATTTCTTTTGGATATTGAGCTGTATTCTCTTCTAAATCAGAAGCCATTTCCAGCAAATCATCCCTCGATATTATCTCCATTTTTAAAATATCGCCTTGCTTGTAAAAAGTCCCATTTTTATAATTTGAGTTCTTTACAGTGAAATATTTTTTACGACTTAGTACAAAATTAGCATCATTTTGCAATTCTTCTACATTCATTTTACTTTTTAATCCTATTACTTTATTGTCTCGGATATGTACCGCCCAAAAATAAATTGGCAAGGCAAAATCAAGCGGTAAAGGATATTTTTTTAAACTTTTTATATATCGCTGCGCAACTCTTCTGTCGTAAATTGAATTAAGAGAATCTGGCGCAATTGTCCCCATATTATAATACATTAAAACTCCCCTGTCTACATTTGGAATTTTAGTCTTTTCAAAATATTTTACCTGATGTAAACGTATTGTAGCCGAAAGCTTTTTATGAGATATCTTCTTGAAAGTTTCTATAAATTTTAAATAATTTGACTTACTCGCCAATGTCCAATCACAATCGATTTGAATTTCCTGACACGAGATTCCATTTTTCTTGTTTATTAACTCGATAAAATCAAATGTTTTTTTAGCCAGATTATCAACATCAATTCCTTTTTTTAACATCACTTTATTTTTGATGTATACCACTGGGACTATCGTTAAGTTTTCTGTTTTATTTTCGAAATGAATTGGACTCAGCGGAAATGCTTCTTGAGTTTTTGGGTGTAAATCGACATCAAAATATCGAATATAAACCTTACTGATATTATTTTGCTGCAAAGCTTCCTTCTCTACTGTAGATAATTTAAAGATGGTTTTCCAATAATAAAAAGCTGCAACTGGTTTTTCTTGTTTATTACATGAAATCAATAATAAAAACAAAACACTAAAGACAACGCGAAGTTTCAAAATATTCTAAATTAAATTTACTGTCAAATGTAAGGATACATTTTATTTTAGCGAAAGAATACAAACAGGTTTATCTATAAATAATTTGAGGTAAATCTAGCTTACCTTTATTTTAATCCAAAGTAACAACTCCCAATAATTCGATAAAAAATTTCGATTAAAGCAAATATAATTGTTATTTTGTGCAATAAAAATCTAAACCGATTATGTTGAAAAGCAACTTAAAATATATTTTCTTTTTATTGACCTTATTAATGGTAAGTTGCGCCAAACGCGGAAGCATAACCGGAGGATTAAAAGACACCCTTGCACCTGTTTTATTATCTAGTGTTCCTAAAAATTTTAGTACCGAATTTAAAGGCAATACTATAAAATTGACATTTGATGAGTATGTAAAAATTAAAAACGCGAATAAACAATTGATTATTTCGCCACCAATGAAGCATGAACCTCTCATAAATCCTACAACGGCGAGCAAATACATCACTATAAAAATAAACGACACTTTACAACCTAATACTACCTATAGTTTTAATTTTGGGCAAAGTATTACCGATAATAATGAGGGAAATCCGTATAACCAATTTAAGTACATTTTTTCTACAGGAAGCTATATAGACTCCTTGGCTCTTGGTGGAAAAATAAAAGATGCACATGATAAACAATCAGACTCATTTGTATCTGTAATGCTTTATGAAATAAACGACACTTATAAAGATTCGGTTGTTTACAAGGAAAATCCACGATATATTACCAACACATTAGATAGTTTAAAGACGTTTAGATTAGAGAATCTAAAGGCTGGAAAATATCTTCTGGTTGCTCTAAAAGACAAAGGAAATAACAATAAATTCAACCCTAAGGATGACAAAATAGGATTTATAAAACATCCTATTACAATACCTAATGATACTATTTATGAATTAGAATTATTTAAAGAAGTACTACCTTTAAAAACACATAAACCTGCTCAGGTTTCAGGAAACAGACTGGTTGTAGGTTACGATGGAAAACAAAATTTTAAGAACTCCAGGCCTAAGATTATCTTAAAGAACAACGGAGAAATTCTCCCAACAATTGTTACTCAATTTCCTAAAAAAGATTCACTTCAGGTATGGTACAAACCTCTAAAAGTCGATTCTCTATCGATGGAAATCACCAAAGACAACTACAAAAAGAATTACTCTTTTAAGATAAAAGATCAAAAGAAAGATACTTTACATATTAATGCGCTGCAAAGTGGAATTATCCATTTTAGAGACCGATTTACATTAGAAAGCGGAACTCCTTTGGTTCGTTTTGATGAATCAAAAATAAAACTAATAAACAAAGATTCTGTCGCAGTTCCTTTTAAAACTGAATATGATGATTTTGATCAACGTCTATTCTTTGACTTCAAAAAAGAACCTTCTGAAAAATATTCATTTACTCTTTTGCCTGGAGCATTGATTGATTTTTACGAAAAAACAAATGACACTTTAAAATATACTTTAACAACAAAAGCTCCTGCTGATTACGGAAATCTAATCCTTAATTTACAGAATGCAAAACGGTTCCCTATAATCATTGAATTAACAAATCAAAAAGGAGAAACGGTTCTTGCGACTGAATACACTGAAGGTAATACTAAAATAGAATTTGACCTCTTGGAGCCAAGCTTATTTACTCTTCGTGCGATTTATGACGATAATAAAAACAAGCAGTATGATCCAGGAAATTTTTTAGAAAAAAGATATGCTGAAGAGGTTATTTATTTCTCAAAAGAAATCGACGTTAGAGCCAATTGGGATGTTGATCAAGTTTTTGATCTAAGCATTCCTTATAATCCAGAATCTGATAAAAAAACAGACAAAAAGAAAACCGATAAAAAGAAATAATCTATAATCCCTGGATTATAAATTGATCTTTATCATTCAGGAAATCAAGTTTTTTTCTTGTTTCGTACATTTTTTCTTTATCTAATTCCGTAATAAAAACACCTTCTATTTCTTGGGGAGTAATTAAATATTCTCCAAGAAAATCTATTACTTGTGAGTGCCCAATGTGCTCATATCCATGATAATCTAAACCAATTCTGTTTACTCCTACCGAATAACACATGTTTTCGATAGCACGCGCTTTTAATAATGTATCCCATGCATTAGTGCGTATTTTAGGCCAATTGGCTACATATAATAGCAAATCATAGGATTCTGTATTTCTAGAAAAAACAGGAAATCTAAGATCATAACAAATTAGCGGACATATTTTCCATCCTAAATAATCTACAATTAGTTTCTGATCTCCTTTGGTATACACTTTATCTTCTCCTGCAAGAGTAAACAAATGTCGCTTATCATAATATTTTGTTTCTCCTGAGGGAAAAACAAATAATAACCTATTATAAAACTCCCCATTCTCCTCGATTACCAAACTTCCGGTAATTGCCCTTTTTGTAGCTCTAGCTAATAAACTCATCCACTCAACGGTTTCTCCTTGCATTGTTTCGGCAACACTAGAAGGATTCATAGTAAATCCTGTAGAAAACATTTCGGGAAGCACAATCAAATCAACAGCTTCGCTAATTTCATGAATCTTTTGTTCGAAATAATTTCGGTTTTTTTCTGGGCTTTCCCAGTATAGATCTGTTTGAATTAATGCAATTTTCATATTGTAAAAATACTCTTTTTTAAAATAAATCAGCTCATTCGACTTTAACTCCAAATAGATTATTTCTTAAAACTCATTCAACTCAACAAACACCACACTTTTGGGAATAAAAAAACATTAAACAAAAAAATATTGCAATATTTTTGCAAAATATTGCAAAAATATTTCAAATCGTGAGAATAAATTATATATATTTGACCACAAACAAATAACCAACCAAACCACAAAACAATGAAAACCAGAAAATTATGAAAACCAAATTATTATCTTTAGTATTTATTGGAGGAATGAGCCTAACAATAAACGCACATGAAAATGCAATAAAAAAGCATTCCTTAGAACAAAGCACGAGTCAAATTGAGATAACTGGTAAAGTAGTAGGTCAAGATGACGGAATGCCAATTGCTGGAGCAACCGTATACGCAAAAAGCAATAACCGAATAGCAACGATTACTGATGAAAACGGAAACTTTAAACTAAATGTTCCTGAAAGTGAAAGTTTTGTTGTCGTTAACTACATGGGATACGGAACAAGCGAATCCAAAATAAATGGCACAAATCAATTACTTATAAGTTTAAAACCATCTGAAAATGTTTTAGAACAAGTTTTTGTTACTGCATTAGGCGTTAAAAAAGTAAGCAAATCTCTAACCTATGCAGTAACCGAGCTAAAAGGGTCTGAGTTTAACAAAGCGAAAGAAGCTAATATCTCAAATGCTTTGGTGGGTAAAATTGCCGGAGTAAACGTTAGCAGTACAGCAACAGGACCAAACGGTTCGACCAGAGTTGTAATACGTGGAAATGGTTCCTTAAACGGAAATAATCAACCTATGTATGTTGTAAATGATTTACCAATAGACAACACACAACTTAATTTACCTGGAACCGGAAATGCGCCTGGCTCACCAAAATTAAATGTTGACAGAGGAGATGGAACTGCTTTAATAAATCCTGACGACATCAAGTCTATAACAGTTCTTAAAGGAGGAACTGCTGCGGCTTTATATGGTGCTAATGCTGCTAATGGAGTAATCTTGATTCAAACCAAAAGAGGTTCTGCTCAAAAAGGTATCGGGATTGACTATAACACATCATTTACTCTAGAAACTCCCGCAGTAATACCAGATTGGCAATATGAATATGGAGCTGGAGATGCGGGCAAAAAGCCTTTAACCCAAAATGAAGCCATAGCTACCGGACGCTGGTCTTGGGGAGCTAAAATGGACGGAACTGATGTAGTGCAATTTGATGGAGTAAAAAGACCTTATAGCCCACAAAAAGATAATATTAAAAATTTCTACAGACCTGGAACTACATATATAAACTCAATTGCGTTATCTGGTGGTACCGACAAAGCAAGTGGTCGTCTTTCATTCTCTAATATGAATAGCGAAGGTATTGTACCAAATGCCGACTTTAATCGCAAAACAATCAATTTAGCCAGTAATGTAAATCTAACTGATTGGTTAAAATTTGATGTGGTAACACAATACAATCTAGAAAAATCAAACAACAGACCAACTGTATCCGATGCTGAAGCAAACCCAAACTGGGGAACTTACTTAATTGCAAATACTGTAGACATTAGAAACTTAGCTCCTGGATATGATGAAAACGGAAAAGAAGTAGCATGGAACCCTGTTCCCGTTGCAACAAATCCTCAATTTGTGGTGAATAGAATTAAAAATAATGATACTAAAAACCGTTTTGTAGGAATGGCAAACGTAAAGTTAAACTTTACACCAGATTTATTTTTACAAGGTCGTATTGGTCAAGATTACACAAACTATGAATTCTTTGGATACATCCCTAAAACATCTTTAAATACTCCTGATGGTTATGTTCAGGGTTCAAAAATGATATTATCTAATATAAATTCTGAAGCAATACTTAATTACACCAAGAAAAACATATACAGAGGAATTTCTTTAAGCTCATTAATAGGAGTTAATTCGAGAACGACACTAAGAGACGAAGTAAGAGTGGATGGAACAGGATTTGTTCTAGACGATTTTTACTCACTAACAAACTTAAAAACTGTAAGCTATACATACCCTTACGGAAAAACCAAAACCAACTCAGTTTACGGTGCGATAGATTTAGATTATAAAAATGTATTCTTTTTAAACTTTACAGGACGCCAAGATTGGTTCTCTACACTATCTAAAGATAATAACACCGTATTCTACCCTTCTATTGGATCTAGCGTAATAGTTTCAGACATATTAACAATGCCAAGCTGGGTTTCTTTTGCAAAATTAAGAGGTTCATGGGCACAAGTAGGTGGAGCAACTCCTGACCCATACGCATTAAATCCATCTTACTCTATGATTCAAGGAGGCCATAATGGGCAACAACTCCAAGGTCCAACTAGCTCAAGAGTACCTAGCCCTACTCTAAGCCCTTTAACCTCAACAACATTTGAAATAGGTACAGATTTAGGTTTTTTTAATAATCGTATGAACATTGATTTTGCTTGGTACAATCGTAAAACAACCAACGACATTGTAGAAACTACTATATCCAATGCATCTGGAGCAACTACTTCTTTATTAAATCTCGGAAAAATGAGAAACAAAGGTGTAGAACTTTTAATTAATGGAAAAATTATGAGTTCAGAAAATTTCTCATGGGATGTTACCTTCAATGGATCTTATAACAAAAACACAGTAGAGGCCTTAACCGAAGAATTAACCTCTATAACAATGGCATCTTCTGTAAATAATTATGCGATTATTGCAAGTGATGTTGGCAGACCATATAGTATCATAAAAGGATATAAACCTCTTAAAGATGCAAATGGAAACACTGTTTATAATGTAAGCGGAGGCTCGGCTACCACAGAAAGAGGACCACTTGAAGAATTAGGTCAAGGTGTACATCCTTGGGGAGCAGGACTTAGTAATGAATTTAGATACAAAGCAATAACATTTAGCTTTTTGATAGATGCAAAATTTGGAGGTAGCCTATATTCTGGTACCGATTTATATGGAACTCGTATGGGACTTACAAAACTTACTCTGGAAGGACGTGAAAATGGATTACCAATAAAAGGTGTTGATAAAAACGGAGGAACTGTAGATATGGTTATTGCTCCTGAAAACTTAAGAACGTATTATGACGGATTAAAAAACATAACATCTGAATTTGTTTATGATGCTAGTTTTGTAAAATTGAGACAAGTAATTATCGGATACCAATTGCCTATTAATAAGATTAAAGGTCTTTCTGTAATTCAATCAGCATCAATTTCATTTGTTGCCCGAAATTTATTCATTCTTTATAAGAAAACTCCAAACGTAGATCCTGAATCAGTTTTTAGCGCTGGTAATGCTCAAGGTATAGAACAATTTGGTGTACCTAGAACCAGAAGTTTTGGTTTAAGCTTAAGTGTTAAAATATAAAAATTAAAAGACATGAAAAAGATAACAACCCTATATATAGCAGGCATCCTTTTATTAAGCATATCAGCTTGTACTAAAGATTTTGAAGAAACTAATACAAATCCAAATGCAGTAGATAAACCTACTCCAAATTTCATTTTTAGCAGATCTCAGCTTGACGGATTAAACAATAATTATTTTTTCACCTCAATTATTGAATGTGGTCAAATGATGCAACATTATTCCACTTACAAAGAAGCATCAGGAGCAGGAGACAAATACCTTGACAACGAAGTATATTACTCTGCCTTTTTTGCACGAATATATCCAAATGCAATAAACGAAGTAACTATTGTAATAAACACACTAAAGGATAATCCAGAAAATATCAACAGGTATAATATTGCCAGAATTTGGAGAGCTTACCTATTTCACCGTGTTACAGATTTATATGGAGACGTTCCATACTCTCAAGCTGCAAAAGCAAATTCTGATCTTCTTTTTTTACCTAAATATGATAGTCAGGAATTTATATATAAAGATTTACTGAAAGAATTAGATGAAGCAGCATCAGCATTAACCACATCCAAACCTAGTTTTGGCGAGGCTGATTTAATATACGATGGTGATATTAATAAATGGAAGAAATTTTCATATTCATTAATGCTTCGATTAGGAATGAGATTATCTAAAGTTGACCCTGCGCTTTCTAAAACTTGGGTAAATAAGGCAATTACAGGTGGGGTAATCCTTAATGCTGCCGATAATGCCATAATGGAATATAAAGACGGGCCAAACGATATAAACCGTAATCCATCTGCTCTAGATCCAATAAATCTTGATTTTGCAAAATCATCTTTCGGACAAAAAAACAATGAAGGCGGAAAACTTAGTAAAACTTTTATTGATATACTAAAAACTACTAACGATCCAAGAATTAGTATATACTCAGGTGTTTGGCAAGGTACGGTACAAAATACAAGTCCTGCCGTGCAAAAAGGTTTTCCAAACGGAACTAAAATAGCACCAACTCCAATTGAGCAGGCTACTTATTCTGAACCAAACCAAAGTACCGTTCTTAAAGTTGACTCTCCTCTTATTATAATTAGCAATGCCGAAACTAATTTATATCTGGCAGAAGCTGCTCTTAGAGGATGGTATGTGGGAGAATCTGACCAAAGTTTATACGAAAAAGCGGTAAAAGCTTCTTTCCTAAATGCTGTGATTTACGGTCCTTCTTACGCCATAACTGATGCAACCCCATATTTAACTGCAAATCCATATTTGGCTGGAGGCACATTTGATCAAAAAATGAATCAGATACATACTCAATTCTGGATTGCTTTATTTATAGATGAACAAGAAGTTTATGCAAACTGGAGAAGAACTGGCTACCCAATATTAACTCCTGTAAATTTTCCCGGAAACGTGACAAACGGCACAATACCAAGGCGTTTTAAATATCCAACTGCCGAATATTCTGTTAATTCTGCTAACTTAGCAGAAGCAGTTAAGCGTCAGGGCAGCGATGCGTTTACAACAAGAATGTGGTGGGATAAACAATAATATAAGTAAATTAAATGAGTATTATAATTCTTTCGGCATGCATTATTTTTTTAGTGCTACAAATAACTTGGTTTAAAATCAACCCATTTATTGCCTTTATTATAACATCATTATTGGCAGGCCTACTATTAGGTTTGCCAATAATAACGTTAACACAAACCGTTCAAAAAGGTTTGGGCGATATGCTGGGCTCAATTGCCCTAATTATCATATTTGGTACCTGCATTGGTAAACTTACCGTTTTTTCTGGAGCCGCATCTGTAATTGCAAAGACAGTTATGGAATGGACAGGCGAAAAATACGTACGATTAGGTTTAATGATTACAGGATTTATTGTTGGAATCCCTTTATTTTATAGTGTAGGCTTTATACTTTTGGTTCCTTTAATATTTTCTGTAGCCAATCAGTTTAAACTACCCAAGGTATATATAGGTATTCCTATGCTCGCGTCACTTTCGGTTGCACATGGTTTTTTACCTCCCCATCCATCGCCAATGGCTTTAAGCAATACCTTAAGTGCCGACATTGGCTTGGTTTTAACCTATGGTATTATTGTTTCTATACCAACTATTCTTATTGCAGGTTTATTATTCTCTAACACGCTTAAGAATATTAAATCTAATGATAAAAACACTATTGTTCCAACCGAAGAACCTACAAACCAAGCTACAAAACCTAGTTTTTTTACAAGTATAGCTTCTTCATTATTTCCAGTATTTGGTTTAACGATTACTTCCTTATTACCATTAGTCTGGAAAAACGAACAAGTAGAACTACTATGCAAAACTATAGGCGAACCTAGTATTATCATGTTAATTTCATTAATCATTTGCACCTACACATTAGGCTTTCGTACAGGTAAAAACATGAAAACCATTATGGACAAATATGCAGTTGCGATAAAAGACGTTGCATTAATAGTACTTATTATTGGTGGAGCCGGAAGTTTAAAAGAAGTAATGATGGTAAGCGGCGTAAGCCAAACCATTGTCGAATCTTTAATACAAATAGACATTCATCCTTATTTACTTGCCTGGTTAATAGCTGCATTAATACGAATTTGTGTTGGATCGGCCACTGCCGCAGGCTTAATGACTGCCGGAGTTTTAGTACCTTTATTACAATTAAAATCATTAGACCCCAACTTATTGGTTCTTTCTATAGGCGCAGGTAGCCTGATGTGCTCTCATGTAAACGATCCTGGATTCTGGATGTTCAAAGAATACTTTGGCACCAGCATGAAAGACACCATTAAATCCTGGACAGTGATGGAGTCATTAGTATCCGTCCTTGGAATTATTTTTATTTTTATATTAAACATTTTTATACACTAATATTATGAGCTTATTACCACAAGAAAAATTTGAATCACTTGGCCTAACATTACCCCCAGCTCCTAAACCTTTAGGCATATACAAACCATTCTTAATCGATGGCAAATATTTATATTTATCTGGTCATGGTCCTGTTAAAGACGACAAATCTTTAATCATAGGAAGAATTGGAGAAGACATGGATATTGAAGAAGGTAAACTAGCAGCTAGACAAGTAGGATTAACAATGTTATCAACAATTGTTACCAATTTTGAAAGCCTAAACGCAGTAAAAAGAGTAATTAAAGTACTCGGAATGGTAAATTGTACCTCTGATTTTTTACGTCATCCTTATGTTATTAATGGATGTAGCGAATTATTTGCTGAGGTATGGGGACAAGAAAACGGAATCGGAGTAAGAAGTGCCGTAGGAATGGGTTCTTTACCCGATAATATTCCTGTTGAGGTAGAAGCGATTTTCGAATTATATTAAAAAAGTTATGTCACTCCCGATAGCTATCGGGATTCAATGATTAACATTAATTTTTTTAATTAAACCATTAAGACATTAAGTTTCATTAAGAATCTAAGCTTAATTTTTCTTAACCTACTAATTTTCATTAAGAAGTCAAGCTTAATTTTCTTAATATCTTAATGGTAAAAAAATATTAAATGTTTGATCTGTGAATCCCGATAGCTATCGGGAGTGGCAAAAAAAATAATAACTATGAATACAAATACCTCACAAACAAAAATTGCAACATTTGGAGAACTTCTATTACGAATGGGCATAGCCAATGGCAATCGATTTACGCAAGCCAAAGAAATGCAGGTTCATATAGGAGGAGCCGAAGCAAATGTTTGTGTACTACTTTCACAATTAGGCATAAATACCAATTACATAACTCGTTTACCTAACAACGACCTATCTCAGCTTGCATTAAATGAACTCCATAAATACAATGTAAATACCACAGATTGTATTTATGGAGGAGATAGAATTGGCTTATATTTTATCGAATCAGGTAATCAGATAAGACAATCGCAGGTAATCTATGACCGTAATAATTCGGCTTTTGCAACTATTGCCGAAGATGAAATAAATTGGGATAAAGTTTTAGAAAATACAACCCATTTTCATTGGTCTGGAATCAGCCCAGGAGTTTCTAATGAGGCTGGTTTAGTTTGCAAAAAAGCAATATTAGCAGCTCATAACAAAGGCTTAACAATATCCTCTGACTTTAACTTTCGTACAAAATTATGGCAATACGGAAAAAGTCCTTCAGAAATAATGCCCGACCTTCTTTATTACAGCACAATTACTGTAGCCGATTTAGATTCGACAGAAATATATTTTGGTATTAAAACAGACAAAAATGATTCCGATTCTAATCGATTCCAAAAAACATATCAGTTATTAAAAGAAAAAATGCCTTACCTAAAAACATTAGCTATGAGCTTCAGAAAATCAGAAGGTCAAACCCATTTGTATTCAGGCATGTTATTTCACGAAGGTAAATTTTACGAATCAAAACAATATCTAATACATTTAGTTACCGACCAGATTGGATCAGGAGACGCCTTTACCGCAGGATTACTTTACAGCCTTAAAAACAATCTATCAGGACAAGAATGTATAGATTGGGCAACGGCATGTGGCGTTATAAAACAAAGCGTAGTAGGAGACTTTGCAATAACTACATCCGAAGAAATAAACCATTTTATCAAATACGGCTCAAGTAATAGAATTAATAGATAAAACATAATTACAAAATGTATAATATTTTAAAAGCACAAAGAGTACTTCCTTTAGTCACACAAATCAGCATTAAAACTGCCGAGATTATACTAAAATCTGCTTCAGATTCAGGAATTAAAATCATTGAATTTGCTGCACGTGCTGATGATGCAAAAGAAGTTTTTACCCAAATGGTAAATTTTAGAAACACAAATAACCTAGATATAAAATTGGCTGTTGGATCTGTCCTGACCTTAAATGATGCCGAAACGTACCATAAACTTGGTGCAGATTGCATTATATGCCCACATACAGATTTAGAAATAGGAAATTATTGTTTAAAAAATAATCTTTATTGGATTCCGGGAGCAGCTACATTAAACGAAGTTCTTCATGCTAATAAATTAGGAGCCGAAATAGTTAAACTTTTTCCTGCTGATAAAATAGGAGGTCCTGATTATGTAAAAGCTATAAAAGCACCATTCCCAAATTTAAAACTGATGCCTACTGGCGGAGTAACATTAGAGGAAAGCAATTTAAAATCCTGGTTTAAAGTAGGAGTTGTTTGTGTAGGGATTGGCTCTCATTTGTTCTCCAAAGAAATGTTATCTCAATTAGATTATAATAAATCATTTGAAGCTTTTAAAAATTTAATTGCTATTGTTGATAAAACCAGAAAATAAAGACATGGGAAATAATTGGTGGGAAATAAATCCAGAAACGCGTATTGACACTCCTTTTTTAGCGCTTTATATCGACCGTATTCGATACAATATCGAGCATTTAATTGAATCTGTAAATGGGAATACTCAAAAATTAAGACCACATATAAAAACGCATAAACTTGGAGAAATTCTTGATTTGTTTAAAAAATATCAAATAAACAAAGTAAAATGTGCCACTATTGCCGAGGCCGAATTATGTGCCATTCACAATGTTCCTGATATATTATTAGCCTATCAACCCACAGGATTAAAACAAAAACGCTGGATTACCTTACT
Source organism: Flavobacterium sp. PL02 (assembly GCF_035013205.1). NCBI lineage: Bacteria > Pseudomonadati > Bacteroidota > Flavobacteriia > Flavobacteriales > Flavobacteriaceae > Flavobacterium > Flavobacterium sp. PL02. The sequence continues at coordinate 15,854 of NZ_JAYGJP010000009.1, forward strand.
ACATAAATATCCTCGCCTTAATTTTTCGACTATTGTCGATAATATCGACACAGCAAACGAATTGTCCGAGTTAGGCAAAAGCTACAATTTAAAGCTAAATATCTATCTTGATATAAATGCTGGAATGAATAGAACCGGAATAAATTTTAAAAGCAATTGGAGTGATTTAGCCAGTGCCATAATCCAATTACCAAATATCAATTTCTTAGGATTACATATTTATGATGGCCATTTAAAAGGCACTATCGAGCAACGAACAAAAGAAGCATCAGATTCATTTACTCAGATAACAGATAAACTTTCTACACTTGAGCAAAAACTAGATTACAAACTAAAAATTGTTGCTGGTGGCTCTAATACATTTCCGTTTTATGCCACTCAGGAAAATGTAGAATCTAGCCCAGGTACATTTGTATTTTGGGATATTAATTATCAGACTAATTTACCTGAACAGAGTTTTAAACCCGCAGCGGTTTTAGTAGGAACAATTATTTCTAAACCCACAGAAAACACCTTATGTATCGATATTGGATATAAATCTGTGGCATCAGAAAACCCAATAGACAAACGTTTGACAATTTTAAATGACGATAAGTTAATTCCAATATCGCATTCCGAAGAACATTTAGTTCTCGAAAACAAAGGAAACAAACAATACAACCTAGGCGACACCATTTATGCAATCCCTTACCATATTTGTCCTACTTGTGCTTTATACGAAACAGTTCAAGTAGTAAACTCTCAGCAAGATATTTACAATCAATGGACTGTTCTTGCCCGCAATAAAAAAATAAGTATTTAAAAATAAAATACAACACTATGTTCATATTTGATGCACATCTAGACCTAAGCATGAATGCTATGGAATGGAATAGAGATTTAAGAAATGATGTATCTACATTGCGTCATTTAGAAAAAGGAATGAATGACAAACCAGATAGAGAAAAAGCTACCGTATCATTCCCAGATTTAAGAAAAGGAAACATCGGGATTGTAGTAGCTACTCAAATAGCGCGATTTGTTAAACCCGATAGTAAAATTCCTGGTTGGAATTCGCCACAACAAGCTTGGGCGCAAACACAAGCACAAGTCTCTTGGTACAAATGCATGGAAGAGGAAGGCGAAATGACTGCAATTACCGACAAGAAATCATTACTAAAACAAATTGAATTATGGAATGATGGCACTCCAAACGACAAAAAACCTATTGGCTATATTTTAAGTCTCGAAGGTGCAGATTCCCTTATTGATATTTCATACGTAGAAAAAGCGCACAATTACGGACTAAGAGCTATTGGTCCCGCACATTATGGCCCAGGTCGTTATGCTAACGGAACCGATTCTACAGGAAAAATGGGCGCAAACGGAATCGAATTGCTTAAAGAAATGGAACGTTTAAATATTATTCTGGATGCAACACATTTATGTGACGATGCTTTTTGGCAAGCCCTAGAAAACTATAACGGTCCAGTTTGGGCAAGTCACAATAATTGCCGAAGCTTAGTAAATCATAATAGACAATATAGTGATGATCAAATCAAAGAACTCATTTCCAGAGGAGCAGTTATAGGTGGCGCATTAGATGCATGGATGTTGGTACCAAACTGGGAACGAGGTGTTTCTACTCCATTAGGAATGCAATGTAATCTCGAAACCGTTTTTAAACATATGGACCACATATGCCAATTGGCAGGAAATGCAAATCACATTGGCGTAGGCTCAGATTTAGATGGCGCATTTGGCACAGAACAAACACCATATGATTTAAACACTATAGCCGATTTACAAAAATTAGTCTTCATCTTTAGAAGCCATGGATATTCAGAAGAAGATTTAAAAAATATCTTCCATCAAAACTGGATAAACTTCCTAATAAAAAATTGGGATTAAATAAAAGTCAAATTTGGAACAGCCTGCTTATACGATTGAAGCTTTTCATGATTAGGATCAACCTCAGTTATTACAAAATCTACTTCGGATAAGCTGGCAATTTTCATCTTTAAAACCGTATCCAATTTTTCGGATATTGTAAGAATAGCCGTTTTTTGAGAAGCCTGAATCATTGCTTTTTTTACCTGAACAGTTTCCCAATCAGAGTCTGAAAAACCTCCTTTGACATCTAATGCATTTGTTCCTAAAATTAATAAATCAACCTTAATACTTGATAACTGATGATACACATCTCCGCTCACACACATTTGACTATAAGGCGAAATACTCCCACCAATCATTATAACTTTCACATTAGGTTTATCCAAAAGTTCAACTGCAGATAAAACAGTTACGGTAAAAATGGTAAGATTTAAATCATTAGGAATTAATCGAATAAACTCTCTAATTGTAGTTCCTCCACCAATTAACAAAACCATTCCGTCGTGAAGCAATCCAACAGTTTTTTTTGCAATTATTTGTTTAGATTCACCTGCGTAAGTTTTTGTTACCGAAGAATGATGATATGCTTTTGTCATAGCACCACCTTTCACCTTAATCAGTAAAGACTCTGATTCAAGTTCATTTATATCTCTTCGAATTGTATCCTCAGAAACAAACAATTGATTAGAAAGTGTGTCGAAACTCACTCGGGTATGTAAGTTAATCTCTTTTAAAATATGAGCTTTTCTTTCTTCCTTGGTGTAATTTACCAATTCGTTATCATTCATGCGTTTCCATTTATTATAACAAAAGTAAACAAATAATGCAATAATATTGCTGGAAGAAATAAAAAACTAACACAAAAACAACACAAAAAACATCATTTACAATACATTAAATACAAAAACACACAGTGCAATTTTTTTGCAAAACAACTAATTTAAATCACTATAAACTTTAAATTTGTTTTTAACCAACCAAAAACCCTAACATGAAAAAAATCCTCCTATTTATTTTAACATTGTGCTATTCATTAGGGAATGCCCAAGAAACTTCTAACAATACAACTATAATTCCTGCACCTAATTTTTATAAGGCAACAGGTGATAGTATCGCTATAAAAGGACAAATAAAAATTGTTTTTAAAAACAATAAATACACTTCCAAAGAACTCAAAACAGCTCAAATTTTTGAATCTGTTATAAACAAAAACTCTCCTAAAAAGAAAGCTGACATTTTGGTTCAATTTACAACCGAATCCGCTTCCGCAAAAGGAGATAAGGAAGCTTACAAAATAAATATTACTCCAAAAGGTATTTTTGTTACGGGTCAAGAGCAAGGGCTATTTTATGCAGTACAAAGTTTACTTCAGCTTTTGCCAAATAACTTAACAGTAAGTTCTCAGATCAAACTACCATGTATTGAAATTATCGATGAGCCTAGATATCCGTATAGAGGATTACATCTCGATGTATGTCGTCACTTTTTTTCGGCAGATGTTATTAAAGATTTCATTGCCCAAATGTCTTATTACAAACTAAATAATTTCCATTGGCATTTAACTGATGATCAAGGTTGGAGAATTGAAATAAAAAAATATCCTAAGCTTACCGAAATCGGATCTAAAAGAGCACAAACACTCGTTGGGAATAAATTCGAACGATTCCCAAGATTTTTTGACAATACTCCCTACGGAGGTTATTACACACAGGAAGAAATCAAAGAAGTTGTAAAATTTGCCGAAGAGCATTTTGTAAACGTTATTCCCGAAATCGAAATGCCAGGACATGCCTCTGCTGCCGTAGCTGCTTACCCAAACTTAACCTGTTTTCCATCTACAGACTTAAAAGTAATTGAATCCTGGGGTGTGTTCGAAGATGTATTTTGCGCAGGCAAAGAAGAAATTTTTGTTTTTTTAGAAGATATTTTAAAAGAAGTAATGGTACTTTTTCCAAGTAACTACATTCATATCGGCGGAGATGAATGTCCAAAATCACGATGGGAAAAATGTCCGAATTGTCAAAAGAGAATAAAAGACCTTGGTCTAAAAAATGAACATGAGCTACAAAGTTATTTTATTAAACGCATGGAAAAATTTCTAAATGCAAACGGAAGACAGATTTTTGGATGGGATGAAATTCTAGAAGGTGGCCTTGCTCCTAATGCAGCAGTTATGTCATGGCGTGGCAAATCTGGCGGAATTGCAGCAGCTAGAGACAAACACAAAGTAGTAATGACTCCGGAAGATTATGTTTATTTCGACCATAATCAAGGCTATTCTTTACAAGAACCATTATCAGTTGGTCGATTAACCACAGTTCATGAAGTATACAACTACAACCCAACTCCCGTAGACAGCCTAACCATAGAGCAACAAAAATACATTCATGGAGTTCAGGCTAATATTTGGTCGGAATATGTAACCAGTCCAGCAAAGCTAAATTATATGCTATATCCAAGACTATTTCCATTTGCAGAAATAGCCTGGACAGAGACAAAGAATAAAAATTATTCAAATTTAATGCTAAAAAGGTTCCCACATCATATCGAAAAATTGGAATCCGAAAAACGATTATATAAAGTCCCTACCCCATTTGGAATTCAGGACACCACTATTATAGCGTCAAAATTCATTCTAGAAATGCAACCAACCATTAAAAATGGGCAAATTTTCTATACCATCGATGGTTATAATCCAGATGAAACAGCCAGCAATTACACAAAACCTGTTACAGTTTATATCCCAAAAGGAGAATTTAGAAACATCAAAGTAGTACAAATAAGTCCAAGTGGAAGAAGAAGTTCCATTACCACAATTTCAGTTAAAAATTCCGAAACCCAACCTGCTTTAGCTATTAAGCCAACCAAAAATGGCTTAAAATATTCCTATACAAATAAACTCGTTCAACAAACACTAGAACTAGATACTATCAAATTTATTAAGTCAGGCATTCATGAAGGAGTAATTGAAATGAAAAGATACAAATCAAAAGAGAACCTATATATGGGTTTAAAATTTGAAGGCTATATCTATATTCCTGAAACTGCACAATATGAGTTCTCGACTATTGTAGACGATGGTGCAAAATTATTTATAGACAACCAGCTTATTGTTGATAACGACGGAAGACATTGGATTAATGAAGCTTTTGGGGCAGCAAAACTCGAAAAAGGATTTCACAAGATAAACATCAGTTATTTTGATGCTGCAGGAAGTTCTACACTACAATGCTTTATCCGACAAGAAGGGAAAGAAAAACAAGAAATAAGTGCTTCGCAATTGTATTATGAATAGGCAAAAACAAAAAAACGCATTCGCCGTGGCGAATGCGTTTTTTATAAAAACTAAATTGCATTTTATTTTTATCCTTTCAAGCTTGCAGATAAATACTCACGGTTCATACGTGCAATATTTTCAAGAGAAATTCCTTTAGGACATTCTACTTCACAAGCTCCAGTGTTAGTACAGTTACCAAAACCTTCGTGATCCATCTGGTGTACCATGTTTAATACACGATCAACAGCTTCAATCTTACCTTGAGGTAATAAAGCATATTGAGATACTTTTGCAGCAACGAATAACATTGCCGATGAGTTTTTACAAGTTGCAACACAAGCTCCACAACCAATACAAGCAGCTGCATCGAATGATTTATCTGCATCGTGTTTGTTAATCGGAATTGTATTTGCATCAATTGTATTTCCTGAAGTATTTACCGAGATAAAACCACCAGCATGTTGAATTCTGTCAAAAGAACTTCTGTCAACAACTAAATCTTTAATTACAGGGAAAGCTTTTGCTCTAAATGGCTCGATAAAAATCGTATCACCATCTTTAAACATACGCATGTGTAACTGACAAGTAGTTACTCCTCTGTCTGGTCCGTGTGCTTCTCCATTGATGAATAATGAACACATACCACAGATTCCTTCACGACAATCGTGATCAAATGCTACTGGCTCTTCTCCTTTATTGATTAATTGTTCGTTAAGAACATCAAGCATTTCAAGGAAAGACATATCTGGTTCGATTCCGTCGATTGGGTAATCAACGATTCCTCCTTTATCTTGGGCGTTTTTCTGACGCCATATTTTTAATGTAAGTTTCATTTTGTATAAGTTTTAAGCATTAAAGCAAGTATTAAGACTTCTTTAAATACTATTTGTAGCTTCTTTGAACTAATTTAATGTTTTCGTAAACTAGAGGTTCTTTGTGTAATACAGCATCACTTGGTTTTCCTTTGTATTCCCAAGCTGCAACGTATGCAAAGTTTTCATCATCACGAAGTGCTTCTCCTTCTTCTGTTTGGTATTCTTCACGGAAGTGACCTCCACAAGATTCATTACGGTGCAATGCATCTTTTGCGAACAATTCTCCTAACTCTAAGAAATCGGCAACACGTGTCGCTTTCTCTAATTCCTGATTAAATTCGTTAGCGCTTCCAGGAACTTTTACATCTTTATAAAACTCTTCACGTAAAGCAGCAATCTCAACAATAGCCTCAGATAAACCTTTAGCATTACGAGCCATACCTACTTTATCCCACATGATCTTTCCTAATTTCTTATGGAAATAATCTACAGAATGAGTTCCTTTATTATTGATAAATCTATCGATTTGATCTTTTACTTCTTTTTCTGCTGCTACGAATTCTGGTAAATCTGTAGAAATTTCTCCCATTTTAATATCCGGAGCAAGATAATCCCCAATAGTATAAGGTAATACGAAATATCCATCAGCTAAACCTTGCATCAAAGCAGAAGCTCCAAGTCTGTTTGCTCCGTGATCAGAGAAGTTAGACTCTCCAATTGAGAAACATCCCGGAATTGTAGTCATTAAGTTATAATCAACCCAAGTTCCACCCATAGTGTAGTGAACCGCTGGGTAAATCATCATTGGTGTTGTATAAGGATCCTCATCGACGATTTTGTAATACATTTGGAATAAGTTTCCGTATTTACTCTTCACGATTTCAGCTCCTAATTTAGTCACCAAAGCAGCATCTTTATCATCTAAACCTTTTACGAAAGCTTCTTCAGTTCCGTAACGTTTAATTGCTGCAGCAAAATCTAAGTAAACAGCTTCTCCAGTTTTGTTAACTCCAAAACCAGCATCACATCTTTCTTTTGCAGCACGAGACGCTACGTCACGAGGTACTAAGTTACCAAAAGCAGGATATCTTCTTTCTAAGAAATAATCTCTATCAGCTTCAGATAAATCAGTTGCTTTTTTCTTTCCTTCACGGATTGCTTTAGCATCTTCTTGTTTTGCAGGAACCCAAATACGACCGTCATTACGTAACGATTCAGACATCAAAGTCAATTTAGACTGGTGATCTCCTGAAACCGGAATACAAGTTGGGTGAATTTGTGTGTAACAAGGATTTGCAAAAAACGCTCCTTTTTTATGAATTTTCCAAGCTGCTGTTGCATTACTTCCCATAGCATTTGTTGACAAGAAAAACACGTTTCCGTATCCTCCAGAACCAACTACTACAGCGTGAGCAGAATGTCTTTCTATTTCTCCAGTAACTAAGTTACGAGCGATAATACCTCTCGCTTTTCCATTCACGATAACAATGTCTAACATTTCGTGACGGTTGTACATTTTTACTTTTCCACGACCAATCTGACGGTTCATTGCAGAATAAGCTCCTAACAATAATTGTTGTCCTGTTTGTCCTTGTGCGTAAAATGTACGAGAAACCAAAGTTCCTCCAAAAGAACGGTTATCTAAAAGACCACCATACTCTCTTGCCAATGGCACCCCTTGAGCCACACATTGGTCAATAATATTAGCCGAAACTTCGGCCAAACGGTGAACGTTTGCTTCACGCGCACGGTAGTCACCTCCTTTTACAGTATCATAAAATAATCTATAAACCGAGTCACCATCACCTTTATAGTTTTTTGCTGCATTGATACCACCTTGAGCTGCAATAGAGTGCGCACGTCTTGGTGAATCCTGAAAACAAAAAGCTTTTACGTTATATCCCTGCTCAGCCAAAGTAGCCGCAGCTGAACCTCCAGCCAAACCTGTACCAACAATGATAATATCTAAATTACGTTTGTTAGCAGGGTTTACTAAATTAATATGATCTTTATAATCTGTCCATTTGTCCGATATTGGGCCGTGTGGAATTTTTGAATCTAATGCCATTATAATTTATATTAATTATTGAAATGATGAAATAATGCGATTATGACGAAAAGTGCTGGTACTACTACCGCAAATCCATAACCGAATCTACTTAAAGATCTTGAGTACTTATTGTTCATCCCCATAGATTGAAGAGAAGAACTGAATCCGTGCCAAAGGTGGAATCCTAATAACACAAAAGAAATACAATATAACCCAGTACGAATTGGGTCATGAAATTTATGAACTAACTCTCCATAATATCTCGTAGCATCTGGTGCTGTACCTGCAATGTATTTGTAGGCAACTTCAGGAAACCAAAAATCATAAAAATGCAATCCTAAGAATGCTAAAATAACCAATCCAGAAATAATCATATTTCTAGAACTCCAAGAAGCATTAGCAGCTCCATTGTATTTTGCATACGCAATTGGTCTTGCAGCGCTATTTTGTAAAGTCAAAACAAATCCCATTACGAAATGGAAAATTACCCCGATTGCCAAAACTGGTTGCATTACATATTGAATCAGCGGATTGTATCCCATAAAGTGAGAAGCTTCGTTAAAAACATCTTTACTAATAATAGAAATAAAATTTAAAGAAACATGCAGCGCTAAAAACGTGATTAAGAATATTCCCGAAAGAGCCATAGCCACTTTCTTTAAGATGGAAGCATTCAATAGTGCAGATTGTGCCATAAGTGTTTAAGTAGTTTGTTTTAAAAAATTATACAAAAATAACTCAAATAGACATGAACTACAACCATTTCGTTGTTATTTATAATGATTTTAAAGAGTTTTAAATGATTTTATTGCAAATTATTTAAAAACAATAAAATACATTTTCTCCAAAGGTTGTTTTAACAAAATCCTGCTTTTTATATAATTACCAAATTGTTATTTTTTCTAACATTTTAATTTGTTTTCCTCAAAAGTATCCCAAAACCGAATTTTATCCTTTTAAAACAATTGAAGTTTGATAGCTTAATTTTATCTTTATCGCCTCAAAGAAACCAGAATGAAAACAGGAATTGACGCTATTACATTTGATGTAGCCAAAATACATTTACCTATAAAAACATTGGCAACCGCCAGAAATATAGAACCCGAAAAACTAGAAAAAGGCTTGGGTTTAATCAAAATGACGCTTCCAGACACTTATCAGGATACTGTAGTTTTTGGAGCAAATACCTTAACCAAATTAATAGAAGACAATAAAATCGATTTAAGCGAAATTGGTCGTATTTATGTTGGAACCGAAAGTGCCATTGATAGTTCTAAACCTATTAGCTCTTTCTTGATTGCTTTGATGGAACAGAAATTTGGAGAAGATACTTTAGCCGAATGCGATGTTGTAGATTTTACATTTGCTTGTATTGGAGGTGTAGATGCTCTGCAAAACTGTATTGATTTTGTAAAATTAAATCCGACTAAAAAAGCCATTGTAGTTACTACCGATTTTGCAAAATACGATTTAAATTCAACTGGAGAATATACTCAAGGAGCTGGAGCTCTTGCAATGCTTGTAACTTCAAACCCTAGAATTATTGCTTTCGAAAACAATTGGGCGACAAGCACAAAAGGTGTTTTTGACTTTTTTAAACCATACCGAACTATTTCGAAAGAATCAATAACAGGGAATACAACCAATGAATCTTGGTTTGATAATCTGGAAGCCGAAATAGAAATCCATAAAGACCAACCTGTTTTTGATGGACAATATTCGAATCAGTGTTATATGGATCGTACTCGAAATGCTTATTTTTCGTTTAAGAAATTAAAAAACACTTCAGAGACTGTTTACAATTCCTGGAAAAGTATCATTATGCATTTACCATACTCATTTCAGGGACGAAGAATGTTATCTGAGATTTATGCTTTAGACAGCGATTCTAAAATTATTTCGGGAGATGAATCTGCAGCTGAATATCAAAACAAACTAAAAGAAATAAGCAAATCCGAAGCATACAAAACTTTTGTTGTTGATAAATTACAACCTGCTGAATTAGCTTCTTCTTTAATAGGAAACCTTTATACAGGATCTGTTTTTATGGGATTATTATCGACTTTGGCTTATTTTTATGACACCAAAAATGAAATTTCAGGAACTCAATTCGGCTTTTTAGCTTACGGAAGTGGATCTAAATCGAAAGTTTTCGAAGGAACAATTCAACCTGAATGGAAATCTGCTCTTACCGAAACTAATCTTTTTGAAACTTTAGAAAAAAGTACCGAAATTGATTTTGAAACCTACGAGAAGCTTCACAAAAAAGAACAAAAACAAAGCATCCGAACTCCCAAAAACGAATGGGTTCTGGATAGAATCGAGAAAGAAATTCCTAATTTAATTGGGGCGAGATATTATAAATGGGTTGATTAAAATATATACAAAAACCGAAGTGATTAAACTTCGGTTTTTGTATTGCAGCCATCTTTGTCAAAGTTTTTCAACTTTGACAAAGATTTATACTGAATCAATTCAATTGCACAAAAAAAACCGAAGTCATTTCAAATAAAATGCTTCGGTTTTTTTCTATAATTTATATTTTGTTTTATTCTTTACCTTCTAACTGTATGTTAAAATGCCAGTCGTGTTTATACCAAACACTTGAATCTTCGAGAGTATTATTTTTACTAACTTTAGATTGCCCACTATACCCTGTACTAAAACAGAATCCAGATCCAGATTTGGTGTTACCCGAACTAGAAGCTGTAATACCTAAAGATGTTCCATCTACTAAATACCAATAAAAACTATATGTTTTTCCAGCTTCTAAGAAAAGATTTAAACCTTTTAGATCAAAAGGAATAAAACCTCCTTTAAATTGTCCTGAAACAGTTGTAGTTGTATAGCCTATCGTTTTTTGATTTTCATCTCTAATAATTAACTTTATCACAACAGGTTTATTATACTCGGTATTAGCTTTAAAATAATAAAAACCTTCCTTAAGATGTATACTAAAAACCGAAGGAACCAAGTCTTTACTCAATACAATTGCCTGTCCGGTCCCTACATTTCTATCATAAGGCAAAGTATCCGGAGCATCAGTTCTATCATCTCCACCAAACCATTTTGTAGCATTTGCTTCTGTACATGATTCGAATTTATTAATATTCATATGTTCTACCTTAACCTGATAAACTTTCTCTACTCCAGATTCAGACTTAACGGTAAAACTCACTGGAGACGAATAATCTTTAACAGTTTTTGGATCTGGCGTAATCGTAGCATATTTTGAATATTTCAAATCTATACTTAAATTTTTCAAGTCAATAAATTCAGGTAATCTTTTTGTTATCATTCCAGTTTCTCCATCAATTTTTGGACTGGTTACAAAATATTGAGTATTGATGCTAGACTCTAAAATAAAATTATCTACACCTAATTCTCTTTTTATCGATATCTCGTACGCTTTCTTATCTCCATTTTCGGCAGTAACAGTCAGATTAAACGGTCCCGTAATAGATTTGATTATACTTGGATCTGGGCTAATTGTTGCTCCTTTAGGAATTGAAACAGATATTTTTATATCATTCAACTCAAAGTCACTGGCTACCTTGCCTGTTACCGAGCCTTCTAAAACATCAAATTGCTTAGAAACATCCCCTTTAGTAATACTAAAAGATAAAATTTTATTCTCGGCACTCAATGGTACCGTTTTTTCTTCTGAAGCACATGAAAATACTATAAAAGAAATAAGAAGTAATGTTGTAAATCGGTAGATTTTTGTTTTCATAGATATGAATCTTTGTTTTTAACTATTAATATAATACGTCTATCTTTTTATTTTGCATAAAAACGCATGAATTTTATACAAAATTTCTTAATTTTTAAACAAAAGGCGAATGTAAGAAAATTAATTAATAATTACTTTTATTTTAAAAAAAATCCAAGTAGCCAACCAAAACCTTTGACAAAAGTTTATTAGCAAATCAATCCTTTTTATGTTGTTCTGTATAATTTTTATTTCCTTTAATAGCATCGTCTTGCGCATTCATTCCATTTGCCATTCCTAGCATGAATGCGGTTATAATTAGGATTAGTTTTCTTTTTATCCAATGAAGTGGTTGTTTAGATTCCTCTAAACGTATTTTATTTTTGTGTTTATACATTTTGTAAATAATAAATGATTAGACATTTTTTATCATCCTTATGCTTTCAATAGCATAAATTCTTAGAAAATAAATTTCCTAAGCGTTGTATAAACCTCTATAAGAGTTATTGGAAGTAATTATTTCATTTATAAAAACAGATTGCTTTATAAATGAATTTATATTTTGATGAAGAAACGCTCGTACCTTTAAGACAATCTTGATTTTAAGACTAAAAACGGTTGCAAATTCAACACATTTTAAAGGAATAGAGAAGAAGTTCTTTCCTTGAGATTTTACTTGATTAAAAACGTATAAACCAGAGTCTTTAAAATTTAATTCTCTGCTTTCGTTAATGAGTGAAGATTGATAATAATCGACCGATTTTGATTGAAAACCTAAAGCACCGTCACCTGCAATCACGACAAAAGCCAGAAAGAGATAAATCAGATATTTTAAATGTTTTTTCAATCTATTTTATTTGAAGCAATTTATTAAATTATTCTTTATAAATAGTAAACTTATTATGTGTTAATCCAAAACCGAGATTCTCATAAATCAAGACATTTTCTATTCTTCTGCGATTGGTGGTAACTTCAATACTTTTTAGATTATTTTGATCGGCGTAATCCAATATCTTTTGTATTAATTGTCGCCCAATTCCTTTACCTTGATAATCTTTATTGATGAAAAATTCCTGAATTTCACCAACTAACCCGCAATGATGCAAAAGATTCTGTGTATGAAAACTAATAAAGCCTACGCCTTCATTCTCATTTTCAGCTAATAAATATAAATTCTTCGGGTTAGAAATATTTTCATTGAAAATCTCTGTAAAAACTTCGAAATCTAATATCTCATTTTCAAGTTCGCATATCGACTTGTACACGAAATCTAAATCTTGTTTCTCTACTTTCCTGATTTTTATTTTCGAATCCATATTCTACTTACAAATTATCACACAATTAAAAATGCCCACTTTTGCTAATACATTTGAGAAAGTTTTACACTTCCATTCCTGATTTTTCTTAATTCTTCATCATCCAACAACCATTCAATTGCTATAAATTTCGAACAGTCATTTCTTAAATCAGCAACCCAGTCTATTAAAATGGCAGCACCTTCACTTTTAATTTCATCTTTAACAAGCTCTAATGTTTTAGTAAACTGCAAAGCACCTTCTCCTCTCATATCAAAAACAATATTTTTTGTTCTTGAAAAAACGGCACTTAAAGAAATCCTCTTTTTTTGACTTGTCTCAAGATTTTTCATCTTGTCTTTTTTAGTAAAAGTATCTATTTCGAAAATTTTCGATACTATTGGATTATTTACATCTGCATTTTTTTTCAAATAACTGCCTACTGTAACAGGATAAAATATTCTTCTAAAAAATGATTCTGCAAAAGGTTCTGCAAAAGTCAAATGCTTATATATCTTTACATTTTTATGATGTACTCTTCCTGTAAGAATATCTGTTAATTGTTTTTTTTATTTCGTCAAAACAAGGCCCACTATACAAACAAACAACAACAAACTCCCCTTCTCTCAACTCAAAAGGTGGTATAAAGTACTGATCAGTTTTTATTCCTTTACATTCAATTATAAGGTCTTTCATTTTACTTGAATAAATATTCATTTAAACTAATACGTTCAAATTTAACCCTGTATTTCTCAACATAATTACGCCACTCTTCTTTGTACTTTTCATTATTATAAATAGACGCAGCATAATCGACTATTTCTTTACTGAAATGATTTCCCAAAACAGTATCTAAATATTCTATTCCAGAATCAACTACTTGTTTTAGAATAAATAATTTATCAATTCCATTTTCTTTGCAAGCCTTATCAAGCCATAATCCTCTTCCAATTTTTACATATTCTTTGAGCAAACTTTCGGTGATAAACGCAGAAGGAACATCATTAATATCCGGTTGATGTTTTCCGTTCTTGAAAATTAACAGAATCAATTCTTCAGAATAATATTCTTCTGGAATTAATCTTAACATTGTTCCATTTTCAGCGGCTTTAAAACAAAGTTCTTTTGTCATAAATTCATCCGGAATAACCTGAATTGCAAAACCATCTTTGCCAACTAATGTATCGCAGAATTCAAAAGTTATTAAGTTCTCATCCATAAATGACAAAGCATGATAGCTAATATTTAATGCCAGATTACAAAGTTCCTCGGTTTTAAATTCTTTCGGAACCAATTTAAGATCTCTATAATTTGATAAAACACGACCGCGCCAATATTCATACGTTTTTGCAGGAGGATTATTTTGTTTTAAAATCAATTCTCCAAATTCTAATTCTCGTTTTAATTCTTCGAAAGTTTCTATTAACGGATTATCAAGATGTTTTCGCAATTCTATTGAGATAATATCTTCTCCTGAAACTTCATCGTATTCACATTCGTTTTTAGCATCAAAATTGTCTGTTTTATCATTATAATAAAACAAATTATTTTTACGCTCTGCAAATGTTGTATAATGATCTTCGACTATAAATACTGGTGCTTCTATAATTCCTGTGCATTTAAAATTACCGTGATTATAAGAAGTCATTACAACTTCCTTTGCTTTTACATTTCCTATTATTTCGGTATAAGAACCTCCTAGTAACAAGCTCTGACAAGTAACATTACCGTTTATATAAACATAAGGACCATAATCTCCTTCGGCATTTATAATTATTCCGTTTGTAGAGAAATCTCCGTTTATTAAAATGCCTTCGATTCTTCTTGCATCAATATCTTTTAACGGTAGATTTAATACATTTGTAAGCCATTTTTTCTCTTTATCTTCATAAAGATCTAAATAGAAATTACCTTCAAAATTTACATTTCCGTTTGTTACAAGAAAGAAATCCTGATCTTCCCATTCTTCAAAATAATCGAATCCTTCACGCTCTATCAAAAATGGATATTTTGATTTGACCTCTTTTATTGTTATTAATTTAAAATCTAACTTATTCATTTTTTACTGCCTTATTTTAAATATATTCTACCGTATGCATTAATAGATTAATACTATCTATTTCCTATTTTCTTCTAGTTTCATTTCCATAATTGGCATGAACCTATTTTTTATTGAAGTTTCGAATTCGCCAACTTTTTCAAATCCAAGTTTCGAATAAAATGCTTCAGCATTTGGTTCTGAATCGAGTATTACTTTTTCGAATTTATCTTCTCTAATCCTGCTTAAAAAATCATCAATTAGATATTTTCCAAATCCTTTTCCAATATATTCTGGTCTAACAAATAAATTATCCAGTTTTACATTCTTTTTTTCTTCAACAAAGTATGAATAATAACCAATAATTAAATCCTCCTTCACCAACTTAAACACATAATTATCTTTAATATACTCTTGGGTAATTGTTAGATTTTTATCCCATTGCAAAATCTGTTCTGCCGAATATCCCCAATATGCTTTTGACTTTTTGGTTATTTCTGTTAAGATTTCATGGTCGGTTATATTTGCTTTTTCTACGGTCATTTTTTTATAATATAATTTATCTTACTCAACAACATAAATTAATTTTGGTGCACCTGCATCATGCTCTCCAATAGCAAAATAAAATGGCTTTTTA
Source organism: Flavobacterium sp. PL02 (assembly GCF_035013205.1). Taxonomy (NCBI): domain Bacteria; kingdom Pseudomonadati; phylum Bacteroidota; class Flavobacteriia; order Flavobacteriales; family Flavobacteriaceae; genus Flavobacterium; species Flavobacterium sp. PL02. Next base: position 31,550 of record NZ_JAYGJP010000009.1, read on the forward strand.
AAATTCAGTTTTTCGAAAATATTTTCCTCATTTGCTTTTTCAAACAATTTGTTTATTTCAATTAATGCTGTAGCTTCAAATAGCTCATAAATATTATTCACATCAAGGAAATCATCAAAATTATCTTCTTCTCCTTGTATATTTTCTGTTAAATGATATAAAGTAGGAGAAACAAAAGCGGGCAAACAAGAAATATTATCTAAATATTCTAATCTACCATCCATTGTTTCAAATTCTGGTAATTCGACATTCGAATAATTAAAATCAACAGCAAAAGCCTCTAATTCACCTCCATACAAACCACCATGTTCAAAATAAATCATATTGAAGCTTTTTTCAATATCACTATTATATTTCTGAGTTAACCAATATTTATCAATATTTAATTTTAATTCTTCAAACATCAAATTGATATTATCCTCTCTATTCTGATTTTTCCATAAATTATAAAAGGTTAAATAGGTTTCATTTTCTGACTCCTCCAAATCTTCAGTAACTACTCTCTTAGCTTCCTTTTCAATTTCTTGTAAACCCTTTAAAATTGAGTTGTTAATTTCTATCATATTTTTTTGTTATAACAGTAGCAATATACAAATTCTCACAATTGAAAAACTTCTTTTCAATATAAACAATAAGCTTCTCAGCCACCAAGTTTGCGTGAGGGATAGAGGCGGTATCCTTTTATGAAGCGATAGCGGAGTAAAAGATATAGCCGAAAGCCCGACCCGGAGGGACACGCCATTATTGAGATTCTAGGTTCTAAGGTTCTGAGAATCTAAGTTGCTAAGACTTTAGAAAGTTTTATTTATCCTCAATTTTGTCAATTTAGACGGAGGAGAAATCTTCGCGAGTAGCTCAACAATCTGGAGATGCTTTGTATGAGTGCCATGTGGAGATTGCTTCGCCAATTCGCTATCGCTCGTGTCTTCGTTCCTCAGAAAGACAAGTTTGTGTGAATATTGTATAGATAAATAAGAAAATTTTAATAAATCAAATCTATCTAGTATTTCTAAAATTAGTATTTTTGAGTATTCAAAGTATAAAACTAAATTAATATGAAATATCATCAAATAAACAGCTCTCTTTTTATAAAAAATCGCGAAAAATTCATGGCTCAAATGAAGCCTAATAGTGTCGCGGTTTTTAATTCAAATGATATTTACCCAGTTAGCGCCGATAGTACATTACCTTTTGCTCAACATAGAGATATTTTTTACTTAAGTGGTGTAGATCAGGAAGAAAGCGTCTTGTTGCTTTTTCCTGATGCTCCGTACGAAAATCAGCGTGAGATTTTATTTTTAAAAGAAACCAATGACCATATTGCTGTTTGGGAAGGGGAAAAACTTACTAAACAACGCGCATTTGAAGTTTCGGGAATTAAAACCGTTTATTGGTTACAAGATTTTCATAAGATTCTGAACGAAATGATGACGTATGCCGATACTATGTACATTAATACTAATGAACATTATCGTGCAACTGTTGAAACTGAAACTCGTGAAGCTCGTTTTGTAAAATGGTGGAAGGAAAGATATCCAGCGCATCAGGTTGCAAAAAGCAACCCTATATTGCAACGCATTCGTTCGGTAAAAGAAAGTGAAGAAATCGATTTGATTCAGCACGCTTGTAATATTACCGAAAAAGGTTTCCGAAGATTATTGTCTTTTGTAAAACCAAATGTAACTGAATACGAAATCGAAGCAGAGCTTATTCACGAATTTATTCGTAATCGCTCTAAAGGTTTTGCTTATACTCCGATTATTGCTTCTGGAAATAATGCAAATGTTTTACACTATATCGAAAACAACCAACAATGTAAGGCTGGAGATTTAATCTTGCTAGATATTGCTGCCGAATATGCTAATTATTCTAGCGATATGTCGCGTACTATCCCAGTTTCAGGTACTTTTACAGCGCGTCAAAAAGCGGTTTATAATGCTGTTTTACGTGTGAAAAATGAGGCTACAAAAATGCTTACTCCTGGAACACTTTGGAAACAATATCATGTAGAGGTTGGAAAAATAATGACTTCGGAATTATTAGATTTAAAACTAATAGACAAAGCCGATGTACAAAACGAAAACCCTGATTGGCCAGCTTATAAAAAATATTTCATGCACGGTACTTCTCACCACATGGGATTGGACACGCATGATTACGGATTATTACACGAACCAATGAAAGCCAATATGGTTTTTACTGTTGAACCTGGAATTTACATTCCTGCTGAAGGTTTTGGTATTCGATTAGAAGATAATGTTGTAATCCAAGAAACTGGAGAACCATTTAATTTAATGCGTAATATTCCTATCGAAGCTGATGAAATAGAAAGCTTAATGAACGTTTAATTCAGTTCACTAAATTCATAAAATAAACGGCTTTCAGAAATGTTAGCCGTTTTGCTTTTCCTTACACAACAAACCGCTATTTTTGCAACATTAAATCTATCTCATTGAAAAATATTCTTTTTAAAAACACCAATATTTCTTATTCAGACACAGGAAAAGGAACCACAATAGTCCTACTTCATGGCTTTTTGGAAAACAAAATGATGTGGAACCACTATGTTGATGCATTCTCTAAAAATTACCGTGTTATTACTATTGATTTATTGGGTCATGGAAAGACCGAACCTCTAGGTTACGTTCACACCATGGAGGATAATGCCGACGTAGTTAATGAAGTTTTATCTCATCTCAATATTAATAAAGCTATTTTTATAGGACATTCTATGGGCGGATATGTTGCTTTGGCTTTCGCCGAATTATATACCGAAAAAGTAGAAGGGTTGGTTTTATTAAATTCTACATCTAAACCTGATAGTGCCGAACGAAAGCTAAATCGAAATCGAGCTATTAAAGCCGTTAAACAAAACTATGCTGCTTTTATAGGTTTAGCCATTGGAAATTTATTTAGCGAAAACAATAGAGAAAGACTTGCTACAAATATAGAACTCGTAAAAGAAGAAGCCTTAAAAACTCCACTTCAGGGGATAATTGCATCCTTAGAAGGAATGAAAATAAGAAAAGACAAGGAAATTATTTTACATACTAATCTTTTCCCGATGTTATTAATTTTAGGAGAAAAAGACCCTGTTTTAAATTATGAAGAGAGCATTCAGCAAATAGAAAATACAAATGTATCTCTCGTTACTTTTCCTGATGGACACATGAGTTCAATAGAGAATGAAACAGAATTAACTACTGTATTATTAGATTTTTTTAAAGGGATTTAAATCATCTCAGAACTTAAATACCCTTTTTCTATCAGTTCGTTTTTGTTATTTAGATGATTTAATTTTCCATCTTTGATTAAAACCAATCTTGTCGAAATGCTAATTACGTTTCTGTAATTATGGTCGGATATTATGATTCCTTTTTTAGACGAATTCATGATAATTAATTGATTTACCTTTTCAATCATTAAAGGAGATAATCCGCTATAAGGTTCATCGAGTAATACAAACTTTGAAGAATTTTCTAATACAAGTTTTATTTCGAGATAACGCAATTCGCCTCCTGATAAATGAGCAATCTTTTTGTCGGTTATTACCTGTATCATTTCATCATTACAAAACGAATCAATCCTTTCTTTTGCAATCGAAAGTCGAATTGCTTTTTTAACAGAAAAAACATTAGGAATAAAATTATCTTGACTCAAATAACTTATTTCACTCATTAATTCCCTGGTCTTGGTTTTCATATCTCCATCAATTCTTACAAACTTAAAATCTGCCGGTATAACTCCGAAAATAATTTTAAGAAAAGTAGATTTACCCGAGCCATTTCTTTCCAGAAGCCCAATAATATCATTTGTTTCGCATTGCAAATAAACATCGGAAAGAATTATTTTCTCACCAAAAGACTTTTTAACACTATCAATTTCTAAAATATGTCTTTTCAAAATAATCTATTTATTAGATTAAAAATGAGAATTCCAGATATTAGAAGAATAAAATTAAAGCACCAAGAATAAAACCAAAGAACACCCTTGGAAAGACCATTATTGAAATAAAATAAATATTCATTTTTAGAATTAATTTCTTTTACCGCTAAACTTATGGCAAAACCAAAACTCACAACCGAATAATTAAAGAGAAGCAATCCTCCAAAAAGTAAAGGCAAGATACTAACAGCCAGATTAATCGCTATTGTACCTTTAAAAAACTCAAAGGCATTCCCTAACTTCTTAATTATTCTCATAATATTTTCTCTTCAAAAGGAATTGTTATATCCAATATCTCATTGAGCAGCAACACGATTTGCTCCAAATAACTATGCATTATTTCATTGTTAATAATCATATTAACATCCTTTTCTTCTTTAAAGCCAAAAGGTAAAAACCCTGATTTTAAATTCTTAAAAGAAATGATTCCTGCTTCAATAGGCAATCCTTTGGCATTATTCTCGTACATAAAAGCATATGCCAAAACCTGAATAATTTTGTCGTTTTTTATATCTGCTGTAAGTCCGTCCCAATTCTTAAGAACAACATTTGCTTTTTCGACCTTACCAGTTTTATAATCAATAATTCTAAGTATTCCGTTACGTTGTTCAATTCTATCAACATTTCCTTTTATCAAAACAGGAAAAGGTAAACTTGGATGCGTTAATGTTCTTTCAAAAGTTTCTTCGATTGCCAAAATCTTAATCGCATCACCATCTTTAATACTATCAAGCTCAACTTTTAAGAAATTAGAAACATTACGCTTAGCAACTTCAAAAGCCAAAAGGTTACGTCCTTTTTTAATCTCTCCTTCTTTATAAACTACCTTAAACTGTTTCAATACTTCAGCATCTAATAACTTGAAACAATTAGCAATATCACTTTCTGAAATAAACTTTCCAATAAAAGGCTCGTAAAGCGCCTTCAGCGTTTCGTGAATAATAGTTCCTAACGTATTTAAAGCAATATTCTCTTCAACTTCTTCAACCTCACGAATTCGCAATATCTTTTGAAAATAAAATTGAATTGGGTTTCGAATATAACTCGTTAATGCCGATGGTGAGAATCCTGTAGTAGCTATTTCCTTCAATCGTGTCATTACAGCTTCAGATTTCGGAATAACCATTGGCTGATAAGCTGTTTCAGGCAAAACTGCATTATAAATTTCCTGAGTTAAATTATGTTTCGACTTTTTTTCGACCTCTAATTGTGTTATAAAACGACTTCTTTCTCCCGCATCAAGCCCTTCACTCTCTGTGTTATATAGTAAATAAATATTTTTAGCACGTTGCAATAAATGATAAAAATGAAACGTATAGATAGCATCTTTTTCTTTAAAAGTTGGCAAACCTAATTCGCGTTTTACATCATAAGGAATGAACGAATTCATAGATTTTCCTGCCGGAAATTTTCCTTCGTTCATAGAAGTGACAATAACGGTATCAAAATCTAAAACACGGCTCTCTAAAACTCCCATTATCTGTAAACCATTTAAAGGCTCTCCTTCAAATGAAACTTCAGCAACATCAATAACCTGCTTATAAATAGCATACAGCGTTTCTATCTTATCGATATGTCCATGTTGAGAGTAATAGTTAATTAATTTATTGATTACTTTAAAAATGGCAAAAACAAATGTCTTAGCTATTTTATCTTCTTCATTATCATTACTTAAATTCTCTTTTATTACAAGTAAGAGAGTAGAAATATTATTTAAAACAGCTACAGAACCTGAATCCCATTTCTGAAAAAGTAATAAAAATAAATCCGATGGATTTTCATTAAGTTCAATGATTTTAGAATGAGTAATAAAAGTATAATTATTCTGATTTATCTTTTTCACCAACTCTTTTACATTTGCAAAAGGTTCAACTAATGGATGAGTTAATATATCCAAAACATCTTTATAATAAAAAACATAAGATGCACCATTTCTAGACAATGCATTAGTATGCATTTTAAACAACTTTGCAATTAAAATTTGAGTTGGATTATTTTTACTAGAATAACCCATCGTAATATTTAAAGCACCAACTGTAGACGGCAAAGCATATAAAAGTGGAATCAATAAATTTTCATCTCCTAATACTACAGCAACTTTATCTAGCGAAGAACCTGGATTATTTGTAATTATTTCTTCAATTATACTACCTGTTATTTTAGCTTGCCCAATTGTTTTTGGCGTTCCAATAACTTGTATGTTTTTAGATTGAGAAAAATCATCAAATATCCACTCAAAATCATTTGCTTTATAATGTTTCCAGTCTTGTTTAAAACGTCGCACAAACAACCCTGCATCATGATATGGATCATTCAAGAATACTCTGTCAATATCCCAATATATCTTAGCCTGATCTGAAGCAATTAAATGTTGAATAATTTTTTCTTCCGCAGCATTTAAAGCATTAAATCCTGCAAAAACAAAATGTTTCCCCGGAACTGAATTTGTAAAGTGATTTATATTATTAACAGCCTCTCTATAAATCAATCCTTGATATCCGATTTGTTTATTCAACAAATGAGTATACAGCGATTCATAATAATTAGGTAGCAGTTTCCAGAAATCTATATAATTCTCTAATAATTGTGTTTTGTTTTCAACCTCAATTCCCCACTTTTTGATATCCTCAATGTCTTTAAGATAAGAAAGAACATGAGAAGGGTCTAGTAGATACCTGTCAATCTCGTTAAAATCTTGTAATAGTGTTTTTGCCCAGTTCGCAAACAGTTCAAAAGACTGCTGATTCTGTTTCTCTGTAACAGATAGGTAAACTTCATAAAACTCAAACAACAATTCAATCGAATCAATTGAACGCACAGAAGCTATATCTTGGATAAAGTCTTCTATACTAATTATTTTTGGGCTAATAACTGTACTGGTAATTTGTTTTTTTAAAGCTTCAATAAGAAAAATTTTAGCTCTTTTATTCGGCAACACAATTGTAGTTTCGGCTAATTTACCCGAATAGTTTTCAATAATAACCTTTGCAATCTTATCTAAAAAGTAAGTCTCTGTCATTGTATAAAAATAAAAAAAGCCATTCAATTAAGAATGGCTTTTTAAAATTATTTAGAAAAGTAAATTACAATTTACCTTCATATTTAGAACCTACGTGTCTAATTTCAGTTCTTCTGTTTTCAGCTCTTCCTTTAGCAGTTTTGTTACTTGCTACTGGTTGAGATGAACCGAATCCTTTAGCAGTTAAGTTTGCTGGATTAACACCTCTTGCGATTAATGCATTCATTACAGCATCAGCTCTTTCTTGAGATAATTTATCGTTAATTTTTGCAGAACCTGTACTATCTGTGTGTCCTTCAATGCTGAATTTAGCATTTGGATAATCTTTAAGGATTTCTTTGATAGCATCTAATCTAACTGGAGTTTGAGCATCACCTTTTTTGAAAGTAGCTTTTCCAGTGTCAAAGAATACCGCTCTAGCTTGAACTTTAAGATCATCTAATACAGCAGTAGTTACTTCTGGACAACCTCTGTTACTAGCTGGACCAGCTACAGTAGGACAATCATCATCTTTGTCAAGTACACCATCTTTATCAGCGTCTGGCCAAGGACATCCACCGTTTTCTTTAGGACCTGCTACAGTAGGACATTTGTCATCTTTATCAGCAATACCATCACCGTCAGCATCTGGACAACCTTTTAAAGCAGCTAAACCAAATACGTCTGGACAAGCGTCATCTTTATCAGCAACACCGTCTCCGTCTCTATCAGGACAACCGTTTAAAGCAGCTAAACCAAATTCAGTAGGACAAGCATCACTTGCGTCAACGATTCCGTCTCCGTCAGTATCAGGACATCCATTGAATTGTTTTAAACCAGCAACATCTGGACAAGCATCATCTTTATCGTAGATTCCGTCTCCGTCAGTATCTTTACCTCCGAATTTGAAAACGATACCAGCAGTGTGTTGGAAAACAGATCTGTCAGTAGCTTTAGTTTCGTTAGGAGAAACAGCCCATTTGTATTTTGTAGCAAGCTCAAGACCAATAGATTCAGTAAACCAAAAAGTTACTCCAGCACCTGGATTAACTGTACCAAAACTACTATCTCCGAAGAAAGTATAACCTCCACCTACAGTTAACGAAGGATCGATTACTTTAGATTTGATTAATTCTTGGAAGCTATATCTAATAGTAGCATCAATTCCATAATACATCAAATCACCAGGGTTACTTACAACATTTCCTCTTGAATCATGACCTGGAGCAGTTGGATTAAAAGTAACTAATTTATCAATTTTGTTCACAGAACCTTGCAATCCTACAGAAAAATTACTACCAACGTATCTAGATACACTAATATAAGATACAGAAGGAAGAATATTCCAGTTGTCTTTCACTGCGAATGGCTGAGAAAAGTGTTGATCAAAGAAACCGCTCCCTGCACCAGAACTGGTTCTAGTGTCAACGGCATTAACTCCAAAAGAGATCGCCCATGGATTGTTACTGTCTTGTGCGTGAGAAGTTAAACCCATCGCCATCATCACAGCAACTAAAAGTTTGTTAAGATGTTTCATACTTAATTTATTTAATTACAATTTAGTTAATTATAGACAAAAGTAATGCGTAAATTTTTAACTACAAAATGAAATGTTAAAAAAAAGCAATAAGAAGTGTAAAAAGTGGGAATTATACAACTTTTAACATTTTACCTACTTTAACAAAAGCCGCTAAGGCTCTGTCTAAATGGTCTTTCGTATGAGCTGCAGATAACTGTACTCTTATCCTTGCTTTTTCTTTAGGAACTACTGGAAAAAAGAACCCAATTACATAAATCCCTTCCTTTAGAAGCTCATTTGCCATATTTTGCGATAATTTTGCATCATATAACATAACTGGAACGATAGCCGAATCTCCATCTATTATATCAAAGCCTGCTTTCTTTAAACCTTCTTTAAAATAATTTGTATTCCACTCTAATCTATCTCTTAATACAGTATCTTTTTCTAAAAGCTCAAATACTTTAATCGAAGCTCCAACAATTGCAGGCGCTAATGAGTTTGAAAACAAATAAGGTCTTGATCTTTGGCGTAACAATTCTACAATCTCTTTTTTAGCAGTTGTATAGCCTCCCATAGCTCCACCTAAAGCTTTGCCAAGTGTTCCTGTAATAATATCAACCCTACCCATTACTCCTTTTGCCTCTAGAGTTCCTTTTCCTGTTGCTCCAATAAATCCAGCAGCATGACACTCATCAACCATAACCATAGCATCATATTTATCTGCTAAGTCACATATTTTATCCAATGGAGCTACAAGTCCATCCATAGAGAACACTCCATCAGTAACAATTAATTTAAAACGGGTTCCCGCAGCATTCGCTTTTATTAGCTGTTGCTCCAAGTCTTCCATATTACTATTTTCATAGCGATAACGAGCTGCTTTACACAAACGAACTCCATCTATAATAGAAGCATGATTTAAACTATCTGAAATAATCGCATCGTTCTCTCCTAATAAAGGTTCAAAAACACCACCATTAGCATCAAAAGCTGCTGCGTACAAAATTGTATCTTCTGTTCCGTAAAAATCAGCAATCTTTTTCTCTAATGTTTTATGAATATCTTGCGTACCACATATAAAACGTACAGATGACATTCCGAAACCATGTGTATCCATAGCGTCTTTTGCAGCTTGAACCACTTCTGGATGCGAAGACAATCCTAAATAATTATTGGCACAAAAATTCAAAACCTTCTCTCCTGTAGAAATTGTTATTTCAGCATCTTGAGCAGAAGTTATTATTCGTTCTTTTTTAAAAATTCCGTTTTCTTCAATAGTTTGCAATTCATTCTGCAAATGCTCTTTAATTTTTCCGTACATTTTTATTTATTTAATATGTTAAATTTTAACAAGTTATCCTGATTTTTTTCTTTAACGTCTGATTAATTTTTTCACAAATTTACTACAACGATATCGGTTCCTATATACACCAATGCTTTTTTTAACACTTTGAAACCCATATTTTCAATAGCATCCTGATATTCTTGTAACTGTTGTATGTATTTTGGATTACTCAAACCTGTTTTATAATCCAAAAGATAAGCTTCTCCTTTTGGAGTAATAACTACCCTATCAGGCTTCAATGTCTTTCCTGCTTTCTGGATTATTGTTTCCTCATTTAAAACCCTATTACCTTCCTCAAAACAAATACTGATTTCTGAATGATTTACAATTTCCTTAATCGTATTTAAAACTATCTCTTTTTGCTCAAATACAATTAACCCATCTTCTAATGCTTTTACAATCGCCAAATCAACATCTGATTTATATTTTACAAACGCTAAGATTTCATGAATCACATTCCCATAAGATATAGCTTCTTGCTGATGCGTTCCCCACATTAATGCTTCACGTTGCGCAATTTTAATATTTTTTGGATTTAAAACTTCCGAAACTAACGGAATCGTCTTGGTGAACGAAGAATGTTTATCTCCCGAAGATAATTTTACTGAATCTCCAAATTCATATTCCAATTTACTCTCATCATAAACCCCAAGATTAATCAAATACTTTATAAAAAAAGATGCCATATTACCTGGGAATTCTCCATCTTTTCTAGGCTTTATTTCCTGAGAAATAACATATAATTGCTCCTCAGCACGAGTCAAGGCAACATATAAAACATTTACATTATCTAGTAGCTCTTCTTGTTTTTTTGAATTAAAAACAACAGCGGCATCTTCTCCAAAACCAGCTACCGCACTACTATTATCTATTAACACTTTTGGCAATCCAAAGTCTGACTCCTCCGCATTTAACCATAACTTATCTTTTGGTTTTCGACTATAATCTTCTTCTGCAAAAGGCATAATTACCACTGGAAACTCTAATCCTTTTGATTTATGAATTGTCATTATACGAACAGCATTATTCCCCTCAGGAGACGGAATACTAAATTTTCCCGCATTCTTATCCCAATAACTTAAGAAATCCGAAATACCTGCTTGATTCCTAATGTCGCGCTCCAAAACTATATCAAGAAAATATTGCACATAGGCATTATTATATTCCAGACGCACAAATTTAGAAACGATAGTTTCAACGGCTTCATAAAGTGATTTCTTTCGAATATTTTCAAACGAAAGCGAAATATCAAATTGCTCTAACCATTTTTCAAAAGCAGCTTCATTTCTCTCAGCCATTCCTTCGGCTATAAAGTCATGAACAGGCCTTTTAATCTCAATATTCTTAGTTAAGAAATGTAAAAAATTAGCTTTAGCTTCTAAGTCAGCATTGTTATTCAAATACTTTAATAAATGAATAATCAATCGAACTTCGGTTGCATTCTGAATCATCAATGTTTCTGATGATAATAACGGAATATTTTGCTCCGTAAGATAATTTGCTACAGCGATACCCTGATCTCTTTTACGAGTCAAAATAACAATATCTTTATACTCAAACCCTTCACGCAGTACTTTCTGAATTGTATTTAAAGTTGCTAAAACATACAAATCAGTTTTCTCCAGAGCAGCATCTTCATCAATTTGTTCATTTTTATCAATAACCGGAAGAAACGAAATATTTACATAACCGCCTTTCTTTGCATTTGTCTTTTGATAACTATGATTCTCATATAAATCTTTATAATCTGCATTTTCAAACTCTGAAGAGATTAATTTAAAAAAGCCATTATTGAATTCAATAACCTCACTATAGCTTCTGTAATTAGTATCTAAATGTGTTATTTTCTTATCTGGATTATTAAACGGATTTAAATCCTTACTTAATTCAATAAACTGCTCCGCTTTTCCCCCTCTCCAACGATAAATAGATTGTTTCGGATCTCCCACAATCATCAAAGTTCCTTTTACTCCATAATCATCTTGCCCAGAAAGGGCATTATCGATTAGCGGAATTAAATTCTGCCATTGCATTTCGGAAGTATCCTGAAACTCATCAATAAAAAAATGACGGTATTTTTCTCCTAAACGTTCATAAATAAAAGGCGCAGGTTGATTTTGGATTTCGCGATGAATAATTGCATTGAACTCCGAAATAGACAAGACATTTTGTTCATTCTGAATCTTTTCTAACTCATTGCTTACTGTATTCAGCAATGACAATGGCGTAATATTTTTAAGAAACGCTTTGTAGAAATCTCTCTTTTCGAAATTTTTATAGATCTTATCCAGAATTTGAAGTAATTCTGGAATAATATTTTCTATTACGGCTTTGTCTTTGGCCGTTTTATTAATTGCAATATCATCAAACTCATGAAATGTTTTATTCTTGGGATTAAACTTCCCATCTCGAATACTTTCTAGATGATTCGGAAATGTTCCTCTTGAAAAAGATTTTAAATCGATTCCGTTTTTCTCAATTAACAAAAGAGCTTCAGTCGCAAAAACAGCATTTTCTTCCTCAAGATTTTTACACAAATCCTTTAGCTTATTTTTTATTTCGACAAACTCCCCAATTGACTTATCATGAAAATGAGTAATCTCATTTCGATTGTTTTCATTTAAGATTAACCTTCCTGTTTCAAGAATTTCACGAGAAACATCCCAACTTTTATCATCGTCGGTTTTCTCCATCGTAAAATCAATCAGCAACTTGGTCAAAGTTTCATCTTGTCCCGCTTGTGCAATAATTGCATCGACTGCCTCTATGAGTAAATTTTCTGTATCCAGAGTTACCTCAAAAGTCATAGGTAAATTTAAATCATGCGCAAAAGCACGAATAACCTTATGGGTAAATTTATCGATTGTAGAAATATCAAAAGCAGCATAATTATGAATAATATGCTTAATGATATTTTGTGATTTTGTTTTTAATTCAATGATTGAAAGGCCAGTTTCCCTCGCCAAATCCTCCATTAAATCTATCGCTTTCGCGGAAGGCTCTTCTTTGGCAAACTCAGATAAGCTACCTACAATTCGGCTTTTCATCTCATGAACTGCCTTATTTGTAAAAGTTATTGCAAGAATATTGCGATACGCATCATTTTTAGGAGCCGAAAGTATAATTTTAAGATATTCCTTAACTAGGGTATATGTCTTTCCTGAACCTGCGGATGCATCATATATAGAGAAGGAAGGTCTTTGCATTTTTTAATTTTTTCGAACTGTAAAAATAAAACATCCCGAGAACTATTCGGTTGCAAAAAACTAAAATTCTATAAAGTAAAATTAATTAGTGCTTATTAAATGCTTTTTTATTAAAAACAATTAAAATACCAACACCTGTAGAAATTGCCATATCGGCAAAATTAAAAATTGCATTAAAAAATTTAAATTGTTGTCCACCCCATATTGGCAACCAAGTTGGTAGATTTCCTTCCCAAATAGGAAAATACAACATATCTACTACTTTACCATGAAACCATGTTCCATAATGTTCTGGAGCAAATAGTGTTGCTAAGTTGTTATAACTATCATCGAATATTACACCATAAAAAACAGAGTCTATAATATTTCCTGCAGCTCCAGCCAAAATTAAAGCAATAGCAACAACTAAATATGTTGAGCTTTGTTTTTTAATAGAGTCATATAACCAGTACCCAATACCAAAAACAGCAAAAATCCTAAAAACGGTTAAAATCAATTTCCCGTATTCTCCTGGAATTTTTGTTCCCCAAGCCATTCCTTCATTCTCAATAAAAAGAATCTTAAACCACTTAAAAACCTCCACTTCTTCACTTAAAACGAAGTTGGTTTTTATATAAATTTTAGAAAGCTGATCAATAAGTAAAATAATGAAAATAAGTAAATACGCTTTTCGTAGTGACATTTTATAATTTTTTATTGGCGCAAAAGTAACAATTAAATCAAAAAAAACGCCCCCTTAGGAGCGTTAATTATTTCGTAACAAAATGTTTCATTATTATTTTCCGTTATTTCTAACTGGCTTAGATCCTTCAGAAAAAAAACTTGAGATTGAATTGAACAATCCTTTAGCTTCTTTTTTCCCATCTGTAGTCTTAACAATATTCCCCTGTGCCTTTTTTGCTTTGGCAACATTCAATTTAACCCTTATTTTATCAAATTCCTTTATTCTACTATCAACATCCGACTTCACATCTTTAAACTTCAACACTTTAGCCATAACGTTTTATCTTAAATTAATACTTACTTAATCCTCCATTCCTTTCTTACAATAATACGCAAAAATTTTATATTTTTTAAATAAATTAACGAGATAATACATGATAAAGCTATGATTTTTTAATTAAATTAGCTTAATCAATTATTTTTTAACAACTCCCCAAATCTCCACACAATGAATGAAATCACTTCCATGCTAAATGAGTTTTTAATTCAGACCAAATCAACATCGGCACTTATATCGGGTACAAAAGGAAAATTGATTACCTCTTTACACTTAGAATATAGTGACAGTGTTGCCGCAATGAGCGACGCAATCCTATCTATGAGCGACAAATTCCTTAATGACTTAGACAAAGGACTACTTAAACAATTATACCTTAAAACCACCAATGGAGTCGCTGTAATGAACAAAATAAACAATTCTCATAGCATCATCGTTTTCTCTAATGATGGTAGCAATCTCGGATTATTTCTGCGCAATATCGATGAACTAGCCAATCAGCTTAACAAAAACAGTCTTTTAAAATAATTAATAACCAATAAATCCCCAAAAATTATGAGCAACGACTTTTTAAATGTTTTTCTAACTGAAATGAAAACAAATGTGAATGGTTTTATAGCTGTAGCTGTAACCGAGATTGAAACAGGGCTTAGTTATGGTAATTTAAGCATAGATTCGGCATTTGATCCCGAATTAGCTTCTGCATATAACCTTGAAGTAGTTAAAGCTAAATTAAGCGCTGTAAAGGCCTTAAATTTAAAACAAGACATCGAGGATATCTTAATTACGCTTACCAATCAAATTCACATTATTGATATTTCACCAAATAATAAATTCATGGTTTATCTAGTCGCAGACTCTACAAAAGCCAACTTAGGAATGACAAGAGCTGTTTTAAGAAAATACAAAACTGATTTGGAAAAAAATCTAGCGTAACAGCATTACTTTCTTAATTAAAACTGTCTTGCACAAAGACAGTTTTAATTTAACTACTTCCTTTTTTACACTTAAATTACTTCTCTTCATTTTGATGCAAAAAAAACGCCCCTTAAATAGGAGCGCTTTATTATTTATTTAAAAAACTATCGTTGCAAGTTTTTTGCTTCAATACTCATTGTAGCATGAGGAACAATCTTTAATCTTTCTTTTCCGATTAACTTTCCTGTTACTTTGCACACTCCGTATGTTTTATTTTCTACACGAAATAACGCATTCTTTAAATCTCGAATAAACTTTTCTTGTCTGATAGCTAACTGTGAGTTTGCTTCTTTGGACATAGTTTCGCTTCCTTCTTCAAATGCTTTAAATGTTGGAGACGTATCATCTGTACCGTTATTTAAGTCATTCATGTAAGCACTTTTAATCAAGTCTAAATCTGCTTGCGCTTTTTGTATTTTACCCAAAATGATCTCTTTGAATTCAGCTAAATCAGCGTCAGAGTATCTTGTAATTTCATCTACCATTTTTATATTATTTTGAAATTAATATCATTGTTTTTATATCATCAAATTCAATTTCTATGCCGCTTTCTAATTCGTCTAAGAAAACCAAACTATCTGTTAATGTTTCAGACTTAATATAGTCTTCATTTTTAAGAATTGCAGTTTCTAATATACCGCTTCTCTTTATCTGTACTTTTATCTTATCAGTTACTTCAAATCCAGAATCTTTACGGATGTTTTGAATTCTATTAACCAATTCTCTTGCGATACCCTCATTTTTCAGCTCTTCCGTGATCGTAATATCAAGCGCAACTGTTATTCCGTTTGAATTTGCAACCAACCAACCTTCGATATCTTGTGATGTAATTTCGACATCTTCTAATGATAAAGTTACATTATTTCCTGCAATAACAATATCTAACGAACCTTCCTTGTCTAACTGACTGATTTGCTGCGCCGTAAAAGACTGTATCTCTTTGGAAATCAAGCCCATATCTTTACCAAATCGAGGTCCTAATACTTTAAAATTAGGCTTAATTTGTTTTACCAAAATACCCGAAGCATCATCTAAAAGAACGATTTCTTTCACGTTAACTTCTGCTTTTACAAGCTCTGAAACTGCCTCAATTTCACTACGTTGATTATCGTCAAGTACTGGAATCATTACCTTTTGCAACGGTTGACGTACCTTAATCATTTCCTTCTTACGAAGTGATAAAACAAGTGATGAGATAGTCTGCGCTTTCTGCATTTTGCTTTCTAACGTTTTATTAACAAAGTTTTCAACGTATTTTGGAAACTCTGCCAAATGTACACTGTCATAATTTTCTGACTGTGTTGAAGTTGTTAAGTCTCTGTAAAGCTTATCCATAAAAAATGGAGCAATTGGAGCACTTAGTTTACTTATAGTTAACAAACAAGTATAAAGTGTTTGATATGCTGCTATTTTATCATGCGCGTACTCTCCTTTCCAAAAACGACGACGACATAAACGAACATACCAATTGCTTAAATTCTCTTGTACAAAGTCTGAAATTGCACGAGCAGCTCTTGTTGGCTCATAATCGGCATAAAAGCCATCAACTTCTTTGATAAGTGTATTTAATTCAGAAATAATCCACTGATCAATTTCTGGTCTTTCGTTTATCGGAATTTCTGCTTCAGCATATTTAAACCCATCGATGTTTGCATACAACGAAAAGAATGAATAGGTGTTATATAATGTTCCGAAGAATTTACGACGAACCTCAGCAATTCCCTCAAGGTCAAATTTTAAATTATCCCAAGGATTTGCATTCATAATCATATACCAACGTGTGGCATCAGGACCGTATTCTGCAATGGTTTTAAAAGGATCAATTGTATTTCCTTTACTCTTAGACATTTTTATTCCATTTTTGTCTAAAACCAAACCATTTGAAACCACATTTTTATAAGCTACTTTATCAAAAACTAAAGTTCCGATTGCGTGAAGCGTATAAAACCATCCACGAGTCTGATCGACACCTTCAGCAATAAAATCAGCTGGAAAATCTTTATTCTCGTCAATTTTATCTTTATTCTCAAAAGGATAATGCCATTGTGCGTAAGGCATTGCCCCTGAATCAAACCAAACATCAATTAAATCGCTTTCACGTTTCATTGGCTGGCCTGAAGCCGAAACTAAAGTTATTTGATCGACTACATTTTTATGCAAATCGATTAAATCATAATTAGATTCAGACATATTTCCGATTTCAAATCCTTTAAACGGATTTTCTTTTTGAAAACCTGCTTCGATAGATTTCTCAATCGCATTGTACAATTCTTCAACAGAACCAATAAGAATTTCTTCTTTTTTATCTTCAGTTCTCCAAATTGGCAACGGAATACCCCAATATCTAGAACGAGATAAGTTCCAGTCATTGGCATTTTTAAGCCAATTTCCAAAACGTCCTTCACCAGTAGACTTAGGCTTCCAATTGATAGTTTCGTTCAGGTCGAACATTCTATCTTTTACATCGGTTACTTTAATGAACCAAGAATCTAGTGGATAATATAATAACGGCTCATCAGTTCTCCAGCTATGTGGATAACTGTGGACATATTTCTCTACCTTAAAGGCTTTATTTTCTTCTTTTAATCGAATAGCAATTTCAACATCTACAGAACGCTCTGGCGCCTGACCTGCATCATAATATTCGTTTTTTACGTATTTACCAGCAAGTTCACCTAAATGCGAAGTGAATTTTCCTTGTAAATCCACCAAAGGAACTGCAGTTCCGGTTTCGTCAAGAACCAACATTGGCGGTACTTCAGGCTTAGCCTCTTTTGCTACTTTAGCATCATCAGCACCAAAAGTTGGAGCGGTATGTACAATACCCGTTCCGTCTTCAGTAGTAACAAAATCTCCTGCTATTACTCTAAATGCATTTTCAGCATTTTGATATGGCAATACATATGGTAATAATTGTTCGTAACGAATCTCAACCAAATCAGCTCCTTTCGCTTCCGCTAAAATTTTATACGGAAGTTTTTTGTCACCTTCTTTTACATTGCCGAAATCGGCATCATCTTCGCTTGCAAAAAATCCTTTTCCGAATTGTTTTCCAACTAAATTTTTAGCCAAAACAACATTTACAGGCTCAAAAGTATATTGATTGAAAGTTTTTACCAAAACGTAGTCAATTCTTGGACCAACTGTTAAAGCTGTATTCGATGGTAATGTCCATGGAGTTGTCGTCCAGGCCAAGATGTGGATATCTCCAAAACCTTGTAAAAACGAAGGCAATGTTTCTGGCAATGTTTTAAATTGTGCTACAATTGTAGTATCTGTAACATCTCTATAAGCTCCAGGCTGATTTACTTCGTGAGAAGACAATCCTGTTCCTGCTT
The DNA here is from genome assembly GCF_035013205.1 of Flavobacterium sp. PL02. Classification (NCBI taxonomy): domain Bacteria; kingdom Pseudomonadati; phylum Bacteroidota; class Flavobacteriia; order Flavobacteriales; family Flavobacteriaceae; genus Flavobacterium; species Flavobacterium sp. PL02. The sequence continues at coordinate 49,882 of NZ_JAYGJP010000009.1, forward strand.
TTGGAGAATAAGGCTGAATAGTATATCCTTTGTACAACAAACCTTTATCGTAAATTTGTTTCAAAAGCCACCAAACAGACTCCATATATTTTGGTTTATAAGTTACATATGGATCTTCCATATCTACCCAATATCCCATTTTTTCGGTTAAGTCATTCCATACGTCGGTATAACGCATTACGGTTTTTTTACACGCTTCGTTATATTCTTCGATAGAAATTGTTTTACCAATATCTTCTTTTGTAATTCCTAGTTCTTTTTCGGTACCTAACTCAACAGGCAATCCGTGAGTATCCCAGCCAGCTTTTCTTTTTACCTGAAAACCTTTTTGAGTTTTATATCTGCAAAAAATATCTTTAATCGCACGTGCCATCACGTGGTGAATTCCTGGTAATCCATTTGCCGAAGGAGGACCTTCGAAAAATACGTAAGGCACTGCACCTTCGCGAGTAGTTACACTCTTTTCAAATATATTTTCTTTCTTCCAAAAGTCAAGTACTTCAGACGCTACAGTAGGCAAGTCAAGTCCTTTGTATTCAGTAAATTTTGTGCTCATTTTATCCTTTTCTTAAATCGAAGTGCGAAAGTAAGGAATTTTGATTTTTTTAGCCACCAATTCACTAATTAAATTTGTTAATACATTTATAATTCCGCATTTATCAAAAAATAGTTATTGATTTAAACAGAAATATTTTCTCAAAAACTGAAAACCCTAAGGATTCAATCTTCAAGAAAATATTTCTTAGTGTCTACAAAAGTGAAAATATAACAGTCTTTTATTAGCAAAAAAGACGGTCGTCATTAATAGTATTAATCTTTATTTAAAACTTCCGAAATAAACTTCTTTCATAAAAATTCTATTACCAAAAACGGCATTTACTTCCACTTTTTCGCGGTTTTCCTGATAGGAAGTATCTCCGTAAAAATCTTCAATTTCATAATTGATTTTATGCGGAATTTTTCCTGAATTTAAAGCTGTTATAGGGCGATAATCTTTGAAAAGCTTTCGCTCAAAAAAACTTTTATTTCCATCATCAAATTCTGTTCTTTCCGTTGCAACAATCGAAAAATCTTCTTTATCAATAAAAAGATGATAATCTGTTTTAGGAATGGTTCTATTACTTGTGTTCAATGTTTTTTCGAAATAATTAAAGTGATAACACCATTTTCCGTCAACCATTTCATCTTGCAATAGCTCCAGTTTATTCCATAAATCAAGTCTAAAAGCAGTTAAGAAATTCACAGGGTCCAAATTTGCAGAAAGATTACTATACTTGTAAATTGGTAATTTTGCCCATTTGGCTTCCACTCCGCTTTCGCGATCACTATGACTCCATGCTTCTGGTCCATTTACGATTTCATAATAGGTTTCCGGCATTTTCTTTTTCAAAAGATAATTTGTCGTTGTCGCCCATCTTTCTTCGGTGTGAGGTATATTACTTTCTTCTAAAGTTAACTTAGACACCAAATGTGTTTTCTCTACTTTTTTCAGAATATTGCTTCCACCAAGATTAGCGATAATCTTCGCTAACAAATCTGGATTAGATTGATATGCAATAGAATCAAGCATATTTTCTCGTTGAATTTTACTTTTTTCTAAGGCTGCCGCTCTATTTTCTTTTTCGATATTCCAATCAGCTTCCTGACGGTCGATTTTTTCAAAAAAAGCTAATCTCAACTCTTCTTTTTCTTCGGCAATTTTTAAACCTAATTTTTTAAGCTCTGCAAAACGAGGTGTATGGCTTCTTATTTTTTTATCTGCAAAATAACCATTATTAACTCTTTCGATAATTGTAGATCCTCTCGAATCTTGTTTATCATTTTCAATTAATAAATTAGCATATTTCAGGGCTTTTTCTTTATTCTCAAGTAAAAAATAAGTTTCAGCCAAATTGTTGGTGACAATAAAACGAATATCTTCATTTGCCGGAGAAAGTGGGTATTTTACCAACAGACTTTCTAAATACTGCAAATGTGGCGTTAGTAATTTCTCGTCTAAACCTTTCTCAAGAGTTACTTTCTCCAGCTGAGCTGTAATTTCTGTCTCGAAAGCAAGCATTTGTGCGTATTCTGAATGTCCTTTTGAAGTTACAAACTCAAATTTTTCCTTTACTACACTAGTTGAATATCCAAATTTATAATTTAAAAAATCCTGAATTCTTATTGCCGCTTTGTAAACAACATTATCAAATCCAAGCCCTACATCACTGTAATCTGAGTTCTTTACAGCTGTCTTTACTTTTTTATCCTGTTCTGAGGCTACAACTTTCAAAGCACCCATACTATTTCCCACACTTACCGAATAAGAATCTGAACCTCCAAAATCCTTAGTCAATATAATTTTATCGCCAAGCTTAACATCCAATTTTACATTATTTATATAATTAGAGTGCGCATTATAAGTCCAACGATTTTTTTCCTTATCATACACACTATCTATTTGAGTGTCTGTATATCTGGGCATCGCAAAGGTTAAATAAAGCTTAAGTTTTCCGTTTACAGGATCTTTTATAAATCCATCAATATTAAAAAAATCCTTCTTTAAATTAGATTCTTCTTCCTGCAGCGATTTATCCATTTGATAAAAAGCCGTTTGCGTTAATACATTATCAAGAGCTGGAAATTCAGAATATCTAATTATCGGAATTTTAAATTTCTTTGTTTTTGAGCTTATTTTTTCTTGTGCCTGAATTGATCCAATTACAAGCAAAGCCACTAAGAGTAATATTTTTTTCATAGGCAAAAAAAAAGCCACCAGAAATAAATTCTGATGGCTTTGGGTTTTTATTTTTCTTATTTTTTATTAAAGATCTGAATAGATTTATCCGAAACATAAAAAATGTTTTGTGTTGCAGGATCTACTTCATAAACCGGTTTGTTGTTTGTGAAAATAATTTTATCAACCTCAACACCGTCTATTTTACTCACTTTTACAAGAATTTTTTCTCCTGTTTCTGCTTTTGCAAAAATATAAGAGTAATCTCTATTTTGTTTCATTGCATTAAAACGAGAATTAAATTTAGCTGCTACAATACCAAGAGCTACAGATCCGGCTGCATAAGCATTTGCCTGATCCTTATTCGTTTGATCTTCTGCCTTCACAACTGTAGTTCTCATATTTCCGCCAGAATCACGATATGTCATGGTTACTTCTGAACCTTTAAAATCACTTACTCCTGCAGCAACTCCTAAACCGATACTTCCTACAATAGCAGCACTTTTTAGAAGGCGTCTTGTTGACTCTCCTGGTTGTGTATAAGTAAGGTGATATTTGATTGTACCATCCATATTAACTCCCATTACCTCAACTGGTCCTGAAAGCACAACTCCCCAAGGAAATAATTCGATGCTGTTTAAGTCTTTTTCTTTTTTGATATTTACTTTAGCAAAAGGCTCTGGTTTGTCTTTAATACTTGGATCAAATTTATATAACTTCTCATCATTATATACTAAGTACGAGTTTGTAGCTTCATCATAAGTTGGTAAGACTGGGCGGTTTTTATCAAAGTTGATGTTACGTTTCCAAAGTTTAACTCCGGTCTTATAATCAACCATGTTTCCATAAGTACCTGTAAGATACATTACTTTTTCGCCTACTTTACCTAAATAATAAATTGGATCTTCTTTATCATCTGAAATTTCAATAAATTTTTTCCAAAGTTTTTCTCCGTCTTTGTTAATCAGCATCATTTCATTCTCAGCAACGTATAAGAAATCCTGATCAATAGGAATTACTCTTTTCAAACCATCTCCACGAGCATCTTTTTTCCAGATTTTCTCACCTGTTTTTAAATCAAAAAAGTTAAAACCACTATAGTGAGCTACTAACAATTTTGTTCCCCAATCTTCAAGATAAACAACTCTCTTTGTTTTGATTGATTCTTTCCAGATACTTTTTCCGTTTTCTGTATTCAAAACATTCAAATATTGTTTATTCGAAAAAGTTCCAGTGTTGTTTACTACAACAATATTTTTATCATTTTGTGTCAGGAAGAATTTTGAATAATCTTCTTCACCTTTCCAGTTTAACTTTCCGGTAGCTCTGTCAAAAGAATATAATTTTCCGTACAGCAAATAATAAATTACTGATCCGTGTACTTTAGCAACGTTTGTATTTACTGATTCTCTAAAAGAGAAGCTAAATAATGATTTTGCTTTATCTACAGTAGTATTCCATTTTAATTCGCCAGTCGTCATATCCAATAATGCAATTGCCATGTCGCCATCTTTTTTCAAAGTAAGCAAATACTCATTTGTCTCAGGAATAAAATCTGATTGTGTTACCCAAAAAGATTCTTTTGAAGAGTTGTAAACCACTTTACCAGTATCAGTATTGATGATAATGTACTTGTTATTGATGTAAGCTTCAACATAAGGACTTCCGGCAACGGTAGTTAAAGCACTTTTATCATCAAAAAGCTTTGTAAGATCGGTATCACCTATGATAGTCAATGCTGATTTACCTCCAAAATCATCTTTGGTCAAAGTCCATACAACTTTTTTAGTTTCAGGATCTAAACCTTTTATTGTTCCTCCTTCATTAAAAACAACAATTCCTGTAATTCCATTTTGTACCATATCTTGTACGGTATTCTCTGTGTTAACTATTTCGTCATATTTCCTTTGGGAAATAGCCGAAAAGCTGACTAATAAAAGTAAAATAATCGAAAACGTAATTTTCTTCATGTTTGGTTTTTTAAAATTTTATAGTTAAGAATGAATAATGTTCTTGAAATTAATTATAAAAGATTGAAAACTTCAAAATTTTATAAAAATTACAGCGCAAATATATAAAAATAGGATTCGATTTTTAAGAAAATATTTCTTTCAAAACCTCTAGTGATTTCGGCCTTTTAAAACCATCTAAATGAAAACTATAATAGTCTATTAAGATTTTCAGGAGTAGTTGTCGTTCAATAACATGAAAAACTTTTTGATCATTATCAAACTTCAAATCTATTAGCTTTTTGAACAAATTAGTTTCATGTTCGGTTAGGGCACTTAACCCATGAAAAAGAGTAAAAACACCTTCATTCATTTCGAAAAACGGCAGATCGGCATCAGAAACATCGGGATAGAAGCCTAGGTACTTAGTAGTTTCTAACATCAAAATAAGATGGAAATTGGTAATTTCATCATGTTGATCCAACCAAAACAAAGCTGTTTCTAAAAAAATAAAAAGTGATTCATTCTTTTCTTCTTCCTGAATTGAATAATGCAGAATCTCGGATAAGAACATGACAATCGTACTTTTTACAATGTCGGTATGAATGGTCTGAAAAGGAGTTCCAATTTTTATTTCCTTGAAATTTTCTAATGTCCCTTTATTTTTATGTACAGCCTCAATCTCAAGAATAGTTAATGGCTGAAAATAGGCTATTTTCTGACTGGATTTACGAGTTGAAAAAGCATCTCTAACAAAATAAGTTTTCAATCCATGCGAAAGCGTAAAACACTTGGCAATCAAGCTTTTTTCTTGGAATTTTATAGCTGAAATGACAATTGCTTTGGTTTTAACTTGCAAAATAGACTTCTTAGATTATTTAGACTTGCTTAGACTTCTTAGATTTTTAGAAACTGAGACTGATTACTGGGACTGACACTAAAAACTATCGTATTATCATTACTTTCTTAACTTTGGTTTCTCCTCCGTCTTCAGCCGAAACAACAATCATATACACACCAGAAGCTACTTTATATTTTCCAAAAGCAGTCGTATCCCATTCGATTGTTCCTCCTTCGGATGTTGTTTCGTACACAAGATTACCTTCGATATCTGTAATTTTAATATTGGCTTTATCTAGTAATCCTGCAATTTTTACTGTTCCCGAAAATTCTGGACGTACAGGATTTGGATATACATATACATTATTTAAATTTTCATTGGCTTCGGTAGCGATTCCTTTAAACGAAACCATTCCTTTATTTGTCGCAATATAAACTTCTCCAGTGACACTGTTTATCCCAATATCATTAATTTGATTGCTTGGTAATGGCGAATTATTTATCGTAAAGTGATATTTAGTTTCCTGACCATTTGGTGAAACAAAAAAAACACCTGAATCTGTGGTTCCAATCCATTTATTATTTGCCCCATCTACAACAATTGCCGAGATAAATTGCTCGTAAAGTAATTCCTGAGCCAAACCATCATCCATTATGATAATAGGGTTTGTTTTTAATTGATTTTCTGTCTGGAAATTACTTACATTACTTAAAACACGAAGTCCTCTTGTTGTACCTATCCAAAGCTGATTTTTAGCATCTACGGCAACTGCCCTTACATCTGTAGTTGGTAAATTTCCATTATCGATACCAACTGCAATTTTTTTGGCTGTATTTGTACTTTCATTAAAACCAATTACGCCATCTCTATTTGTACCAATCCATTTTGTTCCATTCTTATCTATAGTCATACTACTAAAACTAGCATCCTCAGGCTTACTAAGAACTGCACCAATAGGAAATGTTTGCCATTGCCCATTAGTTCTCAATACCTTTAGTCCATTTTTAATTAAACTATTGGTTACCCATAAATTTCCTGACTTATCAAAAGCAGTTCCGTTTATTCTAACATCTATATAATTCGGTCCCAAAAATGTTAAAGTCTCTAATCCGCTATTTGATTGATTAAATAAAATTGAAGGAGTCTCATTATCTATTTTTAATAATCCTGAAAAAAAAGAACTTGCATATACTTGATTTTCATTATTAGGGTTAACTATAATCCTTGATATAGATTTTGCCTGAAATAATTTTTCGTATGGTATGTTTAACCATCCCGCAGTACTAAATTTACTAATCCCATAACTATCCAATGGATATGGATTATAAAAAACATCATAATTACCATAAACTGCCCAAAGTGAATTTGGCGTAACATTAATAGCAAAAATATTATTTTGTGATGGCCCAGCTGGCATCGTGTTTTCAAACATAGATGCCCCTGAAAGCGTAGAAACAAAAAGCCCACTTTCATTTGTTCCAATATAGATATTATCGCCAATAGCAGTTGCGCAAGTAAAACTCAATCCTGTTGTCGAAACGTCACTATTATTTATTTGACGTAGTAAAACCATTTGATTATTATATACATAAACTGCACTTGCTGTAGTTATAAATAAATTATGATTTTTAGCTCTCATATCTTTTGATGGTTGAGGAAGCGACATAAAACCAACAAAAGTATTAGAACCTGAATCGTAGTTATTAATATAACCTGAAGTATTAATTGCAATCAGTTTTGTGTCATTTGTTTCTACACTTGACCAATCGCCCGCAGTAACTAATGACCATTGAATATAATCGACTAAATTAAGATTCGTAATATTAGCTTTCCTTATACCACTATTAGTCGCTGCATAAATAAATCCGTTGTAAATCGTAGTTTGTCTTACATTAATTTGAGCTCCACTGTCTCCAATAAAATAAGTATCTCCAAACTGCAATGTTTTTAGATTAAACTGAACAATTCCAAAATCGCATGAAACATAAACCATCCCATTATATTCCATGAAATGATTAATTTTTTTAAGATTCGCAGGGAGTTGTTTATTAATGATATCAACCACTTTTACGATACTACCATCAACTTCATTAATTATTGTCATCAATCCGTTTTCATACCCAATAAGTGTTTTACGAAATGATTCACTATGATATAAAGACGAGATAGACTGCCCAGAAAGGCCATCAACAGTATTTATTGTCTTAACAATATTTGTTGCGGTATTTTTAGAAAACAATGCGTTTTCTGTAGCAGCATAAATTGCTGTAGGAGAATCCGAAACATCTTTTATTTGGTTATAAGAGAAATAACCTTGCCATAATAATTTGTTTTGCGCAAAACCAAATTGCATGAGCAATAAGAACAAAACGTAAAGAAACTTTTTTTCCATTATCTATACCTATACAATTGGTTCCACAAATATAATACAAACGAAAGTATTTGAATTTCGTTCTGATATAAATAAAAAATGCCTCCGATTCGAAAATTCGAATGGAGGCATTTTAATTGTATTTAAAAAACTATACTACTCCTTGAGCAAGCATAGCATCTGCTACTTTTACAAATCCAGCAATATTAGCTCCTTTTACATAATTTACGTAACCATCTGCACCAACTCCGTATTTCTTACATTGGTTATGGATTCCTACCATTATGTCTTTTAGTCTAAGATCTACTTCTTCACTAGTCCAGTTCAAACGAATTGAGTTTTGCGTCATCTCTAATCCAGATGCAGCAACTCCACCAGCATTTGCAGCCTTTCCTGGAGCAAAAAGAACTTTCTTACCTACAAATTGTTTTATTGCATCAAGTGTACATGGCATATTTGCTGCCTCAGTAACACATAAAACACCATTTGCGATTAATTTCTTAGCATCTTCTTCGTTCAATTCATTTTGAGTAGCACAAGGAATAGCGATATCCACTTTTACTTCCCATGGGCTTTTCCCTTTATGGAATTGAGCATTTGGATATTTCTTAACATACATTTCTGCTCTGTTATTTCCACTTGCTCTCATTTCTACCATATGCTCGATTTTCTCTCCAGAAATACCTTCTTCATCATAAATATATCCATCAGGACCAGAAATTGTTACCAACTTCCCTCCTAATTCATTTATCTTTAAAGCTACACCCCAAGCAACGTTTCCGAAACCAGAAATCGCAACTCTTTTTCCTTTAATCTCATGTCCGATAGTACGTAACATTTGGTCTGTAAAATATACAACACCGTATCCAGTAGCTTCTGGTCTGATTAATGAACCACCGTAAGCGATTCCTTTACCTGTTAAAACTCCTGTAAACTCATTTTTGATTCTTTTATATTGACCAAATAAGTATCCAATTTCTCTAGCTCCAACACCAATATCTCCGGCAGGTACATCTAAGTCTGGTCCGATATGACGACATAATTCGGTCATAAACGATTGACAAAAACGCATAATCTCACCATCAGATTTTCCTTCAGGATCAAAATCAGAACCTCCTTTTCCACCTCCCATAGGAAGTGTAGTTAAACTATTTTTGAAAACTTGCTCGAAAGCTAAAAATTTCAAAACTGATAAATTTACTGTATGGTGAAATCTAATTCCACCTTTATATGGTCCGATTGCCGAATTCATCTGAATTCTAAAACCTCTATTTACTATAATTTCTCCTTTATCGTCAACCCACGGCACTCTAAAAATTATAGAACGTTCCGGTTCTGCGATTCTAAGAAGCAAGTTCTTACCGTCATATTTTTTTTGTTCAGCAATGAATGGAATTACTGTTTCAGCAAATTCTCTAACTGCTTGAATAAATTCAGGCTCATTTGGATTTTTTGACTCTACAAGAGCCATAAATTCATTTATTTTTTGTTTCATTTTCTAAAAAAATTATCAAATAAATTAATTTTATTATTTACTCAACCAAACAACAAAAAACACACATAAAAGTATCCTTTTGTTATTTTCCACAAATATACGCCTAATAAAGAAATTGGGCTTGATATTTTATAAATTATGAGTAGAATTGTATTATTAATACATATTTTTTAAAATAGATATTTTTAACGCAATGTCTTGCACGAAAACGTTATAGTTTTAATGTCAAAACAACATACTCCTTAGCATTTTTATTTTTTTTGAAAATTTTATGATTTGTGATGGATATTTATATCTTTGTCGCGAAAAGAAATTTAAACCTAATGCTCAAAAACACAGTAATCTCACTATTAATTTCGTTTATTTTTTCATACAATTCCAAGGCACAATCTAGGCTAGCTCATGAAGTTGGTGTTATTTTTGGCCCCTCTGCTTTCAAGTCAGACTATGGCCAAAGAAATGATAACTCTACAAATACCAAAAACACAGGTTTTGGTATTGGTGTAGTACACTTTTTAAATTTTTCATACAATTCAAGACGTGAAGCGTATTTTAATGAACACTTTAAAGTACGTACTGAAATTTCATACAACCAAACAAGTTTAGACCACTTTGGTGAAACGGTTAATGGCAATCCTAATAAAATAGGAGTTATTCAACTTAAAGCAATGAGCGGAAAAACATCATTGGTTAATCTTGGTACACAACTAGAGTATTCGCCATTTATGAAAATGCATGATTACGAAAATACTATGGGTAGTTTTAGCCCCTATATAAGTGGAGGAATTCAGTTTAGTTATTACAACACCAAAGTAAGTTCTTCTCTTGGACCTTTAGGAGATCCTGCAACTACTTTTTATAAATACTTAGTTCCTTCAGACGGGCACCCATACGGGTTTTCTAGCGAAAGCGGAACTGTATTATCATTAACCGCTGGTATCGGAACACGATTTAAATTAGCTCCTATGCACGATTTATTATTTGAAATGAGAGCTCAATTTTACAACTCAGATTGGATTGACGGATTGAACCCAAATTCGAAAGTATTCACAGAAAATAAATCCAATGATTCTCAGGTTTGGTTTACATTAGGTTATGTATACTACTTAGATTATTAGAAACTTCTACATAAAGCAAAACCCCAACATTTTATAAATGTTGGGGTTTTTTATTTCTCTTATTTTTCTATTATTCTAAAGCTTGTTTCAAATCAGCAATTAAATCTTCTGCATCTTCAATACCTACGCTTAATCGAACCAAATCATCTGTAATTCCTACTTCTGCTCTTTTATCCGCAGGAATAGAAGCATGAGTCATTAAAGCAGGATGATTTGCCAAAGATTCTACTCCACCTAAAGATTCTGCCAAAGTAAACACTTTCAATTTTTCTAAGAAAGTAATCGAATCTTCTTTTTTACCAGAAGTAAAAGCAAAGGAAACCATTCCTCCAAAAGCTTTCATTTGTTTCTTAGCAATTTCATGAAACGGATGACTAGGTAAACCTGGATAATAAACTGTTTTTATCTTTGGATGATTACTTAAAAAATCAACCACTTTTTCTCCATTCTCACAATGTCTTTGTACTCTTAGCGAAAGCGTTTTAATCCCTCTTAAAACCAAGAAACTATCCATTGGTCCTAAAGTTCCTCCAGTAGCAAATTGCTGAAAATGTAATTGCTCACCCAAAGCTTCATCTTTTACAATTAAAGCTCCTGCAATAACATCTGAGTGTCCACCTAAATATTTAGTAGCAGAATGCATTACAATATCAGCTCCTAAATCAAGAGGCTTTTGTAAATATGGTGTCGCAAAAGTATTATCGACTGCAAATAATATTTTCTTCTCTTTAGTGATTTTGGCAATTTCCTGAATGTCCGCCAATTTCATCAACGGGTTTGTAGGTGTTTCTACCCAAACCAATTTTGTATTTTCGTTTATTAAAGACTCAAATTTTGCGATATCATTCATATCTACAAAATGAAATTTTATTCCTGAATCTTTATAAATACGTGTAAACATACGGTATGTTCCTCCGTATAAATCATCCATAGCAATGATTTCATCACCAGCTTTAAATGAACGCAAAACACAATCAGTAGCAGCTAATCCAGATGAGAAAGCTAATCCACGTGTTCCGTTTTCAATACTAGCCAAAGCATTTTCCAAAGCACTTCTTGTAGGGTTTGATGCTCTACTATATTCGTAATCTCCAAGAGGTTGCCCTGGGCTTGTTTGGATAAATGTTGATGTTTGATACACTGGAGGCATTACAGCTCCTGTACTTGGGTCATGATGCTGACCACCATGTATAACTTTTGTATTGAATTTCATATGTAGATAATATTTATTTTTTTAGTGCAATATGGCACTGTTTTTACTTAATTATAATTTTATGCTTGAAATCTTATCAATTTCATACCTTTATGTTTTTGAGACTCCAAAAATACTCTACAAATTTACCCATTAATTTATTTTAATCAAGTTACAAGTTAATACCTTTGTATTTAATTAACATTTTTCAAGATGAGACAATATACCTTTTTATTCGTAAGCCTTTTGTTTTTAACAAGTTGCACCAAAGAACTTTCTTTTAAAGAACAAACATTCGAAAAGAAATCAGCTTTACCTTGCAAAACCAATTGTCCTCAGATTAGTTTAAAAGTTCCGATTGCTCAAAATGTTCCAATCGTAGCAGATAGCATCAATAAGAAAGTATTTTCTGTTTTAAAAGAAATCGTTTATTTTGGAGACAAACCATTCCAATCTACCGACTATAATGACTTAACTACATCCTTTATTAGCTCTTACGAAGAAATGCAGAAGAAATTCCCCGAAGATAAATTTGGCTGGGAAGCCAAAATTGAGGGTAATGTAGAATATCAATCTGATAGCATTCTAAACATAAAAATCAACCATTATACCTTTACAGGTGGCGCACATGGTTACCAAGGATATCGTTCTTTATTATTTAATCCTAAAACAGGAAAAACAATTACAAACAATCAATTATTTAAAAGCGAAAAAGATTTTAAGGCTTTCGCCGAAAAAGAATTCAGAAACAAATATAAAATTCCTGCCAGCGGAAGCATCAATGCAACAGGATTAATGTTTGAAAATGAAAAATTCAACCTGCCTTTAAATATTTTTTATACTAAAGAAGGATTGCTACTTTATTACAATTCGTATGAAGCAGCTTCGTATGCAGATGGTCCAAAAGAATTATTATTGCCTTACGATAAAGTAAATGATTACTTAATTTTTAAGTAATTCTTGAATACAGAAGCGAAAACAATTTGGCTGAAGCCAACCACAAAACCTTAATTTCTCCTCCAGTTAAAACTGGAGGCAATTCAAAAAAAAACAATCACAAAGAATTAGACGCACTGCGGTGCGTCTCTACGAAAAACCTTTGCGAGACACATTATTGACATTCATGAAAAATTTTCATTAGATGCAGTCTAAAAAAACCTTTGAACCTTTGCTTCTCAGAACCTTAGCACCTAATTCACCTTCCTCACTAAACATCATATTTCATCTTTCTCAAGATTCGTAAAGCTTCTTTAAAAGATAAATACACTTGAGTAAAAGGCTTTAAAAGCAATTTCGCATCAATTAATTTTTGTTTTGCATCTTCAAAACCATTAAGATAACAAATCATAAAAGTCGAAGGCAAATTCTCCAAATCAATCATTTCACGATTAGACAAGGCAACTCCTTTTTGTAGTTTGCCAAGCAATGCAATATTAGAGTTGTATATATGATAAAGCATTTTTCGATTAAACTCCGGTGGCTGAAAAAGTATTTCTCTATCTATTTTATAGTAGCCATTATCAAAAAAATGAATTGTTTGTTGTTCCAGCGGATAATAACTTGTTTTATCATTTAAGCCCAACGGAACGTATTCGAGAATAGTAAAACTATCTTCATCAAAAGTAATTGTGACCACATCTTGTGCCGAATAAAACAACTTAATTTGCTCATTTATCAGCTCGATATCGACACGAGACAAAAACGTTTTATCACGAGATTTATTAGGAACTCCAGCCCAACAAATAACAAATAATTCTTTAAAAACCTTATACTTAGGCGACATATCTTTATGTCGAAAATTCATAAAGTCGATTACACCATCCAGCGTATACTCTATACTATTACGGGAACTATTCTCTATCCCAATTACGGTTTCAGTATTTTGATAATTTTTCTCCACTTCCCTTTCTTCAACAGGAACCGAATTACTTCCTCGTCTAATAAAAACACTATTAGCAACAATGGTATGAATTCCTTTTTTAAAATAAGAGATCTTACTTTTAGGCTTAATTGTAACCAATCCTATTACTTTATCTTTTGGAAGATTAGGAAAAGGTACATTTTCGTATTGAATTTTTGGAGGATTTTCAAGAAAAGCATTTACCAAATTCTGAATCCGACTATCGTCAAAAAAATCATCCCCTACAATCTCATTATCGTGATCCTCAACACCTACAACTATATAAGAATTATTAGTAGGGTTTGAGTTTGACAAAGCACAGATATGCTTTAAAAACTTTGCTTTCCCTTCTCGAGAATGCAAGTTCAATTGCCTTTTTTTATCATAAAAACTACTCTCATCATTATGAGCGAGTAGGTTTTTTATTAAAAGGCGTTTATTAATCATTATTTAGACTTCTTAGATTATTAGACTAGCTTAGACTTCTTAGACTGTTGGATTATTTGATTACTGGATTGTTCGATTGTCTTATCGTAAGACAACATAAATAAAACCATCTTATTCATATTAGTGCAATTATTAAAACCTCAATTATCTCATTTAACGATTTTTATTAGTCTAAAAATCTAAGAAGTCTAAGCTAGTCTAATAATCTAATTAATTTCTTTTAACAATAGTCGAGGATGCTTGAGCTGTGCACGTAACTACTAAATCGGCAATATTTACATGATAAGGTCTTGAAACCACAAAATGAATAATATCGGCAATATCTTCTGGTTGCAATGGAGCAAACCCTTTGTAAACATTTGAAGCTCTCTCTACATCGCCTTTAAAACGTACTTCGCTAAACTCAGTTTCAACCATTCCAGGATGAATAGCTCCTACTCTAATTCCGTATGGATTCAGATCTATTCGCATTCCTTTACTTATTGAATCAACAGCGTGTTTTGTACCGCAATATACATTTCCGTTAGGATAAACTTCTTTGGCTGCAGTTGAACCAATATTGATAATATGTCCCGATTTTCTTTCTGTCATTTGCGGAATAATCGCTTTAGAAACATACAAAAGTCCTTTCACATTAATATCAATCATTGCATCCCAATCGTCTAAATCTCCTGTTTGAATTGGATCCAATCCATGCGCATTTCCTGCATTATTAATAAGAACATCTATCACAGAAAATGATTCTGGCAAAGAACTAATACGCTCCAAAACAGCTTCTTTATCTCTAACATCAAATGCCAAAGTATGCACTTCCGTAAATTCCGAAAGTTCCTTCTCTAATTCTGATAATCGATCTTGTCTTCTACCACAAAGAATAACTTTATAATTATTTTTTGCCATTAATTGTGCCGTGGCTTTACCTATACCACTTGTTGCACCAGTAATTAGAACTGTTTTTTTCATTCTATGTTTTTTATTTTTTAGCCACAGATTAAAAAAATCATCTTAGTCTTTTAATCTGTGGCAAATATTTTTCACACTAATAGCTGCTGAAAACTGAATACTGACACTTAAAACTATTATTAAGGCACATCGTCTCCCATACTTTCTGTCCAGATAGCAAACCAATCTTCTTTTTCTAATTCTAATTCTACCGCTTTCATTAAAGATTGAATTCTGGCTACGTTTACTGTTCCAGCTATCGGAAGAGCTTTTGCAGGATGTCTTAAAATCCAACTTAGCAAAATAGTATCTGACCCTAAGCTATATTTAGAAACCAATGTTGCTAATAATTTCTTTAATCTTCGCGTTTGTTTATTGTCTTCTCTAAAAACTGTTCCTAGCGGATTCCATGACATCGGACGAATTCCGTGCATTTGCATATAATCAAAGCTACCATCAACCATCGGCTCATAATTTGTAGCCGAAAATTGTACTTGGTTAAAACTAACATCGATTTTTTGGCGAATTAATTCCGTTTGTGCACTTGTAAAATTAGACAATCCAAAATCTACAATTTTACCTTCAGTTCTTAGTTTCTCAACAGCTTCAGCAATTTCATCGGCTTGCATTAAAGGGCTTGGTCTGTGTAGTAAAAAAACATCTAAATAATCCGTTTTAAGATTCTTCAAAGAGTTTTCTACAGACCAAGTAATATATTCTTTAGAATAGTCGTAATGCTTAATTTTATTGTTTCTGTTTTCGGCAATCATCTGGATTCCGCACTTCGAAATCAGTTGCAATTTCTCTCTTGAAACTTTACTTGCCGCGAATGCTTTTCCAAAATCAGCTTCGGTAGTATATGAACCGTAAATATCTGCGTGATCAAAGGTGGTTATTTTATTCTCTAAACATATTTGGATAAGGTTTTCCATTTCTTTGGGAGTTAGATTTTTATCCCAAACTCCCCAATTCATAGTGCCCACAATTATAGGCGATAATAGCGTTTTGCTCATGGTAATATAACATTATTTGTAGTAATAAATCTTGCTTTCTAAAACATAATCATCAAAGTTCTTAAAAATATAAAAATAGAATCACAATTCAACCTTAAAATTAGAGCTTTGGTCGAAGTTTTAACCATTCTTTAACATCTTACTTCTCAAAAAATATTCAATTTGCACTCTCAAAAGTAAGGCATTAAATTCAAGGTTTTAAAAATATTTATATGGAAGAAAATACAACGACTTTAGACATTAGAGCGATCAATGAAAAAATTGAAAGAGAAAGTGCTTTTATAGACCTTCTCACAATGGAGATGAACAAAGTTATTGTGGGTCAGAAACATATGGTCGAACGTTTATTAATCGGACTTCTAGGTCAGGGTCATATTTTATTAGAAGGTGTTCCTGGATTAGCCAAAACATTAGCGATAAATACACTCTCCCAAGCAGTGCAAGGTTCGTTTAGCCGTATCCAATTTACACCCGATTTATTACCTGCCGATGTTGTTGGTACGATGATATACAACATCAAGGCAAATGAATTTTCTATCAAAAAAGGACCAATTTTTGCCAATTTCGTCCTTGCCGATGAGATTAACCGTGCTCCTGCCAAAGTACAATCGGCACTTTTGGAGGCGATGCAAGAAAAACAAGTTACTATTGGGGACACTACTTTTAAACTAGATCGCCCGTTTTTAGTACTTGCAACTCAAAACCCTGTTGAGCAAGAAGGAACATACCAACTACCAGAAGCGCAAGTTGACCGTTTTATGCTTAAAACCGTAATTGACTATCCAAAAATGGATGAAGAGCGTCTAGTAATTCGCCAAAATTTAAAAGGAAGTTATGAGAAAGTAAATCCAGTTGTTTCTGTTGAGCAAATTTTACGTGCACAAGAAGCTGTTCGTGAAGTTTACATGGATGAGAAAATAGAAAAATATATTCTTGATATTGTTTTCGCAACGCGTTACCCAGAAAAATACAAATTAGCTGATTTAAAACCACTTATCAGTTTTGGAGCATCTCCTCGTGGAAGTATCAACTTAGCCAATGCCGCAAAATGTTATGCTTTTATTAAACGTCGTGGATATGTAATTCCAGAAGATGTTCGTGCAGTTGTTCACGATGTATTACGTCACAGAGTAGGTATTACTTACGAAGCAGAGGCTGAAAACATCACTTCTGTAGACATCATCAATAAAATTGTAAACGAAATTGAAGTACCTTAAAAATTTGTTTAATGTTTAAAGTTTCAAATTGTCGCATATCGAACTTGAAACCTTAAACTCTTAAACTTTAAACAAATTAAAAATGGATACAAAAGACCTATTAAAAAAAGTACGTAAAATAGAAATCAAAACCAAAAGATTGAGTAATCATATCTTTTCGGGAGAATATCACTCTTCATTTAAAGGTCGTGGTATGACTTTTAGCGAGGTGCGTCAGTACCAATATGGCGATGATATACGTGCTATCGATTGGAATGTAACCGCTCGTTATAATGAAGCCCACGTAAAAGTTTTTGAAGAAGAACGCGAACTTACCATGATGCTTATGGTGGATATTTCGGGTTCTGAAAGTTTTGGTTCTAAAAATCAGTTTAAAAAAGATATTGTAACCGAGATTGCAGCCACAATGGCTTTTTCGGCAACTCAAAATAATGACAAAATAGGTTTAATCTTATTCTCGGATACAGTCGAATTGTATATTCCGCCTAAAAAAGGAAGATCTCACGTATTGCGTATTATCCGCGAATTAATAGAATTTGAACCTAAAAGTCATAAAACTGATATTGCACAAGCATTAAAGTTTTTATCAGGTACACAAAAAAAGAAAGCCATCGTTTTTGTAATCTCCGATTTCATGTCTGATGATTATGAGCATACCTTGAAAATTGCATCAAAAAAACACGATATTACAGGTGTTCGAGTATATGATATTCGAGAAGAAAAAATACCAAATATTGGAATGGTTTCAATGCTTGATGCCGAAACTGGTAAAACACAATTAATCAATACAGGTTCCAAAACAATACGTGCCAATTACGAAAAACACTACCATAGCAAAGTAGCTTATTTTAAAGAGACTTTTAGCAAATCGGGAGCAGGTGTTGTAAATACTCGCGTAGACGAAAGTTATGTAACCAAATTATTAGGCTATTTTAAATCGAGATAGAGATTTTTGATTTTTGATTAACGATTTTTGATTTAAGAAGGGGTTTAAAGCGATGAATAAACAAGAATTAGAAAATAGATTGATTGATTTTGCAGCAACTATAATAATTGTTGCGAGTAAGTTTGAAAAAAATTATGCTGGAAATCATCTATCAGGACAAATAATTCGTTCTGGGACTTCTCCCGCTTTAAATTATGGAGAAGCTCAAAGCGCAGAGAGTAAAAAAGATTTTATTCATAAAATGGGAGTTTGCCTAAAAGAACTAAGAGAAACTTTCGTTTGTCTAAAAATAATAGAAAAAGCAAATTTGTCATTAGATTTAGGAAATATATCAAAAGCAAAAACAGAAGTCAATGAATTAATTTCAATCTTTGTTTCAAGCATAAAAACATCAAAAAATAATATATAAAAGAATGAAAAATTAGAATTTGAAGAAAAACATTTGATTTATTTCCAGACAGAAAATCTGAAATCAAAAATCGTTAATCTTCAATCAAAAATCATTATTCTTTAATTAAAATCAAATGAAATTAAAATTTTACATATTTTTATTCTTGCTATCGGCAACTGTTTTTGGGCAACAAAAACAGATTGAGACTAGTATAGATACTACTAAAAATAAAATTGGAGCTGAGTTTAAGTTAACAATTAAAACTTCTGTCGATTCTAAGTCGAAAGTTGTTTTTCCTAAACTTAAAAACATTGGTCCTCTTGAGGTAATTAAATCATATCCAATTGATACTGTCAAAAAAGATGACCGTTATGAATTGATTAAAAAATATGGTTTAACTCAATTTGATTCTGGAAGATATACTATTCCTAGTATCCAAATCCTCATCGATAAAAAACCTTACCTATCTGATTCTATTCGAGTAGAAGTTGCAAATGTAAAAGTAGATACATTGCAACAAAAAATGTATGACATTAAAGACATTACTAAAGTTGAAGATGGAATTGGAGATTGGTGGAAATACCTTTTGATTCTAGCCTTAATTTTAGGAATTGGTGCTTTTGTATATTGGTTTATCAAAAAAAGACAACAAAAGAAAATTGAAGAAGAAGTTTATAAAACTCCTATCGAAAAAGCAACAAGTTTGCTTAACACATTAGAGAAAAAAGAACTTTGGCAAAAAGGTGAAGTTAAAGCCTATTATAGCGAGTTGACTGATATTGCCAGAAATTATATCGAGGAAGCAATCGAAATTCCAGCAATGGAAAGCACGACATCTGAATTAATACAAGGAATTAGAGCTGCATCTGTAAAGAAAAAAATGGCATTAACGCCAGAAACTGTCGAGAACTTAGAGCGTGTATTAAAACAAGCCGATTTAGTGAAATTTGCAAAATCTAAACCATTAGATTTTGAAATTACCGAAGACAGAAATAAAATTCAAAAAGCAATCCTTACCCTAGACAGCGCAATTCCTGTAGAAGTAGTTGTCGAGGAAGATACTTTATTAAACGAAGCGCAAAGACAGAAACAAATAAAACTTCAGTTACTAAAAAAACGCAACAAACGTATTGCCTTATCAGTAGCAACTGTATTGTTTTTGATTGTTCTTGTTACCAGTTATTTTATTGCGACCAAAGGCTTTACTTATGTAAAAGATAATATTATCGGACATCCATCTAAAGAATTATTAGAAGGAGAATGGGTAAAAAGTGAATACGGAAATCCTGGCATCTTAATTGAAACTCCAAAAGTTTTAAAAAGAATGGATTTGACTAAAATGTTCCCTAAAGAAGGTTTAGCGTTAATTAAAGAAATGCAATCCTTTGGATACGGAAGCTTGGTTGATAATTTCTCATTGATGATTTCTACTTTAAAATATAAGGAAGAAACTCAAATTGATTTATCAAAATCTCTAGAAGTTACCATAAAAACTATCGAAGCACAAGGAGCACGAAATATGATTGTAAAACAAGAAGATTTCGAAACCAAAGAAGGAATTCGTGGAGTTAAAGGTTACGGTACTTTCTCTAGTATAGATGAAGGCACTAAATCGAGTACCAAAATGTATTACGAAATCCTTTTATTTAGCCAAGAAGGCGGATTACAACAAATAATGATTTTTCACGAAGAAGGAGATACTTATGCCAATGATATTGCAGACCGCATATTAAACTCTGTAGAACTAAAAAAAGCAACTAATTAATGGATAAAATAACTTTTTTAAACCCTGAGTTTTTCTGGTTGTTTCTTTTGATTCCCATTGCAATTGCTTGGTTATTTTGGAAAAGAAATCAGCAATCGGCAACATTAAAAATGAGTTCACTGCAAGGTTTTAAATCTTCAGAATCATTATTAGCAAAACTAAAACCTTTTTTGGGTGTATTTAGAATTTTAGCTTTAAGCTCTTTGATAATTGCACTAGCAAGACCTAGAACGGTAGATGTAAGTAATAAGACAAAAACAACAAAAGGAATTGATATTGTAATGGCAATAGACGTTTCTGGAAGTATGCTTGCACGAGATTTAAAACCAGATCGTATGCAAGCGCTTAAAAAATTGGCTGCCGACTTTGTTAGCGAAAGACCAAACGACAGAATTGGACTTGTTTTATACGCATCTGAAGCTTATACAAAAACTCCGGTAACAAGTGATAAAGCAATTATTCTTGAGGCTATTAAAAGTATAAAATATGACAATGTTCTTGTTGACGGAACTGGAATAGGAATGGGATTGGCAACAGCCGTAAACAGACTTAAAGACAGTAAAGCCAAAAGTAAAGTTATTATATTAATGACCGATGGTGTTAATAATGCTGGATTTATTGAGCCAGATACAGCAGCAGATATTGCAAAACAATACGGTATTAAAGTATATACAATTGGTATTGGAACTAACGGAATGGCAGAGTTTCCTTATGCAATTGCTCCAAATGGTCAGTTCTTGTTTAGAATGATGAAAGTAGAAATTGATGAGCAAATGATGAAAACCATTGCAAACAAAACTGGCGGAAAATATTTTAGAGCTACAAGTAATGAAAAATTAGCTTCTATCTATAACGAGATTAATAAACTGGAAACAACCGAAATCGAAGAATTAAAATTCTATGATTATGACGAAAAATACAGACCTTTTGTGATATTAGCTGGTTTATTGCTATTATTGGAAATTGGATTACGAAATACTGTTTACAGAAGCTTTATTTAATATTTCAGTATTCAGTTACAGTCACAGTAAATAACTGAGAGCTGAAACTAGAAACTGAAAACTAGAATTTAAAAATGGAATTAGACGAAAAAAAATATTTATACCTTCTTATATTGCTTCCAATTTTGGTGTGCATTTTTCTTATCAATATGTATTGGAAAAGAAAAAAACAACGCGAATTTGGAGATTTGGATTTAGTAAAAAAACTAACTCCGGAGCATTCTGTTTTTAAACCATTTTTAAAGTTAGGAGTTATCCTTTTAGCTTTAGCAGCATTAATTTTAGGATTGGTTAATCCGAAAATTGGAACAAAAATGGAAACTGTAAAACGTGAGGGAATTGATATTGTATTTGCAGTAGACGTTTCTAAAAGTATGCTTGCCGAAGATGTTGCTCCAAGTCGTTTAGAAAAAAGTAAACAATTAGTATCGCAAATTATCAATCAGCTAGGAAACGACCGAATAGGAATCGTAGCCTATGCAGGTAGTGCATTTCCAGTTTTACCAATTACAACCGATTATAGCGTTGCTAAAATGTTCTTGCAAAGCATGACTCCAGACATGGTTTCATCGCAAGGAACCTCACTTGATGAAGCTATAAAATTATCTGCAACTTATTTTGACGAAAAAAGCAAAACAAGTAAGCTATTGATTTTAATCTCAGATGGTGAAGACCACTCTGAAGGAGCCGAAGCTGCTGCCGAAGAAGCCAATAAACTAGGAATGAAAATCATTACTATTGGTATCGGAACTGAAAAAGGAGCTACAATCCCATTGAAAAAAAATGGAGTTGTTGAGAGTTTCCAAAGAGATAATAACAATGAAGTCGTTATAACAAAATTAAATCAAGAAGGGCTAAAAGCTATTGCAAAAGCGACCAAAGGTGGTTATGTTTATGGCAGTAATACCAAAGAAGTTTTGGATTATGTAAAAAATGCTTTAGATAATATTCAGAAAACAGAATTTGAAGCTACGCAAATGGCCGATTTTCAGTCTCAATTCCAATGGTTTATTGGTATTGCATTTGCATTATTATTCATTGATCTTTTCTTATTAGAAAGAAAAACAAATTGGGTTAAAGAGTTGAATTTATTTAACGAAACAAAATAATTGTTTCAACACAGTTATCTTTTGAAACAAAAAAAACAAAAAAATTAGAATGAGAAATTTACTTCTATATATTTTATTAACGCTTTCTTTAGCTGTTTCGGCTCAAGAAAAGGACAAAGCGTTGCCTAAAGCTAATGAAGAATATAAACAGAATAAATTTGTAGATGCCGAAGCTGATTATAGAATCTCGCAATCTAAATTCCCAAATCGTAGCGTTGCACCTTATAACTTAGGAAATGCTATTTATAAGCAAAACCAAGCTAGCGAAGCTAAATTTGCTTACGCAAAAGCATTAAAGAATGCCAAAACACCATCTCAAAAACACAAAGCACTCCACAACCTTGGTAATGTTTTTATGAAAGAGAAAGATTATGGGCAAGCTGTTGAAGCTTATAAAAATGCATTACGTAACAACCCTACAGATGAAGAAACACGTTACAACTTTGCATTGGCTAAGAAAATGCTAAAAGAAAATCCTCCTAAAAACGATAAAAACAAAGACAAGAATAAAGATAAGGACAAGGACAAAAAAGACGACAAGAAGGACGATAAAAAAGACAAGAAAGACGACAAAGGAGATAATAAGGACAAGGATAAAAAAGATGATAAAGGAGATCCTGATAAAGATAAAAAAGATGGAAAAGACGATAAAGGCGACCCTAAGAAAGATGATAATAAAGGAGAACCAAAACCTACACCAGGCGGAATCTCTAAAGAACGTTTACAAAATCTTCTTGATGCAGTAAATAATGAAGAAAAGAAAATTCAGGATAAAGTAAACGGTCAAAAAGTAAAAGGCGCTCCTAGAAAAACTGAAAAAGACTGGTAAAATAAAGTTGAATCGTTTAACTGTTTATTTGTTTATTTGACAAACAATAAATGGTTAAACGATTAAACAGTTAAACGATTTAAAAAAAACGATTAAACAGGTAATGAAAAGATATTTAATTCTATTACTATTAAGTTTCCAAGGGCTTATGGCTCAAGTTCAATTTGAGGCCAGAGTAAGCAAAACTACGCTTGGTTTAAACGAAAGACTTCGAATTGACTTCATTATGAATGTTGATGGCGATAACTTTGTTCAACCCACATTTGAAGGTTTTAGAATTGTTGCTGGACCAAGTCAGCAAGTAAGTCAGTCATGGGTAAACGGAAGAAGTTCATTCGAGAAAGTGTATTCCTATTTCTTATTACCAAACCAAAAAGGAAGCCTTGTTATAAGACAAGCTGCAATAGAATATAATGGTCAGGTTTACAAAACATCTCCTATAAAAATAAATGTTACTGCCGCAGTAGCACAAGAAAGAGATCCAAATGATCCACAACAAATATCTGCCGATGATAATTTATATCTAGTTGCCGATATATCTAAGACGAACCCATATATAAACGAACCAATTACTGTTGTTTACAAATTGTATTTCAGCTATAATATCGGTATCACAAATTGGAGAGAATTAGACAAACCAAAATACAATGATTTCTGGAGTCAGAATATCGATATTAAGCAACTTGTTGCTGAAGAAGGTATGTTTAAAGGCGAGAAATATCGTTACGTAGTACTTAGAAAAACGGTATTATATCCACAAAAATCAGGTAAATTAGTAATTGAACCTTTAGCATTAGATATCGATGTGCAATTACCTACTAACCGAAGAAATATGTTTGGTCAGGTTATAGTTACCGATGGCAACAAACGTGTATCGGCAGGTGCTAAAACTATCAATGTAAAAGCACTTCCTGAATCTAGCAAACCAGAAGGATTTTCGGGTGCTGTAGGTCGATTTGACTTTAAAGTAACGCCATCTAAAACTACGTTAAAAAACGGAGAAAGCCTGGAGTTAGTTGTTAGTGCTGCTGGTAGCGGAAATATGAAATTATTTACCCTGCCTAAACCAGTTGTACCAAATGCGCTAGAAATGTACGACCCTGTACATGACGAGAAGGTAAGCACAACACTTAGCGGAATGTCTGGAAAAATATCAGACACCTATACCATTATACCACAATACAAAGGAAATTATGCCATAAAACCAATGCAGTTCTCGTATTTTGATTTAAATACAGGAAGTTACAAAACAGTTACTTCTCCAGAAATCATGGTGAATGTTCTTGATGGTCCAACGCCATCAGATGCAAATGTGGCTTCTAGCCCAACTGCAAAAAACAAAATATCGGCTACAGAACAGTTCAAGTATATTAAGCTAAAAAGCAATTTTACCTCTGTCGTAAACGATGATTTTTATGGATCAAACTTGTTTTATGCCCTATTGCTTTTACCATTCCTGATTGTACCAATTATAGTTTTAGCTAAGAAGAAAAAAGAAGCTATTGATGGTGACATTACTGGAAACAGAATTAAAATGAACAATAAACTGGCTAAGAAATATTTATCTGAAGCTAAAAAACAAATCAATAACAAAGAGCCGTTTTATATTGCGCTTGAAAAAGCAATGCATAATTTCCTGAAAGCCAAATTACATATCGAAACTTCAGAAATGAGCAAGGATAATATCACAGAGCTTTTATTGTCTCGAAAAGCAAATCCAGAATCGGTTAAAAATTTCATTAGCCTAACCGAAAACTGTGAGTTTGCACGATATGCACCAGCATCTAGCGCTTCTATTCAGCAAGATTTTGATAAAGCTGTATTGATAATTTCAGAATTAGAAAAACAAATTGTTTAATATAGTTTCTAACCATACAAGTTCGCTAAGAAATTAAATTTAGCTTACGCTGAATTAAGGTTCGCAAAGTTGAAACTCTTATTACATATCAATAAAATGAAAAATATTCTTTTATACCTATTCTTATTATTATCCCAAATTTTCTTTGCTCAAAATAACTTTGATAAAGCGAATGCTTTATATCAAGAATCAAAATACGAGCAAGCAGTACAAGAGTATGAAAACGTTATAAAAGTTGATAAAAAACAATCGGCTGAATTATATTATAATTTAGGTAATTGCTATTACAAACTAAATAAAGTAGCTCCAGCAATATACAATTACGAAAAAGCTTTGGTATTAAACCCTAATCATCCAGAGGCTCTAAACAATTTAAAATTTGCTAAAAAACTAACAATCGACGAAATAAAAGAAGTTCCTAAAGTGGGTTTTGCAAAACTCATCCGAAACTTTACCGGAATATATCATTACAATACCTGGGCATGGATTTCTGTAGGGATAGCATCGGCATTCTTGCTTTGCTTTATCGGGTACTATTTTTCGCAACTTACACGTTCTAAAAGAGTTTACTTTATCGGAATGTTTTTGATATTACTTGCTTTACTGGTAAGCTTAACAGCAGGTTTTTTAGAAAAAAGTCATTTTGATAACGAAAGACCTGCCATAGTATTTGCAGAAATTGCCGAAGTACGTAGCGAACCTCAAAAAGCTGGTTCACCAATTTTCACCCTTCACGAAGGAGCAAAAGTATACGTAAAACAGTCATTACAAAACTGGAAAAAAATAGAATTAACCGATGGAACCGAAGGTTGGATAGAATCCTCGGCTGTTAAAGAGGTGAAATAATTCATTTGTTTTAAAAAATAAAAATCCCTAATTCAATTTTATATAATATTGAATTAGGGATTTTCTTTTGTTTGCTACATCTATCTAATTTACAGCATCTACCAATCGTATAAATTCGGCTTTATAACCTTCATCATCATTTGCTAATCCTGATTTTGCTAACTTTTTTATATCCGCACTAGAACTATTCGCAATAAGTTTGGAATCTCTTAATTTTAATCCAAACCAGGCAACAGCTGTTGTAAATTTAAAATCCGAAGAACTACTATCCAAAGAGACTTTCTTATTATCAATAGTACTTACCATTTCTATACTTTTATCACCATCTGGTTTTTTGTATCTAAATTTAATGGTTGCAAGCTCATCATTATAATTCGAATTGTCCGATTTTACTTTTGTATATTTTAAATCAGAAGGAATATAATCACTTTCAACACCTGTCGGAATAATTTCATATAATGCCGTAACCGTGTGGCCACTTCCTAATTCTCCAGCATCAATTGCATCATTTTTAAAATCTTCAGGCTTTAATTTACGGTTCTCATACCCGATTAATCGATAAGCCTGAACATGCTTAGGATTAAATTCTATCTGAATTTTTACATCTTTTGCAATGGCAAACATTGAACCTTTAAATTCTTTACCTAAAAATCGATTAGCTTCCTGAATGTTATCAATATAAGCGTAATTTCCATTCCCTTTATCGGCTAAAACTTCCATTTTGCTGTCTTTATAATTCCCCATTCCAAATCCAAGAACAGTTAAAAAAACACCCGATTTTCTTTTATCTTCAATTAGTTTTTCCATCTCCATGTCTGAAGAAGCGCCCACATTAAAGTCTCCATCAGTAGCAATAATAACCCTGTTATTTCCTTCCTTAATAAAGTTTTGCTGTGCCAACTTATAAGCCAATTCAATTCCTTCTCCACCAGCTGTACTTCCGCCTGCACTTAAATTATCAAAAGCATCTAAAATCTCTTCTTTATTATCTCCCGAAGTTGGCGTTAATACCACTCCCGCAGAACCAGCATAAACTACAATCGAAACTTTGTCTTCACTACGGAGTTCTTTTACTAAAATCTTCATAGATTCTTTTAATAACGGAAGCTTATTATCATCACTCATCGATCCAGAAACATCTATTAAAAAAACAAGATTTGATGCTGGTAAATTCGTCATTGGAATATCTTTTCCTTGCAAACCAATTTTTAGTAATTGACTGTTTTTATTCCAAGGACTATCGCTTAATTCTGTATTAATCGAAAATGGATTTTGTCCTTCTGGTTGTGGATATTTATACTTAAAGAAATTCATCATTTCTTCAACACGAACGGCATCTTGAGGAACCTTTTGTCCGTTGTTAATAAAACGCCTGATATTGGTATAAGATGCGTTATCAACATCAATAGAAAAAGTAGAAAGTGGTGATTTTATAGGAGATTCAAAAGGATTTTCTTCAAGGCCAACATAACTTTCGGTATTAGAATCTGGAAGTATGTTTTCGGGAATTTCCGTATCATAAACTACTACATCATCAGCCGCCGCCGCCTCATCGCTATACTCACGTTTTTTACAGCAACTAAATAAAACAAGAACAAGGAATGCCATCAAATAAAAATGTTTATTTTTCATTTAAATAAATTTTAAGAATTAGTAAATTGGTTTTTCTTTCAAATAATGGCTAGCATTCCGGATGTACTAGTTAAAATTATCTGCGATTTGAGCCAATTCAAATTCAATGCCAAAATTTTTTTAATTTTTTCTACAAATGAAAATAAACGATTTAAAATTGAATGTTGTTTTCTTAAACTTTGCGAGCCTTAATTCAGCACAAACTAAATATAATCTCTTTGCGAAGCTTTGCGGTAAAAAACCAAACGGAGAAACTTTGCGAACCTTAATTCAACACAAACTAAATCTAATTTCTTAGCGAACTTTGCGGTAAAAAGACCCAAAACCTAGAACTTATATACCTTCTCAGGCGTAACACAATAATCAAGTTTTATATCCCCTTCAAAAACATCTGTAATTTCGGTTTCAGCCTCAAAGAAAGACAAACCTACTTTAATCGTTTCTGGTTTACATTCAGATAAAAACTTATCGTAGAATCCTTTTCCATATCCTACTCTATTTCCAGAAGTATCAAACGCTAAAAGAGGAACAAAAACAACATCAATTTTACTCGACGGAACTTCCAGACCATCAACAGGTTCAGGAATATTATATTCGTTCTTCTTTATTTTAGTATTATCAGTAAGCAAGAAATGAGTCATTTCTCGGGTCTCAAAATCACTTTTAGAAATTACAATTTCTTTGTCTTTTCCGGCAAGTAAATGCAAAATAAACTCCGTATTTACTTCTTTATGTTCTACTATTGGTAAAAAAACATGAAAATAAGTTTTCTCCCAAATTGGTAGTGAAAGTACTTTATTGGCAATAACCAAACTCAATTCGTCAATATCAGTTTCAGTAAGTTGTTTCCTCAACCCTTTTTTTTGTAAGCGCAATTCTTTTTTAGTTGTCATCTTCTTCTAGATTGTTTTTGGACATATGATAAATAGCATCCCCTTCGTACACAATTGGCGAATGGTTTGCATTAATAATATACCCATCATGCGGTGCTTTTACTTTTCTTTCAAACTTACCAAAAGGATCGGTAATAATTGCCAGAATAGTTCCTTTCTTAACAAACTTTCCAATTGTATTGTAGTCATGTAGTAACCCTGAGCATTTAGCTCGAAGCCATACCGATTTTTCGATATAAATAGACGGTTCTTCAGGCGTTGCAACAATATGATTAGAATCTAACATTCCTAAATAAGCTAGCAAACGCTTTACTCCATCAATACCAATATTAGCAATTTCATGATTAATATCTAATGACTTTCCGCCTTCAAAAAGCAACATTTTTACTTTTAATTTTTCGCTGATACTCCTAAACGAACCCGAAATGTTTTTAGAATACAAAGTAAATGGTGCGCTAAATACATCCGCCAAAACCTTTAAGTCATGATTATTCTCAGAGAGCCTAATCTGCGGTGCATTAAAACGGCTTGCTCCACCAGCATGAAAATCGACAGCATAATCTACAATTGGCAAAACATCGGTAACAATATGATAAGCAAAACGGCTTGCCAAAGAGCCTTTTTTACTTCCAGGAAAAACTCGGTTTAAATCACGCCCATCAGGAAACTCACGCGCTTTATTTACAAAACCGTACATATTTATAACCGGAATACAAATGATAGTTCCTTTTTGCGGACGATTAATTCTCTTGCTTATTATCTGACGTACGATTTCGACACCATTAATTTCGTCACCATGAATCCCTGCCGAAAAAAGCACAACAGGCCCTTCAATCTTCGAACGTCTTACAATAACAGGAATGTTTAATTTGGTTGTAGTGTGCAGTCGAGCAATTTCGACGTTAACGGTTTTGCTTTCACCTGGTAAAATGGATTCCCCAAAAATCACCAATGGTTTACTATTTCTCATATTCAATAATAAAAGCTAAATATAGAAATTATATTTTAAATTTATATCTTTGACTTTAACACTTATAATCTTAACCAACTAACCACATCAAAATTTAAAATGAAAAAAATAGCAGTTTTATTTGGCGCATTAACCCTTCTGGTTTCCTGCATGAGTAAAGAAGAGAAAATGAAAGAAGCAGAAGCTGACGGAAACGAAGCAGTTGCTGTAAAATCTAAATTAATAGAAGGTGCAGGAAAAGCACTCCAAGAACAAGGAAAAGACGCCGCCAAAAGCGCATCTAAAGGAATTGGAGATGTTATAAAAGGAATAAACTCAGGAATGAGCGAAAGCATCAATACCTCCAAAGTGACTTCTGAACCCACTTTTAAAGCAAACTTTGAGGAATGCAAAGCCGAAAAAATATACGGAGCAGATACTGATAAACAAAAGAAAGTAACAATTTACTTAATTGCTAAAAAAGATTTTAAAGGAAATCTTGTTTTAAAAGCTTTTGATGCCGATAAAAAAGAAATTGGAAGAAGCAGTTTAGAGGTTTCTATTAAAAAAGACGATGCAAAATATGTAGACTTCTCATTTGATGAAAGAACGCATTTACTACAAACCGAATACTTTACAATTAAATAAAAATTCCAAATAAAAAAAGAGCCCGTTTTCTATAAAAAAACGGGCTCTTTTTTTGGAAGAAACTCAAAAGAATTATAAAATTCAAACTCAAAAGTTTAAATTTGTTGTATGCAGACTCCTCTCGAACTTCAAATCCAAACTTTACCAGATAATCCTGGCGTATATCAATATTATGATAAAGATGGAAAAATATTATATGTAGGCAAAGCCAAAAATTTAAAGAAAAGAGTTTCTTCTTATTTCAATAAAATTCATGATACTGCCAAAACCAATGTTTTGGTAAAGAAAATTGTAACTATAAAACACATTGTTGTTCCTACCGAAACCGATGCGCTTTTGTTAGAAAACAACCTTATAAAAACCCTACAACCGCGCTACAATGTATTGTTGCGTGATGATAAAAGTTATCCTTGGATTTGCATAAAAAGAGAACCTTTTTCGCGTATTTTTTCTACACGCAGAATGGTCAAAGATGGTTCAGAATATTTTGGTCCATATACCAGTTTTAAAACCGTACATACAATCCTCGATCTTATAAAAGAGCTATATCCGCTTAGAACCTGTAATTTCGATTTAAGCAAATCAAACATTGATAGTGGTAAGTTTAAAGTATGTTTAGAGTATCATATTGGTAATTGCAAAGGACCATGCGAAGGACTACAAACACTAGAAGATTATCAAAAACAAA
Organism: Flavobacterium sp. PL02; assembly: GCF_035013205.1. Classification (NCBI taxonomy): domain Bacteria; kingdom Pseudomonadati; phylum Bacteroidota; class Flavobacteriia; order Flavobacteriales; family Flavobacteriaceae; genus Flavobacterium; species Flavobacterium sp. PL02. The sequence goes on from NZ_JAYGJP010000009.1 coordinate 80,638, forward strand.
TCGATGCTATTCGCGAAATCCTAAAAGGAAATTTTAAAGAAAGCATGAAAGATTTTAAGCGCCATATGACCCAATTGGCGCAAGATTTACGATTTGAAGAAGCACAAAAAATAAAAGAAAAAATAGAAATTCTGGAAAATTACCAATCCAGATCGACTATTATAAATCCTAAGATTACCAACATCGATGTGTTCTCGATAGTTTCAGATGAAAGCGCGGCGTATGTCAATTTTCTTCAAATTTCGCATGGCTCGATTATTCGTTCTCATACTTTAGAAATCAAGAAAAAACTAGACGAAACCGATGCCGAATTACTAGAACTTGCTATAATTGAGCTGCGTGAGCGTTTCCAATTATTATCCAAAGAAATCATTGTTCCTTTTGAAGTCGATTTGGGAGAAAACATTAAAGTTACCGTTCCACAACTAGGCGATAAAAAACAGATTCTGGATTTATCGATTAGAAACGCTAAGTTTTACCGAATCGAACAACTCAAGCAATTACAAATCGTAGATCCCGACCGTCATACCAAGCGTATTATGGCACAAATGCAAAAAGATTTACGCCTTCCAGTTGAGCCACGTCATATAGAATGTTTTGATAACTCCAACATACAAGGAACAAATCCCGTTGCAGCCTGCGTAGTTTTTAAAGATGGAAAACCAAGCAAAAAAGACTATCGTCATTTTAATGTAAAAACCGTCGAAGGTCCAGATGATTTTGCCTCTATGACCGAGATAGTATATCGCCGTTACAAAAGATTATTAGATGAAAATGAACCTCTGCCACAACTTATAATTATCGATGGAGGAAAAGGACAATTATCATCGGCTTTAAAAAGTATCGACGAACTCGGATTACGTGGTAAAATCACAATAATAGGTATCGCCAAACGTCTCGAAGAACTCTTTTATCCTGGAGATTCAGTCCCATTATATCTAGATAAAAGATCCGAAACTCTAAAAGTAATTCAGCAATTACGAAACGAAGCACACCGATTCGGAATCACATTCCATCGGGACAAACGTAGTAAAGCCGCATTAAATTCCTCTATAGAAAGTATTCCCGGAATAGGCGAAAAAACCATGCTTACATTAATACAACATTTTAAAAGTGTAAAACGATTAAAACTGGCAACCGAAAAAGAAATAGCAGATGTTGTAGGTCCATCCAAAGCAAAAAAAATAACAACATTTTACAGTAACAGCAATCAAGAATAACCTCATGAAAATAATCCTTTTAAACATCATTCTATTATTTTCATACCATAGTTATAGTCAAAAGAATATTGAAATTAATCAAAAAGATAACACTCAAATAAAAATAAAAGCGATTAATGATTTCGAAAAATTAGAAATCACCACTTCTAAAAATAATAAAACACAAATTATAGATAGCATAGAAACTTCAATTTCAGACAGAGAAATGCATTTTGCAATTGAAGATTATAATTTTGATGGCTATCAAGACTTTTCTACCTATCATCTAGACGATGGAATGGGAGTTTACACCATATTTCAACTTTTTATTTACGACCCAATAAGCAGTCAGTTTAAACAATTAAAAATGCCTCGAAACTTCGGACCAGAATGCGATGAGTTTTGCGACATCCAAATAAACAAAAAGAAAAAAACAATTCAATCAAGTTGTCGAGGTGGTGCACGATGGCATACTGACGTTTGGAAATTCGACAAAAACAAAAACCTTATATTATTGAAGAAATAATGTTATTAAAACAAAAATGACATATAAAGCTCGATAATATTTCCGACTTTTACAGAACAAACCAGCTATTTCTATGAGCCTCATCCAGCTGTCCATTACAAATACTCGATTAAAAAACTTTTTTTCTATTGCAAAAAAAGGAGCTTCTTGGGTCGCTCTTTTTCTACAAGAAAAAATAGCTTTTCTTCACTCACAGTTTTCCATTCCCATCTGGGGCATAAAAACATTAGTTGTTTTAATAACATTAGGTTTCACTCAAAACACATTTGCTCAGGATACTATAAAAAAAGATAAAAATGATCCCTCTTATCGTCCAAAAATTGGTTTGGTATTAAGTGGTGGTGGAGCCAAAGGATTTGCTCATATTGGGGTATTAAAAGTTCTGGAAGAAGCAGGAATCAAAATCGATTATATAGGAGGTACCAGTATGGGATCCATCATTGGCGGACTTTATGCATCTGGTTATAATGCATCTCAAATTGATTCAATTTTTAAGAGAACTAATTTTGATGATTTAATAAATGACTACATTCCAAGATCATCCAAAAATTTTTACGAAAAAAGAAACGACGAATTATACGCTATAATTTTACCCTTTAGCAATTTTAAAATTGGAATTCCCGAAGCACTTTCTAAAGGGATGTACAACTATAATTTATTAAGCAGCCTTACTCGAAACGTAAGACACATCCGCGATTTTAATCAGCTACCAACACCATTTTTATGCATTGCTACCAATATCGAAACTGGCGAAGAAGTATTGCTTAACAAAGGAAATTTGGCGCAAGCCATGATTGCCAGCGCAGCATTCCCTTCCCTATTCTCACCTGTAGAAATAGACGGAAAACTACTCGTAGATGGTGGAGTTGTAAATAATTATCCTATAAAAGAAGTTCGTAATCTAGGCGCAGATATTATCATAGGTGTAGATGTTCAGGATGATTTATTAGATCGAACAAAACTGAAAGATGCTACTCGTATATTAGTACAAATAACCAATCTTCAATCTATCGATAAGATGAAGAGAAAAATAAAAAACACCGATATATATATCAAACCAGATATTAAAGAATATGGTGTAATCTCTTTTGATAAAGGAGAACAAATTATCCGAAGAGGAGAAGATGCAACCTTTGCGACTTACGAAAAAATTAAAGCATTGGTCGAAAAACAAGGTTATTACAAAAAACCTGAGTTAAAAGTAGCTTCAGACACATTGCAAATCGAAGATATAAATTGCAATCACCTGGAAAATTTTACTCACGAATATATTACAAGTAAATTACGCTTTAAAGCAGGATCAAAAATAACTTATAGTGACCTTTTAAAAGGTGTCAATAATATTAATGCCACCCAAAACTTTAGTGCAATTTCCTATTCATTAGATCCAAATGGAACTCGTGATGACTTAAATTTAACTTTAAAAGAAAATCCAACTCAAACCTATCTAAAATTTGGTTTGCATTATGACGGACTTTACAAAAGTGCAATTTTAGTAAATCTTACCCACAGAAAAACGCTCTTTAAAAACGACATTACTTCATTGGATATCATTTTAGGAGATAATTTTAGATACAATCTTGACTATTATATCGAGAACGGATTTAATATAAGCTTTGGGTTCAAATCAAGACTAACACAATTTAATCGAAATATAACTCAAGAACTAAGTAGTCCACTTCTTAAAAGTACAGATCCTAATTTAGTTAATGTTGATTTTCTCGACATAACTAATCAAGCCTATTTTCAAACACTTTTTGTCCAAAAATTCCTGATAGGTGGAGGAGTCGAATATAAATATTTAAAAATACACTCAAAGACCTTAGCCGCTATAGACCCAAACATAGACAAAAGCAGTTACTTTAGTTTATTTGGATATATGAATTATGACACCTTCGATAATAAAGATTTTCCTAAAAGAGGATGGGGTTTTTCAGGTAATATTCAATCTTATCTATTTTCTTCAAATTACACAAATGTCTTTGAACCTTTCTCTACTGCAAAAGCAGAAATTGGTGTAGCAAAAACCATATTCAATAAGGCAACTGTAGTTTTTAAAGCTAATGCAGGACTTACTTTTGGTCAAACAAGTGTACCATTTTTCAATTATGTTTTAGGAGGATATGGTTATTATAAATTAGATAATTTTAATTATTTCTACGGATATGACTTTTTAAGTCTTGCCGGAAACAGTCTTATAAAAGCCGAAGCAACCTTTGATTACGAAATATTCAAAAAAAATCATATTAATTTCACAGCCAACTTTGCAAACCTTGGAAACAATATTTTTGAAGGAGTCGAGTGGGTTTCAGTACCAAAATACACAGGTTATGCCGTAGGTTATGGCTTAGAGACAATAATAGGTCCTATAGAAATAAAATACTCCTGGTCGCCTGAAAACACCAAAGGCTATACATGGTTCAAAATAGGTTTTGTGTTTTAATTTAGTTTTTTAGAAAAAATTTATGTTATAAATAATATAATATGTAATTTTGATTCATAAAAATTACGACATTTGTTATAATGAAAACAAAATGGACAGGTTTATTAGAGTATCTTCAATTCCTTATCAAGAGAAATCCTGAATAAAACTACCGAATTGAGATAATTAGTCAATTACACAATATTGAGCTAATTATCTGTTCACACAATTCAAATTTTTCGAATTATCTAATTTAAAATTATCTAATAGAAAAGCCATGCCATTATATCATAAACTTGGAGATTTTCCTCAAAAAAGACACACCCAATTCGAAAAACCTAACGGAGGGTTATACTACGAACAATTGTTTGGAACCGAAGGTTTTCACGGACATTCGTCATTGTCTTATCATGTTCACAGACCAACACAAGTAAAAGAAATTTTAAATTCTTATTCGGTTGAACCAAAAATTGCAATCGGAAAAAACATAAAATCATTACTTTTTAAAGGTTTTGAACTTAAACCTGAAAATGATTTTCTTGACAGCCGCAAAGCCATGTTAGTCAATAAAGACTGTATTATAGGTTTAGCAGCTCCAAAAGAATCCCTTAGAAAATATTACTACAAGAATGCCGATGCCGATGAAATGCTCTTCATCCATAAAGGAAAAGGAAAACTAAGAACCATGCTTGGGAATATCCCTTTTGAGTATGGCGATTATTTAATCATTCCGAGAGGTATTATTTATCAAATAGAATTTGAGACCGAAGAAAACCGCCTTTTTTATGTCGAATCCTTCGCTCCTTTTTATACCCCAAAACGTTATAAAAACCAATCAGGTCAGCATTTAGAGCATTCTCCATTTTGTGAGCGTGATTTTATTTTGCCAAACGAATTGGAAACACATGACGAAAAAGGTGATTTTTTAATTAAAATCAAAAAAGAAGGCATGATTCACGAAGTAGTTTATGCCACTCATCCTTTTGATGTTGTGGGTTGGGATGGATATAATTTCCCATACGGATTCTCGATTCATAATTTCGAGCCTATAACTGGTCGTGTACACCAACCGCCACCAGTACATCAAACTTTTGAAACGGCAACTTTTGTCGTTTGCTCATTCTGCCCAAGACTTTACGATTATCACCCGAAAGCAATTCCGGCACCATACAATCACAGCAATATAGATTCTGATGAAGTACTATATTATGTTGATGGTGATTTTATGAGTCGTAATAATATTGAGCAAGGTCATATCACTTTACACCCAAAAGGAATTCCGCATGGTCCAGCGCCAGGCGCAATGGAGCGTAGTATTGGTCACAAAGAAACTCATGAATTAGCCGTAATGGTTGATACTTTCCGCCCACTTATGGTCACGGAAGAAGCAATGGGTCTTGATGATGGACAGTATTACAAATCCTGGACGGAATAGTTAGTCAATGTGCCAATTTGATAATTAGAAAATTCAATTAATTAATTTGTAACTTTAAACCTACAAATTAATTATCTCATTAGCGAATTTTCTAATTATCAAATTAAAACAAATGACTTTCAACGAAAAATATAAAGACAACGCTCTTTTAATTAAAACATTCAATTTCGCATTAAACATAATTGATTACACGACTGAACTTCAAGAACAAAAGAAATTCGTAATTGCAAATCAGTTATTAAAAAGCGGAACATCAATTGGAGCCAATTCAAAAGAATCTCAAAACGCAGAAAGTAAAGCCGATTTTATACATAAATTAAAAATAGCCATTAAGGAAGCAGACGAAGCAGAATATTGGTTGTTCTTATGTGATGCTCATAGAGGCTATCCAGACTGTAAAGGATTATTAAATGAATTATCCGAAATTTTAAAAATTTTAAACAAAATAATATCAACATCTAAGATGAAAAAATGAGATAATTAAAGAAATGTGTCAATTAGAAAATTAATTTAATTAGCACATCAAAAATTATCTAATTTTCTCATTATCAAATTATCAAATTATCAAATTATGAAACAGGTAAAATCAGTAGAATACGGATTAGAAAAAATCTTTGAAGGAGCACAAGATTTCCTTCCGTTATTAGGAACAGACTATGTAGAATTCTACGTAGGAAATGCAAAACAATCAGCACATTATTACAAAACAGCTTTTGGTTACCAATCATTAGCTTATGCAGGATTAGAAACAGGAGTAAGAGATAAAGCATCTTACGTTTTAAAACAAGACAAAATAAGACTTGTTTTAACAACCCCTTTAACACAAGATTCACCAATACACGAACACCTTAAAAAACATGGTGATGGTGTAAAAGTTGCCGCTCTTTGGGTTGAAGATGCAAGAAGCGCTTACGAAGAAACTATGAAACGTGGTGCACGTTCATTTATGGAACCAACTGTCGAAAAAGATGAATTTGGAGAAGTAGTACGTTCTGGAATTTACACTTACGGAGAAACAGTTCATATTTTTGTAGAAAGAAAAAACTATAATGGTGTTTTCTTACCAGGTTATAAAGAATGGAAATCAGACTATAATCCAGAACCAACAGGATTAAAATATATCGACCATATGGTTGGAAATGTGGGATGGAATGAAATGAACACATGGGTTAAATTCTACGAAGACGTTATGGGATTCGTGAATTTCTTATCGTTTGATGACAAACAAATCACAACAGAATATTCGGCCTTGATGAGTAAAGTAATGTCTAACGGAAACGGAAGAATTAAATTCCCAATCAATGAACCAGCCGAAGGAAAGAAAAAATCTCAAATAGAAGAATATTTAGATTTCTATGGCGGACCAGGAATTCAGCATATTGCCATCGCAACCGATGATATCATAAAAACAGTATCGCAATTAAAAGCGCGTGGAGTTGAGTTTTTATCTGCTCCTCCGCACACTTATTACCAGGCAATTCCTGAAAGATTAGGTGTTCATATGGATATGATGAAAGAAGATATCAACGAAATTGAAAAATTAGCAATTATGGTCGACGCTGACGAAGATGGGTATCTATTACAGATTTTCACGAAGCCAGTTCAAGACCGTCCTACCCTATTTTTCGAAATAATTCAAAGAATGGGAGCTAAAGGATTTGGTGCTGGTAACTTTAAAGCACTTTTTGAGTCGATTGAGAGAGAACAAGAATTGCGAGGAACGCTGTAAAAACGCATTTTTTATGCATTATGTGAAAAAATCCTCTTTAAACCGATGCTTTTTTTGCAAATGATATGTTAAACTCACTTTTTTACTATTATTTTTAATGTCTTTATATCTATCTTTGCACTCGCAAAACAGGAGGGGGTGGTTTCCTTCCTAAATTGATATAAATTTCATAATTTATAGTTTTTTGGTTAGTTAATAGCATAAAAACTCAGTCATTCCTTGACTGAGTTTTTTTGTTTTAATACATTTGGAATAGAATTTGCATTTATTTTATAAATTGTCAAAGAATCTTATGAAAAAACTAATCCTCTCCATATTCGTAATCCTTACACTTAGCTTCGATACTCAAAAAGAAGACTCATTTGATGTAGGTGAATGGTTCAAATTCAGAATTCATTATGGTATCATAAATGCTGGATATGCAACACTCGAAATAAAAGATGCTACTGTAAACAACAAAAAAGTGTTTCATGCCGTGGGTAAAGGTTACACAACCGGAATGTCTCGTTTTTTCTTTAAAGTAGATGATTTATATGAAAGCTATTTTGACAAAGAAACTGGAAACCCATATCAGTTTGTACGAAAAATAGACGAAGGCGGCTATACCAAGAATCAAGAAGGTTTTTTTAACCAAGATGGACGTGTTCTTGTAAAAGATTACAAACACAAGACAGAGAAAACAATTGTTATTGGTAAAAACGTACAAGATATTATGTCCTCCTTTTACTATTTAAGGAACCATCCTAATATAGACAAACTAAAATCAGGAGAATCGATAACAATTGACATGTTTTTTGACGACGAAACAACAAAATTTAAGTTAAAATTCGTAGGTCGTGAGGATATTACAACTAAATTTGGAACCATTCCGACAATGATTTTTAAACCATTGGTACAATCAGGACGAGTTTTTAAAGAAAAAGAAAGCGTAACACTCTGGATAACAGATGACGACAATAAATTACCTGTCCGAATAAAAGCAGATCTTGCCGTTGGTTCTATAAAAGCCGATTTGGACGCATTCAAAGGATTAAAAAATCCATTTAAAGTAAAAAAATAATGAATATCACTGATAATTCAGAATCAATTTTAAAAGAAATTGATAAAAAATACCATGCTATTAACCAAAAAACAGACGTACAATTAGAAGGTCTGCTTTGGTCAAAACCTATTACGTATTGGGATTACATCCAAACTGATGCACTTTTAAATCTTCAAATACAAAGAACGACTCTTCCTGACGAAATGGTATTTATTATGTACCATCAGGTAAACGAATTAATCTTCAAAATGATTCTTTGGGAGATTGAGCAAGTTTCAGAAGTAGAAAATATTCAAACTGATTTTTTTAGTGAGCGCCTTTCTAGAATCACACGTTATTTTGATATGCTAACCAATTCATTTAGCATTATGGAAAACGGCATGGAAGCCGAGCAGTATATGAAATTTAGAAATACATTAACTCCTGCAAGTGGTTTTCAGAGCGCACAATATCGATTAGTCGAATTCTCTTCAACCGATGTAATTAATTTAACAGATCGCAGATACAAAGACCGCTTTGACGCAAATACCGACCTAGAAACTAGCTTTGAACATTTATACTGGCAAGCAGCTGGAAAAGATTATCAAACAGGTCAAAAATCATATTTACTTCAAGAATTTGAGAAAAAATACAAATCTCAATTTCTAACACAAATGAAAGAATACAAGACCAAAAATATTTGGCAAAAATTCAAACAACTTCCCGAAGAAGATCAAAAAAACCCAGCATTAGTTCAAGCAATGCGCCATTATGACCACACCGTAAATATTACTTGGGTAATGCAACATTTAAATACTGCCAGAAAATACATTCTTGAAAGCGGAAAAGGAAATGGAGAAGCAACAGGCGGAAGTGATTGGCAAAAATACATGCATCCTAAATACCAACGCAGGATATTTTTTCCAGAATTATGGAGTGCAGAAGAATTGGCCGACTGGGGAAATGAAAAAGAAATATAATTAATAAAAAAAGAAGAGTTTGAAACAAGTATCAGCAATTATAATAATGTTATTTTTAATAATATCATGTAATAAAACAACGGATAAAATTGAAACTAAAATTACCAAACCAAAACCACAAAAAGTTGATTTTGGGTTTAATTATGCTGACTACAATGTGGTTAATGACACTATAGAAAAAGGTGAAACTTTTGGGACTATTATCCAAGGACAAAACATTGGAAGCAAACAAGTCTATAATATTGTAGAACAAATTAAAGATTCATTTAATGTAAGAACCATTAGATACCATAAACCATACACCCTTCTTAGATCAAAAAACAAAACAAACGATTTACAAGTTTTCATATACCAACCCGACGCATTAAGCTACTACGTAGTCGACTTACGCGATAGTATTGCAAAAGCTTACAAAAAAGTAAAACCCGTCACCCTTAAACGAAAAATAATAGGAGGAGTTTTAAAAAGCTCCTTATCAGAAACTTTAGGAAATGAAAGTGTAGAAACTGCGCTTGCAAGCCGAATTACCAAAGTTTTCTCATGGTCTATCGATTTCTTCAAACTTAAAAAAGGAGATCGCTACGGATTAATTTTCACAGAACGTTTTATAAACGGCAAAACTTATGATGGTGTTGAAGAACTTGAAGCTGCATTTTTTGAATATAAAGGCAAAATTATATATGCCTTTCCATTTGAAAGAGACACAACTTCAGGAAAAGTTGAATATTATGATGACGAAGGAAAAACACTGAAAAACTTCTTCTTAAAAACGCCAATCAAATTTAGCCGAATCACATCTAGATTTACCGCCAACAGGTTTCACCCGGTACAACATACTTGGAAAGCACACAAAGGAACTGATTATGCAGCTCCAACAGGAACTCCTATTTCAACCACAGCTTCTGGAGTTGTAGAAGCTACTGGATATACAGCAGGAAACGGAAATTTTGTAAAAGTAAAACACAACGGTACTTATTCTACTCAATACTTACATATGTCCCGAATATTAGTAAAACGCGGGCAACGTGTAACTCAAGGACAAACTATCGGATTAGTAGGAAGCACCGGACTTGCAACTGGACCTCACGTATGTTATCGTTTCTGGAAAAACGGCGTTCAGGTAGATGCTCTTCGACTTAATTTACCTACTGGAGAATCTCTAACAGGAAATGAGAAAACCCGTTTCATGAAACAAATAGAGCCTTTAAAGAGAGAATTGGATAGTATTGGGAATATATAATTTTTACTGAAACACATTCTCTAAAAACAGGAACAATGAAAAACACTCGTCTTAAAGCAATTTATAATGAAACTTTTTCGGGTTTAAAACTATTTTACAGAGATACAAATTTGCCCGAAAATTTAATCTCAAATTATAAAGTCGGACAGATAATTCAAGAAAAAGGATTTACTGACATGAGTACCCTTGGCGGTGGGCTTTCGGGAAATTTCAGATATTTAATTGCAAGCGCTAACGCAAAAGATTTGTCAATATTCAATCCCGATTCAGCAAAGATTGGTCACTATCTATTAGATACTATTGCTTATTTTAAAGTATTAGATATTCAGAAAACTGAAGACAAAACACAAGTTTTTCTTTTAAACATTCCAGACAATTCATTAACACTATTTAAAAATTCATCTTCAAACCTGGAAGAAGAAATTACAGAAAAAGCAAGAGAGAAATTTATTACCAAAAGAAACTCGCCGCTAATTCCTGAACTACAAACCAACGATTGGAAAGAAAGAACCAAAACTCCAATTGGAATGAACGACAATGGCGAAATGTTCTTTGATGATTCAAAAATTAAAACGGAATCTCCAAAAAGAATAGAAATCAATACTGCCAAGAAAACAATTGAAGTAAACAAAAAACCTTGGTGGAAGATTTGGTGATGAAAAAACTACTCCTTATAATTATTATTTTAAGTATCACATCTTGTAAAAATGGCGTTGAAAAAACTGGAACAAAAAAAGTATTCCTAGAGCCCAATCAGATTTCTTATGATTGGCAATTATTCGCAGCTAAGAATGGCACATCAAAAGATTCTGTTTTATCAAATGACATTCAATTTATCAACGATTCTATTTTAAAAGGAAAATTCAAATTAGACATTTCTAAATATGAAGCTGAAAGCAAAATAAAAGAATGCTTGCCTTTTAGACTTAAAAAGAAAATGTTTGATGAATATTATAATGAAGGGTTTAATAATCTAGGAGATTTAAATGGTGACAAAAAAGAAGATTATGTTTTTGTTTTACATGCATTGAATTATTGCGAAGAAGGAGATTCTTATTACTTTACAGATAATAGCATTCCCCGAATTTTAACCGACTCTAATTGTTGCCATCCTTCAAGTATTATAAACATTGGAGACATTGATGAAGATGGTAAAAGCGAAATAGCCGAATATTATTCATCATGCGCAAGTAGATACAAAGCAATTACGATATATAGTTTAAAAGATTCTGAGTGGAAAGAAATTAAATCATTCTCTTTCGTTCTAAACGATGAATATTTCATTGACAAAGATTTTAAAAAGCTATTCAGAAAAACATCTAAAAATAATCTTGAATATTATGAAATTAAAGATGTCAACATAGAAGGCAAACTAGTTGCATCATGGGAGAAAATTAAAATCCAATAATCATTATAATAGTATTTAGCCACATAAAACGTTTTCGTAACTATTTGTTATATAATCGTGAAGCGTTACACTATTAAAAACTAATTTCAGTATTTTTGTGTTTTAATAACCAAATTTTCAATTAAGACAAAAAAATGGCTTTAAACACAACAAACCCAACTGGGACTGAAGCGTGGAAAAATCTACAAAACCACTATAACGCAATTCACGAAACTACGATACAAGAATTATTTCAACAAGATGCAACTCGTGTTGAAAAATTCAATTTACAATGGAATGACTTTCTACTAGATTATTCTAAAAACAATATTAATCAGGAAACTATCTCTCTTTTATTAGAGCTGGCAAATTCTATTGGATTAAAAGACGCGATCTCTCAATATTTTGGTGGTGAAATAATTAACCAAACTGAAAACAGAGCTGTTTTACACACTGCTTTACGTGCGCCAGAATCTGCTGTAATAAAAGTAGACGGAGAAAATGTAATTCCAGAAGTTTACGAAGTAAAAAACAAAATCAAAAAATTTAGCCATGAAGTAATTTCTGGAGAAAGAAAAGGTTTTACAGGAAAAGCATTTACTGATATTGTTAATATTGGTATCGGAGGTTCTGACCTTGGTCCAGTTATGGCAGTTGAAGCATTACAGTTTTACAAAAATCATTTAACTACGCATTTCGTTTCTAATGTAGATGGTGATCACGTAAATGAAGTTATCAAGAAACTAAACCCTGAAACTACATTATTTGTAATTGTTTCAAAAACTTTTACTACTCAGGAAACATTAACCAATTCTGAAACTATTAAAGAATGGTTTTTAAAATCGGCTTCACAAGAAGATATTGCAAAACATTTTGTTGCTGTGTCGACTAACATCCAAAAAGTAACTGAATTCGGAATTAATCCAGACAACGTTTTCCCGATGTGGGATTGGGTTGGTGGACGCTTCTCCTTATGGAGTGCAGTTGGTCTAAGCATTAGCTTAGCAGTTGGTTTTGATAATTACAACCAATTATTAGAAGGCGCTAATGAAACTGACGAGCATTTTAAATCAGCTGAATTTGACCAAAACTTACCTGTAATTCTAGCTTTATTAAGTGTTTGGTATAATAATTTTTTCGGTGCCGAAAGTGAAGCACTAATTCCTTACACTCAATATTTACAAAAACTTGCTCCATACTTGCAACAAGCAACAATGGAAAGCAATGGAAAAAGTGTAGGTCGTGACGGAAAACCTGTTAACTACCAAACAGGAACTATTATTTGGGGAGAACCTGGAACAAACTCGCAACACGCATTCTTCCAATTAATACACCAAGGGACAAAATTAATCCCAACAGATTTTATTGGATATGTAGAACCTTTATATGGTAACGAAGATCATCATAATAAATTGATGTCAAACTTCTTTGCACAAACCGAAGCTTTATTACACGGAAAAACGGCAGCACAAGTTCAGGCTGAATTTAACAAACAAGGACTTGCTGCAGACAAAGCCGCATTCTTATTGCCTTTTAAAGTATTTACTGGTAACAAACCAACAAATACTATTTTAATACAAAAACTAACTCCAAAATCTCTGGGTTCATTAATTGCCTTATATGAGCACAAAATATTTGTTCAGGGACTTATCTGGAATATATTTAGCTATGACCAATGGGGAGTAGAATTAGGTAAACAATTGGCAAATTCTATATTAGATGAGATCAATACAAAAACAGTAAAAAATCACGATAGTTCAACCTCTTTCTTGTTAAATCATTTTTTGAAGAATAAGTAAGAACTAGAAACTTATAGTACATAATCCACAAAAAGCTTATTGATTCTGGCAATCAATAAGCTTTTTCTTATAATACTAATCCTCAAGTTATTCGCTTTATCTAAAATTAACATACGCTCGCTTTTTATTGATTTTATTTTTTGATATTTTAACAAAAAACCATCCATAAAATTTAAAAAAATGCCATTTTCCTTAGTATAAATCAACAAAATCACTTTAATACTCAAGAGATTACGCAAAACGATATTTTCTTAACGTTTTGATAACATTATCCGATTAAAATGTTATAATTTTGCCAAAAACAATTAACTAAATAACAAATGAAGACAATGAAAAATTGGTTACTCACGGGACTATTGTTCATGATGGTTTCAACCGTATTTTCGCAAGGAAAAATCACAGGTACAATTACCGATGGTTCTAATTCTTTACCTGGAGCTAATGCTGTAGTTAAAGGGTCATCAGACGCTGGCTCAAGCGATTTTGATGGTAAATTTTCTATTACAACTTCAGTAGCCTCTGGAGAAGTAGTTGTTTCTTACTTAGGTTACGACTCTAAAACAATTAAATTTTCTGTTTCTAATGGAGGAACTGTTAATTTAGGAGCTATCGTTTTAACATCAAACTCTAACCAACTAGACGAGATTGTTGTAAAAAGTACTGTAGTTGATATCGCTAAGGACAGAAAAACTCCTGTTGCTGTTTCTACTATTAAAGCTTCAGAAATCCAAGCAAAATTAGGAACTCAAGAATTTCCTGAGGTTTTAAGAAATACTCCTTCAGTTTACGCTACAAAAGGTGGTGGTGGATACGGAGACTCAAGAATCAACATTCGTGGATTTGACCAAAAAAACATTGCCGTAATGGTTAATGGTATGCCAATTAATGACATGGAAGGTGGAACTGTTTACTGGAGTAACTGGGCTGGACTTTCTGATGTAACTTCTGCAATGCAGGTACAAAGAGGTTTAGGTTCTTCTAAACTTGCTGTTTCATCTGTAGGGGGAACAATAAACATTGTAACTAAATCTTCTGACATCAAACAAGGAGGTTCATTTTCTTCTGGATTTGGTAATGCAAATTATTTAAAATTACAAGGATCTTACAATACTGGAAAATTAGATAACGGACTTTCTGCTTCTGTATTATTATCTCAAACAATGGGAGACGGATATATTAACGGAACTGAATTTGAAGGAACTAACTACTTCGTAGCTTTAGGATATGCTACAAAAGATAACAAACACGATTTTCAATTTACTGTAACTGGTGCACCACAATGGCACAACCAAAGAAGTACAGTTTCTACAATCGAAACTTATCAAAAATACGGTTCTATTGACAACCCAAATACAAGATACAATGCTGATGCAGGATACTTGAATGGTGAGAAATATAACATCAGAAAAAACTACTACCACAAGCCAGTTGCATCTATTAACTGGGATTACAAAATAAACGAAACTACTAAATTATCAAGTGTACTTTATGCTTCATGGGGACGTGGAGCTGGAGCAAGTGCTACAGGTGGAATTGGAGGTTTAAGTTACAACAACCAAGCTTTTTTACTACCAAATGGTATGGTAGATTATAACAGAATCCAAGCTTGGAACTCTGGTCAAGGTAAAGTTAATTTTAACGGAGCTGACCAAACAAGAACACAAGTTGGTGGTGTTTTCCAAAACAGCTCAGCTACGGGTAGATCAGGAAGTGCACCTAATTATACTTACAACACAACATCTGGAATTTCTCAAACTTCATCTATCAACTCTCATGACTGGTATGGTGCAGTAATCAACTTGAATAAAAAATTAAGCAATACATTAACTTTAGATTTTGGAGTTGATGCTAGAACTTACAAAGGATACCACTTTACTGTAGTTAATGACTTATTAGGTGGTGGAGAATTCTTCGACAACAGTGTTGCCGATTTAAAACCAGACGGAAGACACCTTACTACAACTTATGACTCAAGAGTTCAATGGAATCCTTTCGAAAATAAGGATTATGAGAAAATTGCTTTCAACAGTACTGGAAATGTAAGATGGTATGGTGCTTTTACTCAACTTGAGTATTCTAAAGACAACTTAACTGCATTTGTTCAAGGAGCAATCTCTCAACAAGGATACCAAAGAGAAGATGATTTCTTATACAAAACCTCTGATCCATTATCTTCTACAGATTATAAAAACATCTTAGGTGGTAACGTAAAAGGTGGTGCAAACTACAATATTAACGAGAAAAATAATGTGTATGTAAATGCAGGTTACTACTCAAAACAACCATTCTTTAATTCAGTTTACCCTAATAACAAATCTACAGTAAACCCTAACGTTACTAACGAAAAAATTACTGGTTTTGAAGCTGGATACGGATTCCGTTCTCGTTTCTTCAATGCTACTGTAAACGTTTACAACACAACTTGGAATGACAGATACTTAAAAGGTAACGCACTTCCAGATTCTCCTGGAGTTGTTGGTAACACAACTTACACAGAATATTTAGGACTAAACGAAGTTCACTCTGGAATTGAGTTTGAAGCAAATTCTAACATTACAGATAAATTAAAAGTAAACGCAATGTTCTCTTACGGAATTTGGGAATACAAAGGTAACGCAACTGTTAATGCATATTTCCAAGCAGACAACACTCCAGTTCCAGGATTCACAGGAGTTCCAGTTTACATGGACAAAGTAAAAGTAGGTGATGCTGCACAAATGACAGCTTCTTTAGGAGCTTCTTATGAAGTTTTACCAAGAGTAACTGTTGATGCTAATTACAATTATAATGATAATTTATATGCAGGATTAAGCCCTATTAACTTTGCATCTCCAGATAATAAAGGTGCATTAGAGTTACCTAATTACGGAATAATGGATGCAGGTTTCTCATACAAAATGCTTGTAGGTAAAGACAAAGATAAATCAATGAATTTTAGATTAAACGTAAACAACGTTTTAGACAAAATTTATATTGCAGAGTCTAGAACCAATTTTTTTGCTGACGATTTTGTTAATGGAAAAAATGGACCTACTTATGCTTCAGCTGGAAAAACATATGATGGTATAGCTACAGGAAACCAAGTATACTTTGGTTTCGGAAGAACTTGGAACTTTACTTTACGTTACGATTTCTAAAAAAATCACAACATAAAATTCACAAAAACGGCATTGGCTTTTTAGCTTAATGCCGTTTTTTTATGCCATATTTTTGCTTATATTTGTTTAAAAAACTTTAGTTCTATGTACGAATTCATACAAAAATTTCACTCAGGATGGGCTTATATTGTCTTAATCCTTCTATTAGTTGCAGTTATAAATGCAATTATTGGTTTTACCTCAAAAAAAGATTTTACACCAACAGATCGTAAAATTGGTCTTTTTACATTAATCGCTACTCATACGCAATTACTAATCGGATTAATCCTTTATTTCGTTTCTCCTCTTGGAAAAGCTGCTTTCGGACAAATGTCAAACGCGGACCTTAGACTTACATCATTAGAACACCCATTAATCAATATTATAGCTATCATTTTGATAACTATCGGATGGTCAAAACATAAAAACCTGACTACAAGCGAGTCAAAATTCAAAACATTTGCAATTTTTTACGGATTAGGATTAGTACTGATTCTAAGTAGATTACCATGGAAGTTATGGTTCTAAAAACACAAATAAAGCCCTAATTACAGGGCTTTTTTTAATTTCGGCATATTATTTGTGTAAGTATATCCATCTTAAAAATAAAATTTATGAGTAATAAAACAACCATCATACTATCTATCCTAATCATTACTTTTTTAAGCTGTGGTTTTTCATATCTAAACAGTCAAACCAAACCAGTAGATCCTAAAGTAATACAGGATACTTTAAAAAACCAAAAAAATAAAACTGTTGCCTCCCCTACTAATACAGAAAAAGACTCTATAACTATAGATAAAAATTCCAAATTAAAAATTTACAAAAAATCTGCTCACGCTTCCTATTATTCAGATCGTTTTAATGGTCGAAAAACTGCAAACGGAAGCCGTTTCAACAACAATAAATATACTGCTGCCCACAAAAAACTTCCGTTTGGTACTAAAGTAAAAGTTACAAACGAAGCCAATGGAAAATTTGTAATTGTAGAAATCACAGATAGAGGCCCATTTGTAAGAACACGTGAAATAGACTTATCAAAACGTGCTTTTATGGACATCACTAAACACAAAGGTGCCGGAGCAATGACTGTAACTATCGAAACAATAGAAAAAATTAAATAAATTTTCGGATACTCATCATGATTCCAACATGGAGTGCTTCATGGTAGTTGTTAAAAGACAATGCATCTTCAATATTTTTAAAGATAAAACCAAGACTTGTTGTTAACTCATTATATGTTTTAAACGCATTAGCATTATAATCTGCTTCTGTTTTCTTTATAGTTTCAAAAAGCAAAGATTTAATTTCTTGAAGTTCTGCTTGTGATACATCACCTTCAGGCTTGGTGTCTTTTCTATATTTTGCAACCAACTCGTCCGAAACCATCATTGGCAGTCCTGATAGCTTATAAACCAGAAGCTGCTGTGTAACAACAATATGTGCAACATTCCAAATTATATTATTATTAAATCCCTGAGGAACTTTGTTTAATTGCTCTAATGAATAATTATCTAAAAATTGTAAAATTAAATTTCTGCTTACTCTAGTTGCTTCAAATGCTTGATTCATGATTATGTTTTTTTTTATAAAAATAAACAATTTAAATATTAAATGAATTTTCTTTGCACTCAAAACTTTGATACTATGAACAAAATATACTACCTCGCTTCTTGCGATACTTGTCGTAAAATTATAAAAGGATTACCTAAAGATAATGACTTGGTTTTTCATGACATCAAGCAAAATCCAATTACTGAAACTGAGCTTGAGGAAATGCACCAACTATCTGGTAGTTATGAGGCTCTATTTAGCAAAAAGGCTCAATTATATAAATCTATGGATTTAAAAAACAAATCCCTGACCGAAGCCGATTTTAAGAAATACATATTAGAACATTATACTTTCTTGAGCCGACCTGTCTTTATTATTGACGAAAAAATATACATTGGCAACTCGCAACAAAATATCTTACAGGTAATGAAGGTTTTAACCAAATAACCATCATCAACAATACACCAAATATTTCATTATCTTTGCCCCTCTATATCCAATTTATATGATACAATCCATGACAGGGTTCGGCAAAGCTTCTTTGCAATTACCAACAAAAAAAATTACTGTAGAAGTAAAATCGTTAAACAGTAAAGGTTTAGACCTTAATGTGAGAATGCCTTCACTTTACAGAGAAATGGAGTTGGGTTTACGCAATCAGATTGCACTGAAACTAGAAAGAGGTAAAGTCGATTTTTCTATTTTTATCGAAAGTACTTCCGAACAAACATCTACGAAAGTAAATGTTCCTATCGTGAGAATTTACATCAACCAACTGAAGGAAGTTTATCCTGAAGCAGATGAAACTGAATTAATGAAAATGGCTATTCGTATGCCAGACACATTAAAAACGGAACGTGAAGAAATTGATGAAAATGATTGGGAGCAGATTCAAACTGTAATCGAAGAAGCTTTACAAAACATCTTGAATTTTAGAAAAGATGAAGGTGAATCTCTTGAAAAAGAATTTCAATTACGAATAGGTAATATCCGTCAGTACATGACAGATGCTTTAGCATTAGACCCAGAACGTGTTCAGGCTATTAAAGACCGTTTGCAAACTGCAATTTCTGAACTTAAAGTAAATGTTGATGAAAATCGTTTTGAGCAAGAACTTATCTACTATCTAGAAAAACTAGATATAACTGAAGAAAAAGTACGCTTGACCAATCATCTTGATTATTTCCTTCAAACTATCGATGGTACTGAAGCCAATGGTAGAAAATTAGGTTTTATAACTCAAGAAATGGGACGTGAAATCAATACTATGGGTTCTAAGTCTAATCATGCTCAAATGCAAAAATTGGTCGTGATGATGAAAGATGAACTTGAGAAAATTAAAGAGCAGGTTTTGAATGTTTTGTAAAAACTAGAAACCAAAAAAGATATACTAAATAAAAGCTTAAAGCATAATGCTTAAGGCCAAAAGCATAAGTAATGAAAAAAGGGAAATTAATCGTATTCTCAGCACCTTCCGGTTCAGGAAAAACAACCATCGTTAGACATTTATTAAGTAAAGAAGATTTAAACTTAGAATTTTCTATTTCAGCAGCCTCACGTGAACCTCGCGGAGAGGAAGTTCATGGAACTGATTATTACTTTATTTCATTAGAAGAATTTAAAAAGCATATTAAAGCCGAAGATTTCCTGGAGTGGGAAGAAGTGTATCGTGATAACTTTTACGGGACTTTAAAAAGCGAAATCGAACGCATTTGGGCTTTAGGAAAAAATGTGATTTTTGACATTGATGTTTCTGGAGGATTACGTATTAAACATAAATTTCCTGAAGAAACTCTTGCCGTTTTTGTAAAACCACCAAGTATCGATGAGCTGAAAATTCGTTTGAAAAAACGCTCGACCGAAAGTGAAGACAAAATCAATATGCGTATTGCAAAAGCATCTGTAGAACTGGCAACTGCTCCGCAATTTGATAAAATCATCAAGAACTACGATTTGGATACTGCCAAAGAAGAAGCTTACCAACTGGTAAAAGAGTTTATTAATAAATAAGATCACGCTCTAAAAAGCAATATAAACGCCAATTATTTTAAAAATAAAAAACAGTACTATTATGAACAGATTATTTCAGGTAAAAAGAAGCGAAAACAAAGTCGATTTTATTATTCTTATAATCCGATTATCAATTGCAACATTGATGATTTTTCATGGTTTACCAAAGTTAAATACACTTTTAGCCGGAGGTGAAATTCAATTTCCGGATCCTCTGGGAGTAGGAAGTACGTTTTCTTTAGGTCTTGCTGTTTTTGCCGAAGTTGTTTGTTCATTTCTTATTGCAATAGGTTTAGCAACAAGATTAGCTTCGATTCCTTTAATAATAACAATGTTAGTTGCTGTATTTGTTGTTCACGGAGCTGACCCAATCGATGTTAAAGAAATGGCGATTTTATATCTATTATTTTATTTACTTCTTTTTGTAACAGGAAGTGGTAAATTCTCGATAGACAATTTCATTAGTAAAAAGAGTCGTTTTTAAGCTTAACAGCTATTATTTTAGAACAATTTGAAAGTAAAAAAGACAAAACCTCATCCAGTTAAAATACTGATGTAGTTAAAGCTATTTAATCTATCAAACAAAAATTACCTTTTTTATGAAAATTGGTCTTTATTTCGGAACTTTCAATCCCATACATGTTGGGCATCTTATCATTGCCAATCACATGGCAGAACATGCCGATTTAGACCAGGTTTGGATGGTAGTTACACCTCATAACCCTCTTAAAAAGAAAGATACTTTGCTAGACGATTACCATCGTTTACAAATGGTTCATTTGGCTACAGATAGTTTTGATAAATTAAAACCTTCGGATATTGAGTTTAAACTCTCTCAGCCTAATTATACTGTAAATACATTAGTTCATTTACAAGAAAGATATCCTAATCATGAATTTTCATTGATTATGGGCGAAGACAACTTGAAAACACTTCATAAATGGAAAAACTACGAAGTGATTCTACAAGATTATGACATTTATGTTTATCCAAGAATTTCATCTGAAGTAGAAAATTTAGAACTAAAAAATCATCCTAAAATTCATTTAATAGATGCGCCAATTGTAGAAATATCTTCTACTTTTATTCGTAATAATATTAAAGAAGGAAAAAATATTCAGCCACTATTACCCGAGAAAGTCTGGGAATATATTGACCACAATAATTTTTATAAGAAGTAAAAAAGCTGTCTGAAAAATATTTTTCAGACAGCTTTTTTTATCATTTTAAAGATTCTTAACACACAATCTTGTCTTTTCGACGAAGGAGAAATCTACACAAGTAGCTCCTTCCTAATGTTGTGAGTCCTTGTCGAGTTTCTAGTGGAGATTTCTCCTTCGTCGAAAAGACAAATACAACGGCAAAACAAACATTGCTAATAACGGATTAATCCCGAAGCTTCGGAATTAATCCGTTGAAAACATTACACCATTACACTTAATTGAGTTTTAACTCTCGCTCTAATCTCTGTTAATGAGTGGTCGATTAATAATTTTCCATCTCTAAAGACTTCTTTTAACTCTCCTTTACCCTCTTCTTCCCAAGAAACATCATCAGTTAATTGATATACACCATCTACTAGGTCAATTTTCATTAATCCTTTTGCAGATTTTTTAGTTCCATCATCTGTAATTGGATCTTTAAAGATTGCTCTTCCTTCTCCGTTTACTTCACCATAAGTCGCTTTCATCGCAAAACCAAAAGTATCTCTGGTATTGTATTGGTACGTAAATGAACCAATTCCTAAAACCACATTTGTAGAAGCAAAACCTTTGGCTTTTAATCTTTCGCAAATTTGAGTGGCTCTCGCTACAGTAATACTATCACCATATATTGCCCCAATTTGTGGTACTAATTCTTTATATCCTTTGCTATTTGTAGTTCCTCCAAAAACATCCCAGATTAACTCAATAACACCTTTCTTTTCTTGTTCTGTCTTACCGTTTGGGTTACCACAAATAATGTCAACAGGATCTCCACTATCAGGTCTAATTACTACTTTACCTTCTCTAGAAAGAATCTCTTCTTTTAATCGAGGCAAATAATCAGTTAACACTTTCCATAAATCCCAAGTGTCAGAAACGATAGAAACAATTCCTTTAGGATACACTTCGCAAATTAATCTTTTAAAAGTTTCGCATTCTCCCTCAGTAGTTCCCATACACATTACAGAATGTTCTGTTGCAGCTACAGATCCAGCAACTAGTTCAACATCGGAATTAGCGTTATAATATTCCTCTAGAAAATCAATTGCAGGAATTGTGTCAGAACCTGTAAAGCTTAATAAATGTCCCGCAGATGAAGTTACCGCAGCTTCTATCCCTCCCATTCCTCTCATAGAAAAATCGTGTCCTTGCCAATCTACAAACTCTGGAACAGATGAAGTTTCTTGTGCGTATTTATCAAGTACAATTCTATACTGCTTAGCAATTGTTGCAGAGTTACAAGGCAACCAAACTACTGCTGAAAGTAATGTCTCGAAATAATTTGTTAACCAAAAAAACTCTGGGATTGTATTATACATCGTAAACATAGGCACACGAATCGGAACGCTTGCTCCTTCTGGCAATGCTTTAAAAACCATCGGTATATATCCTAAATCATGTAAATCCTCAATATGTTTGGTTCCAACTTGGTTTTCGCCTAAATAATTATTGATTCTACGAGAGTATTTTTTTATAACTTCCTCTTTTGGTTGTTTAAAAAAGTATAAATCGAAATCCTGAATAATATATTTTTTGATAAAATATTGTAATCCAAAAAATACAACTTCATCAACTCCTTCAATTCTAGATTTTCTTGGTGTCCAGTTAGAATATACTAATGATGTTCCTGTTGGATATTGTCTTCTGTGGTCAACTTTGTAACCATCTGTTAATAATAGTGGGTTCATGGTTTTATTGTTATTATTATTTATTTCTTCCTTTTTCGTTCGGATATAATTCCTGAACTATATCACTTTGCCAAACTGCTTTTGTCTCAATATCCATACAGGATAATTTCCCGTAAAAAGCAGCTCCTGTATCAATATTCCAAACATTACAACCTTGCATAGGAACTTGAATATTGTAATTTAATGTTGGTGTATGACCTATGTATATTTCTTCGTAAAGTAATAATCTTTTGGGGTATAAAAGCGAATCTTTTTTTATTCGTTTATCCATTATCAAGGCCATTTCCCATAATGTTCTGTCCCAAGAATAATTACTCGAATAATGTTCTTTCTCTGGGCCGTGCATAGATGAAAATCCTGAGTGAATAAATAAGCGATTTTGCTCATCGACATGATAGTCTTTCATACTTTCGAAAAAGGACAAATGCTCCATTATTTTCTCAGTAGCATAATTTTCATAGCTTTTTATAGTCGCCGTTCCTCCGTGTTGCAACCAAATACTATTTGGCTTTCCTGATTGTAACCATTCTTGACACCAAATATCATGATTTCCTTTAATAAATACACAACTATGTGTTTTATTCAATTCGATAAGAAAATCAATTACTGCTGCAGATTCGCTCCAGCCATCAACATAATCTCCCAAAAAAATCAACCTATCATTTGCATGGATATTGGTTCGCTCCAAAAGTTGAATTAAAGCTCTTAATCCGCCATGAATATCACCAATTACCAAAGTCCTTTTCATAATTAAAATATCTTTTAAGATAAGTTTCTCAACTAAATCGTAATCTATTAATTATTATTTAAATTTATTATTTAACTCTAAATCCAATTTGATTAGAAAATCTTTCCCGAATTTATCATTCTCCAAACCTTCATACAAAAATCCTGGCAACACTTTATCACAATTTTCTTTATGACTTAAAATTGCCATACATAAAGCAGCAACAGTATCTGTATCTCCGCCATAACCTATACTTGTTTTTAAACAATCACTCATAGAAGTGGCTTCTGAAACAATTTTAATAACAGATTGTGTTGTCGGATATCCATGCATATCGATTGGCGAAGTAATCTTGTAGGTTTCATTTTCTTTCAGCGTTTCATTTAAAAACGATATCAAAGTCGACCCATCGCCTAAATTATATTTAAAATAATGAACAGCCAAAGCAATACGTTTCGCACAACTGATACCTTCAATCGTATGATGAGAAGTTTTTGCCTGAATTTCGCAAAACTCCATTAATTGATTAATATCTCTTAAATATCCAATAGAATACGCTCGCATTGCAGAACCATTTCCATTACTTCCGTTATTGATTATTTTAATAAAATCAGATCCATTTTTACTAGCGTCTAAAGCATTATAAACTCTGTCTGAATATCCTCTTCTTTTATCTCTGTGAAATACTTCTACAAACTTATCTGCAACTTTAATCTCATTCCAGTTTTCCTCTTCTAATAACAATTCCGAAATTGCAATTGCCATTTGAGTATCGTCTGTATATCTTTTATAAATTTCAGTATAAAGTCCGTGTTTATGATACTCCGTCAAATTGTTGTTTTGAGTAATAAAATCTAAATCTCGAAATTCAAAACCTGCACCATATGCGTCGCCTATTGCTGCTTCTAATATCATAACTGCTATTTTTACTTATTAATTTGAGTTGCTTTAATTCAGTTTAAGATTAAAATTCAATGTATTTTGCAGGAACAGCATCTGTTAACCAAACATTATTTTCAGACAAATAAAATTTAAATCCGTCTCTGTGCATGGCACCACTTCTAACAGATAAAATCTGTGGAGCTCCTCTTCTTCCACCCACTTTAATAGCTGTTTCTCTATCCTGGCTAAGATGTACATGTTGACGGCTCATTTTCTGAAGTCCTTCTTTTTTGATACTATCCATAAACTTCCCAACAGTTCCGTGATACAAGAACTCCGAAGGCTCAGCTTCATTCAGGTTTAACTCAACCGAAATTGAATGCCCCTGACTTGCTCTTATTTTAGTTTTATCGTCATTAAAAGCAAATCTTTTCTTATCGTTATTTTCCACCACATAATCCAGAAGTTCTGAATCTAATGTATTTCCGTTTTTCGAACATTTTGCAATCAATTCTTCTACATCTGCCCAACCATTTTCATCTAGTTTTAAATTTATGGTTTCTGGCGAATGTCTGAGTACTAAACTCAGGAATTTGCTAATGCTTTTTGCTATTTTTTCATTCATGATTTCTATGAGATTTTTAATTTCTTATTCAGTTCTTCATCCTTGAAAAGGAAAGGTCTCTCAGCGGGAACCATCAAATATTCTAATTGTTTATTCTGAACAAATTCATATTGTTCTTTTACAAAACCTGAAACATCCTCGATTAGTACTATATCCTCTTTTGCAAAAGATTTTATAAAGTCATCTCTTAAACCAATCTGAATGGCTCTTCTCTCTAACTTATTTCCGTAAGGATCATGATCTGGATCCCATTGTAATCTTATTGATGATGTTTTTACCTGCGTTTGCCATTCTTCACGACTTATTCCAAGTGATGAATCATAAGACGAGTAAACTGCATTTTGTAAATACCTATTGAATGCTGAAATTTTAAGATGAATTGCCAACACCACTTCTTGTCCTTCTTTTGTTCCCCATCCGTTTCTGTACATCATCCACAGAAAATTAGGCTTAATCCAAGTCATTCTAGCAAGACTAAACTCTCCACCAAAAAATTGATTTTCAACTGCAAAATCCCCTATTTCTTTTCGGTATGATTGATAAACTATTATTTCCTCCTCGTCATATTGAGCCATAATGTGATAACCTGATTTTGGCCATTCTGTAATTTGCTCATCATATTTTTTTAATTCTATTTTCATTTTATTTTGCACACAATATGTTCATTGTGCTGTTTTAATTAAAACAGATTGATTTTTAATTTTATCTAAAAATCATATACTGTTGTTTCTATGTTATTATCAGAAAGTGTTTCCAAGATAATAGGTTCTATCATCTCCCACTTTCCTCCTGCTAAACCACAGCCAATTCTTGGCATATGAATACTAGCTTTATTCTTGTTTGCAAAAAGAGCAACTTCTTTTAAGCCTTGTTCGATAGCATCGTATCTTATTGGAGCATTTCCATTCTCGTCCTTATTAATTTTGTGCTGACCAATTAAATTAGCAACCCAAAGATCCTCTTCAACTTGGACAAATTGAACTTTACCCAATTCAAAATCAACTTTCGATTTAAACCATTCTCTATATTGATTTTCTGGTTTTTTCCATCGTTTTGAAATAGCCATTACAAACCCTTTTCCCCATCCACCTATATCATTACATATGTGAACAATTATCTTATTATGTTCAGATTGTGGAGATGTTGCATCGCCTTTTATATATTGAATATCTTTCATGGTCTTCTATTTCAATTCATCTCTAACTTCCATCAAGGCAAAACCCAAAAGATTCAACCCTTTCCATTTTCCAGGATTCATAACATCTTTATGATCGCTCGCCATCCCGATTCCCCAAATTGCATCGACAGGACTTGCTTCTACTAGAACCCTCTCTTTTGTATTTAACAGAAAAGTCTTTAATTCCTCATTTTGACTGAATTTATGATAATTACCTTCTTTTACAATTTCAAATCTAGCTGCTAACCAAAGAGTTTCATTATAATTCTTTACTTCTCTTCCCAACTTTTTAGCTTCCGCTGGAGAATTTGCTTTAATAATTTTTGGTAAAACTTCATTGTCTTTAAACAATTCGGCTTTTTTAGCCATCATCCAATGTTCTGCCGTTTTATAAACTACTTTATCAACTTCAAAAGAACTTAACCACCACTGACTGAAACAAGTTTTAGAGATACTTCCGTCTTTATTGGGCTGATGTCCCCAGAAAAATAAAAACTTACTTTCTGATGTTAGGTTTTCTATAATGTATTTCATGATTTATTTTTTAAAAGTATCCTCAAAACACTTAAAACTTGATTTTTTTTCGGAATTACTAAATATTGCAAAGACTATTTTTTTAAAAGCACCTGCGTATTTTTCAGTAATAATTTCCTTGAACAAATGTGCTACATCTTTGGTTTCATTTCTAAAAACGCCACAACCCCAAGCTCCCAAAATTATTGTATCACTTTTTTGCTTTAAAGCAATTGCCAAGACTTTATCCATTCTGTTTTTAAAAACCTCTTCTGTTGCAGCAATTTCTTCTTTCCTATTATGTTGCAGCATCGCGCCTTTGTTTGGCGCTGGAGATGTGATAATGTCTGCAACTAATGGTTTTTCAAAATAATTTCCGCTATCATCATTCCAAAACAAGACATTCGGACTATAAATCATGTAATCTGAATATAGAAATGAAGACTGATTTCTATTAAAATCATACATCACTTTGTCTTTGATTTGTGTTTCATAAAGGTTTGAAGATCTAGCTAAACTTTCTTCCTGAGCAGAAGCACCTCCTAAAAATCCACCGCCTGGATTTTTTGCAGAAGCAAAATTCAAGACGCAAATTTTGCCATTTTTCTCTTGGACTATTGCTTCAATTGTAGAACAATTTTTCGTTATAATCTCTGTTTCAAACTTATTTTCAATTGGAGTTTTCAAGATTGCATCCCAATCGTTTGGCTCAATTGTAAACGTATTTTCTATCGATTCTTTAAGTTCTTTTTCTATAACAATCTTTTTACCATTATACTCGTAAAAACCATTCTTGACGATTTCTAATGTTTTATTTGCTATTTCTACTCTATAATTTTTATTCATAATTTCAATTTTACAACCTCCACCTTTTCATCTTCAAAATCTTTGAAAGAGTTTGTTGTGAATATTTTATCGAAACAATCTAAAACTTCAAAGCCTTTGTTGAAAATTCCATGGCTTACAGCTAGATATAATTTCCCTGCGTTTTTCTTTTTTAATTCTTCTGCTAATCCTACAAAGGTTCCCCCTCCATCGCAAATATCATCTACAATAAGACAATCCATTCCTTTTAAGTCTTCTTCATAAACTTTGAAACCAGATAATCTTCCTGTTTTTACATCACGACTTTTGCTACATTCAACAACATCTACTCCTCCTAAAAATTCTGAAACTTTGTAGATTTTTTTCAAAGCTCCTCCATCAGGAGAAATCAATTTTACATCGTTTCCTATTGTTTTAATAACAGTTTCTATAAAAGTATGATTCGGAATTACTTCGCAATTGTTTACCAAAGCTGGTGTAACTTCTGAGTGTGCATCAAAAACAAATACTTTGTTTAATTGCATTGCGTTAATAATATCAGCATATACTTTTACAGATAATGGTTCTCCTTTTATCATTACACGATCTTGTCTTGCTGCTGGAAAATAAGGAATAAACAAATCAATAACTTTTACGTCCATTCTTCTTAAAGCATCAACTGTTAGGCATAACAATCCTAAATCGTTGAATGAATTTAATCTATGTGTGATTGTAATTTTTTGATTGACATCAAAATCAGGATTAATTTTGATATGTGGTTCTCCTCCAGAAAAAGTAAAACTTTTAAAATCTATTTCTTTTTGTCCTGTAAAAGGGGTAAAATTTGGGTCTAAATTAAGTATCATAGTTTTTTTATTTTGCGTTAATTATACGCAAATATACATTTAATATTTATACGAACAATTATTTTGTGTAAAATTTACGCAAACTTAATTTCAAAGTGAAATCCTTCTTTCAATAAAGCATTGTATTTCTGCTGATTGAACTTAAATAATTTTGCAGGTCTTCCTGTTTTATTAGGCGAAAAATTATCTGTTTCCTGAATAATCCCGTAGCTTAAAATCTTTTTTCTGAAATTTCTTCGGTCTATTTCTTTCTCCAGGATTGTACAATACAAATTCTCCAGTTCTGAAAATAGAAATTCTTTTGGCAACAAATCAAATCCGATTGGTTCGTAAGTAAGTTTTGCTTTTAAACGCTCAATCGCTTTTTTTAGAATTAAATTATGGTCGAATGCCAAAGCAGGAATAGCATCCACTTGAAACCATTGTGCATTATCTGCATCAGAATCGGCTTTAACTTTTAACTTCGAAGGATCTACCAATGCAAAATAAGCAACAGAAATTACCCTGTTTCTCGGATCCCTGAAAACATCATCACCGAAAGTAAATAATTGTTCAAAGTGATTTACCGTAATATTAGTTTCCTCTTTTAACTCACGCTTTACAGCTTGTTCTAGTGATTCATCATTTTTTACTAAACCACCAGGTAAAGCCCAATACGATTCTTTAGTTCCAAATTTTTGCTGAATTAAAAGCACATATAATTGATTGTTCTGGTATCCAAAAACAATCGCATCGACAGCAACTCTAATATTTTGATTTTCTATCATAACTCTAATGCGTAATATTTACACAAATATAACAAAGGAGAGTCAATTTTATAATTTATTGTAATAGCATAAATTATAAAATTGACTCTCCTAAATATGTTTTCTTCCTACTTTTTTAATTTACCGTTATACTTTTCTTTGGGCTTGTAGTACAACTGCCTCCGTCTTTGGAAATAGTTACTCCGCTGTAACTTCAAATGTTCCGGCAGCACTGTAAGTATGTGCTACTGATCCCGTAGTAGTGCTTATAACTTCAGAAGGAGATCCATCTCCAAAAGTCCATTTTACAGAACTTATCGTTTTACTTCCATAATATTCTATAGAATAATTAATTTTCTTTGAATCAGTTTCATCTTCGGAATGTTTTAATTTCATTAAAATTGAATCTCCTAAGCAATCTACTATTGCCTCATCTTCGCTCTTACTGCATGAATTACTCATAAAGACTACAGCAATCATTATTAAAATTATTTTTAAATTATTCATTTTTCAAAAATTAAGTTGTTTAGCCATCAAAATTATTCTTTTAAAAATAAAAAATAAAGGATTACGGCTAAAATATCTTACTAAAAAACAACTTTAATTCTGTAGCAATAATTTCAAAAATCGGACTCAGGTTACTGTTTTTTCCTGATAACAAGAAAACATCAATACTTGGCATTTCCTTACTATCCCATAATAACTGTAGTTTACCTTCCTCAATCAATTCTTTTGCATTGCAATTCCAGGTTATCCCAATTCCGCTATTTTTAGAGAGTACTCTAAGCATTTCACTTTCATTAGGAATAATATAATTAGGAACCATCGAAGGTCTTTTTTTATTAAAAACATGCAGCCAGAATAATTTAACATGAGGAATTCGTGCATCATGACTATACCATTTTTGCTCATTAAGCCATTGTTCTATTTCAGAGGATTCTTTAGTTTTTAACTTCTGCTTAAACTCATTTACCTCAAGTTGTGGGGACGAAACCATAACTAATTTAATTTTTCCAACAACTTCCTGAATAGTATCAAACGTATCAAATTGCTTGGTAATAATTGCAAAATCAAGTTTTTTGGCATCTACTAATTCAAAAAGAGTATCATTATCATTAAAACTAAAATCGATAAAATCAAATTTAGATATTAAGACACTACCTAAGCTAGCAAACAAATTTTTAGAAATACCAACAGAAATTAATCGATTTGCATCGGATGCTTTGGCTCGAAACCCATTCTCTACGTTTTCGAGACGGTCAAGCGCATCTATAATCAAATTATTAAGTAACTTAGCGTAATCCGTTGGTTCGACTCCTTTTGACTTTCTGTTAAAGAGCTTATAACCAACGTGTGCTTCTAACATTGATATCTGCTGGCTAACTGCGGGTTGACTAATAAAAAGCTCTTTGGCAGCCAAAGAAAAATTGCCGTTTTTATATACCGATTTAAACGTTCTGTACCATTCTAGATTAACCATGATATAAATATATTTATCACAAACATAATTTATTTTATTTTTACTAATACCTTAATTGCTCTAATTTTGTATCAAATAAAATACATTATGAAGAAAATCGCTCTATTTGTTATTATCGCATTAACTATAAATTGTGCTAAAACTACTGCGCAAAAAGTAAATAAAAAAAATATGAAAAAAGTATTATTTGTTGTTACTAGTCATGATAAGCTGGGTAACACAGGCGAAAAAACCGGATTTTGGACAGAAGAACTTGCAGCGCCTTATTATGCTCTTGCAGATAAAGGAGTTGAGATAACAATAGCAACACCACTTGGAGGGCAACCACCTATAGATCCTAAAAGTGCAGATCCAGCATCGGCAACTGAAGACACTAAACGATTTGATGCTGATAAAGTTTTATTAGAAAAATTAAAACACACCATTAAATTATCAGATGTAAATCCTGCTGATTATGACGCTGTATTTTATCCTGGTGGTCACGGTCCTTTGTGGGATTTGGCCGAAGACAAAAACTCTGCAGCTTTAATCACGGCATTTTACACGCAAAACAAACCTGTAAGTTTTGTTTGCCATGCTCCTGGTGTTCTTAAGGATGTTAAGGTAAATGGGGAATTTTTAGTAAAAGGAAAGAAAGTAACTGGATTTTCTAATGCCGAAGAAGAAGCAGTAGGATTAACCAAAATAGTTCCGTTCTTGCTTGAAGATGCATTACAAAAAGATGGTGCAATTTATTCTAAAGGACCAAACTGGGAACCATACGCAGTTGAAGATGGATTATTAATTACAGGACAAAATCCAGCATCATCAAAATTGGTAGCTGAAAAATTATTACAAAAATTAACTAAATAAGATTCTAAGGCACTATCCCGAGGCTTCGGGACTAAGTTGTTAAGACTTAAAAGTCTTTTTTTTTTAACTTAGAACCTCAGATTCTTAGCATCTCAGAAACTTAAAAAACAAACTATGTTAAACTTTGAATTATACAATCCGACAAATCTAGTTTTCGGAAAAGGACAAATTGAAAAACTAAAAGACCTTGTTCCTCAAGGAGCAAAAATATTATTAGCTTACGGAGGTGGAAGCATCTTTAAAAACGGAATTCACGAGCAAGTAATCAATAACCTAAAAGGATTTGATATTGTAGAATTTGGTGGAATTGAACCAAATCCGCATTTTGAAACTTTGATGAAAGCTGTTGCAGTTATTAAAGCTGAGAAAATAGACTTTATTCTAGCTGTTGGTGGTGGATCAGTAATTGATGGAGTTAAATTTATTTCGGCAGCTGTAAATTTTGACGGAAACCCGATTGATATCCTTCAAAAACGTTTATTGATTAAAGAAAATGCTGTGCCATTCGGGACAGTTTTAACATTGCCTGCAACGGGAAGCGAAATGAATTCTGGTGCTGTAGTAACCATCGAATCTACTCAGGAAAAATTGGCTTTTGGTGGTAGTGCTTTGTTTCCTAAATTCTCTATTTGTGACCCAACTGTTATTGCTTCTTTACCAAAAAGACAATTACAAAACGGTGTTGTAGATGCTTATACACACGTAATGGAGCAATACTTAACTTATCCTCATGAAGGATATTTACAAGATCGAATTGCCGAAGGTATTTTACAAACTTTAATAGAAATTGGTCCAAAAGTAGTTGAAAACCCTACTGATTATGCACTGGCTTCAAACTTTATGTGGAGCTGTACAATGGCGCTTAACGGATTAATACAAAAAGGTGTACCTAGCGATTGGGCAACTCACATGATTGGTCATGAATTAACTGCTTTATATGGTATCGACCACGCAAGAACATTGGCAATTGTTGGACCTAGCTTATATCGTGTAATGTTTGAAACTAAAAAAGGAAAACTAGCACAATACGGAAAACGTATTTTTAACCTAACGGGTTCTGATGATGAAGTAGCAAAAGAAGCAATTAACCAAACAGTTGCTTTTTTCCATACTATGGGAATGGATACTAAACTATCTCAATATACAAACGACTATGATAAAACAGCCGATTTCATAGTAAATCGTTTTGAAGAAAGAGGTTGGAAAGGTTTAGGAGAAAACCAATTGGTTACTTTAGATAAAGTAAAATCGATTGTAGAAATGAGCTACTAGTCGCAGTTAAAAACTGAAAACTAAAAAAAGGCGTTCTTAAAACTTATTAAGGACGCCTTTTTACAATACTAAAACAAAACTAACTAACTCAATTCTTTGTAAATTCATTTAACTAAAATTCTAATTCATAAACTACTACAACGTAAGAATCAGCTACTTATTGTATATTTTGCAAAAAATAATTATTTTTTTCTTATTAGATTTTAAACTAATAAAAAACGAGATAGTTTCTGTATATTTTGATATGTATTTTTCATACCAAAAGCGTTTGTTAGCATGAATTTTTCGTACTATTCGTATAATATTAGTACTTTTGATAAAAATTAATAATTATAATGAGCGAAAATTTAAAATTTGCAGTAATTGGTGGTGGAAGCTGGGCAACCGCCATTGCAAAAATGTTATGTGTAAATCTTTCCGAAATTTCGTGGTACATGCGTAATGACGCTGCTATCGAACACATTAACAAATACAAACACAATCCGAATTACTTAAGTTCGGTAGAGTTTGATACTACTAAATTAAAGCTTACTAATAATATAAATGAAGCCGTAGAATATGCTGATTATATTATTTTTGCTATTCCATCGGCTTTCCTAAATGCCGAATTAGAAAAATTAACAGTTTCACTAGAAAATAAAGTTATTTTCTCGGCTATTAAAGGAATTGTTCCTGAAACAAGTTTAATTGTTGGAGAACATTTTCATATAAAATATGACATTCCGTATTACAACATTGGTGTTATTACAGGACCTTGTCATGCCGAAGAAGTTGCTCTTGAGAGACTATCTTATTTAACAATTGCATGCGGAGATTCTACTAAAGCTAGTGTTGTTGCCAAGAACTTATCTGGAAATTATATAAAAGCCAAGATATCTGATGATATTATAGGTACCGAATATGCTGCAATGCTTAAAAATATTTATGCAATTGCTGCAGGAATTGCCCATGGTTTAGGTTATGGCGATAATTTTCAATCGGTTATAATGAGTAATGCTATTCGTGAAATGAAGAAATTCATTAAGAAAGTGCATAAAATGAAACGTAACATTAATGACTCTGCTTATCTAGGCGATTTATTAGTGACAGGATATTCTGTTTTTTCTAGAAACAGAATGTTCGGAAACATGATTGGAAAAGGATACACTGTAAAAAGCGCGATGATGGAAATGAGCATGATTGCCGAAGGGTATTATGCTACCAAAAGTGCTTATAAACTAAACCAAGGTTATGGTGCAAAAACACCAATTATCGATGCCGTTTATGCTATTTTATATGAAGGTAAAGATGCTAAAACTGTTTTCAAGAAACTTACTGATGTATTGGATTAGTATTTAGTGGCGGTCGCAGTAAAAACAGTGGCGGTTTTCAGTCTCAGTTTGCGGTAGAAAGTAAGAACTAAAAAATGTAGAGTATATCTACTATATTATAAGAATGAAAGAGAGTCAAAGCGATTTATTTCGTCTTGACTCTCTTTTTATTTATTTGAACCTCTTTACTGTTTTACTGCAACTGAAAACTGAGACTAAAAACTGAAAACTATTTATTATTCTCCTCCATTTCAAGGAGCCATTTTTTTCTCCATAAACCTCCACCATAACCAGTCAGTTCACCATTCGAGCCTATAACTCGATGACAAGGAATAAGTATAGATATTCTATTCATCCCATTTGCATTGGCGACAGCCCTAACCGCTTCTGGCTTATTAATTATTATAGATTGCTCTTTATACGACTTTACGGCTCCGTAAGGAATTCCTTTTAAAGCAGTCCATACTCGATTTTGAAAATCAGAACCTGGCGAAAAAATTGGAACTGTAAAATCTTTTCTTTCTCCATCAAAGTATTCTTTTAGTTGGCTTTCTAATGCATTAAAATGCTCATTCTCCCCTTGAATAATAGTTGCATTTAGAGTTTTTGCTAAAGCTTTTAATTCAGTTTCAAGCATTTTTCTATCCGTAAATTCAAGCAGGCAAATTCCTAGCTTTACAGCACAAGCATACATTGTACCCAGAGGAGTTTCTATCCTTTTGATATCAATTAAATTCTGTGTTTTACTATTCTTAGGAGAAACTCCAAATACAGATTTAAAAGTATCATTAAACCCACTCAGCGATTCATATCCTGCGTCAAAGGCTGTGGCTGTAACACTTTCTCCTTCTTTTATTTTTTTGAAAGCACTATTAATACGAAACATTCTTTGATATGCCTGAAATGTAATTCCGTGATTTTTTAAAAACCATCGTCTCATTTTACTGGGTTCAATTCCTCGTTTAACCAAATCATAATCTTTAAATTTAAGAGATGGGTTTTCGGATAATTCTCTAAGAATATCTTTTATAAAATCGGGTGTTTCATTATATTTTTCTAATGGAAAACAAACTTTACATGGTCTGTATCCTTTTAAAATAGCTTCTTTTGAAGAAGTAAAAAATTCTACATTTTCTCTCTTTGGCTTTCTTGCAGTACACGTAGGTCTACAGAAAATCCCTGTAGTTTTTACTGCAGTAAAAAAAACACCTTCAAATGAAGTATCTTTATTTACTGCTGCCTGATACATTATATCATCTGTGAGTTTCATAATCGTATTTTTAGAAAATTGGGCTGAAGCTATTTTTTTCAATTATCTCTTTTGTAACTACTTCCAACTGTTTGTTAAAAAATGCGTGCATAAAGTTCCCCATACTAATACGTTTTACTCCTAATGTTTTTAATGCTTCAAAATTAGGAAGATTAGGCATACACATAACATTAAGCGGAACATCTATTGTCTCTGCAATCATTTTTATATCATTCGCATTTGTAATACAAGGGAGAAAAATACCATCTATATTAGCCGTCTTATATTGTTTTATTCTGTGTATACTTTCATTTAATGCATTTGATAAATCTAAAAGAAAAGCATCACAACGAACGTTTATAAACATTGGGATATTTCTTTTTTTGAGACCACCAACAATCGCTTTTAGTTTGATTGTAAAATGTTCTGTATCTTCTATTTTACGTTCAGATTTTTTTACTTCTGAATCTTCAATATTGATTCCGACAACTCCTACTTCATGCAATCTTATAATGTTAGTAATTATTGCTTCGGCTGTGCTTCCGTATCCGGCTTCCAAATCGACTGTTAGAGGAAGCTTTGTCGAAAATGCAATTCTTTTAATCATAAAAAAATAATCTTCAAATGGCATATCTTCTCCATCTTCATAACCTAAGTCATTTGCAATTGCTGCACTCGAAGTACCAATAGCCTTAAATCCTAATTTTTCATATTGTAAAGCTGTCTGCACATTCCATACATTTCCGATTAATAATGGCGTTTCTCCAGAATGTAATTTTCTAAATTCTTCAAATTTTGTTGTCATAGTATATCGCAATTATTTATCACAAAAATACTTTAGGAGTTATACCTCCAGCAACCGAAAAATTAACAACTATTTTTTTTTAGGCATAAAAAAAAAGAGTCAAGACTTATATTTCGTCTTAACTCTTTTCTTATATTTTATTCTCTAACCAATTTACTGTTTTTACTGTAACTGTAAACTGAGACTGTTTTTATACTGAAACTGCAACTGAGAACTAAAAACTGCTACTTCACTATAACGCCATCTACAAACAAGATAGGCACTTCTTCAGAGAAATCTTCATGTATAGAATGTGCTTTAAAAATATATTTCTTGTCGTATAATGTGTTTCCGATAAAAAAAGTAACCATAAACTCATTGTTTAAAGCTAATACACTTTTTTCTACCATTTCGATTTTTACTACCGAAACTGATGGAACCTCAACAAAAGCATGACGCAAAAGTGACGTTTTTTTCATTTCGCCATCAATTGTTCCAAAAGCTTTTGAAACGACCATTACACTTTCAATATTAAAATCACTGTCATTTACAAGATAAGCATACCATACTTTCTCCATAAAATCGTCGCTCCATTCCTGAACAACGGCCATAAAAATATTCTCTACTTCTGGAATAATTATATCTTTTTTCATAGTTGTAAAAAGTTATAAAGTCATAAAGTCGAAAGCTTCATGTTTTGAAACTTTCGACTTTACAAATTTTGGACTTAAATTATATGTTTGATTTAAATTGCTCTAAGAATCTAACGTCGTTTTCGTAAAACATACGAATATCACCAATTTGGTATAACAACATTGCGATACGCTCTACTCCCATACCAAATGCAAAACCATTATATTCTTCTGGGTTGATATCACAATTTTTCAATACGTTTGGATCTACCATTCCACATCCTCCAATTTCTAACCAACCTGTTCCTTTGGTAATACGATAATCAGTTTCTGTTTTTAGTCCCCAATAAATATCAATTTCGGCACTAGGCTCTGTAAACGGAAAGTATGACGGACGCAAACGGATTTTTGATTTTCCGAACATTTCTTTAGTAAAATAAAGCAATGTTTGTTTTAAATCGGCAAACGAAACATCTTTATCAATATACAATCCTTCTACCTGATGGAAGATACAGTGTGATCTTGACGAAATTGCTTCGTTACGGAAAACACGTCCTGGAGAAATAGTACGAATAGGCGGTTTATGATTTTCCATATAACGCACCTGAACTGATGATGTATGCGTACGCAACAAAACATCTGGGTTTGTTTGTATAAAAAATGTATCCTGCATATCACGTGCCGGATGATATTCCGGAAGGTTTAATGCTGTAAAGTTATGCCAATCGTCTTCGATTTCCGGACCTTCGGAAACGTTAAAACCAATGTTTGCAAAAATATCTATAATCTGGTTTTTCACGATTGATATCGGGTGACGAGAACCAATAATTACTGGCTCGGCAGCACGAGTTAAATCTCCGTAAATACCTTTAATTTCTTCTTTGCTTTCTAAAGCTTCAACTATTGTTTTTACTTTATCTTCCGCAGCTGTTTTTAAAGCGTTTATAACCTGTCCAAATTCCTTTTTCTGGTCATTTGGTACCGTTTTAAATTCAGCAAAAAAATCGTTTAAAACACCTTTTTTTCCAAGAAATTTAATGCGGAATGCTTCTAACTCTTCCTTATTTTCAGTTGAAAAAGCTTGAGCTTCCCCAATATATTCTTTTATCTTATCTATCATTTTCATTCCGTAATTGAGAATACAAATTTACATAATTTGTTTCAAGTTTAAAGTCTAAAGTTTAAAGTTTCCTTTGCAAATCGTAATAATATTAACAAATAAAACGAGTAAGCCTGATGAAAATATAAACTTGATTAAAGTAGTAATCCATTTTCTATTGCAAAAACAAGTTTAATCTATAACTATTTTATCAAACTTATTTTACTTTCAATTTCCTGTACTCTATTTAACCAAAAAGTTATTCCTTCCTGATTCTTAACAATTTCTTTTTTAGAATTAGATGAAACCTTACCTAATTCATGCCAATTTTTTTGATAATCTTTCTCTCTTTCCTGTTTATTGGTAGGCTCTGTTCTTGAACGCCAAAAATTAATATTCTTAAGATAAGTATCTCTTAGGTTTTCAAAATACTCGATTAATTTTTCTTTAGAATTAGGAATATAACCTGGTCCGCTGCAACCACAGGAATGAAATGCAATTCCAACTGAATACAGACTTTTAATATGCTCCCATTTTTTTACATCATCTTTTTTAGGTGATTCAAAATCAAGTCCCATATTAGCCATTAATTCTCCACATTCTGGACACTTTGCTTCCTGAACAGATTTCTCTCCTCTTTCTATATCAGACATCAATCTTCTTTTAAATGTCTTACGACAATCAAAACAAGCGTAATGTGGCTTATAGGAAACCATTGCGTATCTACACATTTCTTTCTAGTTTTCAATAGCAGTGTTCAGTGTTCAGTCGCGGTTTACAGTTTAGCACACGCTGAAAACTGAGACTGAACACTAATAAAACTACTCTATAAGTTTTCTTTCTAAAAAGTAACTCACAATTGCTTCTTTCATTAAAACCGATTGTTCTCCCGCTTTTAATGGTGGTAATTCTTCTTTTACCTTATAATGTGGCCAACCTTCCTCATCAAAAAACTCAAATTCATAAAAACCATAAGGCTCTAATAACCTACAAATAGCAATATGCATGAGGTTTAATTTTTCATCTTTTTTAAATTCACGGTGTAATTTCCCTAATTCTTGTACCCCAATTAAATAAATTATGGAATCTAAATCTAGGTTTTCTCCTTGTGAAAATTGATCGGAAAGTATATTTACAAGCTGTTCCCAGCGTTCTTTAAGTTGTGCGTCTCTTGACATTTTTATAGGTGTGAATTATGAATTATGAATTATAAATTCAAAAGTCATAAAATTTAGTTTGCAAAGATACGGACTTCAAATCCAAACACCTTAAAAAATTAAACGTATAGATCCATAGATTTAACGCTCTAAAAAGGATCATTTAAGACAATGCTTTTGTCTATTGATCCCGAAAAATCAAAAACATCAACATTTAAAACCTCTGAACCTTTGCATCTCTGAACCTCCGAACCTAAAAAACAGATAATTCTTCTATATTTGCGCCTTTATTAAACAAAAACAGGAATATGAGTTTTTTCGATATGATTTTGGGTGTTTTATTGGCATACGGTTTATACCAAGGTATTAAAAACGGGCTTTTTGTAGAAGTTGCTTCTTTTATCTCTTTATTACTTGGGATTTACCTAGCAATAAAATTTTCGTCTTTAATGAAAGAAATTATCATGAAACATGTTTCATGGAACCCAAATACAATCCAGATTACAGCTTTTATCCTAACCTTTATTCTAGTAGTTATCGCAGTATATTTATTAGCTAAATTTTTAACCGGAATTGCTGATTTTGCTCAACTGGGATGGTTAAACAAATTAGGCGGAGGTCTTTTTAGAATTCTAAAAACGATTCTTATTTTGAGTATTGTTTTTAGTCTTTTCGAAAAAATAAATTTCAATCATACTTTTGCAAAAAAAGAAACATTAGACAAATCGATATTTTATAATCCGATACAAAAAATAGCTGGTTTTATTTATCCATCTATAGAAAACTGGTATGATACGTTAAAGAAAAGCGAGGCCGAAAAAGAGTCTTCAGCAACTAAAGAATCATAATTATTCTTAGATTATAAAAACACTTGTTTTGCTTTAAACTTAAATTTTAGAATAAGCATTCAAGAGTGTAAAAAACAGCCGAATCCATCTTTTATTTCTTAAAGATTCAACAATAATACATCAAGATTCTACAATCCAAAAGTTTGCATTATCTTTGCCGATTAATGACGCGCCTGTATGGCACAGCCATACTATAAAATCACAACAAAAAATACTTAAACTCGTATAGAGAATTGATATAAAAGAAAATGAAAAATATACGTAACTTTTGCATTATTGCACACATTGATCACGGAAAAAGTACACTTGCCGATCGCTTACTAGGCGCAACACAAACCGTTACTGCACGTGAAGAAAAAGCGCAATTGCTTGATAATATGGACTTGGAACGTGAACGCGGAATTACCATAAAGAGTCACGCCATCCAGATGGAATATACTTATAAAGGAGAGGAATATATCCTGAATTTAATTGATACTCCCGGACACGTTGACTTTTCATACGAAGTTTCACGATCAATTGCTGCCTGCGAAGGGGCACTTTTAATTGTTGATGCTGCACAAAGTATACAAGCTCAAACAATTTCAAATTTATATTTGGCTCTGGAAAACGATTTGGAAATTATTCCAATCTTAAACAAAGTCGATTTACCAAGTGCAAATCCTGAAGAAGTTAGCGATGATATCGTAGATTTATTAGGATGTAAACTAGAAGAAATTATTCATGCCTCTGGTAAAACAGGTTTAGGTGTCGAAAATATATTAGCAGCAATTATCGAAAGAATTCCTCCTCCAAAAGGAGAAATCGATGAGCCTTTACAAGCTTTGATTTTTGACTCTCACTACAATCCATTTAGAGGAATTGAAGTTATTTTCCGTGTAAAAAACGGACAAATTAAAAAAGGGCAAAAAATTAAATTCATGGCCACAGGTAATGAATATTTTGCTGATGAAATTGGAACTTTAAAATTAAATCAAGTTCCAAAAAGTGTTATTTCCGCAGGTGATGTTGGTTATTTAATTTCTGGTATTAAAGAAGCTAAAGAAGTAAAAGTTGGGGATACCTTAACGGATGCGAAAAACCCAACAACTAATATGATTACTGGTTTTGAGGATGTAAAACCAATGGTATTTGCTGGGATTTA
Organism: Flavobacterium sp. PL02; assembly: GCF_035013205.1. Taxonomy (NCBI): domain Bacteria; kingdom Pseudomonadati; phylum Bacteroidota; class Flavobacteriia; order Flavobacteriales; family Flavobacteriaceae; genus Flavobacterium; species Flavobacterium sp. PL02. The sequence goes on from NZ_JAYGJP010000009.1 coordinate 122,137, forward strand.
TCCTGTAGATACAGAAGATTACGAGGAGTTACGTAACTCGATGGAAAAACTACAATTGAACGATGCTTCATTAGTATTTTTACCTGAAAGTTCTGCGGCTTTAGGATTCGGTTTCCGTTGTGGATTCTTAGGAATGTTACACATGGAGATTATTCAGGAAAGATTAGAACGTGAGTTTAATATGACTGTAATTACTACAGTTCCTAACGTTTCTTACTTGGCTTATACCAAAAAAGAACCTACTGTAGGATTTGTGGTAAACAATCCTTCTGATTTACCAGAACCATCAAAATTAGATCACGTAGAAGAACCTTATATCAAAGCAACAATTATCACCAAATCTGATTTCGTAGGTAATGTTATGTCTTTGTGTATAGAAAAACGTGGTTTAATTACCAACCAAACATATTTAACTACCGAAAGAGTTGAGTTGACTTTTGATATGCCTCTTGCCGAAATTGTATTTGATTTTTATGATCGTCTTAAAACGGTTTCAAAAGGATATGCTTCGTTTGATTACGCACCAATTGGAATGCGAACTTCAAGCTTAGTAAAAGTTGATATTTTATTAAATGCTACAATTGTCGATGCTTTATCTTCTTTAATTCACGTAGATAATGCTTACCACATTGGTAAAAAAATGTGTGAAAAACTAAAAGAATTAATTCCACGTCAGCAGTTTGATATTCCGATTCAGGCAGCAATTGGAGTAAAAGTGATTTCTCGTGAAACTATAAAAGCATTACGTAAAGACGTTACTGCAAAATGTTATGGTGGAGATATTTCGCGTAAGCGTAAATTACTTGAAAAACAGAAAAAAGGTAAAAAACGTATGCGTCAGGTAGGAAACGTTGAGATTCCTCAAGAAGCATTTATGGCTGTTTTAAAATTGAACGACTAGTTTTTTTATTTTAGATAAAAGAAGAAAGAGAATAGAATATAGATGAACCCAATAACTAACGTTATTGGGTTTTTTTATGCTCTTTTAAATCCCTACGGCCCACAAAACCTAAATAAACCACTACATATCAACGCATTGTTAATTAAATAATGGATAAAATCTCACTTTATTAAGTATTTATTTGTAAGTTTTTAATTATTTTTACATATATGAATTAATCAGATTTTATTTAAACAATTTAAAAGCAATGATTATGAAAACAAAAATCACAACACTTGTAGCGTTATTTACATTTTGTTTTGCAAACGCACAACAGAAAGAAGTAGAAGAAGAAGTAAAAACAGCAAAAGGAGTTCAGTTCGAAAAAGGAAACATGTTTATTGAGGGTTCAATTAAAATCAACACTGGAGGTCAAGCCGATTTTTACGGTTTCAGTCCAAAATTCGGGTACTTCTTAGATGACAAAATAGCTATTGGAGCTAAATTAAATTATTCTGACAACAAGATTAAAACACCCGAATCAAAAACTACTGTCTTTGGAATTGGTGCTTTTGCCAGATACTATTTTTTACAATTAGATTCTAAACGTTTCAAAGCATATGGTGAAGCTGGACTTGGATATGGTCGTAACAGAGTAGAGACTCCTTTAATTGATGATACAAGCAATAGTATTACTGCAGATATTAATGTAGGACTAAACTATTTTGTTACAAGAAACATAGCTGTAACTTTTACATTAGCAAATGTTCTATCTTACAACAGTGTTTCACCTGAAAACGGACCTTCTTCAAACACATTCCAGTTAAACATTAACTTATTTGAGAATGTTTTCGACCAACCTCAATTTGGATTACTTTATAAATTTTAAATAAATAATCCGATTAACGAAATAAAGGCAACCTTATAAGGTTGCCTTTATTATTTTATCATTTCTGATTTTTTTTTTTAATCCCACAATCTTCAAAGGGCAGTTATGTTGTTATAAAATTGAATAACTTGATTTTTTTTTTAAATAAACTGCACAGAAGCTTACTGCTCAACTATTCAAATTTCAATAAATAAATGGTGAATTTACCTTACCGTCTCTTATTGACCATACGGTCCATCCACGACGATCTCTTACTTCTAAGCCTCCTAGATTAGTCAGAGTTATATAAGAACCTACAGACCCCGTTTTACCTGTTGTTTCTGTACTCCATAATGCCTTCGTTCCACCAAAATAAGTTGCGAAATTACCGTCAGTCTGCATATCAACATGTGCAATATCCCCTATACCCCCTGTTCCAATTCTATTTGTTTGCCAAATTATTATCCCTCTCTCTTCAAGCACAAGATTTCCATTTTTCTTTAATGTTAATGTATACCAATAATTATTAGAAATAAGAAACTCTCCCGCTTTTAAACTTTGGCCTGAGGCCAATCTGTCAGTAATAATAGAAGTCGGGGCGGGATATAATGTTGCCGCTGATACTTTATCTTCATTCGATAAAACATTATTCCAAGAAGAAGAATATCCATTAAAGGTCAAAAAGCTTGGAAAAGAGTAAAGCATAATCGATTTCTCATCAAAATTAGTATAGTCTACTGTAGAAGTTGAAAATTTATTTAGAATATTATGGTCAACTTCTGCCTTATCCCAACCTGCCAACGCATAATAATTATATGCTGCAGCTGCATTCCATTGGATTGGTGCTGTAGGATTTTGATGCTCATGCGCAAATCCTAAGGCATGTCCAAATTCATGAATGATAACACGACTAAATTCCTCTTCAGAAGTACTATTATCAAACCATCCAAAGTTCATTGATGGTGAATTCTGTGCGGTGTTATAACATCCAACGCCAATGCTAGACCAAGATCCCTGATCACCATTCCATTTGAAACTAATTTTAATTGCAGCATCACCAAATGTCACCCATTCATACTTTAGGTTTGCATGTTGTAGCCATACACTAGCATATTGCTTCACTTTATTCTGTAAATAAGTATCTCCATTCAAAAACTTGATTCTTATAGTCTGCCCTGGCATCCAGTAAGAGCCTTTATAGGAAACTCTTCCTGTGGGACTTACATCAAAATCAGGTTCTATTGTTGTACAAGATCTAAAAGGAGTTATTCCTAGTTCATCATTTGAAAATGATTCTAAAGATTCACTATTGCAGGAAACTAATATTGCCAAAAACAATAAGATAAGATACTTTTTCATAATAATTTAATTTTTAAAATTAAGTATAAATATAAGTAAATATTTACACATGTTAAAAAATTAACAAAAAAAAACACCTTAACGTACAATAATACAAATCCTGAAAACGGATCTTCATCTAGTAGTTTTGAGCTAAACATCAACCTATTTAATAATATTTTTGCACAACCTAAATTTGGATTACTTTATAAATTTTAATACTAGTTTAGAAATCTACTCTAGGTTTTAGAAAATAAAGTACAGCATATAGAAAAGCCCAATAACTTTCGTTATTGGGTTTTTTAGTTTAACAGTTTTATAATTTAAAGCAATAAAAACGAAACCTTTGTATCTTTGAACCTCTGTACCTATAAAAACTCAAAAGAAAAATGCTCGATGAATCCCCAAAACGATTTGACCGAATTGTTGCAATTCTTATTCAGCTACAATCTAAAAAGATTGTAAAAGCACAAGAACTAGCCAATCGTTTCGAAGTAAGTTTAAGAACAATTTACCGTGACATTCGCACTCTAGAAGCATCTGGCGTTCCTATTTATAGCGAAGCTGGTGTTGGTTATGCTTTGATGGATGGTTATCGATTACCGCCAGTTATGTTTACCCGAGAAGAAGCTAGTAGTTTTATTGCTGCTGAAAAATTGATGCAAAAATTTACTGATACTACTTTGGGAAATCATTATGCTTCGGCAATGTATAAATTAAAATCTGTGCTTAAAAGCGACGATAAAGATTGGGTTTCTACAATTGAATCGAGTGTTTTAATGCAATCTACCGAGAAACTTTTTAACGATAAATCTCCAAATACACTCACTTTACTTTTTGAAAGTATTGCCGAAAAGAAACAAGTTATTCTTTCTTATCAAGCTTTTACTTCAGACGGAATTACAGAAAGAAATATTGAACCAGTTGGCATTTTTCATGATCACAATAATTGGTATGTTATAGGATATTGCCATTTGCGCACCGATTATCGCCAGTTTAGAACAGACCGTGTACATAGCATAAAAAAAACAGAAAAAGATTTTACATTAGAACATGATTCTCTTGAAACTTATTTGAATAAAAATGAAACTATCCCAACTACCAAAGTGCGCATTCTGATTGATAAAAAGATAGCAAGATATTTATCGCACGAACGAAAATACCATGGTTTCATCTCCGAAAAAGAAATCGATGGGAATATCGAGATGACTTTTATGAGCCGAGATATTGAAAGTGGCTTTCCGCGTTGGTTCTTAATGTTTGGAGATTACGCTACAATTCTGGAACCTGAGCGATTAAAAACACGAACTTTAGAGTTATTAGAAATTAACAGACAAAGACTTTTATAAAAAAACTCCTAAAATGAGATTTCATTTTAGGAGTTTTTTCTATATCAAATATTCGTAATTTTTATTGCTGAGCATGAACAACATTATAAAAATTATAATCTGTATTTGATGCATCTGTAATACCAATATTACGACCAATTGTAACTATCTGCCCTCGATGATACGTACCATGGTTTACAACCTGCAATAAATAATCACATATTGGCAACTCACATTGAAACCAAGGACTTTCAATTTTAATTTTTCTGGATAATTCTTCTTCTGAAAGTGATTTGATATATTCAGACAAACGAGCTGATCTATTTACTAATCCTTCAAATATTTCCTTAGTTATCAATTCTGTGTTTTCTCTTTTATCAAATTCAGAAGTCTCTGCTATTATCGAATACCAATATTCTTCGGTTGCCCAAATATGATTGAGTGTTTTAATAATACTAGAATAACTCGAAGCTACTTCTTTATGAAGCAGTTCGTCTGATTTTACAGAAAGCCAATTAACAAATTGCTGATTTACCCATAAATTATAGTCTGCATAATTTGTCATTATTTTTTTTAAGCTCATGATAATTTATTTTAGTTTTTCTGAATAAGAATTGATTTGAAAATATAATTTGATTGATGATTGAAAGGATTATTTAATTCTAATTATCTTTCCCAGAAAAAAGGAGGCTCAATACCTAATGCTCTTAGATAAACATACCCTTGTCCGCGGTGGTGCACTTCATTATCGATAAAATATAAGATATTCTGAACGATCGGAAATTCATATTGTCCAAACAAATTAAAATTTTCACTAAAATCTTCTATCTTTAATTGCTCCCAATATTTATTAATCTCATCGGTAGATTCATCCCATTTTTCAAGGTATTGCGCTTTAAAAATTAATTTCTCTTCTCCTTCTTTAAAAGGCTGACTGTCTCGATTTACGATACTTTTTAAGGCTGGTGCCGCAATCGCCAAAAGTTCATCTGTCAATTTTGAAAAAGGACGCATTCCGCCAATAGAAAATTCAAAGAAATCTTTTTCAGGAAAAGCTTCAATTACATGACGTGTCAATGCGCGATGACCTTGCCAATGTTTTAATAAATCTTCTGGAGTAATAACTTGTGCTGCTAGTGTTTTCATAATTTTAAAGTTTTGATTTTTTATTACTTCAAAAGTAAATCGAGTCGGTGACAACAGTTTGTCAGTAGTGATTTTATTTTTTAAAATTATTTCAAAAATAAAACATAAACAACTAATAATCAAACATATAAATAAAAAATTTATGTATAATTTTTCTTTAAAAAATCTTTATATTGACATAAAAACACAAAAGGCTAAACAAATTTTACTTAAAACAAATACCTCTAGTAAATGGCCTTCTTTTTAATTAGTCAAAACCTTTGCATCTTTGTACCTTTGCACCTAAGAAATTTAGTACCGTAACAAAATGATTGAAGATAAAAACCCACAACGTACCAGCATAGCGCAATTAGGCGAATTTGGACTAATTGAGCACTTAACACGAAACTTTGATGTTACACAAGAATCTACTTTAAAAAGTATTGGCGATGATGCTGCTGTATTAGATTTTAAAGACAAAAAAGTAGTCGTTTCTACCGATTTATTAATCGAAGGTGTGCATTTTGATTTGGCTTATATGCCTTTAAAACATTTAGGTTACAAAGCTGTGGTGGTAAACATTTCAGACATTTGTGCCATGAATGCTAAACCAACACAAATAACTGTTTCTGTAGCTGTTTCTAATCGTTTTCCATTAGAAGCTCTAGAAGAATTATTTGCAGGAATCACGCATGCTGCCAAAGAATATAATGTAGATGTAATTGGTGGTGATACTACCTCATCTCAAAAAGGATTAATCATTAGTATTACTGCTATTGGTGAAGCCGATGAAAATGAAATCGTATATCGTAATGGCGCTAAACAAACTGATTTATTGGTTGTAACTGGCGATATTGGAGCCGCATATATGGGATTACAGGTTCTAGAAAGAGAGAAACAAGTTTTTCAGGTAAATCCTAATTCGCAACCTGATTTAGATGCCTATACTTATTTAATAGAACGCCAATTAAAACCTGAAGCTCGCAAAGACGTTCGTACTTTGTTACATGCCTTGGAGATTAAACCAACATCTATGATTGATATTTCAGACGGATTATCATCGGAGATTATTCATTTGTGCAAACAATCTAAAGTAGGTTGTAACTTATATGAAGATAAATTACCGCTAGATCCTCAATTTATAAATGTTTGCGAAGAATTTAATATCGATAGTACAACTGTAGCAATTAATGGTGGAGAAGATTACGAATTACTTTTTACTATTGCAATGGAAGATTTTGAAAAGATAAAAGCAAATCCAAACTTCTCAATTATTGGTCATATGACGCAAGAAAGCGAAGGGATTCATTTAGTAACTCGTGCTAATACAAAAATTGCTTTAAAAGCCCGCGGATGGGATGCTTTAAGCGAATAATTACATATATCCATAAAAAAAGACATCTTATCAGATGTCTTTTTTTATTTTATAGAAGCGCTGTTTATAAAAGTCCTTTGTTCCTGGCTTCGTGTACTAAATCATCATCTGTACCGTCTGTTACTTTTAGCAATTCTTTTAAATTTTCTATTCTTCTTATTGTAGCTTTCAAAGAAATGGGAATGTAATGTGGCATTTCGTCTGTTTTAGTTCCTTTGGATAAATGAAACAGAATTTGTTCGTCAATCTGATCAATTTCGATGGAGTCTTTTGGTGATTTTTCTAACATTTCAACAACCGACTGGCTGTAGTAAGTCTTTTTTTTCATCACTTTATCAAAAGCAAATAACAACTCATCAAATGTTAAATCATTTTTTATGATTAATCCTCTAGGATTTATTGTTCTAATGATTGTTTTTATCTTAAGTAATTCGGTGTACATTGTTAGCAAAATTATTTTACAATTTGGCATATGTTCCATAATCAGCTTTGCTAAATCTTCTCCCGAATATATTTCCATTTCTTCATAAGCAGGCATACTAATGTCTAGAAATGCAATATCAAAACTTGTTGTTACAGGATCCATAATTACCTCGTAACCCGATTTACAATCTTTGGCCTGAGTAATTAAAAATTCATATTCTTTAGGATTATATCTCGTAATCGCATTTTTGTACCCTTCAATTATAAAAGGATGATCATCTACTATAAATATGTTATTCTTAATTATTTCTACTGGAGGTTTATCAGTTGTCATTATGCTGAAGGTTTATTTTTTGATCAATTGGAATTTTAATTACTATAACTGTTCCATCCGCTTTATTAGATTTTATATCAACGGTTCCATCGCATTCTTTTACTCGATAGAAAATATTTTGCAAACCAATTCCTTTTTTGGTTCTATTTACATTAAATCCTACTCCATCATCACTTATCAACAACGCCAAATGATTTACTTCATTTTTAAGCTCTATTTTTATTGTTTCTGCTTGTGCATATTTATTACAATTTTGCAATGCTTCCTGAATAATTCTGTACAGATTTATTTTAATGGAGTTACTTACCAAATCCCATCTTATACTTGAATCAATACTCGAGATTAATTTTGATTTAAAAGTAACTCTTTGATTTTCCAATAACTTATCAAGAATCATTACAAAATTATTAATCAATTCTGATTTCTCTTTATTTAAATCATGCGAAATTTCCCGAATATCTTGCTCAATTTCTTTTAAATCTGATAAATATTTTTTGCGCTTTACAGCTGCTGCTGCATCATCTACTTTATCTAAGCTGTCTAAACTTATCCTAACCCCAAACATTCGCCCTAAAACACCATCATGTAAATCTTGGGCTACCTTTTTCTTCTCTTTAATTCGAATAGCTTCAATTGTATTTTGTTGCGAAATCATCAGGTTGTAAATATCTTCATTGGCTATCTGTTGCTGCTGTTTAAAAAGCAGCTCTCTATTTTTCGCTTTTTGTGCCAAATAAACATAAAAAAAGAGTCCTAATAAACCACAGATACTAAAAACATATATCAATGTTCGGTTCTGAACATTTAAACTCGTATTTTCATCTTTTATTTCATTAGTTTCATATTCTATTCGGGAAAATTTTTCTCCCATCTTTCTTTCTGCTTTTTGTGCTTTTTCATTTATCTGTATATATTCTTTCGAATAAACCGATGCATTTGTTGGATCTACAAGAGCCATTTGCTTAAGTGCCTCAAGTGTATTTCTTAATCTATTCGAATTTCGGGATAACTTAAGTGCATCTTTACAATATTGCATTGCTTTTGAAGTATCTTTTTTATAGGCAAAATACTCAGATAAATGTATTTTACTAGATATGACCCCTGACTTAAGATCTAGACTGTCTCTAATTTTCAAAGATTTATAAAATAGATCTGGAAGTCCTTCAGACTCATGCAACTTAAATTTAGAATAAGCCAAATTATCATATAACATAGCATATAATATAAGTTTTTCCTTAAATAAGTTTTTTTGTTCTAATCCTTTTTGAAAATATATTTTTGCTTTTTTATAATCATTCATACTTAAATAAACAAAGCCAATATTATTTAGCGAAGTCGCTTTTAGCTGAAGATCTAATGGGATTGATTTATCTTCAAGAATAACTAAAGCCTTATTATTAAATTCCAAAGCCTTATCATATTCTTCTCGCTCCTTGTATAAAATCCCTAAAAGATTATAGGATTCATGCAATAAATAACTTACTTTTTTCTGACGCTTCAAAAGCCGCAAGGCTTTAAAAACCATTATTTCACTCTCAAAAAAATCGCTTATGTTATATTGTAGAGTTGCCTTACTCAAAAAAGTTCTGGCAAGATTATAGTCATCATTAATCCGGATATACAATTTCTCTGCCTTATAGTAGTTCCTAAAAGCACTATCAGGAACTGTTTTAAAACTATAGTAATCTCCTAAATAAGCATAAGCCTTAGCCATACTAACCGTATCAAGGTTACTTTTTGATCGTTCTAGTATGAGTTTTGTTGTTTCTCGATAGGCATTCCAATCATTCATATTGTAATACCGATTGGCTACTTTAAATAAATTTACTCTATTAACCGAATCATCTTTTTGATTGATAATTATATCGAATGCTTTTTTATTATACTCTTGTTTGGACTTAAATGGCACGTTGATATCATTTGCCAATGACAAATAAAGAGACAAACTATCTACAGAGGAAGTCACATTGTTATCGACAATGCTTTTCTTGGTACAGCCCAAAAAAACAAAAACTAATAACAATAATATAGGGTAGATTTTTTTCAATAGTACATTTGGCTTTTATCAAAAATACTAAAACTATAGACACAAAAAAAGGCTGTCAAAAAATTGACAGCCTTTTTTTACATATAAACTCTTTGTTCTAGTCTTGTTTTCTTCCTCCTCCTGCTGATCCACCACCGTCAATAGGCTGTCTATAACTGTTAGTTGCTGACAAATCTAACATATAACCATTATCTTGTTTTCTACCTCCTCCTGCTGACCCACCACCATCAATAGATAAATCAATGTAAATATCTTGTTTTCTTCCTCCTCCTGCTGATCCACCGCCATCAATAGGTGGTATTATCTCACTTTTTGCATTTAATGAAATATTTTTAGTTGTTTCTGGAGTAGTAAAAGAAGTTGCTACTAATGCTAAAGAAAATAATGCGATTGTTGTGATTGAAGTTTTCATAATCTGGGGATTTTTATTGTTAGTATTTTTTTACGTTTTAAATGATCGCTTATTGCTAAATCATGGTGTAAAATTAGTACTGTAATCCCCTTTTCAACTCTGTAAAAAGGCATATATGGTGGAATGCTGCCAAATGGTAGTGTACGTAGGTCAAATACGTGTAAATACTTAGTTGCTAGACCTCTATATAGTTTCCGTTAGCAAACTCGGCAATTATTATCTCTACATTTCTTTTATAAGTCTTAGAAAATGGTAGTTTTTTTGTAGAGTTTTTTATGTAACAAACTGAGTTCCCAGTATGTATCCTCGCAATATGGTTTCTGTTGATGATATAACTGTTGTGTATGCGTATAAATGGATGTAATAAAATAGCCTCAAAATACTTTAAAGTTTTAAAAGCTGTTATCATTTCTCCAGTATTCAAATAAATATCTGTCGAATTATTATCTGCCTGAATATAGGTAATATCTTTTGCTTGAATGTATCGATAATCTCCATACGATTTAACACATAACACTAAAGATTGATTAATTTTTTGTACCTCGATAGCATCTCCTTTAAGCGAGGTTTTAAAATCCTGAACGGTTTGATTGCTAATTAAATTTACCTCATAACTAGGCCAATCTAGTTTTAAAATCGTTTTGAGTAAATCTGCCCGTTTAAGTGGTTTTAGCAAATAATCCATTACGCCATACTTAATCGCATCAAAAGCAAAATCTTTTTTGGTGGTTGTAATAATAACTTTAGGAACTATCCGCAAATAATGATAAAGCTCATTTATAAATGATAACGAAAGATTACTTGTATTATCTTTTGGATCTATCTCAAGAAATATAATATTTGGATTATGCTCCAAAACTAAATTTAATCCTTGCTGATATGTATTTGCAATAGCAACAAAAATTAGCTCTGAAAAACCATCTGCTAATTCCTTGGTTTTTAGAACACTTTCTTGATTATCATCAATAATAATGTATGAATAATTTTTCAATGCTTTTGTAGATTTAGTGGTATTATTTTACAAGAACCGAACTGATAATTATATGCAAATTTATCTCCTTCATTGGAATTTCAACAATAAAATCTTATTTTTAGCTTTAATAAAGCAATTAAATTTACATATTTCCTTTTTTTAAAGATTTTATTGTTAATATATTTTAAACAAATGTTAACACATTAAGACGAAGTGCAAATATATCCGATGAAATGCACAAAATAAAGTCTTCTTTAATATATTATCTCTATTTTTTGCATGTTTAAAACATACCTTTTCTAAACAAAAAAAGCTTCTCAAATGAGAAGCTTTTTTCTTATTTTTAATTATCGATTATACTAATAATCGATTCTTATTTTACATTTTCATTAACCAATTTTTCATCGAAACTTCATTTTCGATAATTGATCTTAAATCGGCAATAGCTACACGATCTTGTTTCATTGTATCTCTATGACGGATTGTAACTGTTTGATCCTCGATAGTTTGGTGATCAACTGTAATACAAAAAGGAGTTCCTAATGCATCTTGTCTTCTATAACGTCTTCCTACTGCATCTTTTTCATCATAAGAAACATTGAAATCCCATTTTAAATCTTCGATGATTTTTTTAGAAATTTCAGGCAAGCCATCTTTCTTTACCAATGGTAAAACTGCTGCTTTTGTAGGTGCTAAAACTGCTGGTAGTTTCAAGACTGTTCTTGTAGAACCATCTTCTAATGTTTCTTCTTTTAATGAAGTTGCAAAAACTGCCAAGAACATTCTATCTAATCCTACTGAAGTTTCTACCACATAAGGAACATAATTTTGATTTAATTCAGCATCAAAATACTGTAGTTTTCTACCAGAGAATTCTTCATGCGCTTTTAAGTCAAAATCTGTACGCGAGTGAATTCCTTCTAATTCTTTAAATCCAAAAGGGAAATTAAACTCGATATCCGCAGCTGCATTAGCATAATGTGCTAATTTTTCGTGATCATGAAAACGGTAATTTTCTTTTCCTAAACCTAAAGATAAATGCCAGTTTAAACGTGTCGTTTTCCAGTGCTCGTACCATTGCATTTCATCTCCTGGACGTACAAAAAATTGCATTTCCATTTGTTCGAATTCACGCATACGGAAAATAAATTGTCTTGCAACGATTTCATTTCTAAACGCTTTTCCTGTTTGTGCAATTCCAAAAGGAACTTTCATTCTTCCTGATTTTTGTACATTCAAGAAATTCACAAAGATACCCTGAGCTGTTTCTGGACGTAAATACAAGTCCATTGCAGACTCTGCAGATGCTCCTAACTTAGTACCAAACATTAAGTTGAATTGCTTTACATCTGTCCAGTTTCTAGATCCAGTTTCTGGATCTGCAATTTCTAGTTCTTCGATTAAAGCTTTAACATCTTCTAAATCTCCATTACCTAAAGAGCGTCCTAAACGTTCTCTGATTTCTTTTTCTTTAGCTAAGTATTCAATTACTCTGGCATTTGTATTTACAAATTCCTGTTCGTTGAAAGCATCTCCAAAACGAGCACTCGCTTTTTCGATTTCTTTTTTAGCTTTTAGATTTAGCTTTTCAGCATAATCTTCTACTAGAACGTCAGCTCTATATCTTTTTTTAGAATCTTTATTATCAATTAACGGATCATTAAAGGCATCAACGTGGCCTGAAGCTTTCCAGGTCGTTGGATGCATTAATATTGCGGCATCTAAGCCTACAATATTCTCATTCATCTGAACCATTGATTTCCACCAATATTCACGGATGTTTTTCTTTAACTCTACTCCGTTTTGCGCGTAATCATATACTGCACTTAAACCATCGTATATTTCGCTCGACGGAAAAATAAATCCGTACTCTTTTGCGTGCGAAACTACATTCTTAAATAAATCGTCTTGTTTTGCCATAGTAATGCAAAAATATAAAAAGTCCTTGTAAAAAAAAGAAAAATTGCAAAGATTGAAGCCTGAATTTCTTTATTTTTGTAACTAAATTCTTTCTATTTGTGTTTAATTACATTATTAACCTGTTTTTCCCAAAAGCGTGTGCTGGATGTCACTCTTTTTTGATGGCAAATGAAACTATAATTTGTACCATTTGCAGACATGAAATGCCTCTAACCCAATATTATTTAAATCCAAAAAACGAAGCTTTTAAAAAATTTTACGGGAAAATTGAAGTCGAACATGTTTCAGCTTTTCTTTATTTTAATAAGAAAGGAATTGTGCAGGAACTCATCCATAACTTAAAATACAAAGGGCATGAAAATATTGGCACTATGCTTGGCCAATGGCATGTCGAGGATTTAAAAGAATTAGTACTAGATATACCTTTTGATATGATTATTCCAGTTCCTTTGCATCGAAAGAAATTTCATGAAAGAGGCTACAACCAAGTAACTACATTTGGCCGCGCTCTTTCTCAAGGTTTACAAATAGATTACAACGATACTTTATTGATTAGAACCAGATACTCTAAAACCCAATCTAAAAAAAATCTTTTAGGAAGATCAGAAGGTCTTAAAGAAATATTTGATGTCTCGTTTACCGAAGACAAACACGATAAGCATTTTTTACTTATCGATGATGTAATCACAACTGGAGCAACACTTGAAGCTTGTTCTCGTGCATTACTAAAAATTCCAGGTGCCAAAATCAGCATTGTTTGCATGGCAATGGCACACTCTTAAATTAGCTTTAGTATTTATTCGAAACCAATCTTTTTTACTGTTTTTCTATCCCCATCATATACAACCAAGAAATAAATCCCTGTATCTAAACGATTATTCAGTATAATTTTTTGCTTGAAATTTGCCATACTTTCAAATGTATTACGGTAAACTTCTTTACCCGCATCATTGTATATAAAGACTCTAACTCCATCTGTTGATTCACATCTAAAAGCAATTTCAAGATCTCCTTTAGTAGGATTAGGATAAGCTATAAGCTCCTTTGGCATAACAATAACTTCTGTTTGCAAAGTGTATTTTTTTGTACAAATCTCAATTGAGCCTGAATCTATTGTACCATCTCTCCCTACGTAAGCATCTCTTACCTTGAATGCCCAAGTTCCTGCAGCATCTTTATTATTAAAACTGTTAAGCAAATCAGTAGGAGTTACAGTTTGTAAAGTAGGTATTGAGCAATCTAAAGCTGTTCCCCAATCATCATACTTTAATAACAAACTGGCGTTTACATCTCCACAATTTCTATTAAACAATCGTACAATTGTTCCTTGAGGATTTACTAGTTGCATCTCTACATCCGACAATCTTGTATGTGTCAATCCTACGGAAACATTTACATCTGAAACTATCCCTGCATCGGCTGGAACATTTATATTTCTTGTTGTATATGCTAATGCATTAGGTATTGCAAAAGCTGCTCCAAGTGGATACGAAGTACATGTTGCATCAACTTTATAACCAATTGCAAATGATCTACTGTTTACTGCATAATAGATATTGGCTGTAGGTTCAATTAAAATTCTGCAATTTGTTGCTGTTACATCCTCTGGAACATCCACTGTTTGAGAACCATCATTAGGTGTATTTGCAGCTAAGACAATCGGAAAGGTTAAACCTCCATCTGTAGAAAGTTTTATATTTACATTAGTCGATCCTGGCAAAGTATTCGTGCTTTTTACATCCCAAGTAATAATCTGACTCGTTCCATGAAGCCACCCAATAGCATCTGTGCTTTGTGATGTTACTGTAAATGGTCCAATATCTTTTATTACATTTACAATCATTGTAGCTGTATTGGTTTGTGCTGTTCCCGCAGCAGCATTATCACGACCTGTTAATGTAAAATGTAAAGTTCTGGGGATTGACGGAGCCGACTCCCAAGTACTCGTTACTTTACCTGAAAGAACAAGGTCTAAATTTGGCATATAACGTATAGGTGAACTCGAAGGCGGAAATGATCTAAACAAAGGACCATCTGATTTATTTGGGGTAGCAACGCTAGCACCTCCTGATGTTGATGTTGCCGAATCGTTTTCTTCCCAGCAATAAGTAATCGAATCTGCACCATTACCAGACCCCGTCCCTTTTAAAACAAAAGCAGTACTAACCGGAATGCTGTAATTGGCACCCGCATTAATCACTGGAGGGTTATTTACTAAAGGTGTACTAACTGGGCATGTTTTTGTCGCTAGATTTTCTTGAATTTGTAAAATACTAGCATACGTAAAATAATCATCGGAGTGATCTTGTATATTATACTGATCCTCGGGTATAACTCCTGCATATCCCATGATTGTAGAACCACTTCCCGGTTCTACATTTACGCCTGCTCCTTCTATAGCATAAGAAAAAGTATGGGTTGCTCCTAATTGATGCCCAAATTCATGTGACACAAAATCAATATCAAAGGTATCTCCTTGTGGTTTTCTATCAGATGGAGATGTAAACCCACTTCCTTTAGAATTATCTACACATACGCAACCAATACAACCAGCATCACCGCCACCTCCTGATGCTCCAAATAAATGACCAATATCATACGCATTTTCGCCAATAACATTTGTTAAAGTAGTTTGAACTTCTTGATTCCAAGCTCCTTTAGCTCCTGTGGCTGCATCAGAATAAGGGTCTGTCACTGCATTTGTATAAATAACTGCATCAGTATTAGCAATTAAAATTAATCTTAAAGCCAAGTCTTTATTAAAAACTCCATTAACTCTTGTCATCGTAGCATTCATTGCTGCTAATGCGTTAGCTTTTGTACCTCCAAAATAAGCCGCATATTCGCCTGTACAAGACAATGCCAATCGTAGAGTTTTAAATACTTTATTGTTTGCTGCTATTTTAGCTGTCTTAGCTTTTAATTCTTTATTTAATACAATATCTTTTGTCTTACATGTTAATGGCAAACTTCCTTTATCTCTGCTTTTGGCA
This sequence comes from Flavobacterium sp. PL02, assembly GCF_035013205.1. Lineage (NCBI taxonomy): Bacteria > Pseudomonadati > Bacteroidota > Flavobacteriia > Flavobacteriales > Flavobacteriaceae > Flavobacterium > Flavobacterium sp. PL02. The sequence goes on from NZ_JAYGJP010000009.1 coordinate 138,153, forward strand.
GTAAACAAAAAATACTCTCCACTATTTGCTGTAACAGGTTCGATAAATTCAGAAGCGTTATCAGCTCTTAAAACCATCGTCTGGATTCCTTCTGGAGAAACACTAAAATGAATTTTTGCTGTTTTATCTTTACTACTTATTCCTTCGTAAGCTCTAATATCTGGGTATTTTGCTTGTAATTGAGGATCAAAATTTGAAGATTCCCACACAGTATATTTTTCGAAAGCACCATCCATATTAGGAATCGTGATTTCAGCTGTAGTTCTTTTATCAGTTTTAAGTTGTGCACTAGCAAGTTTTTCTTTCAAAAAAACTTCGTTTAGTTTATAAACAATCTTTTCTCTATCGTCTGACTTTACATTTCCTCTCTCGGTAATCGAAGTGGTACTTTGACTAACTTTTTTCCACATTTCGTTACTTTGTGCCTGAATTTGGACAGAACTAAAGATAATTAATAAAAGAAGTATAGTTTTTTTCATGTTGAGAAATATTTAAAGTTCAAAATTAATTCAATTAATGTGAATAAAAAGATTTAATCGTCAAGTAATTATATAAAATCGTCAAATAAAGCTTTTTTAGCAAAATCATCCCCAACTTTATAAAAAATCAATTCTCCTTACTATTAGATTTAAAATAGATAGTATAAATTTGCAACATCTTAAACTATTTGCTTTGAAGCTCTTTCATTCTATAACCGATTTTCGATCTACCAAGAAAACAATACTAACTCTTGGCACCTTTGATGGTGTACATATTGGTCATAAAAAAATACTTGAAAAGATTACCCAAAATACTCAGGACGGAAAATATGAGAGTTTGGTTCTTACTTTCTTCCCTCATCCTAGAATGGTATTACAGGAAAAATCAGAAATAAAATTACTGAATACAATTGCCGAAAAAACAAAACTCCTAGAAAACACAGGCATAGAAAACCTTGTCATTCATCCTTTTAACGAAAGTTTTTCTAGATTAACTGCCGAGGATTTTGTGAGTTCAATTTTGGTAAATCAGTTTCATATCCAGAAAATAATCATTGGTCACGATCATCGTTTTGGAAGAAACAGAACGGCTGATATTAATGATTTAATTGCATTTGGGGAGCAATATGGTTTTGAAGTAGAGCAAATTTCGGCACAAGAAATAAAAGATGTATCTGTAAGTTCAACCAAAATAAGAAAAGCATTAACCGATGGCGATATGAATCTTGCCAATGAATATTTAGGTTATGATTATTTCTTAACTGGTACTGTTGTAAAAGGAAAACAACTAGGCAGAACTATTGGTTTTCCTACTGCTAACCTAAAAATTGAGGAGGAATACAAATTAATTCCTAAAAATGGAGTCTATATTGTAAAATCTATCATCAATAAAAAAGTGGTTTATGGTATGATGAATATTGGCTTTAACCCAACTGTGGGTGGTCAGGCTCAGTCTATCGAAATTCATTTCTTAGATTTTGATGAAGATATTTACAATTTAGAAATTTCCGTTTCTTTATTGCAATATGTTCGTGAGGAACAAAAATTCGGCTCTTTCGACCTTTTAAAAGAACAATTAAAAAAAGATAAAGAAACAACTATAGCCTTCACAAATAAATTATAATTCCTTTAATTTATTTCTGCCATTCATAATGACAACATAGTGATTTTTTTAGTAAATTTGATAAGCATTATACTGTATATCAACCAAATACTATTAACTTCTTAAAAATAATCGTTATGAAACTTTCAAAAGAATTATACAATGGGATTCTTATATTCCTAGGTATTGGTGTTTATTTTTTATTAATGAATGTTTTAGGTCTTTCTCATATACTTTACTTACGTGCACTGAACGTAGCTTTTGTTGTTTATGGGGTAAACAGAACTATAAAAATGAATCTTGCTGAAGGCGAAACCAATGCTGTTTCTAATGCTGTTTCGGCCATGACAACATCTGTAATTGGAGTCGCACTTAGTATTCTCGGATTACTTATTTACAGTTATGCCCGCGGTGGAGATGCGTATGTAAAAACCTTATCTGCTACTTTTATGTTTGGCGGTAACCCATCTGTTCCAACTTACTGTATTTGTTTATTGTTTGAAGGTATCGCTTCATCTGTAGTTGTAACCATGCTATTAATGTTGTATTGGAACAATAAATATGCTGCTGACTAATTTGTTTTAGCTCTTTTTTTAAATTATTTTTTTAATAAATCTGAGAATTCCAAAAGGATAAATTACTGTTTTTTGGGTGTCCTTGCGAACCTACATTCGTAAATTGTGTCTTAAAATACAACCGCAAAAACTTTTAATAGACTGAAATTAAAATACTGCATTGATTCATTAGAACAATTTAATTACTTTTGAGCATCAAAAAATCGCATAGATGAACAGTACAAAACACAATTGGACGAAAGACGAGATTATCGCTATCTATAATAAACCAATGATGGATTTGCTTTATGAAGCAGCATCAATTCACAGAGTAAATCATGACCCAAATGTAGTTCAGGTATCTACTTTGTTATCTATTAAAACAGGTGGTTGTCCTGAAGATTGTGGCTATTGTCCTCAAGCTGCTCGTTACCATACTGGAGTAGAAGGAAATGATTTAATGTCAGTTAGTCAAGTAAAAGCTCAAGCTTTACGAGCAAAATCTAGTGGTTCATCTCGTGTCTGCATGGGAGCTGCCTGGAGAAATGTAAAGGACGGACCAGAGTTTGACCAGGTTCTGGAAATGGTACGTACCATTAATAAACTAGATATGGAAGTATGTTGTACTCTTGGTATGATTACCGAAAACCAAGCGCAACGTTTGGCCGAAGCTGGTTTATATGCTTACAACCATAACTTAGATACATCTGAGGAATATTATAAAGAAGTTATATCAACTCGTGGTTTTGAAGATCGTTTGCAAACTATAGAGAATGTTCGTAAAACCAATGTTACTGTTTGTAGCGGAGGAATTATAGGAATGGGAGAAAGTATCGAAGACCGTGCTGGAATGTTAGTTGCTCTTTCTACTTTGAATCCTCAACCTGAATCGGTGCCAATTAATGCATTGGTTGCTGTAGAAGGAACTCCTATGGAAGAAGAAAAACCAGTTGAGATTTGGGAAATGATTCGTATGGTTGCAACAACTAGAATCATAATGCCAGAAACTCAAGTACGTTTATCGGCAGGAAGAACTAATATGAGTCGCGAAGGTCAGGCAATGTGCTTTTTTGCCGGAGCAAATTCTATCTTTGCCGGCGATAAATTACTTACTACTCCAAATCCGGATGTACACGAAGACATGAAAATGTTTGATTTATTAGGTTTGATTCCTCAAAAGCCTTTTACTAAAGTTTCTCAACCAGAAACTGTAGAAGCAGAAGATTCTCAATTTGCACCTCTTGGTGAAAAACCAAAATGGTCAAGACCTGGACACTCTATCGAAAGAAACTTAGAAGCTTCGGTTAAAGCAAAATAATCTGAATTTAGACATATAAAAATCCCTATTAATTAGTTTTAATAGGGATTTTTTCCTTTGCTAAAGCATTATCTTTTTTACAACAGTAGTTTTATTTTGCAATAGTATCTTAACTACTACCATTTGTGATGCGACATTAATTTTTGCTATTTCTAACTGATTTGAATTTACTTTATTCTTTTCGTAAATTTTCTTACCCGATACATCATAAACAAATACTTTATCGATAGTTTCGTTAAAAGCATTAATTCTAATCTCTTTGTTTACAACCGAAACAAAAATTGTATTTTCTATTGTTTCAAACTCTCCAGATTTCAATGTTTCATTAGTATATCGCAATGCAAAACGATCATTAAAAGTTCCAACTTCTGTAGAAAAAGTATAATCTGTTTTATACAAATCGTGTATCTCATTGGTTAATTTATCTTCTAAATAGACCATTTGGTTTGCTAATAATCCATCGGACTTATCGATGCCTATAGTAAATTTCCCTGCTATTTCTGAACTATAACCTAATGGTACAGAATCAGCTTCATCAAATGGTAATCCTTTACTTTGTATCACTAAATTTTTACCCTCTTTGATACTATAAAAATTCACAAATTTGTTTCCGTTAAAATTTTCTCCATCAAAAAAAGAGTCATACGAATTGGTTGCTCCTTTTATATATCCCAATAAAATTTGTTTAAAAGCTCCTTCTTTATTCGTTAGATTCAACCAAATACGATGTCTTTCGACTAAACTTCCTCTATTCTGTTTTTGAACTTTACTTGGTTTAAAAAATTTCGAATTACTACCAATTATTCGCATACTATTATCAAAATTAACTTCTCCTGTTCCTTTGCTACCTAAGAAAAATGCTTGTCCGGAAGCAATAATCCCGTTGGGTTCAGTTTCATTAATTCCAGATGACAAAGCGGGTCTTGTCGCAACTCCTCCTAATAAATTATACACTGCATAATCATCAGAATTATAATCATTATTAATAAGTGGGGTATTATGTGTCCAGAAATAAAGCGTTCCGTCTACATTCTCTCTGTTTTTTGATATAAAAACATCTGCATCTATCGCCGAAGGGTATGGATTGCCTATTAAATCATAACCATTTTGATTATCTAATAAAACCGAAATTTTACCATTAGTCGGTATTCCTTTAAAAACAGCTTCGTAAACTGTTGCAGTACTTTTTGAAAAATCTCCAGGAGCTTCTATAATATAGCCTTTACCAATTATCATATTGGTTGATGAATTTTCTTTGTTCCAAGCTATTTTGGTTGCATTGTATGAAAAATAATTGCTGGATGCTGTATTTGGCGATACATCAAATAGGTTTTGGCTTTCTACTGGCGATGACCAATACGTATAATCATGTTTTAGGATAGGAGTCGTCTTTCTTTTTACCTCAACAAATCCTGTATTTACCACCTCATCATCCAATTGATATAAAGCAGCAGTATCATCTAGAACCAAGGTTCCCAATCCTGAATAATTTAAACTTAATTCTAAAGTATTCCCTCTAGAAATCGTGACTTTTTTTCCTGAATCAATACTACAATTACATGCATTAACCTGTCCTGAAAAAGTATAATTATCATGAAAAATTAATTCTTTACCTTCGGATGGAGGACCATTTGTCCAGTTTGAACCATCCCAACTGGAACTATCTGTACATAATTTTAACCGTGCAATCCTATGTTTAGTTTCTCCTGATACTGAATTAAAATTACCACATATAAGAAGTTTATTATCGGGTGTAAAACTCATACTGAATAATGTACTATTTAAGTTTACGGCAAAAGATGTGTCATATAAACCATCTTTTTGCAATCGAAGCATTCGCATTGAAGGCACTCCATTATATGTTCCCGAAAATGCTCCTCCAACCAAAATACGGTTGTCCTTTTGAACCAAAATACTACGAACATCTCCATTACTAAATCCTGAACCAATTGTAAAACCAGTATCTAAACTTCCGTCGGGATTTAATCTTGTAATTCTTTTTTGGGCAACTCCGTTGTATGTTAAAAAAGTACCTCCTAAGATTATTTTACCATCAGATTGTAATGCAATTGCATAAACATATTTATCAAAACCATCACCTACGTTAAAACTAGTATCTATACTTCCGTTTGAGTTTAAACGAACTAAACCTGGAGATAAGTGTCCATTAAATGTATCAAACCTACCTCCTACCAAGATTTTTCCATCTGGTTGCACAAACAATGTTTCGATTATTGCATTGGCTCCTGAACCTGTTACAAAACCTGTATCTATAGTTCCATCAGGATTTAATCTTACAATTCTGCCTACAGATAACATTCCATTATAACTCGTGAAATTCCCTCCAACAATAATTTTGGAATCTGAATGTACTGCCAATGCATAAACTTGATTATTGAATCCTGTTCCCATTGTAAAACTTTCATCAATACTACCACTTGGTAAAATTCTGGTAATTCGGTTACAAACTTTTCCATTATAATTTGTAAAAGCTCCTGCAAAAACTATTTTATTATCCGATTGTAAAACAGCAGCTTTAATTGCATTATTTGCTCCAATTCCATTTAGATTAAATGTAACATCCGAAGCTCCATCTTCGAGCAATCCTGCAATTCTTAGGATTGATTCTCCATTGAATTTTGTAAAATTACCAAAGGCTATTGATTTATTATCTGCCAAAGAAATTATCTTCGAAACCGAATTATCAAATCCAACTCCTGCCGCAAGATATCCTATATCTAATGCTCCTTCTGAATCTATCTTAGCCAATCTTCCTTGATTCTGGGAATCAAAAACGGCAAATGAACCGCCAACAAACCAAGAACCATCTGTATTATTTGCTAAATCAAGTACTGATGCTGATGCAGGTCCTGAACCAATATCAAAATCAGGCTTCATTGTTCCGTCAGAATTTAAAAAAACCAACCGATTTACCGATACTCCATCATACTTTCCTGTAAAAGAACCTCCAACCATTATATTATTTGCTGCATCTGTCCTGATAACTGTAACACCATCATTACTAAATGCTGTTCCAGACAAGAAATCAGAATCTACAGATCCATCATTATTCAGCCGAATTATTCTATTTGCAGGTGTTTCATTATAACTTGTGAATTTCCCTCCTACTAAAATTTTTCCATTTGTCTGTAATGTCAATGCTGCAACATCGCTGTTAAAACCTGAACCTATATTAAAAGTAGTATCGATAGTACCATCAGGATTTAAGCGGACAATATGATTTAAATCTGTTCCGTTAAAAGCGGTAAAATTCCCAGATAGAATGATTTTTCCGTCAGATTGAATTTGAATATTTGTAATATTTTTTGAAGATCCTGTGCCTGTTGTAAATGAAGTATCTAAACTTCCGTCTTCTAATATTCGAGCCACTCTATTAACTACAACTCCATTATATTGAGTAAAACTCCCTACTATGATAATCTTACCATCTGGTTGTTGCGCAATATCATATATGATTCCGCTTCCTGCTCCATTTGTATTAAAACTATTATCTCTAGACCCATCAGGATTTAAGCGAATCAACCGATTAGAAGTTATTCCAGAATAGGTTGTAAATGCCCCTCCGATAATTATTTTTTCATCTTTTTGTATAAGTGAAGCATATACTTTTCCATTAAATCCACTACTATTAAAGTCCTCATCTATACTCCCATCTGGCTTTAACCTACATAAGTAACGTGCTGAAGTTCCATTAAAATTAAAATAATCTCCACCAACAATTAAATCTCCATTTGGTTGTAAGGCCATTGTTCGCACCATATTATCAAAACCATCCCCAGAATGCCCATCGTCATAGGTATTAAACGTAGCATCCACATTCCCTTGTTGCCCATTACAAATAGTAATAAATATAAAATTTATCAAAACCAGCAGATAATATTGTTTTGTTTTCAAGATAATCTTCTTTTAAAAGTTATTTCTAAAATGATTAATTAGTAGGAATTTATCGCTAAACTAATCTTTAAAAAACAAAACACAATATTAAAACTTAATTATTTTGTAAAAATTACGCTACAATATTAAATTCTAAAAAACTTCTTAAAATAAAAAAACCATTCCGTTTTGCGGAATGGTTTTTAAAAATTAACTTAAATTGTATTTAAAAAATCACCTTCTTGGTTTCGATATGTTTGTTATCAAGGACAACTTTTACCACTAAAACCTGATTGGCAGATTTTAAGTTTTCGATAGTCAATGTAGGATTTCCTACCTTCTCTTTCTTGTAAATTAATTTACCTGATACATCATAAATAAATACCTTATCTATAGTTTGACTAAAAGCATTGATTTTAATTTCTTTGTTTGCAACAGCTACTAAAACTGCATTTTCTGCTAATTCGAATTCTCCTGTACCTAATGTTTTATTGGTATATCGCAACACGAAACGATCATTAAAAGTACCTTTTGCAGTTGTAAATGTATAATCTGTTTCGCGTAGATTATGTATTATACCAGCAACTTTATCTTCTAAATAAATACCCTGACTTGTAAATGAACCATCGACATTATCAATGCCTATAGTAAAACTATCTGCTATTGTTGAACTATATCCTAAAGGCACTAAATCGGTTTCTTTAAATGGTAACGCACGCCCTTGAATTGCAAACTCTTGTCCTTTATCAATACTATAAAAATTAACAAAAGCATTAGCATTATATGTAAGACCGTCATAAATACTTTCGTAATCATTTGTTGCTCCTTCGATATAACCAACTAACATTTGTTTAAAAGCTCCTGTTTTGTTGGTAAGATTTAACCATACTCTATTTTTCTCTAAAGCTGTTGTTTTGTTAGTTTGGCTAGATCTAAAAAACTGAGTGTTTTTGCCCGCTACACGCATACTGTTCTTGAATGTAACATAAGCTCCACCTGTTTTAGCATTAACAAAGAAAGATTGGCCCGCTCCTATATTTCCTGATGGTTTTTCACTTCCTGATCCCGAAGCTTTTCCGCCAGCTGGACTTCCCACAACTCCACCAGTAAGATTATATGTTGCATAATCATTAGAGGCGTATTTCCATTTAGTCCCATCATAATTTAGTGCTGTAATGCGTGACCAGAAATATAACGTCCCATCTAAAATATCTTTATTGGCTAGTAAGAAATCATCAGCTGAAAGTGCCGAAGGATATGGATTTCCTACCAAGATATATTCATCTGCTTTTGTTTTGGTAGCAAGAGTAAGAACGCCATTATTAGGAACTCCTTTAAACACAACTTTATGATCATAAGGATAAGGACCCCAATTACGTGATTTAATGATATATCCTCTACCTGTTTCCATATTATCAGCTGCATAAATCCAATTATTTGTTGCAATATCAAAAGCAAAACAAGATTTAGTTCCTAATGACATCGCACTAAATTTTTGATCAACTACAGGCGATGACCAATACACATAATCTTGATCTTTCATACTTTTAGAAAGACGTTCATAAGTGATATCTCCGATATTAGCTACAGCATTATCATTTTTCTGATACAAACTTGCTTGGTCTTCGAATACTAAACTAGTAGTATTATTAGTAGGAGCAACAGTAAGCGAATTAATAACCGTTAATGTACGGCCTGATTTAATCACAACATTCGCATTCGGTTTTATTTCACAAGAACAGCTATTTATATCCACATTAGGAGTAGTTGGAGCAGGATAACTTCCTGTAAAAATAACATTCTGATCAATTGTTGGTTCTGAGCCATAAGACCATGCTGTACCATTCCAAGTATTAGTAACTAAACCTGGAATCACAACATTTGCCGATGCTGCCGATGTACATGTTGAGGCCGTGCTACTAACTGTAAATGTATACGTATTAGGAGCAAGCCCTGAAATTGTTGTAGTTGTTCCTGTACCTGTTGTTGATACTGTAGCAGGATTACTTACAATTGTCCATGTTCCTGTTGGAAGATTATTTAAAACAACACTTCCTGTAGGAACTCCACAAGTTGCTGCCGTAATTGTTCCTTGGGTTGGTGGCGTCGGTAATGCTTTTATTGTTAAAGATACCGCCTGAGTTTGAGAACAAGTACCATTAGTAATTGTCATTGTACCTGTATAAGTACCCGCAACTAAATTAGCTGGAATAGCAATTGTATTTAAATCACCTCCTCCTGCTGCAAAAGTAAAAGCAGTACTAGTTTGATCTTGTGGTCCTTTTCCATTTGCCGCAACATCCCAATCAATCATATAACTTGTTGGGTTACCAGTAGTTTTAGAATAAGGTAATGTTACTGTTTGTGTCCCAAAACAGACAGCGTTAATAACACCCGTTGTAGTAATAGTCTGAGCGGCAGCAGCCTTTACTTCCCAAGAACCTGTACTTGTACAAGTCTTTAATGAAGTTGTTAGATTATAAGTTCCTGGTAATAAATTAGAAATATCTTTTGAACTAGAAGTATACCCCGATGCAGATGTCCATTTATATGTATATGGATCTGTCCAAGTTGGAGTACCAGTAGCTCCTTCAAATGTTCCTTGATTCGCAACACTACCTACACCAGAAACTGTAGTTCCTGTACCTTCACTAAAACTATACCCCGCCAATAAACCATTTTGAGAAGCATCATATATCACAAACCCTTTGGACATATCTGAAATTTCTGTTGCTGATAATGCTCTACTCCAAAATCCTAATTTAAAAACTTCTCCAGTATAAGCAGTACCTACACCAATATCATCCATTACACCATAACCTATTCTAGCTGGATAACTACTTGATCCGTAACTAGATATCGACGAATTTGTTCGTGTAGCTATTTCTTTTCCATCCAAATAAAGTGTAAGACGAGATCCAGTTCCTACTGCTGCGATATGATGCCACGCATTATCTGTAGGATAAGATGTTTTAGGCAAATCGATACTTCCTCCGTTTCGAGTCCAACATCTTAAATTGTCTCCTTCAAAACCAAACTCAATAACATCATTTTGTCCAAATAATGACATCCTATCATCATATTTAGCAGGATCAAATTTCATCCAACCTTCTACAGTAAAACTCCCCAAATTAGAAAGCATAGGAGTTCCAAAATCAACATACTGTTTTTTTGTTCCTTCAAATGCTAAAGATGCCGGAGCTGCTAAATTTGTAATCTTGATCGCTCCTGTATTACTTGTTGGACAAGTTGTATTGGTTACTGTTGCCGTAGGTAACGGTGGTGAACTATAACTAAGAATAGTTACGCTTCCTGTCATTGCTCTAGCACATAGAGTAGACTGATTTATAGCGACAATCGTATAAATTCCTGTGGTATTATGCAGTCCTAAACTTATAATATTTCCAGTTCCTGGCACTACCGAGCCAACTGTCACGTTACCTCTATATAACTGATAATTAACACCTATTTGAGACCCTGTTAATCCTATATTAGAACCAGTGGCATTACTACAAATGGCTCCACCTGTTCCTGTCATAGTGTAAGGTGCAGGCAAGGTACAACCATTGCCCACTGTTATTTTACCATTAGTAGTAGTAAAAAAAGTATCATTCTTATAAGTGGCAGTTGAATTCGTACTTCCCCAAACTCCTGAAGAAGAAGTTAAACCTCCTAATGTCATGACTTTAGTCGTATGTGAAGTATAACTTCCTAAATTGGCTATTACTCCCGAAGCAATCGACAAATTATCAGAATAAGTATTTGTACCAAAACTTTTAGTTCCTGAACCCGAAAGAATAAGATTAATATATGTTGTTGCTTTTATCGACTGATTAACCCCAATATAATTTACTGTATTATTTCCTGCTGTGGCTGTAAGAGTTGGTGTAATTGAATTTCCCCCAAAATTTAAAATCCCTCTATTAGTAAAATTCGTTGTTCCACCTAGTGAAGTCGAGACTGTAAGCACTCCACTATTAATCGTTGGGTTGCTTATTGTTAAATTAGGAATACTTATTTCCTCTGTTCCACTAATGATTCTATTAGTTGTATCAAACAATTGAGTTCCTGTACCAGAATTAAATACACCATTATTAGTAATCCCACCACTAAAAGTTATAGCTGAATTTCCAGAATTATTCCATATTCCTCCAGGATTTATCGTTACCAACCCTGTATATCTTTTAGTTCCAGTAGTAGAATTATGGATTAATGTACCATCTACTGTTGTTACTCCATTAACCGTCAAGGCTTGATTAACAGTTAAAGTCGCACCTGAGTCAATTGTAAGATTATTACAAACTGCAGCAGTACTACTAATTATTGGTTTTCTTGTTGTATTTGGTATTAATACATTATCCGTAGCCTGAGGAACTCCATTTGGGCTCCAGTTTCCATTAGTATGCCAGTTTGTACTTGAAGAACCAGTCCACGTTTTTTGCCCATATCCAAAACTAACAACAAACAATAAAATCAAACACAACCATTTTGTATGGCTGCCCAATTTATTTATTGATTTAGAAGAATGTTGAGAAAGAAAGAAATCAACATTTAATAGTAATTTTTTATTCATAAGTAGGATTTAGAATTATAAATTGTTTTTTTTGGGTATATTATTTATTTGATATTTTGCGTTTTTGTAATTTTAACAATGCATTACTTAATAGTTTTTCGATAACATTCAGAAAATCAGTATTTATTATTTTTTTACTTTCAACTTTTGTATCGTTTAAAAAAATAATTTTAACATATTGTAAGGTTTTATGGATAAAATGATTTTAATTAAATAAAACCGTACCTATTTACACATTTCAAAACAACAATAAAACACTGAATACCAAATATTTAAAATTAAAAAATATTTGTTTTTCGCTAATTCGCACCAAATAAAGCACAAAAAAAAACCTCTCACAAGATTTTTTTTTTTGGAAAATACGTTTTCGCTATTTTACTTAAATACCCGTTGAAATGCATCTTTTTTAAGATAAAATACATATTAATGACGTAAATACTTACTTTTTATTAACTTGATGATATTTAAGAATTAAACTAGAAACTAAATCCATTTGATTTTTCTCTTCATCCTAAATAAATTTGTTAAAAAACAAAAAACCATTCCGTTTTGCGGAATGGTTTTTTAAAGTTTAATCTAAGTTTTATTTAGTAAATCACTTTCTTGGTTTCGGTATGTTTATTATCAAGAATAACTTTTACGATTAAAACCTGATTACTTAATTTTAAGTTTTCTATTGTCAATTTAGGATTTCCTATTTTATCTTTCTGATAAAGTAGTTTGCCCGATGTATCGTAAACATATACGGCATCTATAGTTTGATTAAGTGTATTGATTTGAATCTCTTTATTTTCAACAGCTATTCTGACTATATCTTCTGTTGCTTCAAACTCTCCTGTACCTAAAGTTTTATTAGTATATCGCAATACAAATCGATTATCGACACCATCAGTTTTGGCTGTGGTAAACGTATATCCTTTTTGACGCAAATCCTGTATAGTACCTGTAACTTTATCCTCAAGATAAATAGTATGATCTGCTAATAAACCATCTGCATCATCTATCTCAATTGTAAAATCTCCAGCTATTTCTGAACTATATCCTAAGTACACCAAATCGGTTTCTTTAAATGGTATGGCACGTCCCTGAATACTGAGTTTTTTATCTTTAAGAACACTGTAAAAATTAATAAAAGTATTTCCGTTTAGAGAAATTCCGTCAAACATACTTTCATAATCATCTGTTGCTCCTTCGATATAACCTACCAATATTTGTTTAAATGCACCTTCTTTATTCGTAAGATTTAACCACACTCGATTTTTTTCTATAGCAGTTGCTTTTCTAGTTTTGCCAGGTCTGTAAAATTGTCCGTTTTGCCCAGAAGCACGCATACTATTATTGAAAGTTACTTGTGCACCTCCAATTTTTGCATTAACAAAAAAAGACTGTCCTGCCGCAATATATCCTAATGGTGGAGCACTTCCTGAACCTGAACCAGTTCCCTCACCAGGAGTAACCCCACCTGTAAAATTATATGTTGCATAATCTTCAGATGCATAATTCAATTTACCACCTTGAAGTCCAAGTGGGGTAACATGCGTCCAGAAATATAAAGTCCCTTCTAAAATAGTAGAATTCCCTCTTAAAAAATCATCTGCAAATAAAGCCGAAGGATATGGATTCCCTACCAAAATATACTCATCAAATTTAGTTGGTGTACCAAGAGTAAGTAACCCATTATTAGGAGTCCCTTCAAAAGCTACTTTTTGATCATAAGGAAATGGACCAGAATTACGTGCTTTTATAGTGTATCCCCTACCAATTTCCATATTATCATCTGCATATATCCAACTATTTGTCGCAATATTAAAAGCAAAACATGATTTAGTTCCTAATGACAGTGTACTAAATTTTTGTCCAAATACTGGTGATGACCAATAAACGTAATCCTGATCTTTCATCTGTGCAGAAATACGTTCATAGATAATTTTACCGCTATTAACTGCATTATCATTTACCTGAAATAAACTCGCTTTATCCTCAAATTTTAAACTAGCCGTAGAAGCTACTGTAACCGAATTAGTAATAGCTAAAGTTGCTCCCGCCTTAATTGTAACTTTAGCTGTCAAATTCACCTGGCAAGAACAAGCAGTTAAATCACCTGCTTGTCCTGTTGCAGAAGTATAATCTGCTGAGAAAATAATATTTTGATTTGCCGTTGGTGTACCACTAGACCATCCGGAACCGCTCCAACTATTAGTAACCAAAGTAGGAACTATAGCGGGAAGAGATGCTGCAGAAGTACAACTTGTTGTTAAGTTACTTACTATAAAAGTATATGTATTTGGTGCAAGATTACTAATAACAGTACTTGTTCCTGAACCTGTGGTAGTAATAGTGGCTGGATTTGTTACTATCGACCAACTGCCAGAAGGTAACCCACTTAAAGCAACACTTCCTGTAGAAACCGCACATGTTGGTGGTGTAATAACTCCAATAACTGGAGCTGTTGGTGTTGCATTTACCGTTACTGTAAAAGTTGAAGCGGAACTACTAACACAACCTGCTGCAGTTTTTACGGTTAATGTGCCTGTATAAGTACCTGCAATTGTACCTCCTGGAACAACAATCGTAATAGGGCTCGCTGGTAAAGAAGCATCTGTAACTGCTGCAAAAGTATTTGTGGGAGATCCATTCCAAACAATACTATATGTTGTGGGAGTATTTGTTATTCCGCTATAACTTAATGTAGTATTTTGGGCGCTTACACTTGAGCAAACGCTAGCTGCTGATGCTGCTAATGTTATTGTTGGAGTCGGATTTACTGTCACTGTAAAAGTTGATGCGGAACTACTAACACAACCTGCTGCAGTTTTTACGGTTAGTGTGCCTGTATAAGTACCTGCAATTGTACCTCCCGGAACAACAATCGTAATAGGGCTCGCTGGTAAAGAAGCATCTGTAACTGCTGCAAAAGTATTTGTGGGAGATCCATTCCAAACAATACTATATGTTGTGGGAGTATTTGTTATTCCGCTATAACTTAATGTAGTATTTTGGGCGCTTACACTTGAGCAGACACTAGCTGCTGATGCTGCTAATGTTATTGTTGGAGTCGGATTTACTGTCACTGTAAAAGTTGATGCGGAACTACTAACACAACCTGCTGCAGTTTTTACGGTTAGTGTGCCTGTATAAGTACCTGCAATTGTACCTCCCGGAACAACAATCGTAATAGGGCTCGCTGGTAAAGAAGCATCTGTAACTGCTGCAAAAGTATTTGTGGGAGATCCATTCCAAACAATACTATATGTTGTGGGAGTATTTGTTATTCCGCTATAACTTAATGTAGTATTTTGGGCGCTTACACTTGAGCAGACACTAGCTGCTGATGCTGCTAATGTTATTGTTGGAGTCGGATTTACCGTTACTGTAAAAGTTGAAGCGGGACTACTAACACAACCTGCTGCAGTTTTTACGGTTAATGTGCCTGTATAAGTACCCGCAACTGTACCTGCAGGAACAACAATCGTAATAGGACTTGCTGGTAATGCTGCATCAGTCACTGCTGCAAAAGTATTTGTTGGCGATGCATTCCAAGTAATACTATATGTTGTGGGAGTGCCTGATGTTGCGCTATAACTCAATGTGGTATTTTGAGCACTAGCGCTTGAACAAACTGTTACTGCCGATCCCGCTAATGTTATTGTTGGAGTCGGATTTACCGTTACTGTAAAAGTTGAGGCAGGGCTACTAACACAACCCGCTGCGGTTTTTACGGTTAGTGTGCCTGTATAAGTACCTGCAATTGTACCCGCTGGAACAACTATCGTAATAGGACTTGCTGGTAAAGAAGCATCCGTAACTGCTGCAAAAGTATTTGTGGGAGATGCATTCCAAGTAATGCTATATGTTGTGGGAGTACCTGATGTAGCACTATAACTTAATGTAGTATTCTGAGCACTTGCACTAGGACATACACTTGTTGTAGCTGCTGCTAATGTTATTGTTGGCGTCGGATTTACCGTTACTGTAAAAGTTGAAGCGGGACTACTAACACAACCTGCTGCAGTTTTTACGGTTAATGTGCCTGTATAAGTACCCGCAACTGTACCTGCAGGAACAACAATCGTAATAGGACTTGCTGATAATGCTGCATCAGTCACTGCTGCAAAAGTATTTGTAGGTGATGCGTTCCAAGTAATACTATATGTTGTGGGAGTATTTGTTGTAGCGCTATAACTTAATGTGGTATTTTGTACGCTAGCACTAGAACAAACACTCGCTGCAGTGGCTGCTAATGTTATCGTAGGCAAAGCGCTTACACTTAATGTAGCCCCAAAATTAACCGTTGATGAACAAGATCCTGACGTAAGCGCAGTAACTGTTATAGTACTAGATCCTGCTGTAGTTAGTCCCGTAGCTGTAAAAAATCCAGTTCCAGCCGTACTAACAGTCATATTTGCAGTTAATCCTGTACCACCAGCACTTGGATTACTCCTATTGTAGGTAACTACATAATTACCAACAGGCAATAATGCAGCACTCGCCGTTACTGTTACTGTAGATGTTGTACCTACAGATATACATACATTTGTTGCGCTAGCGCCTGTAATGTTATAAGTAGGACAGGTATAAGTAATCAATACTTCTCCAGCACCTCCTATACCTCCTATTTGAGGACTTCCTAACGCAGAGTTTATTGCTCCACTTCCACCTCCACCAGGGGCAGTACCTATTTTCCCAGGGGCAGTTCCCAAAATTAAACTTGAATTAGCTGCTCCTCCTGCCCCACCAGAATTTCCACCAGTACCACCTACTCCTGAAAAAAGACCTAAAGATAATCCTGCTGAATCTCCTGCACCTCCTGCACCTCCTGCAATCCTTGTACCTCCCGCCGAAGCTGCAACTGTACCTCCTGCAGCTGCTCCTGGAGCTGTTCCAGTATTATTAGATCCTCCTCCCGATCCTCCAACCGCAAAAAATAAAGCTTCAAAACCTGTAATAGTAGAACTACCGCCTGCTGTTCCATTGCCTGTTGTTCCTGCTGTCTGGCCTGCTACAACTACATTCAAAGCTGCTCCTGGAGTAACTGTAAGTAGAGAACTTACGTAAGCTCCTCCTCCTCCTCCCGCAGCACCTCTTCCTGCAAGTAACCCTGCACCACCGGCTCCTCCTCCAGATCCACCTCCACCCCAGGCTTGAGTAGTAATACTTGTAATTCCTGCAGGCACATTAAATGTACCACTTGTTGTAAACGGAGTCGTAGTCTGAGACCACGAATAAGTAATAATAAAAACGAAAAACAAAGATAATTTTAGTCTCATAATAGTAGGTTTTAATGATAAAAAAAATCGATTAACTCTTTGTAATATTTATGAGTGGTATTGAAAAGATGTCGATACTGATTGAAGATTTATCAGAATCATATTCTTTTCTCAAAAAAAAATCATACAACGTAACTTATTAGGGCAAAGATACTTATGCAATACATTCTTAAATTTAACTAAAAATTCCTAAAAGAAGTTCATATATTGTTCATATTATCATGTATTACAACGTTTAAGATTGAGGTTTTATCATATATTTAACAAATTACAAGGCAATACCTCTCAATTATCACAATTTGATATAAAAATCTCTATCTCTACTAGATGATTTACATAAGTCTTTTTAAGTAAGATTATTTCGAAATAGACTTTCGAGGCAAAACAAGTTTTTGAAAAAAAATTAAAGCTTTACATTTGTTCTTTATTCAATACTAAAACTACAATAGACTATATGAAAACGGATTGTACTCCCAAAGAAGCATTACAAAAACTAGAACATTTTTGTGCTTATCAGGAACGTTGTCATGACGAGGTGGTATCTAAGCTATATAGTCTAAAAATGACACCAGACGAAATAGACTCTATTGTGGTACAACTTATTACAGATAACTTCCTAAATGAAACTCGTTTTGCTTGTAGTTTTGCACAAGGAAAGCATCGCATAAAGCAATGGGGAAAAATAAGAATTATAAACGAACTTAAGGCACGTCATATTACATCAACCAATATCAACCTTGCACTTGCAGGAATTAGTAATGATGAATATCTAGAAACATTTGAAAAATTAACGCAAAAATGTTGGGATAATTTACACGAAAACAATCAACTCAAAAAGCGTAAAAAATTTTGTGATTATGTATTGCGCCGAGGTTTTGAAAGCAATATGGTTTATGAAAAAGTAAAGGAACTTGAAACCAATGTCAAGTAGTTTTTATATTTAAGTATAGATAAATCTTCGACTCCGTTCAAACAGACAATCTGCATCAAATTACTTACATCAAATCTGTAAAATTTGTCTAACAGAGTCTAAATATTTATTAGGCTTTTTCGAGTAAAATACTCACCGCATTTCCTCCAAAACCAACTGCATTTATCAATACCTTTTTTATAGGTTTCATTTGTTGTTGTGCTTCCGCAAAAGGAACTCCTATAAATGTATTGTGTTGCATCATTAAGATTGCCATTTCTACACTCAATATTCCCGAAGCCCCAAAAGTATGCCCAATCTTCCATTTATTAGTGGTAAGCAGAGGAAGTTTAGTCTCGGCAAATATCTTTTGGATTGCTTTATATTCTGTTAAATCTCCTTTTATAGTTCCTGGAGCATGCATAACAATCACATCTACATCTTCTGGATTAATTCCTTCCAGAGCCATTTTCATTGATTTTTGAAAACAAGTAGCTTCAGCAGAGATCGATATATTGTGTTCTAAAACTTCTGTAGCATATCCCACACCTATAACATAAGCAATGGCGTTTTCTTTTTCTCCAGCTTCAAGACAACATACTGCAGCTCCTTCTCCCAGAACCATAGTATTTTGAGTTTTATTTAAATCGAATGCTAGATTTGGCCATTTATCGGCAATCAAATCTGCCCGAGAATAAATTTTTAAAGCTCGCATTTGTGCAATCGTAAAATCTGTTAATGGAGCTTCGCTTCCTCCAACCAAAAATTTATCAACCATTTCTGCTCTTAACCATGCCACCCCATTTAGTAAAGCGTGTAAAGCAGTTGAACAAGTTATTGAATGCGAAATTTCTGGACCCGAACTTTGTAAATCGTGTGCTATCCAAGAAGAGATATTGCCTAATGTAGTTGTTGGAGATGCTAATGTTTGTGCTTTTCCGGTTTCTAAATATTCCTGAAAATGTTTTTCGAATAAATCGGTAGCTCCACGAGAAGAACCTATATTAATCCCAAAAACAGCATCAGAATCCCAACCTGAATTTTTTATTGCTTCTCGAGATGCTACCAAAGCAAACAAAACACTATTATCAAGAAATTTATATTTAATATCCGAATTACGCACTTGTTCCACAATTTGCTTAGAATCTGGAGTAAGTGCAGCAACAGGAGTTTCTTGTTTATCTAGTTGCTGTACAGTAAAACAATGTTTGTTATTTAAGTAATTCTCCCAAATATCTTTTGGATTATTTCCTAAAGGTGAAATAGAAGAAAAGGCTGTTATGGCAATTTTTTTATTCAATGTCAATATTTTATTTAACCGAAAATTCGCAAGGTTTTAATAATTAATTAAATCCAAAAGTCTAACTAATCTAATAGTCTAAAAATCTAAGAAGTCTAAATTTATCAAACCATTTCTAGAGCTTCTTCAATAATCGAATATACTTTTTCAAGCTGCTCATCACTAATAATGTATGGCGGCAAAATGTAAACTATATTCCCAACTGGTCTTAGAACAACTCCTTTATCAATAAAGAAATTATAAAGCTTCGTTCTCATCGAACCGTAATAACTTTCTTCAGAATCAGATTTTATTTCCAATGCAAAAATAACTCCTAAAACTCTGGTTGTAATAACTTTTGAGTGATTTTTTATTTTATCCTGAAAATGTAAATGGCTTTTATTTATACGTACAATATTAGCTTGCATTTCCTCTGTTTGCAATAAATCGATACTTGCCAGAGCTGCTGCGCATCCTGTAGGATTAGCCGTAAAGGTATGCCCATGAAACAATGCTTTATTAATATCATCATCGTAAAACGCATCAAAAACTTCTTGGGTAAAAGTCGTAATAGCCATCGGGATAGTTCCTCCTGTTAATGCTTTCGAAAGACATATCATATCTGGGTTTTCATCCAGATAATCCATCGCAAATGTTTTTCCTGTTTTACCAAAGCCCGTCATAACTTCATCGGCAATAGTAAGAACATTATTTGCTGCACAAATCTGGATTAAAGTTGCCAATGCATCCGGCTCATACATTACCATTCCAGCTGCTCCTTGCACCAAAGGTTCAAAAATAAATCCTGCACAATTCTTATCTTTTATTACTTCTTTTAAAGCATCAAAACTTACTTGCTCTTGTCCTTTTACAGGAACAGGAATTCGAACAACATCTATAAACATCCCCTGAAAAGCTTGTGTATAAAATGAAATTCCGCTTGCAGCCATTGCAGCAAATGTATCTCCATGAAAAGCATTTTCAAAAGCAATAATAGTAGTACGTTTTTCTCCTTTATTAAAAAAATATTGCAAAGCTACTTTTATCGCAACTTCTACCGCTGTAGAACCATTGTCTGAAAAAAATATTTTCTGTTGGTTCTTTGGTAAAATTTCGATGAGTCTTTCGGCAAGAACAATTGCTGGTTCATGTGTAAAACCGCCAAACAAAACGTGTTCCAGAGTAGTTAATTGTTTGTAAATCGCATCGGCAATAAAACGATTACTATGCCCAAAGGGGTTAACCCACCAAGAGGCAATCGCATCTATATATTCTTTATTGTTTTCGTCCCAAAGTAATGCGCCTTCTCCTCTAGAAATGGCGATAGGAACTGCTGCGGTTTTATGTTGGGTATAAGGATGCCAAAGGTATTGGCTGTCTTTTTCGGATAATGTCATTTTATTTAGAATATAGAAAATAGAGTTTAGAAAGAAAAGACTAAACATCTATAGATTTTAGCAAAGATAGGAAAGTCTATTTTCTTTATTCCATAATCTCGCCTCTACATTCCATCCACTTTCATCTACAATCTTTTCTCAATCCTCTTGCTTCTGCTCTCTTGTCTCTAATTTCTCCTTCTATAAACCAAGCAAATTCTCTCTAAATAAATCGGCATATTCCTTAATAACGTTTTGATCAAAATAAGGCTCTTCATCAATTCGACCAATACATTTTATTCCGGTACTATTAAGAATAATTGTTTCAGAAGATTTGTTTTCGCTTCCGCTAAAAATAATTCCTGCAATATTTAATTTTCGATTCTTCAATGCTTCAATAGTCAGCAATGTATGATTGATACTTCCTAAATAATGTCTGGAAACCACAATTACTTTATAATCTGGCTGAATTAAATCGAGAACAAATTCTTTATTATTTAATGGAACAAAAAGTCCTCCTGCCCCTTCTATAACCAAATGATTATCGCTTATTGGCTCAATTATTTCTTTTAAATCAATAGTAACTCTATCAATTTCTGCTGCCAGATGTGGACTTGCTGGCGTATTTAAAGCATAAGCATTTTTATGAAACTGAGACTTATTATTTGAAATTCTTAATTGAACTTTTGCCGTATCCGAATTCTCTAAATCCCCTGCTTGAATTGGTTTCCAATAATCAGCTTCCAGCGCTTCTACAATTATAGCCGAAGCAATTGTTTTACCAACATCAGTGGATATTCCTGTTATAAATAATTTCATAGATTGGCACACGGATAACACAGATTTAACTGATTATCACAGATTTTTTAGTTTGTTTTTTATCGTTTGTATATATAATTCGCTTGAATTCTGGGTCTTCTCCAAAATTCAAGAGTAATCCAACTTCTATTTCGGTTGCTTTCAAATAATTCATTAGCTGTGCTATGTGTACATTCATGAGTAACTCACAAGCTTTGAGTTCAACTATAACTTTGTCCTCAACTAATAAATCTGCATAATATTCTCCAACTAATTGACTCTTAAAATAAACTTTAATTTGCTTTTGAGCTTCAACTTTGTACCCCAACGATTTTAGTTCAAAGTACATTGCGTTTTGATACACTTTCTCAAGAAAACCATAACCAAGTTGATTGTAAACTGCATAATATGCTTTTAAAATTGAATCTGTAATTTTTTTATGAAGTAAGCCAGCCATAATCAATCCGTGTTAGTCTGTAGAATCTGTATTATCCGTGGGCTAATATACGACGTTACTTAGCAAAAGCAACACTTCCGAAATTTCTTCATAAGTATTATAACTATGAATACAAAAACGTAATCTTTCTTGTCCCTCTGGAACTGTTGGCGATAGAATAGCTTTTACATCAAACCCTTTATCCAGCATTTTTTTAGCAACTTCTTTTACATTTTCGTTACCAGGAATAATTGCTGATTGAATAGCCGATTTGCTTCGAACAAACATCGGTTGTAATCCTAGAAGTTTTTTTTGTTGGTTGAAGTAAACGATGTTTTGGCGTAGTTTTTCGATGGTTTCTTTTTCTATTTCCAATTGCTGATAGGCAATAAAAATAGTTGCTACGGAATGTGGAGATAATCCTGTGGTATAAATAAAACTTCTTGCAAAGTTAACGAGGTATTCTTTTAGTTCTCCTGAACCAAGAACTGCTGCTCCATGACAGCCTAAACCTTTACCAAAAGTCATTACTCTGGCAAAAACCCGATTATGTAATCCTAAAAATTGTACTAATCCCTCGCCCTTTTCGCCAAAAACTCCTAAAGCATGAGCTTCATCAATAACCAGGTAACAATTATATTTTTCAGACAATACTACTAATTCCTCTAGATTTGGACAATCGCCATCCATAGAAAAAACACTTTCGGTTACAATATAAATCGTATTTAAAACTGTCTTCTTTTCCTTTTCTTCACTCGGAATGGCAATGTTTTGGTGTTTTAATATAAGTCTTTCTAAATCTTCAAAATCATTATGATTAAATTTATAAGATTTAGCATTCGACATCAAAATCCCATCCCGAATAGAAGCATGACTTAATTCATCACACAAAATAACATCATTACGCTGTGGTACAGCACTAAAAAAACCAACATTGGCATCATAACCCGAATTAAAGATTAAAGCCGATTCTGACTCGTGAAATTGAGCTATAAACGTTTCTGTGATTTTATAGAGAGAATGATTACCAGAAATTAATCTTGAACCAGTTGCTCCGTTTTTAGTACAATTGATATCAAGCAAATATTGGTGTGTTTTATTAAAAATTGCTGCAGAATTTGAAAACCCAATATAGTCATTGGAAGTAAAATCAATTGATGCACTCGTATATGGCAATTGCCTAAGTGCATTATTTTGCTTTCGTACAACTAATTTTTGAATAAGATTTTCTGGTAATTTCATAGAGCAAAGTTATGAAATTGATTATCATTATTAAATAAACAGCGAGTCATATCTAACTCGCTGTTTATAATTAGATTTTTAGATATTTGCTATGAAAGGTGATTGTTTAATGAATTTATCATCAAAAATCTGATCGACCATAAAACCTGCTATATCAGTAGCATTTATTTTATCACCCAAACAATCTTCAAGACTTACGGCAATTTCTGCACTTGCATCTGTAAATTCAATAAACGGAACTCTTACAAGGGTCCAATTAGCATTACTTTCAACCAAGAGATTATATGTTTTTTGTCTGTCTTCCTGAATCACAGGAAAATTAGCTTTCATCCATTCTGTAGCCTGAATCGTTTTTTCTCCTTTTTTATCAAAAGGTGTGTCAATATTAAGTCCTGCAAGTAAAACATACCGCTGAATACCAAACTCATTCATTGCCTTAAGAACATTAATTGTAGCCTCACTTGCCACAAGAGGCTCTCCTTGTCGTTGCCCAATTGTGCTTATCACTGCTTGACATCCTTTAAGTAATACTTGAATAGAATGAGCATCGATAGCATCGCCTTTAACAACTTCTACTAATGGATTTGTATTTTGGAGATTTTCAGGATTTCTAAGAAGTAGCTTTACACCGAATCCTTTATTTAACAACTGGTCAACAACATATTTACCAGTTCGTCCGCCACCGCCTAAAACAGCAACTTTTATTATATTTTTCATTTGTTTTCTTTATAAAATTTGACATAGATAATGTTCGCTTTTATCAGGCTGATAAAGCGAATGAAACAAAAGCATCACTGCGCTTTTGTAATAAAATCGATATTTTATAAAGAGATGTTAATACTCCAAAGATAGAAAGTTTTAAAGAAAAACAATCACAGCACATAACAAACATTCTTAAACAAAACAAAGTAATCATTTCCTTATTCTTAAATTACATACTGATTCACAGTAATTTGTATATTGCATTAAAAATAAAAAAATGAAAGCCATTTGTAAAAACTGTGAAACACCCCACAATTCTAGTTTTAATTATTGTCCACAATGTAGCCAAAAAGCCAATTTACATCGCATAAATCCACATGAAGTTTTTCATGAAGCCGTTCATTATTTTACACATGCCGATAAAGGGATTTTTCAACTAATTAGAGATTTGACACTAAAAAGTGGAATTGTAGCGAAGGAATACATAAACGGAAAAAGAAAAAAATATTTCCCTCCGCTTAATTTTTTCCTCCTGATTGCGGCAATATTTGTTTTTATTTCTAATATCCCAAAAGAAGTACCTCCCATAGATATTCAGAAAGAAAATCAGGAACTGAATAGCATCTCCAACCCTGCTCAGAAAGAAAAAATGATACATCTTTACGAACGAAAAGAAAAAATGCTTCATTTCATAAAAAAATATTCCAATCTAATGGCGATGATGGCCTTACCACTTACTGCCTTTTTCTTTTGGCTTTTTTACAGAAAAGAAAACTACAACTACACAGAACACCTAGTCGCCGGAATGTATATGTTAGGTTTTTGTATTTTAATCAACACATTGTTAATACTACCAATATCCTTATTATTCCACCTTTCATCTAATTACTCCACAGTACTTTTTCTTCTTTTTCAGCTTCTCTATTTTACTGTTTTCTATTATAAGTTTTTAAATAAAAACACAAAACTTCAATTCGCAAAAGCTTTTACTGTAAGTGCTTTAGGAATTATTTTTTGGGGAATTGTTTCAGGATTTACTGTTAACGCCTATATCTCTAGCGGTTTTTGGGGAATCGTATAAGAAATGAATATCAATCTAAAACAAAAAAGCCAGACAAATTATGTCTGGCTTTTTCAACTTTATTCTGAATTGTCTTAGTCTGCTAAAACAATTATTTTATTGTCTTTCATCTCGATTGTTCCTGATACGATTTCCAATGTATAGGTCTTATCATTTACTTTCGTGAATTTATCTGCTGCTTCTTTAGAGAAATTGAAACTTGTTCCTACAATTTTCACAGTCCCTTTTTGTAACAAAGAAACAATCGGCGCGTGATTATTTAAGATTTGAAAACTTCCATCTACTCCTGGTAGTGTAACCGAAGTAACTTCTCCTGAAAATAATTTTGCTTCTGGTGATACTATTTCTAAAATCATCTTTTTTTAGTTTACAGTCTCAGTTAATAGTCTCAGTACTGAATACTGTGACTGAATACTGAAAACTAGATTAAGCTTCTGCCAACATTTTCTCTCCAGCTTCGATAGCATCTTGAATAGAACCTTTAAGGTTAAATGCTGCTTCTGGAAGGTGATCTAGCTCACCATCAATAATCATATTAAATCCTTTGATAGTATCTTTAATGTCAACCAAAACTCCAGGAATACCTGTAAATTGTTCCGCTACGTGGAAAGGTTGAGACAAGAAACGTTGTACACGACGTGCTCTTGATACAGATAATTTATCTTCTTCAGATAACTCTTCCATACCTAGAATCGCGATGATATCTTGTAATTGTTTGTATTTTTGAAGAATTTCTTTTACTCTTTGTGCACAATCATAGTGTTCATCACCTAAAATTTGTGGAGTCAAGATTCTAGAAGTAGAATCCAATGGATCTACCGCTGGATAAATACCTAACTCAGCAATTTTACGAGACAATACAGTTGTTGCATCTAAGTGAGCAAAAGTAGTTGCCGGAGCCGGGTCAGTTAAATCATCCGCAGGTACGTAAACCGCTTGTACAGATGTAATAGATCCTTTGTTTGTAGATGTAATACGTTCCTGCATTGCACCCATTTCTGTTGCTAATGTTGGTTGGTATCCTACCGCAGATGGCATACGACCTAAAAGTGCCGATACCTCAGATCCTGCTTGTGTAAAACGGAAGATGTTATCAACGAAAAACAATACGTCTTTACCTTGATCAGTTCCTGCTCCATCACGGAAATACTCAGCGATAGATAATCCTGAAAGTGCTACACGTGCACGAGCTCCAGGTGGCTCATTCATTTGTCCGAAAACGAAAGTAGCTTTAGACTCTCTCATTCCTGGCATATCTACTTTAGATAAATCCCATCCTCCATTTTCCATAGAGTGCATGAAATCATCTCCGTATTTAATAATACCTGACTCTAACATCTCACGAAGTAAGTCATTTCCTTCACGTGTTCTTTCTCCTACTCCTGCGAATACAGAAAGTCCACCGTGACCTTTTGCGATATTGTTAATCAACTCCTGAATCAATACTGTTTTTCCAACACCTGCACCACCAAACAATCCAATTTTTCCTCCTTTTGAGTAAGGCTCAATCAAATCGATTACTTTAATACCTGTGAACAATACTTCAGATGAAGTTGATAGATCTTCGAATCTTGGTGCTGGTCTGTGAATAGACAAACCATTTTCTCCTGTTTTTGGCAAGTCCCCTAAACCATCAATTGCATCTCCGATTACATTAAATAATCGACCATATACGTCTGGACCGATTGGCATTTGGATTGGGTTTCCTGTTCCAACTACTTCATATCCACGACTCAAACCATCTGTTGAGTCCATTGATATTGTACGAACTGTATTTTCTCCGATGTGAGATTGTACTTCAAGAACTAACAATGTTCCGTCTTTTTTAGTGATTTCTAATGAATCATAAATTTTTGGAAGTTCAACATCTTTACCGTTGAAAACAACATCAACTACTGGTCCAATGATTTGGGCAACTTTTCCTATTACTTTTGACATTACTGTATGTGTTTATTAAATAGCTATTTAGGTTTAACGAAAATACCTCTTTTTTCAGAGCGCAAAGATAATTTTTAAAATATAAAATCAATAACTTTTTTTTAGAAAAATACTATATTTTTATCAGTTTACAAAAATAAGTACATCGATTGCATAAAAGTCCATCTTTACAAGGAGATAAAAAAACCACCACATTGTTAAAATGGGTGGCTTTCCTACTAAAAAAAATTGGCTTTATTGTAATATTGCTGGATATTGAATTGGATAAGTAGACAAATCAACATGTCGCAATGTGGAACCATACTTTGCATTAATGGCATCTATAAAAATATTAGCAATTAACCCGTACCCTCGTGCACTTGGATGAATTCCGTCAAGCGAAAATGCCCCTCCGGTTACATAAGCGGATGTCATATTAAAATTTCCGAAATTAAGACCTCCATTAGATAATTTTGCCATAACAGTTCTTGTATCGACAAAAGCTAACCCTTTTTCCTTAGCGATTGCTTCAATTGTTATATTATAAGCATCTGTTGCTGTACTAACTTCTTTTACTTCATCTTTTGACAACACCCAATTATCTGCCAACGGTACCGACAAACCATTTACTTTTGTTGGATCTCCACCAACTGTAGTACCTATAAATGCTCTGGAAGTCAAGACCATGAAATCTTCTTTCGTAGCTTGCCTGTAAGATGGAAGCCCGTATGCGCTAAGATCTGTTAAATAACTATCTACAATAACAACTGCATTACCATTTCCAGCAGCAAATTTTACCGTACGACGAACCGCTTCGGCTTCAGTCAGTAATCCATTTTTAACCATAGTTAACAAACCTGCATTATAAGTAGCATATCCAGAATTTAATAGTGCTACCAAAGGAGCTGTTAGCGCAGCTGGATTATAAGGAACAGTTGTAAAATAAGGCAATGCATTTACGTAAGGTAAATTTGCTACTACCCCTTTAGCTCCCCCTGCCGTTAAACCTCCAACTAAAGCTGTATACACATTTGCAAATACAGTAGGATCCGTAATATCATCACTACCATAAGTAGCTGGATTAGGATTCCCTTTTTGATCTTTTCCTGCTCCGCCTGATGTTGCATAACTTAAAACGTCGTTTCCTCCTATAAATAAAGAGAAAAAAGTAGGCTTTTGATCTGTAGCATCCTTCAAAATAGTAGTTCCCGGTACAGTAGCGAACCGAACAAAATATGGATTTGCGGCACCTAAAGATAACCCTGCAGGATTACCATATCCTGGCGCTATTAAATGAAAGCTTTTTGCCCCAGGAACACCCAGATTATTAAAAGGTCCTGTTATGTGTGCCATAACTTCAGTTGTGGAAGCAAATGGTACGGGCGCAATCTTTGGCGTACCATCTGGATTAAATCCTAATATTGCAAATCTTGGCGGAAATTTTGGATTTGGAACACCCCCAAATAACAACCCTCCAACATTATCCGAAGTCAACGGCGTTTTAAAATCCCCACCCCCAGCAGCAATAAACTGCTGAGACAATATATTAGCATAAGAACCTCCCTGTCCTTTTACAAATAAAGCTCCATCACTATATCCTGCTGCAAATGAATCCCCCAAAGCTACATACTTTGTAAAAACTGCCGAACCTGGTGTTACTGGAACTTCTGCTGGTGTTGTATCTTCATCATCGTTATTACATGCTACAAAGGCTAATGAAACCAATAGTAGCCATTTAAAATTTTTTATCATGATTTGTTATTTTAATACATTAATATTCATTTTCCCAAAACTTCTTAATTCAACAAGAAGTACTTAATTATATATCTATAATTTTATGGGTTAATTGTCCATGAAGCAAACCATTGTTGCCCTATTAAACCTGCTCCTACAACCTGAATATAATCTTTTCCAAAAATATTTGTTGCTCCAACCTTGATAACTGATTTCAACTTAGGAATTCCGTAATTTACCTGAGCATCAAATACCGTATTCTCCGGAACCATTCCATCTGCGAAAGATGCCTCCCATAAATACTCTGTATTCCATCTTATATTCATGTTAAACCCAAAATTTTTAAATAATTTCGAATTTCCTAACGAACCTTTAATTCTATGTTTTGGAGTATTAAAACCTGCAACAAATCCAGGATCTTTCGACTGATCAAAATTAAATTGTGAATAGTTGTAGTTAACACCAACCTCAAAGTCTTTATATACTTTTTTAGATAAACCAACACCAACACCAAAAGAGGTAATTTGCGCACTTGTATTTGTATAAACCTGATAAACTCTTCTATCTCCAAATGCCAACGCTTGGTAACTTTGTAATACCGCTGGATTAGTCATATCCGTTCCCACCGTTCCATAATACGGACTAATTACTCGAGCTGTATTCATGAAATTATCATAGATATTATAATATGCATTAAGATCAATTGAAAAATCTCTTACTACTGAGCGATACCCAACCTCAAAAGCTTGCACTTCTTCTGGTTTTACCAAACCAATATTAGCTACTTGTAAATCTTTAGGATTTCCCGAAGCTGCAAATGCTTGTACAGAAGCTACAGTATATGCATTATGATAAGCATTTTGCCCACTCATTTCTATCTGAGCAGGATTACCTGCAGCTTGACCAGCAGGACTCACATCTCTAATTTCTGTAAAACGATCAAGATTTTCTGCAGCAGAACCAATTAATGCAAATGGCCCTAAATCCAGACCAATATATTGATCTTGAGTTGTTGGATTTCTAAAACCTGTTTGATAAGAAACTCTAAAATTATGAACTCTTGTTGCTCCTGCTGAATATACAAATGCTACCCTTGGAGATATATTCCCTTTAAAATTCTGACTTTTGTCATAACGAACAGATCCAGTAAATTTCAATCTATCATCCATCCATTTTTTTGCCAATTGCGTATAAGCACCGTATTCTTTATAATTTAAAGGTCCGTCATAATCTGTAAAAATTGTTCCTTCAGAATTCATTAAATACTCTCTCCAAGAGCCCCCAACTTGAATTTCAGCAAATTTGATAAGGTCTTTAAAATTATAATTCACATCTGAATGATATAATTTAGAGTGATCAATAAATTTAGCTCCTT
This sequence comes from Flavobacterium sp. PL02, assembly GCF_035013205.1. Classification (NCBI taxonomy): domain Bacteria; kingdom Pseudomonadati; phylum Bacteroidota; class Flavobacteriia; order Flavobacteriales; family Flavobacteriaceae; genus Flavobacterium; species Flavobacterium sp. PL02. The sequence continues at coordinate 168,190 of NZ_JAYGJP010000009.1, forward strand.
GTGTTAAATCTGGATTACTTACCACATTAGCAAATGCACTTTTAAACTGAGGAGAACCTGGTTCAAATCTTGCAGATCTTGGAGCACTTGGATTATTAGGATCAATATTTGGTGATAGACCTAAACCTGGCGAAACGTTATAATCTGCAAAATTTCTAGCATAATTTGCAGCATCATTTGCATTAAGTCCTAATACTGCCGATGATAATTGAAATGATTTAGCATAATCTGTAAACCAGTTTGTATCTGATTTAGCTGCTCTATTTACATTCCAACCAGCAAAACGCATATCATACGAATCTCCAGCATCTTCTGTAGTCATATAAACTCTCGCAAAGAAATTCTTTCCTTTAATTTCTAATTTGGTTTGATCCATAAAGAAATTTTTCAAAGAATATCTATTTGCTCCTTGATAAATAGTACTTCCTACACCTACCTTATACTGAAGTATAATCTCAGTTTCACTTTCCCATGGTTTAAGATGCATAGCAAAATCTGCCTTTATACTTTTAGATTTATTATCATTTAAATCTTTTTCATGATATCCCGTTCTACTTACCTGCCCTACATTAGAAAGAAAGGTAGTTACCTCATCTCCATAAATATTTAATCCATCATAATTTTGATTATTTGCATGACCAATAGAACCTCCAGTCATACTTCTTTGATCATCAGCAATCCACTCAGTAGCGCTTATATAATTAAAGTTTGCTTTTAATGCAAAATGTTTAGTAAATGCAGTAGCCGCTCTAAACCCAAAATCAACATAATCATTTGTTCCTGCAACATCCTGAGATGTTTGACCATATTTAAAATAAGTACTAATCCCTTGATTTGTAAAAGGGCTTTTACTATTCATAAACAAAATACCATTAAAAGCATTAGCTCCATAAAGTGCAGACGATGCTCCAGGCAAAAGCTCTACACTTGCAACATCTAAATCATTTAGACCAATTAAGTTTCCTAATACAAAGTTCAACGCAGGAGATGAATTATCCATACCATCAACCAATTGCATAAAACGAGTATTAGCAACAGTTGCAAAACCTCTCGTATTTACCGATTTAAACGAAATACTACTAGTATTAAAAATAACCTCTTTCATATTCTCCAATCCTTCGTAAAAAGACGGAGCCGTTGTATTTCTTATTTCCTGAAGCCCCATTCTCTCAATTGTAACAGGCGACTCAATAATTCTTTCTGGAGTTCTCGAAGCCGAAACTACAATCTCGTTTAACATTGTTCTTTCTTCTGCTAACGACACAATAACTTTTTGCGAAGCCGAAGTAACATTAACCGTTTTCGTTTCATAGCCTACTGCCGTAACCTTAATTGTAAAAGGAAAATTTTTTGAGGACTTTAAAGTAAATGATCCGTCAAAATCAGTAGAGGTACTACTGGACTCTCCAACAACGTTAATATTAGCCCCTGGAATCGATTGATTTTTATTATCGGTAACGGAACCTGAAATTGTACTCTGCGCAAAAGAAACGCCGCAGAAGAACAATGATAGAATAAGTAAATACATTCTCATTTGGTTAGATTTAGTTGGTTTATATTGCCAAAGTACAAATATTTTTGATATTACTAAAAATTTGTTAAAAAGAATTAATTTTCTTTATTTTTTTAGCAACAAAAATACATTTTTCACATTGCTGTTTTTTAAACTTTTGACAACTATAAAGCCCTAACTCATTGAAATATACTATGCATACATATTATTTTTAACAAAAAATTGAATATTCTACAAAAATGAATTCTTAATTTTTTGATATAAAAAAAAGCGAGATATAAATCTCGCTTTTTCAAACACTTATGTTTTATTTTTTGTTTTACTCTACAGTAACTGACTTAGCCAAGTTTCTTGGTTGATCAACATTACAACCCCTCATAACTGCTATGTGATAAGATAAAAGTTGCAACGGAATTGTAGTAATTAATGGCGATAAAGCATCTGATGTTTCAGGAATTTCAATCACATAATCCGCTAATTCACGTACTTGTGTATCTCCCTTAGTAACTACAGCGATGATTTTTCCACTTCTGGATTTTATCTCTTGAATATTACTTACAATTTTATCGTAATGTCCTTGCTTAGGCGCAATTACAATTACTGGCATTTGCTCATCTATTAAAGCAATTGGTCCGTGCTTCATTTCTGCCGCAGGATAACCCTCAGCATGGATATACGAGATTTCTTTTAGCTTTAAAGCTCCTTCTAGCGCCACAGGAAAGTTATAACCTCTTCCTAAGTACAAACAATTTGGAGAATCTTTAAAAACAGCTGCAATTTCTTTAGCAACATCATTAGTTTCTAAAACTTCTTTTACCTTGTCTGGTATAAGCTCTAATTCTTGTAAATATCTATGGAAATCAGGATTAGATAATGTTCCTTTTGCTTTTGCTAAACGCAAAGCAATCATTGTTAACACAGTAATTTGAGTTGTAAATGCTTTTGTAGACGCAACTCCAATCTCTGGACCTGCATGAGTATAAGCTCCTGCGTGAGTTTCTCTAGAAATAGATGAACCAACAACATTACAAACACCAAATACAAATGCTCCATGTTCTTTTGCTAATTTAATAGCAGCCATTGTATCTGCAGTTTCTCCCGATTGAGAGATTGCAATAACAACATCTGTTTTATTGATGATAGGATTACGGTATCTAAATTCCGAAGCATATTCAACCTCTACTGGAATTCGGGCAAATTCCTCAAAGATATATTCTGCAACTAAACCTGCATGCCATGAAGTACCACAAGCAACAATAATAATTCTGTCAGCATTAAGAAATTTTTCCAAATTATCTTCAACACCTGCTAGCTGAACAATTCCTTCATTTGCATGAAGTCTTCCTCTATACGTGTCTTTTATAACGCTTGGTTGTTCGTATATTTCTTTAAGCATGAAATGGTCATAACCTCCTTTTTCAATTTGCTCCAAATTCATTTGAAGTTCTTGAATATAAGGATCAACCAAAGAATCATCTTTAATTTTTCTGATTTTAATAGGCTTATGCAATCTGATATTGGCCATTTCACCATCTTCCAGATAAACTGCATTTGTAGTATATTCGATAAAAGGAGAAGCGTCAGATGCAATAAAATATTCACCTTCTCCAACACCAATTGCTAACGGACTACCTAATCTGGCAGCAACAATTTCATTTGGATTTTTTCTATCAAATACTGCAATAGCATAAGCACCTACAACTTGATTTAATGCAACCTGAACTGCTTTACCTAGTTTAAGATTTTCTTGTTTTTGAACATCTTCAATCAAATTCACCAATACTTCAGTATCAGTATCAGAATGAAAAATGTATCCTCTTTTTTTCAACTCTTCTTTAAGCGGAGCATAGTTTTCAATAATACCATTATGTATTATCGCCAAGTCTCCTGAGTTTGACAAATGAGGATGCGAATTCACATCGTTAGGAACACCATGTGTTGCCCAACGCGTATGTCCTATTCCTATAGTTCCGTTTGTCGTAAAATTATCTTTAGCCTTAGCTTCAAGATCCGAAACTTTACCTTTTGTTTTACAAAGTTTAACTGCTTCTCCGTCATATAACATAACGCCAGCACTATCATATCCTCTGTATTCGAGTCGTTTTAGTCCTTTAATTACAATAGGATACGCCTCTCTATATCCTATATATCCAACAATTCCACACATATCTATTTAAATTAATTTGGTTTCGTGTAGTAAATCTGAAGTTTCAATCTCTTATCAGCTGCCGCAGGAGTTCCTCCATAAAGAATTGTCCCTAACGGATTCAAAACAGATGCTCTCGGAGCTGCAGTAAAAGGAATTTCAGGCCTAGCAGTTAATTTTTTATCTGAATCTCTTAATTTATTAGAAGTGATTGTATTTATATCCTCTGTAACTACTATCCCCATCTTTACATTAGTTGAATCCTTATATTTTATCAAATTTCTAACATGATTAGTAATTCTGATTTTATAACTGGTACCTCTTTTACTTGTTGGATCAACATTTATAATACCACTAAAAATCTGTTTTGCTTTTTTTACATCAGTAGAAGCACTTGGAGTTCCATCATTATAATAATCAACAATAGGTCGATTATTATTAAAATCGTACAAATAAATTCTGTTTGGTTCTGAGCTATTCTTCATAGCATCCGAATCAATATTAAAAACTAAATTTGCTTCATTAATCAACCACCCTTTACTTCTAATTTCATCTAACTCTCCTGGCGCAAAAAGCTCTAACACTGCCATTGATCCTTCTCCTCCTTTTAAATACAGCTTATCATCACCTGTAACTTTAGGAGTAGTTATTGCAGTATTGTAAGCAGGATTTACATTACTTTGATTTAAAAGATTTACAGTATTACCAGTTAAATTAAGAACAAGCGTTTTTGACTCCATTGTTTCCTCTGGATCTGTTGTTATAACAGTCTTTGCTTTATAATAAATTGTTACTTTACCTTTCTTAAAATCCATCATTGCCATATTTCCAGGATCACTACCAGATTTATCAATATTAAAATATAATCCTCTGAAATAATTTTTAAAAACATCATTTGTAGCTAAATTAGATGCTGAAGCTTTTAAAATTCTATCTTCAAAATAAGTTTTATCTAATTTTAATCTCATTGCTGGAGCACTCCTTGTAACAGTCACTTTTCCAGTGGCATCACTAGTACTTTCTCTAATTTCACTTGAACTAAAAACAAATGCATCATTATTCAATGGATTTGAAGCATTATTCAAACGACTAGCAACTTTAGCATTATAAAAATCAGAATTTTGATTCGTATAAAAAAGCTGCTTATTCTGAAAATTATTACTTGGATCTAGATCCGCCATATAATAACCCGACTCATAAATACTTAGCTTTATTTTAGACAAATCAGGACCATATATTGAATCCAATTTATAAACACTACTTCCATCTGTATTTTGCGCCGTCATATGACTAAAATATGGAACACTTAACACAATACTATCCGCAACTGGGCTTGCACCAATAACCGGAGCCACAGCTGCTAATGTCAACTGAGTAGCAAAATTAGCCGTTGTAATACCAAATGCTGGATTATCATAAATCCCTAATTGATTTATATTTAAATTATTAGATTGTATTGGAAATATTTGTTGATTATAAGCTACAACATTTGAATTGTATATCGCTAAATCAAAGTGATTATCACCTATTAAATCATCACCAATAACATTGAAATCCTTATCGCAAGAATATAAAAGAACAACGCTTGCAACTAAAAGTATTTTCTTAAAAAAAGAAGTATTATACATGTGTAATAAAAAAGTTAAATTTTAAAGAATCTCGTTTTTATAAAAATTTGTATACGCTTCTGCGAATGCATCTTTTGCGGCGAAAGGTAAAAAAGGTTTTCCCGAAGATTCTATAAATTTTGTTAAACTTGAAGATAGGTTATTTGAAGCTATAATTACTCCATCAGAATGAAGAATACTTGCCTTTAAAATATTTTCATAATTTGGAATCTCTAAGTCTGAAACAGCTTCATGTGGAATACCATCAAACTTTACTTTCTTAATCATTTCAGGGTCTAATGTTTCATCAAACGATTGCGTATAAACAGACGTTACAATCTTGGTTTCAGAAAATAACGCTTCATGTTTATAATAATGTTTCATATAAATAGGCAACATTGCAGCCATCCATCCATGTACATGAATAATATCTGGAACCCAGTTTAATTTCTTAACGGTTTCAACAACTCCTTTTGCAAAGAAAATTGCTCGTTCGTCATTATCTGGATACATCACGCCTTCTTCATCGGCAAAGGTTGCTTTCCTTTTAAAATACTCATCGTTATCTATAAAGTAAACCTGAATTCTCTCCTTTGGGATAGATGCTACCTTAATAATCAATGGCATATCTAAGTCGTTCACTACCAAATTCATGCCTGAAAGCCTGATTACTTCGTGCAACTGGTGTCTTCTTTCATTGATATTCCCATATCTTGGCATGAAAATTCTTATCTGTCCGCCTTGATCATTAATCATTTTTGGCACATCATAAGACATTAAAGAAACCTCATTTTCAGCCAAATAAGGCACGACTTCAGATGATACATACAATATCCTCTTATCTTTCATAATAGTAATTTGCTTAATTTTTGGTAATAAAAACGATGCAAAATTACAAAATTTTATGCAGTTATTAACTAATATATTATGTTTGCACTAAATTTTAATAATACCACCATGCATATTTTCTACGGTAAAGTTGCTTTAATAGCTTATTTAAAAACTATTAAAACCGAAAATTCGAGTGTTGGTTTCGTACCAACCATGGGCGCTTTACACCAAGGTCACCTAGCATTAATGCAACGATCATTGAACGAAAATGATGACACAGTTGTAAGTATTTTTGTAAATCCAACACAGTTTAACAACCAAGAAGATTTAGCAAAATACCCCCGAACTCTAGACGAAGATGTAAAAAAAATGCGCACATTAAGCGATAAAATAATTTTATACGCTCCAACTGTCGAAGATATTTACGAAGGTCATACTGTTTCTCAATCCTTTGATTTCGACGGATTAGAAAACCAAATGGAGGGAAAATTCAGACCTGGGCATTTTAATGGTGTAGGTACAATTGTAAAACGTTTATTCGAGATTATCACTCCTACAAACGCTTATTTTGGAGAGAAAGATTTCCAGCAATTACAAATTGTAAAGAAAATGGTCGAAAAAAACCATTTACCTGTAAATGTAGTTGGTTGCCCTATTTTTAGAGAATCAAACCAATTAGCAATGAGCTCCAGAAACGAACGTTTAACACCCGATGAACGTCAGGAAGCTGCTATAATTTACAAAACCTTAACCGAAGCAAAAGAAATATTTCAGACTAAAAGTCCCGAAGAAACAATTGAATTTGTAGAAAATTCCTTCAAAGACAATGATAAGTTTGAATTAGAATATTTCGTAATTGCCGATGAATCTACATTATTACCTATAGAACACAAAAATAAAGACAAAAATTACCGCGCATTTATAGCAGTATTTGTTAATTCTATTAGGTTGATTGACACTATTTCATTAAATTAATTTACTTTTGTAGCATGCAAATTCAAGTAGTAAAATCAAAAATACACCGTGTAAAAGTAACTGGAGCCGATCTTAATTATATTGGCAGCATTACTATTGACGAAGCCTTACTAGACGCCTCAAATATTATTGAAGGTGAAAAAGTAGCAATTGTGAACATCAATAATGGCGAACGTTTTGAAACGTATGCTATTAAAGGAGAACGAAATTCGGGCGAAATAACCCTAAATGGTCCTGCAGCAAGAAAAGTACAAAAAGATGATATCATCATAATCATTTCTTACGCAACATTGGAGTTTGAAGAAGCCAAAACCTTCAAACCATGGATCGTTTTCCCAAATGAAAATGACAATTCGTTGACATAAATCCATTTCTTAACAAATAAAATCATCCTTTTTCAAAGTTAAAATTTGTAAAAGGATTTTTGTCGTATCTATAAGCCAACTAAACAACATTGCTTTGCCAATTTGCAATTAACAAGTATTAAATAAGAAAAATAAAGTACTATATTGCTACTCTATTTTAACAATCTTAAAATTTCAGAAATCCCAAATTATGAAAAAAGTTTACCTACTACTTCTTTTTATTTCAATTACAGCTTTTTCTCAAAGAAAAACAGAAACAATTAATTCAACATCATTAGGAGAAACAAGAACCATTACTGTAGAATTACCTGCTTCTTACGAAAATAATAAAACCAGAAATTACCCAGTTCTTTATTTATTCGATGGAGAATATCTTCTTGATCCATTTAGTGGTGCTTTAAAATATGGTACCTATTGGGATGATTTACCAGAAGTTATTATTGTAGCTATTCATCAAAATAAAAATGATGAACGCGAAGACGATTCTACCTTCGATGGAATTAATGGCCTACCTTTTGAAAAAGGAGCTAAATTTTTCGAATTTGTTGCGGGAGAGGTAATCCCTTTAGTGGAAAGAAAATACCGCACAGCCCCGTTCCGAATTATTGCTGGTCATGGTGTGACTGCAGGTTATTTGAATTTTTTCTTGTATAAAGAAGTTCCTATATTTAATGCCTTTATCTCTATGAGTCCAGAATTGGCAACTCAAATGGAAGTACGTGTTCCTGAAAAATTTGCTAAATTAAAAACACCGTTATTTTATTATCTATCGGCTGCCGATGGAGATGTTAAAAAGACAAAAGAACCTATTCAAAAACTAGATCAAAACATCAAAATAGCCAACAATCCTTTAATAAATTACAAATACGATTTATTTAAAAATACGACTTATTATTCAGTGGTTTTATACTCGATTCCAAATGCTTTAAATCAAATTTTTGATGCATACAAACCTATAAATTTAGCTGAGTATAATGACAAAATAGTTATTCTTAAATCTGGTTATGTAGATTATCTAAGAAACAAATACGATATCATCACAAAAACATTAGGTGTAGAAATGCCTGTTCGAATGAATGATTATATAGCAGTAGAAACCGCTATTTTAAAAAACAATGCTTACGACGAATTGGGTATATTAGCCGAAATCGCCAATACAAGCTATCCTAAAGCAATGCTAGGCGAATATGAATTAGGATTGATGTATGAAAAAATGGGTGATGCAAAAAGAGCTTCAAAAAAATATCAAAACGCTTCCCAAATGGAACCTATTGGTAAATTAAACAAAGACTTGATGTATGACAAAATAGATGAAATGAACGGTCTTATTAAAAAGAAATAATGTCAAAAGTTAAAACAACATTTTTTTGCCAGAATTGTGGCGCCCAATATTCCAAATGGCAAGGGCAATGTAATTCGTGCAAAGAATGGAATACCATAGCCGAGGAAATTATCCAAAAACAAGAAAAAGTTGCTTGGAAGAGCGAACCTACACCTAGTGGCAAGGCTCCTCGCCCTTTACGAATAAACGAAATAGATTCGACTCAGGAAGTTCGTATGGACACAACTGACGGCGAATTAAACCGTGTACTTGGTGGTGGTATTGTTCCTGGTTCATTAACTCTTTTAGGAGGAGAACCTGGAATTGGAAAAAGTACACTTTTGCTTCAAGTTTCATTACAACTACCTTATAAAACTCTTTACGTTTCTGGAGAAGAAAGCCAGAAACAAATAAAAATGCGTGCCGAAAGAATCACGCCAAATGGTGACAATTGCTATATTCTTACCGAAACCAAAACACAAAATATCTTCAAACAAATTGAAGCCATTCAGCCCGAGATAGTAATTATCGATTCTATCCAAACGCTTCATACGGATTATATCGAATCAACAGCCGGAAGTATCTCTCAAATTAGAGAAACTACTGCTGAGTTAATCAAGTTTGCCAAAGAAACCAATATTCCTGTTATCCTGATTGGGCATATTACCAAAGACGGAAACATAGCAGGTCCTAAGATTTTGGAACACATGGTAGATACGGTTTTACAATTTGAAGGAGACAGAAATCATGTATATCGCATTTTACGATCACTAAAAAACCGTTTTGGATCTACTGCCGAATTAGGAATTTACGAAATGCTAGGAAGTGGTTTAAGAGAAGTAAGTAATCCGTCTGAAATATTAATTTCGCACAAAGACGAAGAATTATCAGGAACAGCAATCGCATCGACACTTGAAGGAATGCGTCCGTTAATGATCGAGATACAATCCTTAGTAAGTACCGCTGTTTACGGAACACCTCAACGAAGTACTACAGGATATAATGCCAAAAGATTAAACATGATTTTGGCTGTTTTAGAAAAAAGAGCAGGATTTCGCTTGGGAGCAAAAGATGTATTCTTGAATGTAACTGGAGGGATTTCTGTAGATGATCCTGCGATAGATCTTGCTGTTGTTGCAGCTATTTTATCCTCAAATGAAGATATTCCTGTAACTAAAGGTTTTTGTTTTGCTGGAGAAGTTGGTTTATCAGGCGAAATACGTCCTGTAAACCGAGTTGACCAACGCATACAAGAAGCAGAAAAATTAGGATTTTCGACTATTTTTGTATCTAAGTACAATAAAATTGCATTAAAAAATACAGGAATAAAAATTGAACTTGTTGCCAAAATCGAAGACGTAGCCAGTATTCTTTTTGGTTAATTCAACAATTTATATTTTAAAAATCTCGCTCAGAACCTTAATTTAATAAGATTTTGAGCGAGATTTTTTTTATAAAGCAATTACTAAAATTTTGGTGCACTAAAACTTCCCTCGGTAATTGTAAATGTTTTTCCATCTCTTGATCCAGAAAAACTAAATGTCCCTGCTATTTTTTTATCACTTTTCTCCGTAATATTCACAGTTCCTGATGTTGCACTAATATTGTTTATTTCAGGTTTAAAACTAAAATTTGCTTGGTAGGTAGTTGTAAGATTTGACAAATCATATACAATTGGATGACTTCCTGTTGTAAAATCCAAAGGCAGCCATATAGAAATACTTTTAAAAGTATCATCAATTCCCTCATACCCCATTATATTTATGCTTCCTGAAGTAATTATAGCAGGGTTAAAATTATAAGCAACCCCATTATATTTAAATTTAATATACCCTTCTGCACTTGTACTTTCCTCTAGATTATCTTCTGATGAATTGTCACTACTGCAAGAAGATGATACTACTAGTGAAAAGATGACAACAGCCATAAACATAAATTTCTTTAAAGTTTTCATTTAAACTGATTTTAATTATTAATAATTCTGCAAATATATAAGATTTATACTATGAAAAATACATTATTTAAAAAGCTGCAAAATTGAATCAAAATATACATACTGAATAAGGAAACTTTTGCGTCAACTTTTCCAATTCTTTAATGGATTTTTATTTTCTTTATAGACTGATAATTCTAATTCAGATAATAGAAGCCGAATTATTTCAAATAGCAATTCAATTTATGAAGTTTCCAAAACAAAAAATATTCAAAGCATTCCTAATACTTGCATTAGTTTTAGTGGTACTTTTTTTAGGATTTTACTTTTTTAGAGATGCCCTTTTACATAAAGCTATAGCGAAGGTCTCCGATAAAATGAACAAAGAATACAACAGTACGTTTTCGGTAAAAACCGCTTCTTTTGATGGGCTTTCGGGGATAAAACTAACCAATGTAATCTTGGTACCAAAAAATGCAGATACGCTTTGTAATATTCACAATATAGAAACCAGTATTAGTTTATCGCATTTATTGGTGGGAGATATCCAGATTGGAACTTTAAAAATCGACAGAGGCTTTATACAATTAGTAAAAAAAGGAAACATTAAGAACTTTGATGCCTTCTTAAAAAAAGACAGTACTAATACTTCTAAAAACGAAAAAAGAGAATATGCAGCGTATGCCTATAGAATTATATCTAAATTATTAAATCTTGTTCCTACCGATATGAAGTTGGAAAATTTAATTTTTAAGATTGATGATAATGGTAAGAAAGCACAAATTGCAATAAGTAAATTAGTCCTGGTCGATAAAGAACTTGAAACCAATTTACATGTTCAAACTAATACATTCGATCAACGCTGGAACATAAAAGGATTTGCTGACCCAAGAAACAAGAAAGCCGATATTCGATTTTTTAACCTTGACACAGGAGCAATTCGAGTACCCTACATCGATGACCGTTTTAATATGTTGGCTAGTTTTGACTCTATCCGCTTGAATATTGAAAACATTAAAAAAGACGGAAGCGAACTTCATATTGATGGTTATTCGTCTATCACAAATTTAAAAATTAACCATGCAAGAATTGCCAGCAAAGATGTAGTAATAAAAAATGCTCGTTTTGATTATCGCTTCTTGTTAGGTTCTGATTTTATTTCAATAGATAGTACCTCAACTGTTCAGTTAAACAAAATAAAGTTCCATCCTTATGTTTCTTATAATACCCAATCGGATACTGTCTATACTCTAAAAGTTGCTATTCCTAAAATGAAAGCGCAGGATTTTATTGTTTCATTGCCTGATGGTTTGTTTACCCATTTTCAAGGCATGGAAGCTACAGGAAATTTTGACTATAAACTTGATTTTAAATTCAACAAAAATAAACCAAACAGTTTAGTTTTTGATAGCAAATTGAACAAAGAAAACCTTGTTATCACCAAATATGGTGAAGCAAACCTTACCAAATTAAATGGCGAATTTGTATATCGTGCCATCATAAAAAATGTATTGCAACGACCAGTTTTAGTAGGTGCCGGAAATCCAAATTATACTCCTATTGAGCAAATTTCTCCGTATCTTCAAAAATGTGTTTTAACTACCGAAGATCCATCATTTTTCTCTCATCGTGGTTTTATTAATGAAGCTTTTAAACAATCGATATTAAAAAACATCCGAACCAAAAAGTTTTCTCGTGGCGCAAGTACTATTAGTATGCAGTTAATAAAGAATGTTTTCTTAACCAGAGAAAAAACTTTATCGCGCAAACTCGAAGAGATTTTACTCGTTTATATTCTCGAAAACAATCGTGTGGTAAGCAAGCAACGTATGCTCGAAGTATATTTTAATATTATCGAATGGGGGCCAAATGTATACGGAATTGGCGAAGCAAGTCGTTTTTATTTCCAGAAAAGCCCATCCGATTTAAGTCTTAACGAATGTTTATTTCTGGCTACAATTATTCCGAGTCCAAGAAAATTCACCTATCAATTTAATGACCAAGGAAACTTAAAAGATTACGCTATCAGAAACCAAAAATTCCTTAGCAATATTATGTTGCGTCGTGGTGTTTTAACTCCTGAAGACACTATTAACAGGTCGCCTGTTTATATTTCTGGAAACGCTCGTTCGCTATTGCGAATAAAAGCACCAGATTCAACGGCAGTTCCTGTAGATTCTATGTCTATAGATGATGAGTTTGATCTTTAAATCTTTTAGCACTTCATCCTGTAAGGTTTCGGAAACTTTGTAGGTATAATTTTTCTCGCAAAGGCGCCAAGTAGCTAAGTTTAAATATGGCTTCTTTGCGTCTTTACGAGAGATATATTCGGCAAAGTATTGCATCTTTTTCCTTAACTTAATGATATTGCACTTACATCAGTAAAGTATAGCACTTACTTAAAATTCTTCAGGAAATCTTCTTTATACGTTGGAGAAACTTCAATTTCTGCCCCATCATTTAGAGTTATAATTCCGCCTTTATTATATGATTTTACACAATTCATATTAATAATATGCGATTTATGAACTCGTATAAATGGTAAGGGTAAAATCTCTGAAAAGTGTTTTAAGAATCGACAAACCATTTTCTTATTTCCGTTGTTTAGGTATAAATCAGTGAAGTTTCCATTACCTTTTAATCGAACAATTTCTTCCATTTTAACCACTTCAAAACCTTCTAATGTTGGTAAAATTACTTGTTGCTTTTCGGGTTTAGTTTCATGAAAATTCTCAACGATAATTTTGTTTCTGTTAAAAATTTCATGGTTCATAACCTGATGATGCACTTTGTTTACTGCAACAATCAATTCTTCAATACTAATAGGTTTTAAAAGATAATAAGCAGCACTTTGGTTTAAAGCTTTTAATGAATATTCAGAAAAAGCGGTAACAAAAATCGTTTCAAAATGTAAATCTTTGCATGCTTCCAAAACATCAAAAGCATTCCCAAAAGGCATCTCAACATCCAGAAAAACCAATTGTGGTTGTAGTTCGTGTAACAATGGAACTGCTTCTTTTATATTTTGCGCTTCGCCAATAACCTCAACCTGCGGACAATATTTACTCAAATAATTCTTGAGTACTTCTCGTGCTGCAAGTTCGTCTTCGACAATTACACTTCTTATCTTTTGAAAAGTCATCATATTTTATCTATTAATGGAAAAACAATTCGGACAATAGTTCCTGTTTCTGGCATCTCTTTTTCGATAATTTCAAAAGAAATATTCTTTTTATACAATTCGTTCAGCAAACCAATACGTTCCTTAGTATTGCTTAATCCACGGGACTCATGTGCTTTTTGATTACTTGTTTTTAGTTCTCGACTTTTGGTTAAACCAATACCGTTATCTTCTATAACAACCACCACTTTTCCATCTGCAAACTCAAAATTAAGATTAAGAAATCCCTTTTTATCAAGGTAGCGCAATCCGTGCCAAATTGCATTTTCCAGATGCGGCTGAATAATCATATTGGGAACTAAAACCGTTTCGGCATCCAAAGCTTCATCGACATTAATTTTAAAATCAAATTTATCCTGAAAACGCAAATGTTCTAAGTCCAGGTATTTTTTTAATTGTTCAATTTCTTTGTCTAATGTGATGAAATCCTTATTGGAGTTTTCCATCATGTTTCGCATCAGGTTAGAATAAGAGGTCAGGTATTTATTGGCTTCTAATTCTTTATTTTCCGAAATAAACTGATTCACACTATTCAAACTATTAAAGATAAAATGTGGGTTCATTTCTCGTCTCAACGATTGTAATGCAATTTCTTTATTTTTAGTTTTTATCGAATACAAGGCTTTTACAATAAATAGGAATAAAAGCAAGAGCAATAATATAGAACCTAAAAGAAAATAATTGAAGGTGTTTTTCTTTGTAATTAATTCATCTTTTAAGGTTTTTTCTTTTTCTAACTGACGAATTTTATCTTCGGTTACCTGAAATGTTTTTGCATCGATTAGTGTAGTATCAGATTGGATTAGTTCGTCAAAATTCTTAAAGAACTGCTCATATAAAGCAATACTTTCTTTATCGTTTCCTTTGGTTTTGTAATACGCTATTAAAGCCGACAAACTTTTCTTTGCCTCGGTAGAATTTCCATTTTTAGATGCTAAATCATAGGCTTCTTTAAGCGACAGAATGGCTTTCTTAGGCTCTTCTTTTTTAAAATAAAGTTTTGCCAAAGATTGCAATTGCTTGATTTGTGTGATGAAATCTTGTTTGGTTTTGGCTTCCGCCAAAAGTCTTTCGTTTATGCCAATCGCTTTCTCAAACTGATTATCCGAAGCATATACTTTGGCTATTTCATTTTTAATCTTAATGACTTCTTCCGGTTTATCTTTTGCGTAAGCGAGCGCTTTATTGTAACTCTCGATTGCAACTATTTTATTTTGCTGTTGTAGAGAATTCTCCGCTTTTTGAACATATGCCGCAGATACCTCATCGATTTTATTCTCTTTTTTAAGTAACTCAATATTAGAATTTACATATCCTGCTTGCGTAATCGGGCTTGCTTGTGTGCGCAATCGGTTAGCGTCATTCTGGTTTATTTTTCCCTCGCTTTTATCTTCTGAAATAGCCCCTGCTGCTTCATAATTTTTTATTGCCGAGTCGAACTTTTTCTGGTTCTCTTGTACTTTGGCGATACTTCTTGTTACTCGTATTTTATCATCTGCAAGATTTTGTTTGGTATAACTTGCTAATGCTTTTTTATAATATTCTTCGGCCTTTGCATTATCTCCTTTATTAAGGAATTCATTCGCAAGGCGTTCATAATTTTGACCTATTTGCGTTTCATCATTTACATCCAATGATTTTTGTAATTCTTTAGATACTTTGCTCATTTTGGAAATTGGCACTGCTTTTTTCTTGGCAAGAGAATCCTGTGCCACTACTCCAAACGGAAGTAACAACATTAGAAATAAAGAAAAAACAATTACTAAACGGCTCATATATTTTATCTTTTTTTAAATCTTAGTGCCTTAATTTCTTAGCACCTCAGAACCTTCAAAAACAATACTGTAAAGTAAAGTATTTTATATTCCGTTTACAACTCGTTTCACCAAGTGAAAATACCGTTTCACCATTTCTGCAAAAAACGAACTCTTTAAGTTTATAAGTTTGGTCTATAATCACAATCTAAAACATAGGAAATCATGAAAACATCAATCCTTATCTCAGCGCTTTTAGCAACTACATTCTCTTTTGCAAATAGCAATTATACTAATGCAAACTTCAAGAAGAATACTAAAATTGAAAAACCAATAACTGCAGAAAAAACCAAAATACAAGTTGCATTATTATTAGATACTTCTAGTAGTATGGATGGATTAATTGACCAGGCAAAATCCCGACTTTGGAATATTGTGAACACTTTGACAACTTTAAAATACAATGGACAAAATCCCGATATCGAAATTGCTTTGTATGAATATGGCAATGACGGTTTATCGAAACAATCTAATTACATCCGACAAATAGCACCACTTTCGACCGATTTGGATTTGATTTCGGAAAAACTATTTTCTCTAAGTACAAATGGTGGTAACGAATACTGCGGAGCCGTGATTCAGGACGCAACCAAACAATTAAAATGGGCAAAGGACAATAACAATATGAAGCTAATTTATATTGCAGGAAACGAAGAATTTAATCAGGGTGGAATTAATTATAAAGAAGCCATTAGCAATGCTTTAAAGAATGATATTTATGTAAATACTATTTATTGTGGTGATAAAACCCAAGGTATAAATGAATTATGGAAAGATGGTGCCGATTATGGAAAAGGTAAATACTTTAATATTGATTCCAACCAAACGGTTCGTTATATAGTAACTCCTTATGATGTTGAAATTACTAAATGCAATGAAAAAATCAATAAAACTTATATTGGTTATGGTTCAAAAGGCTCTGAGAAAAAAATGAATCAGGAAAAACAAGATAGAAATGCTCAGGGAGTTTCTGCATCTAATTATGCTGAACGCGCAGTGAGTAAATCTAAAGCTGTTTATAAAAACGATAGTTGGGATCTAGTTGATAAAGTAAAAGATGACGCTACAGCTATTTCGAAAATAAAAAAAGAAGAATTGCCTGCTGAACTTCAGAATAAATCTACTGCCGAATTAAAAGTAATTGTTGCACAAAAAACCAAAGAAAGAGAAAATATTCAAAAGGAAATTAGCGAACTTGCTAAAAAACGTCAAGGCTATATAGATACCGAAGCAAAAAAGACAAAAAAACAAGATGATTTGGGTAATGCCATAAACACATCGATTGTTGCTCTTGCAAAAGTTAAAGGATATACTGTTGAGAAATAAATAAAGTGTGAAAAATAAATTATTTAAGAATATGAAAAAGAGTATCCTCTTTTTGATTTTTATAGGAGTATTTTCTGTTAGTTTTAAATGCATCCATAAAGAAGAAAATCCTCAATCAACTAGTTCAAAATCTTCTTCTAAAGAAAAACTAGAAAGCCAGATAAACGAGATTAAAAAGTTTGTAAACACATCTTCGAAATACAATACCGAAGTTGGCTTTTTTATCGATATGGGAATTGCTTCTGGCAAGAAACGCTTTTTTATATATGATTTAAAAAACGATAAACTACTTAACAAAGGTTTGGTTGGTCATGGCTCTGGCTCAGAAACTGGAATCCCTGGGAAGTTAAAATTTAGCAACGTAAATAATTCACTTTCTACCTCGTTAGGAAAATACTCGATTGGGTATTCGTATGAAGGCACTTTTGGGAAGGCATACAAGTTATACGGATTAGACAAAACCAACGATAATGCTTTTGATAGAAATGTGGTTTTGCATAAATATAAGGATGTTCCTTTTGAAGAACAAATAAATCCGATTTGCAACAGTTATGGATGTCCGATGGTAAATGAAAAGTTTTTTGGTGTAGTTGAAAACATAATTGATAACTCTAAAAAGAAAATCATTCTCGTTATCTACTATTAAAACCCATTCAAATTTTCGTTATTTGTAATCCTTATTCCCCTAAACAAACAATTTAAATATTAAACTCATGATAAAAAAAATAGTAACATCAACTTTATTATTGATTGGCGCAATTGCATTTGCACAAAAGCCAATCTTTACAACGGCTAAAGTAAAAGCCGCAACAGTATATTTTAATGCTGCCGAAATTTCGCAAACGGCAAGCGCTAATCTTCCGTTAGGAACAAGCGAGATTGTGATAAAAAATGTTGCCGTAGACTTAAATGAAAATTCTATACAAATAGGAACTCCATCGACAGTAACGGTTCTTTCGGTTCAGTTTACTAATAATTATATCTCCGAATATGAAGTAGATACTAAATCTCCCGCTTTAAAAAGAGTTAGAGATAGTATTGTTTTGGTTCAGAAAGAGCTTCAGAAAGTTAATAACACGATAAATTCTGAGACTAAAACAATTCAACTTCTAGATAAAAATCAACAAATTTCGGGTGTGAATTCTGGTTTGAATGTAACTGAATTAATGAAAATGGTTGAGTATTATAAAAACAAGCAAATCGAAATCGCCAATACTATTAATACACTTACTGAGAAGCAACAAAAGCTTAACGAAACACTTCAAAAACTAAGTAATAAACTTGAAGTTGATACGAGTAAAGAAGAGAAAACCTCATCGGGAAAACTAATCGTTCAGGTTATGAATGAAGTTGCAGGTGCTGTTCCATTAGATATTTCGTACTTAACAAATAATGCTACCTGGACTCCGTTTTATGACCTACGTGCCGAGAGTGTTACATCGCCTATTAATATGATGTACAAAGCTCAGGTAATCCAAAATACAGGTATCGATTGGAAAAAAGTAAAACTTACTTTATCTAGTGGTTATCCTAACCAAAACAATCAGGCACCGATACTAAGTTCTTGGTTTTTGAGAAATAATAATATTAGTCAACCATATGCTTACCAACAAAAAAGTGTAATGAATCAACTGCAAGGAAGGGTTGCAGAAGACAATGCATTAATGGAAACTGTAGTTGTAGCACCAGTTGCAATGAAGAAATCATCTGTTTCAGATTACACGACTGTCGAAGAGAATCAACTTAATGTTTCTTTTGATATTGATATTCCTTATGACATTTTATCTAACGGTAAAGTACATAGTGTTTCTCTAAAAGAAATAAAATTGCCTTCATCATATAAATATTATGCTGCGCCAAGAGTAGAAAACGAAGCTTTCCTTCTTGCTGAAATTGCAGATTATAGCAAATACAATTTGTTAAGAGGTGAAGCCAATATTATTTTTGAAGGAATGTATGTAGGTAAAACTTTTATCGAACCAAGTCAGACTAGTGATACTTTAAATTTAAGTATGGGTCGTGATAAGAAAGTATCTATAAAACGTGAAAAAGTAGCCGACAAATCGGGAACTAAGTTTTTATCTTCTAAAAAAGAACAGACTTTTACGTATGATATCACAGTAAAAAACAACAAAAAAGAAGCTATTGAACTTTTATTAAAAGATCAATATCCTTTGACTACGAATAAAGAAATCGAAGTTGAATTATTACAAAGTGATGGTGCAAAAGTAAACGCCGAAACTGGAATATTGACTTGGCAATTGCAAATGAAGCCTAATGAAATCAAGAAATTCCGAATTAGTTATAAAGTAAGATATCCTAAAGATCAGGTATTAAATTTATAAATCTCTTTCAAAATAAAATCCCGATACAATTAAACGTGTATCGGGATTTTTATTTTAATATCTCCAGTAATGCTTAATATGGAACGCTGATAAAACGGATTCGCTAAGGCGAAAACGCAGATAAAAACAGATTTTCTTTATAGTCTTTTTAAAAAATCCGTCCCGACGCTTCGGGATCGCGTCTTTACTTTTGTAAATCTGTGTTATCCGCGTTCCTTTATGACAATCTATGCTAGAAAGGTTTGTAGTAACTGAAAACTGAGACTGAAGCTAAAAACTAAACTACGGTGCTGGATCAGGAATTACAGCGTGAACAGCATTTATTTCGGCAATAACTTCGTCTGATAATGTAAGGTTAATAGAATCTATATTTTCTTTTAATTGCTCCAAAGTAGTTGCTCCAATAATAGTACTTGTTACAAATGGTTGCTGATTTACAAATGCCAATGACATTTGTGCAAAATTTAAACCATGTTTATTAGCAATTTCCTGATACATACGTGCTGCTTTGGTACTTTGCTCACTACTATATCTTGTATATTGTGGAAACAAATTAAGTCTTGAGTTTGGATGTTTTTCTCCAGATAAAAATTTACCTGATAATACTCCAAAAGCCATTGGCGAATACGCTAATAAACCTATATTCTCTCGCATACAAACCTCAACAGAAGCATTCTCGAAAAGACGATTTAATAATGAATATGGATTTTGAATTGTTTTAACTCTTGGCAAATTATTGTATTTATTCTCTTCTAGAAAACGCATAATTCCCCAAGGATTTTCATTAGAAAGTCCTACATGTTTAATCTTTCCTTCTTTTATAAAACCTTCCATAGTTTGTAGAACTTCATGGATATTATCTTCCCAAGCGTCGTCCTGAATTTTAAGTCCGCGTTGTCCAAAACAATTTGTTTTACGCTCTGGCCAATGCAGTTGGTATATGTCTACGTAATCGGTTTGTAATCTTTGTAAACTTTGGTCTAATGCATATTTTAAACTTGCTGGCGAGAAATCTATTTTCTCACGCATATAGCCAAAATTATCATTTGGTCCAGCGATTTTGGTTGCCAAAACCACATCTTCTCTTTTTCCTGATTTTTTAAACCAGGTTCCTATAATCTTTTCTGTACTTCCGTAAGTTTCTTTACTTGCAGGAATAGAATACATCTCGGCAGTATCAAAAAAATTAACGCCTTGTTCTAGCGCATAATCCATTTGAGCGTGTCCTTCGGCTTCGGTATTTTGTTGACCAAAAGTCATCGTACCAAGGTTTATTTTACTTACTTTAATATCGGTATTGGGAATTGTAGTGTATTTCATTTTTTTAAAGGGTCTAAGGTACTGAGTTGCTAAGATTCTAAGCTTTTTACGAATAAGGCTCAAAGGTACAAAGCAATATTTCAAAAGAAAAAGGTTCAAAGTTAAAAAACTCTAAACCTTTTTATGCCATAGTCATCTTCGGAGATAATCTTGTTTTATTTTCTGTTACAGATTAAAAGATTTTTGAAATCTGTTAAAGCCATATCAGAATTACCATAAACTTGTCATTTCGAGGAACGAGAAATCTTCACGAGTAGCTCGACAAAGATTATGGAATTTCTTACGGAGATTTCTCGTTCCTCGAAATGACAATATTGAGTAAATACTCTATAAATATCTTTTTTGATATGTATTACTTTTAAACTTAATTCTAACTTAATACTCCCAAGATCAAAAAAGACTTTGTAGTATAACCAGAAAACAAAAAAAGGTCCAGAGTATAAACCCTGAACCTTTGTTTCTTTGTACCTTAGAACCTCAGTTCCTTAGTAACTTAATTAATGCTATTTAACATTTCGGCGATTTCATCTAATCTTGGTGTTAGGATGATTTCGATTCTACGGTTTTTAGCTTTTCCTTCTGGAGTTGCGTTGCTTGCCAATGGAGAGAATTCTCCACGACCTGCAGCAGTTAACTTTTGTTTGTTGATTTTACTGTTTTCGCTTAAGATCGCTACAATTGCTGTTGCTCTCTTAGTCGATAAATCCCAGTTGTTTGTAATTACTCCTGAACCTACATAGGGATCATCATCTGTATGTCCTTCTATCAATACTGAAAGATCTGGATTGTCTCCTAATACTTTCCCTAGTTCTACAACGGCTTTTTTACCTTCTGTTCCTACTGACCAACTTCCTGAATTAAAAAGTAATTTGTTTTCCATAGAAACATATACTTTTCCGTTCTTTTGCTCTACTGTCAATCCTTTCCCTTCAAATCCGTTTAGGGCTTTTGATAGGGTTTCTTTTAGCTTTTTCATAGCTGCTTCTTTAGCTGCTATCATAGATTCTAGTTCGTCTAAACGTTTTGCTGTTTTGTCTAAACGTGCTTGTTCTGCTCCTAATGCTTTTCCTTTGGCTTCTAGTTGTTCTAGTAACTCACGGTTTTTATTCATGTTGCTTTTTAAAGCTTCATTACTGTTTTTTTCTAACGCATCATAAGAGTCTTGCAAAACTTTTAATTTGTTTTGTGCAGCTGCATAATCAGCTTTTTGCTTTTCTAGTTCAGCTTTAGTTGTAGCAAGATTTTTATTTAATCCGTCACGGTCTAACTCTAATTGATTTTTTGCTTTTAGCAATTCGGCATTTTCATCGGAGATTGAACGATTTTCTTTTTTTAAATCGGCAAATTTCGTTTCCAGATCGTTGTATATTTTTTTGGATACACACGATGTTGTAAGCGCAAGTATCAATAATCCGATTGAAGCTTTTTTAATCATTTTTTTGTGGTGTTTATTATTTGAGATTTTCTTATTCTTTTTTAATTATTGGTATTAGCACGATTCTAGCCCTGATTACTTCACTATACTTTTATTTTTATATGAGTTCAGTGAATTCTCATTTATAGCGAAAATCCTTTATGTTTTTCCTTTAAAAACATTCAGATTACTTCACTAAGTTCATATTTCACATATGTGTTCAGTGAATTTTATTTATAGCGGAAAGCAGGACACGAGCGAAGCGAACTGACGAAGTAAACAGCTCCTAAAAAAATACTTTGCTGGAGTTTGCTTAAATCTTGTGTGTATCTAACAATAATGATACCATTAATCTTCGATTTCGACTAAAACCGGGCAATGGTCAGAATGTACTGCGTCTGGTAATATAACGGCACGTTTTAGTTTGTGTTGTAAGCTATCGCTAACTAAATTATAATCAATTCTCCATCCTTTGTTATTTCCTCTTGCTCCTGCACGGTAACTCCACCATGAATAATTGTGTGGTTCTTTGTTAAAGTGGCGGAAACTATCTATAAATCCTGTTTTCATGAATCCATCTAACCAAGCGCGTTCGGCTGGTAAAAACCCTGAAACTGTTTTGTTACGAACAGGATCATGGATATCTATCGCTTCGTGACAAATGTTGTAATCACCGCAAATAATAAGATTTGGTGTTGTTTTTTTAAGCTCATTAATATAGGTCTGAAAATCATCCATAAACATGAATTTATGATCCAATCGCTGAATATTGGTTCCTGACGGAAGGTATAAACTCATTACAGAGCAAGTGTCGAAATCTGCTCGAAGGTTTCTTCCTTCAAAATCCATGTGCTGAATTCCGGTTCCGTACACAACGTTATTTGGTTTTGTTTTTGAAAGGATAGCAACACCACTATATCCTTTTTTTGTAGCTGGATAATAATACTGATATGGGTAACCTGCTTTGGTAATATCTTCTACCGGAATTTGATCTTCTGTCGCTTTAATCTCCTGAAGACAAATAACATCCGGATTTGCATGTTGTAACCAATCGATAAATCCTTTTGAAATTGCAGCACGAATTCCGTTTACGTTATAAGAAATAATTTTCATTACAATTTTTTTTATGTATTTCAAATGTAATAAAAAAGCGGAAAGTTTGAATAAGAATTAAGGAAAAGTAGAGTTTTTTGTTATCTTTGTTTCCTGCTCTAAAAAACAAATTGTACATGGGTTTAGTTACCGCGAAAGAAGTTGCCAAGGCAATAAATGTTGACAAGTACGGGGTGTTAGGTACTTTTTCTGGCTGGGTCCTTATGAAGGTACTAAAGATATCGACCTTGAACAAGATTTACGATAGGAATAAACATTTAGAAGATCTCCCTTTTTTGAATGGAGTTTTGGATGATTTACAAATAAAATTCGAAATCCCGGAAGAAGATTTAAAACGATTACCTAAAGACGGTGCTTATATTACTATCTCAAACCATCCGCTTGGTGGTATTGATGGCATTTTATTGTTAAAGTTAATGCTTGAAAGAGAGCCTAATTTTAAGATTATTGCTAACTTCCTGTTACACCGTATTGTTCCGTTAAAAAAATATATCATGCCTGTAAATCCTTTTGAGAATCATAAGGATGCAAAATCAAGCGTGGTTGGAATAAAAGAAACGTTTCGTCATTTAAGTGACGGAAAACCTTTAGGGATTTTTCCTGCTGGTGAGGTTTCTACTTATAAAGACGGGAAATTAGTGGTGGATAAACCTTGGGAGGAAGGCGCGATTAAATTAATCAGAAAAGCCAAAGTGCCTGTTGTTCCTATTTATTTTCATGCCAAAAACAGTAAATTGTTCTATTGGCTTTCTAAAATAGATGATACTTTGCGTACAGCAAAATTACCATCGGAATTGCTTACTCAAAAGGATCGTGTTATTAAGGTACGTATCGGAAAACCTATTTCGGTTAACGAACAAAACGAACTTGAATCTTTTGAAGAATACTCGGAGTTTTTAAGAAAGAAAACTTATATGCTGGCAAATCCTTTTGAGAAGGAACATAAATTGCTAGATACTGCAAACTTAAAGATTACTAAAAGTCCTAAGGAAATTGTTACTCCTGCAAATGGAAACAAGATAAATGCAGAGGTTGAAATTTTAAGAAACACAGATTGCAGATTATTACAAAGTAAAAACTACGAAGTGTTTTTTGCTGAAGCGAAAAATATTCCGAATATATTACATGAAATCGGCCGCTTACGCGAAATTACCTTCCGTGAGGTTGGTGAAGGAACAAATGAGCCTATTGATATTGATCAATACGACCAATATTATCACCATATGTTTTTATGGGATGATGATGCAAAAAAAATATCTGGTGCTTACCGTATGGGATTAGGTTCTGAGATTTATCCTAAATACGGAATGGACGGTTTTTATCTAAATGACCTTTTTAGATTCGAGCCTGAACTTCATGATATGATGCATAAATCTATCGAGATGGGGCGTGCATTTATTATTAAGGAATACCAACAAAAACCAATGCCTCTTTTCTTATTATGGAAAGGAATCATTCATACAACGTTGCGTTATCCTGAGCATAAATATTTGCTTGGTGGTGTAAGTATTAGTAATCAATTCTCAGATTTTTCTAAATCATTGATGATTGAGTTTATGAAATCTAATTATTACGATCCTTATATTGCGCAATACATTCACCCGAAAAAAGCATACAAGGTTAAACTAAAAGATGCTGATAAGGACTTTATTTTTGATGAAGCTGAATCGGATTTGAACAAGTTTGATAAAATCATTGACGAGTTAGAACCAGGAAACTTACGTTTGCCTGTTTTGATTAAAAAATACATCAAACAAAATGCGCGTGTAGTAGCTTTTAATGTTGACCCTTTATTTAATAATGCTATCGATGGTTTAATGTACATTCGTATTGCCGACATTCCGGAAAGCACAATGAAACCGGTTATTGAAGAATTTCAGATAGAATTAGAAAGAAAACTTGCAGAGAAAGACGATTAATTTCTCTACTCTTATAAAAACAAAAATCCCGTTTCGATGAAACGGGATTTTTTATTTTATGTAAACTACTTTTGTTTGATTAAATAAAACTAATAGCAGCTATTAATTTTCATAATCGTTTACCGCTTTTTTGAAACCATCCCATTCTTTTTGAGACAATATCATTTTCTTCTCTAGTTTTTTACCTTTTATATATTCCAAAATATATTTGGCTCTGGCCTCAGATTCTGGATGTGTGCTTATCCAGGATAAAGCTCCTCCAAAACTTTTATCAAATGACATATCATAAAGGAAATCTGCAAATGGTGCTGGGTCAACTTTTGCCTTAAGCATATATTCTACACTAGTAATATCTGCCTCTTTCTCGAGTGAACGATCATAAGCTGTAGAAGATAATGTATGCATTACTTCTTTTATTACGCTCCCATTGTTTCCTGTTGTAATAGACATAAGAACAGAAAAACCAATTTCTTTAGATAGCTTTTTCATGACATGGTCATTCTCTATATGAGCAATTTCATGTCCTAATACACCTATTAATGCTTGCTCATTTTTTGAAGCTTCGATTAAACCTGAATATATTACCAAATGTCCGTCTGGCAAAGCAAATGCATTTACCTCATCTTTTTGAATAATATGAACTTTAAGACTATCGCGCACAATTCCATTTTCTTTACATAATGGATCTAGCAATTTATCTAATGTTTTAGTAATAGAATCATTCACGATTATATCTTCTGTCTTTTTAATTTGATCCCAAATCATATCGCCAACTCCTTTTTCGGTAGCGCTTTTGGCTTTGTCAATTTTAAAGAAAGTGATATAATCTATTTGTGCTAATAAAAACCATATACCAAAAAAAGCTCCTACGATGGTTAGTCCTCTAAATAGTGTTTTCATTGGTCTTGCAAATTAAATTAGTAATATCGGCAAAAAAGTATATTTCGATATGATTTCCTTTTCTTGTCTGACTTGCCAGATATAAGGTAAATATAAACTCCACTAGATTAAAACCTATTATCGTTAACATATACGCTATATATGTATTGGTAAACTGACCTTCTTTGAAAACAATCGAGATAGTCCACCAAAAACCTACGGTATTAAAGAAAAACATACCTAGTTGTGCCAATAATGCTTGTGTACAATGCCATTTAACAAAAGCTGTACTTTTTCTGTTTCCTAAATAAAAAAAAACGGATGCCAATAAATTCATAATTGGCAACGGCAAACCTCCTAGCACAGCAACAAGTGACATCAAATAACTATTTGATGCTCTTTCTAACTCACTATCATAAGGTTTGTAATTAAACTTATTTAATGCGGTCATATTTGTTTGTTTATATTCCAAATCCAATTGATAATTACTAAAATAATCAACAGTATTGCAACTTTTTTTGTCCTAATTATTGTTTCTGTTTTAATGTAGAAATCGTAAAAAGATTGTCTTTTTGTGAAGTAATCAAACGCAATCCAGCCTGGAGCAATAAGCATTATTCCTGCTACAATAATTCCGAATGGATTTAGGTATAAAGAAGTGAGTATATTTCCTTTAAAAAAACTGTCGACTGCTCGTGTAGTTCCACAAGAAGGACAAGGAATAGTGGTTATTCTTTTAAAAAGACAGACCGTAAGATCATGATCTGAATTTAAATGTGATACAAAATCAAAAAAGAACAACCAACTATACCCTAAAAAACAAGCAATTAAAGTTAACGCATAAAGCTTGTTTTTTGTCATGTTTTACAAAAATGTATTGTTAAATGCCATTGCATTTTTTTCTTTGGTAGCTCCTTGGATTAAAAACCAATCTACAATAGCCCAAATCATAAAACCTCCACAAGTAAGTAATTTACCTACTCCCATTCCAGTATCGCCAATATAAAAACGGTCAATTCCGTATGCACCAGCAAAAATAGAAATCAACAAAGCTGTTGTTGGATCTTTAAATTGAGTTAATTGTAATCTTTGCCATTGGCTTTCGTCTAAACTTAAAAGTTTTTCTCTGATTGCGTTTAAATGATGCCCTTCAAAATATTTTGCATTCATCATCATAAACATATCAACTTTTTGTGTATCCATTATTAAATTTTGGTTTTGATTGGTCCCTACTCTATTTATGGATTTTCGGATACTCCATTTTTTGCAAATATAAAAAATTATAAGAAATAACTTCTTTTAATTAATTTTAGCACTATCGTTTTTAAAATTAAAAAAATGAAAGCCAAAAAAAAATCTCGAAAAATCGAGATTTTATATCTTAAAACCAGCCTTTCTTACCTACTTGGTAGGTTTGATAAAACTCTTCGTCAGTTTTAGTTAAGTAAATAATTCCTTCTACAAGACCTATTATTCCTCCAACTCCGCAAGTTACCACTCCGATAACTAACTGAATAATACCTTCTTGAGTATACCCTAAAATAAATTTATGAATACCTAATCCTCCTAACAGAATTGCTAGAACTCCGGCAAGTACTTTTTTATTTTCTGGTTTTACAATTTGTGGGTTGTTCCACTCTTCAGATTTTGAATTTTCCATTTTTATTAGTTAAATAATTTATAATGAATAAAAATAGAAATTTTATTGAGAAAATTCACAAATCCGTCTTAAAATTTTTTACTCACAAACAAACTGCTTTAATTTTATCAACGATTACTTGGGCTAAACGCTCATGACTTTCGAATGTCCAACCTGCAATATGCGGTGTTAAAATTACTTTTCGACCATCTAATAAATACTGAAAAGCCTCGGGAGTATCTTTGTCCTGAAAAAGTGTTTCGAAAGATAATTTTTCATATTCTAAAACATCTAAACCAGCTCCAAGCACTTTCCCTGATTGCATTGCAGTAACTAAATCGGCGGTAACAATGTTCTTACCTCTTGAGGTGTTAATTATCCATAATGGCTTTTTGAATGCATTAATAAATGCTGTATCAACCATTTTATCTGTTTCTGGAGTCCACGGAATATGCAAACTCAATACATCGGTTTTTTCTTGAAGCTCTTTTAATGAAACCTGTTTAGCATTCTTATCTCCAACATTATCCTGAATATCATAACATAAAACTTCTACCTCAAAACCTCTAAGTTTTTTTGCAAATGCTTTACCCATATTACCATAACCTATAATCCCTACCGTTTTTCCGTCAAGTTCATAACCACGATTACTTTCTCGGTTCCATTGTCCCGAACGTATTTCGCTATCGGCAAGATTTAGTTTATTAAAAAGTGACAGAATCATTCCTAATGTATGCTCTGCAACTGCATTACAGTTTCCCTCGGGAGCAGCAATTAGTTCGATATCTTTAGAGAGAGCATAATCACAATCTATGCTTTCTAATCCCGCCCCAACACGTGCTATAAATTTTAAATTTATTGCTTTATCTATAAACTGTTTGTCGATTTTAAAACGACTTCTGATTACAATTCCCTGATAATCCTGAATTTTTGCTTCAATTTCTTCTTTAGTAGAAGTAAAATCGGCATGGTTTTCAAATCCAGCTTCCTGTAATTGTTCCCAAAGAATTGGGTGATTGCTATCGATATGTAAAACTTTAATTGGCATGAAATTAAGACTTAAATTAGATAAACAAAGTAACAAAAAAAATACGGGTTTTGGTTTTAACCAAAAGAATTCGCTAAGAAATGTGTAAATTCGCATAAAACGATTTTATGAAAACAATTGGATTGATTGGTGGCATGTCATGGGAAAGTTCTTCTTTATATTATCAAATAATAAATAGGAGTGTTCAAGAAAAACTTGGTGGTGTTCATTCCTGTAAATCCGTAATGTACTCAGTAGATTTTAATGAAATTGCAACTTTGCAAAAAGAAGGCAATTGGAATAAATTAGGAATATTAATGTCAGACGCGGCTCAACAACTAGAAAAAGCAGGAGCTGATTTTATCATATTATGCACAAACACAATGCATAAATTATCTGATGAAATAGAAAAAAGCGTATCAATTCCTTTAATTCATATTGTAGACGCAACTGCTGAGAAGATTAATGCAGAAAATTTTAGAAAAATAGGATTGTTAGGAACTTCATTTACAATGGAACAAGATTTTTTTAAAGGTCGCTTGCTCGACAAATATAAAATAGAAACTATAATCCCTAATCAAGAACAAAGAGTCGAAATTCATCGAATAATATATGAAGAATTGGTAAAAGGAATAATAAATACCGATTCAAGAACTATTCTTTTAGATATAATAACCGATTTAATAAGCCAAGGCGCGGAAGGAATTATATTAGGATGTACCGAAATTGAACTACTAATTACCAACGAATACACAGCAACCAAATTATTTAATACAGCAGCAATTCATGCGCAAAAAGCTGTAGAACTCGCACTGAAATAACAATATAAAATGAAATTAACAAAAACATTTAAGGCCTTTTTTCAAAGTGAAAAATCAGGAGGTCTGATTTTACTTTTCGTAACTATTCTTTCTCTTTTTTTAGCAAACTCTATTTTCCAAAACGATTATATTGCTTTTTGGGAAACTAACATTGGACATCATTCTATTACACATTGGATAAATGATGGTTTGATGACTATCTTCTTTCTTTTGATAGGATTAGAATTAGAACGCGAAATTTATCAAGGAGAATTAACCAGTATAAAAAATGCTTCATTACCAATTTTTGGTGCTTTGGGCGGAATGCTTATTCCTGCGGGAATATTTTTATTACTGAATTTTGGAACTGATACACAAAACGGAGCTGGAATCCCGATGGCAACCGACATTGCTTTTGCAATTGGAATTCTATCTCTTTTAGGAAACAAAGTTCCATCTTCTCTAAAAGTATTCCTTACTGCTCTTGCCGTAATCGATGATTTGGGTGCTATTGTAGTTATTGCGTTATTCTATACTACAACTATATCGTTCCTATACTTAGCTTTGGCTTTTGCTGTTTTAGGTGTGTTATTTATTTTTAATCGAATGAAAGTTCACAATCTCTATGTTTATTTAATTGGTGGAGTTATCATGTGGTATTTTATGCTAAATTCTGGAGTTCACGCTACAATAACAGGTGTTTTACTTGCTTTTGTAATTCCGTTTGGAGATGGAGGCAAGAAAACTTCTTCTTATAAACTACAGCACTTTTTACATAAACCAGTTGCGTTTTTTATCTTACCATTGTTTGCATTGGCAAATACGTGTATTGCTATAAACTCTGATTGGCATGAAGGTTTAAGTCATCCTAATACACTAGGAATTATTTTAGGATTAGTTGTTGGGAAACCTTTAGGAATAACTCTATTTGCTTTCTTAGGTGTTACATTAGGAATTTGTACGTTACCTAAAGAACTTAAATGGTCTTACGTTATAGGTGCAGGGATGCTGGGCGGAATTGGATTTACAATGTCCATATTTATAACCCTACTTGCTTTTAAAGATCCGGAAGTGATTAATTTTTCTAAAATAGCAATTTTGCTTGCTTCATTTATTGCAGGATTACTGGGATTCATCTGGCTAAAATTGACTTTAAAGAAACGTATCAAGAATACTTAAAAACAAAAAAGGACTTTCGGTTAAAACTGAAAGTCCTTTTTTTATAAAACACTATTTTTAAAACTATCCTTTAATTTGTTTTAAAGAAGTTTTGATTCCTTTAATTAGAGATGAACTAAAACCATTATGTTCCATTTCATTCAAACCAACAATTGTACAGCCTTGTGGTGTTGTTACGCGATCAATTAATTGTTCAGGATGTACTTTTTCCTCTAGCAACATTTTGGCTGCTCCTTTTACGGTTTGCGCCGCTATTGCTAATGCTGTTTGAGAATCAAATCCTATTTCGATTCCTGCTTGCATCGAAGCACGAATATATCGCAATGCATACGCTGTACCACAAGCTCCTAAAACAGTTGCTGCATCCATTAACTTTTCGTCAATAATTGGAGCTGTTCCTAAATCTTCAAATAAAGTTACAACTGGTAACGCTTGTGCTCTATCTTTTTCGGTAAATGAAATACATGTAGCCGATTCTCCAAATTGCGCTGCAATATTAGGCATAATTCGTACTACATGATGCTCCTGATTGGTTTTGTTTTGAAGCACATCAATAGCAAGACCACTTACTGCCGAAGCAATTGTTTTATTAAAAATCACAGGAAGGATTTCTGTCAAAACCGTATCAACCTGATATGGCTTTATAGTCAGGATAACAAGATCTGCTTCTTGTATATTATGTTTATTATCTGATGAAACTGTAATTCCTAATTCTTGCAAATACAAGATACTAGCTGTATTTCTTCTGGTAATTGTAACTTGATTATTCTTTGAGAATTTTGCAATCCCTAAGGCTATAGAAACCCCAAGGTTTCCTCCTCCTATTATGTGTACTTTCATTCTGGTTGTAATTTATAGTTTTTTGGTTGTTTTGGTTTAATAGATTTGAGTCTTAAAAAGACTCTAAGAGCATGAAATATAGTGGTTAAGTATATTTAAATTCATGCTTTTATTTTTATAATAACTTGCCTTTTAATAATATGGATGCAATTGTAAAGTAAATAACTAATCCCGTTACATCAACTAATGTTGCTACAAATGGTGCAGATGAAGTTGCTGGATCCAGCTTAAGTTTCTTTAGCATGAATGGTATCATCGACCCAGATAGTGTTCCCCACAATACAATAAATAATAAAGAAAAAGAAACCGTTAGTGCAACAAAAAACCAATGGATTCCATATTCATACAATCCTGTTTTTTGCCATATCATGATTCTTATAAAACCAACAATACCTAATATAGAACCCAATAAAAAACCTGATGCAATTTCTTTTTTCATTACATACCACCAGTCTTTTAGTGTTAACTCTTTTAAGGCCATTGCACGAATAATAAGTGTTGCAGCTTGTGATCCCGAATTACCTCCACTAGAAATAATAAGCGGAACAAATAAAGCCAAGACAACAGCTTTCTCTATTTCTCCTTCAAAAAAGCCCATTGCAGATGCAGTAAACATTTCTCCAATAAACAGAACCACCAACCAGGTAGCTCTTTTTTTAACCATTTCAAAAAGAGTAGTTTCTACATACGGTAATTCAAGAGCTTCCAAACCCCCAAATTTCTGAATGTCCTCGGTATCCCTTTTTTCTATTTCATCTCTTATGACATCGATAACATCATCAATCGTAATGCGACCTACCAAACGTCCCAGTTCATCTACAACCGGAATTGCTTCCAAGTCATATTTTTCCATGATACGCCCTACTTCAACATCGGGAGTTTCTACATCTACATAATGTAATTTCTTAATGTAAACCTCACTAACAGGAGTTCGTGTAGAAGTGGTTAATAAATCCTTAAGCGACAAACGTCCTTTTAATCTATCTTCATCATCGACTACATAAATCGAATGTACTCTTGAAATATTTTCTGCCTGAATTCGCATTTCTTTCACACAAGTAAGCACATTCCAATTTTCATTGACTTTTACCAACTCTTTGTGCATGATTCCCCCTGCAGTATTCTCGGCGTAACGTAATAAATCTACAATGCCTTTAGCATGTTCTACGTCCTGAAGTTCAGATATTACTTCGGCTTTTCTATCTTTCGATAATTCACCAATAATATCAGCAGCATCATTTGTTTCTAATTCATCAAGCTCCTCGGCAATCTCTTTTGGCGAAAGCCTGCTTAATATATTCTCACGCAAATCATCTTCCAATTCCAGAAGAATCTCAGCGGTTTTTTCGCTATCTAATACTTTAAATATGTAAGTTGCTTTATCAAAATCCAGTTCATCCAGGATTTCGGCAATATCAGCATGGTGAATATCATTCAATAAAACTTCCAATTGCTTGTCGTTTTTACTCTGAATGAGTGTTTCTAATTCTTGTATTAGACCTTTGCTGATTTTAAACTCCATCGGCTTCTATTTTCTGAGTTAATGCTATAAATTCTGCCACGTTTAGTTGTTCCGGGCGTAAATCAAAGATAGTGTCTTCTCTTAACTTGTCTGATAAATTTAATGTTTTCAAACTGTTACGTAACGTTTTCCTACGTTGCTGGAAAGCTGTTTTCACTACTGTAAAGAATAACTTTTCGCCGCAAGGCAAACTGTAATCTTCTTTTCGGGTCATTTTCATAACTCCCGATTTTACTTTGGGGGGCGGAATAAATACATTCTCATCTACCGTAAACAAGTATTCGGTATCATAAAAAGCCTGTGCCAAAACCGATAGTATCCCATAAGCTTTAGACCCTTTCTTTTCACAAATACGTTGTGCTACTTCTTTTTGAAACATTCCAGAAAATTCTGGAATCTGATCACGATATTCTAATGTTTTAAAAACAATCTGAGTAGAAATATTATATGGGAAATTCCCAATTATAGCAAATTGTTTTTTCTCAAAAACTTCATTTATATCATACTTCAAAAAATCCTTTGAAATAATTTTATCTTTTAATTTTGGATAATTCTCATCTAGATAAGTTACCGATTCAGTATCAATTTCGATAACATAGGTATTGATTGGCTTTTCTAACAAGTATTTGGTTAACACACCCATTCCTGGTCCAATTTCCAGAACCTCGTCATATCCTTTTAAACTTAACGTATCTGCTATTGCCTTAGCGATGCTTTCATCCTTAAGGAAATGCTGTCCGAGATGTTTTTTGGCTTTTACTTTTTCCATTTATTTTAGATTATCAGATTGTTAGATTATTGAGTTTTTTGAAATATCAATCCACTCAAATATCAAATAATCTATTTTTTATTAATTTCCCGAAGTTGTTGAATATCTAGTAAATCCTTAGCTCTATTCGCTTTAATTTTACTTGTAATCAAGTCTTCTAAAGATAAAACATTCCATCTTAAAAATGTTTTGTCATTTACAGTTACTTCCTCACTGTCATTGTAAGCTTCTTCAAAAGTTTTATTTACCGAAAATTTGGTAATTAATTCTAAATCTAAATCAATTGGAGAAAATTTCACTGAAATATTCTGTTCTTGTTTTTTTACATTTTCAGGGAAATCAGTAATTTCATACCCCATCTCATTGAAAACAACAACTAATTTTTTAAAATTTTCATCTGTTGTTTCTATCCAAAAATCAACATCTGCTGAATGTCTTTGATAACCATGGAAGTTAACGGCTCCCCCACCAACCATAAGCATTCGAACTTGATGTTTGTTAGCTAAAGTAATGAACTCGTTAATGTTTTGATCCCACAATTTTAGCATCCTACTTTGATTTTATAACAATCAGAAAATTATCTTTATTCTTATCTTCTTTATTCTTAACAGGAAACTTGCTCACACGTTCCATCAAACGAAAAAAGCTATATACCCTTTCCGTTTTAGACAACTTCAAGAAATCCTCTTGTTGTTGTTTATTGCTCTGTTCCTTAGTTTGAAATTTAATTTCCATTTATATTTTCAGATTGTTAGACTCTCCAAAATATCAAATAATCTATTTAATGCTCCGAGATAAACTCTAATTCTGTTCTAAAAGAAAGCATTTTATCTGCAAATAATCGCAATGCTTCCTGACTGAAAGCTGGCTCGTCTTCAAGGTAATATTTCTCTAACGTTTCCTTACTATCAGTAACATATTGAACAGAATAAGTAATCCCGCCCATTTCTTCA
The DNA here is from genome assembly GCF_035013205.1 of Flavobacterium sp. PL02. Lineage (NCBI taxonomy): Bacteria > Pseudomonadati > Bacteroidota > Flavobacteriia > Flavobacteriales > Flavobacteriaceae > Flavobacterium > Flavobacterium sp. PL02. Next base: position 202,921 of record NZ_JAYGJP010000009.1, read on the forward strand.
TCTACTAAAACTTTTACTATTCTTGCAGATGAAAATTTTCCTGTTGCTAAAATTTCAGGAATATGTTTTTGTTGCATCCAATTTAACCATTGGTTATGCACACTTTCATGTATGTTTGTGGTGATGTTGTAAATAATCATTTTTATCTGTTTAATCGTTTTTTCGGTTAATCGGTTAAACGAATAACCAATTAAACCTAGCTATAAATTGGTATCGCCTCGCAATTCCCTGTATCTCTTTCTGGCATCTACAAAATAAATACTATCCTGATGGTTAAAAATTACTTTCTCATATAAGGCTTTTGCCTTTTCAAAATCCTGTAATTTCTTATTGTAAATTTCTGCCGAAAAGAACAATGCTTCATCAATATAGATTCCGTCACTATGTTGATCGATAATCAATTGGTATTGACTTAAAGCCGAATTATAATCGCCTAAGTCTTCGTAAATTTGTCCTAATCGCAGCAAAGTTACGGCTTCTATTTCTTGTCCTTTAAAAGTTTTTAATATATTTTGAAATTGAGCTATCGCATCTTGATTTCTATTTTGATATATAAGATAGTCTCCCTTTGCAAATTGCTTCAAAGCCGTTTGTGTAGAATCGGCAACTGTATTATCATTTATCAATAAAAAATACTCCAAAGCATCATTTGCAATCAACTGTGTATTAGCCGATTTCAACTCTTTAAACTGTTTTAAAGCCCATACAAAATCAGTTTTAAAATAACTCGTTTTGGCAGCTTTTAAACTCGCTTCATGTGCCATAACATCGTTTTTAAGATCCAATTCTATTTGTGAATAATACAATAACGCCTGATTAAATTTTTCTTCAAAAAGCAAAACATCTGCTAATTCCATTTTAGCCTCTGCTTTTTGATAATCATTCAGTTGTAATTCGAGTGCATTCTTAACAATCGTTTTTGCTTCTTCCGATTTTTTTAAATCAAAAGCCAAAAAATGTGCTTGAATTAATTGCAAAGATAAGGTAAAAGGACTTATGCCGTAAGTTGTTAGCAATTCTTGGAGTCCTGTATTAATTGCCGGATATTCTTTTTCGGTTGCTTTGTCAATTTTTATTTTATACAAATAGGTATTTGCCTGTACAAGCAAACTCAAATCTTTTGTATTCTCCAGAACAAAAGCTAAAATCTCCTGAGCAGCTTCGGGATCTTCATCATCAATCGCAAACTGAGCCAAATTAACAATACTCGAAAGTGATTCAGGATCACGTTTGTAAATGGCTTTTTCCTGAATAAATGCTTTTGCAAACTCTTTTTGTTGTACATAAAACCAACTCAAATAATGATTCCAAAAAACATCTTGGTCTTTTTGAGTTCTTAAAATAAGAGCTTTCCGTAATGCGTCATTGAAACTTGTATCGGCAGCATCTGCCATAAACCTTGATAACTGACTCTGAATTAATGGAGTGTTCTGTTGATTTTCATTAGATTCTGTCAACAAAGTTTCAATCATCATATCAGTCTTACCCATTTGTCCGTAGAGCAAACCAATCTGAAAATTAAAATTAAAACTAGGCTGAATTTTGGATGCCATTTGATACGCTTTTAAAGCATATTCCAATAACACTTTTTTCTCAAAAGAATTGGCAATACCAAATACCTCATTAGGATTTGTAGAGATTTTATCTAAAGCCTGGTCATAGTAGTTTTTGGCTTTAGCATCATTTTTTTGTAATTGAAAATTATATCCCAGTTCAATTAAAATAGTACCTTGTTTGTACTTATTAAATCGATTTTGGATAATTTTTTCGGCTACATCAAACTGTTGTAGTTGCTGATAACAATCAATAGTTCGATAAAAATATTGTGTGTTCGAAGGATTAGTATCCAACAATTCCTGATAGCTGATTTTTGCTTTTTCAAAATCACCTTTATCGTAATAATATTGCGCTAATTGTTCATTTTGAGCAAATGTAAATAGCGAGAATGATAAAGTAATAAATAGAAAGAGCTTTTTCATCTTCGGTTTTTAGTTACAGTTTTAGTATTCAGTCTCAGTGACAGTTTTCAGTTTCCAAACTGGACTGAAAACTGCAACCGAATACTGTTTACTAAAAGATTAGTCTATAATATCAAACCCACAGTATGGTCGTAATACTTCTGGAATTACGATTCCCTCTGGTGTTTGGTAATTTTCAAGAATTCCTGCAAGTACTCTTGGCAAAGCCAATGAACTTCCGTTTAATGTATGAGCCAATTGATTTTTTCCGTCTTTATCTTTAAAACGTAATTTCAAACGGTTCGCTTGAAAAGTTTCGAAGTTAGAAACTGAACTAATCTCTAACCAACGATCTTGTGCTGTAGAGAAAACTTCAAAGTCATATGTCAATGCTGCTGTAAAACCCATATCACCACCACACAAACGTAAAATTCGGTATGGTAACTTTAATTCTTGCAAAATAGTTTTCACATGCTCCACCATTCCGTCAAGCGCTTTATATGAATTATCCGGATGCTCAACACGTACAATTTCTACTTTGTCAAATTGGTGCAAACGGTTTAATCCACGTACGTGAGCTCCATAAGAACCCGCCTCACGACGGAAACAAGGCGTATATGCTGTATGTAAAACAGGCAATTCGCTTTCGCTCAAAATAACATCACGGAATAAATTTGTAACAGGAACTTCGGCAGTTGGGATTAAGTATAAATCGTCAATAGTCGAATGATACATTTGTCCTTCTTTGTCTGGCAACTGTCCTGTTCCATATCCTGAAGCTTCATTTACTAAATGCGGAACTTGCACTTCATTATATCCTGCGGCAGTATTTTTATCTAAAAAATAATTGATTAAAGCACGTTGTAATCTAGCACCTTTTCCTTTATAAACAGGAAATCCAGCACCAGCTATTTTTACACCAAGCTCAAAATCGATAATATCATATTTTTTTACCAAATCCCAATGTGGTTGTGCACCTTCATGCAAAACTGGAATTTCACCCTCTTCAAAAACATTCAAATTGTCTTCTGGAGTTTTCCCTGCTGGTACAATATCAGCTGGAAGGTTTGGCAATGCGTATAGTTTTTGAGTTAAATCCTGAGCCAAAACATCAGCTTTGTCTGCTAACTCTTTACTTTTTTCTTTTAATACAACTGTTTTCTCTTTTAAGATTGCGGCTTTAGATTTTTCACCCGCTTTCATCAATTCGCCAATATCTTTGGATAATTTATTAGATTCAGACAAAATGTTATCCAACTCAACTTGAGTTGCACGACGTTTTTCATCTAGTTGCACCACTTCTTCAACAGCGCTTTTGGCATCGATATTTCGTTTTGCCAAAGCTGTGATTACTTTTTCCTGATTTTCTCTAATAAATGCGATTTGTAACATAGCTTAAATTTTGTAACTATTGTATATTTATATATTAAGGAAGCAAATTTAAGGAAATGTTTGCTAAGAATGGGACAAAGTTTATAGGGAAAGGTAATTTCTTACTTATAAAAAAATATTATTCCACAAACTGTTGTCCTCCTGAGCGGAGTCAAAGAATCACAAAGTTGCACAAAGGCGACACAAAGACTCCCAAAAGTTTAATTAAATAGAAATAAATACAATACTTTGTCCTCCTGAGTAGAGCTTAAGTATCAAATAGTTATCAAATATAATTCTGATAACTTTACAATATCATTGTTCTCTAATCCCTCTTTCTTCTTGCATCTTAAATCTTCTGTCTCTCTTCTCACAAACTCCCTTTCACACAAACCCAACCTTTGAACCTTTGCTACTCCGAACCTAAAAACCTTCTTTTAAGCCCTTTTAATTTCATGACCCACAAATTCTTCCAGAGTAGCAAACATATCATCTACCGAAAGAACTTCTAAATCAGGATGTGATTTTAAAAAATTAGCGTTCAACGTAACCAGGTTTTCTTCTATTTCATAAAAAGTATCATTATTCAGCAAATCTCTTATTGGGTTTACACCTTCTAATTTTCCTTTAAGGAATTTATTAAGTTTTACACTGCTCATTAATTTTACTTTTTTGCTTTGTTGTTGGAATAATTCCAAGTGTTTTTCGGCACCAAGCAAAGCCAAACCTTCTTCGATTAACTCATTTAACTCAGCATTCCAACTCGAATTATATACAAATTGAGCAAAATTTCCCTCTGTACATTGCGAAGTATAATAATCTAAATAATAACTCATCAAAGCATCCTCATGAATCAAGTCATCATCAATACCTTCCTCACGCATTAAGTTAATTACCGAAATATTAGAGTGAATTATATCTTGAAGATTCTCACTATTCATTGCCGTTTCAGAAACTATTATTCTACCGAATTCCATCTTGTTTTATATTTAGATTTTGTTTTGCAAATTTCAGTTAAATTAAACCAGAAAAGAAATACAATCTGATTTATATCCCATCTAATCCGTCCTTACCCATTTTTTCATTCATTTTTGTAACCAAAGCTTTCAAACGTAATGCTTTTGCTTTTTTCTCCTCCTGAAGTTTAGTCTTTTTTCGGTTTAGCAATTTGGTATGCAAAGCCTTGTTTTTGGTATTTTTTTCAGGTCCTTTTGCCATGATTTCTATGCTTATTTAATTCCGCTTACAAAGATATGAAACTGAATGGGAATAATTTACTGGGCGTTTCCCTCCGGGTCGGGCTATTCACTACAAGTCCTCGCACTTCCTCCGTCAGGCTGTGGGCTATCCGCTGCTATCCCTAACGCAAACCCATTTTCATAAGAAATATAAATTCACAATATTATTATGTAACAAAAAACACTATTTTAGCATTGAATTAAAATTATTCATCGCCCAAATTCTATTAAAATATTATACCTATGAAAAAATTTTTTATTGCAGCTATTTCACTTTTATCCTTCTCAATGTATTCTCAAAGTCGATATGAACTACAAGATAAAGGAACAGAAAGGCTCTATCTTTCAGATACTATTATACAAATGGCTACTAATAAAGTTATTACAAATGAGCCAATCCTTATTGTAGATGGAGTAACATATACTTATCAAGACTTAGAAAAAAAGAAACTTACATTTTCAAAAAATCAAATTCTAAAGATTACAACTGTTGACAGACAAAAAGCAATTAGTCTTTATGGAGATACTGAGGGAGTAGGCGTTTTAATTATAAAAACAGTTAACGCTTCATATTAAAACCTCATGCCAAAAATACATCATTTAAACTGTGTTAAAATTGTTTCACCAGTTAACGATAATGTCTGTGGACATTGCCTATTGATTGAAGAGAATGATAAACTCATTTTAATTGATACTGGCATTGGACTTTTAGACATCCAAAAACCATTAGAAAGAATCGGCCAACAACTTATAGATATTGTTGGCTATAGCTTTAACGAAAATCAAACCGCCATAAGGCAAATCGAGAAATTAGGACTTAACCCTGAAAAAGTTACTGATTGCGTTATTTCCCATCTCGATAACGACCACATAGGAGGCCTTGCCGATTTCCCTAATGCAAAAGTTCACGTAGGAATCGAAGAATATGAAAACTTCAATTCAGGAAATCCAAGATACTTAAAAACACCATTAGCACATAATCCAACGATTAAAACTTATGGAAAATCCGACTTTAATTGGTTCGGATTTGAAGCTAGAAAAGTCATTACAAATACCGAAACAGAAATTTTTCTTATTCCTCTTTTCGGACATACTTCAGGACATTGTGGTGTAGTAATAAAAACAGACAACAAATGGATGTTTTACATTGCAGACGCATATTACATGAGACTAGAACTTAATGATAATGAGCATCCCGTAAATCAGTTAGCCAAAATGAGGGCAGACAACAATGATTTAAGATTAAACAGTTTAGATAAAATAAGAAATTTAATAAATGAGCATCCTGAAATAGCAGTTTTTGGATATCATGACATCGAAGAGTTTAAACTTTACGAGAACTAAGCTAGCAAAACAAGATAACATCTTAAATACTTTCAATCAGAATACAAGAATTATATCTGTTCTAAAAAAATTATATAACATTGATTTAAATGGACACTCGAAAAATCAAATTAGTAGACTATGAAAATGTTGGTGATTTTAAGATTCAGCTTCTTCGTAAATTAAATCTATTCGACTCCAATAAAAATTGTGAAAGTGAATTTTACGAAAGAATTCAGAATTATCTAAATAGAAACAGTCAACTAATAATTGAAATTTCTATCTCTAAAACTGAACCTATCAAATAAAATCTACACTAAAATATTAAGAAAGTTAACAGCACAAGAAATACCCGAAAATTATCCATTAAATGCTTCTAATATGAAAACACAAGCTTATTTTAGAGAAATAAGCGGAGAAGAATTTAACTTACTTAAATTGAAAGCAGAAAATGATAGTATCCTAGAAGTAAATTCTTTCATGACTGAATTTGAAAAAATCAACGACTTCAGTAATTTAAAAATAAGTATTAAACAATAGATCTGGGCTGTCAAAATCTCATATAAACTTTACAGTATTCTGTTTTAAATTAGTACATATTTCAAACCACATAACATTAAATCTAATACTAAATTGAACGCTTTTAATTGGATAAACAATCAAAACTCAGAATTTGAAAAAGCATTCTCATATCTTAAAAGAATGGGGAATTTAACTCCAAGTGCTGAAAAAACTTTTGAATTATTAAAAGAATTAAATTCTGAAACTCCCGATTTACGATCTAATGTTTTAATCTCCGAATTCAATAAAATCCAATATCACTCAAATACTTATAGTTATTTTTACTTCTATTTTCCTATAGTTACTCATATTTTATACTACAAACCGAAATATGAAAAGGATATTTTAAAATATTTAGTCGGTCCAAATTTTGCAAATGGAACATCAGATGTCCATGAAATGATTTCGATGATTACAGAAATCATGAAATTTAAACTTAACGAAGACAAATATTATTTGACTAGAGAAAGCCAGTTTTGGGTTACAAATGAACTTCCTAAACTCGAAAAACAAGTTCAACGAGAAATAGACATTTGCTGGAAAGAATTAGACGAATAAATCTACTAGATATAAATTATTATAATTGTATTTTTAACAAGCGAACATATCAAAAAAATAAGCATTTAAAAATATAAATAATGATGGGAAGAATAGCATTAGAATACTATGTTTTAGATGTATTCTCTAATACAAGTTACAAAGGAAACCCTTTGTCTGTCGTTTTTACTGATGGAAATTTAGATTTAGAAGTTTATCAAAATATTGCAAAGGAATTTGGTTATTCCGAGACTTCATTTGTTTATTATTCTAAAGTACAAAAGGCTCTTAATGTTCGTTCTTTTACTCCAATAGGCTTTGAGATAGACGGAGCTGGACACAATTTATTAGGTGCCGTTTGTGGCGCATTACTAAAAAAAATACCAATATTTGATGAGCAAGATGAAAACAATCGTTTTGTAATCATGAAAAATGCCCCGATACGAGTAACAGCAAGTTTTGATTCAGTCACACAATATCCTATTGTACAAATGCATCAAAAACAAGCTATTATAAAACACCAAGTCCCTACTTATAAAATAGCAATAGCATTAGGTTTAAAAATAGAAGATTTAGAAGTTAATATGCTCGTTCCAACTGTGGTACAAACAGAAGTTTCTCACGTAATGGTTCCGATTAGAAATAGCCAATTATTAAACGGCTGTACTCCTGACAACAAACTTTTAATCGAAATTTCAAAAGAACATCAATTTGAAGGTTTTTATTGTTTTACTATTACTGATGAAGATCAAGATAATATTGTTGAAGCCAGATTTTTCAATCCAATAATCGGAATAGAAGAAGATGCTGCCACTGGAACTGCTGCAGGCCCTCTAATCGGTTTTTTGACAAAAAACAAGTATACACAACCAAACAAAGAATATAAGATTCTACAAGGCGTAAAATTAAATCAATCCTCAATAATAGAAGTAATGAGTAGACAAAGTGATATTTTAGTTGGTGGATCTTCAGCTATAACAATGCGTGGCGAACTTTATATTTAGATAAAATCAAACCAGATTAGATTTCTTTTTAATTCTTTCCTACAACTACCAACATAGCCACTACATGGAGATTATAATAAAAACAATAACATTTATATCAATAATAACTTTAATCGTTTTACCAATTCTTATATTAAATAAAATATATAAACGAAATACTAAAAACATATTCATCATATACTTAATCACCAGCATCATAACAACTTTCATTCTCGTTTTAATTGTAGGATGGTGGGGAAGCTTTTCAAATGAGATTCTACTTTCTTATTATGGATTTGATTTTGATGCTATGAACGATATTGAAAGATTTAAAAATGTAGCTCTAGAAAATTTAGATAAAGCAAAAGAACTAGAGAAAAATACACTTGGAATTGGTTGGCCACTTAAAGCTTTTATGTTTTTTCTAATTTACTCACCATATCTATTAATTGTATACATCTCAACTTATTTTTATAGAAAAAATAGCAAGCAGGAGTTAGCAGCAAAATAAATTTTGTTTACTTTAAATTTATATCTATTAGAACCAATTTCATTACTACAACACTTAGATTAATAAAATTAAGGGGTAAGATTTAAATTTTATTCTCCATAAACGCGCTAAAATTATACCGCAAAGCTTCACAAAGTTTACACGGAGTCTCGCAAAGATTTTTTACTAGTAAAACTTAAAATAGTTTCTCAGAAATTGCCAGACACTAAGCTCTTTTAGCATAAACAATACTTCAGGTTTTAACCGCAAAGACAGGAAAGAGAAAAAACACAAAGGTCCACAAAGCGGATCAAGAACAAAACCTGGGGAGGAATGTCAAAATAAAATAAGAACTTTGTAATCTAAGAATTTGAGATGACTCCTATAGACCTTTTAAAATTTATGCTGCCTGATTTTTTAGTAGAACACT
>NZ_JAYGJP010000010.1:0-183880 GCF_035013205.1 Flavobacterium sp. PL02
TGGCACTGGTTCCAAATGCGGTGGCCTGGTTGCTTATTTTTCCTGCATTGATGTCGGATTGTTTGATTACATATACGCCTATAAAAGTGTGTTCATCGGTTTCATTTACGCCTAATGTGATTGGGCTTCCTGTCATAACTAGTCCTGGAAGTGGGTCGCTAACTGTTACGTTTGTCAGCGGGGTGTTTCCGGTATTGGTTATCTTGAAGGTATAGGTTATAGTTTCTCCTGCATTGGCATAACCGCTTTTGTTTTCGTCATTGAATGTAGCTGTTTTTATTACGGCTATCGATGGTACGGCTACAAAAATGGTCACTTTGGCACTTACGCAATTTGTTTTGTTTATCACATCACAAATTTGGTAGTTTAGGGTATAGGTACCTCCTGGTGTATTTGGCGCTACATCTATTGTTCCGTCTTCGTTTAATGTAATTCCTGATAATACGGTTAGGCTTTTTATAGTTACAACGGCTGGGTTGTTTATTCTGCTTCCGTTTAATTTATCATTGTCTAATACATTGATTGCTTCTAGTGTTCCGTTTATTCCGTCTGCAAAGAGTACGTTATCATCTGTTGCATCTATCACCGCTGCTCCTACTACAACTACTGAAGTTACTTCATCACAGTTTGTCGGATTGGTCACTTCGCATATTTTGTAGGTTACATCATAGTTTCCTGCTGGTGTATTTGGAGATACGGTTACTGTTCCATCTGGATTTAGTGTGAGTCCTGTTGGTACAGTTACTGGCGTTAGTTTTACTTCGCCTGGATTGGTTCCAATTACTACATCTACTCCGTTTAATTTATCGTTTAATGTTAATGGTGGCGTTTTTCCTCCTGTGTTTCCATTGATTGGAGAAGTCGTTTCTGTAATTGCTTCGATTAATGGCTGACTTACTACAATTACTGAAGTTACTTCATCACAATTTGTCGGATTGGTTACTTCACATATTTTGTAGGTTACATCATAGTTTCCTGCTGGTGTATTTGGAGATACGGTTACTGTTCCATCTGGATTTAGTGTGAGTCCTGTTGGTACAGTTACTGGCGTTAGTTTTACTTCGCCTGGATTGGTTCCAATTACTACATCTACTCCGTTTAATTTATCGTTTAATGTTAATGGTGGCGTTTTTCCTCCTGTGTTTCCATTGATTGGAGAAGTCGTTTCTGTAATTGCTTCGATTAATGGCTGACTTACTACAATTACTGAAGTTACTTCATCACAATTTGTCGGATTGGTTACTTCACATATTTTGTACGTTACATCGTAGTTTCCTGCTGGTGTATTTGGAGATACGGTTACAGTTCCGTCAGGATTTAATGTGAGTCCTGTTGGTACTATTACTGGCGTTAATTTTACTTCGCCTGGGTTGGTTCCGATAACTACATCTACTCCATTTAATTTATCATTAACTGTTAATGGTGGCGTTTTGCCTCCTGTATTTCCGTTAATTGGTGAAGTCGTTTCTGTAATAGCTTCGATTAATGGTGGACTTACCACAACTACTGAAGTTACTTCATCACAATTTGTCGGATTAGTTACTTCGCATATTTTGTACGTTACATCATAGTTTCCTGCTGGTGTATTTGGAGATACGGTTACAGTTCCGTCAGGATTTAATGTGAGTCCTGTTGGCACAGTTACTGGCGTTAGTTTTACTTCGCCTGCGTTGGTTCCGATAACTACATCTACTCCGTTTAATTTATCGTTTGATGTTAATGGTGGTGTTTTTCCTCCTGTGTTTCCGTTGATTGGAGAAGTCGTTTCTGTAATTGCTTCGATTAATGGTTGACTTACTACAACTACTGAGGTTACTTCTGCACAGTTTGTCGGATTGGTTACTTCGCATATTTTGTACGTTACATCATAGTTTCCTGCTGGTGTATTTGGAGATACGGTTACAGTTCCGTCAGGATTTAGTGTGAGTCCTGTTGGTACTGTTACTGGCGTTAGTTTTACTTCGCCTGGATTGGTTCCGATAACTACATCTACTCCATTTAATTTATCATTAGCTGTTAATGGTGGCGTTTTGCCTCCTGTATTTCCGTTAATTGGTGAAGTCGTTTCTGTAATAGCTTCGATTAATGGTGGACTTACCACAACTACTGAAGTTACTTCATCACAATTTGTCGGATTGGTCACTTCGCATATTTTGTACGTTACATCGTAGTTTCCTGCTGGTGTATTTGGAGATACGGTTACGGTTCCGTCAGGATTTAATGTAAGTCCTGTTGGCACAGTTACTGGCGTTAGTTTTACTTCACCTGGGTTGGTTCCGATAACTACATCTACTCCATTTAATTTATCGTTAGCTGTTAATGGTGGCGTTTTTCCTCCTGTATTTCCGTTAATTGGAGAAGTTGTTTCTGTGATAGCTTCGATTAATGGCTGACTTACTACAACTACTGAAGTTACTTCATCACAATTTGTCGGATTGGTTACTTCGCATATTTTGTACGTTACATCATAGTTTCCTGCTGGTGTATTTGGCGCTATTGTTACAGTTCCGTCAGGATTTAATGTTAATCCTGTTGGTACAGTTACTGGCGTTAGTTTTACTTCGCCTGGGTTGGTTCCAATTACTACATCTACTCCATTTAATTTATCGTTTGATGTTAATGGTGGCGTTTTTCCTCCTGTGTTTCCGTTAATTGGAGAAGTCGTTTCAGTCATCGCACAAATAACATAATCAATAGTAATATTACTAGATGGAAGAGAAATACATCCTGCATCACTTGTTACGGTGAAACTATAACTACTTCCTTGTACTAAACCTGTTACAGTCGTAGTTGTTGTATTTCCAGAAATATTTCCAGGATTTATAGTCCAATTACCTGATGGTAAGCCATTCAAAACTATACTACCTGTTGAAATTGAACAAGTTGGTTTTGTTAAAGTTCCTAATCTTGGCTGTGCTGGAGTGGTGTTTACATTTACCACTACAGCAGTTCTTGCACTTTCGCAGCCATCAATTGTTTGACTTGCATAATACGTTCCTGATGCTAAAACATCTGTTACTGAATATAATGTTCCGTTTGTGCTTGCCGAATACCATTGAATAGCCGTTCCTGTAGCTTGTAAATCGCCTACTTTTTTAGCTTCTGCTGAACAAAATGTTTGCGTTGTTGCTGTTGGTTCTGCTGGTGTAGGACTTATTTTTACCACTACGGCAGTTCTTGCACTTTCACATCCGTCAATGGTTTGGCTTGCATAATACGTTCCTGATGCTAAAACATCTGTTACTGAATATAACGTTCCGTTTGTTGCTGCGGAATACCATTCGATAGCTGTTCCTGTAGCTTGTAAATCGCCTACTTTTTTAGCTTCTGCTGAACAAAATGTTTGCGTTGTTGCTGTTGGTTTCGCTGGTGTAGGAGTTATTTTTACCACTACGGCAGTTCTTGCACTTTCGCATCCATCAATTGTCTGACTTGCATAATACGTTCCTGATGCTAAAACATCTGTTACTGAATATAATGTTCCGTTTGTTGCTGCGGAATACCATTGAATAGCTGTTCCTGTAGCTTGTAAATCGCCTACTTTTTTAGCTTCTGCAGAACAAAATGTTTGCGTTGTAGCTGCTGGTTCTGCTGGTGTAGGAGTAATTTTTACTACTACGGCAGTTCTGGCACTTTCGCATCCGTCAATGGTTTGGCTTGCATAATAAGTTCCTGATGCTAAAACATCTGTTACTGAATATAATGTTCCGTTTGTTGCTGCAGAATACCATTGAATAGCTGTTCCTGTAGCTTGTAAATCGCCTACTTTTTTAGCTTCTGCTGAACAAAATGTTTGCGTTGTAGCTGTTGGCTCTGCTGGTGTAGGAGTTATTTTTACCACTACAGCAGTTCTTGCGCTTTCGCATCCGTCAATTGTTTGGCTTGCATAATACGTTCCTGATACTAAAACATCTGTTACTGAATATAAAGTTCCGTTTGTTGCTGCGGAATACCATTGAATAGCTGTTCCTGTAGCTTGTAAATCGCCTACTTTTTTAGCTTCTGCTGAACAAAATGTTTGCGTTGTAGCTGTTGGTTCTGCTGGTGTAGGAGTTATTTTTACCACTACGGCAATTCTTGCACTTTCACATCCGTCAATTGTCTGGCTTGCATAATATGTTCCTGATGCTAAAACATCTGTTACTGAATATAATGTTCCGTTTGTTGCTGCGGAATACCATTGAATTGCTGTTCCTGTAGCTTGTAAATCGCCTACTTTTTTAGCTTCTGCTGAACAGAAAGTTTGCGTTGTAGCGACTGGTTCTGCTGGTGCTGTTTTTGGAGCAGCAATTCCACTACCCGAATTGGTACATCCATTTACAGTAGTCGTAACAGTATAAGTTCCTGCTGTACTTACTATAATACTAGATGTTGTTTCGCCATTACTCCACAATAAAGTACCAGCAGCCGTAGTCGATAATTTTGATGTACCATCACAATTATCTTCAACTTTTACAACTGGTGCTACTGGAGCAGAATTAATCGTTACAGTCACCGCTGTTCTCGTACTTTCATTTCCGTTTATAGTCTGACTTGCATAATAGGTTCTTGTTCCTAATACATGAGTTGCATCATATAGAATCCCACCTGTTAAACTATCGTACCATTTTATTTCACTACCTGTAGCAGGTAAATCAGTTATTTTTTTTAGGTCAGCAGAACAAAATGTTTGTGCACTAGCTGTTGGTGGTTTCGTTTTTACAGTAACAGTAATTGTAGCTTCATTAGATGTAAAACCATCATTATCATTTACAACATAATTCAAACTAGCTACTCCACTAAAAGTTGTCAAAGGTGTAAATGTTACAATTCCTGAAGCATCAACTGTATATGTTCCTTCATCTGCTACTGTAAACGTGGCCTGAATACCTGGCGTAAGAGGATCCAGATCTACTGTTGCAACATTTATAGTTCCATCAGGATCAGTATCATTTGTTGTTACGGCAATAGTAACTGCTGTGCCACCAATAGTATTTCCTGAATCATTATTAGCTACTGGTGGTTTTACTGGCTCACTAGAGCTTTCGTTATTTAAAGGATCTGGATCTTCTTCATTTCCTGTAATTTTAGCAATATTATTATAATCTCCCTTGGCTTTAAGAATTCCCTTTACGGTAAGTGTAGCATTTCCTCTATTGGCAAGTACACCAATATTCCAAATTCCAGTAACTGGATCATAAGTTCCTGCCGATGGAGTTGCGCTTACAAAAGTATATCCCGAAGGCAATAAATCGTTTACCTTAACTCCTGTTGCACCATATGGTCCCGCATTACTAGCTGTAATAAGAAAAGTAGCTTCATCGCCTACTTTTTTAGGAGTACCTACTACTTCTTTTTTTACCGATAAATCGGCACCATAACTAGCCGTAATTACATCCACAAATACACCTGAATCATATTGAGAATCTCCAACATCTGCAATTGCTATTTTAAAATTATAGGTTGCTCCTGGAGTTAGTTGTGTAAGATCATAAGATATTCTTTTTGTCAATCCATTATATTCTACAAATACGGGCCTAGGTCCAATTCCATTATTAAGAGCGCCAGTATTACTATGTCCATTATTTATGTAATAATCAGTCTGAAATCTATCGGTTATAGGTGTGCCTGTATTATCCTTAGAAGCTCCAAGTACTCCTCCATTTACCGAATTAACAGAAATTTCTCTGTTGCTCGATGGCAGTTTTGCGATATTTTGTGTCCCTGTAACTCCAGGTCCTGAAATAAAAAATCCAAAAACATCATTATATCTACTTCCAACATAATCAGGATACTCTTCTGATCCGAACTGAAAAAAGATACGAATAGCAGTCATTTTAGGATCTAGAGTTACCTTGAAGGTATATACAACTGCATCATTATTTGCTGAGGCATCAAGAGTTGCTAAATCCGGATCAATCGTTGAAGATCCCATTGCATTATTACTCACCCCTAAAGCTGTATTTCTAGTACTTAAATCCGCAGTAGCAAGTCCTGTAGAAAATAAAATACCTTTATCAATTCCTAAACCAGCAGGTGTACCTCCCGAGAAAATAGCAATTTGCTTAGCTCTATCTCCTTTTACTAATGTGGGAACGCTCAAAATAACACCACTACCATTTAATCTGTTTAATATTGTTGTATCATTAGGGCCTGCACTATGTGTGGTCTGGACTTGTGAGTAGCCTGTGTTTCCAAATATAAACAGAAACAAGAAACAGACTAGAAATCGATTCAGAGCCCCCTCTTTATTTGGCATTAATAATTTAAAATAAGTAAAGTTCCTCATATAATAATTGTTATTAAAATTCTAAAAAATAGTATTCAGAGATATTTATTAATCTCTAAATATTGTAACTATTGAAATCAAACTATTTGGTATTCTATTCTGGTGGTTGCTTTAATCGAAATTTGCAGTTTTTAATCAATGCTTTTAATTGATAAACAACTACTTCCATATTAGAGTAATCCAGATGCGAATTTCTTTCTAATCATTAAGAAGCCATGTAGAGAATACAGAATTGTACTGTAGAATTAATTCTACAGATAAAGGCTCCTGCTTTTTCGTAATATTGAACGGTAAATTTTCAAGGTATTTAAATGCCTTTCTCTAAGAAATATCCCAATAATCATTAAAGATTTTAATAATTTAATAGCATTATTTCTGACATTGTTTTTTGTCAATTTTCTTTATTCTCAGATAGATAATAAAGACTATACTCTTATTTGGTATTCTGCAGACAATAATATACTTCCTCAAAACAGTGTAAAATCCATAATAAAAGATAATAATGGTTTTATATGGATGGCTACCGAAAATGGATTAGTAAGATATGATGGAAATCAATTTAAGACATTTAATACCGAAAATGTAGCAGGAATGACTACTAACAGGATGAGTCTTTTTCGAGGAAATGCACTTAAAGACAATATCTATTTACTCAATGATCTTGCCGACTATATCCGGATAAAAAACAATACTGCTTCTATAATTCCTAAAAATAAAATTCCTAAGCAATTTAAAATCAGTAATGCTCTTTATAAAAAAAGACGGTTTTATAACAACAAAATTCATAGAACTGATAACAAATATTTTACACTCTCAAAAAAGTATATTGGTCTGTATCAAGATGAAAACAAACTATTGTGGCAGGTTAAATATGCTTATGATGAGTATCAAAACTTTTTCATACTAAACAATATTATTTACAACTATGATGGAGAAAAATTCATAAAATTCGAGAATGGAAAAATTGATCCTATAAAGATAGATGGGCTAAAAACAAATAATTTTTCTATTATCATAAACAATGTTTCTCAACAAACATTTTTTATCGTTGAAGGTAATTTTTACATCCTTGAAAAAAAACATAAAAAACTTGTACTTCGTTTGTTGTTAAAGAATTATGACCTTTCAAAAAGAAATATAGTATCTGCATATTATGACCTAGATGATCGAATTTTATATATCGGAAGTAGTACTGATGGATTGCTTGTAGTTAAGGAAAAACTTTTTTTGGCCATTCCTGGAAAAAATAAGGATGGAGTATATTACGCGCAGGTTCCATATCAGGATAATCAATTCTTAGCCACATCGGGAGAAATTTTCACAACAGATGGGCAATCATTAAGTAATCCTTTATTTAAAGTTCTAAATGATAATTATAGCCTGATGTTTGATAAAATGGGAAATATCTGGACTAAGGCAAATAATATTGTATACTGTTTTCATAAAAAAAGCAATTTTATTACCTATAACAAATGGAGTTTTGAGGATAGGGTTACACAAATTTTCCAGATGAATAATGGGGAAATAATAGTAGGAATGAGCGTTGGAGGTTCTCCAAATGGAAAATTATACACATTAGGAGGTACAAAAGATAAACCTCATTTTAATTTTTATATGAATGTTCCTTTTAATGTAACCTATATGCTTCAGATAAAAGATAATATTATCTGGACAGGATCACATTTGGGATTTCATCAAATTCATTTTAAAGAGAAAAAAATTGAAAATGTAAAGGAGACAGAAAACAATTATGTGAGAAGTGTATATATTGGTAAACCCGATGAAATATGGATAACAACTTATGGAAATGGTTTTTATCTATACAATCAATTTACTAAAAAAACCACTTCTTTTCCGGTAGATAAAAACAAGTATCTACTCACTTCTCATTGCATTATAGAAGATAAAAACGGATATTTTTGGATTACTACCAATAAAGGATTGTTTCAGGTTTCTAAAAAAAATCTACTGGATTATTCCAACAAAAAAATAAAAAATATTTATTATCAATATTATGATAAGTCCGATGGATTTGCAACCAATGAATTTAATGGCGGATGCCAGCCATGCGGATTATTATTAAAGAATAATTACGTGACATTCCCATCAATGAAAGGAAATGTGGTATTTGATTCTAAAAAAGTAAAAAGACTTTTACCTAAAGGAGATATTTATTTTGAGCAAGCAGAAGTCAACAACTCAAATGTTACTATTAAAAATGATACTCTTAACTTAAATCATGATTTTGAACGACTTAGACTTTTTATAAATAGTCCTTATTATGGAAATTCAAATAACTTAAATATAGAAACCAAAGTTGAAGGTCCGATATCTCAAAAATGGGAATCGATAATCGATAATAATATTTACTTTACGACTTTACCACACGGAACTTATCATCTGACAGCCAGAAAAATGACTGGACATGATTCTGAATACCGATACAAAACACTAACTATAATAATCGCTCCGGCATTTTATCAAACCATTTGGTTTAACGTATTGATTTTTATTTTAGCATTTACTACTCTATATTATGTTGTAAAATTAAGACTGAAATATGTTCGATTGAAAAACATTCATTTAGAAAAAAAAATAGCCGAACAAACTTTTCAACTCCGTAATACAATTACAACATTAAAAGATACAACCGAAAATTTGCGTGAACAAATCACAAATCACAAAAAACTTATAGGAACAATTACACACGATATAAAAAGCCCATTGCGTTTTTTGGCAATGACTGCAAAACACGTTTATCAAAACCCAAACGATTCAGAAGCAGTTCAGGATGGTATAAAATCATTACATACTTCATCTTTCCAACTCTATAATTTTGTAAATAATATATTAGAATATACCAAAGTATCTAAACAAGAAAATTTATCCACTACATATTGTTTATATGATCTGATCGAAGAAAAAATAAAAATTTTCCTGACCATTGCCTCTTCCAAAAAAATCGTAATTGAAAACCTTATTGATGCGAACCAAACCATCAGCAATAATCGATTATTATTTTCAATCGTTGTACATAATCTTCTAGACAATGCTATAAAAAATACTCCATCAGGAAAAATTACTTTAGTCTCAGGAATAATGGATAACAAGCTATTCTTTGCTATTAAAGATACTGGAAGCGGAATGTCTGGCGATATTGTAAACCTTTACAATAAACAGGATATAAAATTAACGCAAACCCAAGAAAAACCTGGAATGGGGCTACAAATTGTGACCGAACTTTTGGAGATTATGAAAGCTAAAATGAAGATTGAGAGTACTATAAATATCGGTACAAAAATTACAATTCTGTTTTTAAATACCAAATAAATCTAGTTTTTATAGATTTTTAGAATTTCGACTAGTCTAACAACATTGTTGATCCCTAGTTTTTCAAAGATTCTATTTTTAAAAGTACTTACAGTTGTCATCTGGATATTCAACTTATTCGATATCTCGAGATTCCCTTCTCCATTAACAAGAAGTTCGGCAACTTCAATCTCTCTATCCGAAAGGATTTCTAATGGATTTATTGGAGTTTTATTTAGGGCGTTTTGAAGAATTTTCTCTTTTACAACATCACTAATATATTTTCCGGTTTCGATAACAGAGCGAACAGCTTTAATAATTTCCTCGTCACTGCTGTCTTTATTTAAAAAACCATTGGCACCAGCATGAATATAACGTAAAGCATATTGCGTTTCATCATATGCAGAAAACATCAAGATCAATAAATTAGGGTGATTTTGCTTAATTTTTTCAACCATTTTGGTACTATTCCCTCCAGGAAGGTTAATATCTAAAAAAATCAAGTCTTGTTTCTGGCGTAGTTTGCTTATAACTTCTTCAAAACTATCTGCATGAGTAATGTTAATACTTCGGAAAGCTTCTTTTAATAACAAAGAAATTCCGTGCCGTACTACACTATGGTCATCTGCTAATAATATATTGAAGTCTTTTTTCATAGAAAATTTTACAGCTCAAAATTACAATTATTTGCCTGAACTAAAAACATTTATGATAAATCAATGCTGTTAAATCACAATTTTAACACCTATAAAAGTTATTTTTATAATAAGATAAGACCAAATACTCTATTCCAACTGATCCAGAAGGTATAAGTAAGGCGGAAAAGAATGATGAATCATTAAATCCTTACTATTATTTGGGAATTTTTCATAATACACCGCATCATCTTGTTTAGGATAAAGTACAATAGTAGTACTTGTACGTACATAATTATTACTGTTATAAAAAGGTGGTGGTACAAACTCAGGCAAAAACTCTTTTACTCTCTTAGCCATTTCTTTACCTAACAACTTTTGATACGTTTTTACCGTTTTGCGTGATGGACTTGTTGCTTTATCATAAACCATATTTAAAAGCATTCTTTTAAAGAAGTTTTGCTTCTTTATGGTTTCTTCTACCAAGGCAATTGGACTTACTATAGGTAAATCTTCAGGCATTTCTACAGAAAATGGTGTTTGAGGAACCCAATCTGCAGCACTTACAACATTATATGCCCAACCGTTTTGAGTTTTACGCTCATAATCATATGCAAAATATAAATTACCGGGTTTAGGAGCTGCACTACAATAGGTTTTAAAACGAATATCGGCTGGTATAACACCTTTGCTTTGTAAATTATAAAAATGTGCTGTAAGCAAATAGCTAATTCCTCCACCTTGACTGTGTCCCATGATTATGAAATTCTTAATCCCTTGTTTGTAACAAGAATCTATCTTTGGGAGCATTTCTTTAGAAAGAAAAGCAGTACTTAAAAGATAACCCGTATGAACAGCTGCATCTTTATTAGTAGATAATTCATATTTAAAAGTATCTGTATTAGAAATTTTTAATTCTCCCTTTGCCGGAGTCATTGCTGCATAAAGATTTGCAAGCCAACTTTCTCCTTTTTCGGTAGTTCCTCTTGTACACAATACAGCAGTTTTACCATCTTTAAGCCATAACTCCCACTGATTGTCCAGCCCTATTGATTTGCTTTGATACACCAATTTTGAATGTTCTGGCAGCGGAATATCCTTTGCTTTCTCTGGAGATTCTGTCGATCGAGTGGCGATATAAACTAACTCACGATATTCTGCCTTATCAAATCCAGGTTTTAAATCTTGCGCAATACTATGTGTAAAAGAAAACAAAAAGCAGAAAACAACTAAAGGTGATTTTAAAAATTTCATAAAGACCAAGGTGCTAATTTATTAGTAATAATGATTTTGATTAGAAATTGAAAATTAGCATAATTACCTCTGTTAATCTAAACTAAGACTTTATATAAAACATTCGATATAATTATGACTACTTATTTATTTGAGAACTAATCTTACAATAAATATAGACATTATTTTGGTAGTACTTCCTGATTTTTGTTCCCATAAGTATCAAAAATACACTTGTTGCATACGGAGTAAAGAGAATAATTACAGATCAAATCTATCTTTTAGACGATAATCTTTTGCTCTTTAAATCTATATTTGTTTTTATATTAATGATATAAAAACTTGTACAATCGGTACGAGAATAAAAGCATTCCTATGACAACAAAAAACCACCAGTATTTTTTCATCGAAGTATAACTCTCATTCTTTGAGTTCTTAATTGCAAATCCCATAACAATACTGATTAAAGGAATTATTAGCCTAACTATTTCTTCTATACCCATTTTTAATTTTAATTAATTGACTTAAATAAACATACTATTGCCCCTATTACAAAACCTATAATAATTACCCAACTATTAAAATTTTGAAGGTTTGTTTGTGGTTTTGAATACAAATCAGGATTTTTATTTCCGTCTCTGCCTTCTAATGACCATTTGTTTAACTTATAATAGGCAATAGCACCAATTATAAATAAAAAGCAATACACTAAAAATCTATAATTCATAAATCATAATACTGTCTTTCTTTATTGAATTTTGCGAATATATGTATTTTAATTTTATCGAATAAAGCTAGCTGGAATGTTGCTGAAAAAGTAAAACTAAGCTAAAACAATTATATTAACATTTCATCCATCTAAATAATATGTTTTTTTTACTTTTGATACATACAAAAAAATAATATGTCAAATTTATATCAAACTCCTAGAATAATTATTCGTGAATTCTTGCCAGAAGAGCAACAAACCTTTTTAGATCTGTTTAAAGACGACGAAGTGACCCAATATTTACCTCAAGTTTCCCCTGAGAGATATGAGGAAATGTTTAGTGAACTTCTTGAAAATTATGAGAAAGGTAACCTAAGCCGATGGGCAATTTTTGATACTACAAATAATAATTTTATAGGTATGTGTGTTGCCCGCGTTTTTGTACACAACACTAATCAAATAGAAATTGGATATGTACTTAGCAAAGAATACTGGGGAAAAGGAATTGCTACAGAAGTATGTAAAGGCTTAACTCAATATTGCTTTACAAATACTGATATAAATGAGATAGTTGCTATAACAGATCTTAACAATAGCGGATCCCAAAATGTATTACAGAAAGTAGGATTTGAGCGATTAGATAACATAATAAGAGATGACGAAGAAATAGCATATTTTGTAACAAAAAAACCTTTGGTTTAATTAAAAACACTACTTGCACGCTAGTAAATAGAGATTTTGCGTAAAATACTAGTAGAACATTTTAAGCTTTTCAGTAGCATTTTTTGGTGTATCGCCAGCATAATATCCCTATTGATGTGAATCGTAGGGCTATTTTTATCACTTATTGGTATTTGAGAAACTGTAAAGTAAAAATACTTTTCTAAATTAGTTTTTAGATAAGCAAACAATTTAGGTTGCTCATTATCAAATTCAAGAATAAAAGACCGCTCATTAATTGCCAGAATATCCAAAACTTTGGTATTAACCAATACGCATAGTAAATATTCTTTGGCCTCAGCATAATCTGTAAAATCATTTTCGCAATCGATGGTATCAAATGAGAAATGATATAGTTGTCTTTTGTGTATGGAGTCCTTTATTTTTGCCATGAGCGATTTTATCAAATTGTTCATTTGAAAGCAATAAAATGCGATTCTTTTTAATATTAATAAAATGATATAAACAAAACATAAAAAACCAAAATGAATAGTCGTTTATATTAAATTTATTCTCGAATTTAACTATGCTTAAAATTAAATCTACTTTTTTAAAGCCTAGTACTTTTTGCATCAAGAAATGTTTCATTTTAAAATTTGGAACACGTTTACTCAATATGAAACTCTTCTTCAGGAATCATTAATTTACCCCAATCGTTTAACATCCACAGAATATCCACCAACTTCACCCCTAGTTCGGTGAGCGAATACTCTACTCTTGGCGGGAGCTCATTAAATGAAACTTTGGTTAAGATACCATCTTGTTCCATTTCTTTTAACTGTTGGTTCAAAACTCTTCTATCGACCTTGGCAATTCCACGCAAAAATTCACTTGGGCGCTTTTTACCTTCATTAATTTGCCAAACAATCGGAATTTTCCATTTACCACTGATAGAATTAACTGCTACTTCCAACGGACAAATTTTGTTTTCTATGCTTCTTTCCTTTGTTTTCATAATAGTGACTTTTTTACCCCTATGTGACAATAATATGCGTTATTGCACATATGAACTTTCTTTTAAACCTTTGTAAAATTAATAAACATTTTAGCAAAGCAAATGAGAAACCGTGCAAATGCATGTTTATTTAAACAATAGATAAAATCAGTATGACAGATATAAAACGAAAAGGCTCACGCTCAACAAAAGACATACCCAAAGATATTTTGGAGAAATTAAATAAAGGAGAAATCGAAACCGCTAATTTAGTCGAATGGCTAGCAATTAATCAAAAACTACTCCTTAAGAACTTTCTTGAGCAGAATAATCGTTTAAGGTATTTAGAGCCAATCAATACTACAATTGATGCGTTAAAGAAACAAACTGTCAATACTATTAATGAAGCCATTGGAACAAGTCTTTTTAAATTAGCAAAATCAGAAGATGATACTGAATTGTTTTCAATACTATCGAAGCATAAATCAGATTTAATTAGATGTTGGGCAACTTATACAATTGGAAAAAATACCGAGCTATCAATTGAAGAAATGTTAGAACAGATTCAGTTTTTTTCTGCCGATAAACATTTTGGCGTTAGAGAGATTTGCTGGTTAGCCGTAAGACAAACAATTGCCCAGAATCTAACCGAAAGTTTGGGAATCCTAGCTAAATGGACAAAACACGCAGACGAAAACGTAAGACGATTTGCTAGCGAAGCCACAAGACCAAGAGGAGTTTGGTGTGAACACATCGAAGAATTAAAGCAAAACCCCGATTTGGGATTAATCATTTTGGAATCTCTAAAATCGGATAAATCAAAATACGTACAAGATAGTGTTGGCAACTGGCTAAATGATGCTAGCAAAACCAAACCAGAATTTGTAATTAGTATTTGCGAAAATTGGAAGAACATAAGTCCCACAAAAGAAACTGTTTATATAATAAAAAAGGCACTTCGTACAATCGAAAAGTGATCTATGCCAGAAAAAGTATTCAGTCTCAGTTTCGGTTTTCAGTCTCTGTTTTCAGTCTCTGTTTTCAGTCACAATTTCTTAGTCTCTTAGTACCTCAGAACCTTTGTCCCTTTGCCCCTTTGAACCTCAGAACCTTTGCGCCTTTGAACCTTTGCGCCTTTGAACCTTTAAAAAAAACACTTATATTAGCATTAAACAAACCAAGTAATTTATAAATAATGCTAGATGTTATCAAGAAACTAAAATTTAAGGATAAAGGAACAGTTATTAATGCTCCAAAAGTAATAGAAGATGAGTTTATTCAGCTTGGTATGAAAACTACTTTTGATAAAAAAACAAAAAGTACAAACACCCTAATTTTCATCAATAATAACGAAGAGTTTTTAAATTACCTTAAAAATGATTTAGAAAACGTAGAATCTGATAGTGTCTTATGGTTTGCGTACCCGAAAGGAACTTCTAAAATTAAAACTGACATAAATAGAGATACGATTCATGTTACTGGTAAAGAATTTGGATTAAAGACAGTAACGGCTATTTCTATAAACGATACTTGGAGCGCATTACGTTTTAGACCCGTCGATAAAGTTGGTACCTAATATTTCTTATTTTCTAAATTTAATACCTCAACAATGTCACATCCCTATATATCACATCTTTCGAAAGATTCTGCATTCCAAAAAATTCTTGAAAATGCAGAACATCGTGAACTTAAAACAAACACTAATCTTGCTCAGTTTTTATATACATCAATTATTAATCAGCAATTATCTGCCAAAGTTGGTGATGTTTTTTTAAAACGTTTTCTGGATATATACGGCGGACTAGAGCCTAATTCATCTCAAATTCTTGAAACTCCAGATGAAATATTGCAAGCAATAGGTTTATCAAAACCCAAAGTTAGCTATATAAAAAATGTAGCACAATTTGATGCCGATTTTGGATTAGAATACAACAAATTTATCGAAATGACCGATCAGGAAATTATCGATTTGGTAACTTCTATTAAAGGTATAGGCAAATGGTCAGCCCAAAACTTACTTATGTTTGCCTTAGGACGCGAAGATGTTTTTTCGGCCGATGATTTAATTATTCGTAATAAAATGGCAATCTTGTTTAATCTCGATAAAACCGATAAGAAAAAATTTAATGAAGACATTATTCGTCTCTCGAAACCATGGAGCCCGTACAGAACATTTGCATGCCTACATTTATGGAGGTGGAAAGATTTTTGAGGAACATTTTAAGGAAAAGAGATTCATAGATGCAAAGGGACAAAGGTTCTGAGAAACTGATAATAACACAATCTTGTCACCCTGAGGGACGAAGGGTCTTATTAAGTAGCTCGCCAAAGATTATGGAGTTTCTTGATGAGATTGCTTCGCCAGTTCGCTATCGCTCGTGTCTTCATACCTCAGAATGACAATATTGGAGAGATACTTTGCGTATCCCGTCCCGACGCTTCGGGATCGGGATTACATCCTTAATCGTTATTTTTTGCCACAGATTAAAAGGATTAAACGGATTTTTTTTAACTTTGCTCCCGACGCTTCGGGCAATGTCATTAAGTTAAGATAAAAATATTTTTGATTTTTGATTAACGATTTTTGATTTCAGATGTGTGAAACAGCGTAAAATATAAAATCTCTTAACTTAATGACATTGAGCTTCGGGACTAGAGAAAATCCGTGTTTAATCCGTGTTTTCGCTTTAGCGAATCAGTGTCATCCGCGTTCCCTTTTAGACAATCTTTGTCGAAAATACATGGCTTAAAAATCACAATACAACCACAATATTGGGGAGAAACTTTGCGTAGCCCTTTGCGCCCTTTGCGGTTAATTCCAGTAAATTAAAACCTTTACAATTATTCTTTAACCCTACTTATCCAGTTGAAAATAAGGCGCTAAAATATCCTCAAAATTATACAATCCGATACCTTTATTTTCTATGTTTTCGGCAACAAAAATAACTCCAGTTCCAAATGCTTCCCTCGAAATCGATTCGTGAATAAGTCGAACTGTTTGGTAAGGAAAACCGAATATTACTTCATGCTTTCCAACGATACCTCCTGCCCTAACTGAATTTATGCTTTCTTTCTCGACATCTAGAGCTTCTGCAATTTTTATAGCAGTACCTGATGTTCCTTCTTTTAACTTAAAATGTTCTTCATTAACCTCAATATCAACCCAAGGTGCAATTTTCTTCAAAAATTTAGCTGCAAATAACAAATAGTTAACTCCAAGAGTAATATTTGGAGACCAAAACACCGTTGTTTTAATCGCTAATTCTTTTAAAAATTTTAATTCTTTATCTTTATAATGAGATATCGCCGATATAATTTTAATGCCTCTTTGGGCAGCAGCTTCACCATAAGTATGAATTCCTAAACTTGAAGAAAAATCAATTATAATATCGACAGGATGTTTGTCTAAAAGCTCTTTAATTGTTGTTTTGGAACTAGAATATATTAATCCTGGTTCATCTGAAGGAACACCAAAAAACTCAGGTACTGATCGATGTTCTAAAACTGTACTTTGTCTTAATACCCATTCTAAACAAAAATTTTTATTTTCAAGTAATACTGAAGCAACTGACTTTCCTGTTTTTCCAAATCCTATTAATCCTATTTTCATATTTTTTAATTTAAATGGTTTCCAACTTATTTCAAGTTTAAAATTTTAATTTTACAAGTAAACAAATTGATTATTAATACTATTTAAGTAAAAATAGGTTAAAAAAAATTAATCGAAATTATACGATAACAGCAATATATTACAATATACCAATATGATAATTCATACAAACTGCTGACATACTGCTGTCATAAGATCTTTTTAACTTTGTTAATAGAAATCATAAATTATGGAAACTAAAGATGGAAAACTAGCAATCTATGCTATTACAAGAGCTGAATGGCGAAATTGGCTGAAAGAAAATAGTCAAGTCGAAAAATCTGTTTGGTTAATTTTATACCACAAAAAAAGCACTACACAAAGTGTTAATCTTAATGATGCAACCGAAGAAGCATTATGTTATGGTTGGATAGATAGTTTATGCAAAAAACGGGATTCCGAAAGTTTTTACTTGACATTCTCCCCTCGAAACCCCAAAAAAAGCAAATGGAGTAAACCCAATAGAGAACGAGCAGAACGACTGATAGAACAGGGCTTAATGACCGAACACGGACAAAAGCTAATTGATATTGCAAAAGATAACGGTAAATGGGATGAAGCTTTATAACATTACAACTTTAGCAAAAAAAACCTGCTCAATTAAATGAACAGGTTTAAATCTATTTTAAAAAAGTAAATACTTTATTTATTGTATTTCAAAAATTACTGGAGCGGTTCTAGATACTTGATAGTTTCCTCCTCCAACAAGTCTAGTTTTAATTTCCGAAATCGTAGCTTGATCTCCTCTACCTGCTTTAGATAGTGCAGCTTTACATTGCGCATTTAATTTATCACCAGAAACTACAACTGTAGCTTGTCCCGGAATTTTAAAATTAAATCCAACAACATCTAATCCTACTTCAAAATCAAAGTCTACCAATTTAGCTCCAATTGTAACTACTTCCAGATTCGATTTAGGCCCTTTTACAATACCCATTTCTCCTCTAATAGTTCCAACTGGTGCAGGAATACCTTTAATTCTAAAAGTTCTCTTATCAGAAACTGTAGAACCGTTTGGTAATGTACCTGTAACAGTAATTGTAGTTTCTGTACCTGTACCCGGACTCATATTATATTTTCCTGGTCTACCCGCAGAAGATAATCCTGGAGCACTTGCTACAACTTTATTATCAGCAACTCCTGCAAATGATACAGATATTGGATTAACAACACCTCTGTAAACTACATTCATTTTATCTGCAGATATTGTAGCTGAGTTTGGCTTAGGTACTACAACATATTTTCCTTCAAATTTAAGTGGAATAGTTTTTCCATCTTCTAAGAAAGTAAATTGCCCGTTAATACTTTGTTCTCCTACTCCACCAGCAGTCATAGAAATAACAGCTTGTCCGTTTACAATTTTTCCTGGACCAGAGAATGAAGTTGGTATTGTATTTTCGTCATAACGACCTAAAACAACTTTACCTGTAACCGTTTCTCCCTGAAAGTAAGCGTTTTTATCAAGAACTACAATTGCTTTATAATTGTTATAGGAGTTAGTCGTCATTGCTGCCTCTCCTAAAGCTGCACTGTAAACATCAGATTCTGCTTTTTGAACATCACTTTGCCAAGCAGATAATTTTGCAACCGATGCAACTGCAGGGAAATTTTTAAAATGGTACGATAAAAATTTATCTTTTAAACCTTCTTTATTTTTAACGTCTGATGTATCAAATTTGCTATCAATCTCAGCTACAATTGCTTTGTATTTTTTGTCACTTAGTACCGCTTTCATATCAGCTTTGTACTTATTAATTTTTGCAACAATCTCGTTTCCTTTTGCAGTATAACCTTCTCCAATAAACCAATTATCAGTATTATCACCTTTCTCCATATCCTCGTAAGGTAATTTTCCTGTTGCTGCATCTTTATCAAATCCTTTTACAACATCTGTCTTTAATGTATTTATATAATTGTAAAAATCTTTAGATATAGCTTCCACTTTATGAGCTGTTTGAGCCGCCAGAGCAAATTCTCCTTTTGCCTCTTCTGCTTTAGTATCTAATGAAGCTAACTTTTGTGCATTGCTCGTATTTGAAGATGCATTGGCGCTTTCAAATTTTTCATTCATTAAGCCAAAAGCAGATAATACTTCTTTTGACATATTCATTGCTAACATTGCGATAAAAACCAAATACATTAGGTTTATCATCTTCTGTCTAGGGGTTAATTTTCCTCCTGCCATATTTTCTAAATAATTAGTTCGTATTAATAATAATTGTTTTTTAACTAATTATCCTTTGTTACCCATAGCCGAAAGCATACCGCCATATACATTGTTTAAAGAAGCAATATTTGCAGTCATCGATTGCATTTGCTCTTTTAGTTTAGTTGCGTTTTCAGCGATTTCTTTATTCGCTTCTGCATTTCTTGAAGCACTTTGTAATTGAACTTTATATAGACTGTTTAATGATTCCATTTGAGAAGCCGCAATAGATAACTCATCGCTGTATTTTTTAGTAGAAGCGATTGAATCAACAGTTGGAGCAATTCCTTTAGCAGCAGATTCAAAATTCTTAATACTGTTTCCTAAGCTTGACATTAACTCACCGTCAATTTTAGCTTCTTTAAGCATAATATCTAATTTTTGAGATAATAGCCCTTGTGCTTCAGTTGGAGTCTCCACTTTAGCCATTTTTGTTTCCTTTCTAGCTTTACCATCTCCTAATTCTGGATATACAATAGTCCAATCCAATTCCTTTTCTACAGGTTCAAAAGCAGAAAGAGCAAAGATTAATGCTTCTGTTACTAGCCCGATTGAAAGCATCAAGGTTCCTGTTAACGGTCCGATTTCAAAGTGAGTAATTTTGAATAAAGCTCCAATAATTACTACTGCTGCTCCCATACCATAAGCGAAATTCATTGCTTTTTTACTTAATAATGCCATAATTTTTTTGTTTTAAATTTTATTTTAAGTTTTAAATAAGAACTTGTTTTTATTTTTAATTTGCTCTAAATAATTAATCATCTTAATTCTCTGTCGCTTAAGTTTTCATATAAAATGATCAGATTTTTTATCTAATAAAAACATGCAAATGTCTTTATAAATCACTATCCCCTATAAACAACAAAAGCCTTTAAATAAACAGATTAAGACATTTCTTTGTTGCTTTATAATTTTAACAGAAATAATCTGTCAAACAAACTCCTTAAATATTTTAAAAAAAGAATATTAGACAAAAAGGATGTAATAAAGGAATTTGAGTTTCATATAAATGCTAAAATAATACGACTCCAGAAATACAAGTCATGTCTTAAAAGCTATGGGAATAGATAATGAAACGGCTCAATCGACAATACGATTTTCAATAGGAAAATACACAACCAAAGACGATATTGATTTTGCGATTAATAAAGTAGAAGAAGTTCTAACCACATTACGCCCTGTAAAATTGAAATAAGCAAGCTGGCAAAGTTGGATTAACTAATAAGTATTCTAAAAAAAAATAAGGAAGCCGAAGCTTCCTTAATCTTGAAAAGAACTTATTTAAAAAATTACTTGTCTCATGGAGTAAGACAAATGAAAAATCTAAAGCAAATATCTCCTTATTCTAGAAGTAATTCTGCCTCAAAACGTTTTTAAAAACATATAATAAGACAAAAAAACAACTTTAAAATTTATGATTCTAGTTTATAATGTATATCCGACTGCTCTCTTAAAGTTGCAGCACTTTTCTCTGGAGTAATATCTCTTTGGGACTCACCTAACATTTCATAACCTACCATAAATTTCTTAACCGATGCTGATCGCAATAAAGGTGGATAAAAATGCATATGGAAATGCCATTCCGGATGTGCATTACCATCTGTTGGAGCCTGATGGATTCCTGATGAGTATGGAAAAGATGTTTTAAAAAGATTATCGTATTTTGTTGTCAACTGTTTTAAAATTTTAGCGAAAGCAGTTGCTTCTTCTTCAGTAAAATCAGTAATTCTTCCAAAATGTCTTTTGCTTATAATCATCGTTTCATAAGGCCATATTGCCCAAAACGGAACCAAAGCTACAAAGTGATCATTTTCTATAACGATACGTTCATCCTTTTTTAATTCGGCTTGAAGGTAATCTTGTAAAAGAGTAGCCTTATATTTATCAAAATAATTTTTTAAACTATTTTGTGTTTTTTCAACCTGAGTTGGCAACGACGATTGTGCCCAAATTTGTCCATGAGGATGCGGATTGCTACACCCCATAACGCTTCCTTTGTTTTCAAAAATCTGAACGTGATTTATATATTTAATTGCACCTAAATCTGTATATTCTTTTTGCCATGTTTTTACAATATTTTCAATATCCTTTACTTCCATTTCTGGTAATGTAAGGTCATGTCTTGGCGAAAAACAAACTACTCTTGAGATTCCTCTTTCTGGTTTAGCCAGAAAAAAAGTGTATTTAATATCTTCTTCATAAATGATTTCATCCTGTTTCATGGCAGCAAAATCATTTTCGAAAACAAAGCTTCCTTCATATTTAGGATTATTCATTCCGTTTGCCCTTACATTATCTGGACACAAATAGCAAGTTGGGTCATATTTAGGTAAAGGTTCGGTAATAACTAACTCATTTTGTCCTTGCCAAGGGCGTTTTGCTCTATGAGGTGAAACTAAAACCCATTCGTTAAGTAATGGATTATAACGTCTGTGTGGGTCTTCGCTAATATTAAAATTTCTCATTTAATTTTATAAGTTGTAAAGTGATGTTCCATTTGCTATTTTTACGTCGTAAAATTTTAATTCAATCCCAAATATATCTAAATAAAGGGACGAAAACTTATTTTTTACTTCATTTTCTTCTCCTTTTTTAATTAAATTAATGGTGCAGCCTCCAAAACCGCCACCCATCAATCGAGAACCTATTATAGAATCATCATCTTTTGCAGTAGCAACAAGCATATCTAGTTCTAGACAACTCACTTCATATTCATTAGACAAACCATCATGAGTATCAAAAAGCAATTGTCCTAAAAGCTCAATGTTGCCTTTATCAAGAGCGTTACAAGCCTGTGCAACACGATTAATTTCTTTTACAACATAGTGTACTCTTTTAAAAACTGTTGCATTCATTTTATCCTGAATACTTAATAACTGATCTTCTGTACAATCTCTAAAACTTTTTATTTCAGGAAAATGATTTTTAATTATCGATAAACCTTCCCCACATTCTTTACGACGCGTATTATATTCAGATGTAAATAATGAATGTTTTACATTACTATCAAACAAAACCAAAACATAATCACTAAAATTAGCATCGTGATATTCAAATTCCAACGTTTTGCAATCTAATTTGATTACTTTATTTTCTTGCCCATGTACGCTGGAAAACTGATCCATTATACCGCAATTAATTCCCACCCAATGTTCGGCCTTTTGTCCTAATAAGGCAATATCTACTTTATTAATAGTAAGATTAAAAAGTGCAGCAATTCCAAAAATCATCCCACATTCTAATGCTGCCGAAGATGATAAACCTGAACCAACGGGAATATTACTGCTAAAAACGCAATTAAATCCTTCAAAAGAAAAACCATTATCCTGAAGTTGCTTTATAACTCCCAGAATATAATTTGTCCATACAACATTACTTAACTGAATCTCTTTTGTTAAATCAACTTCAAATTCGTCATTTAAATCTATTGCATAAATTTTTGATTTTTTTGAATTACTCTTCTCAAAGGCAAAACAAATAATTTTATCTATAGCTGCTGGCAAAACATAACCATCATTATAATCTATATGTTCACCTATAATATTAATTCTTCCTGGAGAGAGGACTACTTTTTGTGGTTGGTTACCAAATTTTTCTTTAAAAAAATGGGTCGTATTTTGGATTAAAATATCATTCATTATTATTTACTAATTAATATGGTTGATGGGTTAATTTATTTAAACTTTTAAAATTCTTATAAAATTCAATTAAAAGAAACTCATAAGATAAAGAAAAACTAATTTCATTAAATTATTTACAATTAATAGAAAACCAAAAATAAATACTTACACAAAACAATCCTACTAGTCCCTACTGGTTTTGAGAATATAAAAATGAAATCCTCAAAAATTGCAACTTTATCAAAATAATATTCAATAATATTTTTTTAGAATATATCATCTTCAACTCCCATAAACACAGCTATATTTTATAAAAAGCATCAAAAATAAAAACATAAAAAAAACCATTTCTTTAAAATGGCTTTAAGTTAATTTTACTTTTTATAACAACAAACTGGTATAGTTTTATACTGATATTTTTTAATTAAAGATCAAAATACCAATCTGGTCGTAGTTTTTCATCTCGCCAAAATAACGCTCCTTGTCCCCATACATTGCCATTTGTATTTTGTAATTGCCAAACTATAGTATCATGAATGGTAAAACTATTCTCGTACTTATCAACTCGTTCTCCTTTGTAATTATATACAATACCCTCTTGTTCGACTTTATCAAATAATAATTTACGTTCGTATCTATTCTCAATTGCAGCACTAAAACTGGATGGTATCGCTAGAATTTCCTCATTTGAGTATTTAAAACAAGACAAAGCATATTTATTGGCATAAATAAAATAAGAATTAGTATTGGCATTTTGAGCCAATATGCTATAAGGTGCATTTTCATGTAACCATTGGTAACGGTCGGAAATATTGGGTGGAGATGGAAGTTTTTTTCCATTTAGAGCCAAGAAACAATCATCAATTTGTTTCAGCAGAATGTGTTCATTTTTTAAAGACATAGCAAATTATTTTTGGGGTTTCTATGCGTTGAATGGTGTCTTAGAATACAATCAAATTATGAAGTAATTTTAGTATTTCCAGAAATTAAGCTCTGTAATATCTCTTTGTGAATTATAGAATTAACAAATGAAGAAGTGTAATTTGATTTATTACTAAAAAGAAGTTTTTGGAAGACTAAAGATACAAATATACTTTGAAAAAAGATTGCATAAATGCAGAAAACTAAATCACAAATACCTGAATTACAAATTATTACAACAAAACAAAAATGATTCAATTATATGCAATTTTTATAATTTAAAAATACGATATCACAAAATATATCACTTAAAACAATTGAATTTTCAAATCCAAAATCAATACTACTAGTATTCATTTCTTTATTTAATATCTTTATAATTCTTTTGCTAGTTATAGCTGTGTATTCATTTCAATTAAGATTCATATGATTTTATTCTGGAAATACCTTAAACCGTATAGTTGGCTTATTGTACTTGTTTTATTTTTTGCTGGGATATCGCAAATACTCTCACTTTATGATCCAATTATTTTTGGAAAAATCATCGATGATTATGCCTTAAACAATAAACAAGGCAGCAGTAGCAAAGAAGAAGGTGTTATAAAATTATTAATAATAGCTGTTATCGTAGCCCTTGCGGCACGTTTGTTCCTTTCGCTCAAGGATTATGTATTACGAATGATTGTGCAAAAATTTGGAATGCAAATTTTTAATGATGGCTTGAGACAAACACTAAGATTACCTTTTCAGGAATTTGAAGACCAAAGCAGCGGAGAAATTTTATCGGTATTACAAAAAGTACGTACGGATACCGAGAAATTTATTTCGTCTTTTATAAACATCCTATTTACATCGGTAGTAGGCATCGGTTTTTTAATGTGGTATGCTATTACGAAACATTGGGCACTTATTCCTGTATTTTTTATTGGTGTAGTTGTCCTTGGCGGATTGACAAGTATTTTAAGCCGTTCGATAAAAACATTACAACGTTCGCTTATTCGACAAAACCGACAAATGAGTGGTACTATAACCGAAAGTTTGCGTAACATCGAACTTGTAAAAAGTCTAGGTCTTACTTATCCTGAAATTAGACGTTTAAAAGTTCATACTCAGGAAATATATGATCTAGAAATGGAAAAGGTCAAGAAAATGCGAACTCTGACTTTTCTTCAGGGCAGTATTCTGATATTTCTAAAACAGTCTATTCTATTTATACTGCTATGGCTTATTTTTAAAAACGTTTTATCTCCTGGCGAACTTATTTCTATGCAGTTTATATCCTCTGGAATTATAAGTCCGTTACAAGATCTTGGTAGCATTATAATATCCTACCGTGAAGCCGAAACTGCTTTATTTCTTTTTAATGAACTAATGCAAAAGCAACCAGAATATAGTCCCGAAGATCCTGTAGAAGTTGGCGCAATTAGCCAATTACATTTTAATGATGTCGTTTTCAGACATAAAAATGCAAGTTATAACGCCATTCAGAATATTACCTTTAAAGCAAAACTAGGCGATAATATTGCATTTGTAGGACCGTCTGGCTCAGGAAAATCAACTCTTGTAAAACTATTGGTAGGTTTATACCGTCCTGTAGAAGGGGATATTCTTTATGATGATATATCTATTAAAGATTTGCGATACAATCGTGTTCGCAGACAAATGGGGTTTGTAACACAAGATACCCAACTATTCTCTGGATCTATTCGTGAGAATCTACTATTTGTTAAACCCGATGCTACAGATGAAGAAATGCTTTCGGCAATAAAGAAAGCATCTGCAACTCCTATTATAATTAATTCTGGGAAAGGTCTTGATACTGTTCTTGGCGAAGGAGGAAAAAAACTTTCGGGTGGCGAGAAACAACGACTCTCTATAGCCAGAGCTTTATTACGTAAACCAAAGATATTAATATTTGATGAAGCAACTTCGGCGTTAGATTCTCTTACTGAATCTCAAATTACACAAACTGTTAGAGAAATATCTGCAGACAAACAGCAAATTACCATTCTCATTGCACACCGATTATCGACCATAATGCATGCCGATACTATATTTGTACTCGAACGTGGTAAAATTATTGAACAAGGAAATCATGATGAACTTGTAGAAAGAAAAGGATTGTATTATGCTATGTGGAGACAGCAAATAGGTGAACGTAAAGACGATTTAGCTCCATCAAAAAAACAGAATAAAACCAATTGAAAAAATATTTTAACCATATAAGTAATCTAAGAAAACATAAGCGTAAAACTTAAATGAACTTACATTACTTATATAGTTAACTTTTAAGTACAATCTTATTTCCTAGCTTTATATTCATCAAAACTATAAGGCCCAGCTCCAAAAAAAGAAATCATTAATGCTGCCCCAATAATAGAAAGGTTTCTCATAAAAGTCATAAGAACCAATTGATGATGAACTGGATCTTCAATATTCCAGAAATCATGCATTACAAATGTTACTGGTAACAGAATAAGAATTATCAACCATGAACCCCATTTGGCCATGAACCCCGTTAAAATACTTAATCCTCCCAATAATTCAAAAATTCCCACTAAAGGAACCAAAATATAAGAACATGGTATTCCTTTTGCCGTAGCTTCATAAACAAAATAATCTGAAAAATTTGCGATAGAAGAATACATGAAAATTGTACTAAATAAGATTCTGCCGATTAAAGGGATATAATTCATAATAAAAAGTATTAATTAGGTTAATAATAGTTTTATTTTGGAATAAATCTTTGAATAAATTAAAGAACACTTAAATTTAGTGAATTAAAATCAAAGGACAAGGGCTTACTGAAATTCTTACAAGTCTAAGAGGAATACTTTCCTTAAAATCTCATTATTTCATATAATAAATAAGGGCCGTCTCATATTGAGACGACCCCTATTAAAAAAAACTAAATGTAATTGTTTTTGAGTTATCAAATTTAGTATTAACTAATTTCAATTACTCGTGGAGATTTACTTTCCTTTGCTTCTTCTTTTTTAGGAATAACAAGATGTAAAAGTCCGTTATCGTAATGTGCTTTTATTTTTTCTTCGTCAACTATATTGTTTGGTAATTCAAAACTTCTTTGGAATGATTGATAACTAAATTCTTTTCGAGTATAATTATCTTCAACTGTTTCTTTCTCGTTCTGTTTAACAGAAGATATCGTTAATAAATTATCGTTAAGAGTAACATTAAAATCCTTTTTATCCATTCCTGGTGCAGCAACTTCTACTTCAAAATTTTCATCAGTTTCTTTAATATTTATTGATGGTATAGTTGTACTTGTAGATGAAAAATTGCTGTTTTCCCAGTTAAAAAGTTCACGTCCGAAAAAATCGTCTAATAGTGATGGAAATGATTGTGTATTGTTTCCGTTATTTCTGATACTTAACATGATGATTTACTTTTAATAGTTATACAAATAATTTAATAATCATTAAAAATGTTGATCAACATCATGCATATAACAAAATAAATACCAAACCATAAAACCTGTCATTTTTTCATAAATAAATGAAGTATTGACATAAAAAATCCTAACATAAACTATTAACACTAACAAAATGACAGTATCTATCTATTTACCCCAATCATACCGACCTAAAGCTCTTAAAATAATCCCTTTCTAAAATTTAGAACCAGTCTAACCGACTAACAAAGATCTTTGCCAATTTTTAATACTAATTTTATCCTTTAATTATAAAATTATTACCATGAGTGCTATTGAAAATGAAACCTTGCTGAGTAAGGAACTCTCTGTAATAGACAAAAAATTAAATAAGCTTAATGATGAAAAAATAAAGCTTCTTTTTAATGCATTAGGTCTTACCTCACGCGAAGATATCCCGAAAGATTATCTAGAATGGGAAACAATACTCATCATTGTACCAAACCGTCAAGTATCGCATGAACTAAAATCTTATAAATATTCAATATCCAGAATTACCTTTGCTACAAATGTTTATGCAAAAGAGATACATATTTATGACTTAAATGATTGGAAAAAAGCATTTAGTAACAAAACACATTTGCAAATTAAAAATGCTTTAAAAGAAAGTTTTGGTGGTGTTCAAAGAACACAGGAAGAATATATCAAAACTATCCCGAAAGGCAACTAAATAGCATGGAAGCAGAACATCATTATATAAACAGAAGTGGATGGTTACGAGCAGCAGTTCTTGGTGCCAATGATGGTATTTTATCAACCACAAGTTTAGCTATTGGTATTGCTGCTGCCAGTACAACTCGTGAACCTATTAT
Organism: Flavobacterium sp. PL02; assembly: GCF_035013205.1. Classification (NCBI taxonomy): domain Bacteria; kingdom Pseudomonadati; phylum Bacteroidota; class Flavobacteriia; order Flavobacteriales; family Flavobacteriaceae; genus Flavobacterium; species Flavobacterium sp. PL02. The sequence continues at coordinate 28,468 of NZ_JAYGJP010000010.1, forward strand.
TCTGGCTACCATAGCTGGTTTAGTAGCAGGTGCTTTGTCTATGGCTGCAGGTGAGTATGTTTCAGTAAGTTCCCAATCTGATATTGAAACTGCAGATTTAGAAAGAGAGCAAATTGCATTAAAAACAATGCCTGAAATAGAATTAGAAGAACTTGCTGACATCTATGAAAAAAGAGGATTAACTCCTGATCTTGCCAAAGAGGTTGCCAAACAATTAACTGCTTATGACGCTCTGGAAACTCATGCCAGAGACGAATTAGGAATTAACGAAATTACTCAGGCAAGACCTCTACAAGCTGCTCTTGCATCGGCAGCATCATTTATTGCTGGAGGTGTTTTACCGCTCTTTGTTTCAATTTTTGCTCCTCTTAAAGAAATTGTACTATATCAATATGTTTTTGCCATAATCTTTCTAGCACTTTCTGGAGCATTGGCCGCCAAAGCTGGTGGTTCTGATACTACTAAAGCAATATTACGAATTACTATTTGGGGAACTTTTGCAATGGGAATATCAGCATTAGTTGGTTATCTTTTTGGAGTAAATATTTAATTCTTAATTCCTTTTTTGAGATTTTTAAGCAACGGATTATCCGAAAGCTTAATTTGTTCCATCGCTAATTTTGCAATTTCGGTTGCGCCCAATAAAGAAAGATGCGTATCATCATCTTTGCCTTCTGGATAAAATCCAATCTCTCCTGCCTTGTAATGCAAATGTAATTTCTTCGATTTTTCAGGACCATAAGATTGTTCTAATAATTCCGTGTAATATTCTAAGTCGATAAAAGGCACATTTAATTCCTTAGCAACCAATCTGGCTTCTAAAGGGTAATCTCCATGTGTACCAATTAGAACACCTTGCTCATTAAAATTTCTTCTGGCGATAGACGAAAACAAAATCGGAATTGCTCCTTTTTCTCTACTTTCTGTCACAAAACGAATTAGATTGTGTCGATACGCCGTGTGTGGATTAGTATATCTAAGAGAATCAGCTATTTTTTCATCGTTATGTCCAAACTGAATAAAAATATAATCTCCTTTCTTAAGTGATTTATATACTGTTTCCCATAGTTTTTCATCAATAAAACTTTTTGTACTTCGTCCGTTTACGGCTTTATTCTCAACAATAATACTCTCATTAAAAAATGGCTGCAATACCTGGCACCAACCATGCTCTGGATTTTTATCTGGATTCTTTTTATTCGCCATTGTAGAATCTCCAATACAGTACAAAGTTGTTTTTTGTGCAGAGACATTAAGCGTAATTAGCAATATGATTAATAGGTAATATTTCATTTTTTAGACTTCTTTATTTTTAGACTTCTTAGAATGTTAGATTCTAGACTTCTTAGATTTTTATTTTTTTTATACATTATATATCTGCAACAAAATATGATCGCATTATGGTAAGCCTATATTATGTAGACGCACTGCGGTGCGTCTCTACAGAAAAACTTTGTTCCTTTCTTTCCTCAATCTTGTCACCCTGAGGAACCTGTGTTATGTAGACGCACTGCGGTGCGCCTCTACAGAAAATCTTTGTGACTTAGAACCTTTGTTCCTTTGCACCTTTCTTTCCCCAATCTTGTCTCCCTGAGGAACGAAGGGTCTCCACAAGAAACTAACATAAGCTTGTCTTAAATTGTCGAGCTACTCGCGGAGATTCTTCCTGCGTCAGAAAGACAAGTTTGGGGTTACATTATGGATAAACCTGCGGTGCGCCTCTACAGAAAACCTTTGCGCCTTTGAACCTTAGTTCCTCAGAACCTCCAAAACCTTAGAAACCGCCGTAGGCACAGTTGCTTTCTCTCCGATAAAAACCTCGTTCATCGTTACATTTTCGGCATTACTATTCGAAATTGCATTCTTAGCCGATTTGATTTCGATGTTATCCAATGTGATGTTTTTAACTTTTTTCTCTGGGAATCCCTGAATTACAATTCCTGTTCCCGTAACTTTATTACACGAAATATTAGAGAATGAAATATCTGAAATTTCAGATGGGAAACCGCTTCCCTCTCCATGATAATTAGCGGTAATATACAAGCAATCTTCGACTTCATCTAATTGGATATTTCGAACAAAAACATTTTTTATATAGCCACCTCTATCCGCATTTGTTTTTAAATAAATCCCTCTTTTTAAGTAACCAACAGTTTTGCAATTCTCAACAAATACGTTTTTAATTCCTGCCGACATTTCACTTCCTAAAACTACACCATGAAGTCCTTTAAAATTACAATTCCTGATTACAATATTCTCACTTGGTGTATCCGAATTTGCTCTTCCCTCATGGTCTCTACCTGCTTTAATAGCAATATTATCATCGCCATTATTAAATGTAATTCGTTCTATCAAAACATCTTTGGCATATTCAGGATCGATTCCGTCATTGTTATGATTTAAAGATTTATAGCTTACATCTCTAACAGTTATACTTTCGGATTTTAATAAATGTAAACACCAAAATGGTGAATTTTCTATTCTGATTTTCTCAACCAAAATATTTTTACAATTGAAAAACTGAATCATCTGCGGTCTTAAAAAATATCCGTCACCGAATTTTCTATCTTTTAACGGAACATTATTATGATTCATTTCGCGGCTTAATTTTTTACCTGCTCCTTCTTTGGCTTTAAAACTACGCCACGTATTTCCTCCTTCGCCATCAATTGTTCCTTCCCCTGTTATAGCAATATCCGTACAGCCATAGGCATATATTAATGGACTATAATTATAAAGCATTGTTCCTTCCCAACTTGTAAGTACCAATGGTAAATAATGATTAGGATTGTCACTAAATTTAATTTTAGCATCTTTTTCTATCACTAACCTTACATTACTCACAAAATGTATTGGTCCATTGAGTTTATAAATTCCTTTCGGAACTATAATAGTTCCACCTTTATTTTTCTTGCACAATGCCATCGCTTTATCAAAAGCGGGTTTGCTATCACTCACAGAATCTCCTTTCGCGCCAAGCGTAACAACATTTATTTGATACGAAGGAATTACTGGCAACTTGATTCTGCTAACGATCGAATCGACTTTGCTTGTTGGAAAATTAACCGTTTGTGCAAAACAATTCAATGATAATATTAGAAAGAGAAGAAAACTGTATTTCATAAATTAGACTTCTTAAATTTTTAGACTTCTTAGAATGTTAGACTTCTTAGATTATTAGACTTCTTAGAATGTTAGACTTCTTAGATTATTAGATTTGAACCTTTATTGCGTAGACACACTGCGGTGCGTCTCTACAGAAAACCTTTGAACCTTTGTTTCTCAGAACCTTTGAACCTTTAAAAAAACCTTTGAACCTTAGAAAAAACATTCTCAACTGTATATTTCTTAGCCTCTTTTTTACTTAACTGATACGACCATTTAACTCTTTCTTTTGGTTTAAATCCTTCACCACTACAATTGTATTCAGCATAAAAAGCTGTTTTTTCGGCTTCGGGTTTAGACCAGTTTTCCCAACCTTGTGGCACTATATGATTTCCCATTTTGCATTCTATAAAAACGGTTTTAGCATAAATACGCCATGGTCTCCCTAGATATACTTGTGTTGCATTTTTATCGGCTGTAAGGGTACAGTTTTTAAAGACAAACCCAAATGCTGTACCTTCGGGTGTTGATGCTGCTGTTATATATGAATTCTTGAGACTATGAATTTGGCAATTCTCGAATAATACGGTGGCTTTCCCAAAAATAAAATCGGTTGTTCCTTCGATATAACAATCTTTAAAATACTGCCTGGAGTTGTTTCCCGAGGCATATAATGTATCTTGGTTTCCTAATATATTACAATTAAAAACATAGGCATTATCTCCCATAATTGATAAAGCCACTGCTTGCCCAATATCTCCTGATGAATTTTGAATCGTTAAATTTGATGCAGAAAAATCATTTCCTTCTACCAACATTGTGTAGGTATAAAAAGTACTATTTCTGCCTAAATTCATCTTACCAAAATAATCATCGTAGGTAATGATCGTCTTTTCTTTACTCTCACCAATTAACGAAATATTGTTATTGAATTCTGGGATTCGTATTTTTTCATAATACGTTCCGTTTTTAATATGAATCGTTACATTCTCATACGGAAAAGCTTTAGTTGCATTTATCGCATCCTGAATTAACTTAAAATCTCCTGATCCATCTTGCGCAACAGTAATTACGTTTTCGGATTCAGCTTTTTTTTTTTCGCTTTTTTCAAAAGCGTATTTTTTCTCCCAACTTGGGTATTTTTTTAAAGGTTCTTTTGGTTCATCTGTGTACCAAGCGTAGCCATTTTTGCGTTCTCCTCCTATTTCGTCCAGAGATTTCTTTTTCACTCCATCTCTATCACTAAAAAATGGTTCGTTGTTGTCTAGCTCCATAAACCTTGCCCAAATTGGTGAAGCATTTGTTGCAGGAATCATTTTTTTATCAATAATTTTTCCTGCATCATTTAGGATTCGTTTTTCTTCGAGATTGGTGATTTTAGTTTTTTCAAACCATGTACAGGCACTTTTTACTGCTGTAATTACTTCTGGTGACGGATTATTTATAGACATTAATAACAATACTATTTTAGCCGATTCTTTTCCGCTTAAAGACGGTAATTCGTAAGCTCTTGCTTTGGCTGGAGCCAAAGTATTTTCGTCATGTTGTGCACACCAAGCTGTTAAGACTCCGTTTTGTTTGTACTGTGTTTTTATAATACAAGTTATTCCTTTATCAAAAGCAACTTTAGCTTTAGCAACATAATCTTGTGAAATAGGAATACCGTTATAATCTGAAGTTTCTGCGATTTGTTTTAATATTGATAAGATATGAAACATCGAATCATCGTTGTAGGTAATATGGGTATAATATCCTTTTTTTAAGGGATAAAATTGTGGCCATCCTCCATTATCATATTGTGCTTCTAGCAAATAATCAAGTCCTAAAAGAAATGCTTTTTTATAACGTTCATCTGGTTTTTGCTTGTACATTTTTGCCAGAAAAAGCATTTCCTGACACGTTGCTCCATTATCGGTCGTGATATCGTGTAAGTCACTTTTTAATGCAATTAAACTTTGCTTTTCAGCTTCTGAAAGTGGTTTCTGCATTTCGATATTCTTTGGCCAACCACCAATGTTACGTTGGTATAGCAACACATTCTCGGCAATGGTTTGAGCTTCGGGCGTTGCAAACCAAGCCGCATCGCTCTTTCTAATAATATCACTCCAATTTTTATAATTATTTTGTGCTTGCAGCATTATGCTACAACCTAATAATGCAATTAGATTTAATACTATGATTTTAATATGTTTCATTTCAAATTATCTGTTTAATTCTAATGCTGCCAAGATAAATGGACCTGTTGCTTTAGGATCGTTGTCTTTTTTTCTTTCGTTTATATAATATTCATAAGAACCGTCTCTGTATGGTTTCCCTCCTAATCCTGCAACTGCGCAAGCATTAGTAATTGTAATTTCACCATCGGCATCAACTTTTATCAATTCTTTGGTTAATCCATCAAAAGATTTGTTTGCGATATCTTTATATTTTTTTGGCAAATATCCTTTGTTTGCTCCTTTCGCGAAAGCATAAATAAACATTGATGATCCTGATGATTCTAAATAATTTCCTTTTTTATCTCCCATATCGGTTACCTGATACCAAAGTCCTGTTTTTTTATCTTGAAATTTCACCAAAGCCGCTGCTAATTGATTTAAATACGTAACCAATTCTTTTTGTTTCGGGTGGTCTTTTGGGAAATAATCCAATACATCGACTAATGCCATTGCGTACCAACCTAATGAACGTGACCAAAAATTAGGTGATGTTCCTGTTTCTGGATTTGCCCAAGGCATTTTTTTACTTTCGTCCCAAGCATGAAAAAGCAATCCTGTTTTTTTATCCAAATCGTTTTTCTGAATTAATTCAAACTGTTTGGCGATATCATTAAGTTCTGCTCCTTTTTCAAACTGGGTTGTATATTGTGCGTAAAATGGTTCCCCCATATACAATCCGTCTAACCACATTTGGTCTGGATAGATTTTTTTATGCCAGAATCCACCACTTGCTGTTCTTGGTTGTTCTTTTATTTGTTTCCTTAAAAGCTCTAATGCTTTTAAATATTTTTGATCTTTTGTTGTGTCATACAAATTAAATAATAAACGACCAGCCGTAACCATGTCTATATTATAGGTTTCAAATTTATAGCTTTTAATACTACCATCTTCTTGAACTAAATCATCAACATACTTTTTTATGTAATTGTAATATTTAACATCTCCTGTCTTTTTATACAATTCTTCAAATGATGTTAATACTAATCCGTGCACATAATCCCATTTCGGTTCTTTTAAATCATCAATCATATAGGCTTCGGGATGGCGTTTCATGATAGATGAAGCCATTCTTTCAGACCATTTTAAATCTTTAGAAATTGCTATAGTAGTTTTTGCAGGTTCTTGAGAAATAGTTTTACAACTCATTAATGTCATTACACAAACCAATGCTATTGACCCAAAATAATTTCGTTTTATAATATTCTTCATTTTAAAATATGCTTTATATTTTTATTTATCCAACTCTATTGCGCTCAACAAAAATGCTGTTAAAGCTATAGAGCTGTTGTCTTTCTTTTTTCCGTTAACATAATATTCATTTGATCCATCTCTAAATGGATTTCCTCCTAAACCTACATTTGAAGAGACGTTTATTATATTCAATTCTCCGTTCTCTCCAAATCTAACAAACTCTTTTATAAATCCATCAAATGATTTTTCGGCAATCGCTTTATATTCCGAAGGTAAATATCCTTTATTTGCTCCTTTTGCAAAAGCATAAATAAACATTGCCGATCCCGATGGTTCTAGATAATTATCTTTAAGCGCTGGTTTATCTGTTACCTGAAACCATAATTCCGACTTGTCTTTATAAACAAGTAACGCTTTGGCTAATTGATTTAAATACCCAACTAATACTTTCCTCTTCGGGTGATTTTTTGGATAATAATCCAACGCATCTACCAATGCCATCATGTACCACCCCATTCCTCGTGACCAAATTGTTGGCGATGTTCCTGTTGCTGGATTCGCCCATGCAATTTGTTTGCTTTCGTCCCAAGCGTGATATAACAATCCTGTTTTTTTATCGACAAAATGATTTTGGACTATCTCAAATTGTTTGGCAATATCATCTAGCTTTTTTCCCTTTTCAAACTCAACTGTGTACCGTGCGTAAAAAGGTTCTGCCATATACAATCCATCCAACCACATTTGATTGGGATAGATTTGTTTGTGCCAAAATCCTCCACTTTCATTTCTGGGTTGATTTTCGATTTGATTCCTCAAAATAACCAATGCTTTACGATAGCGTTCTTCTTTGGTTAAATCGTATAAATCAAAAAGGATTTTCCCCGGATTGATATAATCTATATTATTCTCTTTTGCGTCATAACCCGTTATATTCCCAGAACTATCTATTAACTCATTTGCATATTCTTTTACATAATCCAGATACTTTGGATTTTTGGTCTTTTGATATAATTTTTCAAAAGATAGCAATGTAAATCCTATTTTGTAATCCCATTTTGGCTTTTCGGCTCCATCAATCTGCCATGCTTTTGGGTATTTGTTTATAATCGAAAGCGCGGTTTTATCATACCATTTGCCTTGAGCATTTGCTTTACAGCAAAACAACACCAATACGATAATTACCAGTTTATGAAGATGCAATTTGTTAGAATTAGTTTGAAACATTAAACAATTATATTTTTAATACTTTAATCTATAGTATTTTTTCTTGCACGCAGATTTTAAAAAGATTTAAGCTGATCTACGCAGATAATTATCCATAATTGATTTTCAAAATTAAATCTGCTACAATCTGCTGAATCTGCGTGAAACATTTTTTTTTAATCTGTGGCTATTAAACAAAAATTACATTTTACATTTTACATTTTACATTTTACATTTTACATTTTATATTTTATATTTTATATTTTACATTTTACATTTTACATTTTGCCTTTTTTATTCAATACTTCTAATCTTTCGTCAAGGTATTTTATAAATTCTTCTTTGTTTTTAATACCCTCTTTTTCTTGTTCCCAAGCGCCTAAGAAATAAAACGAAGTTGGTTTTGTGGTTGGTTTAAAAACCAATAAATAATCTAAATCCGTATCGGCTACATTTTCTATTGTAGTGGTTTCATAAAAAATCGCCATTCCTAATTTATCTGGAACTAATGATTGTGTTCCGTATGTAGCAAGGTATGCCCACTTTTTATTTTTACTTTCTTTTTTAAGCAATTCAGCATTTTTCTGTTTTACAATTCCAGTACAAATTCCTTGAATTTCTTTAGACGCTTTAATGGTATGCTGCGTATATAATTGGTCTGGTTTAATAGTTAACTCTGATGTAAAATCAATTTTATCTGATGCTGTTTTCCATCCAAAGTAATTCACTTTTACTTTAGATTCATTTACCTTATTTTGTACATACGCCAATGTTGAATCGACTTCATAAAAATGTAGTTTTTTATTATCAAGATAACGATCTATAGAACCTATTCCGATTCCTTTTCCTGCTTTTAAAATATCTGCTCCCCAATCGCTCATTTCGTGATAGGAGTCAAAATTGTCTTGACCAACTATTGGTAAGATCATTTCTGATGTTTTTTTGCCAAAAATATCAATGGCGTTTCTCCAGTCTAAGTACAAACGATATCCTATTCTGTTACTTTCCCATCCTGGACCTTCATAACGAATATCAAATGAATGATCGGTATGTTCCGGAGCTAATTTTAGTTTATCTACATTCTTAAAAACTGTTCCTCCTATATACTTACGTCCTTCCCATTTTCCATCTGTTTTTACTGATATTTCGGCGTAGGTTTTTGCTGTTTTTATATCGTATTTGCTTTGTGCTTTACAACTAGAAAGTCCTAAAAATAATGCTGCCGATACTGTTATTATTGTTTTCATTTTATTCTAATTTATTTAAATATTGTAGCTAAAAATTGTGTTGTGTATTGTACTGTTTCGTCAAACCATGGATTAAAAAACCAAAATGAATGCGGCGAATTCTCTATTGTTTTTACTTCGTTATATATCTTATTTTGTTTCAAAATGGCTATCATGTCGTCTCTTCCTGCGTGAAATCTGTCCAAACTACTATTGATAAACAGTATTGGTGGTGTATTTTTATTTGTATGGGTTAATGCTGAAGCATTTTTCCAATTCTTGGGATTTTCTTCATAAGAACCATTTAACCACAAAGCTGCCATTTCTCCCTCTTCAGATTCTGGATGTTTAAAAGCTAAAATTCCATCTATATCAATAATTGCGTTTACTGCTGCCGATGATTTACTTTTATACAAAGTATCTTCATAAACTTCATCTCCATTTGTTGTACCAATCAAAGCAGCCATTTGACCTCCCGAAGAACATCCTAAAATAGCTATTTTGTTTGGATCCACTCGGAATCTTTTGGCATTATCTTTTATAAACTTAATCGCATTTTTTACATTATAAATTGCCTGAGGATATTTCGCTTCAAGCGATAATCTGTATTCTATTGCAAAACAAGAATATCCTTTTAATGCTATTTCTTGTCCTAGAACCTGCATTTGTTTTTTATTTCCTGATTTCCAACCTCCGGCATGTATCATGATTACGGCTGGATTTAATTTTTGTTTTTTATTGATAAAAGCATCAAGATGTAATTCTCTGCTTTTTTCCTGATTATAAACTATATCATAAACTGCGTTAACATCTTGATTCTTTTGTGCCTGAGCAATTGTTATAGATGGATATCGCTTAATTAATTTTGTATAGGTGCTTTTTACGGTGTACGATGTATCGATGCTATACTGACTTTGTACATCAATAGCTTTGAAAAAAAGCAACAAAAAAAGCAATATTCTTATCATCTATAAAAAAATAATTTTTAGTTAAGAAAGGAGTTCGACATATAATCAAACTCCTTTTTAACTAACTCAAAAAACAATAATTTTAAAAAATTATGGAATTACTAATTACTAACACTTCTTAATATGCTGGATTTTGAGGGAAATCGTTATTTCTGTTCAAATCTAATGCTGCTTGTGGGATTGGTCTTAAAACTTTAAGATTTCCATTTTGTCCATTAAAAGCATTTGCACTTGTTACTTTAGGATTAAATAAAACGGTTCTTTGTACTAATGTTCCTGTTCGTTTTAAGTCGAACCAACGGTGATATTCACCTAATAATTCTCTTCCTCTTTCGTCTAATATTGTATTAATATCTATTGTTGTTAGCACAGGTATTACTCCTGCTACTCCTCCTCCAGCTCTTTTTCTTACTTCGTTTAAACGTGCTAAAGCTGTTGGTGAGTCTCCTGCTTTAAAATAAGCTTCGGCAGCAATTAAGTATGTTTCCCCAAGTCTGGCTATGATAAAATCACGTGTACTGCTTCTGTTTGTCGCAACTGTATATGGCGTTGTATTAAAGTTTACACTTGTTGCGCCACTATATGGTGCTTTTGGATCATCAAATTTACGAACCGGAATAAGGTTATAATCTCCTCCTGCTGCTGCAGCTGAAGAATAAGATCCCCAGATATGGTATCCTGTAGGTGTTGTTGCTGGTGCAACTACTTTTCCTAAATCTTTATGTGCTGCTATATATGCATCTCTATCTGCTTGGGTAAACCATTTTGGCTCATAAAAATGAGCAATTTTTAATGCTGTTTTATCGGCTACATCATAATAATCGTAATATCTGCTATAGATTTCGGTCATGAATGTTCCTTCCCAACGTTTGTCTCCTTTTTCAAATAATGATAAAGCGTAAACTGTAGGACAAAGTGTGTAACTTCTGTTAGGATATGGGTTTCCTGTTGCTGCTGCTCCTAAATAAGAACTAAACCAATAGTTTTGTGAACTTCCTAATGATGTTGTTCCTGTAGCATTGGAAGCGATTGAGAATTGAACCGAGAAGATTGTTTCGGCATTCATTTCGTTTCCTGGTTTTACTACGTTATCAAATGACACGGCTAATGCCTGGCCATTAATTACTTTATCTGCCAAGGCTGCCGCTGTTGCAAAATCCGTTGCGTTTCCGAATGTTTCGTATCCTCTTGTAAGATATACTTTTGCTAATAAATTCTGAACGGCTCTTTTATTTACTCTTCCTGTATATGCTCCGTCAGCTACTAGCGGAAGTGCTTCATCAAGATCTTTTATAATTTGAGTATATACTTGTTCTGCTGTATTTCTGTCAAATGAGGTAACTGCTGTATTGATATTTTCTAATACTACCGGAACTCCTCCATACGTTTGAACTAATAAGAAATATGCATTTGCTCTTAAAAATTTAAGCTCTCCTATTCTTGTATCTAATGTGCTTGATTTTTCGGTTATTCCTGAATAATACAATCCTTTATTGGCTTGCTGAATAGATGAATAACACGTTCTATACAATTGATCGACTCCTTGCGAAGAAGAAGAAAGGGTTAAATATTTAGCTAATCCTTCTGGTTCTTGATTTCTTCCTTCAGAGTACATATCTGTTCCTGCCTCAAACAACCATGGATCTCCTCCATAAACATCTTTTAAGGCTGCGTAGTTTGTATTTACCAATGATTCAAAACCTGGGGCAGTAATAAAATATTGCTCTGCCGAACCATAGGAACGATTATCTTCATCGATATAATCCGAGCAAGAGTTTAGTGTCGTTACTAGTATTCCTATAATTACTATTATTTTTTTCATCTTTCTTTAATTTAAAATTTTAAACTTAATCCCATTTGTACTGTCATTGTAGACACTCGATTAACTCCTAATGAGGCAGTTGCCCATTCTGGGTCATACCCTTCGTAATTTGTAAATACAAACGGATTCAAGACGTTTACATAAAGGCGTAAGCTTTTAAGTTTTAATTTATTTAGTAATTCATCATTAAAACTATACCCTAAAGCAATATTCTGAATTTTAACAAATGAAGCGTCTTTATAAAATGCAACATTATTAGTATCATAATAAACTCCTGCTCCACGTGGTAATGGGTTTGTGTTTGAGTATTGTGCAGGTAAACCAGCTCCATTTGCAGGAACATACCAATCTCCTAAATCTAACTTCTGGCGACCTCTATCGGTTACGTCGGCAAAGTTGTCGTGAAAACTACTAAATACTGTCATTCCCTGATTGGTTATCAAAGACATCGATAAATCAAATTGTTTTACTTTTAATGTTGTAGAGAAACTACCTGACCATTTTGGGTCATAATTCCCTAAGATGGCTCTATCATTATTAGCATCGATTTTACCATCATTATTTAAATCTTTTACTTTTGCTTCTCCCGGTTTTTGACCATAAGAAAGTGCCTGAGCTGCTTCGCTTTCTTGCCAAACTCCATCAAAAACATAATTGTAATAAGAATGAATGTTTTCTCCAATAAATAAGTTATTCCCAACATCATCTACTTTATCTTGTCCATAAATAGATTCTAATTTATTCACGTTTTTAGTAAATGTAAAACTGGTTTCCCAAGTCACATTTTCAGTTTGAATATTCTTGGTTACCAAGGCAACCTCAATTCCTTTGTTACTTACTGAACCTACGTTTGAAGTAATTGTAGGAACTCCAATCTCTAATGGTAATGCTTGCTGGAACAATAAATCTTTAGACAAACGATCATAAACATCTACACTACCAGAGATTCTGTTACGTACAAATCCAAAATCTAAACCTAAGTTTACCTCTTTTGTTTTCTCCCAGGTAAGGTCTGTATTTCCTAAACTTGCAGATGTATATCCGTTTGCAACTGTACCATTAAAATCATAATATGTTGGCACTTTTAAAACGCTTAAACTTGAGTATGGACTTACGTTGTCATTTCCTGTATAACCGATACTTCCTCTTAATTTAAAGTTTGAAACAAATTTTAAATTTTTCATGAATGATTCTTCGTGAACATTCCATCCTAAAGCTACAGATGGGAAAGCTGTCCATTTATTTTCTTCGGATAAAACCGATGATCCATCGTATCGTACTGAAGCTGTTAATAAATAACGCCCTTTGTAAGCATAGTTTAAACGAGCTGCATAAGACTCTAATGTATTTTTGGAATACGGAATAAATATACCTGAAGGAATTAAAGCAATATTACCAGATGGTGTTAATGAATAAGTTGCTTGTGCTCCTGAAGGAAGATTATAAAAACTGGTCTCGAAAGGATTTTCTCTTGAAGAAGAAAAATAAGTTTCGGTTGTATTTGAATAAAAACTCTGAAGTCCTAAAAAGCTAAATACGTGAGCATCTTTTATAGTATAATTGATATTAAACTGATTATCCCAAGTGTAATTAAAGTTGTCTACATTGGTTACATCTCCAGATGTTAAACTTTTGTTTTTAAGTCCAAAATCTGTTTGCGCTCCTAATGATCTACCTTCTCTGGCATCCATTTTTCCTGCTGAAAAAGTTGATTTAAATGATAACCAACTTGTAGCTTTGTACTCTGCAAATACGCTACCTATTGTAGTAAATCTTCTTATTTCGTCGCTAGAATTAGCAATTTCTAAAAGCGGGTTATATGAACCTGTTTTATTTATTCCGAGTGCTCCATTTGGATATTTTAAAGTACCTGGTTGTTGTGCATACGTACCTACTATTTCGTTACCCGATGCATCTATCGCCCATGGTGATGTATATGGATTTTGTCTGAAAGCTTCTTGCATTGCAGTTCCACTTCCTAATTGTTCATCAGTTTTAGACATTGTTAGGTTTACCCCAAATGAGATTTTATCATTTATCTTATGATTCAAACCTGCCTTAAAAGTATATTTATCGATTCCTTCATTATCAATAACTCCAGTTTCTTTTTGCGCTCCTAAACCTATGTTGTAAGCCAATCCATTATCGGCACGACCCGAAACTGTAAAGTAATTATTTTGTGTCATTCCACCTTTAAGCACAGTATCTTGCCAATTGTAACTTTGATTATTTGCTACTCTTTGAAACAAAACTGCATTGGTTCCGCCTTGACCTACAGCAGCATTTAACTCTGTTGGGTCTATATCCATATAAGTAGGATTGCTTGCAGAAATAGAAGTTGCCAAAAATGCTGATTGATGATAATACCACCATTTTTCAGGACTCATTAATTTAGGTAATCTCACAGCTTGTTTATTACCATAAGAAGTATCAAAAGTAACCGTAACACCCGCTTTGGCATTTGTTCCGTTTTTTGTAGTTACAATAATAACTCCACTTCCTCCTCTTGAACCATAAATTGCAGCCGAAGATGCATCTTTAAGTACGTCCATTCTGGCAATGTCTTGCGGATTCAAGAAGTCGATATTATCTGTAGGCACTCCATCTACTACAAAAAGAGGTTTTGATCCATCTTTATTAATAGAGTTTGCTCCTCTTATAATAACATTAAATCCGTCGCCAATTCGTCCTGAGTTTGAAGTCACCTGAACCCCCGCAATACTTCCCTGAATTGCTTCCATAGGATTGGTAACATTTCTTTCGGTTATTTTGGCAGATGATAAAGTATTGACTGCTCCCGTAAGATCTGCTTTCTTAACAGTTCCATATCCTACAACAACTACCTCTTTTAGAGAATTTGTGTCTTCGATAAGGCTTATATTAATTTTTGATTTTCCAGCAACACTCACTTCTTGAGTCTGGAAACCTAAATAGCTTAATACTAAGATTGCTTTACTGCTTGTTACATTTATTTTAAAACTTCCTTCAAAATCTGTCGAAGTTCCGTTTTTAGTTCCTTTTTCTAGAATATTCACTCCTGGCAGAGATAATCCAGCCGCATCGGTAATTTTTCCTTCTATTACAGTAGATTGAGCATTTATGGTATTGCTCAACAGAAAATTCAGGAAAAATAAAAATACAAGATTGTATTTTATTTTTTTCTTTAATAATGATTTAATGTTCATAGTTTGGTTTTAATGGTTTGGTTAATTGATAGTATTTTAATTCATAATTGATTCTATTTTTTTATCATTTATATAGATAGGTAGTGATAAAATTTATGCTTTTAATATTCTTTAGTAAATAAACCTAATCTGCTTTTTTTGCGATTAATCCCTCTTTTTCCATGGATTGGATTCAGAAATATTATGAACTTGTTTCTCTGTATCAAAAACCAACAGTATAATCACATTAAAAACTGCAACTATTTGTGACGTTATAAACTTATTTACAATCATCTATATCGATTATTAATACCTTTTCTGAATAAAAAACAACAATTATGTAATCGATTACACGAAAGTATAAAATTAGTTTGAATGAGCCAAATTAAATTAAATAAAAATTACGTATTTAATTTATATACAGGAATAAAATTATAATAAGTGTAAAAAAACTGATAATTTGTTATTATAATAATTTAAATAAGATTCAAATGTTACATTAAAGTAATCGATTGCTTTAAATGTTCAGTTTCGGCTTGCAGTACTAGTTTACAGTTTCAGTTTACAGTTTCAGTTTACAGTACCAGTTGTGGCGATTGAGAGATGTGAAATATAAATTGTATAATATTTTAATCATAGCTCTCTGTTTCAACCCTGTGATACAGGTTGTGATGATGTATTGTGCTCCAATGGTTGAAACCGTTGGCAATGTTTATAAGATGATATGCAGTGATAGTCTTCGGTTACGGTGATTGAAAATATGAAATGTAAAAAATTGGAATGGAATTACTTGCGGAGATCCCTCCTCCGTCGGGAAGACAAGTTTGTGGAGAAAGATTACCTGTAAGAAGCTACATACTGAGACTGGTACTGTAAACTGACACTAAACACTGTGCCCAAAAAACGAACAAAAAAAAAGAGATATGCAAAAAATTGCATACCTCTTTTTAAACTAATTTATAAGATAACGCTATTTAAACCAACGCGGATCTCCTACATTATTCTCTTTTAATGTCTGATTTCCAACTGTAAAATCACCATTTAAAGCATTTGTGAATTTAGGATCTAATGTTGTGTAATTTCCAGAATTATCAAATTTTATAGGAGTTGCAGCTGTAGTAAAAAGTGCAGCCGAATTATAATAATTATTATTTACAAATGTTGGAGCTGCTGTAACAGCTTGATTTGCAAAGATTGCAGCTGTTTGCGCAAACAATGTATTACGAATTGTCGTTGCATTAGATACAAAACGTATGTACAAAATTCTATTTGAAGCAGTCATTCCATTATTAAATATCGTACAACCATCAATTAATATATTAGTGATTAAACCTGTCCCTGTTAAATCTTTGGCATTATCTATACGGATAAAATCACGTCCTAATGCACAATTATTAAACGTACTGTTTTTTAATGTAAGCTGTCCTAAATGAGTAATCCTAAAATCAATAAAATCACCATTATTAGTCAATACATTTGTTACAACAGTGTTCTCTACTATAGCCGAACCAACTCTTGTATTGGCTTGACTTGAAGATATTAACGATTTTCCGAAATCATGAATATTACATCCACTTATTAAAAGCGGACCATACGTTACATTTGCTTCATTGTATTTAACAGCATCAGTAAGAGTTTTATCTCCGTTTAAATCTAAATCTATCAAATTAAGAATTGTAGATCCATTATTAAGGGAGAAGTTTACATGTAATAATGGTTTCTTATAACTATATAATCCTCTAATAGTGATTGATTTATTTAAACTGATTGTGCCTTTAAAAACAGTATAATCACCAGGCATCAATACTAATACGGCTCCTGGCGCAGCATCGGCAATTTTAGCACTTAAATCATCTTCTGGTTTAACCAAAATCCCTGTTCCTATATCAATTCCTGTTGTAAAATCTAAAAAACCTCTTTTTTTAGTACCATTAAATAAGTCTGCTCTATAAGGTGTTTCTCCTTTTAATCCTGTTATTATCGCAATTCCGTTTGCTTTTTCTTCTGCAGTTACAACATGTTTAATGGTGCCAGGATTAACAACTATTTCTGTTACATTACTATTAGCAACCCATCTCAAGGTAACTTTATTCGACTCTATGTCGCCATCTTGGCTAGCTAAGAAAATTTGCTCTGATGATGTGGTTGCCTTAGTAACAGACCATTTAGAATCTTCTAATCCTGTTGAACTCACTGCTTTTATTCGAATTGAATACGTTGTTTCTCCTTCTAATTGTATACGAACCGGCAATTCTTGTGGATTAACATTAACTGTTTTATAAATAGTCTTAAAGTCTACATCATCTGCGCTAAACTCTACAACATAATGATCTGCATCTTGATTTACAGTCCAATTTAAATCAACTGCTGTTTGATTTCTAACTACTGCAGTCAGGTCTATAGGCGAAAACTCTCTGGTCGCTCCTATTCCGTCTAGTAATCCTTCATTATAAGTTTCGCAGCTAGAAAAAGCAAACATGAACAATAATGTGGCTATTAATCCTTTTAGTATATATTTTATTTTCATAAACTTAATAATTTATAATTAGTTTTAAGTTAAGCTGCTGGATGCAAAACGCTAAATTTTATTTAACACATAGAAACATAGATTTTACGTACAATATGTATAAAAAGAACACAAAAAGAAATACATTTCTTTCGCATAACTAACTATATGCATTTAAAACAAATGAAATGCCTTTTTTAACATACAAAACCAATGTTTCTATGTGTTAAAATTAATTACTCCAACAGGTTTTAAGTTAGATATTAATAGCCATAATCGTTAAACAATTTTCCATTGCTTCCTTCAATAAGCTTTTGCCATATTGGCCAAAACTGTCTTGTATCTGGATCAACCCCAATCTTGTAAATCGAATTTATCTTACTATCCGTAAGTGTACTCCAAGCAAAAGAGGTATAATCTGGTCCTGGATTTACATTCTCACCGCGATTTAATCCATAAATATCAAGAGTTACATTATCAGCTTTGTACTTATAATACAAAGTAGTTGGTACATCGGCATAATCTCCTATGTGTTTTTGTAAATCGAACATTTTTTGCTTGGCTTCGTCTAATTTTACTTTAAGTAAATTCCAACGAATAAGTGCTTGTTTACGTTCCATTTCTCCAGTAAATTCATATTTATTTTCATCTACAATAGCATTGAACATTGCTGTTTTACTACTTAAGCCATTTACATAATTATCTACTTTTTGACTCTGATCTCCAGCAGCAAAAGCTCTTCTGCGTATTTCTTTTAAGTAAGGCGCAGCAGCTGCAGGGCCTTCTAATTCATTAGCAGCTTCGGCAGCAATTAAAAGCACTTCGGCATAACGCATATAAATTTTATTTACTCCATCATCATTTGTAGAAGTCACAAAACGAGTCATCCATTCGTAACGGTATTTACCAAAATACCATTTATTTAATGCTCCTAATTCTTGCTTGGCGATTCCATTTACAGGTTTACCATATAAGTAAGGCACACAGGTAACATCTCTACGACTATCTGATTTATCGTAATCATAAAAAATAGTAGGTAGTGGCCCTGCCGAACCTCCGCGGTTAGGTCCATTTGCATGAAATTGATCTACATCTGTATGCTTTACAGCAAAACTGTACAACATTCTTCCTCTACCATCTGCAAAAGGAATTTCCCAAAGAGATTCCCCTCCTGCCGTAATATTTTCTTGGTTATATTTTCTCCAGAATGTTTCAAATGAAGGTTCCAAATTAGCTTTTCCACTCTGAATAACTGAACGAGATTCATCCAATGCCAATTTATACATTTTATCTACCGAAAGTTCTGTATCATTACTTCTGTGAACACCGTCTGGATATTGCTGAAATCCACTAGCAACCAATGCTAAACGAGCACGTAATCCTTTAACAAAAGCTTTATTAATGCGTTCTACACTTGCAGTAGCAGCACTTTCATTAGGCCACGGAACTAGTGTAGCAGCTTCTCCTAAATCCTGAATAATTTGCTTATAAATTACATCACGACTTGATTTTGGCAAATAAATGGTTTCTGTATTAACTGGCTCAAAACGAGCGGGTAAATCACCATGTGCTTTAACCAAATCTGCGTAAAACACAGCACGCAATGTTAAAGCCTCTCCTAATAAATATCCAAATTCAGTTCCCGGTTTTGGATTACCATATTTACGAATACCGTTGATACAAATATTAGCTCGCTCGATTCCTGTATACATAGATGTCCAAGGGTTACCTCCACCACCTTCTGTTACCTCCAGATTCATCTGGCTATTGGTAGGCTTTGCATCGTAAATACTTAAACCTGCTTTATCATCAGAAGTAGATTCTGAAGCATTATACCACTCAGTATCTGTATTAAATCCGTAAAAAGGAAGAAAACGCCCTCTGTGTCCATTAGTTTCAGCAAATGCTATTTTAATTCCATCAACTGCACCTTTGGTTAATCCCTCATTAGAAAAAATTTCTTGTTCTTCTAATGTTGATTTTCCGGGAGCATCCAAATAATCTTCTGAAAACTCTTGACAAGCACTAAAAAGACTTGTTAAAATTAGTCCTGCTATTATTATTTTATGTTTCATTTTTTGATACGTGTTAAATTAAAAAGCTAGATTTAAACCAAAAACCATTTGCCTGCTACGCGGATATGCAGAGTAATCTACTCCCGGAGTTAGCGGTGTTTTTCTTCTTGTAGAAACCTCAGGATCTGGTCCAGAATAATTCGTAAGAAGGAAAACATTAGTAGCTGTTAGGTAAAATCTTAATTTAGAAACTCCCAATGCCGAAATAAGAGAATTTGGAGATGTATATCCTAATGTAAGCGTATTAAGTCTTAAAAAAGAACCATCTTCGACCGCCCAATCATTAAAAACAAAACGATTCATATATGGCGACCACATTGTTGTATTAGCGTTAAGAGCTGCTAATTGAGTAGGATCTGTTACTAATTGTCCAGAAGCCGGATCAAGATTTGTCCATCTGTTACCATCGGCCATATCTGTACTTAAATTTCTATATTGCCCATTTGGCGTAGAAGTCGTAAATTCAACTTTATTGGCATTATAAACATCATTACCAATACTATAATTAAAAGAAGCTGAAAGATCAAATCCATAAGCGTTACCGTTAATTACAAAACCTCCACTATATTTTGGGTTAGAATTACCAATTATTGTGCGATCATCTACCGTTACCACTCCATCACCGTTTAAATCTTTTAACTTCATACTTCCTGGTTGCACAGCACCAACAATACCTGAGCTGTTTGCAATTCCTGGTTTTAAAGTATATTTCGTTCCATCATAATCAAAATCAGATACTTCATAACGACCATCATTCTTAAAGCCATACATCATACCTATTGGCTGACCTACTTTTACCTGATAATCTCCATCTATCGCCGAATTCCAAGTACTTGAAGGATTAAAACTATCCATAACTCCAAGAGAGTTAATGCGATTTTTATTTATACCTACGTTAAAAGAAAAATTCAAACCATAATTCTGTTTTTGTAATGCCACAACATTTAGAGTAGCTTCAAAACCTGTATTTTGAGTTTCTCCCATGTTTCGATATTGGCTCGAATAACCTGATCCTGCTATAAGGAAATTTATCAAAAGATCTTTAGTTACATTTTTATACATTTCAAAAGATCCATTTACACGGCTTCTAAAAAAATCAAAATCTAATCCTAGGTTTTGTGTTACTGTAGTTTCCCATTTTAAGTCTGGGTTATATAAAATATTTGGTGCAGCCCAATAATTTTCGGTACCATCTATCCAAGAAGATGGGGTTGATTCTAACGTTTTTACAGTTTGTCCGGTCGGGATATTATTATTCCCAGCCTCTCCATAACTCAATCTTACTTTAAGTGAGTTTATCCAGGAAACCTCTTTTAAGAAACTTTCTTCAGATATTTTCCAAGCCGCAGCTGCTGCTGGGAAATATCCCCATTTATTACCATCGGCAAACTTACTCGAACCATCGGCACGGTAGGTTGCTGTAAAAATGTAACGGTCTTTATAATCGTAGTTTATACGCCCAAAAAATGAAAGTAATTTATCATCTGCAAAATAATAATTATCTACAGAGATAGGTTTTCCTTGTGATGTCAATTTTTTTGCTTGTTCAAAATCAAAAAATACTGGAAAACCTTGTAAAGTAGTATTCACATCATTTCTTTGAGAATTGATAGATTCTTCTCCTACAAGAACTTTTAAATTATGGTTGTCTCCCAATGATTTTTTAAAGTCATAATTAAGAGTATTTGCGTTTCTAAAACGAACTTCTGTACGATCACTCATTATAAGTGCAGGCATTCCTTGTAGTGTAGCAGCAGGTTTATTGGCCACATAATAAGTAGAACGTCCGTAAAAACGAGAATCTAAATAACTATAATTATCAAGTCCTAAATCTGTTTTAAAAACCAGTTTATCCGTAATTTTCCATGAAAAACTACCTAACATATTAAAGTTTTTTCTAAGCTGCTGACGATCATTATCGGCTACAGCCACAAAAGGATTTACAAGATAACCTGATACTGCCTCATCTGTATCATCTGTAGTTAAGCCTGGCATTGGTAATGGCGAATATCCCACAGCGTGTTTTAAACGAGAATCATTTGATGAAACCTCATTTTGCTCATTAGCTCCTCCTCCATTTATTTCTGAATTAGAGTAACGCATCGTAAAGGTAAGATCAACTTTTTCACTCGCTTTACTTTTTAGCGCAAGCGATAAGTTATCTCTTTTAAAATCTGAACCTTGCATAATAGCAGTTTCATCATAATGCGCATAATTAAAATTGAAATTAATTTTATCCGAACCACCACGTATAGCTAAATCACGGCTTTGTACTTCTCCAGTACGACCATAAATTTGTTTTTGCCAGTTATCCCCCTTTAAACCTTTGTAAATATCATAATCTTGCCATGATCCAAAATATTTTTCATACGAATCTGCATTTCCTTTTGCGAGCAAAGCATACTCATATTGCCACTTTACAAAATCATCTGGCGCAAGAACATCAATTTCATTAGCCATCTTTTTCATTCCGTAGAACATATTAAAGTTCACTGCAATTTTACCATCTTTACCACTTTTGGTAGTAATAATAATAACTCCATTAGCGCCTCTAGAACCATAAATTGCTGTAGATGCAGCATCTTTTAAGGTGGTAATAGTATCAATATCAGATGGAGAAATATCGTTCATGCTATTTACAGGAAATCCATCTACTATTATTAATGGTGAACTATCTTGCGTTAAAGATCCTCCACCACGAATTCTAATTTTAACTTCTGAATCTGGCGAACCTTCTGAAGATATTACCTGAACTCCAGCTATACGCCCTGTTAGAGCTTCGGCTACGTTTGCAATAGGTGTCTTTCTTACATCGTTACCCGATAAAGTAGAAACAGCGCCAGTTAAATCCCCTTTTTTTACTGATCCGTATCCAATAACAACAACTTCGTTTAATGTATTGGCATCTTCATTTAATACAATATCTATTTTGTTTTTTCCTGTTAGAGCAACTTCTTTAGTTTTAAACCCTATAAACGAAAAAGTTAATATCGCTTTCGGATTGGTAAGTTTGATTTTATAATGTCCGTCAAAGTCGGTCGAAACACCATTCTTTGATCCTTTTTCTAATACATTTACACCCGGTAAAGTTAAACCTGCGGCATCTTTAACGGTACCTTCTATTGTTACATCCTGAGCAAAAATTTGATTGCTCATGAAAAATATCAGAAAAAAGGCCCAGACAAAATAACTTCTTGTCCCTTTTTTTAATAAATGGTTATTATTCATAAATTTGGTTTTAATAGTTAAGGTTTGTTTGTTTTGGTAGTTTATTTTATGCTTTTCATTTTAACACCATTGATGTAGGTATTATTAAACTTTAAATTCTTTACATGTTTAAGCGAATATGGTTTTTCTACTTTATCGATTCTAACATTGGTAAACGTGATATTTTCTATAGGAGATTGCTCATATCCATCGGCAAGAATACCAAACTTTCCTCCATTTTTTACTTTAATATTTTCTAGATTAATGTTTCGTATTGCTGGAATAAAATCACCTACTTGGCTACCATAGATATCATAAAACATGGTAACTCTCAAAACACTTTCGGCAACGGTTCCAACTTCAATATTCCTTACATAAACATTCTCTGTAAGTCCACCTCTTTTTGAGTTCGTTTTGATTCTAATAGCTCTATCTAGATTAGGGCTATCCATGATGCAATTTTCTACAAAAACATTGCTTACACCAGCAGATATCTCACTTCCCATTACAACACCGCCATGACCATCTATCATTTTGCAGTTTTGAACAATGATATTTTTACTTGGAATTCCAACTCTTCTGCCATCCCCATCTCTACCAGATTTTATAGCAATACAATCATCACCAGTATTAAAAGTGCAGTTTCTGATAATTACATTTTGTGAATATTCCGGATCGCAACCGTCATTATTAGGTCCATGACTTATTATAGTTACACCATCGACGATTACATCTCTGGATTTCATAGGATGGATAACCCATGAAGGCACATCGATGATTTTTACATCTTTTACCAAAACAGTATTACACTCGAAGAACTCTAAGAAGTTTGGGCGTATATAATGGCCTTCTCCAAAAACTCTTTCGGCTACCGGAGTTCCTATTTCTCCCATTTCTACCAAAGCTGGACGATTAAGTGCATCATTCTGGCTTGGCATTCCTTTTTCCCAACCATACCCCTTACCAGCCCAAGTCCACCAGTTTTTAGTACTAGATTGACCGTTAAGCGTTCCTTTTCCGGTTACTGCAACATTTGTTTTTTTGTAAGCATATATGAAAGGAGAATAATTCATCATTTCTGTTCCCTCAAAAGAGGTATGAACTATAGGATAATCTTTAGGATTTGTACTAAATAAAATCTCTGCATTATCATCCAGAAACAAATTCACATTATTGTCTAAATGTATTGCTCCTGTAAAATATTTTCCGTTTGGCACTACTACCTTACCACCACCACTTGCAACACAAGCTTCAATAGCTTTTTTAAACGCTAGCGTATTATCTGTAACACCATCAGATATTGCTCCATACTCATTTATGTTAAAATTTTTATCTGGAAATTTTGTAGTAGGAATTTTTTTAATTATTTCTTCCATTTCCTTCCATGGATTTTTTTGAGCTTGTAATTTAGAAGAAGTAATACACGATAAAAATAAAGCTGTAATTACTATATAAATATATTTAGTATTCGCAAGTATTGGTTTATTTATAAGCATTGTGGTATAGTTTTTAGAATTCGTTTTCAACAATTAAATATTTTAATGTAATCGATTACACGAAAATATATAATTACTTTGAATGCGCCAAATATATTTAGATAAAAATTAGATATTTAATTTTTAATCACAAATAAAATTATATTTAGTTCAAAAAAACTAATAAATTATTACTATAATACACTTTTAAAAGCCTTACTAAAGAAATAAAGTAATCGATAACAACTACCAGCCATTAATGTTAAAAAAATTCTTATTTTTGTAACTTACTAATAAAAAGACTACTGCTGCATGAGCGAAAAAATAACTATTTATGATATTGCCGAAAGATTAAATATCACTGCTGCTACTGTATCTAGAGCATTAAATAATAATCCTAAGATCAAAGAAAGTACGCGTAAGTTAGTTATAGAAACAGCTGCTGCGATGAACTACAAACAAAACAGACTTGCTCTTGCTCTACAGAGTGGAAGAAGCAATAATGTAGGTGTTATTGTTCCTCGTATAGATAGTAACTTTTTTGCCTCGGTAATTAGAGGTATTGAAGAAGAATTACACCCTCATGGTTTTCATGTTATTATTTGTCAAACTCATGAAAATCCAAAAAGAGAAAATGAAAACTTACATACATTACTTGATGCTCAGGTAGATGGGATTTTAATGTCGGTTACCGATGTTACAAATGAAAACGATACAGCATTTATGAATATCGTTAACAATAACGTTCCGCTAATATTTTTTGATAGAAAAAAAGACATCAACGGGGTAAGTTCTGTAACAATCGATGACTTTAAAGGTGGATACGAAACCACCAAACATCTTATTAATCAGGGATGTAAATCTATTGCACATTTTTCTGGAGATCAGTCGCTGGAAATTTTCAAAAACAGGTTTCTTGGTTACAAACAGGCTTTATTAGATTCTGGATTAACATTTGACGAAAAATATGTTATCCAATCCAAAAGTAGCGTTGATGCAGGAAAAGAAGCATTAGATATTTTGATGCAATACGATACGCCACCAGATGCTATATTTTCTTCGAGTGATTTTGCAGCTTTGGGAGCAATTCAGGAATTGAGAGCCAGAGATATTAATATTCCAGCCGATTTTTGTGTTGCTGGTTTTAGTAACGAACCTTTTACTAAATTCATGGAATTATCTATAACTTCTGTAGATCAGTCTCCATTAGAAATGGGTAAAATGTCGGCTCGTGTTTTCTTAGAACAAATGGAGAAAACAGATAAAATCATGATCGAAAAAAAGGTAGTCCTGAAGCCTGAATTACACATCCGTAAATCATCTGCAAGAACTACCTCTTAGTTTTTTATTTTAACCATATAAGTTATGTAAGTTCATTTAAGCGAAATGTTTATAAAACTTATATTTCCTTACACAACTTATATGGTTGGTAATTTTATCTTAAAGCGAAACCCCACGTTTCCAAGGAATAAAATCGTTTTGGTTTAAAATCGCAGCCTTCGTTTTGATCTTACCACTTGCTACATTTATTATAAATTCTAACATTTCATCACCCATTTCTTCAATAGATTTTTCTCCTGTGATGATTCCGCCAGTATCAATATCTATAATATCCGACATTTTTGCAGCCAACTCAGAGTTTGATGAAATTTTTACAACTGGTGCAATTGGGTTTCCTGTTGGAGTTCCTAAACCTGTTGTAAACAAAACCATATTTGCTCCAGAACCAACCATTGCCGTAGTACATTCTACATCATTCCCTGGAGTACAAAGCAAGTTTAAACCTGGTTTTGTAATATATTCTCCATAATCCGAAACACCTACAATTGGCGAAGTTCCTCCTTTTTTGGCAGCACCAGCCGATTTCATTGCATCGGTAATTAAACCATCTTTTATATTTCCTGGTGAAGGGTTCATATCAAATCCAGAACCTGCATCGACAACCGTTTTTTCATACCATTTCATCAATTCCAAGAAACGTTTTCCGCTCTCGTCCTCTACACAACGGTTTACCAACTCCTGCTCTACTCCACATAATTCTGGAAACTCCGAAAGAATTGTAGTTCCTCCTAAAGCAGCCAATAAATCAGAAGTTATACCTAATGTTGGGTTCGCCGAAATTCCTGAAAATCCATCAGAACCACCACATTCCAATCCAATTTTTAATTTAGACAATGGAGCTGGCGTTCTTTGTATTTCATTCGCTTTTTTAATAGCTTCAAATGTATCTTTTACAACGCTACTAAGCATTGCCTCGATAGTTCCTATTTGTTGCTGGTCATAAATTAAAACAGGCTTTTTACTGTTAGGATTTATCTCGTCCAGAGCATCTTTAAAAATCTGAATTTGAAGATTCTGACATCCTAAACTCAATACGGTTGCCCCTGCCACGTTAGGATTGTTTACATAACCAGCCAACAATTTGGCTAAACTATGCGAATCCTGACGAATACCACCACATCCACCTTGATGGGTGATGAATTTTACTTCGATATTATTGAATAAATTAGAATCATTAGAAGCTGCTTCATTACTAGCACCACCACTTTCTGACTTTACCAAAGAACGAAGCAATAACTGGTAATCATTCTCTTTAGGCTTCATTAATTCCTTCTCGAAAATATCTTTTAAGATTTCGATATTTCTGTTTTCACAAAAAACCAAAGGGAAAAACAACCAAACATTTTCAGTTCCTACTTGCCCATCTTCTCTATGATATCCGTCAAAAGTTCTGTCTTTCCATTTATCTATATTTGGAACAGTCCATCCTATAGATTCTGTTTTTTCGAATACTTTAGCACTTTCATGTTTTACATTACTTATCGTAAGTACATCTCCTTTTACAATCGTTTGACTTGCTCTTCCGACCAAAACACCATACATAATAATTTTTTCGCCTGACGCAAAATCAGACAAAGCAATTTTATGTTTCATTTTCACATCAGTCTTAATAATGATGTCTTCACCTTCAAAATTGATGACCTCACCAGCTGAAAGATTTACCAAAGCTACCGCTACATTATCGGTAGGATGAACTTTTATTAATTTTTTTTGAGTTGCCATGATTAAACGTTCTGAGTTGTTGTATTTAATTGTTTTTGGAAATTAGCAAAACCATTCTCAATTCCGTTTGCATCAATTTCCTCTAATGCTATTGTAATTGCTTTTGTCAAGCCCAGAATCAGCGTTAAATCTTCATCCCAGAAACTTTTATTCTGCAAAGTAAGTCGTGCAATTTTCTCATAATCATCGGATTTCCAAAGTCCATCAAAGAAAATAACAATATCCTCACTATCATTAATTGGTAAAGCTTGATTTTGCCAAGTGCCTTTATAAAAACGAATCAAACAAGCAAAAGCAAACGTTAAATGAATTGGAAGCTTGTTGTGAATTGCAACATATTCGACTAAACTTGGCAAAACACGAACTTTAAATTTCGAAATAGAGTTCAATGCAATACTGGATAGTAAATGCTTTATAAATGGATTTCTAAAACGATCCAAGACTTCATCAGAGAAGCTTATTAGCTCGTCTTTGTCCATGTTTAATGTTTCGTTTATTTCATCAAAAACGGCTTTATTTACAAAGTCACCTGTAAATGGATTATCTACTGTTTCTTTTACCGTTTCATTTCCATAAAGAAGAGAAAACGGAACCATTGCAGTATGTGCACCATTTAAAATTCTAACTTTACGAGTTCTATACGGTTGCATATCGGCAACAATTTTCACATCCAGATTGGTTTTCTCAAACGGAAGTTTTACCTTCAATTTATCATCCCCTTCTATAACCCACAAAAAGAATGTTTCGGCACTTACAATCAAATTATCTGAGTAATCCAACTGTTTGTTGTATTCTTCAATTTGATCTTTTGGATAACCCGGAACAATACGGTCTACCAATGTATTATGAAAAGTACAATGATTTAAAAGCCATAATGTAAAATCTACTTCAAGGCTCCAATCTGCACAATATTTTAATATAATTTCTTTTAAAGTATCAGAGTTATAATTGATTAATTCGCAAGGAATAATCGTTAATCCTTTAGACTTATCCCCATTAAAATGTTTGAATCTTTCGTGTAAAAGCACCGTTAATTTAGCAGGAAATGAAACTGGCGGTTGCATTGTAGGCTTATCACTAGCAATATATTCTATACCTGCTTCGGTAGTATTAGAAATGATAAAAGCTAATTCTTCTTCTTTGGCTAAAGCCAAAAACTCATTAAAAGAAGCATAAGGATCAACTGCTTTTACAATATTTGTAATCAATTCTTTTTCCTGAATTTCTTCTCCTTTTTTTATCCCTTTCATGAATAATGTGTACAAACCATCCTGGTCGTTAATCATATTAACCAAGCCTTTATCAATAGGTTGTACAACAGCAATTCCTGCATTAAAATTGGCATCTTGATTCAGTTTCTGAAAAGCAAATTCTACAAATGCTCTCAAAAAATTTCCTTCTCCAAATTGAACAATTTTTATTGGAAGTTTATCGGATAATCCTATATTTTCTCTATTTAGTTTTTTCATTATTATAACTTAAAGTGTTGTATATAATTGAATTAAAAAATTTAAACCTTCAGTTGTAAAAGAAACATTATACTTACTGTCAACAAAACTTGTTGTGAGGACTGGCAGGTTTTATTCTGCAAGAATAATGCTCTATTACAACTTAAAAATCAAAAAAACATTTAAAAACAATCTTTAGGAATAGCTATTCCGTATTTTATTTTCTAATTTTTTTAATAATCTCAAGAACTTCGCTGACTTTGTTTTTTAGTCCTTCAAAATCATTGTTTTCTATTATTTCTTTTGAGATTAATTGCGAACCAATTCCCACGCAAGTTGCACCAGCATTAAGCCAGGATGACAAACTTTCTTCGGTTGGAAAAACTCCGCCCGTAGGCATAATACTTGTCCAGGGAGATGGTCCTTTTATTCCTTTTATAAATTCTGGTCCATAAGTATCTGCTGGAAATAATTTTACAATTTCGCAGCCTAATTCTTCGGCTTTGGCAATCTCAGTAAGTGTGCCACAACCTGGAGACCATAATACTTTACGACGATTACAAACTATTGCAATATCTTCTCTAAGTACTGGCGTTACAATAAAATTGGCTCCCAATTGCATGTATAATGAAGCTGCTGCGGCATCGGTAACTGATCCTACACCCAGAATCATTCCGGGTAATTCTGCCAAAGCATATTTATTTAAAGCGCCAAACACTTCAAAAGCAAAATCACCACGACTCGTAAATTCCATTAATCTAGAACCTCCATCGTAACACGCTTTTAATACTTTCTTACTTATCTCTATATCCGAATGAAAAAATAGCGGAATCATACCGTTTTCTTTCATTGTCGTAGCTACTTCTATTCTTGAATATTTTGCCATTTTTATATTATTTATCTTGATACTAATCCAGCCGAATTACCATCTAGCATATTTTCAACTTCTTTTAACGTAACCAAATTATAATCGCCTGCAATAGTATGTTTTAAGCAACAAGCAGCAACTGCAAAATCTAATGCTCTTTGGTTATTATTTGGGTATTCCAGTAATCCGTAAATTAATCCGCCCATAAAAGCATCGCCACTTCCTACACGATCCACGACTGGTGTTACCTCTTGTACTGCAGCCTGATAAATTGCTTTTCCGTCAAATAATACACCTCCAATTCTCTGGTGAGATGCGCTTACAGAATAGCGTAAAGTTGTTGCGACAGTTTTTAAATTCGGAATCAGTTCAAATAACTTACTATACAAAACAGGAAGTGATTTCTCATCCTGATAATTAGGGTTTACTTTAGGGATTCCAAGCATGAAATATGCTGTATCAATATCTCCTAAAATAACATTGCTATATTGTAACATCTCTGGCATAACATCGCTTGGAGCTTTGCCATATTGCCATAATTTTGATCTATAATTTAAATCACATGAAATCGGAATTCCCATTTTATGAGCCACTTTAATAGCTTCAAGGCAAGCTTCGGCAGCACTTTGAGAAATCGCTGGAGTAATTCCGCTCCAATGAAACCAATTTGCCCCTTCCAATACTTTTTCCCAATCGATTAATCCTTTTTCAATAGTTGCCATCGAGCTATGCGCACGGTCATAAACGACATTACTTCCGCGTGTTCCTGCACCTGTTTCCAGAAAATAAATCCCTAAGCGTTCTCCCCCATAAATTACATTTTGGGAAGCCACATTCATTTTTCGCATTTCTTTTACTGCCGAAGCACCGATTTCATTTTCGGGTAATCGTGTAACAAACTCAGCATTTAAACCATAATTAGCCAAAGACACGCAAACATTAAATTCGCCTCCGCCATAATTGGATCCAAATGTTTTAGCTTGAGAAAAACGGAGGTGTCTCTCTGTCGAAAGACGCAACATAATTTCACCGAATGCAACTATTTTATTCATTATAAATACTTATTAATATTATTTATTTACCATTAGGATAATTTAACCGCTAAGAGCGCAAAGATTTACGCAAAGGGCGCGAAATTTTGAACCATTAAGAGATTAAGAAAAATTAAGATTTAGCCTTATAACCGTTTTTTTTTGCCACTCCCGATAGCTATCGGGATAAAAGGATTAAAAGATTTTTTCTTGCCACTGATTAAAAAAATCTGCTAAATCTGCGTGAAACTTTTTTTTACCACTGCTTAAAATGATTCTAAAGCTTTGCGGTTAATTTTTTCACAATCCAATTCCTTTCATTCTTTTAAACTCAAACCCTTAATTTTTCTTAATCTCTTAATGGTTCAAATCTTTGCGGTTAATTAAAATTTAAAATATTCTTTTGCGTTATTATAAGATATATCCTGAACCATTTTACCTATCCATTCCATATCATTAGGAAGTTCTCCGCGTTTTATTTCGTCACCTAAAAGATTACAAAGAATGCGTCGGAAATACTCGTGTCTTGGGAAAGATAAAAAGCTTCTGGAATCGGTTAGCATTCCCACAAAACAACTAATTAATCCCATGTTTGAAAGTGCATTTAATTGTTTGGTCATTCCGTCTTTTTGATCCAAAAACCACCATCCTGATCCAAACTGAACTTTACCTCTAATACTACCGTCATTAAAATTTCCTATCATCGTTGCCATAACTTCATTATCGGCTGGATTCAGGTTGTAAATGATTGTTTTTGTCAATTTATCTTTACTATCTAATGCATTTAAAAATGAAGATAGTTTTTGTGCTTGCGGATAATCCCCAATAGAATCCCAGCCAGTATCTGGTCCTAAAATCCTATGCATTCTCTCATTATTATTTCGTAATGCTCCTAAGTGAAATTGTTGCACCCAACCAAATTCATGATAGGTTTCGGATAAGAATAACAATACAGCACTTTGGAATTTTAAGGCTTCATCGGGTGTAATTGTTTGGTTTTCTCTTTTCTTTTTAAAAATTGAATTAATTTCACTTTCAGTGAAGTTTTCAAAGTAAATTTGATCTAATCCATGATCACTAAGTTTGCATCCATTTTTAGCAAAATATTCAATTCTATTTTTTAAAGCACTGCATAAATCAGCATAAGAACTAATTGTAATTCCTGCAACTTCTCCCAGAGTATCAATGTATTGATTGTAACCGTCATTAGAAATTAAGATGGCTTTATCAGGTCTAAAAGCTGTACTCATCTTAGTCCCAATTGGGTTCTTGGCTAGTTTTATATGGTATTCTAAATTATCAATCGGATCTTCGGTTGTACAAACCACTTCGGCATTTACTTTTTTAAGCAAGTTTTGTGTGCTGTACGCTTCCGAATTTATTTTCTCTGAAGTTTCAATATAGATTCGCTCAGCCGATTTTTCATTCAATAAATCATAAATATCAAAATAACGAGCCAATTCTAAATGTGTCCAATGATACAAAGGATTACGCATCGTGTACGGAACTGTTTTTGCCCAGTTTATAAACTTGTCTTTATCAGAACCATTTCCTGTTATAAATTGCTCATTAATACCCAATGTACGCATAGCGCGCCATTTGTAGTGATCGCCATTTATCCAAACCTGAGTAGTGTTTTCAAAAATTTTATCTTCAGCAATAAATTGCGGATTCAGGTGGTTATGGTAATCAATTATCGGTTGATTTTTGGAGTAATTATGATATAATTCTTCTGCGAATTTATTTTCGAGTAAAAAATTATCGTTTATGAATGTCTGATTTGCGCTCATATTTTTTATAGAATTGAGTGGTTATTCGTTTGATGGTTTACCGATTGTGGCAAGAATTCCACCATCAACATATATGATTTGACCGTTTACAAATCGGCTAGCTTCAGAAGCTAAGAAAACTGCTGTTCCGGCTAAATCTTCTGGATCTCCCCATCGTCCCGCAGGCGTTCGACTTATAATAAATTCATTAAAAGGATTTCCGTCTACGCGAATAGGTTCTGTTTGCGAAGTAGCAAAATAACCCGGTCCGATTCCGTTAACCTGAATGTTGTGTTTTGCCCATTCCGTAGCTAAGTTTTTGGTAAGCATTTTCAAACCTCCTTTTGCGGCAGCGTAAGCAGAAACACTATTTCGACCTAACTCACTCATCATCGAGCAAATATTGATAATTTTACCTTCGTTGCGCTCAATCATTTTACGTCCCACTAATTGCGACATGATAAAAGCTCCAACTAAATCCACATCTATAACACGACGAAAATCTTCGATTGGCATACTCACCGCAGGTTCTCTCTTGATGATTCCTGCATTGTTTACCAAAATATGAATTGGTCCCTGATTCTTCTCAATTGCTTCTACTTGTTCGGCAGCAATTTTTTCGTCGGTAACATCAAAAATATATCCTGATGCTTTGTACCCTTTACTTTTGTAATATTCAAGCGCCTCTTCTAATTTGCTTGGTGTTGTACTACTAATTACTAACTCTGCTCCTGCTTGCGCTAAACCTTCAGCCATAGCCATACCCAGACCATGCGTACCTCCTGTTATTAAGGCTCTTTTATTACTTAAATCAAATAATTTCATGATTCTTTATTTTAGTTCGTTTGGTGCAACGATGTCCATATCTCCGTAATCTAAATTTTCTCCCGCCATTCCCCATATAAAAGAATAATTAGACGTTCCAGCTCCTGAATGAATAGACCATTCTGGAGATAAAACTGCCTGATGATTTTGCATGAAAATATGACGTGTATTTTGTGTTTCTCCAAGGAAATGACAAATGGTTTGTGGTACTTCTAGATCAAAATAGAAATATGCTTCCATCCTTCTATCATGCGTATGTGCTGGCATGGTATTCCAAACATTTCCAGGTAATAACTCTGTTAATCCCATTTGTAACTGGCAGGTTTGAACAATACTATTTACAATCAACTTATTTAAAACCCTGCGATTTGCAGTTTTTTCTTCTCCTAACTGAATTACTTCGGCATTTTCTTTACCTACTTTTTTATTTGGAAATTTGGCATGAGCCGGAGCTGAATTAATATAAAACAAAGCTTGCTCTCCATTGGCACTTGCAAACAAAACTTCTTTGCAACCCTGACCTACATATAAAGCTTCTTTTTTGTCTAATTCAAAAACTTCTCCATCGACAGTTACAGTTCCTTTTCCGCCAACATTTATAATTCCTAATTCTCTTCTGTCTAGAAAATTTTCAGATTTTAAATATGGAATCGTTTCTAATTTCAACACTTTTCCAACTGGCATAATTCCTCCTACAATGTATCTATCGTACATAGAATACGTAAGCTGAATTTGGTTTTCGATAAATAATTTCTCAATTAAAAACTGAGCTCTTAATTCGTCAGTACCATACTTTTTAAAATCTGTTGGATTTGTTGCGTATCTAAATTCAAAGTTTGTCATAATTTCTATTTAAAAATGTAATCGATTACAAAACTACACAATATATTCTAATTAGTTATAATCAAATCTCAATTTATTATTTATAAATCAGTGATAGGTGCATATTTTGGCACTAAAAGTTTCATTACCGACCAGCCTGTTAAGTAACAAACAGCACATATTGAAAAAATGATAAAATAACCCGCTTCAATTCCGTGAAAACCCATAAAAGACATATTGGTTTCTTTGCTATAATCAAACAACAAACCTGATCCTTTATTAATTAATGTTGATCCAACTCCTCCTGCCAATCCGCCAATACCTGTAATGGTTGCGATTGCTTTTTTAGGAAACATATCTCCTACTGTTGTAAATATATTAGCCGACCAAGATTGGTGAGCAGCACCCGAAATACCTATTATAATTACTGGCAACCAATAGCTTATATATCCTAATGGTTGTGCGATTAATGCTAATAAGGGAAAGAATGCAAAAATTAACATGGCTCTCATTCTGCCTTCGTATGGATTCATACCTTTCTTCTCGACAAAATAAGTCGGCAACCAACCACCAATAATAGAAAGTAATGTAATCATGTATAAAACAAATAACGGTAAAGCCGCTTGCGTAGAATCCATTCCGTAAACCGAACTTAAATAAGCTGGTGTCCAGAATAAGAAAAACCACCAAACACCATCGGTCATGAACTTACCAAAAGCAAAAGCCCATGTTTGTTTGTATCTAAAGCAATCTGCAAAAGTTACTTTGGTAGTGTTTTCGGGAACGTAACCTACAAGTTTACTATCGGCAATATCATCTTGCTGAATATATTCTAATTCAGCAGCAGATACCTTCGGATGTTTTTCTGGTTTATCATACATAAAAACCCAAAATCCCATCCAAACAAAACCTAAAGCACCTATAATAATAAATGCCATTTCCCAACCAAAAGATTTAGCTATAAAAGGAATAGATATTGGTGCTGCCAATGCTCCAACGGTAGCACCAGCATTAAATATACTTGTAGAGAATGCTCTGTCTTTTTTAGGAAAATATTCGGCTGTGGTTTTAATCGCTGCAGGAAAATTTCCTGCCTCTCCTATTGCCAAAATGAAACGGGCAAAAATAAACAGAGTAACACTCACATTTATTACCATTCCTGTATCGTTTATAGAACTAATTATTTCTTTAGAACCTTCAAATCCTACAAACCAATTACCAGTTATTATTCCTGAAGTTGCAATACCGCAAAACGCATGCAAACAAGCTCCTAAAGACCAAATTCCGATTGCCCAAAGAAATCCTTTTTTGGTATCCAACCAATCCACAAATCTTCCTGCAAACAATAAAGAAACAGCATAAAATATTGAAAATAAGGCAGTAATATTTCCATAATCATTGTTTGTCCAATGAAACTCAGGAGCGATATAATCACTCCATGTTAAAGAGAGCACTTGTCTGTCTAAATAATTGATGGTTGTGGCAAAAAATAACAATGCACATATACTCCAGCGATACTTTCCAGTGGATTTAGTGGTTTGGTTCATGGTTTTGGTTTATTATGGATAGTTAAAAAATTATTCTCTTTATTTATGCTTGTCAATTTCAAAATTAAGGCAGAAATAAATTTTAATGTAATCGATTGCACAAATATAGTTTTTAATACTAACTTAGCAAATAATTTAAATAATTTTTTAAAAAATCTATTTAAATAAACATATCACATAAAAAAACCAATACATAATTAAGCATTAACCAATATATTTGTTAAATGGTCTTTTACCAAAAAAGATAGAATTAAAGGCCGAAAACTCAACCAAAAACTGCTAAATCAAAGCAAAATCAATAAAGAAAATATTGCATTGAAACGGCATAGTTTCGATAAAAAAATACAAAATGAAAAAAAATAAGAATCTAAAAAATTGCCTAACAGTTATAATTCTAATTGTAACCTTAAAGATAGGCACTCCGATATATGCTCAGGATAAAGTTATTCCGCTTTGGACAACTGCAATTCCAGACGCTATAAAGGCACCAAATTATCAAGAAAAAGAAATTGTGAAAGATGGAATAGTAACAGGTGTTAGTTTTGTTACAATACCTACATTGGCTATATATTTACCCCACGAAATCAAACCAAATGGAACATCGGTATTAATTCTTCCGGGTGGTGGATATTCGCATTTGTCAATAGATAAAGAAGGTGCGAAAGTTGCTAAATGGCTTAACTCACTCGGGATTACTGCTTTTGTACTAAAATACAGATTACCAAGCGATTTAATTATGAAAGACAAAACAATTGGGCCGTTGCAAGATGCGCAAGAAGCAATGCGCTTTATCAGAAAAAATGTCCATCAATGGGGTTTAGATTCTGATAAAATTGGTGTTATAGGATTTTCTGCAGGAGGACATTTGGCTTCGACTCTATCAACTCATTATAATGATATTGTGTATAAAACGGATAATACTATTAGTGCCCGTCCGAGTTTTTCTATTTTAATTTATCCTGTAATTTGCATGACCGATCTAGTGGCTCACAAAGGATCTCAAACTAATTTATTGGGCGTAAATCCCTCTCAGGAATTAATCGAGAAATTCTCTAACGATAAGAGAGTTACTCCCGAAACACCTCATGCTTTTCTTGTTCACGCAACCGATGATACCGTTGTTCCGCCTGAAAATAGCATTAATTATTACTTGGCTCTTAAAAACAATAAAGTTTCTGCCGAATTACATTTATACGAAAAAGGCGGACACGGTTTTGGTTTAGGCGTAAAAGATACAAGCTTCTTCTGGACAAAAGATTGCGTGGAATGGTTAAAGGCTAATGGGTATTTATGAAGGTATAGAAATAAGAAGTCACTATACAAAAACTAGTTTTTCAGTTTTATCTATAAAAATTAAAAAAAAGAAAAATATCTTTATTGACTTATAACTTATGTCCAATAAGCGAGAAAAAAAAATATAAAAAACAAGAATTAATTAAATATAAAAAAATTAAACAATGATTATAGATTCATTAAATAACGCTGCAAAATATTATAGTTTACACCCTAACTTTAAAAAGGCTTTTAATTATGTAAACGAAAATGATATAAGTAAGCTTCCGGAAGGATCATTTGAAATAGCAAAAGGGGTAAAAGTAATAGTTATTCATGGCGAAGGACTTTTAAAAGAGGAAAGTATCAAAGGATTTGAATGTCACGACAAAAATATCGACATACAAATTTCTATAAAAGGCCCTGAAACTTTTGCCTGGAAACCAAGAGAAAAATGCATTAGTCCGAATGGAGATTATAGCAATGAAAAAGATGTACGTTTTTTTCATGATGCTCCAGATATGTTTTTTCAATTGCAAGAAAAACAGTTCGCTATCTTATTCCCAGAAGATGTTCATGCAGCAATGATTGGTGAAGGGATGTTAAAAAAAATCGTGATTAAGGTTGAGAAATAAAACATTCAGGCTGGACACAATATAAAGCAAAGAGAATTTGATTTGAAAAGAAACATGATAATCGATCATATCTCTTGATACAGAATAAAAAATAATACCTAATTTATATGGATTCAATATTTAATCTTAAAGGAAAAATTGCTTTAATAACAGGCGGTGCAGGCGTGTTGGGCAGTAACTTTGCTACTGTTTTAGCTAACCAAGGCGTTATCACAGGAATCGTATCACAATCTATTGAAAAAGCGAATAAAATAGTAGATAGAATACAAAATAATGGCGGACAAGCTTTTGCTATACAAGCAAACGTATTAAAAAAGGATGAACTCGAAAAAGCAAAAGATCACATCATAGCTCGATACGGACGTTTGGATATTCTTATAAATGCAGCTGGCGGAAACATGCCCGGAGCAACTATAAGTCCAGACCAGGCAATATATGATATGAATGTTGATGATTTGCAAAAAGTAATTGATCTGAATATAATTGGGACAATGCTACCCTCTCAGGTATTTTCTGAACTTTTTGCCAAGCAAAAACAAGGAATCATAATTAATATTTCATCGGCATCTGCACAAAGACCATTAACAAGAGTTGTTGGATACTCGGCATCAAAAGCTGCAATTGATAATTTTACCCAATGGATGGCAGTAGAACTAGCTACTAAATACGGAGAAGGTATTCGTGTAAATGCAATATCTCCTGGCTTTTTTATTGGTGAACAAAACAAGGCTTTATTACTTAACCCTGATGGTAAATTAACACCAAGAGGCGAAAAGATTATCGAAAATACTCCTATGAGAAGATTTGGGACACCAGAAGATATAAATGGAGCTCTTTTATTTTTATGCAGTGACATGTCTAAGTTTGTAACGGGAACAATCCTTAAAGTTGATGGTGGTTTTGCAGCCACAAGTATTTAAAAAGGAGTTATCTCAATAAAAACTAATGTCTTGATATCATCAATTCTAAAAAATATTCTCTGAAGAAACAAACATTAAGTTGCACTTAAAACATTGATATAAAAAAAGAAAAATGAATAATATGATTTCTCTTGGATATTCTCTTACTTTGTGTAAACTATTATAAATCATTAAACTATGAAAAAATTTAATTTACTAGCAATTATCTTATTGACCGCTTTTTCTGTTAATGCTCAAGATGTCAAATTCGCACCGTTGGATACAAGTCCAGTTGACATTAGTTATTATCCACACAAAGCCGTTAAATCTAAAAAAACGGATAGCCCAACTGCTGTTATTAAGGTGGTTTATTCTAGACCTTCAGCAAAAGGGAGAGCTATTTTTGGACAATTAATTCCGTTTGGTGAAGTTTGGCGTGTTGGAGCTAATGAAAACACAGAAATAAAATTCTACAAACCAGTTACAATTGGTGGTAAAAACATTCCAGCAGGAACTTATAGTTTATTTGCCATTCCTGAAAAAGACAAATGGACAATTATTATCAATAAAGAAATAGATCTTTGGGGAGCTTATGCCTATGACGAAAGCAAAGATATTGCCAGAGTGACAGTTCCAGTTAAGGCGGTATCAACCCCTATTGAAGCTTTATCAATTGCTTTTACTAATAATGGTTCCGTAGCAAATCTGGTAATTGGTTGGGACAAAACAACTGTTGAAGTTCCGATAACAATTAAATAATTATTTACAATTAGAACTAAATATAAAAGAGATACTTAATAAAATAAGTATCTCTTTTTTTTATACTGAAAACTGAGAGTAAATACTCAACACTGAGACTGAATACTGCAACTGAGACTGAATACTAAAAACTAAAGCCTCCTAACTTCCTTAGGATTTAATCCTGTTTGTTTTTTCAGGAATTTATTAAAATGACTTACATCCGAAAATCCAAATTCATTACTTATTTCTTTCATCAAAGCATTACTATGTTTAAGTCGATTTTCTATCAATTTATATTTATAATCATCGATATATTTCTTTATAGAACCACCCGTTTGTCGCTTAAACAAACTACTTAAATGATTAGGCGCCATATTAAAAAAACCTGATAAAACTGTTAGATTTAAATTAGCAGGCACACGAATTTCTTTATGGATGTAATTCATAATTCCGACCAATAAGCCTTCATTCAAAACCATGTTGGCTCCTAATGATTCAAAAGCATTTTTCTTAATTACAGCAAATACACTTCGTATTAAATAAAGAAGCACCTCATTAGATCCGTTCTGGCTACCTCCATCCCACTCGCTCACAATCAATCGCATAAGGTGATTTATTTTATCTAACTCTTGAGGAGAATCAACCAGTTTACCATCTGAGGTATTGCTTATTCCAAGCAACTGATCCAGGAGTTTATTCCATTCGTTTTTGGCAGTATCAGATGAAGTTCCGTCGAGATAGCGATTATTAAATTTTAAAACACTAAACTCTGTTTCTTTATCGATTATAAAAAGATGATAATCTGATGGGCATAACAAGAATACACAAGGTCCTTTATACGTGACTTCTCCTCCATTTAATTGATGCAAACCACTACCTGAATGAATAAAAACCAACTCAAAATGATTGTGATTATGCACAGGAAACGGCCAGGTTTCGGTCGTAAAATGCCGAATAAATAAAGGAGTATGTTGGATAAAACGTTCCAAATGATTGTTGTTTTTTTTACAAAAATAGAGTTTAAAAGTACAATTTTTACTTTTAAGAGTACAATAGCTTTGCAAAAAAAGTTTATGACAAAAACCAGTTTCAAACCAGCGGTGATTCCGCTTATGGCAGTTTCAGCCGGAGTAATCGTTGCTAATATATATTACAACCAACCCATATTACAAACAATAGCTTTATCACTTAAAGTTACCGAAACCCAAATCGGGAAAATTTCCATGCTTTCGCAATTAGGATATGGACTTGGAATGTTCTTTTTACTTCCGCTTGGCGATAAAGTCAATCGCAAGAATCTTATTCTTTTATTGTGCGGATTATTGGTACTTACTTTGTTTTTTATAACATTGACATCTTCATTAACTGCCTTATATATACTCAGTTTTTTTGTTGGTCTATTCTCTACTCCTGCCCAAATTATATTACCAATGGCAGCAACATTAGGCAAAGAAAACAGAGGTGAAAATGTGGGCGTAGTTTTCAGCGGAATATTGGTAGGGATATTAGGCGCACGCGTTATTAGTGGTTTCATAACCGAATTACTAGGTTGGCGCTATGTTTTTGGAATTTCGGGATTAATGGTTCTTTTGGTCACGCTTATGCTAAAGTTATACTTGCCCGAAGTACCTTCAAAATTCAAAGGCAGTTATTTCCATCTTATAAAATCAACATTGGCATTCATACCCAAATACCCTGTTTTACGCCAAACAGCACTTTTGGGATCATTTACATTTGGTGTGTTTTGTTCCTTCTGGACAACGCTTACATTCCATCTTAGCAGCGCGCCTTTAAACTATCATTCGGGTATAATAGGATTGTTTGGTTTAATCGCCATTGGTGGTGCATTGGTCGCTCCATATTTTGGTAAAATAGCCGATAAAGGCAATGTACGACGCTCTTTATTAACTACTGTCTCGATGATTATAGGCAGCATTATCCTTATAAAAATCTTCCCATATTCTATTCCTGTGTTAATTCTTAGTGTTTTCTTCTTAGATATTGGTGTACAAGCAACCCAAATTACCAATTTTACACGTATATATAGTTTACACGAAGAAGCACATAGCAGACTGAATACCATATACATGACTACTTATTTTATAGGTGCCGCAGTAGGTACTTACTTCGGACTTTTAAGTTGGAAGTTAGGAAAATGGGATATGGCTACCTCGCAAATGCTTTTATGGAGTATTATTGCATTAATAATAGTAATTTTTTCAAACAAACGTAAAGCATGAAGAACATAGCAATAATTAGCGATATACACGGTAATTTACCAGCGCTAAAAGTCGTTCTCGAAGATATAAAACAAAGAAACATTGATCAAATATATTGTTTAGGCGATTTGGTCGATTTTGCTCCTTGGCATAATGAAGTAATCGAGCTAATTAATGCATTAGAAATTCCTTGCTTAATGGGAAATCATGATGAACGAATCGCATTTGATCATGAAGTAACTCCATTGCCAAAACATAATCCTGAAGAAAGAGCCGCACGCCTTAACGGAATTAATTATACCAAACAAACT
Source organism: Flavobacterium sp. PL02 (assembly GCF_035013205.1). Taxonomy (NCBI): domain Bacteria; kingdom Pseudomonadati; phylum Bacteroidota; class Flavobacteriia; order Flavobacteriales; family Flavobacteriaceae; genus Flavobacterium; species Flavobacterium sp. PL02. Next base: position 70,076 of record NZ_JAYGJP010000010.1, read on the forward strand.
ATTAAACCAGAGAACAAAGTATTCTTAAAAACGCTTCCTGAAAGACTCTTACTTAATTTTACCATTTCTGGAAAAGAAACTAAAGTACTATTAGTTCACGGTAGTACCCGAAGCAATGATGAATACATTTATGAAAATCATAATCTTGAAGATGTTCAATCGATGCTTACTCAGGAAAAAGCCGATATCATCATTATGGGACATACTCACAAACCGTATGTTAGGTATATAGAAGCAACCACAGTATCTCCTGCTGGAACACTAATAAATTCTGGTTCCGTAGGTCGATCCAGAGAAGATAATCCATTAGCAACATATCTTATATTACATATTTCTGATAAAAATATAACTCCCGAAATTGTAAAGTTACAATACCCAATAAACGAAGTTATACGTGCCATTGAAGAAAGTGAAATTCCTGATTTTTATGCCAAATTTTTAAAGAAAGACCTAATCGTTTAATTTGATAAAATAAAAAATCTATAAAATATTATATCCCGTTGAGGCTTACTTTGTCTTTTTTAAGAGCGAAATTTCTATGTTTCTATCTGTTAAGGAATTACCTCCAGTGGATTATATATTTAGCCTAAAAATAGCAAGTTTGTTCCAAATAAATAATTATATTGCGATACAAATCAATACAATATGATGGGTTTAAAAAATAGTAGCAAGAAAACAAAAGCCGCTTTTATACTGGCAATTGTAATGTTAATTATAATACTAAGTACTTTTAATACACTACGAAACGCCGAAACCACCAATGAGAATATCAATGCAATTTATAAAGATCGTTTAATCGTTTCTACCTATATTTTTCATTATGCCAATGAGTTAAACCTTGTTAAGGCAAACGCAGTTAAAAACAGTAATGAAGCTGATAAAAACGATGCTGTTATTACGTCTATTCAAAATATCAAGGCAATAAACTTATTGTATCATAAAACGGTTTTAACACCCAAAGAAAAAGAAGACTTTAATACTTTTGTTGCTATTTGTAACAAAATAAACAAACAAGCTCAAGACAAACAATGGCAAGAAGTCGAAAAATCGGCAGATGAAGCTTTAGTTACTTTAGAATCACTTTCTAAAATTCAGGTTGATGAAGCTAAATTACAGTTAGAAAACGCCAATAAAGCATACAACCAATATAATGTATTGGCACAACTAGAAATTGCTTTATTAATAGTTCTTGGCGTTGCAATTATCTATTTATTGCTAACAAAAAGACACAAGCGAACTATAAAAATTCCCGAAGGCCCTAGCCTGAATTAATTTAAAAATCATATTTCTTAAATCATAAAGCCTGTTGAAGCAAATACTGCATCAACAGGCTTTTTCTATGTTTTCTGTATTTCTACTTCACTCCTTCTAAATATTAAAACATAAAAAATGCATTTCATGATTAAAATCATGAAATAAGATTAACCTCAATAATATCTTTACAACGCTAAAACCATAATTAAATAATTATAATTCAAAAAGTTATAAAACATTTGTAGTAAAATTATGGAATAGGTTCCTCCTAGGCCGAATACAAAAATTAGAAATTGCAATAATATGCAATAGCCTTCATAAAAAGCAAGGCAATTATATATAGAACACGTTTTCGGTTTGGGAGTTTTTTAATTTAAAATTCTGTTTTCTAAAAAAGTAACTAATCTAATTTGGGTATTCTTAACATGAAATATAAGAGTATCGATAAAAATAAATTCATGGATAAATTATTCTTAATTTCTGAAATAAACCGATTAAAACAAGAAAAAAACGCGATTATCCTCGCTCATTATTATCAAGAAAAAGACATACAAGATATTGCCGATTTTGTAGGCGACAGTCTTGAATTATCAAAAAAAGCAGCCACTACAAATGCAGATACAATTGTTTTTGCAGGAGTTTATTTTATGGCCGAAACTGCAAAAATTATCAATCCAAATAAAAAAGTGCTTTTACCTGACCTCAATGCAGGTTGTTCTCTTGCCGATGGATGCGACCCGGTTAACTTTAAAAAACTAAAAGAACTTTTTCCTAAACATGTTGTGGTAACCTACATCAATTCTTCAGCAGAGATAAAAGCATTAAGTGATTGGGTATGTACCTCCTCTAATGCTAAGAAAATAATCGAAGCGATTCCTCAAGAACAAGAAATAATTTTTGCCCCAGACAAAAACTTAGGAATGTATCTAAAAAAGGAAACAAAACGTGATTTACTTCTTTGGGACGGTTCCTGCATTGTACATGAAGCTTTTTCATTAGATAAACTAATCGAAATTTACAATACAAACCCAAACGCTAAGATTGTTGCACATCCCGAATCCGAAAGACATATCTTGGAAACAGCCCACTATATTGGGTCAACATCTGGAATGCTCAATTTTATCAAAAATGATTCGGCCACAACATTTATCGTAGCAACCGAAGCAGGTATTCTGCATCAATTGGCAAAAGATGCTCCAAACAAAACGATTATTCCAGCTCCTTCTCACGAAGATAATACCTGCGCTTGTAGCGAATGTGCCTATATGAAGATAAATACACTAGAGAAGCTTTATTTATGTCTAAAGAATGAAAGCCCAGAAATTAGCATTAATGAAGAATTACGATTACAAGCTATAAAACCAATAAATAGAATGCTCAATTTCTCTTAATCACCAAAGCTTATCATCATGAAAAATACTGACATACTTATAATTGGTTCAGGAGTGGCAGGTTTATTTTTTGCAATAAAAATAGCAAAAAAACGTCCCGAATTATCGATTACGATCATGACCAAAGAAAAAGCTAAAAACTCCAATACACAATTAGCGCAAGGAGGAATTGCAGTTGTTACTGATAGTATCGAAGATAGTTTTGAGCAACACATTCAGGACACCTTAAAATCTGGAGGTGGTTCATGTGATGAAGAAATTGTAAAAATGGTAATATATCAGGCGCCAGAAAGGTTAGGTGAACTTATTGATATTGGTGTTTCTTTTGATAAAAATAAATCCGGAATCTGGAATTTAGGTTTAGAAGGCGGACATTCTCAACATCGCATTTTACATCATAAAGATATATCTGGGGCAGAAATCGAAAAAAAACTAATTGATACCATAAATCAATTATCTAATATTACCGTATTAGAAAATCATTTGGTTATAGATATAAATACTAAAAACAATAAAGGAAATCCTTATGCTACAGGAGCTTTTTATTGTGACAAAGTCAATGACAGAATAAAATACATACAAGCTAAAACCATTGTTTTAAGCACTGGAGGATGTGGGCAAATTTTTAAAAACACTACAAATCCCGAAATTGCAACAGGTGATGGAATTGCAATTGCATCACGAGCCGGAGCCTTAATAAAGGATATGCAATACATACAGTTTCACCCAACGGCATTATACGAAGAAGATAAAAATCCGTTCTTTTTAATTTCAGAAGCTGTAAGAGGTTTTGGAGCACATATCGTAAATGAAGATCAAAAACGTTTTATATTTAAAGATGATATTCGCGGAGAATTAGCTACAAGAGATATTGTTTCTCAAGCTATAAGCAAAGAAATAGAAACATCTGGAAAACCGTATGTTTATTTAGATTGCAGACATTTGGAATTAGAAGAATTCTGTGCTCATTTTCCTTCCATTACAGATTACTGCAAGAAAATCGGATTAAATCCTAAAACAGACTTAATTCCTATTGTACCTGTTGCGCATTATCAATGTGGAGGAATAAATGTCGATAAAAACTCAGAAACAAATATAAAAAACTTGTACGCCATAGGCGAATGCTCCAGAACGGGATTACATGGAAAAAACAGATTAGCTTCAAATTCTTTATTAGAAGCTTTAGTTTTTGCACATCAAGCTTCAAAACATATTGATAGTATAATTGATGAAATAGCATTTTCTCCAAAAAAATCTATGTTAGGCTTTAATCAACCTTTGGTTAAAACCAATTCTAATAATTTTATAAAGCTTAAAAAAGAACTTCAAACAATTATGACTCAATTTTACGCTAACAAAGATGCTGATTTTGAAAAAATAATAGACGAAATAGAATCGATGAAAATGAAAACTGTAGCATTGTTGTTTAAAAAACAAAAGCTAACAACACAACTCGTAGAATTCACAAATATGCTTACAGTAGCAAAAATTGTTATCGAGGATCATAAAGAACAAATTATTGAAAATATCTCAAGTTATTAAAACTCAAGATATATTACTTGACATAGAATTAATAACTATCTAAAAATTATTAAGGATCACTAATTAATGCTCCACCTCATCAACACCATTAAACATATTAATCAATTTAGTGATAGGATCATCAGAATGCATCATTTCAGTAGAATCTAAAGTGACTTTGGTAATCTCCGAAGCTCTTTTGCACATTTGCTTTTCGTAAGCGGCAATTGCTGCCTGAACGTTTGGGAAGTTATTACCAGACAGAACTTCAGCTAATTCAAAAGCATCTTGCATTGCCATATTTACACCTTCTCCTGCATAAGGCGGCATACGATGTGCAGCATCACCTAACATAGTAAGATTTGGCAAAGCATCCCATTGCTGATCTAGCGGGAAATGATATTGTGGTCTGGGAATAATCGACATTTCATCACTTTCAAATAATTCCTGCCAAACTGGATCCCAAGAACCAAATTCGCTTATAAACCATTCAAAAACTTGCTCTTTATTAGAGAAATCAATATTACTATCAAGAACCCAAAATTCATCGACTTTACAACCTGTATAAAAAGATAGTGTTCCATCCCCTTTCATGCTTAAAATCAATGTTTTTTCGTCGCCAAAAGCAAATATTTTTCCACCATTTACAAGCTCGTATAACTTTGGAGCATTTTTTTCAGAATCATAAATGTTTCCTTCTACAATAGTAACACCCGAGTATATTGGTTTTATCGCATTAATGTGAGGTCTTATTTTAGAATTGGCTCCATCGGCTGCGATTACAATATCAGCTTCAGCAGTTGTACCATTTTTGAATGTTAATTCCCAACCCTCATTTTTTGGATCCATCGAAAGAAACTGACTGTCCCAAACCACAGTATCGGGTTGTAAAGAATCTAGAAGTATATTTCGTAATGGGCCACGATCTATTTCTGGACGATTCTCTTCATAATCATCAGCAGAATGCGTATCCATTGCAATATTCAGGTTTTTATCTAGAATACGCAATTTACCAGCTTCAGGACGATGATTGGCATAAAATGCGTCTATTAATCCTGCTCGGCGAAGTGCTTCTAATCCTGATTCTTCATGAAGGTCTAGAGTTGCTCCCTGAACTCTAACATCCGAATTAAAATCTCTCTCATATACTTTTACTTCTGCGCCTTTAAGTTGCAAAAGTCTTGCTAATGTTAAACCTCCTGGTCCTCCACCTACAATTGCTATTTTTTTATTTTTAATCAACATAACTCAATTCTTTAATTTTATAAGACAAAATTATTTCTTCTTGAGTGTCGATAATTGTATAAATCGGTCGTTTATATTCTTGTTCAGTTCCTTAGGAGTTACACCCGAGAATTTCTTGATGTTTTTTATAAAATGAGCCTGATCCGTAAAGTTTTGTTCAGGAAAAAGTTTGCCTTCTTTTATTTGTTGAAATGTAGCTCTAAAACGAAGAATGGTACAATACGCTTTTAATGATATTCCAAACCGTTGATTAAAGTATCGATTGATTTGTCGGCTGTTCCAATGAATTGTTTCGGCAATTTCAGCAATCGTAATTTCACCATTTGAATTATATATTAAATCAAATAATTTTCTCTTACGTTCGTCAATTTCATGATTCAGAATACTCAGGAATTTCGAAGAAAGTAAATCGCAAAACCCTTCAAAATTTTCGAAATCCTGAATTGAAATCCCCAAATAAGCCGAAGGCAAATTATAAGCCGTATCTACTAAAACAGGGAATTTATCTTTAAAAAGATATTCGATAGCCAGTAATTTAAAACTAACTGCAAACATAGAAGTCTTTGGCGCAAGCACTGCCCGAGAAGGCTCAGAATCGACCCCCAGAAGTGTAATATTATCTCTGTCTTCAAAAGAAAATATAAGATCTATTCTCCCATCTGGCAGAATCACAATTTGTTTTTCCTGATCAGAAACATTCGAAAGCATCCAAAAACTTTCGACATAGTTAGACAACGGGAAACCAGGTTTCATTTCCCGATAGTCTATATCTAGTATTTCTTGATTAGTTTTATTCAATTTTATTGATCATTAAGGCATTAAGAAAAATTAAGCTTTGTCCTTTTTTAGCCACAGATTAAAAGGATTAGAAAGATTTTTTTACCATTAAGAAATTAAGAAAAGTTAAGCTTTATCCTTAATGAAACTTAATGTCTTAATGGTAAAACTTTTTTAGTCAAACCATCTAAACTTTGTGACCTTTGCGTAAACCCTTGCGCACTTTGCGGTTAAATCTTAATCCCTTAATGGTTAAATCTTATCTCACAGACTTAAACACTTTCTGTTTCAATTACAACCTTCACTCCTGCATCTACAGCCTTACCTTTTGATTTAACCAATTGGTTTACTCTCCAAATAAAGAATATCGAACAAAGTGTTACTGCCGAAATTACATATCCCAGAATATCGTAATTCTCTAGTGGTGATGTTTTAGTTTCTTGGTGTACAATAAATCCAGCACAAACAGCTGCAATACCTCCTGCAATTTGTTGCATTGATGAAGTAATAGACATATATGCTCCACGATCTTTCATATCTGGAATTCCAGTATTAAGTGTTGTCGATGGAATCATACGACTCATGATACCCATAAATAAAATCATATTGATTACTACTACTTCCCATAAAGGAATTGGTCCCAGATTGGTATAAATTAATATCATAATAATCGATAGTATTGACCCTGCAGTAAACAACCAAAACTTACTAACTCTGTCGCTTAATTTCCCCACAAGAGGCATGATAAAAAGTACCGAAAGACCTGTAAAAAAAAAGACCATTGGTAACTCTAATTGGCTAATATGAATGTTATTTACTAAGAAAGAACTCCCAAAAGGCTGCAACATAAATCCGCCTATAGATAAGAATGCAATCGCCGCAAAACCAACCTGATAGTTCTTATTACTTAAAGTATGCCATAAATGTAAAAAAGGGCTTTTATCCGACTGTAATTTAAGGTGTTCGGTAACTGGTTTCATCTTGATTACAATTGTAACAAGTATAAGAATTCCTAGTCCTGCAATCATCAAAAAAGCGGAATGCCAACCCCAGTGATTTGCACAATAAATACCTACCGGAATCCCTAAAATTTGGCTTGAAGCAAAAGCCATTTGGATAAATCCCATCACACGACCACGCTGATGAATTACAAATAAATCGGTTACAATTGCCAAAGAAACGGATCCGATTACACCTCCAAAAAGACCTGTTACAATTCTGGCAGAAAGCAACAACGCATAGTTAGTTGCCAAGGCACAACAAACTGTACCAATAATAAATCCTGTGTAGAAGAAAACAAGCAGTTTTTTTCGGTCAAACTTATCTGCAAAACCAGCTGCAAGCAATCCTGAAGTACCCGCACTAAATGCATAAGCCGAAACTGTAAATCCAAAATTTGCAGTAGTCATATCTAGATTTTTCATTAGTATATCCCCAAGTGGAGAAAGAACCATAAAATCGAGTATAACCGTAAATTGTAAAAGTGCCAATAAGGCGATAATATATTTTTGATAAGAAGAAAAGGGTGGGATTTCTAATTTTGTTTTTTCCATTATAATATTTGTATTTTTTTGATTAATTTAATTCCTGGCATTCATGTCCAAGATCATTAATAATATTAATTATTGTTTTAACTGTAAGTGTTTCCGAAACAATGCGCAGCACATAATCAACATCATCGGTATCAACACTCCATTGCAGAATATCTGCGTGATTGTTTAGTGTTTTAGTCACCTCACAATCAGTACATAGTTGTTCTATGTTAGTTTTAAAAATATAGATTTTATCTAAATCTGTTTCCATAGTATTATTTTATGGTTTTAATGCTCTTATAGCAGCCCCAAAGGCTTCTTTCATCATGTCCTGAGTAAGCTTAAATGGCTTCCCTCCCATGCTTTTTCCCTCATTATGAAAATTCAACAAAGTATATAAAGGACCGTAAGCGATACTCCAAAAAACTTCAAATTGCATTGGCACTAGTTCCTTATTATGCAATGAATTTTCAATAAATTGTTTCATGATTATCCTAAAATCAGAGAATTTAGTTGTAGAGTTTAATATATCCTCAGCATGTGGGGATTGTTTAATTACTTCAAAGAATGCAACCTTCTTTGGATACTTAAATGTAAATGCAGCTCGGTTTTGCCATTGTATCCATAAACCTTCTTCAAATGGCATATCTGGCGAAAAATTCTCTATCGTGGATGTAAAGAATTCTATAGCAATTTCTGCCCCAATTTTTTTAATCAAATCATCTTTGTCTTTGTAATAAATATAGAGAGTCGCCACAGAAATATTACAAGCCTTCGCTAGCTTATTCATACTAAAGCCCTGAAAGCCATCCTGAACAATTAACTCTATCGCATTTGTAACAACTAACTTCTCTTTATCTATATCTCTTACTCTCATAATTTGGAAATTTTTAGCAAATATAAAACATTAAATGAATGAGCGTTCTTTTATTAATATTTTTTTTCAGTTGAAAAGTAAAATCAATACAAGGCTTTTACTACAGATGTGCTATTAACCGCAAAGAACGCAAGGGGTTACAATCAGAGTCAAAAAAGCTTAACCATTAAGACATTAAGTTTCATTAAGTGTTAAGCTTAATTTTTCTTTATTTCTTAATGGTGAAAATTCCTTTAATCAATGTCAAAAAAGTTTAACCATTAAGGCATTAAGTTTCATTAAGGATTAAGCTTAATTTTTCTTAATATCTTAATGGTAAAAAAAATAGTCGCTCAAAGCCTTCAAAAAAACTGGACCATAAGCAAAACTTAAAACTGGATTATCACCATCATCCACAACTACTTACCTTTGCATTATGAAAGATATGATAATTTCCAATTTAAAACAGGTTCATGAGCGCATCGAAAATGCTTGTAAACTATCTGGTAGAAATGCATCAGATGTTCAGTTATTATTAGCAACCAAAACCGTTCCTGCCGATAAAATACGCATAGCCATTGAGGCTGGTGAAACTCTTATTGGCGAGAACAAAATGCAAGAACTACGAGATAAAGATTCAGGATTACAAGGATTAGATATCAAACGTCATTTTATTGGTCACTTACAAACCAATAAAATAAAAGATGTTCTAAAATATGTAACTTGTATTCAGTCTTTGGACAGACTTAGCTTGGCTGAAGAACTTCACAAGCAATTACAAAACCAAGGAAGAAATCTAGATGTTTTTATACAAGTAAACACCTCATACGAAGAAAGTAAATTTGGGCTTCCGCCAAATGACGTTGTTTCTTTTATCAGAGAAATAAAGAAATACAACACCCTAAATATTAAAGGTTTAATGACCATTGGTTTATTAGATGTAGAAAAAGATAAAATGCAGCCATCACTTAGTTTACTCAGACAAATAAGAGATGAGATTTATGCAGAAGAAATTGAAGGTATTACCGAATTAAAACTTTCTATGGGAATGTCTCAAGATCTGGAATTGGCTATAGCCGAAGGTTCTAATATAGTTAGAGTTGGAACATCTATCTTCGGAAATCGATTTTTAGGAAAAGAAATCTGGAATGAGAATATTGCAGAATAAGACTTAATTTTGCATCAAATAAATAATTGAGATGAATCTATACGAACTTACCGTAAACGATACCGAGAAAATAGCCTTGAATGATTTGCTTTTTAGCGAAGAAAACAAAGCCGCTTTAGAACAAATAATAAAAGAACATCGCTATCTTGATGAATTAAAAAAATATAATCTTAAAGTAGATAATAAAATATTCCTGCACGGGCATACTGGTTGCGGAAAAACAACTACTGCCAAAGCAATTGCAACGGCTTTAAACAAAAATATTGTCATCATAAATCTGAGCACATTAATCAATGCGCGAATTGGAGAAACTTCCAAAAACATAAAAGCAATATTTGATAAAGCCATTCGTGAAAAGGCAGTTTTATTCCTAGATGAATTTGACCAAATAGGAAAAAGTCGTGAAAGCGATGATAAAGATGTGGGCGAAATGCGTCGTTTGGTAAACACAATTATTCAGTTGATTGATTATTTCCCAGATGATAGCTTGCTTATTTGCGCAACAAACCATTATAATATCATCGATACTGCTTTATTGAGAAGGTTTCAGATACGACTGAAATTTGAAATGCCAGACGAGAACGAATTGGATGTATACTACGATAAACTATTAGCTTCTTTCCCATCGCATCTACAGGAAATTGTGCGTAAGCATAAAATTTCTTATGCCGAAGCAAAAGATTATATCAACACTACAATGAAAAAACAAATCATTGAAGAATTAGAACTTCAGAAATAAAATTCTAAAAAATAATCAAACACAAATTCTACTAATTTATACTAATTAGCTTGTGTAAATTCGTGTTACTCATATCCTGCAAGGTCTTTTTCCAGACCTTGTAGGTATAAAATATCTCAACAAAATTAAACCAACAAATCCATGTTGTTATCCTAACAGGTTTTAAAAATCTGTTAGGTATTTCTATTTTAGCTATCAATCTCTACAAGCATTTAAAATAATTTTAACAATACGAATCAAACCTACAAGGTTCTAAAAACCTTGTAAAACTACAAACAAAAGCCTAGAATATCTCATTATCACACTGACTTACAATCAGTTCTTCTTACCCTTTCCTCTCTTAAATATTTGCTAAATATTTTATCTGATATTGGCATATCGGAAAAAGTCGATACATTTGCATCATGGAACATATCGAAATTTTTAAAGCATTATCTAATAAGTCCAGGTTACAAATGTTGGAATGGCTAAAAGACCCCGAACTAAACTTTCCTGGTCAAGAACCTTATGGTTTTGAGCATGGCGTATGTGTGGGACAAATACAAGCCAAAGCTGGACTTACGCAATCGACTGTTTCCGAATATTTATCTATTCTTCAGCGCGCAGGATTTATAGAATCTACACGTGTTGGACAATGGACTTACTACAAACGCAATGAAAAAACATTTGCAGAACTAAGCAAAATAATTGAATTTAATTTATAAAAAACATTGATATGAGTACAAATAGTCTATTTACGCCTTTTAAATTAAAGACGTTAGATCTTAAAAATAGAATAGTAATGGCGCCTATGACGCGTTCATTTTCTCCTAACGGAATCCCTACAGATGATGTAGCAAACTATTACCAAAAAAGAGCCGAAGGTGAAGTAGGTTTAATTTTATCTGAAGGAACTGTTATAAACAGACCTTCATCATCTAATGATGTAAATGTTCCTCACTTTCATGGTGATGAAGCACTTGCAGGATGGAAAAAAGTAATTGATGGTGTTCATACAGTTGGCGGAAAAATGGGACCACAAATTTGGCACATGGGTATTATGGATAACCACCATTCAGGTTGGGTTCCTCCAGTTCCTTTTGAAGGGCCATCTGGATTAAACCGTCCAGGTTTTAGTAATGGTAACACCATGACTACAAAAGATATCGAAGATACAATTCTTGCATTTGGTCAGGCTGCTGCAGATGCAAAGAGATTAGGTTTTGACTGTGTCGAAATTCACGGTGCTCATGATTACCTTATCGATCAATTTTTCTGGGATGCAACAAACCACAGAACTGATGCTTACGGTGGAAAAACTCTTGCAGAACGTACTCGTTTTGCTGTGGAAGTAATTAAAGAAGTTAGAAAACAAGTAGGTGAAGATTTTGCAATTATCATCAGACTTTCACAATTTAAGCCAGCAGATTACACTTATAAATTGGCTAAAAACGCACTAGAAATGGAAGCTTGGCTTGCTCCTCTAGTTGATGCTGGTGTAGATATTTTACACTGTTCACAACGTCGTTTTTGGGAACCAGAATTTGAAGGTAGCGACCTAAACTTTGCTGGATGGGCAAAAAAAATAACAGGTATCCCAACAATCACTGTAGGTTCTGTAGGCCTTTCTAGTGATTTCTTTGGTGCATTTGCGGGTGAAAGTTCTCAACCAACATCTTTGGATGAATTAACAAGACGTATGGACAGAGGAGATTTTGACCTAGTAGCAGTTGGAAGACCATTACTTTCTGACCCAAATTGGGTTGCTAAAATTAAAGCAGGAAAAACCGAAGAACTAAAAGGCTTTAGCAAAGAAGCTCTAGGTCAATTGGTTATTGAATAATTTTTTTAAGACTCTGAGAGTCAAAGGTTCTGAGTTACAAAGGCACTAAGAAACTAAGATTCTAAGGTGCTAAGAACCTTTGCGCTCTTTGCGTAAACCCTTGCGCTCTTTGCGGTTAATTTTCGGTCACAGATTAAAGGTTTTTTCACCATTAAGAAATAAAGAAAAATTAAGCTTAATCCTTAATAAAACTTAATACCTTAATGGTTAGATTTTTTGCCACAGATTATAAAGATTAAATGGATTTTCTGTATTGTCTATATATGTAACGCTGATAACACGGATTTTACCATTAAGTAATAAAGAAAAATTAAGCTTAATCCTTAATGAAACTTGAAGCCTTAATGGTAAAACTTTTTTAACCTACAGATGATAAAACTTTGCTCCCGACGCTTCGGGATTGCGTAAATCATTGCGCTCTTTGCGGTTAAGTACAAAATATTAAAATAAAACACAATGGAAATAATAGGAACACCTAAAATGAAAGTAGAAGTTTGGAGCGACATCATGTGTCCATTTTGCTACATTGGAAAACGAAATTATGAAACGGCTCTTAGCAAATTTACAGATAATAAAGACATCGAAATTGTTTGGAAAAGTTTTCAGCTTGACCCAAACATTCCAGAGCATTTTGATAAAAAAGAAAATGTTTACGAATATCTTGCTAACAGAAAAGGAATTAGTTACGAGGATTCAGTAAGAATGCACCAAGGAGTTGTACAAACTGCAAAAAACGCAGGATTAGAATATAACTTTGATAATGCTGTTGTTGCAAACTCTTTCAACGCACACCGAATGATTCAACTGGCAAAAACAAAAGGACTTGGTGATCAAGCCGAAGAACGTTTGTTTTATGCTTATTTCACAGAAGGAAAAAACTTTGGAAATCCAAAAGTTTTAGAAGAATTAGGAAAAGATATTGGTTTAACTACCGAAGATGTAAAACTATCTTTAACAGATAATCAATATGCCGATAAAGTAAAAGGCGATGTTCAGGAAGCTCAAGAACTTGGGATAAATGGAGTTCCGTTTTTTATCTTTAATCGCAAATATGCTATTAATGGCGCACAAGCTCCTGAAACATTTTTGCAAACATTAGAAAAATCATTCGCAGAATGGAGAAAAGATAATCCTGCTACAAAGTTGGATATAATCGACGGTCAATCTTGTACTCCCGATGGAAATTGTATATAAAAACAATTTAGCTAAAAATTATATTATAAGTCTTCAGTTTTTAAATTAAAGCTGGAGACTTATTATTTTATAGAGAAGGCAATACTTTTAAATCTAATTCATTAAATTTATTCTTCTAAAGTAAAACTTCAACTTTGATCTTTTCATTTAAATAAAATTCTAAATATGAATAATAGTGATAAAATAAGAAAAGTTGCCATTGTAGGATACAACAGAATTCCTTTTGCAAGAGCAAATACTGCTTACGCAAAAGTAGGAAATCAAGATATGATGATTGCTGCTCTTAACGGATTAATAGAGAAACACAAGCTACAAGGAAAACTACTTGGTGAAGTTGCTGGCGGTGCAGTTATCAAACATACATACGACAGTAATCTTATAAGAGAATGTGTAATGAAAACGGCTCTTGATCCTGCTACTCCTGCTTGCGATTTGCAACAAGCCTGCGATACAGGAATAGAAAGTGCCATTTATATAGCCAATAAAATAGCACTCGGGCAAATTGAATCTGGAATTGCTGGTGGAGTTGACTCTATAAGTGATATACCCATGGCGGTAAGCGAAAATTTGAGAAAGATATTGCTTGATGCGCGAAAAGAGAAATCATTGGGAGGCAAAATAAAACAGTTTTTTAAACTACGTCCAAAAGATTTTACTCCTTTAGTTCCTAGAAACGAAGAATCTCAAACAGGACTTTCTATGGGCGGACATACTGAAATTACAGCCAAATACTATAAAATTTCAAGAGAAGACCAAGACAATCTAGCGCTAAAAAGTCATTTGAATATGGCAAAGGCTTATAACGAAGGTTTTTTTGATGATATGATTACTCCTTTTCAAGGACTTGATAAAGACAATAATTTAAGAAGAGATAGTACTATAGAAAAACTAGCAAAGCTTCCTCCTGCATTTGATAAAGTAAATGGAACACTTACGGCTGGTAACTCTACTCCTCTTACCGATGGTGCGTCTTGCATACTTTTGGCAAGTAAAGAATGGGCGAAAGAACAAGGTCTTCCTATCCTCGCCTATATTACTTTTGCTGAAGTTGCCGCCATCGAATATGTAAAAAACCAACAGAATCTTTTATTAGCTCCTTTATTTGCTGCAAGCAGAATGCTCGATAAAGCTGGACTAACGCTACAGGATTTTGATTATTATGAAATTCATGAAGCATTTGCAGCGCAAGTTTTAGCATCATTAAAAATTTGGGAAAGTCCTGAACTCAGTAAAGAAATAGGATTAAAGAAATCTCTTGGTGCAATCGACAGAAATAAACTTAATGTAAAAGGAAGTAGTCTTGCTGCAGCACATCCTTTTGCCGCTACTGGCGGAAGAATAATTGGTGTAATGGCAAAACTACTTAACGAGAAAGGTTCAGGAAGGGGTTTTATATCTATTTGTGCAGCTGGCGGACAAGGAATAACAATGATTATTGAAAAATAAAACAAATGAAAAACACACAACAAATTGCTCAAATATTCTTAAGACTAGCTTTAGGAATTGGTTTTATATTACCTGTAATGGATCGTTTAGGAATGCTTGGCGCTCCGGGAGAACCGAATGTTGGTTGGGGAAATTGGGCTAATTTTGTAGATTATACCAACTCCTTAATGCCTTATCTCAATCATGATATTGCCAACGTAATGGGAATCATTGCAACGCTGGCAGAGGTTTTATTTGGTGTGCTACTAATTATTGGTTTTAAGACCAAATTATCCGCTTATGGTAGCTTTGCATTAACGTTGTCTTTTGCTTTAAGCATGCTTATTTTTGCTGGATACAGAGCGCCATTTAATTATTCGGTATTTACAGCAAGTGCAGCTTCTTTGCTATTAGCTTCAATTCCTGTTTATAATTGGAGTATCGACAAATTACTATCTAAAATGAAATTAATCGTTTTATAAATTAACTGCACTTTGTCATTGGAATCTCTTTTTGTTTGTTTTTAAAAAGATGATGTGAATTAAAAACAAGTACCGAGATAAAAATTATTCCGTATGATAAAATTTGCAACGGTCCGCTTTGTTCGTGATAAACAAAAGTTGCCAAACCAAAAGCAATCATAGGATTAATATTTAGCAACATTCCCACTGTAGATGAGTTAAGACCTGTAAGTGCAAATAAGTTTAGTAATAATGGGAAAATAGTGAAGCCCAAAGCAATTATTTCGATACATAGATAAAAGTTAAACTCCGTTGGAATTGGTCCGCTGTACGCAGGAAAAAATGGCAATAAAAACAATGCCGATAAAGTGATATGAAAAGTAAGCACAATAAATTTATCAAATCCAATATTTACTCTTTGGCTAACTAAATAACTCGCATAAGTCAGACCTATTACGATACTAAAAACCATATCCATAATATTAGCATACGATAAAAGCAAACAACCAGTAACGCTTAACCCTACTGATACCCATTGTGTTTTAGAAAGTTTTTCATGCAAAATAAAATAAGCCAACAATGTGGTTAAGATTGGGCAAACTAAGTAAGCAAGTGATGTGGCCTTAACGCTCACATGATTCATTACATAAATAAATGTAAACCAGTTGGCTGTTAAAAATATACTTCCTCCAATATTTAATAAAATGGTTTTACGCTTTTTTGAGAGTGGTAATGCTTTAAAAGTTTCGATTGCATCTTTTACTCTTTTTCGTTTAAAAACAAAAGTTATCAGCAACAATAATATACTACAACTAAAAACGCGGTAGAACAAAATGTCTAAAGAAGCATAAGAATGTATTGGTTTTAATACTAGACTAAAAAAACCCCAGATTGTATATGCCGTAATGGCTGCCAAGTAATATTTTGTGCTTTTCATGGGAACTTTTATTTACATTTTGTAATACAGCAAATTTCTAGAAAATAAAATAGCAATACAGATACAGTTTTATTAAATTGCAGCGCAACAGTTATCATTTTTAAAATGAAAAATACCAACTATTTATATTTACAATTTGCAGATCGTATTGAGAAACAGATAAAAGCAGGTCTTTTTAATGTTGGCGATAAACTTCCATCAATACGAGAAGTATGTGCCGAAACTGGATACAGCATGAGCACAGTAAGCAAGGCATATTACGAAATGGAAAGCCGTTCTCTTATAGAATCCAGACCACAATCTGGTTATTATGTAAGCAACATTTCGGCAAGAGCAATTGCTGAACCTACACCAAGTAGCCCGATAATAAGTTGTGCCAATATCGAACGGGAAGATTTAATAGACCTAGTTTATGGCAGTATGATGGATAAAAATGTAACTATGCTTTCTTTAGGATTTCCATCTAATGAGCTTCTTCCTATTACTAAATTAAATAAAGGAATGATTCAAGCCATGCGACAGTCGCCTAATAGTGGTACTTGCTATGATGAATTACAAGGGAATCTTAATCTAAGGAAAGAAATTGCCAGATGGTCATTTACCTGGGGAGGCACATTAACCGAAGATGATGTAATTACAACATCTGGTTGCATAGGAGCTATATCCCATTGTTTAATGACATTGACTAAACCTGGTGACACTATTATTACAGAAAGTCCTGTTTATTTTGGAATCTTACAACTGGCAAAATCATTGGGTTTATATATAATGGAATTGCCTACTAACATGACAACAGGAATAGAACTTGACGCTCTGAAAAAAGCACTTACAACCAAAAAAATCACCCTTTGTTTATTAATGAGCAACTTTAGCAATCCATCAGGAAGCATGATGCCTGTGGAGCATAAAAAAGAAGTGGTTCGATTAATGGAGCATTATAATGTACCGCTTATTGAGGATGATATTTATGGTGATATGTATTTTGGAACTAGCAGACCAACCAATTGTAAAACTTATGACGAAAGCGGAATCGTACTTTGTTGCAACTCTGTATCTAAATCTCTTGCTCCTGGTTATCGTGTAGGATGGGTTTCGCCTGGAAAGTTTAAAAAAGAAATATTACGTACCAAGCTTTATCATACCGTATCTGCTACCACTATTACACACGAAGTAGTTGCTGATTTCCTCAAAAATGGAAGGTATGAAAATCATCTTCGAAAAATACGTCAAATTTTGCATCACAATAGTATTAATTACATTAATACCATTTTGGAATCTTTCCCTGCAGGAACCAAAGTGAGTCAGCCACAAGGGGGATTTTTTCTTTGGTTAGAATTAGATAAAAAAATCGATACTGCCGTGTTTTATCAAATAGCTATGAAACATAATATTAGCATTGCACCGGGAAGAATTTTTACTTTTCAGGATCAATTTTGTAACTGTATGCGATTAAGTTTTGGATTACCGTGGAGTAATGAACTACGACAATCTATACAAACATTGGGTATGTTGGTTAGTAAAATGTAGATTAAAATATTAACCGTAAAGTTTGCAAAGATTTAAATTAGTGCAAAAATTCTAAACCATTAAGACATTAAGTATCATTAAGAATTGAACTTAATTTTTCTTTATTTCTTAATGGTGAAAAAAAACTGTAGCAAAAATTTAACCGCAAAGGTCACAAAAGTTTACGCAAAGGTCGCAAAGTTTAAATCTGTAGTAAGAAGTCTAACCATTAAGTCCGCAAAGATTTTAAAAATCCGTTTTTATCCGCGTCTTTGCTTTGGCAAATCTGTGTCATCCGTGTTCCATTATAGACGATGCAGGAAATCTATTTAATCTTTATAATCTGTGGGAAAACTCTAACCGCAAAGGTTTTAAAAATCCGTTTTTATCCGTGTCTTTGCTTTAGCAAATCAGTATCATTCGTGTTCCTTTGTAGGCAATACTTGCTAGTAAACAGCACCTAAAATAATATTTCTAAAACTTTTATTAAAAAAAATAATCCCTCACATACCGATTGGTATTTATTTATTATTTTTGCTCTATAATTTATTCGAAAATCAATCAGCCCCATGAATACTTCGGAATTTATACTAGACAAAGTTGCTCCTATTTTTAACAAACAGGGTTATATTGGTACGAGTTTATCGGATATTACTAATGCAACTGGACTGACAAAAGGAGCAATTTATTGTAATTTTGCAAATAAAGAAGATTTGGCTCTAAAGGCTTTCCAACTTAATGTAAGTGTAGCTATAATACCATTATTTAAACTAATTGCTACCACAGAAGGCAGTATTAATAAATTGTACACAATAACCAATTATCATCGTAGTTATTATGATCTGGTAAAAGATAGAGGTGGCTGCCCTATGCTAAGAGTTGGAATTGATACAAAATTTGTTAATCCGTTATTATTTAAAGCAGCCGAAAAACTATCTCAAAAGTTTATTTATGGATTAACTGATATTCTAAACGAAGGAATTGAGTTGAATGAAATTACCCCAACTATTGATGTAAAAAAATATGCTCAAATAATTTTATCTCTAATCGAGGGAAGTTCGCTTTTATCGTTTACCCATAATGACGAAACCTACATAAACAATGCAATGGATTGTATTGATAACATAATAATAGAAACTATTAAAAAGTAAAAAAAATTAACTCCCTATATACCAATTGGTATGCAGTGTAATTTTAAAAAAAAATGGAAAAAGTATTAAAGACAAAAAGAAAAATCAGATTTCAGGATTGTGACCCATTCAATCATTTAAACAACTCAAAATATCTAGAATATTTTATTAATGCCCGCGAAGACCAAATCGCTGAGCATTATGGATTAGATATCTTTAAACTCATGAAAACATCAGCTTTAAGTTGGGTGGTTGCATCTAACCAAATAAGCTACATGAGACCAGCATTTACAATGGAAACTGTTGTTATAGATTCGCAATTAATTCAATATACTGATAACGTATTATTGGTAGAAATGAAAATGTGGAACGAAGACGAAACGGAACTAAAAGCTGTTCTTTGGATTAAATTTATTCATTACAGTTTTCAAACAAAAAAAGTAGCAAATCATGCTGATGATTTAATGCGTTTATTCCAAGCAGTTGTAGTTCCTGTAGAACAAACTGTTTTTGAAAATCGTTATATGGAAATAATAAAGAAGCTGAAAGAACATGCCTAAATTAGAAACTGTAGAGCAATTTATCTCGATGGTAGAAGCCAACGAGCATGATAAAGCGATCGAAAGATTTTATACCGAAGATGCATCTATGCAAGAAAACCAAGCGGAACCTCGTGTTGGTAGAGATTTTCTTGTTGCCAATGAGAAAAATGTACTTTTGAGAGTAAAATCATTAGTTTCTAAATGTATTCGTCCTGTTTTTATCAATGGTGATTTTGTAGTCATTCAATGGTATTTCAAATTTGAATGGAAAGATGGAACTTCTACGGAAATCGAAGAAATGACGCGTCAAAACTGGGAAGGAGAACTCATAAAGAAGGAACAGTTTTTTTATGATCCAAAACAATTCATCCCTGTTTAACAGTTTTACTAAACATAAATTTTGATACGATTTATTTAAACCATTAAAAGATTAAGAAAAGTTAAGGTCTTAATCTCTTAATGGTTTGTTTTTTTCTTACCGTTCATCACAAACTTGTCATTTCAAAATAGCATCAGATTATGCGCCCTTCGACTCCACTCTGGGTGACAAAATTGGGGTGAACAAAGATTTTCTGTAGAGACGCACCGCAGTGCGTCTACGTAATATAGGTTTACTCACAATACAACCACAAACTTCTCACTCTTCGACTCCGCTTTGGGTGACAAGATTGAGTATAATCTGTGTGCAATTATACACAGCTATATAAATTAATAATTAACAATTACTTTAAGATTGGCGCAGCAAGACAACTTTCGGGAATATCAAATGCATTTACCAAAGCAACAGCATCAGGTCTTATATCCCAACAAAGCTGGTTAACCATTTTACGAATTGCTTTTGTTTTTACCGCTTCCATATATCCATCTTCAAGATACCAACCTTTATTTTTTTCAATTTGAGCTAGTGCATACAAATGGCATAATTTCGATAGAATCTCTTTAACGTTTATATCTTTAACTGTTTCAATTGCAATTTGAAACTGCTCCAAAACGATTCTTTCCAAATATGCCTGAGCAACATCTATCATTTGGTGTTGTACCACATTAAACGCATCATAAGGCTCGAGTCCGCTGTCGATAAGTTTTTTTATCCGCTTTGCAGCAGATGCTAAAGTCGTTTTTTCTCTATGCTGAAAAGCTAATAAATGAAATTCATTGTCAAGCAAATGGGCATCTTCTGTTTTTCTGGTGGCAATTGGATTTTTTTCAGAAATGGCAGTTTTTGCATTTTCAAAAACATAATTTACGATTCCCAATGCTCCCATTTCGCCAAATGATTTTCTGAATTCAGATAAGCGATTTTTTGCTACCAATTGCATTAATACAGTATTATCACCTTCAAAAGTGGTGTAAATTTCAGTATCATTTTTTAAGGCATCGATTCTGTTTTCAGATAAATATCCTTTTCCTCCACAGGCTTCACGGCATTCTTGCAAAATATCTCTTGTGCTCCAAGTTGAGTATGATTTCATTCCGGCTGCAAGTGCTTCAATTTCCTGCATTTCGGATTCTTTCTTATTCAGGAATCGATTCGTAAGGTATTGCAAAGCAAAATGTACTGCATAGGTTTTTGCCAGTTGCGGAATCAAACGGCGTTGATGCATACGATAATTTAAAATCGGAACTTCCGAACCTCCTTCTGGTCCGAATTGTCGGCGTTGATCACTATATCTAATTGTTATTGCCAGTCCAGATTTGGCTGCAGCCAATGCCGAACGTGGAATTCCGATACGTCCGCCAACTAATGTTCCAAGCATGGTAAAAAAACGACGGTTGTCACTCGGAATCGGACTTTCGAATTCTCCCTTTTCATTTACCGAAGCAAATCTATCCAGCATATTCTCTTTTGGGATAATCACATTATCAAAACTTATTGTTCCATTATCCACCCCATTCAATCCCATTTTATGTCCACAATCTCCAATTGTAACACCTTTTATATTTGTACCGTTTGTGTCTCTTAAAGGCACTACAAATGCGTTTACACCATAATCAACATCATTTATGATTAGTTTTGCAAAAACAGTTGCCATTTGTCCGTGTACAGCTGCATTACCAATATATTCTTTTTGTGCGTTTTTGTTCGGCGTATGAATTGTAAATGTTTGATCGTCGTGATTGTAAGTAGCTGTAGTTTCAAGCCCTTTTACATTCGAACCATGATGTGTTTCGGTCATGACAAAACAACCAGGTAATCTGAGTGAACCTATATCTTTTAAATATTTACTATAATGTTTTTCTGTCCCTAACGATTGTACACTCATTCCCCAAAGTCCAAATTGTACACCAAATTTTATTACCAAGCTTAAATCGTGATAACTCAGGGTTTCCATAATAGCAAAATAATCGGCTATGTTTTCTCCTCCGCCATATTGCTTTGGGTACGCCATATTACCAAAATTTTCTTTGGCAAGGATTTTACACCAATCATATACTTTTGCACGATACACATTAATATCTGTAGAAGTTTCATAAGCAAATTCAGGTTTACTAATAACCGATTTTACTCTTTTTATAATTGTTGCTTGTTCTCCATCCAGAATCTCTGTTAGTTTGGTTGAGTCAAAACTGCTTTCTGTTTTATAATTTGAAGTCAGAGAAGTTGCCGTTTTTTTGAAAGTACCAATCGCTTCCTGTCCAAAAACTCCAAGGTCATTTTCTAGTTTTGTAAAAACAGGTTCAAGCTCTTTAAGATTTTTATCATCTCCCGAAAGGGCAACAACAATATCGTATATGGATTTAACGGACTGTTTATCCTGAATACTTTTCTCTATTTCTAATTTCCAACTAGTAAGTTGTTCTCTTGATGGTGGTACCGAAATATCTATTTTAGAAAGTAATTCTTCTCGCTCTTCTTTGGTAAGCCAGTTTTGTGAGCGAATAAATTCTTGCAACGTGACGAACTCTTTTTGGGTTAAAAGATCATCCGACCAAACAAGGTAAAAAAGAGGTATAAAGGATTTGAGTCTTGAGTTTTCCATAGCAATCTTAATTTTTAACTTTTGTTAAATTAAAGAATTTTGTTAACTAAAGTGCGTTAAGGATGTCATAATTAATTTTATTTAGTGATTTATATGAAATGTTAAAGAAATAATTCTGTGTGAGAAATAGTTTATTTTGTATCTTCGTTAATCAGGTGATGCTCAGTGCTATTTTAAACTTCAACAAAGATTTTATGAAAAAAAGTATTCTATTACTTATTACATTCTTTTTCGTATCTACCTCTTATTCTCAAGTTTTAATTTCTATGGTGTTTGGAGACAAACTAAACTCTCCTTTTCTTGAGTTTGGTCTGGAAGGTGGTGTTAATTTATCAACCATTTCTAATCAGGAAACGACTGGTTCGAACATCGGGTTTAACCTTGGTTTTTATTTTGATATCCATTTGAAAAAAAGTCTAAACTGGATGGTAAATACTGGAGTTATTGTAAAATCTCCAATGGGAGCTCATGGTATACCAGTGTATTCTTTAGAAAACGAAACCTTAGATAATACTTTTGAAGGTGGATATGTGGATAGAGAAATTCGTTATTTTAATGTCCCGATTTTAATTAAATATAAATTTGACAACAATATTTATGTCAAAGCTGGCCCTCAATTTGGGCTATTAAGTAAAGCTTTTGATAGATTTAGAAACAAAATTGACGGTGATAACGTAATCTACAAAAACGATATTAAAGATCAGGTACGTGTTATAGATGCTGGTGTCGCCCTTGGTTTAGGATATCGTATAACTGCTGGAAATGGTATAAATGTTGGAATGCAATATTATTATGGTTTGGTTCCTGTAATGAAAGGAGATGGACCTAACCAATACAATCGTTCTCTTTATTTAACGGCTGCATTCCCAATAGGAAAAGGTAAAGCTGCCAAAAGAGCCGCTGAGAAAAAAGCACTCGAAGAAAAAAATGGCATTCAATCTAAATGATTTTGGTGAAATACAAAATATAATTAATTGTGTAAATTAAATTGTTCTTTATATTTTATAATATGAATAAAATCAAACACTAATTGCACCAATTATCACGAACTGATTCGTGAAAATTGGCGCAATTTGCGGCGAAAAACAATTTGATATTAGCTTTAGAATTTATCCATTTACTTTAGCATTCATCATTTTGCTAACAATATTAATCACTGCTTTTCTAGGTAATAATCTTGGCAAAAATGATTGTAAATAGTTTGTAGTACCAACTATTTTAAAGCTTTTGTTTTTTAATAATGCCGAGATTCCTTGTTTGGCAACTGTTTCTGGAGTATCTGCAGCCATTCCTTTAGTATTTGCTTTTGCGACTGATTGAAATCCTGTAGTAGTATTCCCTGGGCAAAGTGCTGTAATCGTTACTCCTCTTTTAGAATATTCGCCATATAATGCCTCTGAGAAATCCAATACAAATGATTTACTTGCACAATATGTTGCAACATAAGGACATGGTTGTAATGCTCCAGTCGAAGCTACATTTATGATTCCGCAATCCCCTTTTTTCAGCATATCTGGTAATACGAGATGACATAATTTTACAAGAGCATTAATATTAATTTCAATCATTTCGTCATAATCTTCCATACTTTCGTCAAGAAAATTTACCCACTTACCAAATCCTGCATTATTTACCAATAAATCTACCGACAATCCAGCTTGTTTTATTTGATTATACAATTTCTGTGGAGTGTCTTTTTGCAAAAGATCACCAGTAAATACAGTCACTTGCACGTTATGTTCTTTTGAAATTTTATGAGCTAGAATTTGTAGTTTATCTTCTGATCTGGCTGTTATGATAAGATTTACTCCTTGCTTTGCTAATTCATAAGCAAATGCTTCGCCAATACCAGATGAAGCTCCGGTAATAAGTGCGGTTTTGTTTTTTAGTGTTTTCATTTCTTTAATTATTATCTGATACAAAATTCAGTAATAACCAAAGCAATCTACTTAACGTATGTTAGGAAATTATCTGTTTCCTAATTCGGCTTAAACTCTCTGGTTTAATTCCTATAAACGACGCTATATATTGTAGTGGAACATTTTGGATCATAGCAGGATTATCTTTTACTATTTTTAGATAACGCTGTTCTGCTGATAAAGCAACAATGTCATTGGTTCTTTGCTCATTATAAATTAAAGATTTTTCATAAATGATTCTAGCAAAATCTGCCCACTTTTGGCTTTTATTGCATAATGCATCAAAATCCTTTTTTGTAATTCGCAGTACTTCGCACACAGTTATACATTCGATATTATCTACAGCAGGAGTTCCTGTTACAAAACTATTAAAAGAAGTAATAAATCCCGAAGGACAATTAATATGTGTCGTAATTTGATTGCCATTCTGGTTATAAAAAGCTCTAATAAAACCCGAGTTGATAAAATATAAATACCGAGCTACCTTACTCTCATTTTCTAAAATTTCTCCTTTACTACAACTTACTGGCTCAAAGAAATTTTCGACCAATATAACATCTGAATTATCGATAGTAATAATCTCTCCTACAAGCTCAAGTAGTTTTGTGTACATGAATTACATTGGTTTTTATAAGTTCCTGCAAAGCTACAAACTCTTTCTGAGTTAAAAGATTATTAAAGGTGCAAAGGTTTTTTTTAAGGTGCAAAGGGACAAAGGTTACTTTTCTCTAAAAAAATAGAATATATTAGTATCTCTAAATAATTAAACCCTAAAATTATGAAAACAGATTTTTATACTAAATTCATATTAACTGTAATTGCAGTATGTCTGACTATTTTAACATTACAAAATGTAGACATTATTCCGAAAGCATATGCTATTGAGAAAAATGATAATCTTAATGTACTAGCTACAAAAAATTATGGTTTAGTTCCTGTAAATGCAAATGGTACTATTGATGTAAATATTAAATCCTGCGCTCCAAATTTAAACGTTAATGTAAACAATAAGGTCGATGTAAATATTGATAAAGTTGGTGGCGGTTATGTTTCTAGTGGCGGTCCGATTCCTGTGAAGATAAAATAGGTTTCTTTTAAGGTGCAGAGGTGCAAAGGTTCTGAGGCACTAAGGTTTCTCTCTTAAGGTACAAAGTTGCAGAGGTTCTGAGGTACTAAGGTTTCGAACACTTATGGCGGGACGCTCGCACTAGCACAGAGAGATAGCAATTGCAAATAACATGTTATAAACATTGCCAACGGTTTCAACCGTTGGAGCGAAATATATTATCTCAATCCATATCACACGGTTGAAACCGTGGGCTATAAGTTTCTGAGCAATTCTAAATTATCAATTGTCAACTATCAATTATCATTTGTTAATTATCAATTAAAAACCGTTAGTTATCAATTAAAAAGTTTCTCCTGCATTAAGATAGAATCCTTTTGAGCTTCGTCCCCAAGCATAATCAACAATAAGGTTTGTGCGGGTTGCTTTATCTATTAAAATACGTAAACCAACTCCTATTGCTGGCTGTACGTATTGAAAAAGTTTTTCGTTGGTACCTGAATTACTTGCTGTTGTAAAATTTGTAAACACAGTACCACTAAACATTTGGTTGCAAGTTATAGGAAATCTAAACTCTGTAGATAAATATACTAAGTTGGATCCTCTAAATAATCCTTGTGTATATCCTTCTCCGCTCCTACTACGCTGATCCCATCCTATTGCGGGTAAATTTAGGTAAGGAACTTTTCCGCTTGTTACAAACTGCCCATACGCCCAAAATGCTAAGATATAACGTTCGTTTGTTTTACTTAGTGGAATAAATTGTCTGTATTCCGTATATAATACATTACTATTTCGCTGATTATTGAATAGATCCGGATTTATTCGATAATTAAAATTTGCAAATATTCCATGCGTTGCATTTACCTGATTATCTCTGGAATCATACACGAGATTTAGACTAAAACCATTTACAAAATATTCTAAATCGTTAAATCCATTTTCCTGACTATAATTGTAATGATAGGTATATTGCCCGTTGGCAACATCGAGGTTGTAATCTTTTATCGAAGCGTACCAATCAATATCGATTCCTGCTCCTACATAAAAATTCTTTTTTACTTCCCATGACATCGCCTGATGGAATTTAAAATAATTATAATCCATAGGCTGAGCCAACGCATCAATATCAAAATCTGTATCTTGATTATTACCCGGAATAATTGAGGTTCCTAATCCGTAATTTGGCTGAGAAAAAACATACAATCTATAATCTCCGTTTAGGTATATTTTATTGCCTTTTAATAAAACACTATTCTTTGCATTAATAAGTAATTGCTTTTTTGTAGTGTACGTTACTCCCAAAT
The DNA here is from genome assembly GCF_035013205.1 of Flavobacterium sp. PL02. Taxonomy (NCBI): domain Bacteria; kingdom Pseudomonadati; phylum Bacteroidota; class Flavobacteriia; order Flavobacteriales; family Flavobacteriaceae; genus Flavobacterium; species Flavobacterium sp. PL02. The sequence goes on from NZ_JAYGJP010000010.1 coordinate 96,849, forward strand.
TTATAATCGAATATTTATCTTCAAGTTCTTTGCCTTTAAATGTATATTGAGCAACTCCCCCAAACATAAATCCTGTAGCTGGTTGCGAACCAATTACAGGAATTACGAGAAAAAAACTGTTTTTAGCAGGTTTTTGATCCTTTAGTGTATCTTTCTTTTTGAATAGGTCAAAGAATGTTTTAGGTTCACAAGTTGCTTTTTCATTTTGTGCAATCATACTATTTTGCATGAATATAACCAACAATATTATTGTCGCTTTAGTGAAGTATTTTTTCTTTCTAAAGAGTATATTCATCTACAAATATCATTTTGTTCCTAAAACTAATTATTCAACTGTTGCTACTACATCTGTTGCTGGTACAATTGGAACTATTTTTTTAATTGCTGGTATTTCCCATTTGCCTTTTAGCATTTGTTCATTTGGAGAATATACTCGCAATACGATATTAAAATCTCCTGATGCTACTGGCAACCAATTACTTTCTCTAATTTTCCCTGGATATGATCTCTGAAAATAGATATCTATTGAACCATCTGCGTTTCTAATTAACTTATCACGATTACCTATCGTAAAACGATTCATCGGATTGCCTGCCGCGAATAATCCTTTAGAGTCATAGGCTGTTAATGACCAGAAAGCATTTGCTAATGGAACCTGATCTTTATTAAAGTGAATTGTATATTTATTAGCACCATTAAGTTTTTCGCCATCTTCGTCATTTATACAAAATGAGTAAATTAAATCTTGCGGAAGATTAATTTCTAGTCCTGAGTATGCAACCTCGGCTCTGCGTTTATAATCGGTTCCAAATACTCCTGTTTTTGTATCTATTGGACTCCATCCATTTTCAAGCTTTGGTGGCGATTTAATGTCTTTATCTAGTTCTCCTAATATTCTGTCTGGAAGTCCTCTTAAAGCAGCTTGTACTGAACTATTAAAGGAACTTAAATTGAATTTTGTTCCTGGTTTAATTCCTATCGTTGCAAGCAATTTTATTGTTTCGGCATCTGCCTCTTTTGGCGGATTGTTTGCCATTAACTGGTTTACATAATTAAAAAACTCTCCGATAGGTATTTTCGAAACAATTTCTGTTGGCGTACCTTTTGGTACCGATGAATCGATTTTTCCCATTGGTGCAATATAATCTGCTCCCCAACTGCTTAAAGGTATAAGTTTGTATAAGCGTTGTAGTTTGTAAACCTTTAGTCCATCGACATAACTATTCATCTGGATTCTGCTAATAATACGAACTATATTGGTTGGTGATTTAATCTCCTCCATTCCTATAGGAACAGGCTCATTAGATTTCGGTCCTGTTATTAAAAAATTTGCCGCAGTTGTTCCTGTTGTTCTTTTGCCCACAGAGGAGAATACATTTGTATAAGCATCCTCCATAGAAAGTTGGTAATATCTACCGTATGTATCTGGAACAGAAAGCACCACAGGTCCTTTGCCTAAATCTAGCCAAGCCGATGAATAATAGGTGTCAGCATTAGGATATAAACCATTTTTAAGGGTTGCATCAGGAAACGCCGATTTATGACTAAACTGGTTCATGGGTGCTACTAAGTTATTTGGCACCTCAGTATTAGTTAATTGTCTTCGGGTAATATCCATTATTACTAATGGTAAACCGTATAAATAGGCTGCTTCAGCTGCTTCTATGATGGTATTATCATCGGCAACAGCAACTGTTTCTTTTGCCTTATCCTCTTTTTTTTCCTCTTTTTTGCATGCTATAAATAAGCAAATTATAAAAAGTGTAATAGTAAAGTTTTTCATAAGTTTTGGAATTTAATACAAAGCAAAATTATATACTTTGTAATTAATAAATATTCTCGAAACATCAATTATTAAAAAAATTATGTGACTAACTTAATTAAATTAAAAAATTTCTTACAAGTTACGTTTTATAATTAAACTCTCAAACCTTAAAATTAATTTTACTTTTTAACCTATCCTATTTAAACCTGCGAATTCTGTTGCATTTTACAATATGCAACAGAATTACTTCATTTAAGGCACAAAAAAATCCCGATTACAAAAAGTAATCGGGATCATGCAAACTAACTAACCAACCATTGAAGCCCTAATTATTAAGCTCCAAAAGCATCTTTAGTGAACTATTTTAATTTAAATTTCACTTTCGTTTTAATGTCTGTAGAAGAAGCTCCAATTAATGCCTCAAAATCACCAGGTTCTGCAACCCAGTCATGTTTAACAGGGTCGAAAAAGCTTAAAGCAGCTTTATCTACTGTAATCGAAACTGTTTTTTCTTCTCCAGCTTTTAAGCTTACTTTTTCAAATCCTTTCAATTCTTTGATAGGACGTGGTAAAGAAGATTTTAAATCACTTATGTATAACTGAACTGTTTCTGAACCGTCTTTGGTTCCTGTATTTTTCACTTTTACTGTAAATGTAATTTTATCTGCAGCCGTTATTTCTTTCGCGCTAGCGGTAACACTTCCGTATTGAAAAGTAGTGTAGCTTAATCCGTGTCCGAAGCTGAACAATGGTTTTACTTTTTGCTTATCTGCCCAACGGTATCCTACAAATATACTTTCGTTATAAGTCACCTCTGGACCTCCAGGAAATTCTCCTAAAGCGTGTGCTCCATTGTCTTTTAATTTTACCGGGAAAGTAAATGGTAATTTTCCTGATGGATTAGTATCTCCAACTAAAATTGATGCCAAAGCATTACCTGTTTCAGATCCTAAAAACCATCCTTGTACAATTCCTGGTACTTCGTTTACCCACGGCATTGCTACTGCATTTCCAGAAATATTTACAAATACAAGGTTTTTATTTGCTTTAAGCAATTCGGTTACAATTTTATCCTGATTGTACGGAAGGTCTAATGACAAACGATCTACACCTTCAGCATCTTGATGATTACTTTTGTTTAATCCACCAATAAACAATACAATGTCGGCCTTTTTAGCAACATCTATAGCTTCTGCTAATAATTGTTCTGCCGAACGTTTTTCTGATAAATCTTGCCCAGATGCAACTCCGTTATAACTACTTTCTGCATCACCTACATATCCACGAGCATAGATAATTTCAGCTTGAGATCCGATTCTTTTCTTTAAGCCATCAAGTGGAGAAATTTCATATTTTGCTTTCAAAGATGAACTACCACCTCCTACTGTCATCATCTTGATTGCATTTTCTCCAATAACTGCAATTTTCTTAGTTTTGTTAAGATTAATTGGCAATATATTATTTTTGTTTTGTAATAAAACAATTCCTTCTTCGGCAATTTTACGACCTGCAAGACCATGCTCTTCTGTTCCAAACGAACCAAAAGGTTTGTTTCTATCCATTGTTGTAAGGAATGCCAATCGAAGTATGTTACGTATTTTTTGATCTAATTCTTTCGTTCCTACTTTTCCTGATTTTATTAAATTCAGGTATGGTTTTGCCAAATAATAGTTATCATATGCATTGCTTGTTCCTGCAGATAAACCATTTGTCCATGTTCCGAATTCCATGTCCAGACCATTTGTAATTGCTTGTTCGGTATTACTAACGCCTCCCCAATCGGCAACAACAGCTCCTTTAAAACCCCATTCTCCTCTAAGAATATCGTTTAATAAAAACTCATTGTGGCAGTTAGGTTGTCCTTTGTATTTATTGTAAGAACCCATAATTGTCCAGGCATCTCCTTCTTGAACTGCTGCTTTAAATGCTGGTAAATAGATTTCGTACAAAGCACGATCATCTACATTTACATTTACTGTATGACGATTTGTTTCCTGATTATTTAATGCAAAATGTTTTACACAAGCTGCAACTCCGTTTTCCTGAACACCTTTAATGTAAGGCACAACCATTTTTGAAGCCAAAAACGGATCTTCGCCCATGTATTCAAAATTACGTCCGTTAAGTGGTGATCTGTAAATATTTACTCCAGGCCCTAATAAAACATTTTTATTACGGTAACGAGCTTCCTCACCTATAGATTTTCCGTATAATGCAGACATTTCTTTGTTCCAGGTTGCTGCAAGAGCAGTAAGCGCAGGAAATGCAATACAAGAATCATTTGTCCATCCTGCCTGATCCCATTCATCCCATAAAACTTCTGGGCGAATACCATGAGGACCATCGGTCATCCAGAAATCAGGAATTCCTAAACGTGGTACTCCAGGCGAACTAAATTTTGATTGCGCATGAACCATTGCTATTTTTTCTTCTAATGTCATTCTCGCAAGTGCATCCTCTACACGTTCCTGAATTGGCTTTTTATCATCTAGATAAACTGGCACTTTATTTTGTGCATTCATTCCGAATGAACCCAATAAAAGCAAAACAACAACTGCTTTAATGTTTCTAAACATAACTACTTATTTATTTTAATATAAAGACTAAACTTAAATTCTAGCTAATCTTAAACTAAGATTCCTATAATTAATATTGTAAAACTAAAACGTTATAGTTTACATAAGAAGTCTTATTATAGAAAAGTAGTAAATTAAAAACATAAAAAACTAAACAACAAGCAGTTAACTGATTTTAGAGCACGAAAAAAGTAGTAGATTTAAAATAAATTATTGCGTTTTGGCTACAATTAAGCCAATTTTCATAACCATTTCTTCAAAATCATTACGAGAAACTGCAGCCTTATTTCTCGCCCTTGTACGATAATTGTAAATGGTGCTTAATGAGTAACGAAGAAAAGCTGCGATTTTTACACTATCACTAATACCAAGACGTATTAATGCAAAAATTCGTAGTTCGGTATTTAATAATTCGCCCTGCTTAAGTACAATTTGTTCTTCTTTTATAAGCAAAGAATTAAAGTCTTTTACAAAAGTGGGATATAGATTTAAAAAGATAGTATCAAAGTTCTTGTACAACTCTTCGAGTTCATTATCGACCAAGGTGGTTGATTTTAAAATTTTATATAACTCATCAAACTGTTTGGCGGTAGCCTTCTTGTTTAGGGTAATACGGTAATTTTCTAATTTATTGATGTAAGTAGAACAAAGACTAAAAAAATGCGCGATGTACTCTTCTTTAATATGATTAGATTCTGATAATTGAGCGTTTCTTTCTTGCAACTGATTATTTGTGTTACTAATATCTGCATTTAGCTTTACCAGTTCTTCGCTAGTTTTCGAAAGTTCTTCTTTAATTCTCGAAACTCTTTTCATCTGCTTGTAAACATAAATTACAGCTACAACAAGAAAAACAGAAAGTATGCTTATAAATAAAAGGTACAATTGCAATTGACTTTTGCTTTTGGCTTCTTTCTCTAAATAGGCAGTATTGATAATCGAATATACTTCGGACATTTGTAGCGTACGGAATTGCACATTACAAAAAATAGCATCTTCGATAGCTGATCTTGTTAATTTATATGCAGTATCTACATCGCCTAATTCATAATAAACCAATGCCAATTCCTGGATAGAAGCATTGTCTTTTATAGAGTTTTTTAAATCCGCAGTAGCAGAGATTGCATAATATATTTTCTTTAATTCCAGATTCTCTTTCTTTTTATTGATGCTTCCCAAAAGATAAGCAATCATAGCATATTGCGGATTGTCATCATTTGTTTCTTTCAATAATTTTATCAAATCTTTCTCTGTACTATCAATTTTCCCTTCAGAAATATTCTTTTCGGCTAGATTGATCTTGTATTTCAGCGATTGCGGATTTAGTATTGCCAATAATGAATCGCGATACTTTACAACCTGTTCTACATACATCGGATTATAACTATTGGTCGAATAATGCGAGAAAAACTCACGATATCCTTCATAGTAATCTGGAAGTAATTGTGGTGATAATTGCTTTTTGTTTATACCTTTTAAAATTTCTTCGGACTCGCGGTATCTCCCCGATGAAGAATATAGATTTGCTAATTGTAATTGAGCCGTTTCTTCTAAATCTTTTTTATGAAGTTCATTGGCAATCTTCAGATTCTTTTTTACATAAAAAATAGCCGAATCTGAATCAAATTTTTGGTATTCTTTGTATAAACTCTTGTTGTAATTATACTCTTGATAATCCGTTAAGTCAGTCGATTTTATCTTTTTGAAATTAGCAATACGCTCTTCCTTTAACTCAACATATTTCTGCTTGTTCTTTAATGCTAAATTCAGTTTTACAAATACCGAATCGGCTCTGTTTTCAGCATAAGCAGGAAAGCATACAATAACCAGAAAAAGAAACAAAAAAGTATTTTTCAAAACCGTTTTTAGATATAAATAATTATGATAGCCAAAGATAGTAAAGTGCAATTAATTTTAAAGGTTCTTTCTTTATAAGGCTCATTCTTTATAAGGTTCTAAGAAACTAAGGTTCTAAGGCACTAAGAAACTTTGCTCACTTTGCGCTAATTTATTCTTCTGCCACAGATTAAAAAATCCGTTTTTATCCGCGTTTTTGCTCCAGCAAATCTGTGGCATCCGCGTTACTTTATGGACAATATGATACAATTTTAACCACAAAACATAAAAAAAGCACCCAATCATGGATGCTTTTAATTTATCTTGTAAAAGATTCAGTTCTTATTTAAAATTGAAGCTAAATACAGCTCCTAATCCAAACTGATATGAAGCTACATAATCAGTTACAGCCACTGGGCCATAATAATATGTCCAATAATAGCTATTTCCTACCGCAGTGCTCACAGATTGCAAATAGGCATTTAAGTTTATTGATAGTAATGAACTTGTTCTTAGTTTTACACCAGCTTTAACATCCCATGCAAAATTAGTATCACTACCATTACGTGGTATTTGGACAATTGCAACTCCAAGACCTCCTCCTAAATAAGGGGAAACATTAGATGAACCGGTATCAAAATAATAAGTTCCTTCACCAAGAATAAAATTAAAAGTTGATTTATCATCACCAGCATTAATTTGATTTCCTAATATGTATATAGGTAAATCAACCTGCTGTCTTAAATATTTTAATTCGACAGAAGCGTTCTTTGTAATAAAATACTCAAAACCAGCACCATATTCAAATCCATCACCTACTTCTCCAGAGGAATTATAATACGATACTTTATCAGAAAAAGTATATCCTCCGTATAGGTTAAGAGAAAAAGAATTTGCGTCTTGGGCTTTCACTCCCATCGACACTAAAAAAACAACAAATAATAGACTGAAATGTTTCATAATTTTTGATTTTGATTATTAAAATGTAATTCCGTTTGGGGCAATAAAATAATTATAATCCTAAAATTAATCTTACTTTTTTAATCAGCCTATTTTTCTCAAATAAGTATGTTTCATTTTCTAAAATGGAACATAATTTGCCTAAAATCTCCAAAAAAACTAAAAATTTTCGTTTTAAACAGTTAGTATTTTCTATCTAAAAAAATAAAAATTTAATTCTTTAATTTATCCCAAAAAGTCTTATTAATTTATAACTTCGGTTTTTTTGACCAAAAATCTGGCGTGTCAAGTCAATATTTACGGAACAAAAAGAGAAATCTAGTTTTTTAGATTATCTAAACAGAATCACATAAAGTAAACAATAGCAAAACGGCTGTTTTAATAAAAGACAGTACAAATTATTTAAAAATTAAAAAAACGCAATGCAGAAATTTAATGCTCTAAAATTTACCTTCATTTTAGTATCAACATTGGTAATAATTCAAAATGGAAATGCACAATCTAATAAAGGATTAATATCTCCATCTAATGCTACAATAAATAATACAGCTAAGCAAAAATTAGAAAATCAGAATCAAGAAAATGCAAAAAAATGGCTGATCAAAACTATTGAAACCAATTTTAATAAAGACACTTATGAAATGAGTGATATGACTACCAAAACCTATGCTCAGTATAAAAGTGATGCCATAAATATTGAGTATGATAATGGGTTAACGGAAGAGTCTTTTAAAAAGAAATGGAAAAATAAATTTGATACCAAATACGTTGCCATGAATGGTTTTCTTGTTCCAACACAAGATTATGGGAAAATAAAAGTATCTAGCTGCAAATTATTATATGTAATAAAAGACAAAGGCTTTGTTTTTGAAACCATAATTAAAGATCTTACTTTTAAAACAAGTTATAAAAGAGATATAAAAGTGATTCCATCTGGCAAATCATTTTTAATAGCCGATGTTAAGGAATATTAATAAAAAATGAAACATATTTTCTTTATTAAAAACCAAGCAAATTTATAAATTCAGATTTCATTCAAAATTGAATTAGTAAATTGCAGTATGAAAATTTTAATAATAGAAGACGAATTAGAAATAGCTGCAAGTATAAAAAGCTATTTTAAGCCCAATGGTATTCATTGTGAGACATCTGGAACATACAAAGATGCTCTTGATAAAATCAATGCTTATGATTACGATTGTGTATTATTAGACTTAATGCTTCCTGATGGAGATGGTTTTGATATCTTAAAAGAATTAAAAAAAAGAAATAAAACCGAAGGCGTTATTATTATTTCTGCCAAAGAAACACTGGATACCCGAATTGAAGGTTTCAATCTTGGAGCCGATGACTATTTGACTAAACCTTTTCATTTATCTGAATTACTAGTACGAATTCAAGCGCTTATTAGACGTAAAAACTTTAAAGGAAATAATAATGTTATCTTTAATGAAATTGTCATTGATATTCTTTCTAAAACTGTCACAGTAAACAATACCAGATTAGATATCACAAAAAAAGAAATAGATTTATTACTGTTTTTAATTGGTAATGAAACCAAGGTATTATCTAAAGGTGCTATAGCCGAGCATCTTTCGGGAGATATGGCGGATATGCTCGACAATCATGATTTTGTTTACGCGCATATAAAAAACTTAAAAAAGAAACTAAACAATGCAGGAAGTGGCGATTATATAAAAACGGTGTATGGTTTAGGATATAAATGGGATAATGAATAAGAAACTTTTAAATAAAACAACGACCAGTTTTTTGATATTTTCAGTTTTTATACTGTTAATATCAGTTCCTGTTTTTTACTACATTACCGAACGATTATATCTGGAAGAAACCGATGAAACGCTCACTTTGCATAAGGATGAATTCTTAAAAAATGAGTTATCAAAATTTGATAACAAAGACATCGCTTTATGGAATAAATACAATCGAAACGTTCAAATTATTCCATCTCATATTGCTGTTAAAGACACCATTTTTAATAAAGTTTATTTTGATGAGCTAGAAAACGAAAATGAACCTTACAGAGAACTTAATGCTCCAATTATAATAAAAGGACAACCATACACTTACATAGGAAGAATTAACCTAATAGAGACTGAAGATTTGGTAACAAGTATTGCTATGTTATTTCTCGTTGTAATTATCATTTTACTTTTAGGGATATTAATCATTACCAAAATTTCGTCCAGAAAACTTTGGAAACCGTTTTACGATACGCTAGACCAAATTCAGGGATTTGAAATAGACAAAAATAAGACCCCTCGTTTTATGGATACTGATGTAGAAGAATTTGACCGTCTTAATAAAAGTCTTAATCGTCTTATCGAAAAAAATACTGATATTTATAACAATCAGAGAGAATTTGTCGAGAATGCTGCACATGAGTTACAAACCCCATTGGCACTTTTTCAGACAAAAATTGATACCCTTTTTCAGCTTGATATAACCCAAGAACAATCGGAGGTTTTAAGTTCTCTAAACAAAGATGTTTCCAGACTTAATAGACTTAATAAAAATCTTTTGCTATTATCTAAAATTGAAAACGAAAATTATCTCGACAAGCAACCTATTGTTATAAATGAGTATTTAAAAAAACATCTCGATTTCTTTACAGAACAAGCAAAGGCCAAAAACCTCACCATAGTTATCGAATATACCGAAAAACTAAAAATAGAAGGAAATCCATCGCTAACAGAAGTACTTATTAATAATTTGTTTCTTAATGCTATTAGACACAATATTAAAAACGGAAAAATTAGCATTATAATTACTGGCGATTCTATTACGTTTTTAAATACTGGTCAGGAAACACCATTGGTTGTCGATAAATTATTCAATCGTTTTTCTAAATCAAATCCTTCATCACAAGGCAACGGACTAGGAATGGCGATTATAAAGAAAATAACTGAAATAAGTCATTGGAAAATAGACTACGCATTCGAAAATAATTTGCATCGTTTTACCGTTAAATTCTAAAAATTCAAACTTCCTACAGATTCCAAGAGTAATTTTGAAGTAGATATTCATCAATCAAAAAATAAAAAAATATGAAAACCTCAATACTAACACTTTTTGCAATACTAACTTCGGCTTTTGCAATGGCACAGGCTCAGGATTTAGACCCAAAAGATGTTCCTGGAATTGTAAAATCGACTGTTTTAATAAAATTTCCAGATGCAACAAATATAAAATGGGAAAAAGAAAAGGATAATTACGAAGCCTCATTTATTTATGAAAAACAAGAACAATTTGCTTTATTAGATCCTTCTGGAAACCTCATCGAAACCGAAATAAAAATAACGAAAGATGATTTGCCTAATAGTGTTTTGCCATACGTTAAAGTTAATTACCGTCGCAAAAAAGTTAAAGAAGTCTCTAAAGTTAAAGACGCAAACGGCAAAGTTTTTTATGATGTAGAAATCTATAAAAAAGATATACGATTTGACCATAAAGGAAATTTCGTAAAAGAAATCGACGAATAACCTACATCTTTCGTCTAGAGAACGTATCAGAATCTCCCTAGTCCTGATACATTTTTAACTGAAACACATTTTTAAAAACAGAATTTACAAATGCTATATAGAGTAATCATCTATAACTAGCAAAGGAATCTATTTGCCTATTTTTTTGGCAAAACAAATCATTGAATACCATATAAAATGAAAGCAAAAATAATTTTGTTGCTTGCTCTGGCTCTATTTATAGCTACAAAAGTAACAGCACAAACCAAAACGGTTACCATATCTGGAATAATAAAGGATAAGACTTTAAAGACTTCAATTCCTTATGTAAATATTGTTTTAAAATCATCCAAGAATCAGTCATTTATTGCAGGAACAGTTAGTAACGAAGAAGGTCGTTTTACATTATCGAATATTAACTCCGGGAATTATATCTTAGAAATTAGTTTCTTAGGATATAAAACCAAAAATCAATCCTTATATGTAGGTACATTATCAGAATTTCTGGATTTATCCAATATAGAACTTGAGGAGGATATAAACACATTAAATGAAGTGGTTGTAAAAGCATCTAAAACCGATGAAGTATCGGCTAAAATGGATAAAAAAGTTTTCTCTGTAGCCGATAATATTACCCAAAGTGGTGGTTCGGTTTTACAATCTATGCAAAGTCTTCCCGGCGTTACTGTACAAGACGGAAAAGTACAATTGAGAGGCAATGATAAAGTAATGGTTCTTATCGATGGGAAGCAAACTGCATTGACTGGTTTTGGTAATCAATCGGGATTGGACAATATTCCTGCATCGGCAATAGAAAAAATAGAGATTATAAATAATCCTTCGGCTAAATTTGATGCCAATGGTAATGCGGGAATTATTAATATTATCTACAAAAAGAACAAACAAGAAGGTTTTAACGGAAAAATAGGTATTGCATCTGGATATGGTTCTTTATGGGAACGTAAAGCTAATTTGCCAACCATACGACCGCAATACCAGGTTACACCAAAAATTAATCCTTCGCTTTCGCTAAATTATCGCAAAAACAAAATTAACGCCTACTTACAAGCCGATTATTTATATACCGAAACACTCAATAAAAATGAGTTTGTTACCCGAACTTATGATGATGGCACTGTTATAAACCAGCAAACAAAGAGAAATCGCGATACCCATTTTACAACTATTAAAACAGGGCTGGATTGGAATTATAATGAGCAAAATACATTTGCATTCTCGGGTATGTTTGGGAGCGAAAAGATTATTGATAATGGCGATGAACCCTTTTTTAATCAAGACTATTCGCAACGTTTACGATTATGGCAATTTCTAGAAGATGAACTAAAAACAACAGTAATGGTTTCGGCATCTTACCAACATAAATTTAAAGAAGCAGGTCATAAATTAAACGCAGGAATTAATTACACCTATCACAGAGAAGACGAGAAGTATTTCTTTGATAATATTATGCCCCCCTTTACAGGAAAAGATTCCTTTAAACTACTTTCTGACGAAAAAGTAATCGATATAAATGTCGATTATATTCAGCCTTTAAAATACGGTCGTTTTGAAACTGGATTAAAATTCCGAAACAGAGAAATCCCTACCAATATGCAATTTTTCCCTGGTATAAATTCTCCTTTGGATCCAAATGCTGGTGGCTGGGCAACCTACAAAGAAATTATCCCGGCATTGTACGGAAACTATATATTCGAAAATAATAAAATCGAAGCCGAAGCTGGTTTACGTGTCGAATATGTTAAGTTACAATATGACGTAAATCCCAACCATCCTACATACAAAAGTGATGGTTACGATTATACACAGCCCTTCCCTAGCCTTCGATTTGGTTATAAAATAAATGACAAGAATAAAATAACGGCTTTTTATAATCGTAGAGTCGATAGACCAAGTGAAGTAGATATTAGAATTTTTCCTAAATATGATGATGCCGAAATTATAAAAGTGGGGAATCCTGCCTTAAAGCCACAGTTTACAAGCGCATTTGAACTTGGTTACAAAACGAACATTAATAAAGGTTATTTATTTGCATCGCTTTACCATCGGTTTGTAAACGGTACTATAAGCCGCATAGCAACCACAGCGCCAGATAGTAATCTTATTTATAATGTTTTCCAGAATGCAAACAGAAGTTCATCTACAGGTATAGAAGTAGTATACGCTAAAGAAATTAACTCTTGGTATTCTTTTAATTTAAACGGAAACGGATATCAAAATGATATAGAAGCATTTACTGTTACCAATTTATATCCTGTACCAACAACCTATTTTGGGAAAAGACAACAGATTTTTTCTGGAAATATAAAGTGGAACAATACTTTTCAGTTAAATAAATCTACCAGTGGTCAATTATCTGCCGTATATTTGGCCCCTGATATAATTCCGCAAGGAAAAATAAATTCTCGTTTCTCGATAGATTTAGGAGTTAAAAAAACTGTTCAGAAAGGAAAAGGCGAAATTTTTCTTAATGCAACAGATATTTTAAATACCCTTGTAATCAAGAAAGAGATTCAAGGCGATGGCTTTAGCTATAACAGTCGTGATTACTATGAAACACAAGTTGTACGATTTGGTTACAGTTATAAATTTTAAAATTATAATTCAGAATTTGATTAGAAACTTTAAGCCATTTTATTCATAAAAACACTAGATTGCACACTGTATTTTTTACAAAAAATTAAAATAAATAATGACATATATTCACTTTATAGTTAACCCAATTTCGGGCAATGGTAAACACAATATTACAGGAGATTTTTTAAAAGATTCTTTCCCAAGTTCTGAATTTAAAATCGAAATTGATTACACAAACCACAAAAAACATGCTATCGAATTAACGAAAGCCGCTGTAGCTAATAATCCAGACTATATCGTAGCTTGTGGTGGTGATGGTACTATAAATGAAGTTGCTTCTTGCCTTATTGGTACTACTATAAAATTAGGAATTATCCCAGTAGGTTCAGGAAATGGTTTAGCATCTAATCTAAATATTCCAAGAAAATTTGAAAAAGCAATCGAAATCATCCGTAAAGGAACCGTTTCAACTATAGATGTTGGTAAAATAAACAATCAGTATTTTTTTAGTAATACAGGAATCGGAATCGATGCAATGATTATAAAAAAATATGAAAACTCAGGCAAACGTACACTTATCGCTTATGTAAAAGCAGCATTATCATCTAGTCTTGAATTTAAAACTCAAGAAACAAAACTATCTTTTGATAATAAAGAGGTAATTGCAAATCCGTTTTTATTATTCATTTCAAACTCTAACGAAATGGGATATAATATGAGCTTAACGCCAAAGGCAAGTCTTAACGACGGCTGGCTGGATATGATAGTAGTACCTAAACTATCATTTCTTGAAAAAATGACACTTGGTTACCATGTATTACGTAATACTGTCGAAAAATTTAAAAAAGCCCAACATACATTAATACAAGATTTAACGATAGAAGTTCCAACAGCAACATCTCTAGATGCGCAAATAGATGGAGAATCTTATAATCTTAAAACCAATAGCATAAAGGTATCTATCATTAAAAATGGACTTACCGTTATTACCGACTAGAGAAAATTATAGCATTTTTTTACTATTCTTACTATAAGCCTCAATAAAATGAGGCTTTTATTTTTTATGCTTTATATAACATAGGTTTTTTGATTATATTTGAAAGCTAAATCGATTTATTAACAACTATTATTTCATTGCAATTATGGATCTGAAACTTTTCATTCCTCAAAGTAAGTTATTGCAAAACTATATCGATTATTTTTATATCCTAAAAAAAGCTCCAGATACAGAAAACGTTCGCTATTATACATTCCCTTACGTAAACTCTATTGTTTCTATTAATCAATATCCAGAGTTTATATTCGAAAAGAACAAACTAACCGTTGGTAAAAACATCAATAATCCGTTACTAGCCACGCTTATATGCGGTTATACCAAACCTATCGAAATTAGTATTCCTGGTTATATCCATGAAATCACTATTAGTTTTAAACCTTTAGGAATAAATGCATTCTTAGAAAAAAACCTCAACTTTTATAACGGAAAATCCTTCTCGTACTTTAATCCATTTAGTGATTTTAGCGCCTCGATGACGGATATTATGGATACAGTTCTGGCAGAAGATAAAATAAAAAAATTAGAACAATATTTCATTAGTAAATTCAAAGGATTTAGTCACCCTTTTTTAGGGTCAATCCTTAAGGATATGCAAAATAGCGAAGGTAATTATACGATTAAAGACCTTGCTGATAAATATAAAATAAGCCGTAAGACGTTATGTAAACATTTTGAAATACATATAGGCAAAACACCATCTGAACTACGTAAAATCATTAGATTTCGGCAAGCAATGCACCAACAAATGAATATGCGTACAAAGAACAATTTTTCGGATATTACTTATCAACTTGATTTTTTTGATCAATCGCATCTTATCAAAGATTTTAAATCAATAACAGGCTTTACGCCTAAGTCATTTTTCAACAGAATAACTGCTCATGAAGACGGAAATATTAATTGGTTGTATATATAATTACTTAGGGTTACATTTTTACAATTTTAGAAGAATACAACTAGATATTTTTGTTAGATAATTCCCATATTTCATAATCACAATCAGTATGCTTGTATCACTAATTACAATCTTATTTAGGATGATCTTAAATCTGATTTAGGAAAAAACGGAAACAAATTTAACCTCATAATAGACCAGAAAACCAGTAGATTGAGAAAAATGCAAAAATAGAGCCGCGCTATTTTTGCATTATTATTTTATAGGCCTGTCTAAAACCCCATTGCAAACCCAAACCCTATTTGTTTGCCATTATAAAAAGGAGTAATCATAGAAGTAACACCTTTTTCTCTTTCACCAAAAATTTTCTTAGTTACATAAGGACTTACCCAATATGCAATTTTTGTACTCAGGATACCAATTCCTGCACCAGCAGCAACATCAGTAAGCCAGTGTCTGTCGTTTACCATTCTAAAAATTCCAGTTCCAGTTGCCACAGCATAACCTGCAATACCGTACCATATCGATTTATCTTTATATTCCTGATACAAGAACTCTGCTCCTGCAAAAGCGGTTGCTGTATGCCCTGAAGGAAATGAATTATTAGAGCTTCCGTCTGGCCTTTCGACCTTAGTAATAGATTTTAAGGCTAATACTGTAGCTGTCATAATAACATAAGACGTCCCTAAGATTATAGTTCTGTCTTTTAAATTATTTTTTCCCTCTACGCCAAATGCATTCAAAGCATAAACAGAAACTGCCGGAGCATACTGCGAAAAGTCATCAATTGTAATTCTGGTATCAATATCCTCTTTTACTTCATCATGAATTTGAGAGTTAAAACCTTTTAACTGATCACTTTCAAGACCTATAATCCCATATCCAATTAAAACACCCGGAATAATAAGCTGTTTGTAATTGAATTTCAAATTCTGAACCGTATCATTTTTCACAGTTACGGTATCTTTTACAGTATTTTGAGCTTTAAGAGTTATAACGCTCAACAATGAAAACAGAATGATTTTTAGCATTTTTTAAAAGATTATAAATTAGTAATACACAAGTGAATAAATAAACAAGCGTAATTTTTCTTCATAACAACTATTTAAAATGTTTTGGGTATTATAAATTCAATGCTAAATATTAAACAATACTAATGTTGTATTATACTACAAATTTCATATCCAATTTTGAATAAATTCTGCATTTTGAATAAACTCTCCTATCTTTTTAATTAATATCTTCGCTAAGTCCTAAATCATATAACAACTTTTGCATGAAATTTATTTAAATGAAAGAAGATAGCTCCATAAGACAACGAACTATAACAGCAATAAATCGATCTGTAATGAATCCAGAGGAATGGCTTTATTCTAAGGTTTCAACTGATTTAAAAAATGATACTTTTTTATTTGAGGATAATGAATTACCTATTTTTGAAATTGAAACCTCAAAAGCAAAAACAATTATTACAACTCGTCGGATTTTAGAAAAAGAGAATGAAAATTTGAAACTAATTAGTTTTGATGATATTGACGATATAATTTTTGGAGATTTTAAAGGACAAATAAATAAACCTGAATTATCAATATTCCGAATTGTAGATATTTACGGTGAAGAACAAAATTTTCAGATGGAGACAGGAAAAGCTGCAATTGGATTGATAAAAGCTATCAATACTGTTACAAGATTAAGAAAAAATAAAAATAGTAAAATCCGCTATGAATTCTAAACCCGTTCTACTAGCATCAGCACTAATAATAATTGTAACTATATTTTATTCTTGCAATCAAAAAAAAGAAAGTGAAGTTATAGAAATAGATCCATTATCAATTGAATATCATTAATATTCTCTAAAACAAAAACTCAATCAATAATAAAACCCAAAACGCATACAAATTGAAATTAATACCCTTTTTAAATCCCGAAACAAACAAAACAGCCTATAAATGCGAATGTTGTGATGTAATTTATAATGACCTTCCCCTTTGTTTTGGTTCCGATTATCCTGAATATTATTTCTCTGTTCCACCAGAAGAAAGAGAACAAAGAATTCAACTCGAAGAAAGTTTATGCGTTATCGATGATAAATACTTTTTTCATCGTGGCAGACTAACAATTCCGATTATTGACCATCATGAAGATTTTGCTTTTGATATTTGGACATCTATAAGTCCTGAGAATTTTGAAATCAGAATAAATTTGTGGGAAGACGAAAACCGAACCAAACAAGAGCCTTATTTTGGTTGGCTACAAACCATGGTTCCTAATTACGGAGAAACATTAAGCTTAAAAACAATCGCTATAGAGCAAGAACTTGGATTTATTCCTGAGATTAAATGTATCGAAGAAAATCATCCTCTAACAATCGATCAAGAAAACGGAATAACATTTGAAAAAGCAAAAGAAATGGTTGAAAATATATTGAGACAATCTCATAATCTATAAATTAAGTATCGGGTTTTTACCACACAAACCTAACAGGTTTTTAAAACCTGTTAGGTTTAACACAGTAATAATTTAAACCTATAATAGTAAAAACATGGAAATAGAATATACCAATTTATACGGAAAACCACTTACTGCTCAACAAATAACATCAAGTGAAATCTATATAAAAATATATAAAGAAAATAATAGACTTAGAAAAAAAGAATATTATGAAAACAACATATTATTCAATGAATTAAATTATCTTGATTTTGGTTCTTCTCATCAAGATTTATTAGCACTACATACAGAATCTCTTGGTGTATTAGAAATCGAAGATATTAATGCAAATTACACTAAAGTACATTCCTTCGTTTATTACAATAACATATTAGAAAACAAAGGCATAGAAATACAATCAAATAAAAAAACTATAATGACACAAGATTTAGACATACAAACTAATCTTCCGATTTATAATAAAACCTATAAATATTATGAAGACCAATCAAGTAGCTATGAATTTGAGTTTAAATATTATTATTCTGGTGAATTAGCTTCTGTAATAGCTTCAAATCATGCAAAAAATTTTAATGAACAATATAAGTTTAGTGAATTAAATTTAATTCCAAATTTTGAATGGTGGAATCAATATTCATCTTATTATTTAAATGCAGAACCGTCAGTACCTAATGAGATTATTATAATCTAAATTCAGAAAAACAAATTAATTATCTCCGACGCTCAGATATGACACAACGATAGCTCGAAAATCCCACCTGCTGCCGTGTGCACAATGTCAAGCAACAAGCAATTCAACAAAATATTCCCATATTCATAAAAAAGCAAAACAAAAGCATATCTTTGAAAAATATGAAAAACAAAAGAACCTATCCTAAAAACATGCGACTTGTCGTGATACTACTTGCTGTGGTGTTTGCGCTTACTCCATGTTCGGTAAAAAGTTCTTTATTTGCTGCTTTTGATATAGAGTACTTCCAAACGCTTAATAAGAACCAAACTACCCAAACAGCAGTTTCTTATTGCGAAGTAGAAGAATCAAACGTTAATCAGTCAGAAAACAGCGTTGAGAGACTCCACAAACAAATTCCTGTTTTACCCGTTTCTGTTTCTCAAAATCAAATTTTATTAGCAACAGCATTACATAAAAAAGATATTTATGTAAATGTAGCCGCTGTAAACACTCCCCCTTTGTATATTTTATATAAACGATTAAAATCCGATTTGGCATAATCCAGAACAGTCGCATTTTATATACAATCGTTTTTTAAAATTAAAATATACACTTATGAAAAATATTCATTCAAATCAGTCATACAACTTGGCTGGTCTTTTTACGCTTTCTATTAGGCTTGTTATTGGCTGGACATACTTTTCGGCTTTCTGGCGAAGGCTTGTTCTCGAAAACAAATTAATTCAGGATGAAGCAGGATATATTGGCGAAAAATTCAATCATTTCCTTCCCAATGCTTTAGGAATAAAACCTATAATCGAATACTTAGTTACAAATCCCGAAGCACTTTGGTGGTCTATGGTTAGTTTTACCATTATCGAAGCCATTGTAGGATTATTGATAATGCTAGGCTTCTTTACCCGATTAATGAGTATAGGAGTCTTTAGTTTAGCCATGGGAATTTTGTTAGGTTCTGGTTGGATTGGTACCACTTGTCTAGACGAATGGCAAATCGGAGTATTGGGAATTGCTTGTGGTTTTACGCTATTTTTAAGCGGAAGTGGTTCTTATTCCCTAGACAATTATTTCATAAACAAAGATTATGCTTTCACAAAAACAAAATGGTTTTCATGGCTTGGTTCAGGTAGTCTTCCTATTGCAAATCTTAAACCAGTAGTTCTTGTTATTTCCTTGCTTATATTCTCGCTTACTTTGTATACCAACCAATATTTTCATGGTGGAGTATTTGGAAAACTACATAACAAATCGGTAAAACCAAAAGTAGAAATTAGCGATGCAACTATAAAAAATGAAGCCTTACAATTCCAGATATACCGTACAGAAGGTGTTGATGTTTACGGTTCGTTTTTAATTGGGATTCAGTTAAAGAATGAACAAGGAGAAATTATTTTTGATTTAAAAGGGGAAGATTTAGCTAAATTCTCTAAAAAAGATATAGCCAATATATATGTTACAAAAGTAAAACCAGGCAAACACAGTTTAATAATTCCGCTTGGCGCAAAAGCAATTCTGAATATTGATTTAAAGAATTATCAATTACCAAAAGGCACTAATTACACTTTAACTCTTACCGATATTAGCGGTACAGAATGGACGAGTAAAGTGGCAAAATAATCTATAAATAATTTTAAGTTTGGCGAGATAGAAGCATATTTTTATTTGTATTTTCGTTCAATAGAAAATACATTGTTTCTATTTCGCCAAGCTTTTTTTAATTATTCAAAATCTTATAATGACCATTACAGAACTAAATACGAATGAAACTATAGAAATTAAAACGGCTACAAATATTAGAAGACGATTTCTTGCTGCGTTTATTGACTATGGAATTATTAATACAAAATGCTATTTAATAATAACAGTATTTGGAACTCCAGACGAAAACGGAAATTTTCATTTATCAGGTTGGTCAGCTTTAATCCCCTTTTTAGTTTGGGCATTTTGGACAATTGGATTAGAGCAATACTTTGGAGCTACCTTAGGAAATTCTATCGTAAACTTAAAACCAATCTCATTATATAATTCTAGATTAAGATTAACTTTTAGTCAATCTCTAAAAAGACACCTACTTGACCCAATTGATATGTTTTTCTTTGGTTTAATTGCATATTTAATCATCAAAAACACAGAAAAAAATCAAAGATTAGGAGATTTATGGGCAAATACTACAGTTATAAAAATAAATAATTAAACTCAACAATGGTAAAATTCGGCTATACAATATTATATGTTAACGATGTAAGTAAATCAATTTCGTTTTATGAAAATGCATTTGGTTTTACAAGAAAATTCATAACTCCCGAAAATGATTACGGAGAACTTAGCACTGGAGAAACTACGATTTCATTTGCATCAAAAGAATTGGCTAATTCTAATTTAAAAGACGGTTTTATCGAAAGTGATTTAACCAATAAACCTTTTGCAACCGAATTGGGTTTTATAACCGATAATGTAAATGAAGTACTTGCTAAATCTAAAGAAGCTGGCGCAATCATTTTGCAAGAAGCAAAACAAAAACCTTGGGGACAAACAGTTGCTTATGTAAGAGATATTGATGGCTTTTTAATCGAGATTTGTACTCCGATGGGATAAATATTACGAACAAAGAAATCTAATTTATCAAAAATCAACACAAAGGCATGAGTAGCAGCACAAAATAAAGGACATTATTCATTTCATAAATTCTATCCTATTTTGACCATAGCCCACAGTTTTAACCGTGTGATGCCAATTGTGATAATACATTGCATTCCAACGGTAGAAATTGTAGACTATGTTTGTAATGTGTTATCAATTATTCACAAAATAGCCACAATCTTGTCACCCTGACGAAGGAAGGGTCTCATCAAGTAGTTCTACAAAAATTATGGAGTTTCTTACGGAGATTTACTACGTCTGTTCGCTACCGCTCGGGTCTCTTTCATCGGAATGAAAAGATTATCTAAAATCAAGCTATTTCAAAATATAAATTTAGAATAACAATAAATTTAATTAGTAATTATAGTACAAAATAGAATATATTAGCTTCGCCTAAAAAAGTAAATAAAAGCTAAAACAAAACAATGGAAGAATTAAGACCTAACGGACAAAGAGCTAAAAATGCAATGCTATTAATATGGATTGTTATGGCAATTGAATTGGTAGCGTTAATTTCTAAATGTTTTCAATATAATTTACTGCAAACTGCTGTAAATGGAGGCGTTATAACCACAGATGAAGCAATTGCAAATGATACTACCGAACAAACTATTGCAATCCTTTATTTGATTGTTTATATTATTTCTGCAGTAACTTTTATCCAATGGTTTAGACGTGCTTATTACAATCTTCACTTAAAAACTGAATTTTTATCCCATTCTGAAGGTTGGGCTGCAGGAAGTTGGTTTGTTCCAATTATTTCTCTTTACAGACCTGTACAAATAATGAGAGAACTATATGAAGAAACAGAATCTTACTTAACAGAAAAAGGGCTGAATATTGATGATAAACTCAAAACTAATATGCTAACTCCATGGTGGACACTTTGGATAATTAGTAACATATTAGGACGAATAATTTCTAAATACCCAACTAATAGTATAGATGACTTAATTAATAGCACAATTGCAAGTATAGTTTTAAATATCATTGGAATACCTCTTGCGCTAGTTGCTATAAAAATCATTAAAGATTATTCACGTGTAGAACCGCTACTTATTGAAGTAGAAAATAATGAGAAACAAATTAAAACTAAAGAACTTTTAGTTGAATCAAATCTAGAAATATCGTAGATTATTTTATTCCACCTCAACCATCAATGAGAGAAACCTAAAGAAACACTTACCAGAATTATAAAAATTACGATTAAAGTGATTACTACATACAGATAGTCTTTCTCTAATAAAAAAGAAAATAACGACAATAATACTCGCAATACTGGGGTAAGAAACAGCAATATTACACCAAAGAATATTATCGATTCTCCATTACCCTGAATAACTCCGTTGTATATTGCGGAGATTACCTCGAAGATGTTTCTGTCGTTTTCCTTAAATACCGAATAATCTTCAATATCATTGCCGTGATGCATCAAATAAACAACTCCACCAATAAAAGCTACCGATAACGAAATCCATACTCCGTAACGCAATAAATTACCTATAATGGTCTGAAAATCTTTTTCTCCAAATTTTTCGTGTGTCATAATCTTAGATTTTTCCGTTAAGTCCATTATAAATCATATTTACTGCAAGTACAAAAATCAGACAAGCAAAAAAGATACGAAGCTTTTTAGGATTTGTTTTTACTAACACTTTGGCTCCAGCCATAGCTCCAAATAATACACCAATAACAACTGGCATACAGATTCCTGGTTCTATATATCCTTTTTGGATATAAATTACAGAACTCGCCATTGCTGTAACTCCCATCATAAAATTACTAGTTGTGGTAGAAACCTTAAATGGAATTCGCATGATATTATCCATTGCAATAACCTTAAAAGCACCAGAACCAATTCCTAACAATCCCGACATCATTCCGGCAATTCCCATCATACTAAATCCACCAACAACATTTTTTGTTCCGTAGCTTACAACCTCCCCGTCATGAGTGGGGTAAGTTCCTTGTAAACGTAACTTTTTAGCCAATGGACTTGACTCTAAAACAATATGTTCTTCTTTTTTTCGTAGTGAATTAATAGCCGAAAAGATTAATGTAAGTCCGAATAAAACAGCGATAAAAGATGTTGGTGCAATTGTAGAAAGTAGTGCGCCACCAACTGCTCCAATAGTAGTTGCAATCTCGAGGAAAATCCCCAAACGCATATTGGTAATTCCTTCTCTTACATAAGCTGCGGCTGAGCCTGATGAAGTTGCAATTACCGATACAAGTGCCGCTCCAATTGCGTAATGTATATCGACTCCCAGAATGACTGTTAATAATGGTATAATGATTATTCCACCTCCTAAACCTGATAATGAACCTATGAAACCTGCTAAAAAAGCACCAAAAATCATAATCAGGGTAAATGTAAGTACTGTCATCCGAATGTATTTATATCGCCGCTAATTTACGAATTGATATTTATTATTTCAGATTTCTGTTTCATAACAAAATATTAAAAAACCTTATCCCTTCCTTTTTAATAGTAGATTCCCGTAATTAAGTGTTATTTTTGATATTCATTTTTAAATCGATTTATGATGAACGTTGTCTAAAATGGGACGCAGATGACGCGGATTCGCCAAGGCGAAAACACGGAAAAAAACGGATTTTAAAACTGATAGAAAGAAAAAGAATCCGTCTTTATCAGCGTCTTTACATTAGTAAATCCGCGTCATCTGCGTCCCATTACAAACAATCTTTGCAATTAGAATAAATACAAGAAACAACTATTATATGAATGTTTTACTCATTGAGGATGATAAACGCATAAGCGAATTTATTGTAAAAGGTTTGGAAGAAAACAATTTTACAGTGCACCTTGCCGAAACTGGAGAGATTGCCCGTGACTTAATACAAGACAATACTTGGGATATTATCCTGATGGATATTATGCTTCCAGGCATCGATGGTATTCAACTAACTAAATTGATGCGTTTTAAAAAAATTTATACACCCATATTAATGCTCAGTGCACTTAGTAATACCGATGATAAAGTAAATGCGTTAGATTCTGGTGCCGATGACTACCTCGTGAAACCTTTTCATTTTCAGGAATTAATCTCCAGAGTTAATGCGCTTACGCGAAGAACCAAATTTAACTATGATAAAGTCGAAACACTTTATACCTGCGGAAGCTTAACCATAAACCCCGAAGAACATAAAGTTACCGAGAATAATGTACCTATTGATTTATCTCCAAGAGAATACAAACTGCTATTGTTTTTACTAGAAAACAGAAATAAAGTAATGTCCAGAACCCAAATATTAAATGCTGTATGGGGAATTAATTATGATAATAACACCAACGTAGTCGATGTTTATATTTCTTACTTAAGAAACAAAATCGAACAAAACCATAAATTTATCCATACCATAAAAGGGACAGGATATATGATTAAAGAATAGTCATGAAAATACGCAACCGATTTACATTAATATCATCATTTACGTTTAGCATTGTATTTATAATTGCTTCGATTATAACGTACTTTTCTTTTTACAGCTATTCTGAAAAAATAATGTATAATGAACTTCAAAAAACGTGCTTGCTTACAGGGATTTTCTACTTAGAAAAAGATGAATTACCCGAAAATCAACATTTAATCATCGGACAGCAATTCAGAGAAAATTCACTCGAAATAGTTACTCGTGTTTATAACAAAGAAAATCAAATTGTATATGGCGATAAAGGAAATGATAAGAATATAAATAAAGAGCGACTTGATTATATCCGAAAAAATAGAAAGTTGAGTTTTAAATCAAACCATCATTTTTATTTCGGAAGTTATTACCATGACAATCAAGGAGATTTTGTTGTTTTTGTAAAGAAAAATGATGTCGAATTCAAAACCATTACAAACCGATTGCTTATCATCATGATTTTGGTTTTAATTATCGGACTTGTAATAATATATCTGGTTAGCCGTAAACTATCAAATCTTGCTTACAGTCCTATAAAAAACATTGTAAATCAGGTAAACGAAATCGAAGCTTCATCACTAGACAGACAAATTATTTCTCCTGATACTAAAGACGAAATACAAGAGCTCATAGAAACCTATAACAACTTGTTCAAGCGATTATCTGATACTTTTGTAATTCAGAAAAACTTCATCAATTATGTTTCACATGAATTTAAAACGCCATTAACAGCTATATCTGGAAACCTGGAAGTATTTGCTCAAAAAGAAAGAACTAGTGCCGAATATAAAGAAATGTCCGAAAAAGTATTAGAGAACGTTTATCAAATTGAAGATACGCTCAACACGCTTATGATGCTTTCGGGATTAAGAGATAATACAGAGCTTAATGAAATTTTCAGAGTCGATGAACTTGTATGGGATATTAACGACCAATTGCCAGATGTTTATCAATTAAAAGATGCTCAAATACAAATTGCAATAGAGATTGTTAATGACAAACTACTTTCGATAAGAGGAAATAGTAACGAAATTAAGATTGCCTTGTACAATATTATCGAGAATGCTGTAAAATATTCAAAAGGGAATCCTATAAAAATAAGTCTATTACAACAAGATAATCAACTAAAAATCGTAATCGAAGACCACGGAACTGGCATTAGCGAAGAAGACCTAAAATTCATCAAACAAACCTTTTACAGAGGTAAAAATGTAAATGATATAAAAGGTAGCGGCGTAGGACTTTCTTTGGCTAATATTATCTTTAAGCAGAATAATATTCATTTTACGATTACTTCAAAAAAAGGCGAAGGCACTACAGTAACATTACTATTCCCACCACTCTAATCGTTTTCTAATGTTGCTCTAATCCTCTTTTAACATACATCAAATTATCATTTAATATGGCGCAAGTAGCTTTGCATCATCTTAAAATAACTTAATTTGAAACGTATAATTTTAACCCTACTCGTTATTGTATCATACAAAGGTGTGGCACAAACTGCTGCAATAAACGATACAATTGTTCTTTCCCGAACGCAGGCCGAGGCTTTGTTTCTGGACAAGAATATTTCTCTTATTTCCGAAAAGCTGAATATTGACGTTGCCGATGCTCAAGTTATTCAGGCAAAATTGTGGCCTAACCCTACTCTTACTATTGGCGAGATAAATCTTTGGAACAATGCTACGGCGCAACAATTACCACCTTTATGGGGCAATTTTGGAACTACATCGCAAGTAACTGCCGAACTAGAACAACTTATCCAAACGGCAGGAAAGCGAAAAAAGCTAATTGCCATGGAAAAAGTGAGCGTAGATATCGCCAAAGAATACTTTAAAACTTTTTTACGCAATCTAAAAATTGAGTTTAGAGGTAATCTTACCGAATTACAATTTGTACAAGTCCAAGAAGCCGTTTACCAAAAACAACTTTCTTCGATGCAAACTTTGCTTAAAGCATATAGTAACCAAGTTGCTCAGGGAAATATTGGCAAAGGCGAATACATAAGATTAAAAGCTACTGAACTACAATTCTTAAAAGAAATCAGTGATCTTAAAAAAGAAAATAACTCATTGCAAAAAGAGCTTAAAGTCCTGATGAATCTTCCTGCAACAAGCTATATCAAACTTACCGAAGATGGTTTTCTTCCTGACAATAAAAACATCGACAATATAAACTTAGGTAATCTTATGGCTTCGGCTGTAGAAAACCGACCAGACATGAAAGTACTTAAACTAGGAAATGAATATAATACTAATAAATACAAATACGAAAAAGCAATGCGAACACCAGATGTTACCCTTGGCGTGAGCTATGATCGTGGTGCTAGTTTAATGAATGATTTTGTTGGTGTTGGATTCTCTCTGGATCTTCCTTTTTTTAATAGAAACCAAGGAAATATAAAAGCAGCAAAAATAGCTATCGACCAAGGTAAATTACTTGCCGAAGAGAAAACAATAAATGTACAATCGGAAGTATTACAAGCTTATGAAGATTTAATAGTTACCAAAAAACTATATGATAGTGTAGATGCAGCTTATGAAGGAGATTTAGAAAAACTTTTAGAAAGCTATCGCAAAAACTTCATGCAACGTAATACAAGTATGCTTGAGTACCTTGATTTTGTAGATGCTTATTTAGAAAACAAATCAATACTACTAAACTCTAAAAAAGACCTTAATAAAAACCTTGAAGAACTACGCTATATAGCGGGTCAGGAAATTAATTAAATCCCAAATTATTTAAAAATAATAACAATGAAGAAACTTATTTTACTCCCTATACTTGGATTAATGCTCGTTTACGGATGTGGCAAAAAAGAAGAAATTAAAGATCCAAAAGATGAAAAGTTTTGTATTGACAAAGACCTAAAAGAAAAAATCACTATCGAGCCTGTACAAAAACGTGCCGTTAGTGAATCCATAAATCTTACTGGAAACATAACCTATAACAACGATCATGTAGTGCAGTTTAATAGCCTTGTAGAAGGAATTATAACAAAAACTACATTTTCGTTGGGGGATTATGTGAAAAAAGGACAAGTACTTGCCGAGATAAAAAGTACAGAACTTAACGGTATGCAATCCGAGAGCAAATCATTACAATCACAAATAGCTGTTGCTCACCGCCAATTACAAGCTACAAAATCAATGTTTGATGACGGTATTGCATCACAAAAGGATTTAATGCAAGCACAGAGTGAATTAGATGTTTTAAAATCATCACTTGAAAACGTAAGAGCAAATCTTGCCATGTTTAGCGCTAGTAGCGAAAGAGCAGTTTTTCAGATAAAAGCACCTACAGAAGGATATGTAGTCGCTAAAAACATTAGTCCTGGAATGCAAATAACTGAAGGTAGCGAACCTCTTTTTACTATTTCTGACTTAAAAGAAATTTGGGTATTGGTAAACGTTTATACCAGTAACTTAAAAAATGTAACCGAAAATATGCTTGTAGATGTAACTACACCTGCATATCCAGGCGAAATTTTTAAAGGAAAAATTACCATGCTTGCCAAAGTTTTTGATGCCGATGAACATGTGCTAAAAGCAAGAATTGTTATGGAAAACAAAAACTTAAAATTGAAACCCGGAATGACTGCAGATATCATTATCGATAAAAGTTTAGGTGGCGAAATGCTAGCAGCAGTTCCTGCAAAAGCAGCCATTTTTGATAATAATCGCGATTATATCTTAATCTATAAAGATGACTGTACCATCGAAACCAGAGAAATTAATCCTACTATAAAAAACAATAACTGGATTTATTTTGATAAAGGAGTTAAAGAAGGTGAAATGGTTATTACTAAAAACCACCTGTTAATTCACGAAAGATTAAAAAACTAAGTATCCCGCATAAAAACGGATAAACACAATACAAGATATGAAAAAATTTGTACAAGGCTTAGTTGCTTTCTCGCTAAAAAACTCCCTTATAGTTTTTTTCCTGACAGCTGTACTACTAGTCGCTGGTATAGTAAGCTATATCCATACCCCCATAGAAGCTTTTCCTGATGTAACCAATACGCGGGCAAGAATAATTACACAATGGCCAGGAAGAAGTGCCGAAGAAGTTGAGAAATTCATCACACTTCCTATTTCTAAACAAATGAACACGATACCTAAAAAAGCCGAAGTACGCTCTATTTCGCTTTTTGGATTATCAGTTGTTACCGTATTATTTGATGATGATGTTGAGGATTTTTACGCCCAACAATATGCATCAAATCGCCTTAACGGATTAGATTTACCAGAAGGAGCCGATGTAGAAATTGAACCACCATCCGGTGCAACAGGCGAAATATTTAGATATATTATAAAAAGTGATTTACCTATTAAGGAAATAAAAGCCATTCAGGATTGGGTAATCGAAAGAGAATTAATATCTGTTCCTGGTGTTGCCGATGTTGTAAGTTTTGGTGGAGAAGAAAAGATTTTTGAAATAAAAATTAACCCTACACAGCTAGAAAATTACAACCTATCAGCATTAGATGTTTACGAAGCCGTTTCTAAAAGTAACGTAAACGTAGGTGGAGATGTTATACAACGTGGTGATCAGGCTTATGTAGTACGAGGAGTTGGACTTATTAATAAAGTAGAAGATATTGGGAATATCCTTATCGAGACCAAAGGATCATCGCCAATATTAGTTAAACACGTAGCTGAAGTTACAATATCTGCTAAACCAAGACTTGGCCAAGTAGGTTTAGATGGTGATGATGATGTTGTAGAAGGTATTGTAATTATGCTTCGTGGAGAAAACCCTGGTGAGGTTATAAAAAGACTTAAAGATCGTTTAACCGAACTTAATGAAAGAGTACTTCCTGACAATGTAAAAATTATTCCGTTTATAGATCGTACCAAATTGGTAGATACAACAGTTAAAACAGTTACAAAAAACCTTGTAGAAGGGATTTTATTGGTATCTCTAATTGTATTTATTTTCCTTTACAACTGGCGTACCTCATTAATTGTGGCATCAGTGATTCCGCTTTCGTTCTTGTTTGCCATTATAATGCTACGAATTCAGGGATTACCTGCCAACTTAATATCTATGGGAGCGCTGGATTTTGGACTTCTTCTAGAAGGAACGTTAGTTATTGTCGAGCAAGTATTTGTCTCGCTCGAAAAGAAAGCGCATAAAGTGGGCATGGAACGCTTTAATAATATGAGTAAAATGGGGCTTATCAAGAAAAGTGTAGGTAGTGTAGCTACTTATATATTCTTTGCATTAATTATTTTAATTGTTGCGCTTCTGCCTATTTTCTCATTCACTAAAGTGGAAGGAAAAATGTTCTCTCCCCTAGCCTTTACTTTAAGTTATGCGCTATTAGGGTCATTAATTTTATCACTTACATATGTACCAGCAATGTGTAAAGTAATGTTGACCAAGAACATCGTTGAGAAAGAGAATATGATTTCGCGTTTCTTTAGAGAAAACCTATTTAAATTATTTAAATGGAGCACACGCAATCGTAAAGCAACATTATACGGTTTCTTAATTTTACTTGCTGTATGTTGTGCAAAGTTTGCATTTTATGGCTCAGAATTTATTCCTAAGCTAAACGAAGGAGCAATATACGTAAGAGCAACTTTGCCAAATAGTATCAATCTAGATGAATCTGTGAGGCTTACCAAAGAGATGAAAGCTAAAATAAGGAAATTTGAAGAAGTAAAATTTGTACTTACCCAAACAGGACGACCAAATGATGGTACCGACCCAACGGGATTCTTTAATATCGAATTACATATTGAGTTATTGCATCAGGATGAATGGAAACGTAAAATTAGTAAAGAAGAGTTAATCGCCGAGATTAAGAAAGAACTAGATGTATATCCCGGAATAGGTTTTGGTTTCAGCCAGCCGATTCAGGATAATGTCGAAGAATATGTTGCAGGTGTAAAAAGCCCGCTTGTTATAAAGATTTTCGGAAATGATCTTTTTCAACTCGAAGAAATGGCTGCAAAAGTGGCTAAATCTATCAAAGACGTAAAAGGAATTGAAGATATCAATGTGTATAAAAACATTGGATTACCAGAATTAAGAATTCAACTTGATGATGAAAAAATGGCGCGTTATGCCATTACAACAGCCGACGCACAAGCTGTTATCCGAATGACAATTGGTGGACAAGCAGCAACCAAGTTTTATGATGATGAAAAGATATTTGATATTACATTACGATTCGAAAAAGAATATCGTGACTCCAAAGAGAAGATTGAAGACATCCTTATTCCAACCATGAATGGTAAAAAAATTCCTTTAAAAGAAATCGCAACTGTCGAGTATAAAACTGGTCCAACATTTATTTATCGTGAAGGAAACAGCCGTTATATTGCTATAGGTTTTAGTATCGAAGGACGAGATTTAGGAAGCACAATCGATGAAGCACAGAAAAAAGTTGCTGCAGAAGTAAAACTACCTAAAGAAAATATAATGAAATGGGCAGGAGAATTTGAAAGCAAAGAAAGAGCTTCTAAACAATTGGCTATGATTGTTCCAGTTGTATTAGTATTGATCTTATGTCTGTTGTATTTCAATTTTGGAAATTTCAAAGATACAATGGTTGCGATTAGTGCAATGCCATATGCCTTTATTGGTGGTTTCCTATCATTATGGATTACAGGAACCGTATTTGGAATATCGGCGGGAATAGGTTTTATTATACTCTTTGGGGTCAGCGCAATTGATAGTATTGTCCTCATCGGGATAATAAAAGAAAATATGAAAGCCAAGATGCACTTAAAAGATGCTATCTCAAATGGTATTTACGCCCGAATTCGTCCAATTGTAATGATTGCACTTATGGGAGCTCTGGGATTATTACCTGCAGCATTGTCTACAGGAATGGGATCTGAAGTACAAAAACCATTGGCAATTATGATTGTAGGAGGATTAATAACCTGTATGATATTATCTTTAACCGTATTACCACAAGTATTTTACTTAGTATATCGCAAAAAAGATCTTAGTAACACAGAATCTTAATCAGAATAAATAAAATTTTAAAACACCTTTAAGCTTAATGTTTAAAGGTGTTTTTTTTTATCTCGTTTTAAGTTGTGAAGATTGTCTAAAAATGGGACGCGGATTAAACTGATTCGCTTAGGCGAAAACGCGGATAAAAACGGATTTTTTAGTTTTATTATTTTTAAAAATCAGTCCCGACGCTTCGGGATCCGCGTCTTTCCTTTAGGAAATCCGTTTAATCCGTGTCCCATTTATCGCTACAATCGCGTTCCTTTTACCTCTATAATATAGACGCACAGCGGTGCGCCTCTACGGAAAACCTTTGTTCCTCTGCACCTTTGAAACTTAAACACTCAAAATCTCTTCCTAAATTCAGATGGAGAAACTCCTGTACTACGCATGATGAATTTATTAAAATGACTACTGTCTATAAACCCCAAATCATTACTAATCTCTGAGAAAGTCAAATTACTTTTGCTTAATTTTTCAGTTACAACCTTAAGTTTCGTTTGTTCGATATAATCTCTTAAAGTAATATTCAAATGATTTTTAAAATATTCGCCAATATAATTTATAGAAACATTAAAATGATTTGCCATTTCTTTTTTCTTTAGCAAATGCGGATTAGCAATATTCGAACGAATGTAACTTAAAATAGTATCTATCTTTAAAACCTCGGTGGTTTGGATATTTAAATTACTTTCGTTTATACTCGCATTCCTCCTTATTATATGAATAAGCGACATCATCAAACTCTTGATTATAACTTCATTATGCCCTTTTGGTTTGGCAACTTCATCTAATATTTTCAAAATAACCAATTCGCAAAATGCTTTATCATCTTCTAAGAAAATCAAATTTCCATTCAATTGATTATGATAATAGAATAGCTTTTCTATTTCTTCAATTTCTTTTTTATTCGAAAAAAAATTCGGCAAGAAACGCAAACAATGAAACTTTGTTGGTTCTAGTGTTTTAAAAGAATGATAGTCCTTTGGCGTAAGCAAATAAATATCATGCTCTTTATAATTATGATGAATCGAATTTAAGATATGGTTTCCTGTACCATATTCTATATATAAAAGCTCAAAGAAATTATGCCTATGTACTTCTTTCTTCCAAGTTAATTCTTCGACAGAGTAAATTTCGAAATCTTTGTATATAAAAAAAGTGTCTTTCATAATCCTTAAATTATACAAATATAACCTATATTTTTACATCAATTAATGAATGCGAACCTATTTACTTTGCATCACTAATTTAAAACCCAAAATACTAAAAGATGAAATCAGATACAATAAAAATAGGAATTCTTGGCATTGGTGGAATCGGCGGATTTGTTGGCGCTCCATTGGCAAAAAAATATAAAGACACAAATACTAAAATTATATTCATTTGCAGAGGCGAAACCAAAAATGCTATACAAAATGAGGGCTTAACATTTGAATCTAAAGGCACAAAAGATACTATATTCCCCGATTTAGTATCCGATAATCCAGCAGAAATCGGAATCTTAGATGTATTGATAATCACCAGCAAATCATATTCTGTAAACGAGATATTGGCAACTTATAAAGATTGTATAAGTAATGATACAATTATAATCACTTTGCAAAATGTTGTAAATGCCAGAGAAATTATTCGCGAAACTTTACCTGAACTTGGAGAAATAATGGAAGGTTGTATTTATGTTGCTTCCAATGTAAAAAGTCCTGGTCATGTTCAGCATGTTGGGGGTCCAGGAAAGATTTTCGTAGGAGGACAAAAAGAGAACAAATGGCTTATCGATTTATTAACCGCAGGAGGATTAGATATTACTTATGTTGATAACATCAATCAGATACTTTGGAAGAAATACCTGTTTGTAGCGCCTGTAGCCGGAATAACTTCTGCTTACAATGTTACTTTTGGTCAACTTCTGGAAGATAAAAACCTAATGCATATTCTCGAAAATATGATGGTAGAAATTCAGTCGCTTGCCAGCAAAAACAATATCAGCTTGACAAAAGAAGATATCGAAACCTCGAAAGATTTATTAACTAAATTTCCGTTTGAGTCTAAATCATCGTTGCAATTAGATTTTGAAAACAACAATCAAACCGAGAAACAATTCTTAGTAGATTACGTTATCGAAAACTGCAAGAAACACGGAATTCCTACTCCCTTTTACGAAAGTGTAAACGAAAAGATTATTTCTTAAAGCAGAGTTATTTCGCAAAGTTTCACAAAGGCTGAAAAAGAAAAAAGCACAGAGATTCTCTAAGTTTTTTATCCATAAACTTGTCTTCCTGACTGAGGAAGGATCTCCACGAGTAGCTCGCCAAAGATTGCCTATAATGAGACGCAGATAAAACGGATTTCCTAAAAGAAAGACGCGGATAAAAACAGATTTTTATGCTTCGCGAACTTTGCGTAACCTCCTTGCGCCCTTTACGGTTAAAAAACTTTGCGAATCTCTGTGCATTTTCTTTGTGAACCTTTGCGAAATTTTACGAAATAACTCCCCATTTTCCTCACATTTTCCTCAAAACAAAACCTCAATTAAAAATTCCTTATCAAGCAATAAGAAAAAACTATGAAAGATTTATTTTGTAATCCCGAAAATTGCCATACATTTGCCTAACGGTGTTAAACAATTTAATACTCTATAAAAATGGCAAGCAAAGATCGAATTTTAAGACAAAAAGAAGAAACCAGAAAGAACATTCTGGATGCTGCCTGTACTATTGTAAAAGATGAGGGATGGCAAGGTCTAAGTATGCGAAAAATCGCTGATAAGATTGAATATACTGCCCCAATCATTTATGAATACTTTTCTAATAAAGAAGCAATATTACAAGAACTAACAGGTAGAGGTTTTGTAAAATTAACTATTGAACTAGAAAAAGCCAAAAACAAATACGATAATCCTGAAGAACAGCTTGAAGCAATGTGGATGGCATATTGGGATTTTGCATTTACCGATACCGAAATGTATCAGTTAATGTTTGGTGTACAAATGACTTGCTGTAATGAGCGATGTTCGGCTTCTGAAGCACCTTACAAACTATTTGTTGCTGTTATTGCCGAAGTAATGAAAGATAGCAAACCAACTGAAGAAGTAATAAAACAAAAGTATTTTACTTTCTTTTCGGTTATTCACGGTTTAATTTCAATCAATATCATTAACAAAAGTGAAGTTTTAGAAACAATCAATACACAAATTTTAAAAGATGCCATAGGCGGTATTATAAAATCAATACGTTAAAAAAAATTTAATGCTCACTTAACGCTGATAAATAATTTAATGTAGTAATTTTGAACCAAACTTAATTACTTCATAGTCATTCAAAGTTGAATCAAAGAAAAAATCAAAAGTTTTTTTTACAATTCCACTTAACAACGTTAGAAAATTTAATACAGTAATTTAATACCACAATTTCAATTTATTATCGATCTGAACGGAATCGAAGGAGAAATTGAAGTTTTTTGCCACTTCACTTAACAGTGATAAATAATTTAATACCAATTATAGCATATTATAACTGGAAGGAATACTTATATGGATTTTTACACCATTTTACTTAACAACGTTAGAAAATTTAATACAATTAAATGTGAATCAAAATAATACAAAACCCAATCAGAATTCAAATTACCAAAATGTCCAACAAATTAAAATTAAAACTAAAATGAAAAAAGTAATCTTAACCAGTATCCTAATTGCCTTAGTTGTAATAGGATGTGCAGATAAGGCTCAAGCACCAGCTCCTGCAGCCCCATTATTACCAGTGCTTGCAATTAAAAATACCGAAGCAACCACAGATTCTGAATATCCTGCTTCGATACAAGGAACAATTGATGTAGAAATCCGCCCACAAGTAAGTGGCAACCTAGACAGAGTTTTTGTTGATGAAGGTGCTTACGTTTCTAAAGGACAATCTTTATTTAAAATAAACGAACGTCCTTTCCGTGAGCAGCTTAACAATGCACTGGCAAACCTTCACGGAGCCGAAGCGGCATTAATCAATTCACAATTAGAAGTTGATAAACTAACACCACTTGTACAAAACAAAGTAGTATCTGATTATCAATTAAAAACTGCAAAAGCATCACACAGAATTGCAGCTTCTAATATTGAGCAAGCAAAAGCAATGGTAGAATCGGCAAGAATTAATTTAAGCTATACCACAATCACTGCGCCTGTAAGTGGTTACATAGGTAGATTGCCTAAAAAACAAGGAAGTTTAGTTTCTGCTACAGATGTAGAACCATTGACCAAACTTTCAGATGTACACCAAGTATATGCTTATTTCTCATTAGGAGAAACAGATTTCATCAACTTTAAATCTCAATATTCTGGAACCACAATTGGTGATAAGATTAAAAACTTACCTCCTGTTTCTTTAATATTAGCCGATGGAAATGCATACACCCAATTAGGAAAAATCGATATGGTCGATGGACAATTCGACAAAAACACAGGTGCAATCACACTTAGAGCAACTTTCCCTAATGCAAACGGAACATTACGTTCAGGAAACACAGGAAAAATACGTTTGGGGATTCAGCATGACGATGCCATCTTGGTTCCACAATCTGCTACTATAGAAATGCAGGATAAAGTTTTTGTTTATACGCTAAACAAAGGAAACAAGGTTAACAAAATGCCTATCACGATTATTGGTAAAACAGGAACTGATTATCTTATTAAAGATGGTGTAAAATCTGGTGACCAAATCGTATTAAGTGGTATCGACAAGCTACAGGAAGGACAAGTAATCCAGCCTGAGAAATCAACACCAACAAAAGTTGCCCAAATAATTAACAAAAAATAATTAAACGAAAATGTTCAAAATATTCATACAAAGACCTGTACTGGCAACTGTTATCTCCATTTTATTGGTGATATTGGGTGTACTTGGGCTTACAAAATTACCCCTACAACAGTTTCCCGATATTGCACCACCATCGGTTTTGGTAACGGCAGTATATCCAGGAGCGAGTGCAGAAACCGTTTTGCGTTCCGTAGCGCCATCACTAGAAGAGTCTATAAATGGTGTTGAGAACATGACTTACATGAGTTCAACAGCCAGTAATGACGGTACGCTAGCCATTACAGTTTTCTTTAAGTTGGGTACAGATGCAGATCAGGCAGCCGTAAACGTACAAAACAGAGTTGCACAAGCAACAAGCCAGTTACCTACAGAGGTTGTTCAGCAAGGTGTAACAACCGCCAAGCAACAAAATAGTTTCATTATGGGTATCGGTTTATATACTGAAGACGAGGCTAAATATGACCAAACATTTGTTGCCAATTATGCCCAAATTAATATTATTCCAGAAATCAAACGTATTCCAGGAGTAGGTTCAGCAAGTATATTTGGAGGAGTAAGAGATTATTCTATGCGTGTTTGGTTAAACCCAACACAAATGGCAACTTATCAGGTTACACCAAATGAGGTAATGAAAGCCATACAAGACAAAAGTTTAGAGGCAGCACCAGGAAAATTTGGAGAACGAAGTAAAGAAGTTTTCGAATACGTAATTAAATACAAAGGAAAACTTACCAAACCCGAAGAATATGAAAATATTGCCGTACGTGCTAATGCAGATGGATCAATACTTCGCTTAAAAGATGTAGCAAGAATAGAACTTGGAGCATATTCATACAACAGTTTAACTCGTTTAAATGGTAAAAAGGGAGTTGTAATTGGTATTATACAATTAGCAGGATCAAACTCTAATGAAATTCAGGTAGCTATTAATAAGCTGATGGAAAAATCGGCTAAAAACTTTCCTGCAGGAATAAAACAAAATGTTTTTTATAGCACAAAAGTTTCATTAGATCAATCGATAGATCAGGTAAAACATACTTTGGTAGAAGCATTTATACTAGTATTTATTGTAGTATTTATCTTCTTGCAAGATTTTAGATCAACATTAATTCCTGCAATTGCAGTTCCAGTAGCAATTTTAGGTACGTTCTTTTTCATGCAGCTATTCGGCTTTTCGATAAACCTGTTAACACTGTTTGCATTAATCTTAGCGATTGGTATTGTTGTCGATGATGCAATTGTTGTCGTCGAAGCCGTCCATGCTAAAATGGAACACAAACATTTATCGCCAAAAGTGGCTACAAACGAAGCGATGCACGAAATAACTGGAGCAATTATCTCTATTACTTTAGTGATGGCAGCCGTATTCTTGCCAGTAGGATTCATGGAAGGTTCAACAGGAGTTTTCTATCGTCAGTTTGCCTTTACAATGGCAATTGCAATTGTAATCTCGGCAGTAAACGCATTAACTTTAAGCCCTGCCCTGGCAGCCTT
This sequence comes from Flavobacterium sp. PL02, assembly GCF_035013205.1. Lineage (NCBI taxonomy): Bacteria > Pseudomonadati > Bacteroidota > Flavobacteriia > Flavobacteriales > Flavobacteriaceae > Flavobacterium > Flavobacterium sp. PL02. Next base: position 134,503 of record NZ_JAYGJP010000010.1, read on the forward strand.
ATTCTTAAAAGACAATCACGCTGCAAACGGAGATAATCCAGAAATCAAAAAAAGTTTTAAAGAAAAATTCTTTACAGGATTCAACAAGAGTTTCAATTCCTTAACCAACCGTTATGTAGGTAGCTTAAGATTCTTAATCCGTAATAAATGGGTTAGTTTAGGAGGTTTAGCAGTAATAACAGCAGCGACTATCTTAATGGTAAAAACTACTCCTGCAGGATTTATCCCTACAGAAGATCAAGGATTTATTGCCATTGCGGTAAACACACCATCAGGAACATCATTAGATGGAACTCAGAAAGTAATGACCGATGCAGAGAATACTTTAAGAGGATTAGACGCATCTCGATTTGTAACAGCAATTTCAGGTTTTAACCTGTTAACGAACTCAACAAGTCCATCATCGGCAGTTATTTTCGTATTGCTTAAACCAAATGAAGAACGTGGAGCAATCAAGAATATTGATGAAATCATGGCAGATGTACAAGGCAAATTAGGTGCTATTTCAGCAGGTAGTTTCTTCGTATTCAGCTTCCCTACTGTTCCTGGTTTCAGTAACGTAGAAGCATTAGATATGGTGTTGCAAGATAAAACTGGTGGTAAACTAGATAAATTTAGCGGAATCTCACAAACCTTTATTGGCGAGTTGATGAAACGTCCGGAAATTGCAGTAGCCTTTACAACCTTTAAAGCCGATTATCCTCAATTACAATTGGATATTAATGATGAAAAAGCAGACCAATTGGGAGTAAATGTAAAAGACATTCTACAAACCATGCAAGCTTATTTTGGTAGTGCACAAGCCTCAGATTTTAACCGATTTGGAAAATATTACAGAGTCGTTGTACAAGCAGATATTGCCGACAGAGCTGAGCCATCATCTATCAATAATGTATTTGTGAAAAATAAAAATGGTGGAATGGTTCCAATAAATACCTTAGTAAAACTAACCCGTATTTATGGTTCCGAAACAGCGTCGAGATACAATTTATTTAACTCGATTTCGATTAATGCAATCCCAAAACCAGGATTTAGTTCTGGAGATGCGATTAAAGCAATCGAAGAAGTTGCCGCCCAACAATTGCCAGCAGGATATAGTTATGAATTCTCAGGACAAACCCGCGAAGAAATTTCTTCAGGAGGACAATCAACAACGATTTTCCTATTATGTCTTGTGTTCATTTACTTCCTACTTGCAGCACAATATGAAAGTTACATTTTGCCATTGGCAGTAATATTATCAATCCCAGTTGGAATATTTGGAGTATTTGTAGCAATCGGATTAACAGGAATCGAAAATAACATTTATGTACAAGTTGCACTGGTCATGCTTATAGGATTACTAGCCAAAAATGCGATTCTTATTGTCGAGTTTGCCTCACAGCGACGAAAATCAGGGAAATCATTAGTAGCAGCATCTATAGAAGCTGCCAAACTAAGATTACGTCCAATTATCATGACATCACTAGCATTTGTTGTAGGGTTAATCCCGATGATGAGCGCCACAGGACCATCTGCCAAGGGTAATCACTCCATTAGTATTGGTGCAGCCGGCGGAATGATTTCAGGAGTAATTCTTGGGGTATTAATCATCCCGGTTTTATTTATCGTATTCCAACATTTACAAGAAAAGGTTTCTGGAAAATCATTAGCCGTAATTCATAACGAAGAAAAATAAAAAATGGAAAATTATATAACATCAGTTCTGATAACAGTATTTGTTGTCTTTACATTGATATCCTGGAAAGTTTCGAAAGTACTTGAAGCGCCAGAAGATAAATGTCAAAAAAATTAATGATACCATATAAAATGAAAAATTATATAACCAAAACTGTTGTGGCGGTCCTTTTAATCACAACATTCATATCCTGTAAAGTCTCGAAGGATATCGAAGTTCCAAAAGATGCATTTCCTGATAATTTCAGGAATGCATCCGCTTCAAGCGATACCACAAGTATTGCCAATTTGGAATGGAAAAGTTTCTTTACAGAGAAAGACATCGTAAAACTGATAGACAGTGCCATTACAAAAAATAATGATTTGCAAATCGCAACCAAAAATATTGAAATAGCACAATATCAATTAACGCAGGCAAAATGGGGAAATATTCCGGAGCTAAATCTACTTGTAAATGCAAGTACCAATCGTCCATCCGAAAATAGTTTTACAGGTCATAACTTAAGTCAGGCCTTGCAAACAAACCATATCGAAGATTATTCGGCAGGGATCGGACTATCTTGGGAAGCAGATATCTGGGGAAAAATCCGCAATCAGAAAAAAAGTGCTTATGCAGGATATCTTCAATCCGAAGAAGTGAAGAAAGCATTACAAACGACAATAGTTTCTAATGTTTCCAAAGGATATTACAACCTTTTAATGCTAGATTCACAGTTAGAAATTGCTAGAAAAAACCTGAAATTAAATGACAGTACAACCTTCATCATCAAGTTAAAATACGATGCTGGGCAAGTAACATCATTAGCCATTCAGCAATCAGAAGCACAAAAACTAATTGCGGCACAATTGATTCCTTTATTGGAACAAAATATAGCAATTCAGGAAAATGCATTAAGTGTATTAACAGGTTCATTCCCTAGTTCTAAAGAGCGAACAATCACGCTAAATTCAATTGCGTTAAAAGAGAATCTAACAGCAGGAATTCCGTCATCATTAGTAAGTCAAAGACCCGATGTAAAAAGTGCCGAATTGGCCTTGGTAAAAGCAAATGCAAGCGTAGGAATTACAAAAGCAAACCTATACCCATCGCTTAAAATCACAGCAAACGGAGGTTTAAATTCGTTCGAAACAAGCAATTGGTTTAATATTCCAGCTTCATTATTCGGAACAGCAATTGGCGGATTAACACAACCATTGCTAAACAATAAAAAGATTAGAACACAATACAATATTGCCAAAGTCGAAAGAGAAAAAGCAGTATTGAATTTCAGACAATCAGTATTGGTTGCCGTTAGCGAAGTATCAGACGCATTGGTGAAAATTGAAAAACTAGAAAGACAGCAATTCTTTCTTAAAGAACGCGTAAAAACGTTGCAACAAGCGATAACCAACTCGAATATGTTGTTTAAAAACGGAATGGCAGACTACCTCGAAGTAATTACAGCACAAGCTAATATATTACAAAGCGAGTTGGAACTAGCCAATATTAAACGCGAACAATTAACTGCCAATACCGAATTATATCGCGCACTTGGCGGAGGATGGAAATAATAAGGTTTTATTATTAATTTGAGGCGGGAACGCTGTAAGACTTAGGTTTTGCAGCGTTTTTTTATTACTTAAAATTGTCATCCTGAGCGGAGTCGAAGTAGGAGCTATTTCCTGCTGTACACTATATCTTTTATGGCGAACACCGCCACAAAAGGATGGCGTTACCATCAGGGCTAAAAATAAAATTTCATAGAAAGGCAATTACATTTATTACGAAAACAATTACATTTACTGGGCTTATTACCCCACATTTAAGTCAATTTAAAAAACTAATTACCCTAACTAAAACAAAATGAAACATTTATTAAGTATTGTACTTATTCTTACACTATCATTTCAGGGAATTTCCCAGAAGAAAAAAACTAAAAAGAAATCTAAACCCAAAACAGCAGTAGTAACATCAGACATAGCAGTCGAAGATATGTACGTTACAGAAGAAATAGTAGTTGATACATTACGTATATCACAAGGAAAACGATATGTATTATTAGTTGATGTAGATAAATACTCAGGTCAAAGTGAAGTTACTTATACTTTCGCGGAAAGAACTGAAAAAACAGAATTGATAGAAAATTTTGGAAAAGAAAATCTGGAAGTAATAACTATTAATAAATATACTTATGTAGTTTTCGAAAACAAGCAAACACTGGATATTAGCGGTGAAGGTCAATCCTATCAAGCATTTGCCTATTGGAGCGGAAAGATAAAAGACGATGTACAGGTAAAAGAAGGTACAAAAATGGCTACCGAATTTGTCGCAGAACAAATGGGGGTAAAAAAAGAATCTTCCTATGTCATTAATACTAAAAAATATAAAAAAGAAGTCGCTTCATTACAGAAAAAAAATAAAATTACATCAAAATCCAGAGAAGTAATGAATGCTTTATTAAGTAGTTATGCTTTACCAATAACTGAAGTTCAATTAGAAGATATTCCGGTATATCAACAATCAAACGCAAAAATAAAAACTATAGAATCTTATTTGTTTAAAAAAGGCGGAACCAAAACACTCTTAAAAAGCATTTATTTAGATGAAAAAGGACTCCCTACAGCAATATCATATTATGACAGAGATGGAAGTGCTAAAAGCAAAAAAGACTATGTTTATAAAGACGGAATGCTTATACAAATAAAAAAAGGGGATGAAGTAACATTATCTATCAATTACGATGATAATAAAATGATTTTTACTGGAAATGTTGGGGATGCAAATGAAACAAGAATCGTTTGGCTTGAAAATGGAAAGCTATTGGTAAAATCATATACCTTAATGATAGATGACAAATACTCATACATGAACACTCTTGTAGAAGAAAAAATTGAAGACAATTGTGTTTCGTATTCTATCAACAACGTTCGCTGGTCAATAAATTGCAGTAGTCAAGCTAATGTTTTTCCATTTATTCATAAATATACTTCATTTCAAAATGGTGATGTACTTCAATTCACAAAATCTAAGATAGAGAAAAAAGGAGAAAAAACATTCGAAAAATATTACTCTAGTGCAGAACGAGAAGAACAAAATGATATTTTTAAATTATGGGGAACTTTTCAGTTAAATGACCAAAATTTGGTAAGTACTTACAGTTTTTCAAAAGACAATAAAAAGGAAGTTATCAAAATAGATTATACGTACTACGAATAAGTTGTCATACTATTTTCAGAAAACACTTTTTAAAACGCTGTAAGACTTAGGTTTTAGAGCGTTTTTTTTATGGAGTCAATCCTGTTGCACATTGTAAGTGTCGGAATTCCCATAAAAAAATGTCGTTCACATCCTATGATTTATAAAAACAAAAAGTGAACACGAATTTCACGAATTGACACAAATTTTAATGGTTAACTTAGTTTGTGAAATTAATTCCACAAACTAATTCGTGTCAATTCGTGAAATTTGTGTTTAAAATTCATTTGTAATATTTGTGTCCATACGGTAGGTTCTCATCAGGGCAAAAAAAAAAATTCAGAAAAAACAAAACATATTAAATCACATATAAAATATACTTTTGTAGTTATCAATACGATCTGTTTTAATAAACCATAACCAATATGAAACTCATTTACAACTTGCTTTTTTGCTTAATTTTTATAAACTGTATTTCCCAAAATAAAAAGATTTCTAATTGCGGAACCGAAGATTTAGCAATACAAACAATTTCGAAATTAAAAGAAGTTCAATTACAACAAAAATATATAGATTCCATTTCAAACCATACAAAAGGAGTCTCCTACATGACTGATGAAAAGATCATTAAAAACAAAGCTTATTTTGAAGTCGCTACTGGTTATAATGGTGAATTGCGTTGGGAAACCTATTATCTTTTTTATGTAAATAAGAAAAACTGCGATGATATCTATGTAAATGAAGTCGTTTCTGGTGATATTATTTCAATCGCACAATGGAGAAAACTGAAAGCAAAAAAAGCGAAATACTAATTTGCTGTTCAAAGTCTCCTTACTTCTCACAGCATGAAACCTTTGTCAAAGTTTTTTTAACTTTGACAAAGGTCGCGCAAGATTGAGATAACCAAAATATTCATAACACTTTCCCCGTAATTAAATACTTTTGATAGGATAATAGAAACTCATGACATTCAATAAAGATAAATACAGCAACGATTTAAAATTGAAATTCCTAAGCTATGCTCCTATTACAGATGCTTCTTGGAAATTAGTTGAAGATATTATTGAATTCCAACTCCTAAAAAAAGGAGAAATCCTTTTGAGAAATGGACAGATTGCCCGAGAAATCCATTTTATATGCAAAGGAGCATTAAGAGCCTATATTACTGATAAAGAAGGAAACATCTATAACAAAAACATCTTTCTTGAAGGCTATTTTGCAGGTTCAAAAGTTTCATTATTGCAACAAACACCATCGAATTTTACAATCGAAGCATTAGAAGATTGTATTCTTATTGCCATAAACTATAAGAAGTACAGAGAGCTAATTAATCAAAATGATGATTTAAAAAACTATTATATCGCTTATCTCGAAAAAAATTGGGTAATCGAAAAAGAACAAAGAGAGATCGCATTGGTTATGGAAAATGCAACCGAAAGATACCTTGACCTTCTTGCCAAACATCCTGATATTTCGCATCGAATTCCCCTACTCCATATCGCATCACATTTAGGAATCACGCCAACACAGTTAAGCCGAATAAGAAAAACTTTAGACAAAAATAGCTAAATCAACATATGTAAAGGTTCAAGTAAAATCCTAAACATATCTTTGTTCTATATTCCGCTATAAATAGTATCGAAATGAAAAAAAACGCAGACTTAATCGCAGACAATATTAGTAATCTTACCCGTTTATGGAAAACAGTAGGAACACCTTTTCAATCGAACCATAAAAAAGATACTTACGAATATTGCAAAATAGAAAACTCAGGTTGGCCGAACAAATTGTGGTTTAATCAAGACCTTACACTAGATAGTGCCGAAAAAGCAATTGAAACATTACAATCCAATCCTAATTTGGTTATTCCGTATTGGGATATTTACGGAACAAATTCTAATGAAATCCTGGAAACCAAAGGTTTGATAAAGAAAACCGAGCAAGTAGCAATGGCATTAAAACTAGACAAACCATTTGAACTACAAAACATACTAGAATTTAAACGTATTTGGAATAGTGAAGATGCTAAAATCTGGTCTGATTTATATCCTAATGCATTTGGTTATGTAATTAGTAAAGAGATACTAATTCATAATTATAACGAAGTACAATTTCATTTAGTCACTTACCTAAACCAGCCAATAGGAACTTTTATGTTATTCCAAACTGAAAATAATGTCGGAATCCATGGCGTGGGCGTAATTCCTGAAATGAGAAGAAAAGGCTTTGCCGAAGAAATCATGAAATATGCTCTTAATCTTTCGATAGATTTAAAAGCCGAATATGTACTACTACAAGCATCCGTAATGGGAAAAGGCATCTATACTAAACTTGGCTTCGAAGACTTATTTATTATAAAAAATTACATTTTAAAAAGTGAAAAAGATTTACGCAAAGACCGCAAAAGAGCTATAAGAAATGGCACGCAGATAACGCGGATTTAAGCAGATTTAAACGGATTTTTTTATCTTTTTTACGCTCATTTACCCTCAATTTTGTCACCCTGACACAGGAAGGGCCTCCGCAAGTAGCTAACCAAAGATTGTGTGAGTTTTTTGTGGAGATTCTTCCTTACGTCAGAAAGACAAGTTTGGGATTACTTAACTTTCCTTAATATCTTAATGGTGAAAAAATCCTTTTAATCTTTTTAATCTGTGGCAAAAGCATAATGGTAAAAAACCCATAAAAAATCGATTGTCGCATACGCCCCTAAATTAGTCGTAAATGCGTATTTAATCAAAAAAAGAACAACTGTAAGTTTGTATAAGTAATTAATAACCACTTAAAAAACTAACAAAATGAAATCAACAAAAATTATTTTCTGGGTAACAACCATTATCATTTTCCTATTCGAAGGAGTTATGCCAGCCTTTACTTCTCAAACTGAAGTAGCAAAAGAAGGAATCAGACATTTAGGTTATCCCGAATACTTCGGAAACGCATTGGTAGTATTTAAAATCGTTGGCGTATTACTATTAGTAATCCCTACAATTCCTAATCGTGTTAAAGAATGGGCTTATGCAGGTTTTGCATTCGACTTCATATTTGCTTCAATTAGTCATTGTGCTGTCGATGGAATTGGCTTTCTAACATTCTTCCCATTAATTTTTCTAGCGATATTAGTAATCTCATACACCAGCTATCACAAATTATTGAGCTACAAAGCGTCAATTTAAATCCATAAATCTATACTAACTTAAATTGTCTATAAAGGAACGCGGATGATACGGATTTACAAAAGTAAAAACGCAGATTAAAAACGGATTTTTAAAAATAATAAATAGAAAATCCGTTTAATCTGTGTTTTCGCGATAGCGAATCTGTTTAATCCGCGTTCCTTTCGCAAAGAATTAGATAGAATTAAAACCAGACTAATATTTTAATATATAGTTCAAAAATAAACTAACAATCAATACGTTATAGTTTAAAATCAGAAAACCCATGATAGAAGTTTTCAAAACAAATGTTCAAGAAGTAGAGCAATCCCAAATGATTGTTGCAAAACTTCTTGAGCATTTCCCTAATGGCAATATAAACTTTGACTTAGAAGATTGTGATAAAATTTTGCGCATTCATGATCTGAAGATTTCAAATAAAAAAATAATCGAACTACTTAATTCGTATGGGTATCATTGCGAGGTACTTCCGTGATAAAACAAACTCACAAATAACTGATTTTTAATACCTTAAAAACATTAAAAAGTGTAATTTTATTCTATTATTAAACTTTAAATTATAGAAAGATGGAAATCCCAACAACACATCAAGCTGTAATGCCCTATTTAATGCTAAAGGGAGCTTTAAAATTTATAGACTTTACAAAAAATGTTTTTGATGCACAACTAATAACAAGTATGCATAAACTACATGAAGATGGAGAAACAATAAGACACTCAGAAATAACAATTGACGGAAGCACAATAATGTTTACCGATGCAACAGAGCAATGGAAACCTCAACCAGCGAACTTATTTGTTTATGTAGACAATGCCGATGAAACCTATAAAAAAGCTCTAGCTAATGGCGCCACAACACTTATGGAATTAAGTAATCAGGATTATGGCAGAACCTGTGGTGTAACCGACCCTTTTGGTAATGTATGGTGGATAACATCATCTGTAAATAGATAATAAACACAACCTTTAATTAATCAATAAAATGAAAACATTACTCCAAAAAAAAATCACTGAAACATTTGAGCAGCTCTACAAAATACTTTCTTCACTTTCTGAAACGGAGCTAAATACAGTTCCTTATGAAGGAAGCTGGACAGCAGGGCAAGTACTACAACACCTCATCCTGGCGAGTTCTGGTTATCCCGAAATGTGCAGTGGTCCAACAGAAAAAACGACTCGTGAACCCGACGAAAAAGTAAAAGATATAGCAGCTCTTTTTCTAAACTTCACCATAAAAATGCAAGCTCCAGAATTCATAATACCATTGGATAAAAAATACAATAAAAATTCGCTAACTTTATCTCTGCAAAAAATAGAAGAAGAATTATTGCATGTATCCGAAACTTATGATTTAACTTTAATATGTCTCAATTCTGAAATTCCAACATTTGGAAAATTCACAATTTATGAATGGATTAATTTTTCTCTTATTCATATAGAAAGACATATAAAACAGTTAAATACTATTTGTCAGGAAGTAACGAGACAGTAAGTCTACCAATTAATATTAAGCACTAAACATAAACAATCATCTACATGAAATCAAAAGTTGGAACAGTTTTATTATCAGGTTTAGTTGCTGGCACATTGGATATTATTACCCCTATTCTTATTTATGCCGTTATTTTACAAAAAACTACTGCTCTTAAAATTTTACAATCTATAGCTAGTGGTGTTTTTAAACAAGATGCCTACTCGGGCGATACAAAAATGGCATTTTACGGACTCGCATTTCATTTTATAATTGCGACCATCTTTGCTTTATTCTATTTTAAAATTTATCCGTACGTTTCGTTTTTAAAAAATAATACTATAATCTCAGGAGTACTATATGGAATTTTTGTTTGGATTATAATGAACCTAATTGTTCTGCCAATTGTTTTTCCAATACTACCTGCCAAAAGTTTAGATTTTCCGTTACTATTATCAATCCTAATATTGATTTTTTGCATCGGGATTCCTATTGCATACATTACAAAAAAATACTACACATACACATCAAATCGGTGATTACAAAAAAAGTCCCAATGAGATAAAACCTATGCATTAAAAAAAATTGATTTAACTAAAAATTATTATCATGGCAACAAAAGATTTAAACATTGTATTGGTTCATGGGGCATGGGGCGATGGCTCACATTGGCAACATATTATTCCTGCTTTGCATAAAGAAGGATACAAAGTGCGAAGCGTACAAAATCCGTTAACATCACTAGATGATGATATTCAAAAAACAAAAGATTTAATCGATGCTCAAGATGGCAAAGTATTATTAGTAGGACATTCTTATGGAGGTTCTGTAATAAGCGGCGCAGGACATCATGACAAAGTAGTAGGTTTGGTTTATATTGCGGCATTTGCACCAGATAAAGGTGAAAGCTTAGGTGGTATATTCGGACGCAGAGAACAACCTGCGGGCGGAGCAAGCATATACTCTGATAGCAAAGGTTTTTTATGGATTAAATATGATGAATACCATAAAAGTTTCTGTCAGGATTTAAATGAAAAAGATACCCTGACTATGGCTTTGGCACAAAAACCTATTCATGGTAGTTGTTTTGGAGCAGAATCTGGAGAACCAGCCTGGAAAACAAAACCAAGTTGGTATCAGGTATCCAATAACGATCATATGATTCCTCCTGCAACTCAAATAGAAATGGCAAACAGAATGAATCCTAAAAAAATAATTCATTTAGATGCAAGTCATGCTTCATTGGCTTCACATCCAAAAGGAGTATTAGAACTAATTCTGGAAGCTGCAAAAGCTGTTGAATAAATAACAGTTCTTTATTTTTACTTAAGTAAATAATTAACCTGTTAGAATAGAGTTTCTGTTAACACATAGCAACATAGCTTAAATAACATAACAAAGATGTTTTCCAGAATTCATCGTAGGTTATCATTTTAAATTTATGTTCCTATGTGTTGATTTTTTTATACTGGCTACAAACTAAAATAATATAAAATAATCATGGCAAACCAATTAACAGTTAACAATAGTATCGAGATAAATGCTCCATCCGATAAAGTATGGGATGCATTGACAAATCCTGAAAAAACAAAAATTTATATGTTTGGTTGCGAAGCATTGTCTGATTGGGAAGTAGGAAGCGAACTTCTTTGGCAAGCCAATTACGAAGGTCAGGACTTAGTTTTTGTAAAAGGGCATATTGTAAGCATCGAGCCTAATAAAAAACTTATTTATTCTACATTTGACCCAAATTCGACAATTGCTGATATTCCAGAAAACTATCTGAATGTAACGTATGAGTTAACCGAAAATAATGAAAAAACTATTCTGAATGTTTCTCAAGGCGATTACTCAACAGTGGCAGATGGACAAAGAAGATATTGCGAGGCTTTAAATAATGGAGAAGGTTGGAATCCGATTTTGGTAGAAATAAAAAAACTAATAGAAGAAAATTAAATGAATCCAATGTTTTTCGAAGATCAATCTGAGTTTAGAAAATGGTTAACTCAAAATCACCTATTCGAAACTGAATTATTGGTTGGTTTTTATAAAGTAAACAGCAATAAACCTAGCATGACATGGTCACAATCTGTAGATGAAGCACTTTGCTTTGGCTGGATTGATGGCGTTCGCAGATCTGTTGATGCCGATAGTTATTCCATACGTTTCACACCCAGAAAAGCTACAAGTATTTGGAGCGCAATAAATATTAAAAAAGTCGAAGATTTAACCGAACAAGGATTAATGCAACCCGCAGGAATTGCTAGTTTTAAATTACGAAAAGAAGATAAATCCAGAATTTATACGCACGAAATCGAAGAAGTTCACTTTTCTGATGAATTTGAGGAAATTTTTAAAACCAATGAAAAAGCTTGGAATTTCTTTCAGGCACTTGCACCTTCTTATAAAAAAGTTTCAAAAAATTGGGTAATGAGCGCTAAACAAGAAACTACAAGAATAAAACGCTTAAACGAACTTATTGCCGATAGCGCAGAATCTAAAAATAAGTGGAAATATTAATTACTAAAAACAATTATCAAATTGTATAACTCAAAACTATTTAAGTCATTTAAGAAAATATAAGCTTTAAACACTTCTCTTAAATGGACTTACATAACTTACATGGTTTCTTTTATTAAAAGTTCATGGTTTTAATAAATTACTATTTAGCCATATAACACAAACCATTTATTCTTACTTTTGGTTAGAACAAAAATTATGAGAAGCTAAATGATTGATATAAAAACTTTTGACAAGACAATTGGTTTAGAGAAACCGAGACGAATTTTAAAATATGTTTTAATCTTTTGTGCTTCGGGTTCAGTAACTATTTCTGTAGATGAAAATGAATTTGAGTTAACAGAAAATACCGTTCTTACCATTACCTCAGGACAAATTCATTATTTTAAAAACATTCATAATGCCAAAGGAATTGTTCTTGAATTTACTTATGATTACTTCTGTAAAAATGATAATGACATCGAATTAATTTTTCATAATGGTTTGTTTTGTCACTTTGCAATGAACGAAGTTATTCCTATAGATAATAGTGAAACCGTATTACAAGAATTGCAATTAATAGAAAAAGAGTTAATCGAAACTCCCTATCAATATCTAATTTCTACACACAGCCGAATTGAATTGATTCTTATTGAAATAAATCGTTCTAAAATAAATCGTGGTGACGAAATTTATAAACCCGATGCTTTATTTCTTGCCTTTCTGGAAACAATACTTAAAAATTTCGAGAAAAACTTATCAGTAAACGAAATTGCCACATTACTTGGTACTACAGAATCTAAACTAAATGAACTCTCGAAACTTCATACTAACAAAACAGCACAGAATGTAATTTTTGGACTAATCATATCCGAAGCAAAACGCCTTTTTACCTACGAGAAATTATCGGTAAAAGAGGTTGCCTATATGTTAGGCTTCAATGACCCGTTTTACTTCTCTAATTTTTTCAAGAAACACACCAAAATTGCTCCTAAATCATATAAAGAAAAAGTCATGATCTAATAAGTACATGCTTTTTCTAATATTCTCTATTCTTTAGCGAATAACCATATTGCACCTTTGTCCTGATAATAATTACTAATAAAAAAGTAAATGAAAAAACATCAGGACACAGCAACTTTGCTATTACGAATTGCACTTGCAATTGGCTTTTTATCAGCCGTTTCCAGCCGCTTAGGTTTATGGGGAGAATACTCTTCGGGATGGCAAAACTTTATTGCCTATGCTGAGAAAGTAAATTCTTTTGCTCCCAAAAACAGTATTCCAATTATTGCGATACTAAGTACACTTTTAGAAACCCTGTTTGCATTAATGCTTTTGATTGGCTACAAAACCCGATTAGCAGCAACTGGAGCAGCAATCCTAACATTATTATTTGCTCTCGCAATGGCTTATTCTTTTGGTATTAAAGACCCATTAGATTATTCGGTCTTGGCATTTTCTGCAGCCGCATTTCTTTTGGCTACAATGCCACAATACCGTTGGAGCATAGACGAAATACTTCTTAAAAACAAAAACTAGCACTAATTTAAACTATACACAAAATGAAAAAGCAAATCACAAAAAGTAACGAAACCAATTGGAAACCACTAGTAGAAGAAGGCATAAAAACAGACGGAGTTTATGTAAAAGTTCTACGTTTTGACGAAGCTACACAAAGACCTCCTACTTTTTTATTAAAATTTGATGCAGGTGCCTCCTACCCTAATCATAGTCATCCTGCTGGCGAAGAAATATATGTATTAGAAGGCGAAGTACGCTTTGGCGCAGACCAATTAAATAGTGGCGATTATTTGTATATGCCACCAGGAAGTACACATTCGGCATTTTCTAAAAACGGATGCACTATGTTATTTGTCGTACCAGAAGAAGTTGTAATCTTAAAATAAACAGTATACATTTTTTAAAACTAACCTTCAAGATACATATTTTGAAGGTTTTCTTTTTTATTTAAAGTCTTAACGTATTGATAAATAACATTTGATAAGTTACAGTTTTGATTACCTTTAAAAAAACTAACTCACATGGAAGCTCAATCGTACAAAAATCACATTCGGTATTATACACCTCATCATTTTGTTTATTATCCCGTACTTCTAATTTTACTTGTTATAAGCATCTACTTTTCCTTTGCATCCGATGACACCATCATCTGGATTTTTATAAGTCTGATATTTGTTATTTTATTTGGATTAGGATTTATGCTACGTCAGCATTATGCATTAACATTACAAAACCGAATTGTAAAACTAGAACTTCGCTATCGGTATTTGTCGCTTACAGGAAAAAGACTCGAACTTATCGAAGAACAATTAAGCGATGAACAAATATTTGCCTTGCGATTTAGTCCAGATAGCGAACTCATTGTACTTATAGAAAAAGCATTGGATGAAAATCTCTCAGGAAACTCTATCAAAAAATCCATCACAAACTGGAAAGGTGATTACGAAAGAGTGTAGTTTTTCTCGTAAAGACGCCAAGCTTAAACACAATCTTGTCATTTCGACGAAGGAGAAATCTCCACAAGAAACGCCGCAACGATAGTCCTAGCTTTGTAGAGTTACTCACGAAGATTTCTCCTTCGTCGAAATGACAATACTGGAAAGAAACTTAGCAAACTATAATTTTAAAAAATCCGAGTTTTAAAGAATGTTTTTATTCTTTAATCGGTCAGATAGTTCTCTTTTATACGTGATTCCTATAGGCAATCGTTCCTTTTTTATTACAACAAAATCTTTATCTGTAGCTTCTATTTTATCCAGAGCAACGATATATGATTTATGAATGCGCATAAAACCCAATTCAGGAAGGCATTTTTCGAATTCGCTAGTTGTTATCGATGCCAAATAAGTTCTTTTTGTAGTATGTAATTTTACGTAATTACCAAAACTTTGAGCAAACAACAAATTCTCCAATTCAAGCTCAATAAAATGTCCATCGACTTTTACAGAAACAGTATTGGCAATAATTTCAGCAGGTTTATTTTGAACATTTTCCATAGAAAAGAAACGGTCAATTGCTTTTAAAAATCTCGGAAAATATATGGGTTTTAGCAAATAGTCGATAACTCCATAATCATAACTTTCCAGAGCAAATTCAGAGTAAGCTGTGGTCAGGATTGTTTTGGGTGGCGTTGGGATAATCTTCAATAATTCTATTCCAGTAATTTCGGGCATATTAATGTCAAGAAACATTAAATCAACCTTATTCTCCCTAAGATAATCCATAGCTTCGATGCCATTATAACATTGAAAAACTAAGTCTAATTGTGGATTCTGCTTAATATAATTCACCAAAACATAATGCGCAGCGGGCTCATCATCAACAATAATACATTTTTTTGGCTCTTTCATTTTATACAAACTTCTTGAGTTGCAATTTTAAATCTACGATATACGTATTTTTATCATCCTGAATATCTAATTTATATTCTTTACCATAAATTAAATTCAAACGTTCAATAGTATTCTTCAACCCAATTTTAGTAGAAATAACATTTGTTTTTTTAGTCGGAATCGAATTGATAACATGAAGATGTAATAATCCGTTTTCGACCGTTATAAAAATACGAACAAAACAGTTTTCTATTGCACAAGTTCCGTGTTTAAAAGCATTTTCTATAAAAGCAATCAATAACATTGGCGAAACCTTATAGGCATTCTCATTATCAATCTTACAATCGTACGTAATATCACAACGATACCCTACTCGCTCCTTTTCTAATTGTATGTAACTATTTATAAACGAAAGTTCCTCTTCTAGCGATACACATTGTTTGTTACTGCTGTCTAACTGATAACGCATTAATTGCGACACTTTCATGATTAAATCGGGCGTACGATCAGGAAATTCAAGACTAATCCCGTACAGCGTATTAAAAGTATTGAATAAAAAATGAGGGTTTAATTGTCCTTTAAGCGCATTAAGTTGCATCTGATTAAACAACAAAGTTTCATCGGTTTGCTTTTTATGAATCCTGTAAAATTTAAAAACAATTATCGGACTCAATATACACACCAATGTTCCTAATACACTTGCTAATTGATAGGCGTAACTGCGTTGATGAGAGTTTTGATACAGACGGCATTTGCTAAACATATCCAAAGTCGTTATTTCGTATAAAACAACCGAAAATAGCAATACTCCCAAAAGAGTCAAGAATATATATGTTAATGGTCGTTGTTTCTTAAATAAAATAGGAAGTATAAAAAAACGATTAAACTGGGCATGCATGTATAAAATCAAATAAAAAAAAACGCCCATTAATATAGATGCCACAGAACTAAATAACATCCAATCGTTTTTTAACGTGTAAATTGTAAACGAAAAGGCAATAACAGCAATTTCTTGCCACCATTTGTTATCCAATATCTTACTAAATTTTTTATTCATTTTTAATACTTAAATAGTTTACAAATTAACCACATTTTTTTAGTTTTTATAGCCAATAAATGACCAATTCAATTCGTCATTTACTATTGCATTACATCATTTAACAACTGTTATTTCGGCTCAAGTAAAATATTTTTGTTTCATAATTTCTTATTTAGAGTTTTATGTATTTCAAAAAAATTGCCTTATTATTTTTATTGTTTTCCGTTTCGGCAAGCTTTGCCCAAACACTATCCTTAAAAGATGCTATTAAAATAGGTCTTGAAAATTATGGTAGCGTTAAAGCAAAAAGCAATTATGCCAATGCCTCCAAAGAAACGCTAAAGCAAGCAAACCGGGATTATTTACCCAATTTAAACCTATCGGCACAACAAGATTATGGAACCATAAATGGGCAGAATGGTGCCTTATATGGTTTTAATGGTTTAGGAACTGCCTCTTCTGGGCCTTCATTACCGGAACAAAACTGGAACGCTTCGTTTGGAGCATTATATCTGGTTAACATGAACTGGGATTTTTTCACTTTCGGAAAAATCAAACAAAAAATTAATCTTGCCAAAGTCGAAGTTAAAAGTCGTGAGAATGATTTGCAACAAGAAAAGTTTCAGCAAGAAATCAAAATCTCTGCAGCCTATCTTAATTTGCTGGCAAGCCAACGTTTATTAATTTCTCAGCAAAAGAACTTAACACGCGCCGTAGTTTTCAAAAATACTGCCGTAGCAAGAGTAAAAAACGGATTATTGGCAGGAGTAGATTCTACATTGGCTACAGCCGAAGTTTCTCGTGCCAAAATCGCTTTAAATCAGGCTAAAGATTTTGTAAAAGAACAAAATAGCAAACTGGTTATTTTAATGGGAGTTCCTACTCAGGATTTTGTCCCAGATACTTTGTTTGTGAGTCAGATTCCGAAAGAAATGATACAAGCAACGGAGTCTAACGATAGCTTGCATCCTGTGCTTCAATACTACAAAAGCAAAATTGATTACAGCAATCAACAAGTTAAATTATACAAAAGAAGTTATTACCCAACGATGAGTATGTTTGGCGTTTTACAAACAAGAGCTTCAGGATTTAACTCGGATTATGCTGTAGACCAAACTTCTTTTAACCGAAATTATATAGATGGTATTAGCCCTGACCGAACCAATTATCTGGTAGGAATTGGAATTACCTGGAATCTTACAACGCCGTTTAGAACAAGCAAACAAGTAAGTGCTCAAAAATTTATTTCGCAAGGATTACAAGATGAATACAACCAGATTGATACCGAGCTTAAAGCACAATTAAATCTTGCCGACGCAAAAATTAAAATCACTATGGATAATTATGCCGAAGCTCCTATTCAGGTTAAAGCAGCTGCTCAGGCCTATTTGCAAAAATCGACTTTATACAAAAACGGATTAACAACATTAACCGATATTACCCAAACACTTTATACGCTAAACCGTGCCGAAATAGACCGTGATATTGTCAATAATAATGTTTGGCAATCTTTTTTACTCAAGGCTGCTGCCACAGGTAATTTTGACTTATTTATAAATGAATTTTAATTATAGATCCTAATGAATTTAATACGTTTTGCACTTCGCAAACCCATTTCCATACTGGTTATGGTTGCAGGTTTATTCTTCTTCGGAATTGGTGCCATCAAGGACATCAAGGTAGATATTCTTCCGAAAATGAATTTGCCGGTTATTTATATTGCACATCCCTTTGGTGGTTATACACCAGACCAGATGGAAGCTTATTTTGCTAAGACTTATGTCAACATTTTACCATTTGCCAATGGCGTAAAATCGGTAGAAACTAAGAATATTCAGGGGTTAATGATTATGAAATTAACCTATTACGAAAACACAAATATGGCTCAGGCTGCTGCCGAATTGAGTTCTCTTTCAAACAGGATTCAGGCGGCATTTCCTCCCGGAACACAACCGCCATTTATCATCCGTTTTGATGCTTCGTCATTACCAATCGGACAATTGGTTCTGAGTAGTAAAATACGTTCCAATAATGAATTACAGGATTTGGCCAATGTATACGTTCGAGCCTCCTTTACCTCCATTCCCGGTTTATTATCACCAGCACCCTTTGGCGGAAGCCCAAGAACAATCGAGGTAAATGTAGACCCTGATTTATTGCGTTCGCATAATATGACTCCCGACCAAATTGTTGAAGCTATACGTGTAAACAACCAAACGGCTCCATCAGGAAACGTGCGTATGGGCGATAAAAATTATATTACGCCAACTAATAATACGATTAAAGAAGTTAAGGATTTTGAGAACATTCCGCTGTTTAAAGGAAGCGTTCAGAACCTAAAACTTGGCGATGTGGCAACTGTAAAAGATGGTGCCGATATTACTGCTGGTTACGCATTGGTAAACGGAAAACGTTCAGTTTATATTAGTATTGCCAAAGCGGGAGATGCTTCGACTTGGGATGTGGTTCAGAAATTAAAATCAGAACTACCTAAAATACAAAGTACACTTCCTGAAGATGTAAAATTATCTTATGAATTTGACCAATCGGTTTATGTAATTAATTCCGTTAAAAGTTTAATTACCGAAGGAATTATCGGAGCAGTATTAACTGGTTTAATGGTTTTACTTTTCCTAGGCGACAAACGTGCTGCTTTAATCGTAATCTTAACCATTCCTATTTCGATTATCTCAGGAGTTTTATTCCTGAAATTATTCGGACAAACCATCAACTTAATGTCTTTAAGCGGATTGGCTCTTGCCATAGGAATCTTGGTAGATGAAAGTACCGTTACGATAGAAAATATCCACCAACATCTCGATATGGGAAAACCCAAGGCACTCGCCATTTGGGATGCTTGCCAGGAAATTGCCTTGCCTAAATTATTGATCTTGCTTTGTATTCTTGCCGTATTTGCACCCGCATTTACCATGGTCGGAATTCCGGGAGCCTTGTTCTTGCCATTGGCATTAGCAATTGGATTCTCGATGGTTATTTCGTTTTTACTATCACAAACTTTTGTGCCAGTTATGGCAAACTGGTTAATGAAAGCGCATCCTAAACATGCACATGAACCGGGTATTACCGATGATGAAGCTGAATTTAATGATTGCGGATTAACGCCTGAGTCTGAGAAAGATTTGATTACTCAGAAAAAAGCAATGGTCGAAAGAGAAGATTTTAACAATGATGGAAAAATAAGTCATTTTGAGAAATTCAGAATCCGATTTATGAAAACCTTAGACCGTTTGTTCCCTCATAAAAAAGGAGTAACACTCGCCTATCTTTTCGGAATTACCTTCTTGGCAATTGTACTAATTACCTTTATCGGAAAAGATGTTTTTCCAAAAGTAAACTCAAGTCAGTTCCAGTTAAGAATGCGCGCTCCCGACGGAACTCGTTTAGAACGCACCGAAGAAAAAGCGATTATTGTCCTGAAAGAATTAAACAAAATGGTGGGCAAGGAACATATTGGGATTTCCTCTGTATATGTTGGGCAACACCCAGCATTGTTCTCTATTAACCCTATTTATTTATTCATGGCAGGTTCTCATGAAGCTGTTTTTCAGGTGAGTTTAAAAGACTATCATGCCGATATGGATGATTTTAAAGATGAATTTAGAAATAGACTTAAAAAAGTTCTTCCCGATGTGAAAGTTTCATTTGAACCAATCGAACTTACGGATAAAGTATTGAGTCAAGGTTCTCCTACTCCTATCGAAGTGCGAATTGCTGGAAAAGACAAAAAACGAAATGAGCTTTACGCCAACCAAATAGTCGAGAAACTAAAGAAGATATCCTATTTCAGAGATGTGCAAATTGGGCAACCTATACATTATCCTGCAATGAATATAGATATTGACAGAACTCGTGCTGCCGAACTAGGCGTAGATATGAATGATATCTCACGTTCGCTTGTAGCTTCGACCTCATCATCCAGATATACCGAAAAAAATATGTGGGTAGATGAAAGAGCTGGATTATCCTATAACGTTCAAGTTCAAGTACCGTTGAATCTAATGAAAAGCAAAACCGATATTGGCGAAATTCCAGTATTAAAAAATTCGCTTCGTCCCGTTTTAAGCGATGTTGCCAAGATTACACCAGGTTTTGTAAGTGGTGAGAACGACAACTTAGGTGCAATGCCATACATTACCGTTACTGCAAACATTAGCCAAACCGATTTAGGAACGGCTGTTAAAGATGTAGATGCAACTATAAATTCATTAGGAGAGTTACCACGCGGATTATTCATTACCCCAATAGGTATGAGCAAAGTATTGGTAGAAACATTAAGCAGTTTACAAGTAGGATTATTGGTTGCTATATTCGTGATATTTTTAATGCTGGCGGCAAACTTCCAATCGTTCAAAGTATCGTTGGTAATCTTAACAACAGTTCCCGCAGTAGTTCTGGGAGCTTTATTAATGCTTACGATTACAGGCTCAACATTAAACTTACAATCGTATATGGGAATTATCATGTCGGTTGGGGTTTCTATCGCCAATGCAGTTTTATTAGTAACCAATGCCGAGCAATTGCGCAAACACAATGGCAACGCTTTAGAGTCCGCTCGTGAGGCAGCAGCATTGCGTCTTCGTCCTATTATCATGACATCAGTAGCCATGATTGCCGGAATGTTACCTATGGCAATTGGTCACGGCGAAGGAGGCGATCAGGTATCACCATTAGGGCGTGCGGTTATTGGCGGATTATTCTTTTCGACCTTTACAGTACTACTAATTTTACCACTAATTTTTGCGTGGGCACAAGAAAAAGCAACAACACAATCAGTTTCTTTAGATCCTGAAGACGAAGAAAGCATTCATTATATATCCTCATTAAATCCAAAAAATGCAAAATAAAATAGTACAATCGACCATGCTATTATTCATAGCAGTAAGTTTATTAAGCAGCTGTAATTCTGGCAAAAAAGAAGAAGCTGTAGCCGAAGTAGAACCTAAAATGGAAACATTTCTTTTGCAAAAAGAGAAGTTAACAACCGAACTAAGAATGCCAGCTGAATTATCTAGTTTCCAGCAAGTAGATTTATATGCAAAAGTAAGCAGCTTTGTAAAATTACTTAAAGTAGATATTGGCTCGAAAGTAACCAAAGGACAACTTTTAATCGTATTAGAAGCTCCCGAAATTAGTTCGCAACTTGCTGCTGCCGAATCGAGATTAAAATCGATGGAAGCCATTTACAATACAAGCAAAAGCACCTACAATCGTCTTTATGAAACCAGTAAGGTAGAAGGAACAATTTCTAAAAATGACTTAGAAATGGCAAACGGAAAAAAGAATTCTGATTATGCACAATACCAAGCAGCCGTGGCTTCGCATAAAGAAGTGGCAATTATGAGAGGTTATCTGGAAATTCGTGCGCCTTTTAACGGAATTGTAACCGCAAGAAATGTCAATTTAGGCGCTTATGTTGGCCCATCTGGCAAAGGGTCAGATTTGCCATTATTAACCATTCAGGAACAAACAAAATTGCGTCTTGCTGTATCTATCCCAGAACTATATACAGGATATTTAAAACAAGGTGACGAAATGAGTTTTAATGTAAAATCATCGCCAGATACTTTTAAAGCCAAAATACAACGTATGTCGGGAGCGTTAGATTTAAAACTGCGCTCAGAACGTGTAGAAATGGACGTGAACAATACAAGCGGAGATTTATTACCCGGAATGGTAGCCGAAGTTTTGCTTCCGCTAAATGCAAAAGACAGCACATTTGTAGCTCCGAAAACTGCCGTTGTAAGTTCTGCCGAAGGTGTTTATATTATAAAAATAGTAAACCATAAAGCAACAAGAATCAACGTGAAAAAAGGAAGAGAAATCGATGATAAAATCGAAATCTTTGGCGATTTAAATGCCAATGATAAACTGATAAAACTTGCCAGCGAAGAAATTAAAGAAGGCGATGTTATAAACGAATAACCACCGTTTAGCTTTCTTTTTTATTAGATTACCCAAAGAACTGTACGCAATTATTAATTCCCGTATTTAAAAATCTGAAAGGATTTAAAAATGCACGTTAAAAATTGCCTTTAAGGACGATACCTCATAAAGTATCGTCCTTTTTTTGTTTTTAAAAGTTTCGCAGAGATTCGCGAAATAGCACAGAGATTCACAAAGTTTTTATTCTCATTTTTGTCATCCCCTATTGTCATCCCGAGCGTAGTCGAAGGCTTATGAAACCGAAATAATAAAAGAATATCGCAAAGAAGCGGAGCCGCAAAGTTTCTATTCTCATTTTTTGTCGAGGAACGAGACCCGAGCTATAGCAAAGACACAAAGTTTTCTCCAATCTTTCATTTCGAGGAACGAGAAATCTTCGCGAGTAGCTCGACAATTTAAGAAAAAACTATGAGTTAGTTTCTCACGGAGATTTACTTCGTCTATTCGTTATCACTCGGGTCTCGTTCCTCAAAATGACAGACTTTGTGGTTATCTTCTTTTAAAACTTTTAATTAATAAAAGCTTTTATTTTTTTTAGAAGCTTTTCCTGCTATCATTCCAATCTTTTTTATTGTAAAAAAACAATAAAAAAGGATTTTCTCTTCTATCAGGGCTAGAAATGTGACTGTGTGGATATGCACAACAATCGCGCGGATTTTCAATCCGTGCCCACAACAATTAATCCCAACTATTTCTTTAACCAACTTTGTGGGCACGGATTGAAAATCTGCGCCATCAAACACAAGTAAGAAATTCTTTTCAATTAAATAAACAGGTATTTATACCTAGTTACTTAAGATTGTTAATTGATATTTTTGAAAATTAGGATTTAATTTTATCAAGTATGGTTTTCCGTAAAATTATATTAAATCAAAAAATTAGATTTGATTTAATATTTAACAAGAATATTATAGTCTCAAACCTGGATTGTCGGGTTTTACTAATTAATGTAACAATTATAGGAACTTTTTTCAGCTTGGGACAAATTAAAAAAAACTAATCAAAAAAAACATAAAACTTATGAACCAAGAAATTATCGAAGCAATCGAAAACAAAAATTTAGTAGAATTTAATTATGATGATGAATTAAGAATTGTTGAGCCTCATTGTTATGGTTTGTCAACAAAAAATAATGAAATATTAAGAGCTTATCAAGTTGATGGCTATAGTTCCTCTGGAAAAATGGGTTGGAAATTATATGATTTAGCTAAAGCTGAAGATATTAACATTTTGGAAGATTCTTTTGAGAGATCAAGAAATGGTTATAATCAAGGAGATAAATCAATGTCAACTATATATTCAGAATTATAACTTATGGAAAAATATAAAAATTCTAATTCTGGAATATATGGCTATGAAATTGGAGATGATTATATCAAAGTAAGATTCAAAAGTTCTTTAAGGATATATAAATATAGTTATAGAAAAGCTGGGAATCGAAATGTAAATAACATGAAATTATTAGCGATTAGAGGTTCTGGACTAAATGGATATATTAATTCAAACGTAAAAAATTTATATGATTAAAAAATTTGATTATATCAGAGATTTTTGGAATCTATAAAAACTTCACTTAGAATAATATTAGGCCTATTTATGAATTTAACATTAAATTTTCCAACATCTCGAAGTGGCAAAAATTTCACAGTAAGATTAAAAAAAATAAACTAAATAAATAAACATATGAATATTTTAGACAAATTAACTAAAGCTATTAAGGAAAAAAAAGTAATTGAATTCGAATACAACAAGCCAGAAAAAACTTCTGGTAAGAGAATCGGAAATCCTTATGCCGTTTTCATACTTACTGCAAAAGATGGTAGACAAAGTACAAAAGTACATTTAGTACAAACAGATGGAGTTTCTGATTCAAAAACAGATAATCCATTTCCTGAATTTAGAATGTTTAATATTGAAGAATTGTCGAATATGGAATTAAGAGATGATACTTTCTCTCAGATAAGTGAAAAATATAATCCTGAATGGGAAGGGTATAAAGATGTTATTGAAAAAATTTAATTATGAGTACCCCTTACCATCTAGAGGTTTTCAGAAATAAAAACAGTCGTTTGTTTATTAATTATTCTGGAATTAAAGATGGCATTGCAGATGAAAATTTAAAATTCAATATTTATGCAACAAATGAAAATGGAATTCCAATCTTTACCGAACAACTTTCAATTCATGAAGTAAGGGCTTTATACAACCATTTAAATGCTATTTCAGTTATTAGTGATGGAGCTGAGCATTCTTCTAAATTCATTGAAACTACTGATGAAATAAATGTATTAATTCAAAAATTTGAACAAGATGATTTAGAAACTATTTCATTATTTCTGCAAAAATTTGAATCTGATGACAAAATTAAAGGTTTATTATTATCTCTTGATAAAATTGAGATAGAAAACCTGAGGGGAGCTTTTCATCATAAGTACATGAAAGAAGAAATTTTAATACTTGAGAAACTAATTGAACTAGAACTATCAAATAAAATAACTACTGAAATAGACAATTATCCAGAATTAATAAAATATAAAGCAGGACAGCCAGAAAAAATATTTCAAAATTGGATTGAAAATAATTTATGGGTTTTCGGGGTAGAATATGTAAACCAACACGACGCAAGAAAAATTGCTCTATTTTCTGAAGGAGATTTATTGATGGAATCTGTTGATGGTTTTCTAGATCTTATAGAATTAAAAAGACCCAAACATATATTATTAAAATACGATGATAGCCATAATTGTCATTATCCGCATAACGATTTATCAATTGTCATAGGACAGTCACTTTTTTATCTACAAAAGTTATCAGAATATAAACTTAATTTAGAAAAAGAATACAAAACAAAAGTATTAATGCCTCGTGTTAAGATTATAATAGGTGTTTCAAATGAATTTGATGATGCTCAATTTCATTGTTTAAAAATGATAAATTCTGGTCTAAACTCTATTCAGATAATCAGTTATTCTGACTTAGTCAAATTTGGGCAAATGCTAATAAATACATATGAAAAATATAATATTAGTAGCTAAAAAGCATTTAATAAAAAGCAGATTCACATTTCCATAAAACAATGCGAGTTTAGCAAAGTTTACGCTCTTAGAAGTCTTCTTGAAAATGAAAATATTATTGTAATTTATGCGCTGTGGCAAGTCTCTTGATTCATCTG
This sequence comes from Flavobacterium sp. PL02, assembly GCF_035013205.1. Classification (NCBI taxonomy): domain Bacteria; kingdom Pseudomonadati; phylum Bacteroidota; class Flavobacteriia; order Flavobacteriales; family Flavobacteriaceae; genus Flavobacterium; species Flavobacterium sp. PL02. The sequence continues at coordinate 160,032 of NZ_JAYGJP010000010.1, forward strand.
CAAAATACTTTTACACTTTTAAACCCTTTGTTTTTAAAACTTGTTGTCCTAATATTGTCTATGAAGTCAGGAGACATCGCAGAATGAGATGCAAAAAAACTAAAAACCAACATACTGAAAATAAAATTAATTTCTTAATACTTAATAAATATGGTTCCAACAAAAGAAGAATTAATCGGAACATGGATTAGTAAAGATTTCCCAAATTATCATTATAAAGATGGTTTAGAATTTACATTTCATTTTGGAAAATATGCTACGTTGTATTGCTCGAAAGGAAAAAATATGGTAATTGCAGAAGGTATTTATGAAGTAGAAGAAATGGAAAAAGAAAACTTTAACATAATAGTTGATGGTAGAATTATAGATTTACAAAAAATCATATTCAATTCCAAACTTTATACTAAACAAAAACCGCAGTGTTTTGTCATGCTAGTTCCCGAAAAAGGAGCAAGGTATTTTGAAAAATTACAATAATAGGTAATAATAAAAACTTAAACTGTACTGTATGAAGTCTCTTTACTTTGTACGCATTGCTATACTATAATCCGCTACATCGCCTAGCGACAAAACGTTGGCGAATATTTAATATAAAATGAAGAAAAACAACTATAAATAAAATTATGATAGAATTAAAGAAAGAAATCATTAGAATATTTGAGAATAGAAATTCTAATTTCAAAAAAGGTTTTATAAATGAATTTAAAAAAATTAATTCCCCAATCCAAACTCCTGAAATGTCTAAATATAAAAATCTATTGATTTATGATATTTATAAAGAAATTACAGATTTACCAGAATCTGACAACGTTGAGAATCTTTTCCTAATAATAGATGAAACTTTATTCGAACATATTGGTAACTCTCAAAACTAATTCGAATGAACCTACAAAAAATTATTGCTACAACTGCTTTAGCTTTAGCTGGAGTAGTATTTCACGAATTTAAAGGAAAAGACGGTAGAGAATATATAAAAAAAGGGAAAGCTTCTTCAGGTCGAAAAGGAAAAACGTTATGGTATAATGGTTGGTTTAAATAAATCATACTAGAGTATATGCTCTCTGAAGTTTTTCAAAAAACTAAAGCTATACGCTGTACAAATTCCCCTGCTAGAACAAGCATCTCACTCGTGAACACAAAGAATGGCAACTAAATAAATGGAAATAAGAATCTAACGATAGTTTGCCGAAAAGATATTTATAGTGATTTTGGTATTGTTGATTTAGATTGCGTACACGAGCGAGACGCTCGCGGCAGCAATAGAAATTAAATCTACATAAAAAAAAAACCTCGACTTTTAAAATCGAGGTTTAATAAAATGTGATAAGAAAAACTTATTCTACATCTAAATAAGGATTTAGAATTTCGGCTAATTCATTGAGCCAATAAAAGCTGTTTTCTAGATTGATTGTTTCGTTTTGAAGGGTTTGTTCCCTCATAGCTCCTAAAGCAAGAAGATAATTTGCTTGCCTTATTACTTTAGCCATACCTTTTGGATCTATAGTATTGTTAAAGAAATTCATGAGCCTTGTTTTGGCTTCTTCTGAAAGGTTGTTTGTACTCATAATGTGAAGATTTAAGAATAAAAACCCTTATGCGTTAGCAGTCTTACGCTTCTTCACGGCGTCAAAGCCCTTTCGGAACTTTACTACATAGCATAAGGGCAATTTTATTTTGTTCTTAATGTGAAGATTTAAGAACGGCAAATATAGGAAAAACCCGCGTAATCGATGGACTTTCCTCATCATAAAAAGAATATACTTTCACTTTTGTCTCTATTGATTATTACAATTAAAGAAAGTGCATTATGGTTTTCAGTAATAGAATCAAAAAATGCAGGGCTAACTTTCGAGATATTAATTATAAAAATAAATTATTATGGCAAAAGTAGATCCGTTTTACAGTGTAAAACAAGATGTCCATCACAACAACAGTAGTTGTACAGAAGGGAACAACATTGAGAAAGAGAATCTTAAATCTGGAACTGGCGGAAAGCCTCTTTGCAGTCGTTGCAGTAAACTTTAATTTTTAGCCGCTCTAACAAAGCGGCTTTATTATAACATTGTAGCAAGGTTTAATCAAAATAATAACTACTATCATTATCAAAAAAACATTCGATAATTTTATTCCATAACTTATGCTCAAAAGTTAATTTTATAGGATTCTTAATATCATTTGTAATATCCAAAAGCATCATGTTTTCGGCATCAAAAACAATCCAGCCAATGGTACTTTCAGACTTATCATTTGCATCAAACAAACGTAGTTTCATATTAACACCATTATTATTTTCAATCTCAATTTTCAAATTATCCCTGAAAGGATTTTTAAGGTTTGAACTTTTTATTAGCTCAATAATAATTTGAGAACAATCAGTTTTTAAATTACTAGCTTTAGATGTATGCATTTTTTGCCTTCTGAAAAACTTAATATCTTCAATGAAAATATTTGTCAATTCTTCTTTCACTAAAGCAGAAGTCTTTAAATTTTCACCTGTTTTTTTATTTATTTTAGGGTTTGAATTTATATAAATAGGTTCTTCATAATTATAAATTACTCGATTTGCATTAAATAATTCTCTATTAAAAATAAAGGTATAATCTATTTTTCCCGTCTCTCCATAAATTGTAGACTTAATAATTGAATCATTAGTTTTTTGATTTTTAAATAATGATAATTTTTCTCCTTCTGAACTATTAGAAAAAACTATTGTATCTTTTAATAATATCAAACTATCAATTATCTTAGGCTCCGATGCTTCAGATGTTTTCTTTTTTTGTGCTTTATTATCACAACTGTTGAAAACAATAATTAGAAACACAATCATCAAAGTTTTAAAATTTCTCATATTATCCTAGACTTTTTCTCATTTGTATTCTATTCATCGCATTTTTTTAAAATTATTTCTTGTTGATTTTTTCTATTTTCCTGCTGAAAGCTACATTCTGTAAACTCTCTTTTTTGAGTTTTTTTATTAAAAAATCCGTACCAATAAAAATAGATAGTGTTATCATCTATTACTTTTATATAAGCAATAGGTTTGTCATTGATATATTCCTTCCAATTTAAATTAACTCCAAAATTTCCTTTATCTTCTGGTATTTCTTTTAATTTGTACGCTATACCTTTTTCAGAATCATATCTTTTTATTTCAATCATATCTATGTAAATTTGATTGAACATAACTTCTAAAAAAGCAGTTTTATCTTTTATATTAATACTTGAATTCCCATTTTTGCAATCAATTTTCCAGTTGCCATTTAGCGTTACTTCATTACTATTTACTTGTTTTTTAACATCCTCACAGTTGCCACATTCCTTACACGACTGTTTTATATAAGGAATTGTGTTTATAAAAACACTATCAATAAAAACTTTTCCATTTATTGAATAATATTTATCATCAATTTTGCTAATATTCAGTATTGAAACTTTCTGAGTCGGATCAGTGTTTTTTATTTGTAGTTCATAATCATTGTTATTCTTTTTGATACCTAAAATTCTATATCTAAAATCGCCATCTTGAGCTGTAGTATAAACCAATAAAGAATCCTTAATACTATATTTTTTATTAGAAGCATCACAAGGTTCGTAAATACTATTAATTGAATTCATCTTTTTTACCTCATAAAAAACATGATTATTAACAGCTGAAAAATCAATTTTACTTTTAGTTTCTTGGCAACTAGAAAATGTACTAATTAATAATATAAGCCTAAATAATTTTTCCATCTTTAGATCATTTGAAATTATACACTATACATTCATTATTTTATTTTTGCTGTAATAATTGCCAATCTTTATCATAAAAACGTTTGCTTCGTATGTAGTACTTATTCTTTATTTTTTTTATAGATATAATTTCTGAGCCTTTAGAAAAATCAATTTCATCATTTTTATCTTTCATAGCTGGACACGGGCGCCCATCATTTTCATCACGGATTAGATAAAGAATACTATTTTTCTCCTTATAAAAATATTTTCCTTCACATAATGCAAATTCATTATTAGAAAAATTTAATGTTACATAATTTTTACCAAAATATAGATAGTAAGTAACATTTATAGCCCTATTTGTCTCATAACTTTCAATCTGAACATTAGCAAAATACATTCCCTTTAGACTATTTTTAATTAAATTTTGAGAATAACAAGTAATACAATTTACAAGTAAAAATAACGCTACAATTTTTCTCATTTAATTTGTCTTTTCGCTTTCTATTTCTATATTTTTTTCAAATGTTTTACTCTTTTCATTCCAATATTTTATTATAGGAGATTTTACATAAAATTTATTATCCCGCTTGATAATCTTTAATAAATAATCTCCTTCCGATAATGACTCAACATAAGAGACATCATATGGTGACTTTTTGAATTTTTCTGATTTTATATATAAAAATAATTCATTATCATGCCTATCTACAATACATTCAATCTCACATGCAGGTAAGTCACCTTGATATAAAATGCAAGTGTTTTTTTCTATTTTAATATGGTAGCTCTTATAGCTTTGTTCAAAATTTCCATTATCAAAATTGTAATTACCTTGCCACAAGTTTAAATCTGTTTTTTGAGAATTTATTTTATCCCAATTTTTAGTTTTTAGTTTTTCATATAATTCATCATCTTCTGTTCCTATTCCAGATATAAAAGATGTTCTGTACTTATTATTTTTACAAAAATAAAGGGATGTGATATTTTTATCATTTGTTAAGTAAAAATAGGAACCTCCATTAATTTTTAGTTTATACTTTTGTTTTCCAACAGTCATATCAGCTGTTATCCAAATTGGAAATTCTGATGAAGTATAATGAAGTGCTCGAGAATCTCCTTCTCCTCCATCCCCTAATTCTCCTGATTTTAAAATCTCTTTTATTTGAGATTCATCAAGTATTTTCCACTCTTTACATAAATTATAGTCATAGATATTTCGTTCTTGTGCCTCTTCGCAATTTTTTGAAATATTTTCAATAATTGTATCTTGTTTTTTTAAGATTGAATATTCTTTATTTGAAATGTCCTTTGATAAAGAGATATTTTTTTTACTCTCTTTACAAGAAATCATTAAACATAGTATTGGTAATAAAATTATTTTTTTCATATTAATACAACGTTGCTTTGTAAAGAAACTTTGTTTCTAATTCTTCATCTAACATAATCCATTATGATTGCTAATCTACTTTATCAAGGTAAAATCTAGATTAATCAGCACTATTAGTAATTATCCTTTTCACATTATTATTAATCTGAATTATTTCAAGAGTTGTAACCCCTCCTTCATAATTCATGGTAATTTCTAGTTTTTTTGAGGTCACTATTTTGTACTCAATATTTATAATTCCTTTTTCATTTATCACAATATTCTGATTTGTTTCGGGAAAAACTTTACTTAAATATTCTGAGTCGTTTATCTCTTTATTCAAAATTAATCTATCATAAATACCTTTTATATTAGTGTTTTCAAAAATACATACTTGAGTTGTTTCCATTTCTCTAGTAGTGGTTTTACAATTTTCTTTTTCTAATGGTTTATCATCTTCTTCGAAATAATAACTTCTATCATTATCAAAAAAACATTCAATAATTTTATTCCATAACTTATGCTCAAAAGTTAATTTTATAGGATTCTTAATATCATTTGTAATATCTAAAAGTCTCATGTTTTCGGCATCAAAAACAATCCAGCCAATGGTACTTTCAGACTTATCATTTGCATCAAACAAACGTAGTTTCATATTAACCCCATTATTATTTTCAATCGCAATTTTCAAATTATCCTTGAAAGGATTTTTGAGATTTGAGCTTTTTATTAAATCGATAATAACTTGATAACAATCAGCTTTTAAATTACTAGATGTATTTATATTTTTTTCAAGTAATCCTTCTTTTTCTTTACCTCCAACTTCTTTATCAGTATTATTTTTACAACCAACGGCAATAAAAATCATAACAAATAAACAAACAAAAATATTTTTCATAGTCTACTTTTTAATGAACACTCGTACTTATAAATTGTGAAATTTAAAACATAAACCATCATTTCATTAATAACATTTTTTTAGAATAGTTGGATTCTCATTACTAATAAGTGATTCTCTATTTTGTCTTTCTTTATTCACTTTGTTATAAAAGCCTAACCAAGTAAATTCTATTTTGTTATCCTCTAAAATTTTTACAATCGCAATTTCATTATCATTAAAATAACTTTGAGCATTTACATCTTTAGATCCAATTCCTTCAAATCCTTTTAATCTATATTTTAAAATTTTGTCTTCCTTTTTTTTATTAATCTTAGTCAAGTGTATATAATAAACATTAGGCTCAACACACATTATTAATTCATTTTCTTTTATTACTATTCCAATTGGGTTTTCGCAATTTGTCCCCCATTTACCAACTAAATTATCACCTTTTACTTCTTCTTCATTATTTTCAGAACATTCACTAAGAGGCTGCACTTTATAGGCTATTTTCCCAATTTTTATATTTAAACTATCTGATAATAATGCTTTATTTTTATTCGACTCTTTTCCGAATTCCCATAACAGATTATTTTTTTTAATTAATAACCAAACACTATTTTCTGGAATTAATTTATCATTTTTAAAAAAGTAATAGCCATCAGATGTGATTTTATATTTGTTGCTATTTATTTTTTCAACATCTTGAATATTATAATAAGCTCCTTCTTGTGGATGGTAATAATAAAATTCTTTTTCAGAAATTCTTAATACACCATTTCCCCCGTCACATCTATTATAAACAGTATACAAACTATCCGTTTTCTCAACTTCTAATAAAGTAATCCCGTTTAAATCATTAACTTTTTGATTATTTGAATTATTTATTACTTCATTCTTATCTTGGCCTTTGCAAGAAAACATTAGCAATATCAAACTTCCAATAATATAATTTTTTACTTTTTTCATTTTTAAAATGTAATTAATGAATTATCATCTATTTTTTTATTCCTTCTAATTTGACTAACAACATATGATTTACCTTTATGGAAAATCTCGTCTGAATATAATTTATCTTCATATTTTGTAAACTTATAATCATTTATTTCTCCATTCTTTGTTCCAACATCCCAAAATCTGTATTTTAATACATTGTTATCACAAAATCTCCCTACAATTATTACATAATGATCTGTAGTTGGGACACTGGTTTCATTATATTTATAAATATTTGAATGATGAACACCTACCATTATAGGATATCCTGCTTCTAAAGACTTATCAATATAGTTGATTCCCTTTTTAAAATTATCAATATTTAATGTTAATCCTTTTCTATCTTTTGTTTCCAATGCAGTTTGGTAATATGATTCACCATCTTGTTCTGTTGGATTTTCTGGGTAAATATCAATAATTTTCATGATTTTTCTACAAGTAATATTACAATCTGTACTTGTCTTCTGGGCATAAAAGGTCATTTTATTTCTCAAATCAATATCGCTTTTATCGCTACATCCAGTATTTGAATTACTATATCCATCACAACAACTATATCCAAATTCTTTTAAAAACCCTTTTTTAAGATAAAGCTCATTACTTGTTGCAACTAACTCTTCCTTTAAATAGGAATCGTATATTTTTTTTACGTCTATAAAAGTATATAAAGAGCTTTGTTGACCATAAGGAGAATCAGGTAAACTAGCCCAACATAAACTAGAAAGCAATGCAGCTCTTTTAATATCATCATCAATAATTAATTGAATAATGTCAGCTTGCTGATTTTTAAACCTTTTTCTCCATTCTTTAGATTCAACACTTTCGGGATTATAAAAACTATTTGGTCTATCATCTTTGTAATAATGCTTCATTAATATTAAACACATTTTATCCTGAGACTCTTTTGTGAAATTTGAAATTTTATATCTTTTACCGTAATTTCTAATAATTTCATCATAAGTATCTCCCATAAATTGATATGCACCAGCTGCATTAGAATTTTTATTAATTCGTTTAATGTATATGGAAATTTTGGGATGCGTACTCCAATCTTTTTTATAATCTTTTATAAAAGATTTTCCTCCTACATTTTTTTCGTAACCAGAATCTCCAACAGTATCTTCTTTTACTCGCAACATCCTCATAAAAGCTCGAACTCTTGCCTCGCTCTCACAAATACCTTTTTTCTCCTTCTTCTTCCACCAATTATTATCCGTATTAACCTTCATCAAACTATTAATTTTTTCCCAGACAGGATTAAATTCTGTTGTAGGTTTTATAGATACTTTCGCTTCATGATAGTCATAAACTTTATTCTCAGATTTATTTATTCCTTTTACTTCTTTTTTAGATGGACCTTTTTTCTCTGCGGGTGTTTGTTTTAGGACTACTTCTGGTTTATAATCAGGATTAGGCACATTAGTGTTTAAACTAGGTACTCTTTTTGATTTTCTTTCTAAAAATTCTGCTGTTACATAATACTCATGATATTCGCCTTCGTTAGTATCTCCTTCTGCTAGTTTCATATTAGCAAGCCAGGCATTACTAGGATCTAAATAAAACGAAACATCAGCTATACCGTTTAAAACATTTCCTATTTTTTCTTGTATTCTTACGTTAGTAGTGTTTTGTTTAGTTTTACCTCCATCATCTTCCCATAAAGTAGCCTTTATAGAGAACCTGTCCATCCCGACACAATGCACGCGAGCAACAATCCAATCACCATAAACAAACGGCTTTGTTGGCTTACTTAAATTAGCATTTAACAAATCAACATGCACTATTTTGGCTTGCGATGCTCTTAGTGGCTTTATATCAAAAATAGCTTTTTCTCCATTAACTTCAACTGATAGTTTTATCCCTTCACGAATAAGGCTTTTTTGATAAAAAATATAATCTACTGTTATTCCTGTTTTATTATTTTCTTTCGTTTTTCGCCAAGAACCTTTATCAAATATCCAAACAGACCATTTTACTTGATCATTAGATGCAACTTGATATTCTGGTAGAATATTTTGTTTAGAAGATGAATCTCCAAAGAAATCATTTATTGAATAATATTCTTTGACTCCTACTACTGGATTGGGATTTCCAAATATCTTTAAGTTTGACATATCCGTTTATATTTTTAAAATAAATATAAGATTAATTATACGATATTATAAATAATTATTTAATTAAAATAATATTTATATTACAAAATTACACTTTACTTTATAGATACCCTCAACACGACATACTTTACCCCTTCTTTAGAAAGGAAAAGATATGGTGTCCAGAATTGGGACAGAAATTCATATTAATCAGATTATCAGCTTTTAAAAAAAAATAATCCTTAAAAAATTTGCGAAACCGAATAGTTGCACGTACATTTGCAACTGATTGGTTTCTTATTTTAAACTTTAAGTAATATGAGACGAGATATTTTTCAGGCTGTAGCCGACCCAACAAGGCGATCTATAATTGCCTTACTTGCCATACAAGCAATGACTCCCAACGCCATTGCAGAGAACTTTGACACTAGCCGACAATCTGTTTCTAAACACCTACGGATACTTATTGAATGTGAACTTGTAAAACAGGAACAGCAAGGCAGAGAAATTTATTATTCACTTAAAATTGAAAAAATGAAAGAGATTGATAAATGGTTAACCCAATTCAGAGAAATTTGGGAAACTAAATTTAATCAACTCGACGAAGTATTATTAACACTTAAAAATCAGAAAAAATGAAAAATTTACAATTTGATTTTACCGTTGACAAATCCATAAAAACGGTATTCATAAACAGAGAATTTGATGCGGAACTTCCGTTAGTTTGGGACGCTTTTACCAAACCAGAACTTCTGGATCAATGGGTTGCTCCTAAACCATGGTCAGCTAAAACAAAACACATGAATTTTGAAGTTGGCGGACGAAGATTTTATGCTATGGTAAGTCCCGAAGGATTGGAACGCTGGTCTGTTCAGGAATATACTTCGATTACTCCACAGACCAATTTTAAAATGTACAATACTTTTGCCGACGAAAATGAAAATAAAGAAATACCCGGTTCAGATTGGGATTACAATTTTAGCGAACAAAACGGCATAACAAAAGTGAGCATTACTATTGTAAATGAATCTCTGGAACGTTTGGAGAGAATGATTGAAATGGGCTTTAAAGAAGGTTTTACAATGTCTATTGATAACTTAGAAAAATTATTAGGGACTTTATCTCAAAAGTAATTTATGCTTAATTTATATAAATCTCCTGCAAGGTCTTTTTTGACCTTGCAGGTATGATAATTAATAAGATACCTAACAGGTTTTATCCCGAAGCTTCGGGACTCTTAAGATAATAATACGAAATCTTATAGTTCGTAAAAATTATACCTACAAGGTTGAAAAAAACCTTGCAGGAATAGAAATCCTATTGAAAAACAAGCTTAAAAAAGGTGATAGAATTACTAATCTTCCCTCCTAGCCCCGATGGAAACGGCATCCTTTTTATGGCTCCTTTAGCCATGAAAAGATATAGTGTACAGCGGGATTCAAGTTGATATTAACTAACTCTTGTTCTGCTCCTGGAAAATAGAATCTTCTATTTATTTAATATTGTTTTACAGGAAAGATTATTGCTTGCTGTATTAATAAAACATAAAATTTTATTATTGATTTTGAATATATGTAGTCAACTACGTATATTTGCATATAAATTATTTTTTGACAGCATAAATCACTTAAAATGGAGAATAAATCAAACGCAACTTTGACCAATATAATTAAGACTGAACAAATCGATAACCAAGATCAAATAGATCTTGCGTTCTTTATACGAAGACAAGTTTTTGTAGAGGAACAACATGTATCGGTAGAACGCGAATCGATGGATGACAACGAATCTGTTCATTACTTAGCTACTTATAATGAGTTGCCTGCTGGTGCAGCGAGATATAGAAAAACCAAAAAAGGAACTAAAATAGAACGTATTGCCGTACTGAAAAACTATAGAGGAAAAGGGATTGGCGAAGCATTATTGCTTAAAATTCTGGATGATGTAAAACTGGAAGAAAAGATATACTTGCACGCTCAGGTTGTTGCGAAACAATTTTATATAAAAAATGGTTTTAAAGAAACTGATAATTATTTTGTAGATGCCGGAATCGATCATCTCGAAATGGATTTCATTAAATAAACCTGATTTTCAGGTAAATATAAAGCCTTCTAAAACATACGTTTTTGAAGGCTTTTTTTAATTAAAATAGAAGTAAATTTGGTAGCGAATAATTTCGTCGAAAATAAACCAGAAAAAATATATGTTATTTCTAATTTTAAGTATTGTATGCAGTGTAAGTGTTGGTGTTTTATTTAAGATAGCACGAAAATACGATACTAATAATACCCAAATCGTAGCTTACAATTACATCTTTGCACTGGCACTTTGTTATATATCATTTAGCCCAGATATTACTGCAATTACTGCTGCTGCTCCATGGAATCTTTATATTGTGATTGGAGTTTTATTACCTTCTATATTTCTCTTTTTGGCTCTGTCTATAAAACATATGGGGATTGTAAAAACAGATGCTGCACAACGCCTTTCGCTATTTATACCTATTCTTGCTGCTTGGTTATTATTTAAAGAAGAATTTAATATTCTTAAAATAACTGCGCTTTTAATTGGCTTTCCTGCCCTATTACTTATCCTGAATAAACCCGCAGACAAGACCACTAATAAATGGTTTTATCCTGCCATTGTATTATTAGGTTTTGGAGTAATTGATATTCTTTTTAAGCAAATAGCAACTCACACAGATCTTCCCTACACTACTTCGTTGTTTGCAATTTTTGCAATCTCAATGACGATAATGGTTGTAGTTGTTCTTTATCAAACACTTATTAAAAAAGTAAAACTAACTCCGAGGAATATCTTATTTGGTGGATTAATTGGTATTCTTAATTTTGGTAATATTCTTTTTTACTTAAAAGCGCATAAGGAATTTGCCGAAAATCCGTCGACTGTTTTTGCAGGAATGAATATGGGTGTAATCATTATAGGAAGTCTTACTGGTATTTTAGTCTTTAAAGAAAAACAAACTAAACTGAATTATCTCGGGCTTTTCCTTGCGTTAATAGCCATTGTTTTAATTGTGATTTCTCAAAATAGTAAATAAGCTAAATAATGGAAAGTTATTCTTTTGATCCCATATCGTCACCAAATGCCTCTGTTTTAATTCTGGGAACTATGCCTGGAATAAAATCTTTGGAGCTAGGGCAATATTATGGACATAAACAAAATAACTTCTGGAAAATATTATTCACCGTTTTCAATGAAGATTTTACTGATGTTTATGAAGCTAAAAAAGAAATCTTAATAAAAAATAACATCGCATTATGGGATGTTTTAAAATACTGTGACAGAGTTGGAAGTCTTGATAGCACCATTAAGAATGAAATAACAAATGATTTTGATACTTTCTTAAAACAACATCCTGACATTAAAACTATCTTGTTTAATGGACAAAAAGCGGCTGCATTTTTTAAAAAGTATATTAAAGTAAGCGACGATTACAAACTTATTACGCTTCCGTCAACCAGTCCTGCAAATGCTGGAAAATCATTCGATTCTAAACTAAATGAATGGAAAATTATTTTGGAATTACAACAAAAAATTTAAAAACCAAATCTTGAATTCTACAATAAATATTTTCGTTTATTTGTATCATCTTTTCATTTTTTACATTTCACTTTTTATCTTTTTCCATCACTAATTAACATGACTGACTATTTCCTTGATATTGAATATAAAGACATCACTTATAACATAGATGATGCAAATTTCAAGGATTTTGAATCTTGTACTTTTACCAATTGTAATTTTTCTGCTTGTACTTTTCTAGCCGTTACTTTTATTGATTGTGTTTTTAATAATTGCATCTTTAGCGAAGCCAAAATAAACTATGTCGCTTTTAGAACCGCTACTTTTAATGATTGCGAAATCAAGGATGTGAATTTTGCCATGTGTGACAAACTCATCTTTGAAGTAAATTTTAATAATTGTGTTCTCGATTTTTCTAAGTTTTATACTTTAAAGATAAAAGGAACTTCCTTTACCGATTGCAGTTTGGTCGCTGTCGATTTTATGGCAAGCGATATTACAAATGTAATTTTTGATAATTGCGACTTATATCGTGCCGAATTTGATAAAGCTATTGCAAACAAAACTGACTTTAAAACTAGTTATAATTATACCATCGACCCATCTAGAGTAAAACTCAAAAAAGCTATTTTTACCTTAAAGGAAGTAAAAGGATTGCTTTTTAAACATGATATTATAGTAAGCTAAACAGATTTCAAGAAAATGTGTGTGTTTTATAGTTACTAACTTAAATTGTCTAGAAAGGAACGCGGATTAAACGGATTCGCTATGGCGAAAACGCGGATAAAAACGGATTTTTTTAACAATGGTAATCTCGATTCTGAAGCTTCAGGACGGAAAGGGAGAAATCCGTTTTTATCTGCGTCTTTACTTTTAGTAAATCAGTATTATCCACGTTCCTTTCGCAAAGAGTTAGATAGAAGAATTCCATCCCATCCTGACGTTTCAGGATTGCGACCTCTGCGTAAATCTTTGTGAACTTTGCGATTATTTTTTTTGCCACAGATTTCACAGATTAAATGGATTAAAAAAAATTAGCCTCAAATTACTCGAATTAGCACAAATTAAAAACTTTGCGCCCTTTGCGTGAATCTTTGTGAACTTTGCGGTTAAATAAATTCGTATCACCCGCGTAGCTTGCCAAAAAATTAAAAGTTATATATTTACTTTTTTAATACTAACCATATTAGATTATGAATAACCAAGAATATACCATCCGAAATGCTAATGCAAATGAATTTGAGGAAATCGGAAAATTGATGGTTCTGGTTTATTCGCAATTAGAAGGTTTCCCTAAAGAATCTGAGCAACCCAATTATTATAAGATGCTTGCCAATATTGGTGATTTAACTACTAATCCCGAAACAGAACTTTTGGTTGCTGTTTCATCTGACAACAAAATAGTTGGTGGCGTAGTTTATTTTGGCGATATGCAATATTATGGTTCTGGCGGAATTGCTACCAAAGAAAAAAACACTTCTGGTTTCCGATTATTAGCAGTAGATCCTATAACGAGAGATCAAGGAATTGGTAAACTCTTGATAAATGATTGCATCCAGAAAGCTAAAAACAAGAAACAACATCAGCTAATTATCCATTCGACCAAAGCAATGCAAACTGCTTGGAAAATGTATGAACGATTGGGTTTTAAAAGATTTGAAGATTTGGATTTTATGCAAGGTGAACTTCCTGTTTTTGGTTTTAGATTATTGTTCTAAACAAAAAAACAGATGTGTTTCTTTAAATAAGACACTTTAAAACTTCTACTCTCTTAAATCACTTATATAATTTAAGAAAAACGAAACATATAAGTCATGTAAGTACATTTAAGCGTAATCTAATAAAACTTATAATTCCTTAAATGGCTTATATGGTTTAAGAAAAAATAAACATATAAATGATGTAAATACATTTAAGCTTACTCCAATAAAACTTATTTTTCCTTTATAGTGTAATAATCTTCTACTTTCTTAAATCACTTATATGGTTTAAGAAAAGTCAATATATAAGTTATGTAAGTACATTTAAGCATAGTGTATCAAAACTTATATTTCTTCTTTGGCGAAAGCCAATAAATCTTTAGTTTATCGGATTTATTATTCTTTTTTTACTTTTTACAATACCTATTTACATCATTATTGCTTAATCGATGCGAATTATATAATCTTTATTTAAAGTTATATAATGAAAATTGTATGTAAAATACTGACCTTTATCATTACAATAGCAAACATAACATTTTACAAATCAATATATTAAAACACCCTGATTTGTAAAATCATAGTGTTTTTCAAGAAAATATAAATTACCTTTAGTTAAGTATTTTTTTACAGACTAAGAATTTTTCCATTTTTTTAATACGCATTACGATTATAAAATGATTTTTCAACAACTAAAAATATACTATGCCACTTTTCTACTTAAAAGACACTTTTACAGATATTGGTGATGTAACACTTTTTACCAAAAAGTTTTTCAAGGAGGTTTTTATTCCTCCATACGAAACCAAAGAATTTTTTAGGCAATGTTATCTTATTGGCTATAAATCTCTTCCGTTGGTAGCGATAACAGGCTTTATAATGGGATTAGTGCTTACATTACAAACAAGACCTACTTTAGCCACTTTTGGTGCAGAATCTTGGTTACCAGGTATGGTTGCATTATCATTAATTCGAGAAATTGCTCCAGTAATTACTGCATTAATTTGCGCAGGAAAAATTTCATCAGGGATTGGTGCCGAACTAGGTTCGATGAAGGTAACAGAGCAAATAGATGCTATGGAAGTAGCAGCCATAAATCCGTTTAAATACTTGGTTGTAACCCGGATTTTAGCCACAACTTTAATGGTTCCTATATTGGTGATTTTTGCCGATGCAATAGGAATTTTAGGCGGCTATGCAGGAATTACAATTCACAGCGATGTAAATGCTTATCGCTATATGTCGCAGGTTTTTGAATCCCTAGACTTTATAGACATTTTTCCCGCCACTATAAAAACTTTTTTCTTTGGTTTTTTTATAGGAATGATTGGCTGTTACAAAGGTTTTAATGCCGCAAATGGTACCGAAAGTGTTGGTAAAGCTGCAAACTCAGCAGTAGTTACAGCATCGCTTACCATTTTTATCATAGATATGCTCGCAGTACAAATCACTGATTTATTCTTTTAATATGAAATCTGAACAAGAAAATATAGTACAAACAGTTGCTCCCAATAAAAAAACTCCTGTAATCGAGATTAAAGATTTGCATAAATCTTTTGGCGATAATGATGTTTTAAAAGGAGTAAATCTTACTGTAAATAAAGGCGAAGACTTAGTGATATTAGGAAGGTCTGGCGAAGGAAAATCTATAACTATAAAATGTATTGTAGGATTGGTAATTCCTGAGAAAGGAAATATAAGTGTTTTAGGCGAAGAAATAATTGGATTAGGAAAAAGTGAACTCAATAAGATAAGAGTCAAAATTGGATTTCTTTTTCAAAGTGGGGCTTTATATGATTCGATGTCGGTAAGAGAGAATTTAGAATTTACATTAAAAAGACATAACAAGGAATTATCCCCTCAGGAAATAGAAACTGAAGTTATGGATGTTCTCGAAAGTGTTGGTCTAGCCGATGCTGTAGATAAAATGCCTTCGGAATTATCCGGCGGTATGCGAAAACGAATTGGTCTTGCCCGTACATTAATACTAAAACCTGAAATTATTTTGTATGACGAACCTACCACGGGATTGGATACAATTACATCTAAAGAAATAAGTGAATTAATATTAGAAATTAAGAAAAAACGTAAAACTACCTCGATAATTATTACCCATGATATGTCTTGTGCCAAACTAACTGCAGATAGAGTTATGATTTTAAAAGATGGTGTAATACATGCTGAAGGGAAATACGAAGAATTAGAAAAAAGTGAAGACGAATGGGTAAGATCATTCTTTATATAAACATTTAATAAAACGAAATTATGAATAAGGAATCTGGATATAAATGGAAACTAGGAATGTTTGTAACAATAGGCTTAATCCTTTTTATGGTAACTATTTACTTTATCGGAAAACAACAAAATCTATTTGGTTCAACATTTCATATAACATCAACTTTTAAAACCGTAAGTGGTTTACAAGTCGGAAACAATGTACGTTTCTCAGGAATTAACATTGGTACTGTCGAAGAAATACAATTGATAAACGATTCTTCGGTAGTTGTAAAACTGGTTATAAAAGAAGAGGTCAAGCAATTTATAAAGACTGATGCCAGAGCTAGCATTGGCTCTGAAGGATTGATGGGTGACAAAGTTCTTACCATATCTCCGGGAAACAAATCTAATAGAATCATTGCTAATAATGGCAAAATTGCTTCTATAGATGCCATCGAAATGGATGATATCATGAAAAGTGTAAAGAAAAGTGTGGACAATGCAGGTGTAATATCCGAAGAACTTGCCATTTTTACCCATAATATGAATAATGGGAACGGTGCATTATCTAGATTAATGACTGATCCTAAACTTGCAAATACACTGACCAAAACAATTACCAATCTAGAAAATGGTACACAAGGGTTTAGTCAGAACATGGAAGCTGCCAAAAGTAATTTCTTGTTTAGAGGATATTACAAAAAACAGGAAAAAGAGAAAGAAAAGGAACAAGAAGAAGCTGATAAAAAAGCAAAGGAAGAACATGAAAAACTAGAGAAGGAGAAAAAAGAAAAAGAAAAAGAAAAGGAGAACGAGAAAAAAGAAGAAGCTACAAAAGAAAACACAAAAAAATAATATATAAAAATACTTCTACTTTAACTTCAAATCTAATTACTTGTTCTAAAAACAGTAATCAAATGATTATCGAAAAGATACAATTATGAAACTACGTTCAACCGAAACTTTTTGGCCTATAAAAAATGCTATGGACGCAAGTTATCCATCGTTGGATGCAGACATTACTACGGCTGTTTTAATTATAGGCGGAGGAATTACCGGAGCTTTAATAGCTTACAAACTAATGTCCGAAGGTAAGAAAGTAGTTCTTGTAGACAAACGAGATATCTGTAACGGTAGTACGGCCGCAAGCACAGCGCTATTACAATATGAAATTGATATCTCTTTGCATGAATTAATAGAAAAAAGAGGCTTCGAATGTGCCGTTTCAAGTTATAAGAATTGCGAAAAAGCAATCTTTGACCTCAAAAAAATTATAGATACAATAAAAAGTGATTGTCAATTTGAGTTTAAAAAGAGTATTTATTTTTGTTCATTAAAAAAAGATGTTCCGTTTTTACAAAGAGAGTTTAAAGCACGAAAAGAGAATGGTTTTAAAGTAAAGTGGCTAGAAGAAATTGATTTAAAGAAGCAAGGTTTAAATGCTTGTGCTGCCATAGAATCAGAATCTGGAGCAATAATGGATCCGTATAAACTGGCACATGACCTTCTGAAATATTGTAAACAAAAAGGAATGCTAATCTTTGACCGCACTAATATTACTGAATTTAAATATCTGAAAGGAAAGATCATTGCTGTAACAGAAAATGGATTTACAATTACTACCGAAGATATTATACATTGTACTGGTTATGAAAGTACTGAAACCCTTACTGAAAAAGTTGTAGATTTAAAAAGTACTTATGCATTAACATCAGAAAGTTTTATAGAAATTCCTAACCCATTTAAAAATGCTATTTATTGGAACACATCTGAACCTTATTTATATTTTCGAGGAACTGCCGATAATAGAATTATTATGGGCGGTGGCGATGAAGAATTTCATAATGCCGAAAAACGAGATAAATTATTACACCGAAAAGAAACCTATCTTTTAAAACAATTCGAAAAATGTTTTCCAGATATAAATTATAAACTTGATTATTCCTGGGCTGGTACATTTGGAGAAACTCAGGATGCTCTACCCTATTTTGGCAAACCCAATCCTAAAAAAAACGAGCATTATGTTTTAGGATTTGGTGGTAACGGCATTACTTTTAGTGTCATGGCAATGAATTCTATTATGGCATCTCTAAACGATTGTCAACATCCTGATTTAAACTTTTATAAGTTTAATCGATAATTAAATTCCTAAAACAATGTTATGGAAACTACTAATATCATAGGACTTGTAGCAGGAATATGCGTAACTATTGCTGTTATTCCGCAAATTATAAAAGTGTGGAAATCTAAAAAAGTAAAAAATGTTTCTTTAACGATGTTTAGTACGTTAACGTTAGGTATTTTTTTATGGGTCGTTTATGGTTTTCTCAAAAAAGATTATCCGATAATGATAACAAATAGTATTTCTTTATTTCTTAATTTATTGATGATCTACTTTATTAGTAAATACGAAAAAGAATAAACAAAAAAAACAGCTTTATAAAAGCTGCTTCTTTCCTTAGTAAACCAATAAATATATTAGGCTGTTTTAGCTATCGAGTTCTGGTTGTATTTATATTCTTTAGGACTACAGTTGTATTTTTGTTTGAATATTTTAGAGAAATAACTTCTGCTTGTAAAACCTATAGAATATACAATCTCAGAGATATTTAAGTCTGATGTTCTAATTAAATTCTCTGCTTTTTCTATTCTCATAAAAGTTATAAAATCATTCACAGTTCGATTATGCACGAGCTTAAATCCTTCTTGCAATTTGTTTGGTGATAATCCTGTTTTTTGAGTTAAAAACTTAATAGTAAATTCCTCTGCAGGAAAATTTATAATGAAATTTGAAATCCTTTTGATTTCATCAATTTGTTTTAATGTAAGACAAGTTATAGCTTGAGATATTTTAGTAAAGTTATCAGTATGCTGCTCGATTTCCATTGCCAAAATAATTTGCAAAATTCCTTTTTTTAGCAAACTCCGAACAATTCCTGTCTGGGTTATAGCATTAAACTCTTCAATTTTTTCGGCAATCTTAAAATTTTGGAATCTAATATCTAAGTAATTTTCTTTCTTATTTAAAAATGTATTTTTTAGCTTATTTATTAAATCATCATTATGTCCATTAGTAGATACACTAATACCAACTCCTATTATAGAAAATTTAATCGGAATATTTTTTTCAAAGTATAAAATACTATTAATACTAGAGGAACTTTTTAGTACTCCTGAATTATATTTCTTAAGACTCTTTTTATCTCCGTTCTCTCCAAAACTATGCTTAAGAGCACCTTCAGAACAATAAGCAAATAAAATTGGGGATGTCTTAAAAGATTCCATACTCAACATTACATCATCAGAAAAAACAAGATCAAATTGCATATAAGCCATCCCTTCCTGAAATGTTATTCCTTCGATATTACCTTTTACAAAATCTGATTCTAGTGCCAAATTGTATTCTTCATTATTCAAGGTCAAAGTACCTTTAAGACTTTCTTTTAATTCATTAAAAACATCTTGTGCTTTTCCGGCTTTTAGATATATATTTTTCATTTTTAATAATTTTTTAAAATAATTCTTAATTCTTTTGAGTGTTCTAAAAAAACAGATGCTCCAAATCTGTTTTAGTTCTTTCTTGATACTTTCAAATTTCGCATTATAAACAAGAATACTGTTATAGAATTTCGATATTAAGTTTCATAATTAACTATATATCAACACAAAGCACAAAAAAAGTCTTATCATTATAATGACAAGACTTTTTAAGCAAAATAATTTTATTGATCCCCCAATCAATAAAAAAATAGTTATGGATTATTTATACTTTCTTTATCTGAACAATTAATCTCCGGAATATCCTTAAAAAATTCAGAGGCATCTAAATCACTTGTAGGACCATAGCCCAGTAAAAATGTTCCTTTTACTGAGTCGGCAGTTTCAATTATGTACAAAATAGACATATCATCGGGATTACTCATACCTTCATATCGATGTTGCGCTACAATAAATATCTCCTCTGGTTTATAGGAGTATTTTGTTTCTGTATCAATCAAATACCCATTTTCAAAAAGATAGTTAGATGTATATCCTTTTTCTTGATACTCTTTAATATAATCCGTTTCGTGTTTTGCATATTCTATTTTCATAATTAATAAATTTTTTAAAGAGATAAATACAATATTTTACCTTCTTTTAATTTATACTTTTCTTCTTCCTGTAACCAATGAAATTACAAACAATACAATGAAGATAAAGAATAGCACTTTGGCTATACTTGCGGCTCCAGCAGCAATACCACCAAAACCAAAAATTCCGGCAATAATTGCAAGAATTATAAAAATGACTGTCCAACGTAGCATAATGATATATTTTTAGTTAGTAAATAAGATCATAATGATCTTCTAGTTATTACAAATTTCTCTTTTCTTAAAGAATTGAATTAACTCAAACACAAAAATTATTACCTCAATTAAACATTAACCTTATAAATACTTAAAAAAATAAATTATGTTTTTTTTAAATCTAGTATTTTAAACAATTCATAATTATCTAAAAACAAGTCAATTACGTTATTTATAATTCATTTTTACTAGCTATTTATCCTTACATTTGATAAAAGCAATTTTATCTATTTTGCGATTTTAAACTTTAAATTTCAACCAAATCTTCCATTTTTACGAATAAACATAAATGAGTCAATCAAATAATCGATTGAGTTAATCTATGTAATTCTACAATACTAATTTTATAAATTCAAGATTTGTTACAAAACGGTTACTAGATATAAAACTAGAATAGAATAACTTATAAGCCCATAATACATCTAGTACATGTTGTCGATAATAAAGTTATAGTAGAATAATAAACATAAAATGATTTATTACAAGAACTAAAAATTAACGCCCATGAAAACGAGAGACACTAAATCGAAAATAATATTCCTTTCTACATTTCCGCCAACACAATGTGGTATTGCTACCTATACAGAAGACAGTATTAATGCGATAAATAAAGTATATGGAAAAAGTATTTCCTGTGAAATATGTGAATTGACCGATAAAATAAATCCAAATACTAAATCGGGATATGTTTTAAATACTAAAAATAGAGATGAATATAAGAAGGTAGCGCTTGAAATAAACAAAGACGATGCTGTAAAATTAATCCATATTCAGCATGAATTTGGATTGTTTGGCGGAGAATATGGTAATTTCCTAATCGACTTCTTAAATGCAAGTAAAAAAGCTATAACTTTTACTTTTCATAGCGTTATTCCAAATCCAAACGAAGAATTAAGAAGCTTTGTTAAATTATTAGCATCATATTCTGATTCGTTTTTTGTAATGACAAATCAATCTAGAAAAATTCTCGTTGAAGATTATGGAATAAATAAAGAAAATATTGTTTGTGTTCATCATGGTACACATATCGTAGAATATGAAAATACATCAAAAGCAAAGCAAAAATTTAATTTTGAAGATAGAATAATACTTTCCACTTTTGGATTATTAGGTGAAGGTAAAAATATTGAGACAGGATTAAAAGCACTTCCGAAAATTGTAGAACAATTCCCTACTGTATTGTATCTGATTCTTGGGAAAACTCATCCCAATAATATTATTAATAATGTAGATGAATACCGCAATCATTTAGAATCTATTGTAGATGATTTGAACTTAAAAAACAACGTTCTTTTTGTTAATCAATATTTAGAAGTTAAGGAACTTTTAAATTATTTAAAAGCAACCGATATCTATCTTTTTACATCAAAAGACCCGAATCAGGCTGTAAGTGGTACTTTTTCATATGCTATGAGCTGTTCATGTCCTATTGTAGCAACTAAAATACCTCATACTATAGAGGTACTTACTCCTGATACTGGTATTTTGGTAGATATTCAAAACTCGGAACAATTTACAAATGCGACTATAAAACTTCTTTCTGATTCTGGATTGCGAGAATCTATGGCTTTAAATGCATTCGAAAAAACCAGAAAAACGTCCTGGGAGAATGTAGCAATCAAGCATATGATTACCTACCAGAAGATTATAAAAGAGCCTATAGAAGTCAAATTTACGTATCCAGCAATAAAAATGGATCATCAAAAAAATATGACTACATCGCTAGGAATGATACAATTTAGTAAAATCTCTGAGCCTGATATTACTTCTGGTTATACACTCGATGATAATGCGAGAGCATTAATTTCTATGTGTTTACATTACCAACTTAAAGAAGATATCAATGATATTTATTATATCAACACCTATCTTAATTTTATTGAAAGGTGCCAACAACCTGAAGGTAATTTTATAAATTATGTAGATGAATTTAATAATGTAGATCCTAAAAATGATACTGTAAATCTGGAAGATTCAAATGCAAGAGCAATTTGGGCTTTAGGAATGCTAATTTCATTAAAATCGACACTTATACCTCCTTCTACGCTAAACAAAGCATCTAAATGTATTTTTAAAGCATTAGATTGGACAGAAACAGTTACTTCACCTAGATCAATTGGTTTTATAATCAAAGGATTGTTTCTATACAACTCCGTTGAACCTACACCACGCATTATCGAAATAATAGATAAACTAGCTGATAGACTTTCTAAGAATTATAATGATCATGCAACCAAAAATTGGAATTGGTTTGAAAATTATCTTACTTATGCCAATAGTATATTATCTGAATCGATGCTATATGCTTACTTAGCAACGGATAGGTTACTATATAAGAAGATTGCAATTGAATCTTTTGATTTTTTATTACCCAAAATGTTCATAAATGGAGAATTTAAAGTCATTTCTAATAATGGATGGCATCATAAAGGGTCGATACCCTACCAATATGGCGAGCAACCTATAGATGTTTCGTATACTATACAGACATTAGACCTATTCTATAAAATTTTTAAGGATCTTTTTTACAAAAAATCCATGAAAATAGCCTTTAATTGGTTCTTGGGTCAGAATCATTTAAACCAAATTATGTATGATCCAATTACTGGCGGTTGTTATGATGGTTTAGAAAAAGAAAATGTAAATCTAAATCAAGGTGCTGAGTCTACGATTTGTTATTTAACTGCACGTTTACTCATGGAGAATAATATTGTTTCTAATAGTAAGATTATAAAGCTGGAGAGTTCAAAAGAAAACTTAGCATATAAATCAATTTAGATCACATTATCACTTGAAGTCATTAAAAATAAAATTTAACCGCAAAGAGCGCAAAGGATTACGCAAAGAGTCGCAAAGTTTAATAAATAGGATCAAGAACAAAACCTGGGGAGGAATGTCAAAATAAAATAAGAACTTTGTAATCTAAGAATTTGAGATGACTCCTATAGACCTTTTAAAATTTATGCTGCCTGATTTTTTAGTAGAACA
>NZ_JAYGJP010000011.1:0-158214 GCF_035013205.1 Flavobacterium sp. PL02
TTCTACTAAAAAATCAGGCAGCATAAATTTTAAAAGGTCTATAGGAGTCATCTCAAATTCTTAGATTACAAAGTTCTTATTTTATTTTGACATTCCTCCCCAGGTTTTGTTCTTGATCCAAAAAACAACAGGAAAATTTTTTAATCCTCGTACAATTGTGCTAGCTCTCCATTTGGGGAGATTGGATTCAGTATCGAGTTTTATGTTTGGTAAACGTTTTAAGATGGTATTTAAGGCTATTTCGCATTCTAAACGCGCTAAAGGAGCTCCAATACAAAAATGGATTCCGTAACCGAAAGCAAGGTGCTGGGATGGTTTACGTGTAATGTCAAATCTTAAAGGGGTGTCAAATTGGGTTTCGTCTTGATTTGCAGAAGATAATAATGCTAGCACGCCTTCTCCTTTTTTAATTTTGATGTTGTTAATAATGATGTCTACTGAGGCTAATCGCAATGTTGAGGTTAGCACTGGTCCATTATATCTTAGTATTTCTTCGACTGCTGAGTGAATTAAATGAGGGTTGTTTTTTAATAGATTCAACTGTTCTGGATGAGTAAGTAAAGCATGCATTCCGTTGCTAATTAGGTTAACGGTGGTTTCGTGTCCAGCAATTATGAGTAAGAAGATTGTAGCATAAAGTTCGTCTTCAGTCATATGATCCTCAGTTTCTTCTAGCTTTAAAAAACTGCTAATTAGATCGTTTCCAGGGATTTTTCTGCGTAAAGCAAAAACATTTTTTAAATAATCGGTAAAGGCTTGTGAGTTTTCATTGATAGATTGTTTATTTTTCTCGGTTACCTGAATTTCAATTAAGATGTCGGACCAATTTCTGATTTTTTCTCGATCCTCGATCGGGAGGCCTAGTAATTCTGAAATTACGATAATGGGTAATTGGTATGCAAAATCATCAATAAAATCTATTTTTCGGGTGTTGTAGATGTTGTCTATTAGTTCATCAGTAATTTGTTGAATTCGAGAACGCATTTCTTTAATTATTTTTGGAGTAAATGCTTTTTTGGAAAAGTCTCTTAATCGAGTGTGCTGCGGGGGGTCTTTGGCAAGCATGTGCCATCTTCGGAGTATGTAAGCTGAGGTATTTTTTTCTGTTTTGCCTTTTAAAGGTTCGTTGGTTGATATTCTTAAGTTGTCAGGAGATTTAATAAATCTAGGATCTCGTAACACGCTTGTTATGTCTTCGTATCTGGAAATTAACCAGATAGGGAAGTCGTCATCTAATGTGATTTGCTGAATTGGAGCAATGTTTCTTAGTTTTTGAAACGTTAATTCAGGATTTGTAATAAATGATTCGTCGTAAAAATCAAATGGAACATTTGATTTCGTAGCATAAGGACAAGTGCTTTGGTTTTTGGTAAAGTCAATCTTGTTGTTGATAACGGGATTTTTCATAGTAGGTATTTTTAAAGGAGTTGTGTTTGGGTGAAACTCATTATAAAAATAAGGAAAAATCGCTCAATTTTAAATTAAAGCATTGATTTTTAGTAAATTAATTATTTTTGTACTTCTGAAGTAAATAAGAATTTGATAATGAAGAGCGGTTTTTGAGTTTTAGCTTATGTCTTGGTAATGTTTTTTTTGTGTAGGATTTTTAGTTTATTAAATACTGAATTGTATGGATGTGATAAGAAGTAAAATAACTTATAGTCAGGTGGTTGTGTTTTTTTTTGGTGATAATTGTTGTGTTTTTTAGAATTTGTTTAAGCTTTTTTTATTAAGGTATTGCAGCTTTCTATTAAATTTATACATTTGTCCAGCAATTTTGTTTTGAGTTTTTTCATTGCAAGATTTAATAAAAAAAACGGATTTCCTTTATTTATTGTGTTGAACTCAGGTAGCTAATATTTTTATATGAAAATTATTTCAAGTAAGTTTTTAATGGTTTTTTTCTTCATGTTTAATGTTGTTACTGTTTTGGCAGGTTCGACTCCGCCGGGGCCTCCGCAAAAAGGGCCAGCAGGACCAATAGGACCACCTACACCTATCGATGAAAATCTGGTATTTTTGCTTGTAGGGGCATTATCGTTCGGGATATATAGTATATATAAACATAAATCAAAACAAAAAACTCCAGCATAGCTGGAGTTTTTTGTTTATTAATACTTTTTTTTAGTTGTTTTTGTATAATCTTGATACATATTTCCCGATTACATCAAACTCTAGATTTATTTTAGTTCCAACTTTAAAATCTTTGAAATTAGTATTCTCAAAAGTATAAGGGATTATCGATACGCTAAATTGGTTTTTCTTAGAGTTTACAACGGTTAAGCTAACTCCGTTTACGGTAATTGACCCTTTTTCGATTGTAATATTATTCAGGTTTTCGTCATATTCGAAGGTGTAATTCCAGCTACCGTTCGCTTCTTCTATTGCAATACAGTTTCCTGTTTGATCTACGTGGCCTTGTACAATGTGTCCATCAAGACGATCGCTTAGTTTCATGCCTCTTTCTAGATTGATAATATCACCAGTTTTCCAATCTCCAATATTTGTCTTTTGTATTGTTTCAGCGATGGCTGTAACGGTGTAGAGTGAGTCCTGTGTATTTACAATAGTTAAGCAAATACCATTATGGGATACGCTTTGGTCTATTTTAAGTTCGTTTGTGATTGTAGAATCTACAGTTATATGAAGATTGTCTCTGTCTTTTCTTATTTCGGTTACTTTGCCAAGGGTTTCTATGATTCCTGTAAACATTTCTTATTTTATTTTACTAAATTTGCACATCAAAATTAGTAATAAATAACCTGAGGTCATGATAAAAAATGCAGAAAATATAATCGTTGGAATTTCAATAGGAGATTTAAACGGTATTGGAAGCGAAGTTGTTCTTAAAACATTCGAAGATTCTCGGATGCTTGAGCTGTGTACACCAGTTATTTTTGCAAATGTAAAAATTCTCTCTTTTATCAAAAAGAATTTTACTTCATCGGTAATGTTGCATGGAATTGATAAATTAGATCAGATTTTGCCAGGAAAAATTAATGTTTTTAATCTTTGGAGAGAAGGGATTGATATTAATCTGGGGGCTAATGATGATAAAGTAGGGGAGTATGCAATAAAGTCTTTTGTTGCAGCTACTAAAGCTTTAAAAGAAGGAATTGTGGATGTTTTGGTAACTGCACCTATCAATAAATATAATATTCAATCGGAAACGTTTAAATTTCCTGGGCATACAGATTATTTAGATCAGGAGTTAGAGGGTAATGCCTTGATGATGATGGTTCAGGATAATCTAAGAGTTGGTTTGTTAACAGATCATATTCCGTTAAGTGAGGTTGCATCGCATCTTACAGAAGAATTAATAGAGCGTAAAATCCAAACGATTAAACAATCATTGATTCAGGATTTTAGTATCAATAAACCGAAAATTGCAGTTTTAGGAGTTAATCCGCATTGTGGAGATGGTGGTGTAATTGGTAAAGAAGATGATGCGATTTTAAAGCCGACATTAAAGAAAATATTTGATAAAGGGACATTGGTTTTTGGACCTTTTCCTGCAGATGGTTTTTTTGGAAGTGGTCAATATGAAAAATATGATGCAATTGTAGCTACATATCATGATCAGGGATTGATTCCTTTTAAAACACTAGCGTTTGGTAAAGGAGTTAATTATACGGCTGGTTTAAACAAGGTGAGAACCTCGCCGGATCACGGTACAGCTTATGATATTGCAGGGAAAGACGTTGCAGATTACAATTCATTTAAAGAGGCTGTTTATTTGGCAATAGACATATTTCGCTCTCGTAATCAATATGAGGAGATTAGCAAAAAACCTCTTAAAATAAAAGAAAAACAGTTATAAACAAAAAAAGGTGAATAAGATTATTAGTTTTACAATAATTTTATATCTTTGCACCCCGATTCAGACTTCTGTGGTTCAGAATATGAATTAGGAAAAATGATGTTGAAATGAGCAAGACAAAAGAATATTTAATTCCTTTCGTAGGATTAAAGTTAGGGAAACACCATTTTGAGTATCAAATAAATAATGTGTTCTTTGAGAACTTTGATTATGAAGAATTTCAAAATTCTGATATCAAGGTAAATGTAGTTTTAGAGAAGAAAAGCAACATGTTAGAGTTGGGTTTCAAACACAAGGGTACGGTAAATGTACCATGTGACTTAACAAGCGAAGATTTTGATTTACCATTAAAGGGTAATATGAAGTTGATAGTGCGTTTTGGAGAAGCTTTTAATAATGACAATGAAGAATTGCTTATTCTGCCTTATGGTGAATTCGAAATAGATATAGCACAATATATCTATGAAATGATTGCACTTTCGGTTCCTCTAAAAAGAATTCATCCAGGAATTAAAGACGGAAGTTTGAAAACGGAAGCTTTGGATAAGCTGAATGAGTTAACTATAAAAGAACAAAAAGTAGAGAGTACAAAAGAAGAAGATATTGACCCTCGTTGGGACAAATTAAAGAAACTATTAACGGATAAATAATATAGTAAAATGGCACATCCTAAGAGAAAAATCTCGAAAACAAGAAGAGATAAGAGAAGAACACATTATAAAGCTACTGTAGCTCAAATCGCTACATGTCCTATTACTGGAGAAGCACATTTATACCACAGAGCTTACTGGCATGAAGGGAAAATGTACTACAGAGGGCAAGTTGTTATAGATAAATCTGTAGCTGTTGCTTAATACATTTTTGTAAATGATATTAGAACTCTCACTATGTGAGAGTTTTTTTTGTTAGTAATAATTTTCTTTATTTAAGAAAATTAAGACATTACGTTTAGAATTTTTTTTGTAATTTTCAAGTCTTTTAAAAATTTTTCAAATACCAGTATTTGGAAGGAAATAATTGAATATAATGAATACAATCACAGCCGCAATAACCGCTGTTGGAGCTTATGTTCCAGACTTTGTACTTTCAAACAAAGTCTTAGAAACTATGGTAGATACCAACGATGAATGGATTACTACCCGCACCGGAATAAAAGAAAGAAGAATTCTTAAAGATACTGATAAAGGAACCTCATTCCTTGCCATAAAAGCAGCACAAGATTTAATAGCCAAAGCTAATATTGATCCTCTGGAGATTGATATGATAATAATGGCAACCGCTACAGCAGATATGCCAGTAGCTTCTACAGGAGTTTATGTTGCTACAGAAATAGGCGCAACAAATGCATTCGCATACGATTTACAAGCAGCTTGTTCTAGTTTCCTTTACGGAATGTCTACAGCTGCAGCATACATTCAATCAGGAAGATATAAAAAAGTAGTACTAATAGGAGCAGATAAAATGTCTTCGATAGTAGATTATACAGACAGATCAACTTGTATTATTTTTGGAGATGGAGCAGGAGCAGTATTATTTGAACCAAATTACGAAGGTTTAGGCTTGCAAGACGAATACTTGCGTAGTGATGGAGTAGGGCGTGATTTCTTAAAAATACCAGCAGGTGGTTCTTTAATCCCAACTACTTTAGAAACAGTTCAAAATAATAGACATAATATTATTCAAGATGGGAAAACAGTATTTAAATATGCTGTTACCAATATGGCTGATTCAAGCGAATTGATTCTTAAGAGAAATAACTTAACAAATCAAGACGTAAATTGGTTAGTTCCACATCAGGCAAATAAGCGTATTATAGATGCTACTGCACACAGAATGAATTTAGAAGACTCAAAAGTATTAATGAACATCGAAAGATACGGAAATACAACTTCGGCTACATTACCATTGGTACTTAGCGATTTTGAGCATTTATTCAAAAAAGGAGATAACATTATTTTTGCCGCTTTTGGAGGTGGATTCACTTGGGGATCTATTTACCTAAAATGGGCTTACGATAAAAAATAAATTTAAACTAAAAACGAATATTATGGATTTAAAAGAAATTCAAAACCTAATCAAATTTGTAGCAAATTCGGGAGTTGCTGAAGTAAAGTTGGAGATGGACGATGTTAAAATCACCATTAGAACAACTTTAGAGGGTAATGTAACAGAAACCACGTATGTTCAACAATTGCCTACTCAAGCAACGTTACCACAAGCTGTAGTACCACAGGCTATTCCAGTAGTAACAAATACAGAAGCTCCAGCAGCAGCTGAAAATTCTAAATTTATCACTATAAAATCTCCAATTATTGGAACTTTTTATAGAAAACCTTCACCAGACAAACCAGCTTTCGCAGAGGTAGGTTCAACAATTGCAAAAGGAGATGTTCTTTGCGTTATTGAAGCAATGAAATTATTCAATGAAATTGAATCTGAAGTTTCTGGTAAAATTGTTAAGATTTTAGTAGACGATATGTCTCCAGTTGAGTTTGATCAACCATTGTTTTTAGTAGATCCATCATAAAAATTTAGATTTTAGATTTTGGGTTTTAGAAATTTTCTATAATCTAATGATCAAACTATCTAATTATCTAATTATCTAATTTTAAAAAGATGTTTAAAAAAATATTAATTGCGAATAGAGGGGAAATTGCACTTCGTGTAATTCGTACATGTAAGGAAATGGGGATTAAAACTGTTGCAGTTTATTCTACAGCCGATGCTGAAAGTTTGCATGTTAAATTTGCAGATGAAGCGGTTTGTATAGGTCCACCTCCGAGTAACTTATCGTATTTGAAAATGTCAAATATTATTGCTGCTGCCGAAATTACTAATGCAGATGCAATACATCCGGGATACGGATTTCTTTCTGAGAATTCAAAGTTTTCTAAAATATGTCAGGAACATGGTATCAAATTTATTGGTGCTGCTCCTGAAATGATTGACAGAATGGGGGATAAAGCTTCTGCTAAAGCTACAATGAAAGAAGCAGGAGTTCCTTGTGTACCAGGTTCAGATGGTTTATTAGAATCATTCGAACAAACACAAAAATTAGCTGAAGAATTTGGTTATCCAGTAATGCTTAAAGCTACTGCCGGTGGTGGTGGAAAAGGTATGAGAGCTGTTTGGAAAGCTGAAGAACTTCAAAAAGCTTGGGATAGTGCTCGTCAAGAATCATTAGCTGCTTTTGGTAATGACGGAATGTACCTTGAAAAATTAATCGAGGAACCACGTCATATCGAAATTCAGATTGTTGGTGATGCTTACGGTAAAGCATGTCACCTTTCTGAAAGAGATTGTTCTGTACAACGTCGTCACCAAAAATTAACTGAAGAAACTCCTTCGCCATTCATGACAGATGAATTGCGTGAAAAAATGGGTGAAGCTGCTGTAAAAGCTGCTGAATTTATTAAGTATGAAGGAGCTGGAACAGTAGAATTCTTGGTAGATAAACACAGAAATTTCTACTTCATGGAGATGAATACGCGTATTCAGGTTGAGCACCCGATTACAGAACAAGTTATTGATTATGACTTGATCCGTGAGCAAATTATGGTGGCAGCTGGAATTCCAATCTCTGGAAAAAATTACTTGCCACAATTACACGCTATAGAATGTCGTATTAATGCTGAAGATCCTTATAATGATTTTCGCCCTTCACCAGGAAAAATTACTACGCTTCATATGCCAGGAGGTCACGGTGTACGTTTAGATACTCACGTGTACTCAGGATATAGCATTCCGCCAAACTATGATTCTATGATTGCTAAATTAATTACTACTGCACAATCTCGTGAAGAAGCAATTAGCAAGATGAGAAGAGCTTTGGATGAATTTGTAATCGAAGGAGTAAAAACTACAATTCCTTTCCATAGACAATTAATGGATGATCCACGTTATATTGCAGGAGATTATACAACTGCTTTTATGGATACATTTAAAATGAAAGATCCAGAATAAAACATTACTATATTATTGTAAAAGCCTCACAGCAATGTGAGGCTTTTTTTGTTTCTGCTCTTTTCTAATGAATCTGTGTATACTTTTTACACACTTTTTATCCAGTTTACACACTTTGTAACTGGGTAGAATATAATTTGTTTTGTTTAAATAACTGATAATTAGTTAATTGGCTTGTTTTGTGGTTCGTTGAATTTTGCGGCATAATAATTTCTTTATCTGAAGTGTAAAAACAATACAAATAATTTAAAATCTATTATTATGAAAAAGTTAATCTTATCAGCCGCAATCGTATTAGGAAGTTTATCTTCATTTGCAACAACTTTACCAACTTCAGTTATAGATGTTAAAACTACATCAGTTCAAGAAGAATACACAGAAGTAAAAATCGAAGAATTGCCAGCAGCTATTACTGCAGCCTTGAAAAAAGCATATCCAGATGCAGTACTTAAT
The DNA here is from genome assembly GCF_035013205.1 of Flavobacterium sp. PL02. Taxonomy (NCBI): domain Bacteria; kingdom Pseudomonadati; phylum Bacteroidota; class Flavobacteriia; order Flavobacteriales; family Flavobacteriaceae; genus Flavobacterium; species Flavobacterium sp. PL02. The sequence continues at coordinate 8,237 of NZ_JAYGJP010000011.1, forward strand.
AAAGCATATGTAAATGCTAACAAAGAGTACAAACTAGATGTTACTGTAGGAGATAAAGTAGGAAATCTTTTTGCTGATGCTACAGGAAATTGGATTAAAAAATAATTTAATCTAGAAACTATAAACCCAAAATAAAATAAAAACATTAAAAATATATCATTATGAAAAAGTTAATCTTATCAGCCGCAATCGTATTAGGAAGTTTATCTTCATTTGCAACAACTTTACCAACTTCAGTTTTAGATGTTAAAACTACATCAGTTCAAGAAGAATACACAGAAGTAAAAATCGAAGAATTGCCAGCAGCTATCACAGCAGCTTTGAAAAAAGCATATCCAGATGCAGTTCTTAATAAAGCATATGTAAATGCAAACAAAGAATACAAACTAGATGTTACTGTAGGAGATAAAGTAGGAAATCTTTTTGCTGATGCTACAGGAAATTGGATTAAAAAATAATTCAATCTAGAAACTATAAACCCAAAATAGAATAAAAACATTAAAAATATATCATTATGAAAAAGTTAATCTTATCAGCCGCAATCGTATTAGGAAGTTTATCTTCATTTGCAACAACTTTACCAACTTCAGTTTTAGATGTTAAAACTACATCCGTTCAAGAAGAATACACAGAAGTAAAAATCGAAGAATTGCCAGCAGCTATTACTGCAGCTTTGAAAAAAGCATATCCAGATGCAGTACTTAATAAAGCATATGTAAATGCAAACAAAGAATACAAACTAGATGTTACTGTAGGTGATAAAGTAGGAAATCTTTTTGCAGACGCTACTGGAAACTGGATTAAAAAATAATCTAACTTAGTGGTTTAAAATAAATTAAAAACATTAAAATCTATTATTATGAAAAAGTTAATCTTATCAGCAGCAATCGTATTAGGTGGTTTATCAGTTAATGCTGCAACTGTAGCGAGTACAGAACCAACAGTAAAAGTAATTAGTATTCAAGACGAATACACAGAAATTGGAGCAGATGCACTTCCTGCAGAGGTAAAAGCTACTCTGGAAAAATCTTTTCCAGGAGCAAAACTTGAAAAAGCATACAAAAATGAGAAAAATGTGTATAAACTAGAAATCGCTCATGGTGATAAAAAGTATACTATTTTCTCTGATGCATCAGGAAATTTGATTAAGAAGTAATTATAAGCCAAATAAATTAAAACATATATCATTATGAAAAAGTTAATCTTATCCGCAGCAGTTGTTTTTGGGAGTTTGTCAATTTACGCAGCAACTATAACAACTACAGAGCCAGTTGCTAAAGTTGTAACAGTGCAAGATGGTTACACAGAAGTTAGCGTAGATGTAGTACCGGTACCGGTAAAAACAGCTTTACAAAAGGCTTATCCGGATGCGAAACTTGATAAGGCATATGTGAATGAAAAGAAAGAATATAAATTAGAAATTTCAGTTGGTGACCAAAAGGCTACTGTCTATTCAGATGTCAATGGCAATTGGATAAAAATATAATTTAGGTAGATTAGTTTAGGTTTTTTTAAAAAGAGATTGCATCTGCAATCTCTTTTTTTTTGCAAAATTTTATGAGAATACAATTATTTTAGTCTTATTTTAGCATGAAAAGCCCAAACACTAATGCCAAAGATTTTATTAATAGAAGATGATATTTCGTTTTGTAAATTGTTAGATAAATTTCTAACAAAAAAATCATATACAGTTGTGACTGCTTTTTCTGCAGCCGAAGCACGAAATATAATTAAAGAAGAATCTTTTGATCTTATTATTACAGACTTAAGACTTCCTGATTCTGATGGAATTGGATTGATGTCTGAATTTAAAAAAATGTATCCTGAAATTCCAGTTATTTTAATGACAGGATATTCAGATGTAAATACTGCTGTAAAAGCAATAAAAAATGGCGCTGCAGATTATATTTCAAAACCATTTAATCCAGAAGAAGTTTTACTTGTAATTGCAAATGCTTTGCAAACTTCACCCGATCTTCCTGAGAAAGAACAAAAAGCTAAAGTTCAAAAAAAATCTAGTGAATTTGAATTTGTAAAAGGAATTTCTAAAGCTTCAAAAAAATTAGCAGAACATATCGAGTTAGTAAGTCCAACCAATATGTCAGTTTTAATTATTGGCGAAAGCGGTACAGGAAAAGAAATCATTGCCAAGAGTATCCATGAACAAAGCCCTAGGAAAGGCAATAGTTTTATTGCGGTAGATTGTGGTGCAATACCAAAAGAATTGGCTGCAAGTGAGTTTTTCGGACATTTAAAAGGTTCTTTTACAGGAGCAGTAACTGATAAAATAGGTTATTTTGAAGCGGCAAATGGGGGAACAATATTTCTGGATGAAATAGGGAATCTTTCGTATGAAAACCAAATTCAACTTTTAAGAGCCTTACAAGAACGAAAGATAAAACCTGTAGGTAGTAATAAAGAAATTGATGTTGATATACGTATTGTAACTGCGACCAACGAAGATTTGCGAGAAGCTGTAAAAAAGGGAGATTTTCGTGAAGATTTATACCACCGAATTAATGAGTTCTCTATACATTCACCTTCATTGATTGATAGAGAAGAAGATTTAATGCTTTTTGCAGATTTCTTTCTTGAAAAAGCAAATGATCAATTGAACAAAAATATTATTGGTTTTTCGGATGAAGTAATTACTATTTTTCAGAAATATAGGTGGCCAGGAAACTTAAGAGAACTTCAAAATTGTGTAAAGAGAGCAACGCTTTTATCACAAGGAGATTTTATAGAAAGTACTGTATTGCCAGTTGAATTTTTTCAGGTTCAGAAACAAGTTCCAAATGATTTCTCATTATCTGAAAATGAAAAAGAGGCTATTATTCATGCTTTAGCAAAAGCGAAAAACAATAAATCTGAAGCTGCAAAAATGCTTAAGATTACCCGAAAAACATTATATAATAAGCTGAAACAATACGATATAGATTAAGTTATTTCTTTTTCCAGAATTAAAAGTAGCGAACTAATCTTCGTTTTTAATGTAGTGAAAATTGTTTCTAAATCGGTGTCAGGGTATTTCTTTTGCTCTAGATTATCTAAAATTTTGCTGATTTCCGAAGCTTGAATTTGTTTAAACATTGGAGCAATTCTATGTGCAATAGCACTTATTTCCATGCTATCTTTCTCTGTAATACTTTTTTCTAAAATGACTAAGTTATCTTTTGTTGTTTTTATGAAAGTTTTAATTACCTCTCGCAGTGCTTCTTTGTCATTGGTTAAAAATGATTTTAAAGAGTCAAGAGAGAATCCTTTTTCTAAATTAGTATTATTGCTTTCATCATCTTCGGGAGTGATTTCGGTTGAATTATCAAAAAGTGAAAGTATTGTTTGTAGTAATACTTTAGGCGAGTATGGTTTTTTTACAACAGTTGTAAATCCTGCATCAGTATAAACTTTCAGATCTAAATCGTCTCTTCCTGTTAAAGCAATTATAGGTTGGTTTTTATATTGAGAATTGTTGGTTTCTTTTAGCTTTTCTAAAAACTGAAATCCATCAATTTCTGGCATTTGAATATCGGTTAAAATAAAATCAAAAGCAGTGTTCTCAATCGTTTTTAGCGCTTCATTGGCATTGCCAAAAGCTAGAACCGTGTAATTATGCTGTTTTAGAACCTCAGAAGTTAAACCTAATAAATTACTATCATCATCTATTACAATTGCGGTTTTGGCCGTGATAATAGGTGCGATGTGAGGCTCTTTATTTGTTTCTTCTAGTTCTGATTCTGTGTTAGTGTCGAAAACTAAAGGAAGTTGAATTTCAAAAGTGCTTCCTTTTCCAAAAACGCTTTTTAGATGTAAATCACCACCCAAAAGAGTTGCTATTTTTTTAGATATAGCAAGTCCCAGACCAGTTCCACCATATTTTTTTTCAATGCCTTCATTTGCCTGAGCAAATTCTTCAAACACAAGATTTTGGTTTTTTTTCTCAATCCCAATACCTGAATCTTCTATCTTAATAAAAACAAATTCTCCATTATGATTAATTGTAGCATCGATTTTTATAAATCCTTCTTCGGTAAATTTATAAGCATTCCCGATGATATTGCTTAAGATTTGTTTTAATCGAAACGAATCTCCAATTACTCTTTGGTTTAATCTCTCATCGGTTTTAATTATAAGTTCTATATCTTTTTGCTTATAAACAGATTGAATGTTTTTAGCAACATCAGTTATAATTTCAGGAAGCAAGAAAGGTTTTTTCTCAATTGCAATTTTCCCAGCTTCGATTTGAGAAAAATCTAGCAAATCCTGTACTAATTGCGAAATGTATTCAGATGAATTTTTGATATTCTTAATAAAATACGATTGCTTCGTGTTTAAGTCAGAATTGCCCAAAAGCTCAGTATAACCTACAATTGTACTCAAAGGGGTTTTTAAATCGTGACTTACCGTAGAGATAAGTTGCTCACGACTTTTTAGGAGGTTTTTGGTCTTAAAATTGGCAATTTCTAATTGCTTCTTATACAGCTGTGTTTTAGAATAATCACTGGCAATAAGTATAGAGAAAAAGACTGTAAGCAATAAACCAACAACGGCTGCTCCAGTTACAATTTGATTGATTTTTTTTAATGATTTTTCTTTATCCGTATTGTATTTTATCGAGTTAATTATGATTTCCCGCTCAATAATTCGCAATACTTTTCGGAGTTGTTCGGATATTAAAATCTCATTTTTAAGTAGTTTATTCTCCTGATAATTTAGAGATTCTTTTTTCTTTTCAGTTTCTCTTTTTACAGAACTTAATAATTTTTTGGATGTAGATAAAATCGAATCAGATGCTTTTTTACTTAACGTATTTGTACTGTCATCTGGGATATTTTGGTTGAGATAATCAACATATTTTTGCAGTACATTACGCTGATAGCTCCCCAGTTGTCCTGGGTTTTTGGTAAAATCTTCAAGTTGTAATTTACGTAATGAAAATTCCAGTTTTGTTAATTCGTCAATGGCATTGTTTACCGTAACTTCATCATTAGCCTTGTTTTTGATGGTTTTTAATTGACGAATATTTTTGGTCTTTTCTGCCAATAAATAATTTACGCTATCTAGTAGAACAATTTGTGATTGTGTAGTAACAATTTTTTTTATAGAATCAATTCGAATTCGTAAAGAATCCGATTCTCTAATGTAATGTTCAAAGTCTGATTCCGAATTAGACTGAATTGTCTTTCGGGCAAGACTTTCGGTTTTGTATACATTCGAAAAAAGCTGACTAACTTTTAAAATTTTAGTTTTTTCAAAAGCAATTTTGCTTTCTATTTTCGAATAACTGACATTTTCTGAATATAAAACCCACCCCACACTAATTACAAGCGAAGCTAATGCAATGTAGCTTATAAAAACTTTAAGCGGAATGTAACTCTTCTTACTTTCCATATTGTATGGTTGAAATAATTAGTATGAGATGTGTTTTTAAATTTTAATTATAGGGTCTCGTTTAACCATTTAAAGAATTCACTTTGCCAAACTTGAGCATTTTGAGGTTTTAAAACCCAGTGATTTTCTTCAGGGAAATACAATAATCTACTTTTTATACCGCGCAATTGAGCAGCTTGAAATGCTTCTTGAGATTGTCCAATTGGTACACGGAAATCTTTTCCACCCTGAATAATCAAGATTGGTTTATTCCATTTATCAACATGGTTTATGGGGTTAAAAGTAGTGTATGTTTTTTGAGCAATTGCATTGTCTTTTTCCCAGTATGCACCACCAAAATCCCAGTTGTTAAAGAAAACTTCTTCAGTAGTTCCAAACATACTTTGCGTGTTGAAAACACCATCATGAGCGATAAAAGTTTTGAAACGGTTCTTGTGGATTCCAGCTAAATAGAAAACAGAATAACCACCATAACTTGCTCCTACGCAACCTAAACGAGTTTTGTCTACATAGTTTTCTTTGGCAACATCATCAATAGCCGATAAGTAATCGTCCATAACCTGTCCGCCCCAATCTTTACTAATTTGTTCGTTCCATTCTACACCATGACCTGGCATTCCGCGGCGGTTAGGAGCAACAACAACATAACCTTTGGCAGCCATTAATGAAAAATTCCAACGGAAAGAATACGATTGTGTTAAAGCAGATTGAGGTCCGCCTTGGCAATATAAAAGAGTTGGATATTTTTTTGAAGCATCAAAATTTGGAGGTAAGATTACCCAAACCAACATTTTTTTGCCATCAGTTGTAGTAACATAACGTCTTTCGGTTTTGCTTAAAGTTAAAGTACTGTAAGTAGCTGTATTTACATTTGATAATTGTTCCCAAGTGTTTTTCTTTAAATTGAAAGAAAAAATCTCGTTTGCATGATTCATATCCGATCTTGTTACAATGATATTATCACCTACAAAACCAACGATATCATTTACATCATAATTACCATTTGTAATTTGAAGTACTTTTATAGCAATTTTAGTTAATCCAGGAAAGTTTACTTCAAATAATTGTTTTGTACCATCTATAGGAGCTGTAAAAAATACTTTTTTACCGTCTTTGCTCCACGTAAAGCTATCAACAGTTCCGTCCCAATTAGCGGTTAGGTTCATTTTCATACCTTTAAAATCAACAATAATGTCGTTTTTATCAGCCTCATAACCATCACGCTTCATTTGTAACCAAGTTAGGTTTCCGGTTGGTGAAAATTGTGGTGCCATATCGTAACCTAAATTTCCTTCGGTTTTGTTTGTTGTTTTACCAGTTTCAAGATTGTACTCGTAAATATCAGTATTGGTAGAAATAGCATATTGAGTTCCAGCTTTTTTCTTGCTTACATACAAGATACTTTTACCATCAGGTGACCAGATATAATCTTCGTCTCCACCAAAAGGTTTTTGCGGACTATCAAAAGTTTCTCCTTTTAAAATATCAATTCCAACGGCTCCATCTTTGTTTTCTTTGTAAAAAACATGATTAAATTTACCTTCATTCCAAGTATCCCAATGACGGTAATCCAGACCATTGTATATTTGAGCATCAGATTTATCCAGATTAGGGTAAAAATCTTTCCCTAAAACTTTATCGATTTTTACTTCTTCATTATACACTAAAAATTTCCCGTCTGGCGAAATGTTTTTATCTGCCAAAATGGTTTTTGTATCTGAAATTTCGGTTGCATTTCCACCATTTACAGGTAAAGTATAATATTTAGATGTCGAATTATTTTCGGCAATAGATGGTGTTGTAACCTTGTAAACAACGTTTTTTCCATCTTTTGAAAGTCCAAGTGCTGTAACTCTTCCTAATTTCCACAATAATTCTGGTGACATTACATTCTGTGCCATGGTGCTTAAACTCATCATTACTAAGGTTGTAAATAGTACTTTTTTCATAAATTTAATCTAAAAATTTTAAGGTTTTAAAAGTACAAAATTAATTCCATCAAGCTGGCTATAGTGTGTCGCCGATAGTCTTAAATAAATTATAAAGTTAACTACAGATTAAAGTGACCATAAAGATTTTCATTTTAATAATACCATTAAGAAATTAAGAGAAATTAAGCTTTGCTACTTAATGAAACTTAATTTCTTAATGGTGAAAAATATTTTTAAATGTTTAATAGTCGCTTTAATCTGTGGCTTGAAAATAAATTTAACTTGTATCGTAAGTGCTCAGAAAACATTATTTTTATAAAAAATATCGAAATGGAATTAAGCTATTGGGAACTTAAAAATTGGTTTACAAATGTAGATTTCACCATTGTAGGTAGTGGAATTGTAGGTTTGCATGCAGGATTGCGCTTACGCGAAAAATTTCCGAAAGCTAAAATTTTGATTCTCGAGAAAGGAATGTTGCCACAAGGAGCCAGTACCAAGAATGCTGGTTTTGCTTGCTTCGGAAGTCTTTCGGAAATAATTGAAGATTTAAAAACACATACCGAAGAAGATGTAATCCAGCTTATCGAAAAACGCTGGAGAGGGCTACAATTATTACGTAAACGTTTAGGAGATTATGCAATCGATTTTAAGCCTTATGGAGGATATGAATTATTCTTAAAGGAAGATGAAAATGGATATGACGAATGTTCAAGCAAATTATCTTTTGTAAATGAAATTCTCAGACCACTTTTTAAAACAGATGTTTTTGCTAAAGAAATAGATCGTTTTGAGTTTAAAGGTATTCATGAGTATTTAGTTTTTAATCCTTTTGAAGGACAAATTGATACTGGTAATATGATGCAGGCATTGCTAAAAGAAGCAATTGAAGCTGATATTTTAATCTTGAATCAACAAACAGTAACTTCCTATTTGGATACAGGGAAGAATGTCGAAATAATGTTGAAGGATTTTACTTTTACTACAAATAAAATTCTTTTTGCTACCAATGGATTTGCTAATACACTTACAAACGGTGGAGTTAAACCTGCCAGAGCACAGGTTTTAATTACCGAACCAATTCCTGATTTAGAAATTAAAGGCACATTTCATTTAGATAGAGGGTATTATTATTTTAGAAATGTGGGTAATAGGATTTTATTGGGAGGAGGACGAAACCTGGATTTTGAGACAGAAACTACCACTGAATTTGGGAACACAGAAATAATACAAAATAAATTGGAAGATTTGTTGAAAAATGTAATTTTACCAAATCAAAAAACAGATATCGCTCATAGATGGAGCGGGATAATGGGAGTAGGAAATAGTAAAAACCCTATTGTAACTCAATTATCAGAAAATGTATATTGCGGCGTTCGATTAGGAGGAATGGGAGTAGCAATAGGAAGTTTAATAGGAACAGAATTAGCAGATTTAATATAATGGCAGTAACCAAAAAACCGGCACCAAAAAAACCGGCACCAAAAAAAACAACACCAAGTAAAGCAAAACCAGCAGCGAAAAAGAAAAATCGCTCGTTTGGGAGCAAAATTGCTCGTTTCTTTTTTAAGCTACTTTTATGGTTCTTTGGGCTTTCAATATTTTTTGTAGTTTTCTTTAAATATGTTCCTGTGCCCTTTACGCCTTTAATGGTAATTCGTGGTATTGAAAATAAGTTGGCAGGCAAAGAAAATTATTTTAGTCACGATTGGGAACCAATAGAAAATTTATCGATGAACTTGCAAAAAGCAGTTATTGCAAGTGAAGATGGAACTTTCTTAACACACAATGGTTTTGACTTTAAGGCATTGCAAAAAGCATATAAAAGTAACGAACGCGGTAGAAGAATAAGAGGAGGAAGTACGATATCGCAACAAACTGCCAAAAATGTATTTTTATGGCAAGGGAAAAGCTATTTCCGTAAAGGGCTAGAAGCTTATTTTACAGTTTTAATCGAATTGGTTTGGGGAAAAGAACGTATTATGGAGGTATATCTTAATAGTATCGAAATGGGCGATGGTGTTTATGGAGCCGAGGCTGCAGCGCAACATTGGTACCGTAAGAGCGCAAAGAGTCTTACACCTATACAAGCTGCGGGAATTGCAGCTATCTTGCCAAATCCACGAAAATTTAAAGCAACTGGGTCATCTAGTTATATTAATAAAAGAAAAAATAAGATTGTTAAAGTAATGCGTAGCGTTGGTAAAATTAATTATGATGGTACCAAAAAAGGGACTTAGTATTCTGTTTATTTTAGCAACCACTTTTGTTTTTGCCCAAAGTAGAACCAGTGAGATTGGATTGATTACCGATAATGATTTATATACATCGTCTAAAAATGACATGTATTATACAAATGGTTTAGAGCTTTTCTACCGTTTTTTATCTAAGAATGACAACGAAAAGATAAACAAGAAAATTACAGAATTTCGTCTTGGACAATATATCTATAATCCAAGATTTATTAATCAATCGGCTGTTGATAAAAATGACCGTCCTTTTACAGGATATCTTTTTGTTGAAGCAGGTCGAAGTTTTTTTTATCAAAGCGAATCGGTTTTAAAGACAGATTTTCAGTTAGGTTTTATGGGCCCAAATGCTTTAGGGAAAGAAACCCAGGAAAGTTTCCACCATTTAATAGGGTATAAAAATGTTTATGGTTGGGAAAATCAGCTTAGTAATGCTTTTGCCGTGCAGGCGCATGTTATGTATTCTAAGAAATTATTCCCAACGAAATACAATGATTTTATTGATCTTCATTTTCAGTCTGAAGCAAATCTTGGGACTATTTTTACGGGAGTTTCTACAGGATTATTAACTCGAATTGGTTTTAAGAGATTACTCTCAATTTATGACTCTAATTTGCATGATGCTTCAGTAAGTTTCGAACCACAATTCAATATTAGAGAGTTTTACTTTTACGCAATGCCAAGCGTTAATTATCAATTTTATGATGCTACGATTCAGGGTAGTATGTTTAACAATTCAAGTCCAATAACTTTTGACCTACAACCGCTTCGTTTTAATGCAGAGTTTGGTTTAAAATACCGCCACAATAATTTTAATATGTCTTATTCTTTTATTTATCGTGGCAAAGAATTAAAGGGAGACCCTTATAATACCAATACGGGGTATTTTTACGGTTCTATTCGATTTGGGTATTTGTTGAAGTAGGACTTATTTTCTTAATGATATTTTGAGTTTATCTTTTTAAAAAAATTAGGAATTGATTTATTTTGATTAGATTAGACTTTGTTTTGAAAAATCTAACTAAGAAAATAACCTATAAATGACTACAAACATACCTAAACAATCTATTAATCAATTAAAAAAAACTCTTGAGAATTTTAAAATTAGCGATGCAATTGAATTGTGTACTAATGAAGCTCAAACACGTAAATTTTTAATTGAACCATTTTTCGAAATGTTAAACTTTGTTTCGAATGATTTAATACCAGAATACAATGCTGATTTTGGTGAACGCATAAGTCAAAAAATTGATTATGCTATTTTGCTAAATAAGAAAGATACAATTTTAGTAGAGGCAAAAAAGTATAATAGTAGATTAAGTGATAAAGAAGCGGGTCAGCTAAACGGGTATTTTAATAATACTAAAAATTCAAGAATTGCGGTATTGACAAATGGAATCGAATATAGATTTTATTCAGATGTTTTGCAGCCAAATGTAATTGATAATAAGCCTTTTTTTGTTTTTAACTTATCTAATTATTCAGATAGAGATTTAGAGACGCTAATTAAGTTTGATAAGAGGTATGTTGTTATTAATGAAATTATTAAAACTGCACAAGAAGCAGTTTTTGTCGAAGATTTTGAAAATAGTCTATTAAAAGAATTGATTGCTCCTTCAAAGGATTTATTGAAAATTATTCATAGAAATATGAATTTTAAAACTAAATTCAATGACGATACTCAAGGTAAAATGATAAGTATGATTAATTCATCTTTATTAAAATCTCTTTATGATAAAAAAGTCATTGCTGAATCAAACTCCAATACTGGTGGAATTATTACAACTGAATCTGAAATTCAAGCATATCATACAATAAGAACATTACTTATTCAAAATAAAAAAATTCCAAATGAAAGAATTTTTTATAGAGATTTTAAAAGCTTCTTTAATATTAGTATTGATGATAATGTCAAAAAAGTGATTTGTAAGTTGGTTTTTAATGATTCAAAAATGAAGATTCTTATTGAAAATAATGAGTATCTGCTAACGAGCATTGATGATGTTTTGAAATATAAAAATGAATTAACTAATAGAACACTTTCTTTGATAGAATAAATAAAAATAAATTAGAGTGAGTACGAAGTCAGGAGACTTCGTACAGCGGATTAAATAAATCACTATTGTTTATTTACCATTCCATAAAAGCAATAAAGTGATTATCAGGATCTTTTAGGAAAAGTACTTTTCCACCAGGAAAATCCCATGGACCTGAAAATGTGCCTGCAGGTAATTTTTCTATATCAGATTCATTGCTTTGAGGGAGTTGGTTTTTTATAAGTGTGTCGTATAATTGGTCTACCGATGCTTCATATATTTCTATATTTCCTTCATTAATAGGTTTTTGTAAGGTACTTATTTTTAATTCGACATGACTGTTAATCGGTGCAAAGAAGGTTTTTGCTTTGTTAGTAAAGGTTTCGGTTTTGAGATCAAAAACTTTTTGATAAAAATCAAAAGAAGCTTCGAGATTAGAACTATAAAGCCAGAAATGAATTTTCATACAACTATTTTTAAGTAAAGTTAAATTAGATAGTCCAGATTTGCAATTTGTATCCGCTATCAATATCAAAAAAAAGTTCTTGTAAAATCTAAAACCTCTAATCTAGCCCTGATGGAAACGACATCCTTTTTATCCGTCTTTTTGCGGATAAAAAGATATAGTGTACAGCGGGAAATAGGTCTTTTAAAAATGAAACCTTCTGCTTCTTAAAAAAATAAGCCGCAATCACATAAGAGCGATTACGGCTTTATATCTGTCTTTTCTGGAACATTTTTAATTTGTATTTAATTTCTACGTACTAATTCAGAAATATTTAAAAATGTTATATCATAAAAAAACAAATAAATTTTTATATCAATACTCAGTCGATTTATATTGAGTAGTTTGTGTTTTGTGTAACTATATTTCATAAGACTACTATAGAAACTAATTGTTACAGTGTTACAGTGTTATTTTTATCTTTTTACTTAAAAAACACAACTTACTGTAATAAAATCGTGTTTTTGTAATAAAAATCACAAGGAGTTGTTTGTGAATTTGTACTAGTGGACATAAAAAACCGTAAATCATTTAATTTAAAAATAATTTACGGTTTTGAACTCACTTTTATTTGAGCAAGAATTTCTAGATACTTATTGTTTTATGTAATTTCCAGGCAGATGTCCTTTTGATTCCATTTTTGTATCGGATGTTTTTACAAAGTTAAATCGGATTATGGAACCTTCTTTACCTTGAGAAAAATCAGATACATATAAATTTGGGCTAGAAGATATTTCTTGTGGTAATGTATTAGAGAACTTGGTTGTTTGTTTGCTAAAAGAAAAAGAATCACCTGTTGTGGTATATTTTATATCACGTGATGTAAAAGTTAATATTGCTCCAGAAGTTTCCTCTTTCCAAGTTCCTTGAATCCAGTTAGGGGGATTAAAAATGCCATAAGTATCTTCATCGTTAGATGAGCAAGAAGTAATAATAAGCATTAAACTAAATAATAGAATAATTTTTTTCATGTATAATAATTAAAAGATTAAATAATGGAAATATAACAAGAGGCTATGTTTTGTTATATTGCTCCTTAAATTCAAAAAACGTACCATTTATTAAGCATTAACTACGTTTTAACTCTTGTTTTATCAAGATTTAGAACAAGAAGCTTTGTTTGCAATAATTAGAAAACAGAGTATTTATTTTCTTAACTTAGTTTTTTTAACAGAAATATTAAAATAATTTTAAGATATAAATAATTGTATTTCAGTTGATTGGTTTTTATTTTAAAAATAAATGAAAAATATTTTATTTAATATGTCCAATTCTGAAAGTTCGATTGTTATTAGGGTATAACAATTAAAAATTTAAACAAAATGGAATCAAGAATTAACATTCAGGAAAAAGGACAAAGCGCATTAAAACCACTTTTTGGAATTGGAGCATATTTAAAAAAATCGGCAGTAGAAGAAATGCTATTAGAATTAGTTTACTTTAGAGTATCACAAATTAATGGTTGTGCTTATTGTCTGGATATGCATTCTAAAGATTTGCGTGCCAAAGGAGAAACAGAGCAACGTATATATGGTTTGAGTGCTTGGCGTGAGACTCCGTATTATACTGAGAGAGAAAGAGCAGCACTGGCCTGGGCTGAAGCATTAACAAAATGTGAAGTGCCAGATTCAGTTTACAACGAAGTGAAAAGTCAATTTTCAGATGAAGATTTAATCGATTTAACGATGGCAATTACAACAATCAATACTTGGAATCGTATTAATCTTGCATTTCCATATGGAGTAGGTACCTATCAGGTTGGACAATTTGGAGGTTAATTAAACGATTCAATAATAGTAAAATAATAAGAAATGGAAGAATTTGTATTGATATTTAGAAGAGATAGCATAACCAAAGAAATTCAGCCTTCGCCAGAAGAAATGCAATCATCAATTAAATTATGGCAAGATTGGTTAGGCGGAATCGCTGCTCAGGATAAATTGGCTAGACCACTACAACGCTGGGATGGTGAAGGTAGAGTTGTGAAGCAAAATAATAATGTAACTAATGGACCTTTTGTAGAAATTAAAGAAGCAATAGGTGGTTTAATTATGATTAAAGTAGCTAATTATGACGAGGCAGTAGAAGTTGCCAAAGGTTGCCCAATCCTTTTATGGGGCGGAAATGTAGAAATACGAATGGCTGTTGTTTTTGAGGGTCATTAACTAAAAATGAAAAATGCTTTTGTATTTTATGAAAGCATCAGGATTTTATTTTATGGAAGACAATCAGCTTTTACCACATTTATTTAGAACAGAGTATCGAAAAATAGTTTCGGTGCTCTGTTATTTATTTGGGATTAATCATATCGAAATTGCCGAAGATATTGTGAGTGATACATTTCTTTCGGCTACCGAATTGTGGAGTTTAAAAGGGATTCCCGATAATCCGACTGCTTGGCTTTATACGGTTGCCAAAAATAAGACAAAAAATTATTTAAAACGTGATGCTCTTTTTGAGCAAAAACTTTCGGTAGAAATAAAACATAATGCTCCTAAAGCCGAAGAAATCGAGATAGATTTATCTAGCAAAAATATTATAGATAGTCAGCTTGCTATGATTTTTACGGTTTGTGACCCTTGTATTTCGTCTGAATCGCAGGTTGCGCTTGCGCTAAATTTGCTTTGTGGTTTTGGAATCCAAGAGATTGCGGACGCTTTTTTGACTAATAAAGAGGTTATTTATAAACGTATAAATCGAGCGAAAGACAAGCTAAAAACGGAGCAAATAAAAATTGAACAACCCTCTTTAAATGAGATTGATAAAAGATTAGATACTGTTTTAACAACCATATATTTATTGTTTTCTGAAGGATATTATTCGACTTCCCAGAATACGATTTTGCGTAAAGACCTTTGCGTCGAAGCAATGCGATTGTGTTACTTACTTATCGAAAACGAAGGGACCAATAAACCAGCGGTAAATGCTTTATTTGCGTTGATGTGTTTTCACTCTTCGAGATTTGAAGCTAGAATGAACGAAAATGGCGAAACGATTTTATATGAAGATCAAGATGAAACTCTCTGGAACAAAGAATTAATAAATAAAGGTGAAGAGTATTTAAGTAAATCCTCAACTGGAAATAAAATATCAAAATATCATCTTGAGGCAGGAATAGGGTATTGGCATACGCATAAAGAAGATACAGCCGAAAAATGGGAGAATATTCTGCAATTATATAATAGTTTATTGATTCTGGAATATTCGCCAATTGCAGCTTTAAACAGAACTTATGCTTTGGCAAAAACTAGTGGAAAAACCGTAGCGATACAAGAAGCAGAAAAATTAAATCTCTCCGATAATCATTTTTACTATTCATTATTAGGTAATCTATACACAGATATCGATAATGAGAAAGCGTTGCAACATTTTAAAATAGCTTTAAAACTAGCCAATACAACAGCAGATAAATCGACAATTATTAAAAATATAGATAGACTTATTATTTCAGAATAATAATAAAATTAAATAGGGTTCCGCTTTAATTAAAGTGGAACCCTATTATTTTTAAATATACACGATTTTAGTCTTCGTTCTTTTTGTCTAAATGTTCTTCAGGACTGTCTATTCCTTTTAAATATGTTGGTAAATTTAATCCTGCCATATTAAACAAGTCGTTTAAAGGAGGAACAGTTTTCATCATCCCAGAAACAAAGTTTGCGGTAGATGAATTACCGTTTTCATTTTGTCCGCTGCCAGAATCCCAAACAGTAATTTTATCAATTTTAATATTTTTAACAGCCTCAACTTGTATTCTTACTAGTTCTGGTAGTTTTTCTAATAACAGTAATTGGAATGCTTTACTTGGATCTCCACCAGCTGCAGCCACAACTTCTTTGTAACCTTCTGCTTGTTTCGTTAAAATCTCAAAAAGGCCTTTTGCTTCAGCTTCCATTTTAGCAAAAATCGCATCTGCTTCTCCTTTTGCATTTTCTCTTATCGTTTCTGCAGCAGCTTGTGCTTCGATAATGGCTCTTTGTTTAGCAATTTCGGCAGGAATTACAATGTTTGCAATTTGTGTAGAACGTTCTCTTTCTGAACGTGCTAATTCGGCTATTTGTTCTGCTACATAAGATTCTTCCAGAGCTTTTGCTTGTTGTACTTTTTCGGCAGTAATTGCAATACGTAGTGATTCCGCTTCTTTTTCTCTACGAAGTGCTTCTGAATTTGCAATAGCAATTCTTGCTTGGTTTTCTCCCTCAATAGCAATCGCATTAGCCTCTGATGTTTTAACTCTGGTATCTCTGTCTGCTTCTGCTTTTCCAATGGTTTCATCTTTTGCAGCAGTTGCAATACTAATTTCTCTGTCTTTTTGGGTAATAGCAATCTTTACATCTCTATCTCTGTGAGTTTCGGCTATTTGAGTGTCTTTTTCTCTATCGGCTAGTGCTTTTCCTGTTTCTCCTATTTTTTCTTGTTCAGCGACACTAATTTTGGCTTCGTTAATTGCTTTTGCGGCAGCTTCTTTTCCTAATGCTTCAATATAACCTGATTCATCTTTAATGTCGGTAACGTTTACGTTGATTAATTTTAAACCGATTTTTTTCAGTTCACTATCAACGTTTTTAGAAATGTTGTCAAGGAATTTATCACGGTCAGAGTTAATTTCCTCAATAGTCATTGTTGCAATTACCAAACGTAATTGACCAAACAAAATATCTTTGGCTAATTCCTGAATTTGTTCAGATGATAATCCTAAAAGTCTTTCTGCTGCAGTATTCATACTATCAGATTCGGTAGAAATAGCAATTGTAAAACGACAAGGAACATCTACTCTAATGTTCTGGCGGCTTAAAGCATTTGTTAAGTTTGCCTCGATTGATAAAGGTTTTAAGTCTAAGAATGCATAGTCTTGGATTACTGGCCAGATAAAAGCACCTCCACCGTGAACACATTTTGCTGATGTACCTCCAGTACGCCCGTAAATGACTAATATTTTGTCAGATGGGCAACGTTTGTATCTCGATACTAATGCTGAGATTGTTGCAAATAAAACTACAGCTGCAACGACTATGATTATCATTGGTGTCATCATGTTTATTAAATTATTTCTACTATTAGGATATTGTCGTTTTCTATTTTTACGACTTTTACGACTGCACCAGATGCAATTGTATTCTTTTCGGTCATTGCTTCTAATTCGTGAAATGCACCATTTACACTAATCATAATTTTACCTTTTCCTTTCTTACTTTCGGGAATCGTTAAATAAACTTCGGCAGTTTTGTTTAATGTATTTATGATTTTAAAAGAATTGTCTTCGGCTAATTTTTGTAGTTGTTTAATAATTATGAAAAACAAAAAGACAAACACAATTCCGACCAATAGAGCTAAAATGACAATTAAGGTTTTATTAGGAACGGTTGCATAAAAGGAAATTCCTGTCCAGCTAAAGCCTAAAAGAAAATTAATTAAATTCCTTAATGAGAATAAATGAAACTGTTCGTCAGTGCCTCCTAAATCAGTATCAAAATCAGCATCAAGCCCATGAAAGGAGTCAGCACCAATAAATGATAGGATAGTTTGAATAATAAAAATTACACTTGTAGGTATAGCAACAAACCAAAAGGCGCGGAGCAAAGGATCTAAGTTCTCTAACATTTCCATAATTGTGATTCTTTTTAGCTAAAAAAGCCTTTAGCTTCTTTATAAATAGATAGCATTTTGTATTTGCTATAAATTTTTTGCAAAAGTAGAGCTAGTTTAAATCAGCAAGGACCACAATAAGGTTTTAAAGTAAAAGAATAAGTTTGAATATATGTGAGTGATTTTTAGAGTATTATAAAAAAAAGAAAACCCTTGTAAAAACTAATTTACAAGGGTTTATTGTTTTATTTTGTGGAGAATACCGGATTCGAACCGGTCACCTCTTGCCTGCCAGGCAAGCACTCTAGCCAAATGAGCTAATCCCCCAAAGTGATTGCAAATAAAGTCAATTAATTATCAAAAAACAAATTTCAAATAGTATCGACTGAAAATATTCTTCAAAACCGTAACTTTACAATAAAAACAACAATATGAGTTCAGAAAATCAAAATGGTTTACTTCATACCATAATCCAAAATAAAATAGCAACTATTGAGTTTGGTCATCCGGCTAGTAATTCTTTTCCTAGAACTTTGCTTAATAAACTAACTAAGGAAATTGATAATTTGAGTAAAGATAAGTCTGTAACAGTTATTATTTTAAGAAGTGAAGGAAGTGGTGCTTTTTGTGCAGGAGCTTCTTTTGATGAACTTTTAGCAGTTGAAAATGAAGAACAGGGAACCGAATTTTTCTCTGGATTTGCACATCTTATCAATGCTATGCGCAATTGTTCTAAAATAATTATAGGGCGTATTCAGGGCAAAGTTGTTGGAGGTGGAGTTGGTATTGCTGCTGCTTGCGATTATGCTTTTGCAACGCAAGATAGTTCTGCTAAACTTTCGGAACTTGCTATCGGGATTGGACCTTTTGTTATAGAACCAGCTGTTTCTAGAAAAATAGGGAAAACGGCAATGACTGAGATGACTCTTGCTGCTCACGAATGGAAATCGGCAATTTGGGCAAACCACAAAGGTCTTTTTGCCAAAGTGCTTGAAAATGAACTGGAGTTGGATGAAGAATTATCTCATTTTGCTTTAAAATTAGCAAGTTATAATCCTGATGCATTGGCAGAGATGAAGAAAGTTATTTGGGAAGGAACAGAAAATTGGGATTCATTACTTTCTGAACGCGCTCGTATTTCAGGAAAATTAGTTTTGTCTGATTTTACAAAAAAAGCCTTGGCACAATTTAAAAATTAATAAATATGAATATTGTTTTATTCGCTCTTAAAGTGGACGTTGCAGAGAAAATGAAGTCTGCTCCCGATGCAAGTTATCAAATAGGAGTAGTTATAGGTTCCTTTATTCCGTTCGTGATTTTAGTAGGAGTTGCCTATTGGATGTATAGTAGAGCCAAAAAAAGAGAAAAAAACGGTTTTTAATTTTGTAAATTTGCAATCTAAAATACAACTCGATGAGTAATATCAGAATTACAAAACAATTTAGTTTCGAAACAGGACATGCGCTTTACGGATATGATGGAAAATGTAAAAATGTCCACGGACATAGTTATAAACTTTCTGTAACAGTTATTGGCTCTCCAATTACAGACCGTGATAATGTAAAGCATGGAATGGTAATTGATTTTTCGGATTTAAAGAAAATTGTAAAAGAAGAAATCGTTGATCAGTTTGATCATGCTACCGTTTTTAATGAAACGACACCACATATAGAATTAGCAAAGGAATTAAAAAACCGTGGACATCACGTGATTTTAGTTGATTATCAGCCAACAAGTGAAAATATGGTTGTTGATTTTTCTGAAAGAATTATCAAAAGATTGCCAACAAATATCTCTCTTTTCTCTTTAAAACTTCAAGAAACTGAATCATCATTTGCTGAATGGTACGCAAGCGATAATTTGTAATCGAAATCTATTTTCATGCAATTACCCAATAATAAAAAAGTATATTTTGCTTCCGATCAACATTTTGGAGCACCAACACCTGAGTTAAGTTTTCCCCGCGAACAAAAATTTGTTGCGTGGCTTGATGAGGTAAAAAAAGATGCTGAAGCAATTTTTTTATTAGGTGATTTATTCGATTTTTGGTTCGAGTATAAAACCGTTGTGCCAAAAGGATTTATTCGTGTTTTGGGTAAATTGGCAGAAATTCGCGATAGCGGAATCCCTATATATTTCTTTGTAGGGAACCATGATTTATGGATGAGTGACTATTTTCAGACTGAACTTAATATTCCTGTTTATCATGATAATGCAGAATTCACTTTTGGAGTTAAAACATTTCTGATTGGTCATGGCGACGGAAAAGGTCCTGGAGATAAAGGATATAAAAGAATGAAAAAAGTCTTTACAAATCCGTTCTCAAAATGGATTTTTCGTTGGCTCCACCCAGATGTTGGTGTAAAATTAGCCCAATACTTATCTGTAAAAAACAAATTGATTTCTGGCGACGAAGACGTGAAATTCTTGGGTGAAGAAAACGAATGGTTGGTATTGTATGCTAAACGCAAACTTGAAACCAAGCATTATAATTATTTTGTTTTTGGTCACCGTCATTTGCCTATGATTATTTCTGTAGGTGAGGATTCTAATTATGTAAACCTAGGGGATTGGATAGGATATTTTACCTACGGTGTTTTCGACGGTGAAACTTTTGAACTAAAAGAATTCGGGAAATAATTGCCTTGTTCGTTTAACTACTTAAGTTTGATTATAACAAGTATTCAAAAGTTTATATTCTCTTAAATTGTTTAAGTAGATTGGGTAAGAGTGAACCATTTAAGTTATGTAAGTTCATTTAATGCAAGTATTCTAAATCTTATATTTTCTTAAATGACTTATATGGTTGGAATAATTTTATTGAATTATGTTGAAGTTTTAGAAAAACTTAGATAGTTAATGATATAAGTTCATTTAAGCCGAATACTTTAAAACTTATATTTTCTTAAATGACTTATATGTTTAAAGCTACCTAATAATTACTTTTTCTTATTCGGGTAAATAGCAATTTTATGTGTTCTTAACATATAATTGGAGTCTTTGGATGCTTTAGAAAGTCGAAAACTAATTACTCCCGATGGTTTTTTCGGCATATGACATTCTATGCAATTATCTTTTAGTAAGTTATCCGAGATTGTTTTAATTGTTGGCGTATTGTGTTTTACAGTGTTATGGCAACTCATACATATTTTTGAGTATGTAGCTAAGTTTTTTGTTGCATTTTCATGTGGATTATGACAAGAAATACAATCCATAGTTTCGCTTTTTGTAAAACATTTACTTTGTAGTAATAACTTAAATTGGTTTCCGTGCACATCAAAATCGGTTGTGTCGGTTGGGCTATGCGAACTTCTAAAATACTCCGAAAGATTGTCTCCGGGTTTAAAGTCAAATCTAGATTTCATTTTCATTCCGTCATTTCCAGAATGACATAATGCACAAGCGTCTAATTTTTGTTGTCTGGTCAATGATTTATAGGTAACAATGTTTTTTGCAACTTTTAAGTCAGGGAATTTTAAGTGTTGGTTAACGTGTTCTTTGGCAGGTCCGTGGCAACGCTCACAGTCAATACCATAAACGATTGTTTTTTTATTAATCACATCTTCTACATCCATAGACATAAAGTTCTTGTCTTTAGAGCTTTGGTCTACATTTCTGCTGCTTATATTAGAGCTATGGCATCCGTAACAATCTTTGACCACCTTTCGGTCAAAATAAGGTTTTTCAGCCGAAAACCCTGGGCTTGTTGCCCAACTATGAACAGATGTGTAATAGGAAAGCGGCAATTCGTATGTATTGTTATTACGCCAGAATACGGAAGTTTGAGCGTGTTTGGTTCCAAAAACTATTTCGAGTTTGCGGGCTTCAACTTCTTTTCCGTTTTTGTATAAAACCTGATAAAGACTATCATTTCGTTCTTCCATGACCATCTTGGTGTTTTTATCGTAAACAAAAACATGGTCTCCAGAATTAAAATTACCTAAAACATTCCCCTTTATAGCTGCTGCGGTTGCTTTATAGTGTGAACTTTGTATTGCTTTTTGATATACGGCTTGATGACATTGTATGCAGCTTTCGGAGCCAGCATAATCGGTTCCGCGTGGATCAATATATTCATCGGATTTATTGCTGCAGTTAGATAATAAAACAACTAAAAATAAAAGGATAAAAAGCGTACTGGTATTTTTCATTAATGTAAATATACTTTTTTTTGAATAAAATCAAAATATATTTAATTATGAAAGAATTGATGTTAAAAAACAGAGAATTTATCTTAATTTAAGCCAACTCCGTAAACATATTCTTCAAGTTCAATCTTAAATAAAGAACCTTTTACCAAATCTTCAATCGCTTTTAGTTCATCCATAGAAACAGCTAAATCTATTTGGGTACAAGGAGTTTTTAGCAAAAACTTATGGCATTTGTTTTTTAAAGCACATTCATCACAACATGCATTTGTAAGTAAACTATCTTCGATTAAATCATCAAAATCTTTTAGTTCAGATACTGAAAAGTAGAACCCTGTTTCTTTAAAAATCAGTTGTATTTTGTCAAAAAGGGTCTCATTATGGTTTTTCCAATAAAAGGAAATTCCAAAGTCGTTATGATATATTTGTTCTATTTCTCTCATGTTCTTCAATTATAGAAACAAATATAATTATTATTTATATCAATTCTAAATAAAAAAATCATAAAATAGGTTAATTTTTGTTAACGAAATAAATAGTCTAAAATTAGATTAGGTGAGTTTTGATCAACATTCTTAATTATTGCATTAAAAAGGGGGAATGAACCATATAAGTTATATAAGAAAATATAAGACGAAGCTTATTTGCGTAAAGCTTAAATGAACTTATATAACTTATATGGTTTTATATAACTGAACTAAATGATTTAAAAATTGCCTGATTTATTTAAGCCACTTATAAATGCTATCTAGAAATTCTTTTTGTTGGTCTACAAATAAATAATGAGAGCAGTTTTCGATAGATATGAAATTTTGTTTGCCAACAATATTCTTTAAAGCAGCGATTTCTGAAGCAGAAAAAATACCATCTTGTTTTCCATATATAGCATAAATAGGCATTCCTTTCTTTTTTAATTGCTGAAGAATAGGCTTTGTATCGATATTGTTTTGCTTTTCATTTTTATAAAACAACAGAGGAGCATTTTTATTTCGAATATTCGTTTTATAAAAATCACTTATTTCATATTGATGATATAATGCTTTAGATTCAGTTGTAGGTTTTGGTATTTTAAAGAAACTATTCTCTCCAGCCAGTTCGAAGCAACCTTTTCTATATTCAGCAGAATTTTTGTCAAGTTTTTCTACATGAGAAACTTTATCAAGCATAGCTAAATCATTATTCTTAGTATAGATTTTTTTGACAGAATCCAGAATATGATTGTACGTTTTTTGTTGTGAAAATAAAGCTCCGATAAGAATTAGAGAATTAATTTTTTCAGGATATTTTTCAGAATAAAGTGTAGCAACCAAGCCGCCAAAACTATGAGCGAGTAATGTTGCTTTTTTTAGATTGTAAGTTTTATAAATGGCATTTAAATCCTTAAAGGCTTCATTATAGGTAAATGTGGCATTTGGGTCTGTAGATCTTCCTTCGCCTCTACGGTCATATGCAATTACATAAAACCCTCTTTTAGAAAGTTCTTCGGCAGTATTAGTGCCTTCAAAAAGAGTAGCGTTTCCACTTGGTCCACCGTGGATGAATATAATTGGTGTATCCGTTTTGTTTCCGTATGTTTTTATATATAATGCTTGAGCATTCGCTAAGAATGTCAAAAAAAGAAACGAGAATAAGAATGTTATTTTCATTTACTACATGTTTTGATGGTCTTCCATGTCTTTTTGTAAATCTAGTTTTCTAAAAGTTGGAGACGATATTCCAAAACCTAAAACAGTTAATAGTGTCATGCTTCCGCCAAAAACTACTGAAATTACAGGTGTCATTAATCTAGCAGTTAAACCACTTTCAAAAGCTCCCAATTCGTTAGATGAACCTACAAACATGGAGTTTACTGCAGCAACACGACCACGCATATGATCCGGAGTTTTTAGTTGTAAAATGGTTTGTCGGATAACAACCGAAATTCCATCGGCAATACCACTTAAAAATAAAGCGGCAACCGAAAGCCAGAATATGGTAGAAACACCAAAGAGAATAATGCATAGTCCAAAAACAAAAATAGCGCCCAAAAGTTTCATTCCCGCTTTTTTATACAAAGGAACATAGGCAGAGATTAGCATCGTAATAAAAGCTCCAATTGCCGGAGCGGCTCTTAATATACCAAATCCTTCTGGGCCAACTTTTAAAATGTCTTGAGCAAATATGGGTAACAAAGCAACTGCTCCACCAAACAGAACTGCGACCATATCCAGAGATAATACACCTAAGATGGTTTTGTTGTTAAATACAAACTTGATTCCTTCTTTTAAACTTTCCATGATTGGTTCACCAATTTTTGGATTCAAAATAGGTTTGGTACTTATTTGTGATAAGGCAATTAAGGCAAAAAGTGAACAGGCAAAAACAGAACACATAGACCAATGTACGCCAATCCAGTTAATAGAGAAACCCGCAATTGCAGGGCCTAAAACAGAACCTACTTGCCAAACAGAACTACTCCAGGTTGCAGCATTTGGGTATAATTTTTTGGGAACAATTAAAGATATAAGGGAGAAAATTGTTGGGCCTAGAAAAGCTCTTACTAATCCGCCTAAAAAAACCAAAAAGTAAATAGAATATAAAATAGCTTCTTTAGAGAAACCACTTACTACTTTTGGCCATGTCAATAAAAATAAACCAAAACTAATAACCGAAAAGCCTAAAATACATTTTACTAATAATCCCTTTTTTTCATTTTGATCTACAATATGACCAGCAAACAGGGCCATAGAAACTGCAGGAATTACTTCCATCAAACCTATAATTCCTAGCGAAAGAGGATTTTTGGTTAAACTATAAACTTCCCATTCGATTACAATAAATTGCATTGACCAGGCAAAAACCATGGCAAAACGCAATAATAAAAAAACATTAAATTCTCTGATACGCAATGCTGCGTATGGGTCATTTTTCTTGGCTTTATCTTTCATGTTACTGGATATCTTTTAACATTAATTGAGTAGAAACGTTGCCATTCCATTCGTTTTCTGAGATGCAATAAGCTGCTTGAAATGGTTTTTGATTAGTTGTAAGATCTAATTTTTTGCCTAAACCAAATCCTATTGCCGAAATTCCTTCGGTCCCGAGACTTCGGGATTGCTTTACAAAAAGTTTAAGATGGTCTTCATCTGCACCCATTGCTTTTGCATAACCTGTATCTTTTATGTTTTTGGTCATAAAAACAGGAGTCATATTAAGAGGCCCAAAAGGTTCGAACTGTTTTAAGATTCGAATTAATTTTGGAGTAATATCTGTAAAATTGATTTCGGCATCGATCTCAATTTCGGGAGTTAGTATTTCGGGTAGAATAGTTTTTTCTACTTGTCTTTCAAAAGCTTCTTTAAAAGCAGGATAATTTTCTTCTTTTAAAGTCATTCCGGCTGCATACATATGTCCTCCAAATTGTTCTAAATGAGAGGAACAAGCATCAAGAGCATTATATACATCAAAACCTTTTACAGATCTTGCCGAAGCAGCATATTTATCACCGCTTTTTGTAAAAACAAGCGTGGGGCGATAATACGTTTCTATTAATCGGGAAGCTACAATACCAATTACGCCTTTGTGCCAGTCTTCCTGAAAAACAACTGTCGAAAAGCGATTCTGTTCCTGATTTTGTTCTATTTGCTGAAAAGCTTCTTTGGTAATTTGTTTGTCTAGATCCTTACGGTCGGCATTGTATTTTTCTATTTCAGATGCAAATTGTTGCGCTTGTTCAAAGTTGAATTCAGTTAATAATTCGACAGCGTGATTACCGTGTTTGATACGACCAGCTGCATTAATTCGTGGAGCTATGATAAAAACAACATCGGTAATGTCGAGTACTTTTTTCTTTACTTGGTGAACCAAAGCTTTTATTCCTGGTCTTGGATCACTATTAATAACTTGTAAGCCGTAATAAGCTAAAACTCTATTTTCACCCGTCATTGGTACAATATCTGCAGCAATTGCAGTTGCAACCAAATCTAAGTAAGGAAATAAATCGTCAATAGTTTGATTACGATTTGTTCCTAAAGCCTGAATTAATTTAAAACCTACACCACAACCACATAATTCATCATAAGGATAAAAACAATCTTCTCTTTTTGGATCTAAAACGGCAACCGCATCGGGAAGAAATTCTCCAGGACGGTGGTGATCACAAATAATGAAGTCTATGTTTCGTTCTTTTGCGTAAGCGACATGATCGATAGATTTTATACCACAGTCTAAAGCGATAATCAATGAAAATCCATTGTCATCAGCAAAGTCAATTCCCATGAAAGAAACTCCATAACCTTCGGCATAACGATCCGGAATGTAGGTTGCTACATTCGGGTAGTATGATTTTAAGTAAGAAGAAACTAAAGAAACAGCCGTTGTACCATCGACATCATAATCGCCAAAAACAAGAATGTTTTCCTGATTGGCAATTGCAAGTTCTATTCGGGAAACTGCTTTGTCCATATCCTTCATAAGATACGGATCATGAAGATGTTCTAACGATGGACGAAAGAAATTCTTAGCATCATCAAAAGTTTCAATACCACGTTGGATTAATAAAGTTGCAACAAAATCTTCTACATTTAGAACTTGAGCTAAATGTTTGATTTTATCTTCGGAAGGTTTTGGTTTTAATGTCCAACGCATGGTTGATTTTAGATTTTAGTTTAAAGTTATCTAAGATTTATTTTAGCTTATTAAAGTTGTCATTTATTAAAATAATTAAATCGTCAGAATTTTTATTTTGACTTTTAAAGTTGTAAAACTGACTATTTAAAGACTTGTCCAGTGCTTTTCCATTATTAATTTTTATTAAGTAAGGAAAACCTTTTCGATCAGAAATGGCAAATAGCATATGGGAAATATACTCTCTAGCATATGCGGATTTTAAATTTTTACCTTCCATGAAAATATATTCAATGTCGTCAGCAAGTTTCGGAATAACGTTTTTTTCAATATAGTGATGCCCGTTTTTTCGAGTATTATAACAGAAGAATTTTTTTCCTTCAATTGATGATAAATAATTAATATATCTTTTTTTAAAGCGTTTTCTTTGAAAAAAATCAAATATTAAAAAAAGTATAATAAAAGGAAGAAATAATATAGATAAAGGAATGCCTATTATAAACAGAAATATTATTACTGCAATTTCCTTTAGTCTTTCCTTCATATTTTATTAAATAATGATGTTAGCATTTATTTTTGTTTCAAAGCTTCACCTTCAAACTGAATTCCGTCCCAACCTGTGTTCATGAAATTACGGATGTTTTGATGATTGGTTCCGTTTGGATCTCCTAAAACTTCTTTAAAATAAAAAGCTCCAAAACAAGCCAAGGTTTCTTCCTTAGAAAGGTTTTGTGCTTTTGCAAGAGCAAATAATTTACAAGAACCTGAGTTTTCGCCAGTAGCATTGTGTTGAGTTCCATTCTGGAATGCAGTTGGTGTAAACGTGTAATTTTCTTCGATTACAGCAATAGTTTCAGGGAAAGTTATTTCGGTTGGAGTTTGTTTTAGTTTTTCTAAAAAGGCTTGGATTGTCATAGTTTTAAGCTTTATTGGCATCTGCTCAGTTTTGCAGATAATTTTTTTTGCCACAGATTAAAGGATTTAAAGGATTTTTTTTGAAAATATAAATTGTTCAATTTTTAATCTGTGAGAATCTTTTAATCTGTGGCATAAATTATTTTTTAGTTCTCTTCTTCTTCGTCTTCTTTGTCGTCCTTAGAAAATTTACTTTTCTTAGGTTCTTTTATTATTGTTTTTCCAGCAACAACTACGACAATTTCTCCGCGTGGAGCTGTTTTTTCAAAGTGTGCCAATACTTCTTGTGCAGTTCCACGAACGTTTTCTTCGTGTAGTTTTGATAATTCTCTGCATACACAAACTTGTCTGTCTTCACCAAAATAAGTGATAAATTCAGCTAAAGTTTTTACTAATTTATGTGGAGAAACATACAAAATCATGGTTCGGGTTTCTTCGGCTAGAGCCAAATAACGAGTTTGTCTTCCTTTTTTATCAGGCAAGAAACCTTCAAAAACAAATTTATCATTTGGTAATCCGCTATTTACCAATGCAGGAACAAAAGCGGTTGCACCGGGTAAACATTCTACTTCGATTTTATTTTCGACACAAGCACGAGTAAGCAAAAAACCAGGATCGGATATTGCAGGAGTTCCCGCATCCGAAATCAAGGCGATAGTTTCTCCGGCTTTTAATCTTGCGATTAAACTCTCGGTAGTTTTGTGTTCGTTATGCATATGATGGCTGTACATATGTGTGCCAATCTCAAAATGTTTTAAGAGTTTGCCACTTGTACGGGTATCTTCGGCTAAAATTAAATCTACTTCTTTAAGAATGCGAATGGCTCGAAAAGTCATGTCTTCAAGATTGCCAATAGGCGTGGGAACAATATATAATTTAGACATAATTTTTTCTGAATTCTGTTTAATCAATTTTTAGTTAACACAAATGATTCTATCTAACTCTTTGCGAAAGGACGCGGATTATGCGGATTCGCTATCGCGAAAACACGGATTAAAACGGATTTTATTTTTGATTGTTTTTAAATCAGTTTTAATCCGCGGCTTTACTTTTGTAAATCCGTATCATCCGCGTCCCTTTATAGACAATTTAAGTTAGTAACTCTTTACTTCATCCGTCCTTCGCTATCGCTCGAGTGTCAAAGTCCTAAAATACTTTCTTGAAATTTGTGTTTTATTTTTTATGAGAATTTTTTCTCGATAATGCTTACGAAACGTTCCGCATATTCGTCTTTTCCTTCCCAGTTGTTGTAATCTGGTTTCACCATGTTTTCAAGAAACTCATTGGCTTCGCCAAAACTATCAAATGTGATTAATTGGTTTAAAACGCGATTGTAATCTTCTGGGCTATTCCCGAAAAGATTTTTTGTAAATGCAATACGGTCGTTAAGATCAACATGAAATCCTTTTGAAAGTTTTTCGTTTAAAGAAACTGGTCTGGATTCTTCTAAAACTGCTGTTGTAGTTGTTTCTTTTGTAACTACTTCTTTCTTTTTCTCTTTAAACTCTATTGGAGCTGATGGAGTAGGAGATACGGCTTCAAAACTATCAACTTTTACAAATTGGGCATTACTATAATCAATACCTAAATCCTCAAATGAGATATGTACAACGTCTGATTTTTTTGGAGTTTCTTCTTCTGTTTCAGGAGTTAGCTCAAAAGCAGGAGAAAAATCAAGAGTTGGAGCTTCTACTACTTCTTCAACTTTTTCCTCTTCGGCTTTTATTGGTTCAGGAACTTCCGTAACAACTTCTTCTGTAATCTCTTCAGTTTCGATTACTTCTTTTAAAAATGGCTCAGGAATATCTTCGATAGATTCCTCGGTTTCCGCAACAACTTCTTCTATAATCTCTTCCGTTTTGGTTTCAATTACTTCTTTTAAAAATGGCTCAGGAATCTCTTCGATAGCTTCTTCAGTTTCTGCAACAACTTCTTCTATAACCTCTTCCGTTTTGGTTTCTATTACTGCTTCTGCAACTGGTTCAGTAACCTCTTCGATAGGAGTTTCTATAACTTCATTTACAATGATTTCTTCTTTTGCAATCGGTTCTTCGATTACAATAGTTTTTTCTGGTTGTATTGCTTCTTCTTTTTCAAATGCAGTTGCAATGGTAGTATCTATTTGGCTACGACCGATAGTTGGTTTAGCATCTTCAAAATTTTCATCAATAAATTTCAAAACGGCCAATTTTTCATATAATTTCTGCGTTTCAAGATATAATTGATTGATATCGGACTTGTTTTTAAGTTTTAAAATTCGATGTGCAATGCTGATTAAATCGGCTTCCAATTTTTTTTTCATAACGTTTGAAAATTATAATGTGTTAGGCTTGTTTATTAATGCGTATTCTTTTTGATGAAAATCAAAAAATGAAAGAAACATTGTGCAATATTTTTTTTATTTCTTTAAATTACTGCTCCCGAATCTTTGATTTGATAAAAATTTTCTACTTTTGAAAAAACGTAAAAGTATCGAATTTTTATGTTGATTTATTACCAGTACAAAGTAATAAAAACTATTCATCTTTAAAGGTAGAAAAATACAAAATGTTTCTCGAAAATACAGTAAATCACAAAGAACAATTTGGATGGATTGAAGTTATTTGTGGGTCAATGTTTTCGGGTAAAACCGAAGAATTAATCCGCAGATTAAAACGAGCTCAATTCGCCAAGCAAAAGGTCGAAATTTTTAAACCAGCTATTGATACTCGTTATCATGACGAAATGGTTGTGTCGCATGACGCAAACGAAATTCGTTCAACACCAGTTCCTGCAGCAGCAAATATTGCTATTCTTGCACAAGGCTGTGACGTTATCGGGATTGATGAAGCTCAGTTTTTTGACGACGAAATTATTACCGTTTGTAACGACCTTGCTAATCAGGGAATTCGTGTAATTGTAGCAGGATTGGATATGGATTTTAAAGGAAATCCGTTTGGGCCAATGCCGGGACTTATGGCTACAGCTGAATATGTAACTAAAGTTCACGCTGTTTGTACAAGAACAGGAAATCTGGCTAATTATAGTTTCCGTAAAACCGACAATGATAAATTGGTTATGTTAGGCGAAACCGAAGAATATGAGCCGTTAAGCCGTGCAGCTTATTATAATGCGATGAAAAAGAATCAGGAAAAATAGACTTATTATTTTTCTGGAAACAATAACTAAATAAATAATAATGCAGGAAAAAAGCAAGAAAAGAAAAGTAATTACGCAAGTAATAATAGCAGTTGTAATTGTGGCGATTCTGGCAATTTCTGCAAATTTGATTCAGTATTATTTTTTTAAAGGACCATCTGCTGTCGATAAACATATGACGGAATTGGTTAATAAGTACAATAAAAATTGTCCATTAACGATTCAGGAAGGAATTCGTTTAGACAGCGTTAGTTTAATTCAGGAAAGAGTTGCTCAATACAATTTAACCTTAGTAAATAACGACAAAGAAACTACAGATGTTGGCGCTTTAAGCAAGAACATCGAAGAAAGTTTGCTAAGTACTGCCAAGGCAAATCCGGGACTTAAAGATTTTAGAGATAATAATTTCACTCTGATTTATAGTTATAACGATAAAAAGAATGAGTTTTTATTCAAGATAAAAATAATTCCTGAGCAGTATAAATAAAGAAATTACAAAAAAGAAACCCGACAATTATTAATTAATTGTCGGGTTTCTTTTTATGTTTAATTAATAGAAGAATTAAAACTTTAATTTTCTTAATTTCTTAATGGTAAAAAAAACAATTACATTTTTTTACGCATTCTTGCTACAGGAATATCAAGTTGCTCACGATATTTTGCAATAGTTCTTCGAGCAATAGGATATCCTTTTTCTTTAAGAATTTCGGCAAGTTGATCATCAGGAAGAGGTTTTCTTTTGTCTTCTTCTTCGATTGTATTTTGTAAAATCTTCTTGATTTCTAGAGTCGAAACATCTTCGCCCTGATCATTCTTCATTGCTTCCGAGAAAAATTCTTTTATCAGTTTTGTTCCATAAGGAGTTTCAACATATTTACTGTTTGCAACTCGCGAAATTGTCGAAATATCCAACCCAACCATATCGGCGATATCTTTAAGAATCATCGGTTTTAGTTTGGTCTCATCACCATCCAGGAAGTATTCTTCCTGATAATGCATAATCGCATTCATGGTTACAAATAATGTTTCCTGACGTTGTCTGATTGCGTCGATAAACCATTTAGCCGAATCCAGTTTTTGTTTTATAAACTGTACAGCATCTTTTTGAGCTGTCGATTTATCTCTGGAATCCTTATACGTTTGCATCATTTCCTGATAATCTTTAGAAACGTGTAACGATGGAGCATTTCTTCCGTTTAAGGTCAATTCAAGCTCGCCGTCAACAATACGTATCGCAAAATCGGGAACTACATTCTCGGTAACTTTATTGTTTCCTGTAAATGCACCTCCTGGTTTAGGATTTAATTTTTCTATCTCGTGAACTGCTTTTTTAAGTTGTTCATTCGAAACATTATATTTTTGTAACAGTTTATCGTAGTGCTTTTTGGTAAAAGCATCAAATTGGTTTTCGATAATATCAATTGCCAATTCTACGTATTCTGTTGGAGTTCGGTGTTTTAATTGTAGCAATAAACATTCCTGTAAATCACGTGCGCCAACGCCCGAAGGTTCTAGTTCGTGAATTACATTCAGCATTTTTTCGACCATTGCCTCATCCGTATAAATACCTTGCGTAAATGCCATATCATCTACAATATCAGGAATACTTCTTCGTATATATCCCATATCATCAATGCTTCCTACAAGGAATTCGGCTATTTCACGCTCTTCATCATTTAAGATAAAAGTATTTAACTGATTAATTAAATCCTGATGAAAACTAACAGGCGATGCAAATGGAGTTTCGCGTTCCTGGTCGTCATCACTATAATTATTGGCTTGCGTTTTATAATCTGGAGTATCGTCGTCGCTTAAATATTCGTCGATGTTAATGTCGTCTGCTTCGATTCTGTCCGATTCAGCATCATCATAATCATCGTATTCTTCATTAGCAAATTCGTCAGCTTCGTACTCTTCTTCTTTTCCAGCTTCTAGAGCTGGATTTTCGTTCATTTCTTCTAATAAACGTTGCTCAAAAGCTTGCGTAGGCAATTGAATTAACTTCATCAACTGAATTTGCTGAGGAGATAATTTCTGAGATAATTTTAAATTTAAAAATTGCTTTAGCATATTTTGGGTTAAGAGTTATGAGTTATAAGTTATGAGTTGCTTGACTTATAACTTATAATTCATAACGTTTTTATTTTTAAAATAATTATGAGTTAAGGTTTAACGCTTAACTCATAACAAATAACAAATAACTTTCTACTAAAACTCTGCATTTCCAGGAGTTCTCGGGAAAGGAATCACGTCTCTAATGTTTGTCATTCCAGTTACAAAAAGAACAAGTCTTTCAAATCCAAGTCCGAAACCTGCGTGAGTTGCAGAACCAAATCTTCTGGTGTCTAAATACCATGATAATTCTTCTTCGTCTATTTCTAAGGCTTTCATCTTTTCGATTAAAACGTCGTAACGTTCTTCTCTTTCAGAACCTCCTACGATTTCTCCAATTCCAGGGAAAAGGATATCCATTGCGCGAACAGTTTCTTTTCCTGGTTCAGTGTTATCATTTAAACGCATATAAAACGCTTTTATGTTGGCAGGGTAATCAAATAAAATTACCGGACATTTAAAGTGTTTTTCCACCAAGTAACGCTCGTGCTCCGATTGTAAATCAGCTCCCCATTCGTTAATGATATAGTTGAATTTTTTCTTTTTATTTGGAGTAGAATCTCTTAAGATATCAATAGCTTCTGTATAAGATACACGTTTAAAGTTGTTCTCTAAAACGAAGTTTAATTTCTCTAACAAAGCCATTTCGCTTCTGTCTGCCTGAGGTTTAGATTTTTCTTCATCTAGAAGTCTAGCTTCCAGGAATTTTAAATCATCCTTACAGTTGTCTAAAGCGTATTTAATTACGTACTGAATAAAATCTTCAGCCAAATCCATGTTGTCATCAAGATTATTAAAAGCAACTTCAGGCTCAATCATCCAAAATTCTGCCAAGTGACGAGAAGTATTTGAATTTTCTGCTCTAAAAGTTGGTCCAAAAGTATAAATCTGACCCAAAGCCATTGCATACGTTTCACCTTCTAATTGTCCAGAAACGGTTAAATTTGTTTCTTTTTCGAAGAAATCTTCTTTATAGTTTACTTTTCCATCTTCAGTTCTTGGAGTATTGTCAAATGGTAAAGCTGTAACTTTAAACATTTCTCCAGCACCTTCAGCATCAGATCCAGTAATAATTGGCGTATTTACATACACAAAACCTTTTTGTTGAAAATAATTATGAACCGCAAATGATAATACCGAACGTACACGCATAATTGCACCAAACATATTCGTACGTACACGTAAATGCGCATTTTCACGTAAGAAATCTAAGCTCGGTTTATTTTTTGGTTGTATTGGGAATTTCTCTGCATCCGAATCTCCTAAGATTTCTAGTTTTGTAACCTGAATTTCAACACTCTGACCAGCACCTTTACTTTCAATCAAATTTCCTGTTACAGAAATCGCAGCACCAGTAGTGATTCTCTTTAAAGTTTCGTCTGGTGTATTTTCAAAATCAACAACACATTGTATATTATTAATGGTAGAACCGTCATTAAGAGCGATGAACTGATTATTTCTAAAAGTTCTTACCCATCCTTTTGCATTAACCTCCTGAAGCGTCGTAGTACTGTTTAATAAGTCTTTAACTTTTGTGTGTCTCATTTTAATTTTAGAATTGATATTAAAAATTGTCTTTCAATCGAAATGCAAATATAATCGAAATGTTTGTAATTGCCATAAGGAGTTGCGAAGTAAGGAGCTATTTCCTGCTATCCGCTATATCTTTATGTTTTTAAAGAAAAAACATAAAGGATGCCGCTACTATCAGGGCTAGAAGTGGGAGTAAAATAAGGTAATTAGATAATGTGTTAATGTGAAAATTAGATAATGTACAAATCCTGCAAGGTTTTTTAACCTTGTAGGTATAAGAATCAATAAAAAAATACCTAACAAGTTTTATCCCGAAGCTTGGGGATTGTTAGAATAACAATACAGAATTTATTAGCATCAACAAAATTAGAATAATACCTACAAGGTTTCTAAAACCTTGCAGGATTATAAAAAAAACAAACCTGATAGGCTTTTAGGTCTATCGGGTTTATAATTATCTAATTATCTAATTTTCTCATTGAGACATTATCCTATTAAGCAGCACCGAACCAAGTCAATAAAATAAGTAGTAATACAAGAGCACCTGTAATTATAAAAAGAACTATTGCAACTTTCTTAAAAAAATTATGAATAGGGCTCTTAGGTCTTATGCCAGCTACAACTCCGGTATTACCATTAATGTAAAGAATATTTTTTTTGCCATTATAATCATAAGTAACAACATAAAGTGGTAATAAAATATGTTTGAATTTTATGTTATGATATTGACTCTGGATAGACTTAATTGTTGTATTACCGCCTATTCCAAATTGAGAGCTTACTTTTTGACGAATAGCTTCGTCAACAGCTTTTTTACCTACGTAAAAACCTTGTTTTAAACTTATTTTATATTTTTCTACAATATAATCACTCAGATATTGGTCGTTTGTATTAACAAGATTCTTGGTAATCCAAGGACCTGCTTTTGTTAGCAAACTCGCATCTACAGTTCCAGAAGCAGGAACTACAACATCATCAAAAGAGAGAGAAAGATTCCCCGAAGTAGATTGCGTATAAGTATTGTTACCGTTTACTTGTTTTCTTTCCAGTGCATAATTTGTGCTGGTTTGCATATCATATGTCCAATGAGGAACATAAACTCCAGATAAATCGATAGAAGACGGTTGGATTTTTTTTGTAAACCAAGTGTCTTTTGCCCAATTATATGCCAATAGAGATGCCTTTTGTTTGTCTATTTTAAAAGGCAATAAATATTGAGGCTTTATAGTTTTATCTTCTTTTTTATTGCCATCCATTAATGGAGTGTTGCAATACGGACAATCTGAAGATTTTGAATTTATATTTATAGTCGAAGCAGCACCACAACTTTTGCATTGTAACGTTTCTTCAACAACTGAATTTTCTGACTCTAATTTTTCAAGATAAGCTACAAAATCATTTTCTTCAATAATCGTTTGTTCCTGTGGGATGTTATTTTTGGTATTACAATATTCGCATATTAAGGTAGTTGTTCCTGGCTTATATTTTAATCCAGCTCCACAATTATTACAGTCGAAAGCTTTTAATGTTTCGTTTTTAATTTCGGCGTTTTCCATTTTATAAATTAGATGTTAGGTAGAGGAGGAGGAGTTTGAGTAAATAAATTTTGTAACCCAGGGACACTCGATGCTTTTTCCCATCCCGTCATTCCTTGATTCCATACCAAAGTATCTGCTAATAATTGTCCTTTTTCAATTAAAAGCGAAATCTGACTTTCGTTAAAAGGTCCAGCTTGCGCATTATTAATAGCTACAAAATATGTTATTCCCGTTGTTGGTAAAGGCGGAGGTGCTTGAGGAGGCATCTGATGACTCGAAAAAGAGGAGAAAGAGCTTGTTTGAAAAGGCTCTTCAAAAGATTGCATCATTTGTCTCGCCATATTCATACCAGTTCCAAAACTAAAGGCAGTTCCTGCTATTCCAGATGGATTTTCGGCAGCTTTTTCAATAGATTGAGCTGTTTTATACTGCGTAAACTTTTTCATGTCGATTTTGTTAAGACGACTTAATTCAAAAATCTCTTTCTTAACATCCTCTGGCATAGAAGTGTTTTCAAGTAAGAATTTGCTAAGTTCAATTCCGTAAGCAGCAAAATCATCTTTCATGATAGTAAAGACGGTAGCCGAAAGCTCACTAGTGTTGCCTACATAAGATTCTATAGGTAAGTTGGCTTCGCCTATAGCATCGGTAAAACGAGATACTATTATGCTTTTTAATTGTTCGTTAATTTCTTCGGTAGTAAAATGCCCGTCAGTACCAACAATTTCTAGTATGAATTTTTGAGCATCGACAATTTTAAAAGTATAAGTTCCAAAGGCTCTAATTTCAAGCATTCCAAAACGGTCATCATTTAAAATTAAAGGGTTTT
This sequence comes from Flavobacterium sp. PL02, assembly GCF_035013205.1. Classification (NCBI taxonomy): domain Bacteria; kingdom Pseudomonadati; phylum Bacteroidota; class Flavobacteriia; order Flavobacteriales; family Flavobacteriaceae; genus Flavobacterium; species Flavobacterium sp. PL02. The sequence goes on from NZ_JAYGJP010000011.1 coordinate 44,750, forward strand.
TTGTTCCCCATTTTTGGTCGATGAAATTTCGAGTGTTTATAAAATAAACCTCTGCTTTAAATGGACTGTTAAAATCGTATTTCCAGCCTTTTAAAGTAGATAAAATAGGTAAGTTTTGGGTATTTAAATTGTAAGTTCCTGCGTTAAAAATATCGGCAATCTTACCTTCATTCATAAAGATGGCTTGTTGGCCTTCTCTAACAATAAGTTTACTATTGTTCTTTATTTCGTTCTGAAATCTTTCAAATCTGTAAACAAGAGTGTTATTGCTATTATCTATAAATTCGATAATATCTAGAAACTCATTTTTTAACCTATCAAATATTCCCATTTTTAATCTAATTAATTTAGAAATCAAATGTAAGAATAATTTGTTTTCTTTTAAAGTGAGTTAAATTTAAAAAGAGGCAAATAAGTTAATGAGCTAATTAAGATAATTAGAAAATGTGTCAATTTAGAGAATGTACAAGTCCTATAAGGTTAAAAGAAACCTTGCAGGACTGAAAAACAAAATCGTATAAATAAAAAAATCCGTTTTGTAAAAAACGGATTTTTTTATAGAACCTTAGAACTAATTAATTTCTTCTTCCTCCCATATAAATAGAGACATAATATAATAAAGTAGCAATCGAACCAATAGCAGCTACTACATATGTTCTTGCAGCCCATTTTAAAGCATCTTTTGCACCAGCTTGTTCTTGTTGTGTAAGCATTCGTTTGCTTTCTAACCAAGCAAGAGCACGATTACTAGCATCATATTCTACAGGCAAAGTCACAATCGAAAAGATTGTAGTTGCTGCAAAAATGATAATCCCAATTAGTAATAATTGCGGAAAGCTACGAAGCATTAGGATACCTGCAAGCAAAATCCATTGCATATAAGTCGAAGCAACACTTACAATCGGTACTAATTTAGAACGCATTGTTAACCATTGGTATCCTACTGCATGCTGTACAGCGTGCCCACATTCGTGTGCAGCAACGGCAGCCGCAGCGGCATTACGTTGGTTGTAAACGGCCTCACTTAAATTTACTGTTTTATCTACTGGATTATAATGGTCTGTTAGCTGACCAGGAGTCGAAATTACTCTAACATCACGGATACCATTATCGGCAAGCATTTTTTCGGCAATCTCTGCACCGCTCATTCCGTTTTGTAATTGCAATTTCGAATATTGTTCGAATTTACTTTTTAGTCTTGAACTAACTAACCAGCTAAATAACATAATCGCTCCAGCAAGAATTAAATAACTCATTCCCATATCTTTTGTTTTTTAGTTTATTGTTTAAAGTTATGAGATAAATAGCAATTTCTGAACCAAATTAAAAAAATGTCATTTTGTCATTTTAAACTTTATTTAGTTTAAGAGGTTATTTTTAAGAAGATGCGTCATTAATTCGGCAACATTTTTCATCTTATATTTTTGCAGAATGTTTCGTCTATGGGTTTGCACAGTCAAAAAACTTAAAAATAATTCATCGGCAATTTCCTGAGTCGATTTTCCTTTAGAGAGTAATACTGCAATATCTTTTTCTCTGCGACTTAGACTTGGAACTTGTTCTAAATCTTCAGATAATGGCTGGCTAATAATTGTTTTTACTTCGTCACTAAATACAATTTCGCCATCGATAGCTTTATAAATGCAACGTTTAAACTCTTTAAAAGAAGCATTTTTAAGGATATAGCCATTTCCTCCGTTTTGGATAAATTGCATTACCAGACTTCTTTCAGACTGACTGCTCATTCCGATTATGATTACTCTTGGATGTTTTTGCTTGATTGTTTTACATAGATCGGCACCATTTATTACGGGTAAAAAAATGTCCATTAAAATTAAATCGACTTTGTTAGCTTCAATATAATCAAGAAGTGTAACTCCAGATTCTAATGTTTGAACAAGTTCTATCTTATCTAAATCGGTGAGTAATCCTGAAACTCCCGAAATTACAATCGGGTGATCATCTACAATAACAGTTTTATAAGTCTTCATGTTTTACTTTTAATTCGATATAGGTAGAAGTTCCTTTGTTTTCTTTACTATCAATTTCTAATTTTCCGTTTAAGAATTCTACACGGTTTTTAATATTTCTTAAACCCATTCCAGTATTGTTTTTTAGTTTAGAGGCATCAAAACCAATCCCGTTGTCTTCGACTGTAATAAAAAAAACATCTTGGTTCTGAGAACAAGAAACCAGAATTTGTGATGCCTTGGCATATTTTAACGCATTGTTTAATAATTCCTGAATAATCCTGTAAATCATGATTTCATAATTCTTAGGTAAATTCTGGTTTTGTACCAAATACTGAAACTCAATATTAGTTTTTGAGTTTGAATTGGCTATGCATAAATCTCTTAACGCATTTTCTAAATTTAATTTTAATAAACTTTCAGGCATTAAGTTTTGAGAAATATTTCTTAGTTCCTTAATCGAGTTGTCTAGTAAAGTTCCGACTTCTATTTTATTTGTAGCATTTTCTTTTTCGGCCAGATTCATATGCATTTTTAATCCTGAAAGCATACTACCAAGACCGTCATGTAAATCTCTTGCGATTCTTTTCCTCTCCACTTCTTCACCTTCTATCAAGGCGTTTGAAACGGATAGCTTTTTCTGGTTTTCGAGAGCAGTTAATTCTTGTTGGTGATTAACTTCTTTTTGGAAACTTAATTTTTTTTGATTTTTGTTTAATATCCATAAAAACAAAACCGTAAGAAATAAAACGAATGATAACACACCAAAAAGGATAGAGTTTAAGCGATTGTTATTTGCTAATAAAGCTGCTTTATCATTCTGGGATTGCAGGAGTGTTATTTTTTTCTCGCTTTCAGCCTTTTTATATTTAGCTTCAAGTTCTACAATTTCGTTCTGAAACTTAGATTCATTCAGGCTATCATTTACAGTATTGTATTTGTTAGAATAGAAATAAGCTTTTTCATGATTTTTGGTTGCATTGTAAACTTTTGCCAATTCATTGTAATAGTTTTTTTTATCTACAATAAACGGAGTGTTGTCTAAAAGATATTCTAGATTTTTTTTGGCTTTTTCGTAATCTTTTAACTTAAAGAGAACCTCATATTCGGCAAATTTTAATCGGTTTAAAGCAATGAGATTTTGATGTTTTTGGGCTGATTTAATTCCTTTTTCATAACTTTCTAAAGCTTTAGAATGTTGGTTTTGTTTTGCATAATATATTCCTTCTGCATAAAAGTAAGAATCGTTAAGATTTGATTCTGGATATTTTGATAATTTAGAATATGCTTTATCTAATGTTTTTCTGGCATCATAAAAGCGCTTTAATTCTACCAGATTTTCAGCATTGATAATATAAGTCTCCATTTTAGATTCTGCTAGAGTAGGAGATCTTTTGGTTGCTTTTTCGATGTAATATTGTGCTTCATTTAGATACTCACTTGCCTTTTCGCGTTCATTCGTATTCATAAAAATAATAGCAATGGCTTTGTATAAACTACTTATTAGTTCATAATCGCCACTTTTCTTTGCAACAGGAATAGCTTCATAAACTAATATTTTCATGTAGCCCTTTTCATTGTTTTTTCTTTGTTGCATGATGCCATAATTCTGGAGTATAATGGCACGTAATCTATAGGCTTCGGTAGTATTATATTTTTTTAATTTATTATTGGCTTCAACTAGTGTTTTTTCATAGCCATCGGCATCACCTTTTTCTAGAAAACTAAAAGCGTTATAATAAATAGAAACATCATTTAAAAAGGGAAATTTAGTTTTTAGTTTATTGGCTTCTTGGAGATATTCTTTAGATTTTTTTACATCCTGAACCATTAGGTACAATTTTGATAATCTAAAACTATATAAAGTTTTTAAACTGTCGGATTGGGTGTTTTTGGTGACTCTGGCAATACTATCTATATAAACGGTGTCATCATCTAGCGAAAGTATAACTTGTGAGTAAGTGGTAGTTGAGAAGAATATAAGGAATAAATAAAAGCCGATTTTGGTCATAAATTGTGTTTTATCAAATTTATTAAAATTAAATTTTTCTCAAAATCTTTTTCAATTTTTTACCTGATATCAGGTAGAATAAATTACATTTTATCAGGTATTGTCCTATTTTTTGTTCAGGTTTATATTTGTTAAAATGATTATTAAATATAAATAAACCCAAAGAATTCAATCATGAAAACGACTTTAAAAAAAATTATGTTCTTGCTAACCTTGGTTTTTGTAACTGCATCATGTAGTAGTAGCGATGACAATAATGAGCAAGAACAAGTAACTAAATCAAGAGATGTAAAATATGAAATAACAGGAAATTTTACTGGAGAACTTAGCGCAATTTATTTTGATAAAGGCGGAAGTCCACTAAATGAAGATGTTACAAGTCTTCCTTGGACTAAACAAATTACTGTAGATGCAGGTGTTCCAGGAATAACATTCAGCGCAAACGGTCATGGTGGTGTTAAGGACCAAACATTAACTGCTAAAATCTATGTTGGCGGAGAAGTAGTAAAAGAATCTACTGCAAAAGCAAACAGTGATGGAATCATTATTGTAACTCTTGCACCTTTTCTTTTTCCACAATAATTTATATAAAAACATTAAGGTTAAAAAAAAGCTTTGTAATAATACAAAGCTTTTTTTTTATGATTCTAATTGATTATTCACTTCTTCAAATTTTGCAATTAGATCATTCAACTTTGACTGTTGCTTTTTAATTTGTTTTGGACGAATATAAAACCAATTAAAGCCCATCCAAAGCAAAGTTACTCCGTAAGTAAAAACGATCCATAAAGTCGCCATTCTCGATGTATATTCATAGAGATAAAAACAAATTCCAACTCCAAGTAAAAAAAAATACAAACTCAACATTGTAGATTGCATAAATTGTTGCTTCTTTTTAATTAAAATTAGTTTCTGTAAATATTCCTGATTGGTTTGAGCGGTAACAATATTTTTATACGTTGATACTAATCGATTATAAAAAACCAAATAAATAACCATTGCTAAAATCGTTAAAACGATTCCAATTTTTGTCGAAATAAATTCCGGTTGATAAGTGTACCAAACAAAAATAATGAAGGCACAGGTTGCAAAAAGCAAAATATTGGTAATCCATAAAGTACGTACTCCAGCTTTTTTAAATTGCTTTAATCTTGCCAGTAAATCTTCTATATTGGGCTGACTTACGGTTTGTTTTTTCCATAAATCTTTAAAGTCTATATTATTGTCCATTTTCTTTAAATTTTAGAGTTAGTTTTTCTTTAATTCTATGAATTTTCACTCTTATATTCGCTTCCGAGAGACCTACGATTTTGGCTATTTCGGCTTGCTTTACATCCTCAAGTTCAAGCGAAATAATAATACGGTCGGTTTCTGGTAACTCGGCAATGCATTTGTATAAAAACTGAATTTGTGGTTCCAGTGAATATTCTTTTTCTTCTGTAATATGTATCGGAAGTTCTGATTTAGGGAAACGTTTTCCTTTTTCTATTTGTCGCAAACAATTATTAGATGCAATCTTAAAAATCCATGTTCCAATACTAGCTTCGTTTCTAAAAGTCTGAAGCTTTTGCCAGACAATAATAAAAGTTTCCTGAGCTATATCTTGCGCAATGTCATAATCATTTACGTAACCCATGCACAACCTAAAGATCTTTTGCCAATAGGATTTGTATAATTCTTCAAACTCCATTATTTCTATTTTATAAAGTTGGATAGTTGGGCTAAATACCAATCTTTATCATCGTACATAATAAAATGTAATCCTTTGTTGGCATATTGAAGATTAGCATTCTTTAAGTTTTTATATTGAGCTTCGATAGCAGGTTTCATGTTTACAAAATAAGCTTCAAGTAATATGAGTGAAGGACATTTTATGGTTGCGATTTTATCTCTTAAATCAGTGTTAGAAAAATCACAAAACATTTCGGCAAATGTTTTTCTGTCGGATTTAACACTCCAGCTAAGTAATAAATCTTGTTTTGTAGCATCTTCTAAAAGTCTTGGAAGATATTTTTTTTGATTTTCAGAAAATTGCTCCTCAGACATTGCTGTCATTTTATTGATTATTGGCGTACAATCATTATTTTCTTTTGCTTTAAAAGAAGGATCCATTAAAGCCGACAAACAAGGAAGAGCATCAACTACTATAATTTTACCTATCAATTCCGGATAATCTGCGGCGAGAGCTAATGCGAGTCCGCCACCCATACTATGACCTACTAAAATTGGTTTTTCTATTTTGTTAGCTTTTATGTAATTAGCGATTTCTGTTTCCCAATTTATAAAAGAAGCATTTGGTTGCGGTTTTACTCCTGCAAAACCCGCCATTGTAAAAACATAACAGGTAAAATCTTTTTCGAAGTTAGGTTTTGTTTCGTTCCACACATCTCCAGAACTAGCAAATCCGGGTAAGAAGATTATAGATTGTTTTCCTTTTCCAGTTTTGGTAATTTCAAACGGATATGATTTTGTTTGTCCGAATACATTTAAACATAATGCTGAAAATAAAAGGGCGATAACTAAGAAGATATACTTTTTCATTTTAATAGTTTTTAGTTGTTAAATGATAGAATTTGCCTTTTAGATACAGGAGTTGTTAAAATGTTACAACAAAAATAAAAATTTCAATAAAAAATTTCAAATTCCAATGTTGGTGGGGATTTTAAGAATGGAAATTTTAATTTGATAAAAAAACTTTGCACAAAAAAAATTCCAAACCCAACAAAAGTTGGAATTTGGAATTTATAAAATATTGTAAATTGAATTTATTATCCAACCAAATTAATGATTTTTCCAGGAACAATAATTACTTTGTTTGGTGTTTTACCATCCAATTGTTTTAATGTTCTTTCGTCTTTCATAATGATTTCTTCGATTTGTTCTTTGGTTAAATCCAAAGGCAATTCGATAGTGAAACGCATTTTTCCGTTAAACGAAACTGGGTATTCTTTGCTACTTTCTACTAAATACTTAGGTTCAAAAGTAGGGAAAGCAACAGCTGCAATAGATGTTGTATGACCTAATAATGACCATAATTCTTCCGCAATATGTGGTGCATAAGGCGAAATTACAATTGCTAAAGGCTCAAGTATAGCACGAGAATGACAGTTTTGTGTAGACAATTCGTTTACACAAATCATAAACTGAGAAACAGAAGTGTTGAAAGAGAAACTCTCCACATCTTCTACCACTTTTTTAATGGTTTTATGTAATGATTTTAAGTTGTCTTTTGTTGGTTCGTCATTGGTAATAATTAAACCATTATCATCAAAATACAAACGACATAGTTTTTTCAAGAAACCAAATACTCCTGAGATTCCAGCAGTATTCCAAGGTTTAGCTTGCTCTAATGGTCCTAAGAACATTTCATATAAACGTAATGTATCTGCGCCATATTCATTACAAATATCATCTGGTGTAACTACATTATAATATGATTTCGACATTTTTTCGACCTCGCGACCTACAATATATTTACCGTTTTCTTCGGTTATAAAAACTGCATCAGCGTAGTCTTTTCTCCAAACTCTAAATCTTTGAATATCTAATTCATCAGACGAATTTACAAAAGAAACATCTGTGTGTAATTTATTGAACGACTGTTCATCAATTGTAATTCTTCTGGTATTAATAGTGGTTTTATCAAATAATAAATCTGATAATTCTTTTAGTATTATACTCTCTTGATTAAACATCACAACTTCACTTGCTCTGTCTAAATAGACTTTAAATTCAGAATTCGAATTGCCATAGTTTTTTATAAGTTCAGAATACTCTTTAGAACTATAATACAAATCTCTGTACTTTATAAACTCTTTATAATATTTCAGACTAACATAAACAGATTTTCCGTAAAGATTATCTCCAACATCATTTTGACTGGAATTATTTCTTTCTCCTGAAACACTCGTAACATTTAATCTATAAACAAAAGCACTAGTCCCCAAAATCATTCCCTGATTAATCAGTTTTTTGAATGGTTCTTCGGTTGGAGCAAAACCTTTGTCTTTTAAAAATTTATTCCAGAAACGAGAATATAATAAATGTCCGGTTGCGTGTTCGCTTCCACCAATATATAAATCGACACTTTCCCAATATGCTAATGCTTCTTTACTTGCAAATTCATTTTCGTTATGAGCATCCATATAACGCATCCAGTACCAAGAACTTCCTGCCCAACCTGGCATAGTGTTCAATTCTAATGGAAAAATAGTAACGTTATCAACCAAATTAGTATTTACAACAGTATTGGTTTTAGTATCCCAAGCCCAAACGTTTGCATTTCCTAATGGAGGCAATCCGTCTTCGGTTGGTAAATATTTCTCTACTTCAGGTAAAATAATTGGTAAATGTTGCGCCTCAATCATTTGTGGCAACCCATTTACATAATATACAGGGAAAGGCTCTCCCCAATAACGCTGACGTGAAAATACTGCATCACGCAAACGGTAATTGGTTTTTCCTGTTCCTTGATTTAATTTCTCTAATTCGGCTATCGCTTTTTGAGTAGCTTCTTTATAATTTAATCCGTTTAAGAAATCAGAATTTGCAATTTCTACATTGTCTTTTGAACCGTAAGCCGCTTCAGAAATATCAACATTAGCAAAAATATTTTTTATAGAAGGCATTCCTTGCTCTCCTTTAAAGAAATTTGCAAAAGCATAATCTCTTTCGTCTCCACAAGGAACCGCCATTACAGCACCAGTTCCGTATCCTGCTAATACATAATCACCAATCCAAACCGGAATTGGTTCTTTGGTAAAAGGATGTTCAGCATAAGCACCTGTAAATACTCCCGAAATAGTTTTTACATCGGCCATACGCTCACGCTCAGAACGTTTTGCAGTTTTTTCGATATAGGCTTCAATCGCTGCTTTTTGTTCTGGAGTTGTAATCTCAGCAACCAAAGGATGCTCAGGAGCCAATGTCATAAACGTAACCCCGAAGATAGTGTCGGGACGAGTGGTGAAAACCGAAATAGTTGCTGGTTGTTGGTTGTTGGTTGTTGGCAGCACATTGAAAGAAACCATTGCTCCAACTGATTTCCCAATCCAGTTTCTTTGTGATTCTTTTATAGATTCACTCCAGTCGATATCGTTAAGACCTTGTAACAAACGTTCTGCATAAGCAGAAATACGCATGCTCCATTGTGTCATTTTTTTACGGATTACAGGATAACCACCACGCTCAGAAACACCATTTACGATTTCGTCATTTGCCAAAACTGTTCCTAAACCAGGACACCAGTTTACTTCAGTTTCTGCCAAATAAGTTAATCTGTATTGTAATAGTATTTTTTGTTGTTCATCTGATGAAAATGATATCCATTCGCTTGACGAAAAACCTATTATATTATCATCGCAAACTGCATTTACAGTTGCATTTCCTTCTTTTTCGAAAATAGAAATCAAAGTCGAAATATCTTCGGCTTTATCAGCATCTTTATTGTACCAAGAATTAAACAATTGGATAAAAATCCATTGAGTATGCTTGTAATAATCAGGATTTGAAGTACGAACTTCTCTGTCCCAATCAAATGAGAATCCTATTTTATCTAATTGCTTTCTGTATCCGGCAATTTGTTTTCCTTCTTTATCTACACCACCATCAATATTTACGCGAGTAGTATCTTCCGGGCGTTGACCTGTTTGTATAGCATATTGCTCAGCGGGTAATCCGAAACTATCGTAACCCATCGGGTGTAAAACATTAAAACCTTGGTGTCTTTTAAAACGAGAATACACATCAGAAGCAATATAACCTAGCGGGTGCCCAACGTGTAATCCCGCTCCAGATGGATAAGGAAACATATCGAGTACGTAATGTTTCGGCTTTTCGGAATTATTTTCGGCTGCAAAAGTTTTATTGTCTGCCCAATATTTTTGCCATTTGGCGTCTATTTCAATCGGATTGTACTTCATTATAAAAGATTCAAAGGTTCAGAGTGACAAAGATTCTAAGGTTTTATCACTGAATTATAAGTTGGCAAATTTACGTTTATTGTGCATTGTACCAAAGTTATTTTTTAAGATATAGGATTAATGATAAAAATCAGTATTTAAAAAAACGGGAATACATAAATTTGTGGTTTGCAGGTAAGAATGATTTTTTTGTTTTTTAAAATATTTAAGCAATTGAGAGAATAATTTTACTTAAAATTTGAGTATTTTAGATGCGTTTTTAAAAGATAAATGGGAGATAAGAAAAAATATTCTATTGAAGTTCGACTTTGGATTGAAGAAGCCGAAGGTCCTTTTTTGGGTATTGGCAAGATTTGGTTATTGGAGAATATTAAAAAAACGGGTTCTATTACCAATGCTGCCAAAGAAATGAAAATGGCGTACAGACAAGCGTGGCAATTGGTTGAGGAGATGAATCAGCGTGCCGAATCGCCTTTGGTAGAGAAACTTCTGGGAGGAAAAGGTGGTGGAGGTGCACGATTGACTGAAGCTGGAGAAACTGCAATTACTGTATTTTATGAAATCGAAAAAAGAATTAAAGATTTTGCTCAAAAAGAAGCTCAAAATTTAAGGTTCTAAAATTTTTTAATAATCAGTATTCATTTTAAAACATACTGAAAAAAAGTGTTGACTAATTATAATCAAAATGCTAATAATCAGTGTTCTTTTAAAAACATACTGAAAAACTATTAAAATTATGAAGTTAAAAATTATAATGTTTTTACTATTTCCGCTCATTGGTTTATGCCAACAAAACAATCAAGTTGCTGTCGATTCGGTAAAACCTACTAATATGTTTATGCTTGGAGAAGTTATTATAAAAAATAATAAAACTAAGGATACGCTAAATAGGGTAACGACAAAAAAGATGGAATCGCAAAATAAAATGGATGTTTCGCAGGCATTAAATATGCTTCCGGGTGTGAGTTTAACAGCTTCGGGACCAAGAAACGAATCTATGGTTTCTATTCGTGGGTTTGATTTAAGGCAAGTTCCTGTTTATATGGACGGAATTCCTGTTTATGTTCCTTATGATGGTTATGTCGATTTGGCTCGATTTACCACTTTTGACCTTGCTGCGATTGATGTTTCCAAAGGATTTTCGTCGGTGCTTTATGGTCCGAATTCACTTGGTGGCGCAATTAATCTTATTTCTAGAAAGCCTTCGGAAATATTAGAATATGATGGTTCACTAGGAATGATTAATTCAAACGGATATAAAGGCAATATTAATATAGGTTCTAATCTGGGGAAATTTTATGTTCAGGGAGGCTATTCATATTTGCATCGCGATTCGTTTAGAATGTCGTCTAATTATGTTCCTTCTAAAAATGAAGATGGTGGACAAAGAGATAATTCCTATCGTACCGACCAGAAAATTAGCTTTAAAATAGGGTGGACACCAACCGAAAAGAGCGAATACGCAATAGGGTACATTAATCAACAAGGAGAGAAGGGGAATCCTGTTTATGCGGGAGACGATGTACTTAATTCGCTTTTAGCAAAACCGCGTTATTGGCAATGGCCAAATTGGGATAAAGAGAGTTATTATTTTATCTCTAATTCTAGTTTTGACGATAAGAACAGTTTTAAAACCAGAATATACTACGATAAATTTAAAAATAAGTTGGATAGTTATGATGATAATACATATTCAACCCAAACGAAACCGTATGCTTTTCAGAGTAATTATAACGATTATACGTATGGAGGAAATCTGGAATATGACACACAATTAATTCCGAAAAATAACCTTAAGATTGCGTTTCATTTTAAAGAAGATGTGCATCGGGAAAATAATCTTGGCGAACCTGTGCGTAATTTTGTAGACAATACAATACTGATTGGGATTGAAGATGTTTATAAAATCTCGAACAAATTTACTTTGGTTCCCGGAGTGAGTTATAATATCAGGAAAAACAAAGAAGCAGAAGATTATAATAGTACTACAAAAGTAATTTCAGATTATCCAACGGCAGATGCAAGTGATGCTTTTAATGCGCAAATAGGATTTTTTTATCAGTTAAATGAAAATCAAAAACTAGGAGCAACCGTTTCGCAGAAAACACGATTTGCAACTATTAAAGATCGTTATTCATACCGAATGGGAACTGCAATTCCTAATCCAGACCTAAAGCCTGAAAAAGCAGTAAACTATGAAATAAATTATACTGCTAATCTTTTTAGCAAAATAACATTTCAAACGGCTGTATTTTATAGTTCGCTAACTGATGCGATTTTAAATGTAAGTAATGTTATGCCTGGTAAATCGCAAATGCAAAACTTTGGAAAAGCCGAATATATAGGAGTTGAGGCGCAATTGAATTATTCGCTATTGCAGAATTTATCTTTTAATGTAAACTATACTTATATCGAAAGAAATAACTTAACAGATCCTACCATTCATTTTACCGATGTGCCTAATACTAAAGTTATGGGAACGGTAGAGTATCAGCCAATAAAATTACTGAGATTAATAGCTAACTCTGAGTTTAATTCGTCTAGAATTAGTACTAGTTATGGCACGAGAGTTCCAGATTATACCCTTTTAAATCTTTATGGCTCGGGTAAAATTGCTAAAAACTTTAGTATCGATGCTGGAGTAAATAACATATTTGATAAGAGCTACAGTCTTGTAGAAGGATATCCTGAGGAAGGGCGCAATTTTTTTGTGACGCTTCGTTTTTTTAATAACTAAATCAAAAATAATTTTATATGAAAACTCAAAATTATATTCTTATTCTATTAATAGCATTTTCATGCACGATGTGTAATTCTTCTAAAAAGGAAAAAGAAGATGCTGTTGCAACTGAAAAAGTTTCAAAAGTGGATAACGATAAACATCCAGTTCTTACGCCAGAAGATAGTTTAAAACTGGTAAATCATCAAATTGAAGTAAAAGGTGAAGTAGAGTTTCTGTTGCAATTAACTGTAGATTCATTGCGTAAAATGAAAGTGGTAACCATAAATGATTTTAAAGTAGTTTGCCAGAGCGGAGAAGTTAAAAAAGATGATAAAACTTGCAAAGGAGTTTTACTAAAAGACATTTTAGAGAAAGCTAAAATTAAACAAAGCGGACATAAAGACCGTAATTTTTATATCGTAGCAAGAGCTTCTGATGGGTATATGGCAACATTTTCGTGGGCAGAAATTTTTAATAATCCAACAGGAGAAAATGCCTATGTTCTTTTTGAAGAAAATGGTAAACCGGTAAAAAACGGAGAAATGATTACGATTTGTAAAAATGACATAAAAACAGGTCCGCGCCATGTTTCCTGGCTTAAAAGTATAGAAGTTTATAAAGTTAAGTAAAGGTTCTGAGTTACTAAGGTTTTTCTAAGCTACTAAGGTTCTAAGTGGCTAAGGTTTTGAAGATCTAACCGCAAAGTGCACAAAGGGGTACGCAAAGTTCGCAAAGCTTTGTGTACTTTGCGTTTTTATAAAACTATATATTTAAAACCTTTGCGCACTTTGCGGTTAAATCAACTTTTAAGGTTCTAAGTGACTAAGATTTTCAATAAGTAAGCTTACGAAAGACTAAGTTGTTGATTCAGCTTTGCGCACTTTACGTTTTTATAAAGTCGCGCATTAAAAAAACTTGGCGTACTTTGCGGTTAAATAAACTTTTTATTCAATGTCTAAATGTATAATTATAGTATAAAAGTTCGTTATTAGCTGTAAATAATGAAATTCTTTATTATTTTTACCACATAATTTAAGCAAACTATGAGTTCTAACTTTGATAAATTTCAAAAACGCAGGTTAATTTCCTCTTATTTTTCGGTTGTATTAAGTGTATTTCTGGTTTTATTCCTTTTGGGAGTACTAGGATTGTTCATTATTAATTCTAAAAAATTAGCAGATGATTTTAAAGAAAAAATCGCAATGACGGTTTTCTTCAAAAACGAAGCTAATGATAGTATAATAAAGGCATTTAATACCGAATTGAAAAGAGCTCCTTTTGCAAGATCGTTTGTTTATGTTACTAAAGAAGCTGCTGCTAAACAACATACCGATATTATTGGTGAAGATTTCCTAACGTTTTTAGGAGAGAATCCATTATTGAATTCTTACGATATTCACTTAAAAGCAGATTATGTTGTTAGAGATAGTATTACTAAAATAGAAACTAACTTACGTAAAAACACTATGGTTTCGGATATTGTTTATGACAAACAATTGGTAAATCTGGTTAATGATAATATCAAAAAAGTAAGTATGTGGATTTTAATTATAAGCGGATTTTTAACTGTAATTGCAGTATTGCTTATTAATAGTTCATTACGTTTATCAATACATTCTAATCGATTTATTATTAAAACAATGCAAATGGTTGGTGCTACAAAATCGTTTATTCGTAAACCATTTGTAATGCGAAGCATTAAATTAGGATTAATTGGTGCTGGTTTGGCAATTGTTGCTTTAATCGGACTTTTAATATATGTAGATACAAACTATCCAGGACTGGGAATATTAGATGATAAAGCTCTTATTGGGTTAGTATTATTGGCTGTTTTAGGAATCGGAGTTTTAATTACTTGGTTAAGTACACACTTTGCTACACAACGTTTCTTGAATTTAAGAACCGACGATCTTTATTAAAAAGTGTATAGTCGCAGTATTCAGTAAACATTATAACAGAATTTAATTTTAGAAATGAAAAATAAAGAAGAACAAAAAAAACAGGAATTCCTTTTTGATAAAGTAAATTATAAAATTTTATTGGTTGGGATTGGTGTAATTGCATTAGGATTTATCTTAATGGCAGGCGGAGGAAGTGATGATCCAAATGTTTTTAATGAAGCTATTTTTAATTTCAGACGTATTCGTTTGGCTCCAACTACCGTTTTGATAGGCTTTGGAATCACAATTTATGCTATTCTTAAAAACCCTAAAACAGACTAATTAGGCTCCTTAGACATTTTAGATCTTTAGATTATTAGATTAATCTTTTCTGAAAAATCTAAACAGTCTAATATTCTAAACAATCTAACAATCTAATAAATGGATACTTTACAAGCTGTTGTTTTAGCCATTATTGAAGGAATTACAGAATTTTTACCTGTTTCTTCAACTGGCCACATGATTATTGCCTCATCATTTTTTGGGATTGCCCATGATGATTTTACAAAACTTTTTACGATTGTAATTCAGCTAGGCGCGATTCTTTCGGTTGTAGTTTTGTATTTCAAACGTTTCTTTCAAACGCTAGATTTTTACTTTAAATTATTGGTTGCTTTTATACCAGCAGTTGTTTTAGGATTACTATTAAGTGATTTTATAGATGGTCTATTAGAAAATCCAGTTACAGTTGCAATTTCACTTTTACTAGGAGGAATTATTTTATTAAAAGTCGATGAATGGTTTAGTACACCAAAAGGAGCCGAAACATCACAAGAAATCACCTATTTGCAAGCTTTTAAAATAGGAATGTTCCAGTGTTTGGCAATGATTCCTGGAGTTTCTAGAAGTGGAGCAAGTATAGTAGGAGGAATGTCGCAAAAATTGACAAGAACTACAGCCGCAGAGTTTTCATTCTTTTTGGCTGTTCCTACGATGTTGGGAGCAACAGTAAAAAAGTGTTATGATTATTATAAAGCAGGATTCGAATTATCGCATGATCAAGTTAATTTATTGATTATTGGTAACATTGTAGCTTTTATAGTAGCGCTTTTGGCTATTAAAACTTTCATAGGATTTTTGACTAAAAACGGATTCAAAGTATTTGGATATTACCGAATTATTGCTGGAATTGTATTGTTACTAATTCATTTCTTTATTCATCCGCTTACTATTATATAATGAACACTCCCGAAGATTTTTTAAACGGACAAATTTTACTAATAGATAAGCCATTAAATTGGAGTTCTTTTCAGGCAGTAAATAAGTTAAAATATGCACTGATAAACAAAGCTGGATTACCAAAGAAATTTAAAATTGGTCATGCAGGTACATTAGATCCTTTGGCAACAGGGCTATTACTTATTTGTACAGGTAAGTTTACCAAAAGAATTACCGAGTTACAAGGTCAAGCCAAAGAATATACTGGGACTTTCTTTATTGGAGCCACCACACCTTCTTATGATTTAGAAACCGAAATTGACCAAACTTTCCCAACGGAACATATCGATGAGGTGCTTATTCATGAAACTGTAAAACAGTTTTTGGGCGAAATAGATCAAAAACCACCTATTTTCTCTGCTATAAAAAAAGATGGCGTTCGTTTATACGAGCATGCACGTGCAGGAGAAACTATCGAAATTGCAAGTCGAAAAACTACAATTCACGAATTTGAAATTACAAGAATCGCACTTCCAGAAATCGATTTTAGAGTAGTTTGCAGCAAAGGAACTTATATTCGATCATTAGCTTTTGATTTTGGAAAAGCAATGAATTCTGGTTCCCATTTAACTGCTTTAAGAAGAACTAAAATTGGTGATTACGATGTAAAGAATGCAACTGATGTAACTTTATTTGAAGCTTCTTTAGGGTTGAACAAAGAATAAACTATTTCAAAAGAAATTTGTTTTCATGGTTTTGTAGATAACTTTACTATTATGAATGCCAAAAAAAATAATTTCGATAATCTTGCGATACCTGGTAAACCAATGTCTCAAAAAAAATTTGCTTCAATGATTAAAGAAGTAGAAGGCGGAGTTTTTTATTCATTAGAAGAGTCTAAAAAACATTTTCAAGAATGGAAATCCCAAAGAAAGAAGTAGTTACTTCTGCACTTTTTGATTTTGTTGATCTTCCTTCAATTCACGAATATTGAACTAAGACTTTCGTTTTAAGATTTGTAGATTTAAACTTAAATTTACTTAAATAACTTATATGGTTGCTTTGCCATGTAAGGAATGTAAGTTCATCAAAACATATTAAACGGAGGAATTTAGCCTTTTTAGTTAAGGTACTTATTTCACTAAGCTTTAATGGAATTTCCTTGAATAATCAATCTTCATAAAAATGAAATTAGCACATTACAAATAAGATATTGTAATGTGCTAATACTTGAGTATCGCTATTCCATACAATGTGTTTTTTGAGGTTAATAATGAGATATGTTTTTCCCTCCAAACAAGAATCGCGAAAAAAAATCGTAGAACTTTTCAAATAACTTTTTCATAATAGTGCATTTTTTAATTGTTAGACAATAAATAGACACCAATAAAAAGAGCAAATAAAAAAGTAAATAATAGAATTGGGACTATAACAGCAAGTTACAAAAAATAAATTAAAAATAAATATTTTTTTTGATGTATAATACTTGTTTTCAGTGTTTTAGTTTGTGTTTTGTAAATATTTAAGATTTGTGGTAAAAAATACAATCAGTTATCCTTCCTGTTTTTCCATGATTTCCATGATTTTATCCTGTGTAGAAACTCCTTTATCATGAAGGTACCATAATTGTAAATTGGCCTTGATAGTTTCATCAAAAGCCCCAAATTCTTTTTTATAGTTGTTTACCAAGTCAATTGCTCCTTTTGGGCGTGGTCCCCAATCGGCAAGAACTTCAAGTTTTTCTTTATCGATTATAATTAATTTCGGAATTGCTTTTCCTCCATTTGTTAAGAACAGATTCATTAACTCAGAATTTTCATCACGAAGTACAATTTTCAGATCGATTTTGTTTTTAGATTCTGTTGCCATTTTATAAATAATAGGCAATAATTGTGCAGCATCTCCACACCAACCTTCAGAAATAACGAGCCAAATATAATTTTTGTGAACGTTTTGTAGCTTAGAAATCGTTGTTTCGGTAATTTTTATTGTTTTTTCCAGCCGATTCATTCGAGTTTCGTTCAAGCTGCTATAATTTGTTAAATCTTCGGATTGTTCTAGTCCTGTCGATTTTCCTTCGGCTAATAAATCAGAAACAAGTTTTCGGTATTCGATATATGAATAGCTATTGGACAGGGCGTTGGAAATACATTTTTGCATAAATTTTATTTTTTTATGAAATACAAATTTACAGCTTTAATAGAAACCGATGCTGATTTTTGTCATGTTGTGTCCTAAATACATTATTAAAATGGACGTTTTATGCAAAAAAGAGAAGATAAATTAATTTTTTTAAAACACTATTTTTAAAAATCAGAATATGTCTATATTTGCACAAACCAACGCAACATAGAAATGAAATACAAAAGAATTCTTCTTAAATTAAGTGGAGAAGCTTTAATGGGAGATTTACAATACGGAATCGACCCAAAAAGATTGGACGAATATGCCGAAGAAATTAAGCAAATTCATGCAAAGGGAGTAGAAATTGCCATTGTAATTGGAGGAGGAAACATTTTTAGAGGAGTTTCTGGGGTAAGTTCAGGAATGGATAGAGTACAAGGTGATTATATGGGAATGCTTGCTACTGTAATTAACGGAATGGCATTACAAGGCGCTTTGGAAAATAAAGGAATGTTAACGCGTTTGCAAACGGCTCTAAAAATAGAATCAATTGCAGAACCTTATATTAAAAGAAGAGCAGTACGCCACCTTGAGAAAAACAGAATTGTGATTTTTGGTGCAGGTACTGGAAACCCTTACTTTACTACAGATACAGCAGCAGTTTTAAGAGGTATAGAAATTAATGCCGATGTTATTTTAAAAGGAACTCGTGTTGACGGTGTTTACGACTCGGATCCAGAGAAAAATGCATCAGCTGTAAAATTTGATTTTATCTCTTTTGAAGATGTACTTAAAAAAGGATTAAATGTAATGGATACTACTGCTTTTACATTAAGCCAGGAAAATAAATTACCAATTGTGGTTTTTGATATGAACAAAATCGGAAATTTATTGAGAATTTGCGAAGGCGAAAATATTGGAACTGTAGTAAATATATAGTATTCAGTTACAGTTTACAGTCGCAATTGTCGACTTGAACTGAAAACTGAGATTGAAAACTGAAAACTTAAAAATATGACTGAAGAAATCGAATTTATCTTAGATAGCACTAAAGAATCAATGGCAAATTCTATTGCACATTTAGAAAAAGAATTTCTAAATATTCGTGCAGGAAAAGCATCTCCAGCAATGCTTGGAAGTGTTTTTGTAGATTATTATGGTTCAGCAACACCACTTTCGCAAGTGGCTAAAATTAGTGTTCCAGATGCAAGAACAATTACTTTGCAACCATTTGAAAAAAATATGTTGCAAACAATTGAAAAAGCAATCATGGTAGCCAACATTGGTTTTAATCCTATGAATAATGGAGATGTGATTATCATAAGTGTTCCGCCATTAACAGAAGAGCGTCGTAGAGATTTGGCAAAACAAGCAAAATCAGAAGCAGAAGATGCTAAGATTGGTGTGAGAAACGTTCGTAAGGATGCCAACACAGATATTAAAAAACTAGAAAAAGAAGGAACTTCAGAAGATGTTTGCAAAAGCGCAGAAGAAGAAGTACAAAACCTGACTAACAAATATATTAAACTTATTGATGAGTTATTAGCTAATAAAGAGGCTGAAATCATGAAGGTTTAATCTTTTTATAACGATTAAAAAATCCGTCTTGTTAATTTTATACGAGACGGATTTTTTTATTCTTACTTTTGTGTATCCTAGCCAATTTATAATATTGTTTTCTGTATGAAGTTATTGTGTTTCTTGACATTGTTTTTCACGCTTTCTATACAAGCGCAATTCCAGATAAACGGAATTGTAACGGAAAACGCTACCAATAAACCACTCCCTTTTGCAACAATCGTTACAGATGATGGTATGAACACCATTACTGATGTCGATGGAAAATTTACACTCCTATCAATTTCTAGTATCGAATATTTTTCGGTTTCTTATATAGGATATACATCAATTACAATTTATACTTCGCCTAATAAGAAGTTTTATAAAATAAGCCTGGCCGAATCTACAGATGCTTTAAAAGAAGTTGTTATCTCAAACGAGAATCCCGCTCTTGAAATCATCAGAAAAACAATTGCGAGTAAGGACAAAAATAACCCACAAAAAAAATTAACGAGTTTTGAGTATAAAACCTATAACAAATTAATTGTAACGGCAAATCCCGATTCTATAAACTCAAGATTAGATTCTATTTTTGTGCAAGAAGCTATAGGTCGAAGATTTATTAAGGTAGATTCTGCTAATTTTAAATTCAAAGAGATTTCTAACAAACAGCATTTATTTCAAACCGAAAAAGTATCTCAATATCAGTTTGGAAACAAGAAGCTAAAAGAAACCATTCTAGGAACAAAAATGGCAGGTTTCAAGCAGCCTATTTATGAAATTATTGCATTTAATCTACAATCGATTTCTATATACGATTCTAATTATGAACTTTTCGAAACCAAGTATAATAGCCCAATTGCCAAAGATGCTTTAAAAGACTACAGTTATAAGTTACTGGATACGGTTATGATAAAAGGAAGGCAAACCTATATGGTTTACTTTAAAAACCGAATGAAGAAGTCTGAATTAGGCTTGGAAGGAGTTCTTTATATTGATCAGGATAGTTACGCTATTGCAAAAGCGGTAATGCGTATAAAAGGTGTACTCGATATTAGCGGAATACATGAGTTTGATTATATTCCAGAGGAGAAAATCTGGTTTCCAAAGAATACAACGTTCAAAATCGTTAAAGGAAAAAATGACGATGATATTAAGATTCTTGGAGGAACAATTCAGTTTGACGGAGATGCAGAACAAGAAGAAGATATTCATAGGAAAAAAGGAGCTTCGGATTATACATATCTAATGTCCGAAAGCAACAATTTTGATGTTCATTATAACAGAACAATAGAAATAAAAAATCCATCTATCTATATTGAGATTACAGATGATGCTATAAAAAAGCCAGAGAGTTTTTGGAATAAATATCGAAAAGATAGTTTAGATATTCGCTCGCAGAAAACGTACATGTTATTAGATAGTATTTCGTTAAAGAAAAGAGTCGAAAGCAAAATTAGATTTGGACGAAAAATTATTAATGGCTACTTGCCGTTAAGTGTTGTCGATTTAGACTTAAGAAAACTATTTAGTTATAATAATTACGAAGGATTCCGATTTGGTTTAGGAGGAGTTACCAATGAGCAGTTTTCAAAAAAATATAAGATTGGTGGTTACACAGGTTACGGGACAAAAGACGGTAACTTTAAATACAACCTGGATTTATCTACAAGAGTCGAAAGATTTTCGAATACATGGGTAGGAGCATCATACACCAACGATGTAAGAGAGATTGCAAGTACCGTTTTTGCAGTAGATAAAAGAGTATTTAAACTCTATGATCCAAGACCCATAAACATTAGTACTTTTTATAATTATGTGAGTTGGGCTAGTTATGTGGGTACTCGAATTGTACCGAAGACAGAAAGTATTTTTGAGCTTTCACGTTCCTTTATCGAGCCCAAATTTGACTATGCTTACAATTTAAACGGAAGATTGTATACTAACTATGTTATGACGACGGCAATGTTATCATTGGCTTGGAATCCGTTTAGTGATTATATGCAAACCCCAAACGGGCGAATTGAAACTGAAAAAAGATTTCCGAAGTTTACCATACAATACACTCAATCATTGCCTAAAGTGATGGAAAACGATTTTAATTTCTCTAAAATAGATTTTAAAACCGAATACGAGAAAAAATATCTGAATGGGCAAAAAACAAGTTTGCTCTTGCAAGCAGGATATGCAATGGGCGATGTACCAATTACACACTTATACAATACCTCTCCGAATAATATTACCAAAGAAACAATGATTCAGAGAATAACGTTTGCAGGTAGAAACAGTTTTGAAACGATGTTTTTTAATGAATTTTTCTCCAGCGAATATGCTATTTTTCAGGTAAAGCATGGTTTTAACCGATTTAAAATTATCAAGAAAGTAAGACCGTCATTAGTGTTAGTCTCGCGTATGGCGTGGGGAAATATGAAAAACCCAGAACAACATGTTGGGATTGACTACAAGACGTTAAATAAAGGTTTCTTTGAATCGGGTATAGAAATTAATCAGATATTTAATGGTTTGGGATTAAGCGGATTCTATCGCTACGGACCAAATCAGTTACCTAGATTTGAAGATAATATCGCCGTTAAATTGAGTTTTGTGCTTAATTTAGGTATATAAATAAAAAAATCCCATTCTTTACGAATGGGATTTTTAAAACTATTAAGGTTTAAGAATTAAAACCGATGGCGTATTATTAAGCCATGTGCTTTGAGATTCGATTAGTTTTTTCCAGCTGTCTAAACTAATAATCATTAAATCTTGATTTTCTAAAAACTCTTTTTTAATAGTTCTATCAGACATTAGCATGATATGATTTGGGGCAATTTGTTCAATAGATCGAATAGATTCCTGCATATCCCGGGTGCTTTTTAATTCTCCGCTCGCATCTAGAATCGTAATTTGGGAACCATTGTTGTTAATTAATTTTTTTGCATATTCGATAAGGAATGCATCTTCTTTGCTAAAAACAGGCATGAAAACCTGATTTATTTCTTCTAATTCCTTGTCGATAAAAATTCCGACTGGCATTTTGCTTTTAGCGATAACGTGCCTTGTTCTTTCATCAAAAGGTGAATTTTCAAACAATCCTTCCTTTCCTGTGAATTTATCGATTAAACGGTCTGGATTTACGATTCTGGTCGTGAAACCAAGGATTTTACCTAGCAACGTTCCGTCGAAAATAGATTGTCCTAAACTAACCAATAATAAATCGTATTCACCTTGGTTTGCCGTTTCGGTTATATCAGCATCAATATCATTAGATACTTTAAAAAGGCTAATCATGTTTTGGTTTAAAACTTCAGATTCTGAAATAACTGGTAAGAGCATTTCTCTTTCATAATCTTTTACTTCAAACGAGTGTAACTCAGAGCTCAACGATAAATGCATTGCTGTTACAATAGTATTATCAGGTTGTTTTTTAGTCAGGCTATTTGCAATACGCAATAAAGTTTTTCCTTTTTCGGGAGTATCAAATGAAAATAAGATTTTGTATTTGCTTTTGTTTCCTATTTCTTCTGGAATAGTCGTCTTTTTATCTTTAAAGATAAAATTGATAAAGTCTAAAGCAGGTCCAGTCATAAATGTAGTAACCAATGCCATAATTACCATCATGGTAAAGATTTCGGTAGATAAAACACCTAAATCATATCCTATGTTTAGGACCACTAGCTCCATTAAACCACGAGTATTCATTAAGGCGCCGATGGCTAAACTATCTTTCCAGTTTTGTCCCACAAATTTGGCTGCAAGAGCACTTCCGAAGAATTTACCAACTACAGCCACAGCAATAATTACTCCTGTAACTTTCCATAAATAAGGATCATTTAATAAGCCTATCTGAGTACGTAATCCTGTGAAAACAAAGAATAAAGGAAGTAAAAGTATAACCGATACATCTTCTACTTTTTCGATGAAAATGTTACGGAATTTATTGTTTTCTGGCATGATTGCTCCTGCTAAAAATGCACCAAATAAAGCATGGATTCCTATTAGCTCTGAAGCGTAAGAAGAAAATAAAAGCGTTAAAAAGAAAATGGCAACTACTGGTTTGTTTAAACTTTCACGAGTTGAATTTAAATCGCCTACACGTTTTAAAAACGGTCGAACTATTTTTAGCATCACAATTACATACAAAATAGCTAATCCTATTACATATAATGAACTAGTAAATGAACCTGCTTTTACAATAGCAATTACTACGGCAAGAATACACCAGGCAGTAATATCATCGGCAGCAGCACAAGTTATGGCAATGGTACCAAGTTTAGTTTTTTGCAAGCCTCGTTCCTGAACAATTCGAGCTAAAACGGGAAATGCCGTAATACTCATGGCAATACCCATAAAGAGTCCGAAAGAAGAAAATTCGACACCTACTGGAGCAAAAGTATGATAAATGAAATAAGCCAATGTTAGTCCTAAAGCAAATGGAATTACAATACTTGCATGACTAATTACTACAGATTCATGTGCTTTGTTTTTAAGTACTTTTAAATCTAGTTCCATACCAATTACGAACATGAAAAGTATTAAACCAATCTGACTTAAAAATTGTAGGTTTCCTAAGGATTCTTTTGGGAATAAAGTGGCTGAAAATTCAGGAAAATACATTCCGATAAGGGATGGTCCTAAAACAATACCAGCAACCATTTCTCCAATTACTGATGGTTGACCAATTTTTCTAAAAACCCACCCAAAGAAACGTGCTACCAAAATAATTGTAATAATCTGGGCAAGTAAAATAGCAAGCGGATGTTGTAGATTTTCGATCATTGCCGAAATGAAGTCATTCCAATGGCTACTTTCTGTTTTTTTTACAACGATATCTCTTCCTATTTCTAATGCTTTTCCTTTTGAGATTACCAAATAGATTAAAGTCGAAAATCCGCCAATAATTATTAGATAAAATAATGAGTTTTTGATGTTTTTCATATCACGTCATTTTGATTTATTGTGCAAATATGAGAAGTGACTTTTAAGGAAAAAAGAAAATCTAGAGCTAATTCCTGTTAGATGTAATAAGACGGAAAAACTTTGTAATAACTTATATTTTTACTTTAAGTAAAAAGTCAGATCGGTACGTTTCGCTTAAAGAAAGAGTAATATTCTCCCCATTTTTTCTTTGATGAAGCAGTACAATTTCGTTGTGATTAAAGAATTGTATAGCGTTCATAGCTATGATTTCCTTTTTATTAACTCGACAAAAATGAGCATCAGGTAATTGCTTTAAAAGGGTATCAAAATTAATGTTTTTTAAGGTAAGCAAACTACCATCTGTAAGTAGCACCGTTTTGTCCCGACTATCTGTTGTGGCTGTTTTTATGTATTGAATTTGGTTAAAATACAACAAGGTTTTGCCTTTGTCGGTATTTAAGTGCATGAATTTTTTTGTAGCCTCAGGTTTATTGAATTGCTCAAGCGCTTTGGAAATTGCTTTTTGCAAACGTTCTATTTTTACAGGCTTTGTAATATAATCTACAGCATCAATATTAAACGCTTCGGCTGCATAATCTTTGTAAGCGGTACAAAAAATAATTAATTTATTCTCTAGTAAACTGGCAAGACTCAATCCGTCAATTCCTGGCATTTCGATATCCGAGATTAATAAATCGAAATCAAGATTAGGAATTTCTGCTAGTAATTTTTCGGGATTATTAAACGTTTTTACAATCTCTAATGTTGGAATTTGTTCACAAAGCATCTTTAGATAAGTTAAACCAGGTAACTCATCATCCAGTAGTAAGCATTTGAGTTTTGTATTCAAGTAGATTAATTTTTAAATGAGCAATGTAAATATCGTTCTCTACAAATTTATCAAGTTTGAATTGATTTTTATAGATAATTTTTAAACGTTGTTCCAATGTGGTGTTTCCGATACCGCTTCGTTCTTTTTTTAATACTTTTTTATCTGATATTTTATTAGAAACCGTCAGTGAGAAATGATTGTCTTTAAATTCGAATATTACCGAGATAAAAGCATCGGCATTTTGTATGTCGGCATGTTTAAAGGCATTTTCGATTAAATCGATAGAAATTAAAGGGGCAAGTAAAGGTTGGTCGTATAATTTTTCGTCTTCACCAATAATAGTCTTGACCTTTAATTCAAAAAGTGGGCTGATTTTTATTTTATTGATTTCGATAAGATTCAGTGCAAACTCGATTTCTTCTTTTGGTGTTACAAGCTTTTTTTTGCTTTCGTAAAGAATATAATCTAACACATTTGCCAGTTTATCCAGAGCAAAATAAGTTTGATATGCATGTGATTGAATCGAATTAAGAATGTTCTTGAAAAGATGTGGATTCAGTTTAGATTCTAATGTTTCCAATTGCAAATCATTTACTTTCATCTCGAGTAAGTAAAAATTCTTTTCGGCTATCTCTTTTGCTTTTCTGGATTGAATTAATTGATAAACGATATAGCCAATTAAAACTACTAGCAAAAGAATTATTGCTAGTAGAAAATTAGTTATAGTGTTGCTTGTTTGCATGTTATTAGTGGCTAGAAACAAATTTTAACCCAATAATTGAAGCTATTAAAGTTGATAAGAAAAATATTCTCCAAAATGTAGCTGGTTCTTTAAATATAAAAATCCCAACCAAAACAGTTCCCACAGCTCCAATTCCTGTCCAGACAGCATAAGCCGTTCCTATAGGTAAAACCTGAGTTGCTTTAAATAATAAAACCATACTTATGGTAAGGCATACAAAAAATCCAATCATCCAGTAGGTAGATACCATTCCAGATGTTTCTTTGGCTTTGCCAAGACAAGAGGCAAAACCTACTTCGAATAGCCCAGCTATTATAAGTAAAATCCAATTCATTTTTTAGGGTTTAATAATTAATACAGAAGGCACGTTACTTAACCAAGTGCTTCTGGAGTCGACTAATGCTTTCCAGCTTTCAAGACTAATAATCATTAGATCTTGTTTATCTAGAAATTCCTTTTTGATGATGCGGTCGCTCATCATAGATATGTTCTTAGGGAATTTTTGCTCTAAGGTACTAATAGCACTCTTAATTACAAAATTAGACTCTATGTTTCCGTTTACATCCAGAATCATGATGTGTGAATTGTTATTGAAAATTAGCTTCTGAGCATAGTCTATCAAGAACGTATCTTCGACACTAAAGATTGGTATAAATACTTGATTTACATTTTGTAATTCTTTGTCGATTAAGATTCCTAAAGGCATTTTAGTTTTCGAAACAATCAATCGGGTTCTTTCGTCAAAAGGAGAATTCTGAAACAATCCTTCTTTCCCAATAAATTTATCTATAAGTCTATCTGGGTTAATGATTCGGGTTGTAAAACCAATTACTTTCCCTAACAATGTTCCTTCAAAAATAGATTGTCCTAGACCAACCAGTAACAGGTCATAATTGCCTTGATTGGCAATGTCGGCAATGTCACTTTCAATGTCTATAGTTGCTTTAAAAATAGTGGTGATTTCTTGTTTAAGAATTTTTGATTCTTCGACAAGTGGGATAAAACTATCTTTCTCTTTATCTTCGATATTAAAAGCATGCATCTCGTCGCTTAAAGATAAGTGCATTGCTGTAACTTGGGAGTTATCCTGCTGTTTCTTGACCATGCTATGTGCCAATCGCAAAAGAGATTTTCCTCTTTCGTTATTTCCAAACGAAATTAAGATTCGGTATTTATTGCTAATTGATGGTTCTTCGAGAACTGGGGTTTCTTTGGTTTTAAACACAAAATCGATTAAATCCAGTGCGGGTCCAGTCATAAAAGTAGTTACCAATGCCATGATAACCATCATTGTAAATACTTCGGGAGTTAGTACTTTGAGCTCTAATCCTATATTTAACACGACCAATTCCATTAATCCCCTTGTGTTCATTAGGGCTCCAATGGTTAAGCTGTCTTTCCAGCTTTGTCCTACGAATTTAGCTGCAAGTGCGCTCCCAAAAAATTTCCCAACAACTGCAACTAATATAATCATTCCGGTTACAGTCCATAAATAAGGATCGTTTATAAGCCCGATTTCGGTTTTTAAACCAGTAAAAACGAAGAAAAGAGGTAGTAATAAAATTACGGATACATCTTCGACTTTCTCGATAAACATGGTTCGGAATTTAGGAACATCAGGCATGATTGCTCCAGTCATAAATGCACCAAAAAGGGCATGAATACCAATAACTTCGGTTGCGTATGAAGATACAATAAGAGTAAGTACAAAAATTGCCACGACAGGTTTGTCTATATTCGATTTTGCTCCGTATAAATCCCCTATTCTTTTTAAGAATGGTTTTACAATATATAACATTGCCAAAACATAAATAACAGCTAGGGAAATGATGTATATCGAGCTAACAAAACTTCCAGCTTTTACAATAGCAATTACTACAGCAAGTAAACACCAGGCAGTAATATCATCGGCAGCAGCACAAGTGATAACGATTGTGCCTAATTTGGTTTTATGAATACCTCGTTCCTGAACGATTCTTGCTAAAACAGGAAAAGCAGTAATACTCATGGCTATTCCCATAAATAAACTAAAGGATAGGAATTTTACACCTTCGGGAGCAAATTGGTTGTAAACAAAATAAGCGAGCCCAATACCTAATGCAAAAGGAATTACGATACTGGCATGACTTATTACAACGGCTTCATTTGCCTTGTTTTTTAATGCGTTTAAGTCGAGTTCCATTCCAATGACAAACATGAAAAGTATTAAACCAATCTGACTTAAAAATTTTAAGTTTCCTAAGGATTCGACAGGAAATAAGGCCATTGCAAATTCAGGAAAATACAAGCCTAATAAGGATGGTCCAAGAGCAATACCGGCAATAATTTCGCCTATTACAGATGGTTGCCCAATACGTTTGAAAATCCACCCAAAAAAACGGGCGACAAAAATAATTGTTATAATTTGGGCTAATAATATGGCTAGTGGGTCTTGAAAATTAGATTGCATCGAAGAAATAAAATCTTGCCAAGAACCTTTTCCTGTACCTACAACTTCTATTGTTTTATTTGCCTCTAAGTATTTACCTTTAGTAATGATCCAGTAAATTAAAGCTGTAAAACCTCCGGTTACCCCTATATAAAACAATGCGTTTTTGTAGTTCTTCATCCTATATTTTAAATAATGTAATTATTTTCTCAAAAATAATACAAATATGAGAAAAGGTAGCTAAGAAATCGTATCAATTTCAATTAACTTATTGTAAAAAAATGACTATAATTTATAGAAAAAACAGTATAAAAGTGTAATCAAATTTTATCCTTTCCTGTGTTTTTCACTACATTTGCAACCATTTTTAATACTTTTATGAAAAAGAAATCAAATGTAGGTTTCTGGGAATCTATTGCCAGAATTATACTTAAAAATAGAATCCTAATATTAGGGATTATTGCAGCCATAACTATTTTTCTTGGCTTGCAATGGAGGAATCTTGGAATGACTTATACGGAAGCTAATTTACTTCCTAAAAAACACATTGTAAACCAACAATATCAAGACTTCTTAAATAAATTTGGGGAAGAAGGGAATCTTATTGTTATCGGTTTTAAAGACGAAACTTTTTTTACACCAAAAAATTATGCTGCCTGGAATGAGTTAATGACAGGATTAAAGGATTCTAAAGCGGTAGATTTAGTTGTTTCGCTAAATGATTTAAAGAAGCTGGAGAAAGATACGGTTGCGGAGAAATTTGTACTTGTTCCTTTTATAGATCAGCACCAAACGGTAAATCCGGAATACCTTAAAAAAATAAAATTTGACTTGTTTAATAATTTGCCTTTCTACGAAGGTTTATTATTTAATAAGCAATCAGGAAGTATTCGTTCGGCAGTTTATCTGAATAAGAAAATTGTAAACACTGCAGCTCGAAAAACATTTATTCTAGAAGAATTAGTTCCTAGAATCGAGAAGTTTGAAAAAACTACAGGAATAGATCTTCGCGTTTCGGGAATGCCATATATCCGAACAATTAATGCGGAGAATATGAAAGGCGAAATTGGACTTTTCATCGGTGCAGCATTACTTATTACTTCATTGATTTTCTTTTTGTTTTTCCGTTCTTTTAGAGCTACATTTATATCAATTTGTATTTTGTTAATTGGGGTAATGTGGTCGTTCGGGACATTAGGATTGTTTCATTATAAAATCACCATCTTAACAGCTGTAATTCCGCCATTGATTATTGTAATCGGGATTACAAATTGTATTTTCCTGATTAATAAATACCAGCAGGAAATAAAGATTCATAACAATCAGGCAAAAGCTTTACAGCGTATTATTTCTAAAATTGGGGTTTCGACTTTAATGACGAATTTAACGACTGCTGTAGGTTTTGCAACGTTTATGATTACGGGTAACGACTTGCTTTTTGAGTTCGGGTTAGTAACTTCTATTAATGTTATATCGGTTTACTTGCTTACGCTTGTAATAGTGCCAATTGTGTATAGTTTTATGCCTTTGCCAAAAGAAAAGCATTTGTACCATTTAAGTAAAAACTACATTTCGTCTTTATTGGATTGGGTAGAGAATGTTGTGAAAAACAAACGAAAAGTAATTTATACAATTTACGGTTTAGCGCTTCTTTTTAGTGTAATAGGAGTTTCTCAAATTAAAGTTTCGGGTAGTTTAATTGGTGAAATGCCAAAGAGTGCTTCGTTTTTTAAGGATATTCTTTTTTATGAAAAAGAGTTTAATGGTGTAATGCCATTGGAGATTATGATTAACACCAAGCATAAAAAAGGTGTTATGAAATTATCTACCATGAAAAAAATGGATGAGTTGCAAGAGACAATTGCTACGATTCCAGAATTATCAAAACCGGTTTCGATAGTAAATTTAGTTAAATATTCTAAACAGGCATTTTATAATGGTAATCCAGAGTACTATGAGTTGCCAACTTCGCAAGAGCAAACATTTATCTTGTCGTATGCTAAAAATGCTACTAAAAACAGTAAAGATAACTTGATGAAAAGTTATGTTGATTCAACTGGGCAATACGCTCGAATCACAACTTTTATGAAAGATATTGGAACTCAGGAAATGGCTCGAGTAGAAGGGAAACTGAAAAAGAGAATAGAAGAGATTTTTCCAAAAGACCGTTACGAGGTTACCTTAACAGGGAAAGCTTTAGTGTTCCAGAAAGGAACTTCGTATTTAGTAGATAATCTTATAGAGTCTTTGATCTTTGCAATTTTAGTAATTGCAGCGCTTATGACTTATTTGTTTAGATCAGGAAAAATGGTAATGGCATCGGTAATTACTAATATTTTACCACTTTGTATAACATCAGGATTAATGGGGTATTTTGGTATTCCACTTAAGCCATCTACAATATTAGTATTTAGTATTGCTTTTGGTATTTCGGTAGATAATGCGATACAGTTTATGGCAAAATACCGACATGATTTATTGCAAAGTAATGGTAAGATTAAAAAATCAGTATTTAGTGCATTAAGAGAAACGGGAATTAGTACGTTTTACACTTCGATTGTGTTGATTTTTGGGTTCGCAACTTTTACATTGTCTAGTTTTAGCGGAACAATTGCTTTAGGAGGATTAATATCTTGTACGTTGCTATTTGCAATGTTTGCAAATTTATTAGTCTTGCCAGCATTGGTCTTGACATTTGAAAAGAAGAAAGCAAAAAAAGAAGATAATATAGAAGGAGAGATTTAATCTCTCCTTTTTTTTGTAAATATATTTCAGGAAGTTATAACTGAATTTGTCTGTCGATTTGTTGGTCTAATGAGATGAAGGTTTCTGTTCTGGAAACACCTTCAATCGCCTGAATTTTGGTGTTTAATAGCTGCATTAAATGTTCGTTGTCACGACATATTATTTTAATTAATATCGACCAGTTTCCTGTTGTGTAGTGACATTCGAGAACTTCGGGTATTTTTTTTAATTCCCTTACTGCTTCTGGATTTCGTGCAGCTTTATCAAGATATACGCCTACAAACGCCATTGTATTATATCCTAGAACTTTATTGTTAACGGTAAATTTTGAACCCGATATTACGCCCGATTGCTCTAGTTTGCGTAATCGCTGGTGAATTGCTGCACCCGAAATTCCGATTTTATTAGCAATCTGTAATATTGGTTTTCGCGCATCCTCCATTAAGTGTCGTAAAATTTCTTTATCGATACCATCTATTTCTATAACGAGTGAGTTGATTTTCATGTGTTGTGATTTGAAACTAATTTGAGTAGTTTGGTTAAAGATAGAAACCAAATTTAATGATAAAACTTTAATTAAGTTCTGAAATCGAAATCTTTGTCAAAGTTTAAAACTTTGACAAAGATGAATTGGGGTGGAAGTTGAGATAAAACAAAAATTTCAAATCTATAAGTGATGTAAGGTTTTGTATTACTTGAAGTTGGGATTTGAGCATAAAAAAAAGCCGCGAAATTCGCAGCTTTTTATTTATTTAGATAAAAGGATTATTTTCCTTTATTTGCTTCAGCAATATATTTTTCTAATGCCATTGTCATTGATGGAGTTTCAGGAGTTGGAGCAAGAATATCTATTCTTAAACCATAATCTAAAGCCTCTTTTTGAGTTGTGCTTCCAAAAACAGCTATCCTAGTTTCGTTTTGTTTGAAATCAGGAAAGTTTTTAAACAATGATTTTATTCCTGTTGGGCTGAAAAAAGCTAAAATGTCATAATAAACATCTGCTAAGTCAGATAAATCACTCATTACTGTTTTGTAAAAAATTGCTTGAGTCCAATCAACTTTTAAGTTGTTTAAAGTAATAGGAGCATCAGCATTTAATTGATCAGAAGCAGGTAGTAAGAATTTTTCGTCTTTGTACTTTTTGATTAATGGAGATAAATCTGCAAAATCTTTAGCACCAACATAAATTTTACGTTTTCTGTACACTACGTATTTTTGTAGGTAAAAAGCAACGGCTTCCGATTGACAAAAATATTTTAATCCTTCAGGAACTTTATAACGCATTTCTTCTGCTACTCTAAAAAAATGATCAACAGCGTTTCTGCTTGTTAAAATGATTGCAGTGTAATGATTAAGATCGATTTTTTGAAGTCGAATCTCTTTAGCGTTAACTCCTTCCACGTGAATGAAAGGTCTGAAATCAATTTTTATTTTGTGTTTCTGTTGGAGCTCAAAATAAGGGGAGTTTTCCACTTTAGGTTCAGGCTGTGACACCAAAATTGTTTTCACTTTCATAAGTTGTAATATTTTCTAAGCACTCCCTTTGGTAAACCAATAATACATAAAATAATAAGGGGCTATTTCAAGAGTGCAAAGATATAAAATAAAATAAAATAACTTACTCAATATTACGTTTTGATAGTTTTTAATTGAAATAAAATAAGAGAACAGGCTAATACATAGTGAAATAGCTAGTATTGTTAGCGGTACATTTTTTGAAATATCGTCATAATAGAACAAAATTGCATTAACTGGAAGGATTAAAATACCGATATAAGCTCTATAAGTTACTTTTTGTAAGTTAAAGTGCTCGATAAATTCTTCAATATTAAAAGAAGTAGCAACAATCTTTTCTATTAAATACTTTGATAAAATAAAAAATCCCAGCAAGGTTACAATTTGGATATAAAGAGTCCAATCAGTTTTTGATGCATGTCCAAAACTACTTAAGGTAAGTTGTATAAAGAATGCAAAAGAAATAATTTGTAAAAAAAATAAGGCAATTGTAAAACCGCTTTTTATGTGGCTGCTATCTCTATATATTTTTGCATATTTATCAGAGAAAATCAATTTTGTAAAGTCTCCAAAACGGCTCTCATAGATAGACTTTGTTATAGCAATAACCGCAAAGCATAACACAAACAAAAGTGTTGCCCAGTCTTTGTTTTCAGTAATTCTTGGATGAAGTTGTTCAATCATAGCGATGCAAAATTAGTAATTTTTTATATCAATACTTTTATTATAACTTTATTATGAATGAAATGCTATAAAAAGTTTACTTTTGCGTTGAAATTACTCAGAAAAATGAATGATTGTATTGTCATAATTCCCACTTACAACGAAATTGAAAACATTGAAAGCATTATAAGAGCTGTGCTTTCTCAACATAAATCTTTTCACCTTCTTATTGTCGATGATAACTCTCCAGATCGTACTGCAGATAAAGTTGTCATGCTTCAAGAGGAGTTTGAAGGGAAATTGTTTTTAGAAAACAGAGCCAAAAAAGCAGGCTTAGGAACTGCTTATGTTCATGGTTTTAAATGGGCTCTGGATCGAAAGTATAATTATATATTCGAAATGGATGCCGATTTTTCGCATAACCCAAATGATCTCGAAAAACTTTTTGATGCTTGCCATTTTGGTGGAGCAGATTTGGCTATTGGATCAAGATATGTAACAGGGGTAAATGTTGTAAACTGGCCATTAAGCCGTGTATTGATGTCATATTTTGCTTCGGTGTATGTAAAATTCATAACAGGTATGAAAATACATGATGCCACAGCTGGATTTGTATGTTATAAAAGAGAAGTCTTGGAGGCTATTAATCTTAACAGAATAAAATTTGTTGGTTATGCTTTTCAGATTGAAATGAAATATAGAACGTATTGCAAGAAATTTGAAATTACCGAGGTTCCTATTATTTTTACTGATAGAACAAAAGGAGTTTCTAAAATGAGTAATGCTATTATAAAAGAGGCAATTTTTGGAGTTATCTCACTTCGACTAAAAAAATTAGTCAATTCATTATAAACCAATATTAAGGATGAATAGGATTTTAATAAAAAATGCTAAAATTGTAAACGAAGGGTCAATTTTTGAAGGCGATTTGCTAATCGAAAATGATATAATTGTAGAGATCTCAGATAGTATAAGTCTAAAGTCTTCTAATTGTGTCGTTATTGATGCCGAAGGAAGTTACTTAATGCCGGGAGCGATAGATGATCAAGTACATTTTAGAGAGCCGGGTTTAACACATAAAGGAGATATCGAATCTGAGTCTAAAGCAGCTGTTGCTGGAGGAATTACTTCGTTTATCGAGCAGCCTAATACTGTTCCTAATGCTGTAACTCAGGAAATATTAGAAGAAAAATACCAAATAGCTTCAAAGAAATCGTATGCGAATTATTCGTTTATGATGGGAGCTACAAATGATA
This sequence comes from Flavobacterium sp. PL02, assembly GCF_035013205.1. NCBI lineage: Bacteria > Pseudomonadati > Bacteroidota > Flavobacteriia > Flavobacteriales > Flavobacteriaceae > Flavobacterium > Flavobacterium sp. PL02. The sequence continues at coordinate 79,257 of NZ_JAYGJP010000011.1, forward strand.
ACTTGGAGGAGGTTTTAAAAACAAATCCAAAAAATGTAGCAGGAATTAAGATATTTCTAGGTTCTTCAACCGGAAATATGTTGGTAGATAATGAAGCTACTCTCGAAAAAATATTCTCTAGTACACCAATGCTTATTGCTGTACACTGTGAGGATGAAACAACAATTCAGAATAATTTAGAAAAATATAAGGCAGAGTATGGTGAAGATGTTCCTGTGACGGTACATCATTTAATTCGTAGTGCCGAAGCGTGTTATATTTCTTCATCTAAGGCTATCGCTTTGGCGAAGAAAACAGGAGCTCGTTTGCATATTTTTCACCTTTCGACTGCTAAAGAAATGGAATTGTTTACAAACAAAATCCCTTTGGAAGAAAAGAAAATTACTGCCGAAGTTTGTGTGCATCATTTATGGTTTACAGATGAAGATTATAAAACTAAGGGTAACTTTATAAAATGGAATCCTGCTGTAAAAACTGCCGATGACCGAAAAGCTCTTTGGGAGGCATTACTAGATGGACGAATAGATGTAATTGCTACAGATCATGCGCCACATACTAAAGAAGAAAAGAAACAATCCTATTTAAAAGCTCCTTCTGGAGGTCCTTTGGTTCAGCATGCCGTTGTAGCTATGTTTGAAGCGCATCATCAAGGAAAAATTAGCGTTGAGAAAATCATTGAAAAAATGTGTCACAATCCTGCTAAAATTTTTAAGATTGAAAAAAGAGGTTTTATTAGAGAAGGTTATTATGCCGATTTGGTAATTGTAAATCCTGGTTTACCTTGGAGTGTAAATACAGATAATATTTTGGCAAAATGTAAATGGTCTCCATTTGAGGGATATACATTTAAATCAAGAATTACTCACACTTTTGTAAATGGTCAATTGGTTTACAATGCATTTAAAGTGAAAAACGTTCACGCTGGAAAAAGATTATTATTTGATAGATAAGATATGAAAAAAATAGTCATAATTATTTCGGTACTAATGTTTGCTGTAGGATGCAAGAAAGAACTGGTTCCAAAACCAGAACGACTTGTTGAAAGAGATAAGATGATAGATATTATGTATGACTTATCATTATTAGAAGCAATAAAATACCAGAATCCAATGTCTCTTGATTCTAGCGATACTAATCCTACCAGATTTATATTAAAAAAATATAAAGTGGATAGTTTGCAATTTGTAAAGAGTAATATGTATTACGCTGCAAATTATAATGATTACAAAGACATGTTTGATGAGATTAGTGCGCGTATAGAAAAAAATAAAAAGAAGGTAGATTCTTTAATCAAAATTGAAGAAAAGAAAAAGAAGTCGCTTGAAAAAAATGGCAAAGCTGTTAAAAAAGACACTATTAAAAAACCTAAAGAAGAATTGATAAAAGTAAAGCCGGTTTCGCCTAAAATAGAGATGAAACAGAGTAATTAACTTTTTATAAAGTAGAAACCTCTTTAATATATTGATGGATATTTATGAAGTCAGTTTTTAAAGTGGTTTTTATTTTTTCATTCGAATATAAATCTTTTGTATAAGACGATTTTGCAGTCGCTTTTGTAATCTGTCTTTTCTTCAGGAAAAATGTAGATAGAAACCAATCGATTCTCCATATAATTTTCATAAGTAAAGGACTTGCATGAATTGTAGGTCTTTTTACTTTTAATGCATCAGCAATAGTATTTAGAATATCTCGAAAAACGACATTATCTGCAATTAAAGTAAATCGCTCATTTTTTATCTCGCTTTTCATTAATGTTACGGCGATTCTAACAACATCATCTACAGCAACAAATCCGGTACTTCCCAGCGTATAGAATGAAAGCCCATTGGCTACTTTTGTATAAAGTTCTGCGCTTCCTTGTTCATCACTTTTAGATTTTGGGATAGGACCCATAATTACCCCAGGATTTATAATAACAACATCAAGGCCTTCTTGCCAACTACGCCAAACTTCCATTTCGGCGCCATATTTAGATATTGCATAATCACTATGTGGTTTTTCAGGATTCCATTCTGTTTCTTCGGTTATGATAGTTTCATGCGCTGCAAGGTCTCCAAGAGCGGCTATTGAACTTACAAAACATAATTTTTTTATTTGCTTTGCGATACAAAAATTTACAATGTTTGCAGTGCCTTCGATATTGGTTTTTCGTACTAAGTCTTCGTCCTTTGGGTCAAAAGAGATTAAGGCTGCACAATGATATACATACTCAATATCTGCAAAAGCAATTTCTAATGAGGGAACATCGAGGATATCAGCTTCTGTCCATTGTATTGATTCGAATAAATGAGATTTTTTATATAAATCAAAAACTGATTTTGTTCTTTCTATTTTATTTGCGTTTCGGTAAATTGCCCGAACGTTGTCTCCATTTTCAATTAAATGAAGTAATAAATGTGCGCCAACTAAACCTGTTCCTCCTGTTACTAAAACCATTTTGTAAAGATAATACTTTCGATTTATCTACATACAAATTTCGTATGATTCAGGGTACAGATAATAAATAAGGCATATTAAAAAGTATCTTTTCAATATGCCTTATTTGTTTATAGGATCAAATGTTTTGTTTATTAGAAAATTGTGTATCCTAAAACAAAATCTATTGAGCTATATTTTGCAGAATAAGTTAGATAATCGCGCATTAATTCTTTTTTGGTATTTAATCTTGCTTCGAAGCTAAATTTATTTTTAAAGTTATAACCAAGGCCGAAAGCAAAATTACTTCCAGAACCACTTTCATATTCTCTTGTAGTTTTATTTGTTACATCCGTGTAAGTGATGTTTGTTTTGCTTCCCGCATCAAATGCATAAGCTACGTTTATAAAAATTTTAGAGGTTTGATTTAAAAACATATAATGTCTTATTCCGATAGGGATTTGTATAGAAGTGTATTTTACTTTTGCATTGTTAGGGGTTTCCGGGCTTATTATAAATCCACTAGGAACATTATATGTTTTATCATCTTGGTATGTTTGATAAGCAGGATTTATAAAAATACTCCATTTGTTTTTATTGTATGGAAGGATGTACTCTGCCTCGACACCAAACTTGAAGTTAATTTTATTATCTAGTTGTACGTTATCGCGAAGAAAGTAATCGTTTTCAGTAGATAATGATGCAATGCTTGCGCTAGGTGTTATTTTAACTAGAAAAATTCCTTTGTTTACTTTTCTTTCTTCTTTAGCTAAATTAGGTTTGATGTTATTGTATTTTATGAAATACTTAGTAAGATCTGATTTATTGTAATTAAGTTTTATAATTTCTTTTTCGGTTGTGTTTTCGGCCTTTACATTTTGAAATAGTTGTTGTTTGTATTCATTATTTTCGGCTAGTATTGTTGGGGAGCCGTTAGAATCAATCTGATAATATTTTGTATAAACAAGTTGCTCCACAGGAATCGTTTTTGTTTCGTAAAAATATCTATTAAGGTTTTGATCGGTGTAACTATATAAAGTGGCATCGCCTTTTACAAGAACTTTTAAAAAAATCACTTCTTCTTTAAAAACAGGATTTCTGTCAGCTAATAACTTATTTGGTTCGTCGCTTGTGCGATCTATTTTAATTTTAAATTTTTTAAATGTGGTTTCATTGTCGATCCCGAACTCTTGAACGTTTGCAATGGTTTCGGTTTTAAAGTCGTTGTCACTAAGTTGTGTTTTGTATTTAAAATCTGTTGGATTGTTTTTCCAGTCTATGTTTCTTATGAAACATTCTATGCGACTTCCATCGTTTAAAATATAATATCCTTTTTCAAAAGATATTTGCGCATAAGAAAAAGTAAAAAAGAATAAAAATAAAATAGTAATCAGTAATGGTTTTTTCATGGTAATTTATTAGTTTTTTTGCGAATGTAGCCATTATATATTGCTTTTATTGCATATTAAAGGTTAAAGCATGAATTGTTTAGCTGGGTACAGATGAAGATAGTCTTTATAGTTTGAATTTAATGGTTAATATTTTGCAGGACAGAAATGAAAATCTTTTGTAACAGGAGTGTTTTATAGTATTTACTCCTAACAGAATTAATTATATTTGTAAAAATTATTTTAAAAGAAATGAAAAATTTTATTGAAGAAGTAACTTGGAGAGGAATGCTTCACGACGTTATGCCAGGTACTGAAGAACATTTGATGGAACAAATGAGAGTGGCATATGTGGGAATTGATCCAACTGCGGATTCATTGCATATAGGGCACTTGGTTGGAGTGATGTTATTGAAGCATTTTCAGTTATCAGGACACAAACCATTGGCGTTAGTTGGTGGGGCAACAGGTATGATTGGTGATCCATCGGGAAAATCGAATGAAAGAAATCTACTTGACGAAACAACGTTACGTCATAATCAGGAAGCTATAAAAGGGCAATTGTCTCGATTTTTAGACTTTACTTCAGATGCGGCTAATGCTGCTGAATTGGTGAACAACTACGATTGGATGAAAGAATTCTCATTCCTGGATTTTATTCGTGATGTAGGTAAACATATTACGGTAAATTATATGATGGCAAAAGATTCTGTAAAGAAAAGATTGTCTTCAGAAGCTGCCGAAGGAATGTCGTTTACAGAGTTTACTTATCAGTTAGTTCAAGGATATGACTTTTTGCATTTGTATAAAAACAAACAATGTACCCTACAAATGGGAGGAAGTGACCAATGGGGTAATATCACCACGGGAACGGAATTGGTAAGAAGAATGGAAAGCGGAAAAGCTTATGCTTTAACTTGTCCATTAATTACAAAAGCTGACGGAACAAAATTCGGAAAATCAGAAGGTGGAAATATTTGGCTGGATGCAGCAAGAACATCTCCGTACAAGTTTTACCAATATTGGTTAAATACTTCGGATGTTGATGCTGAAAAATATATTAAAATTTTCACTTTCTTATCAAAAGAAGAAATTGAATCTTTGACAATAGAACATAGAGAGACACCACATTTGCGTATTTTGCAAAAAAGATTGGCTGAAGAAATTACTGTAATGGTACATTCTGCTGCAGATTTAGAAAATGCAATTAAAGCTTCGGGGATCTTATTCGGAAATTCTACTTCAGATGATTTAAAACAATTAGATGAAGCGACTTTCTTAGATGTTTTTGACGGTGTGCCTCAAGCAGAAATTGCTAAAGCCGACCTTGAAAACGGATTGGAGATCATAAATGTTCTGAATGAGAAAACAGGATTCTTTAAGTCGAATGGTGAAGCTAGACGTGCTCTTACAGCTAATTCTATTTCGGTTAACAGAGAAAAAATAACAGAGGAATTTGTTCTTTCTAATAAAGATTTAATAAACAATCAGTTTGTTTTATTACAAAGCGGAAAGAAAAATTATTTTGTGATTAGAGTAGTATAATTGGTGAATCGTTTAATTGTTTTTTTTCGTTTAACCAATAAACGGATTAACTTTTTTAAAGTACCATTAAATTACAACCTCGAATATCAGAGTTATCAAAACGTCCCAATACCTCGAAAGAGTTGTTGGGATATTTTTTGCCCAAATCTTGCGTAGCGATAAAGGAGCAGGAATTAATATTGGCTAAGTCGATTACGTTTATACCACCAGTTTTTCCTTCTTTTACGTAAGTTAAAGCATCTTCGGTATCACGAATAAGAACTTGTATCCACGAAGGACATTCAAAAATTCCTTCACCCAAAGAATAAGCTTGCGATAATAATTCGGTCATACCATACTCAGAATGTATTGCAGATACTCCAAAGCCTTCACATAATTCTTTGTGTAATTCTTCGCGAATCATTTCTTTGCGTTTGCCTTTCATTCCACCAGTTTCCATGATGATGGTATTTTGTAGTTTAAACGAGTTTTTTTCGATTAAATCTAATAAAGCATATGTTACACCAATTAAGATAGTATTTTGTCCTGACTGGTCTAATTCGATTAGCTTTTGGGTAAGTTCTTCGTGGTTGTGTAAATAAAACCCACTTTCTGGATGGTTTGATAATTTAATTAAATCTTCGACCATGTATATTAAAGAAGATCCTTCGCGTTCTAGATAAGAAGGTAAAAGTGCTAGTACAGCATAATCTTCGATGTTACCATAAAATTCTGAAAATCCTTTGCGATAACTTTCTTCATACAAAGAGACATCAGTTACAATATGCTTGCTTGTAATCATTCCTGTTGTGCCACTACTAGTAAAAGTAACTTGTGCAGGATTAGAATTTGAAACTACATTATGACTCTTAAAGAACTGGATTGGTAAGAAAGGGATTTGAGTAAGAGACTTTACCTTTTGCGGATCTGTTTTAAGATAATCACAGAATGTTCGATATACTACGTTGTTTTCGTATTGAAAGCGAAACACTTTCAACGCTATTTTTTCAAATTGCTTTTGATTGGAAATCGTAAATATATCGGTTGTTGTAATCAAGATCTTTTTTTTGCAAAGGTAATTTATTTAAAAGAAAAAGCTCCAATATTACTTTGGAGCTTTTTTATGTTTTTATTTTTAAAAATTACCTGACAATTAGCTTTCTAGTTGCAGTTGCGTTCTCTTCGTTTATTTTTATGATATAAACACCTGGCGAAAGATTAGAAACATTAAGCTCTTTAGAACTTATTTGTGTCTGTAGGACTTTTTTCCCCAGTACGTCAAAAATGGTTATCTCTTTTTCTAAATCATTTTTAGACGAAATGTATACTTTACCGTTACTCACAGGGTTTGGGTACAAACTTAAGCCCTCTATAACAGTGCCGTCTTGCGGTTTTGGCAGTTGTTTACTGTCTTGTGCCGAGACACTTACAGTAAAGAAAAAAGCCAATAAGAATGTAATATAAAAGTAGTTTTTTGCCATCACTTAAATTTAGTATTAGTAAATATACAAAAAAGTTTTCAAAAACTACGCCAAAAAAAAACATCCTATAAATTTAGGATGTTTTTAACATTTTATTTCGAAGTTATTAGAAATCAACTAATCAATAAAGAATTGTGTGTTTTTCTAAAACTTTATTTAATTACTTAGTCCAGTTACCCCAAGTAGGTAATTCAGCACCAGCACCAGCACCAGTTGCACCAGTAGTTGTTCCTGATAATTTAGCACCATCAAAAACAGTTACAGAAGCTCCAAAAGTATAGTTTGTGATAGTAAAGTTACCAGCAGCGATATTTGCAGTTGCACCAGCATCAGTTGATAATTTAGTAAGGTCTTTAGGCATTCCATCAGCAACATATAAGTTTGTGTAAGCTTGTTTTCCACCACCTTCTTTATAGTTGATTGATTTTTCGTCAGCTGGGAAAGCAGCATCACCTTTAATGATAGAGATATTAATGATTTTAGCATCAGTCATTGGAACAGCTGTACTTGGATTTTTTTGGTTGGTAGATCCTTCAACACCTGCTTTAGTAACACCTTTGATGTAAACGTTTGTAGCAGTACCTTGCCATCCGTCAGCAAAATCTAATGAATCATCATAAGAATTGATAATTACTAAGTTAGAAGCGTTTACTGCTCCTCCGAAGAATTCAATTCCGTCATCACCACTTTCAAAAGTGTAGATATCAGATACTATTGTTCCTGAACCTACCCCGAAGAAAGAAACTCCATTGTATTCTTTTTCAGCAGTGTATTTAGAACCTGTGTAAGAAATTTTTAAGAAGTTGATATTTCCAGAAGAATCTGCATTGTTATTACCTCCATAGCTTAAAGCACCTACTTCAGAAGTACCATTGTCTCCTGTGTTCACTTTTGCATTACCAGCGATAATTAATCCACCCCAGTCACTTTGAGCAGGAGTAGCTTTTCCAGATGTCATAATAACTGGTTTAGCAGCAGTACCATTGATGTTGATTTTAGCATTTCTCTCTACAGCAATGAATAAAGAAGTAGCTTCTGCAGTAGCAGAACTTTTAATTACCGTTCCGGCAGGAATTACTAAAGTAGCTCCACCTTTAACAACTAAACCTCCAGTTAAAGTGTAAGTTTTAGTAGGGTCTAAAGTTACAACACCTTCATTGATGTCTCCCTTTAAATCGTCAACCTTTAATACGAAATTACTTTTGTTTTCGTCCTTTTTGTTGTTGTTATCATCAGAACTACAGCTTGTTAAAGCAAGTCCTAATATTGCAGTCATCGCAAATAATGATTTTTTCATTTTGTTGTGTTTTATTGTTTTGATTTATTTAAGGCAAAGTAAACGAACATATGTTTTTGCTGAGTTAAGACCATATTAACAATATATTAAGTATATTGAGTAAAAAATAAACCCGCTTAATGTAAAATTTACATTGAATTTTGATAAATAAAAAAAAGGTGATTAGATAATACTAATCACCTTTTGAAATTTTTATGGTTTTACTTTTAGAATGTATAGCTTAAAGTAAGTCTAAAATCTGAACCTGCTTTATATGAAATTGCAGTAATATCACCAACAGATTCTTTTCCTGGTACTTTTCCTTGTTCTTGTACACGATTGAAAGCCGGGTTTAAAATATTATTGTAAATAAAGCCTAATTTTAAGTTTTTAGTCAAACTTGCATTAGCGATAAAGTCTAGTTTATTTACAGCTTTATCAACTAAGTTTCCTACTTGTCCGGTTCCAATAACAGCTAATTTATCTGAAAAATAAGAGTATGATATTGTTGTAGTTATATCCTGACCTTCTCTGAATTCATTTAAAAATGATAAGTTAGCATTGGCAAGGAAATTAGAAGCCCCTGTTAATTTACTCTCTGTAAAAGTAAAGTTTGCCCCAAAATCATTTTCGTTATTTACTTTCTCATTACTTAAATCCTGATTTGTATAAAGGTAAGACCCATTGGCATCAAACGAAAGTTTTGTCTTTAGGTTGTTACTGTTTTCAATTTCAAAAATGTCTTTTCTAAATTCTAATTCAACCCCTGCTACAGTTGCTTTGTCTCCTGTATTAGCATAAGTAATATCATTTGAAGATGAATTAAGGAACATTTCGTTGATTGGATTTTGAATGATTTTTCCAAATGCAGTAACAGAAATTAATTCGCCTGCCTTAGGAAAAAATTCCCATCCTAAATCAAAGTTATAATTTGTTGAAGCATACAAATTAGGGTTTCCTTCGTATGCTTGTGCGACATCTTCGTAAATAATAGGCACTTTTTCTTTAAACTGAGGTAACGTATATGTTTTACTTGCAGAGAATTTTAAATTCTGCTTTTCATTCAAGGTATACTTTGAAATTAAACTTGGTAATATGTTAAACTTTGACTCATCTGAACTATCCCCATCAGGAACTGTGGTTGTGATATAGGAAACATTCTGAGTCAATTGTTCCAGTCTCGCACCTAATATCACACTCAATCTATCAGTTAAAGAGTATTGAACATTAGCGAACGCAGCATTGATATATAAATTTCCATTATACAATTGGCTAATTCTGTTTGAGTAAGATGAACCCCAATGGGCAGGGTCTAAATAGTTGTCTACGTGATGTATGTCTTCTTTAGGGAAAGAAATTGTAGTTCTGTTTGGGAAGAATGAATATTGCTCCATTTTGTAATCTACATCCTTGAACTTTCCTGAATAACCAACAGTTACTTTTCCTTTGTATGTGTCATCGCTTTTTTTGCTGAAATTATATGATAATGCAATATTAGCAGCGATTTCATTCTCTTTTAAGTCCTGAAAAAATCGGTGATTATTGATGTTTGAATTGGTGAAAAATGTATAGTCAATGCCATTAGGTGCATGTACAAAAGAGTTTTGCATACGATCTGGTATTGCGCTTTCAGACATGCTGTATCCTACTCCCCAATTTAAATTCCACTGATCGTTGAATTTGTTTTTCCCTGTTAATTGGTTTACAATTAATTGAGTTCTTTCAAATGTTCCACGTTTGATAAAACCTGAAATTTGTTGATGAGCGTCTCCACCACCGTCAAAATTCTGGTTAGTTCCTTCATACTCACTGTAATCCTGATCACTTGAATTTAAGAATAAAGAAGTAAAGAAGATTGAGTTTTTATTATTGATTTTATAATCAGCCGTAGCCATAACAGTTGTTGTAGTGTTATGTTTGTATGCTGTTCTGTAAAAATCTGAAAAGATATCTCCGTCAGCACTAATCCCGCCTCTGCTATATCCTTCTGTAAATTTATTTCTTGCACTAAAAGAACCTGTAACAAAAGTTGCTATTGAGCTTTCGTCATTTATATTAAACTTCTTTCCTGCAGATAGTGTGTAGAATGCATTCAATACATTTTTGTTTTCTTGTCTGTCCCAGCTCGTTGAATAATTATATGGTTGAAGCGGAGAATTAGGAACGCCTACTTTTTTGAATCCAGTGTAAGAAGGTCCGTCTTGTAAATAGAAATGATCTTGCCCCAAGACGTTTGTATTGGCACCTGTTCCTATTGAAAAGCTGATAAAAGGTTTTCCGCTGAATTTTTTTGAACTGATGTCAATATTTGCTCCACCAAAATCCGCATAATTTTGAGCCTCAAATGTTTTACTTACTCCGATATTATCTACAATGTTAGTAGTAAAAATATCTAAAAGGATATTTTTATTCGCAGGATTATTTGATGGTAATGGAAGTCCGTTTAAAGTAGTAACATTATAACGGTCACCCAATCCTCTTACGAAAACATTTCCTGAGTCGTCATTTTTAGAAACACCACTTACTTTAGATACTGCATTTGCAACATCGTTAATTCCTTTTCTTGAAATTTCTTCTGCACCAATAGCAGATTTAAAGGCAACTGCATTTTTTTGTTCTAAAAGTAAAGCAGATTCTTTTTGTTTACTTACAGGCGAAGCTTTTATTACAACATCTTTTAGCGTATAACTCCCCGAAGATAACGCTTGATTAACAGTTGTAGTTTCATTCGATTTAACAATTACTGGAACTTCTACAGTTTCATACCCCAAGAAACTATAAATTACAGTATAGCTACCAGGAGCTATGTTTATCGAATATTTACCATCGATGTCGGTATTTGCACTGTTGTTTGTTCCTTTAATAAGGACATTTGCAAATGGTAGTGCTTCATTATTAGTTTGTTTGTCTGTTAAAACCCCAGAAATTGTACCTTTGGTCTGAGCCATAGAAACAGCACAAATAAATAATGTAATAAATAGAAATTTTAAGTTGAATTTCATTTTCGTTTGTTGTTTGTTTATTTTTTTGCAAATAAAAGACGGTTTTGTAAAGTTCGTGTTAGCTGCTTGTTATTGTTTTGTCTCTAATATATTATGAAATTGTTATGAGATTAAATTACGGTTAACACTACTTTTTAACAGTTGATTTATTATTACCTTTACACTCGCAACTACAATCATTGAATATTATATCGTATAAGTATCAATGAGATAACCCAATTTTTTGCTATTTTATGAAAAAAACACAAACTAAGATTTTACTAGTAGATGATGAACCGGATATTTTAGAAATTGTTGGATATAACCTATCTCAAGAAGGGTATCAAATAATTACAGCCTCAAACGGAAAAGATGCAATTGCAAAAGCACAAAAGGAATTGCCAGATCTTATAATAATGGATGTTATGATGGCTGAAATGGATGGTATGGAAGCTTGTGAACACATCCGAAAAATACCTGAACTAAATAACGTTATCATTACATTCCTAACTGCAAGAAGTGAAGATTACTCACAAGTAGCTGGTTTTGACGCTGGAGCAGATGATTATATCACTAAGCCTATTAAACCAAAATTACTAGTAAGTAAGGTAAAAGCATTATTGAGACGTTTAAAAGAACAAGAAGTTAGTAGTGATACATTAAACGTAGGTGGAATCGAAATTAATCGTGAAGAATATAAAATCGTAAAAGATAATATAGAAATCGCTTTGCCTAGAAAAGAATTTGAATTGTTCTACTTATTGGCTTCAAAACCAGGAAAAGTATTTAAACGTGATGAAATACTTGATAAGGTTTGGGGTAATGAAGTAGTTGTAGGCGGAAGAACGATTGATGTACACATTCGAAAATTAAGAGAAAAAATTGGAGAAGATTTATTTAAAACCATCAAAGGAGTAGGTTACAAATTCGAGGTTTAAAATAAAGATTACCAACCAAAAGCATAATGCAAAGAAATCAGAATTATCTTTGTAGAAGCTATCCATGAACTAAATGAAAATAAGTTTTAAAAAAACCTATAAGTTTGCTGTAAAGTCAGCACTATATATAAGTCTCTTTGCTACAGGATTTGTAGTAATTCTAGTTTTATTATTCTTCAAAAATAGAACAGAACATTTATTACCATTCAGTCTTGTCTTTCTTGTGTCGGTATATGCGTTCTCGTTTATGGTTTTACAATACCGAGTAGAACGTTTTATTTATCGCAGAGTAAAGAAAATCTACGATGAGGTTTCGTTATTGGAATCCAGTACACTTATCAACCAGCCGATCACTACGGATATGGAAACGCTTTCGCGTGAAGTCAAAAAATTTGCAACTGATAAAAAGTTAGAAATCGAAATGCTCGAGATTCGTGAAGAATACCGTCGAGAATTTCTAGGTAATGTTTCGCATGAACTTAAAACGCCATTGTTTACAGTTCAGGGATATATTTCGACTTTATTAGATGGAGCAATGGAGGACAAAACCATCCGAAAAAAATATCTTAAACGTGCCGAAAAAGGAGTAGAACGATTAATTTATATTGTCGAAGATTTAGACATGATCACTAAATTAGAAACGGGTGATTTAAACTTAATAATCACCGATTTTGATATTGTCGAACTTATTCAGAATGTTTTTGATTTATTAGAAATGAAAGCTGATAAAAAGAAGATTAAGTTAACTTACGAAAAGAAAATCCTTCAGCCGATTTTGGTGAAAGGAGATAAAGACAGAATTCAACAGATACTAGAAAATTTGATTGTGAATTCAATTAAATATGGTAAGCAAGGCGGAACTACAGAGGTAGGAGTTGTAAATCTGACAAAGAAAAAAGTACTTATTCGTATTAGTGATAATGGAGAAGGAGTAGAGAAACAAAATATACCAAGACTTTTTGAGCGTTTTTATAGAGTAGATAAAAGTGGGGCCAGATCAGAAGGTGGTTCTGGTTTAGGACTTGCTATTGTAAAACATATTATCGAAGCCCATAAAGAGAAAGTGTATGTTGAGAGTGAGTTTGGGATAGGTTCTGAGTTTTCATTTACTCTCGAAAAAGCCCATAAAAGCACTAATCTTGAAGTTAAGTAATTGTAATTAGAGCATCTCAGATCAGCATAAAATTCTCATGATTTAACCTCGATTTAAAGTTGCCGATTCTCCCTTAATATTAAATTTTCATAATAATAACATCTTGGTAACGTTATGTTAACTTTGATGGGTGATTTTTGCACTCTGAACGAGGAGTTTAAAAAAATAAGATGAGAAAATTTTTAGTGGTAGCTTTATTTTTAGCGGCGGGCTTAACGCATGCACAAGAGGTAAACAAAGATGAGATAAAGAAAGAGGTAGTTCGTATTTTAGACTCTATTAATAAGGCAAAAGAAACTGCAATAATAACAGCACCAAAGATTGAACCTATTCTTCAGAAAGAAGAAAAAGATCATTGGTATGATAAAATCTCATTACGAGGTTATGTTCAGATAAGATATAATGGTTTGTTTTCTACTAATGATAAAGTTTCATGCGAACAGTGTGATAGATCTTGGGGAACAACATCTACAGAACCAGATGCAAAATCTAATAATGGGTTTTTTATAAGACGTGCACGATTAGTATTTTCTGGTCAAATACACCCAAATATATATTTTTATTTCCAACCCGATTTTGCAAGTTCACCAAGTACAGGAATCAATAATTTTGTTCAAATTAGAGACATATTTTTTGATTTCTCATTTGATCCAAAAAGAGAATATCGTGTTCGTGTAGGACAAAGTAAAATCCCTTATGGTTTTGAGAACATGCAATCTAGTTCTGTTCGACTTGCTTTGGATAGAAATGATGCTATGAATAGTGCTATATTAAATGAACGTGACTTAGGAGTGTTTTTTTATTGGGCACCTAGCAAAATAAGAGAACGTTTCGAAATGTTAGTTAAAGATGGTTACAAAGGTTCTGGCGATTATGGTGTTTTTGCTTTTGGAGTTTACAACGGGCAAATCGCAAATAAACTTGATAGCAATAGAGATTTAAATGTTGTAGCGAGAGTAACTTATCCTTTCGTAATAGGAAGTCAGATTATTGAACCAGGAATCCAGGCTTATTCAGGGAAATGGGCATTTACCAACGAAATTTCAACTGGAGTTGCAATAGATAATAAACAATATGTAAAAGATCAGCGAGTAGGAGCAACTTTTGTATTATACCCTAGACCTTTTGGAATACAAACGGAGTATAACATAGGTAAAGGACCACGTTATGACAAGACTACTAATAGTGTCGATGTTACAAATATAAATGGAGGTTATGTTTTATTAAATTATAAATTAGATTTAGGAAAACAACTATTATATCCTTTTGCAAAATTTCAATATTATGACGGAGGAAAAAAATATGAAAAAGATGCCAGAAGTTATGTAGTTAGAGATTATGAAATTGGAATAGAGTGGCAGCCCCTAAAAGCATTAGAGTTTACAGCAGAATATGTTATTGCCGATAGAACTTTTGAAGATAGCGCATTACCAATTAATCGCCAACAAGGAAATTTACTGAGATTACAAGCTCAATTTAATTTCTAAAACATAAAAAACATATAGGATGGAGTTTATTATTTTTCGAAAACAGAAAATAATGAACTCCATTTTGCTTTCTTCTTATATTGAGGTAATCCTTTGTATTCTTTAATTTTCGCAATATCCTCAATCTTAAAATCATCTTGTAATGCGTAAGGAACAAGGCCTTCTTCCTGTAGTTTCTCAGCAAGATATAATTGCTCATATTGACCAGGAGTTGGTATAAAAAAAGCTTTCTTTTCTAGTTTTACCAAATCCATTACGGTCGTATATCCCGAGCGACATAAAATTTGTTCACTTTCGTTAAAAGTTTGTTCTAGCTGGCGTGTATTCATGAAATTGTAATACGTAACATTATCGATGATTTCCTTTTTTTGGTCTTTTTCGACAATGCCTTTTACAAAAACTACTTTTCCGTCGTAGCGAATAACTTCTTGTTTTAATTTATCTTCGAGATAACCACGTTGAGGTTCTGGTCCAGATAAGATAACCATTAAATCATATACTTTAGGCGTTTCCTTCTTGCGCATTCGGCTCATAGGACCTATGTATCTTAACTTGATTTTTTTTGTTTTTAAATGGCCTAATTCTCCAGTTAAATTAGGATTCTTTTTTATGTCGGGAACCCAACATTCAGTATATTTCTTTATAAAATATTGATGACATTTGCTGGTAAACCAAGTCGTGTTTCCAGTCATTACATTTAATTGATGCGTAATAAAAACAGATGGTATCTTATCACTGTAAACACCCAAACGATTATCAGAAATAATCCCGTCGATACCATATTTTTTAATCCACGATTTCACCATTTTTTTTTCGTCCAAAATGGCTTCAATCATTTTAGGACAATTTTTGATTAATTTCCACTTAAAGTTTTTGCCATTCTTGGCATATTCTATTTGGTAAGAAGGTAATTCGAGTGTTTGGATATATGGGAACTCTTTTCGTAATAGCTCTAAAGCAATACCATCAGAGGCAATTATTGGGATGTAATTGTTTTCCTGTAATGCTTTAATTATCGGGATGCATCTTGTGGCGTGACCTAAACCCCAATTTAATGGAGCAATTAAAATAGTTTTATTAGTTGAATCTAAATTCATATAGAATTGGGTTATGTTAAGTTAACCCTGCGAAAGTTACAAACAGTAAGTCTTTTCCTTATTTATAAATGATTACTAAAATATTAAGTTATTATTTTAGTAAAAGCAAAAAGGCTAGACGCTATAAGAAGTCTAGCCTTTTTAATTGTATCAAGAAAAAGATGCTTAGTCTTGAATATAAGTTTTGTTTCCGTTAGAATTAATGTAGTACTTACCACCTCTTGGTCCTGTATATACTTTTTTACCATTATATTCTCCAGTAACTTTATCTGCTACTTTAGGTGCTTTTTCATTAGTTTCTTTAACTGTTTTTGTAGCAGTTTTAGCAGTGCTTTTCGTTGTTGCTTTAGTATCTGCTTTAGCTTTATCTACTTTTTCAGTAGCAGTTTTTGTATCAGCTTTAGCTTTAGTTACTTTTTTAGTAGCATCATCAGTTGCATTTTTAGCATCAGTTTTTGCTTTGGCAGCTTTTTTTGTAGTTGACTCTTCTGCTTTAGTGGTTTTTGCCTTAGCATCGCTTTTAGTTTTTGTAGCTTTATCTTCTACACTTTTAGTTGCTGATGCTTTTTCTTTAGTTGCTTTTTTCTCTGTAGCAGTTTTGGTGTCGGTAGCTTTTTTAGTAGCAGTCTTTTTTTCTTTAGTTGCTTCTGATTTAGCTTTGGTTTTAGTCGTCTTTACAGCAGTTTCTTGTGCGTAAAAATTACTTGAGAAAACTAACATAAAACAAAGTAATAATAATTTTTTCATGTTTTTTAAGTGTTAAAGTTTATAATAAAATTAATCAATTTATTGTAATGTTTTCGAAAATGTATCAAAAATAAGCTCTTAGCTGAACATTTCCTGTATGGATAGTTGGTCCGGTTTCGCCTTTTCTTCCTTGATAGTTTACATTAACATCCAAAAACTGAGTGATGTTTTTTTGCAATAGCAATCTCCATACCAAATTTTGTCCTGTTTGTAAACCTTCTAACATTTGGAAACCTACAGATGAAAATTCATTGCCTGTAAATTTATTCTGATAAAAGGAAAATTCCCCATTTAATGTGATTTTTTTATCACCAGCATAGGAAAAAGATGTTCCTAATCGGCTTTGTTCTAACGTTTCTTCCTCGCCAATTTGATTGTCCTTGTTCTGAATTTCATAGAAGAAATCTAAACTTGTACTTTTAGAAAACAAATAACTAATTTTTGGAGCAAGTTGATAACCTGTTAGCTTATAGTTTTTTTCTGGGAAACTTTCAGAGATAAGATCTGTTTGTATGGTTTTGGTAAAAAATCCGAATAACCAACTTTTATCATACAAATGAGAATATTGTAATTGATGTGAACTATTTTTAGCCTGTTGCGATCCTATTGTAAGTAAGTTTCTGCTTTTGTTTTGTAAATAGGTATAAGTTGTAGAATGTTTTTGTTTACCACGATTATAAAATAAACTGTTTCTGAAACTGGAATTTAGCCCCAGTACATTTTCATCTGAAGAATTAAAAGGATTAAGTTCAAAACGATCACCATCACTTTTTACTTTTCGATCTAATATAAACGAGGTCTGGTTATAAAAATAAGATATTACCTTTTTTATTCCAGTTTCATTTAACCATTGGTTTGGATTTAATGTTACCGATTGAGAAAACTTATTCTGATTTGTTTTAATATAAATCCGGTTAGGTAAAAAGATACGAATGTATTTTGCCTGATCAATAAATGCAGCTACTTCAAATTCCTGTAATTCCTGAATTCCATTATTGTTGTAATCGTTCCAGGTGTAAACTCCTTGTCCTGCAGGAACTTCTACGTAGGTATAATCTTGTTGCGGCATTGTTCCTGAACTGGTTTCGTAGGCAGTAGTAGTTTGGATAAATTGATTGAAAAAACGATCATTATAAAGAATTCTGGAATTTAGTGATGGTTCTCTTTTTTTAGTCACATCTTCAAAATTCAATACTCTATAGCTCGCATATACCGATAAATCACTTTTGGTAGTTTGGATTAATTTAGATCTTAAATAATAAGTCTGTGAGTTGTTTACACGTTGTAATAGTCCGTTTTGTAAACTATCATTGCTTCGTTTTAAAAAGCCTAATTCTACAAAAACCTTGGTACTATCACCACGACCTATAAATAAACCATATTCATTAAATCTTTGGCTTAAAGCCGAAAACTGATTGGTTTCCTTATTCTTTTCTTGATTATCTTCAAGCTGTACTGTACCACCAACCCAGTTTTTATTAAAATGATAACGGGCTTGAGTTTGGTTTCTTAAAAACTTAGAAGTCGATATTGTACTGTTACTATTTAGTAAGCTACCTTGGTTCTGAATCAGCCAGTTTTTTACTTTAAAAAGACCATTAACCGTATGTCGGCTTCCAGAATAGTTTTCGGTAAAATCTAAGTTTTCAAATTGATAGGTTAGTAATCCTATATCTGAGATCTTTTTTTGAGGAAATAAATCAAAATTTAATCCCGAAATTAATAAACTCTGATTCCCAAATCGATTTGCAGGAAGATTCCAATCCCTATCAAACTCGATGTTATAAAGGCGTTCTACCGATTTAAAATTGTCCTGAATAAATTGATAATTTACAAATGCATCCAGATTCCAACTTCTGGTAAATAAACGTTGCTTAGCATTTATTTTGGATGCAATTCCTTTATTGTTTCCATCTTGTATGCTCGAAAATAAATTAGCATCATTGTTACTAACACCAACTTCAAAATCAAAACTTGTTTTTTCGGTTGGATTATATTTACCCAAAAAAGTAGCTACTTGCAGTTTTATTGGAGCAACGAGTTTAATAATTGGAGCATAATTTCCTTGCGGAATACCATTTATAGGAGCAACATATTCATAAATTCGATCAATTGTATTTACGTTTCTAAGAATGTAATTGGCAGACTTTGCACCAATTAAATTGAATCTTACATTGTATAATTCTTCTTTTGGATCGTTGGAGAATTCATAAACTTCCGTTCCGTTTATCATTATTTTTCGGTAAAGAATTTTATTGTCCGAATAAGAATCAACGTAAGCCGAAGGAGCAATCATGGCATTTGTATCATCTCCCGCATTACTTAATATTTCTACCTGTTCTTTGGTTAGATTTTGTTGTAACGGTTGGTTTTTTAAGTCATTTTCAGAGTATAGATACCCTCCAAAACTCCATTTTTTATTTTCATGAGTAACTCCGGCATACGTTACAAATCGAGTATAATTTTGATTTGTATATTGATACTCAACACTTATACGCATCTCCGAAGTAATTGTAAAAAGAGAAGTAAAAGTGATTTCCCCAGCATTATAATCAATAGTATAATCTTTGTTTTCGCCTCGTTTTAATAAAACACCATTTACATAAACTCTTTCAGAACCCGAAATCACCAATATGTATAACTCACCATTCTGTCCAGTTAACTTATAAGGACCTTGATTTCCTTCCTGTCCAGTAATGTTACTTTTTGCATATTGCCCCCTTACCAATGCGGCAGAAGCAAATACATTGGTTTTGCTATCTTCGTCACCAAAATTAAAATTAACGGCAAGACCTTGAACCTTTTTGTCGAAATTTAGGAACTGTGTTTTTTTATTTTCAAGAAAAATATCTCCCGCGCGTAATGCCCAATCATTACTAAAAAGCTCTATAAATATATTATCGAATTGATCTAATTTTTGAGAGTAACCACCATCTTGCAACGGAATATTATTGTCTTGTAATGATGCACGAAGACTTACTTTTTCAGATATTTTTCCTGTAATCTGTAAGTCAAGATTAGAGTTTAAAACTGTGTTTTGGTTGTTACCAATGGTAATCCCTCGGGTAATACTTCCAGAAGTATTTAATCCGTCAAAAGGAGTTACAGTTTTATTGGTTTTAGGTTGTATTTGATATAAAGATTCAGAGGTTACACCATTACTTACGATTCGGTCAGAATCATAAATTTTATACTCTTTGGTTAAAATATCTGGAAGTTTTAAATACTCAACTGTTAGAGAATCAGTATTCGAAATCATTTTTTCATTTAAAAGTAATGTTCCTTTCTGGAAATTTACTTTGTAGAAACTACTATCAATAGGTTGTTTATTGTTGTCGTATAGTTTGAAAAAACTCGAATTGATACTAACGTTTTCAAGATGAATAGTATCTCTGGAGATACCAACTTTTTTGGTTTTATAGTGCGTGTTTATTTCCTGGGCATGAAGTCCAGAACAAAAAAGAATTACAATCCAAAAGAGTAATTTTTTAAACATAAATACTTTAACTCCAAAACGTCAAAAGTAGTATTTAATAATTAAAGTTATAGAGGAGATATCTTTATAAAAAAGAAAGGCTTCACCGAAAAAGGGAAGCCTTAAAAGTATTTGATAATACACCAACTTATCTTAAATTAGATGTTTGTTCAGCTTATTTTATTTAGAAGGAGGAAATTTGGTAGAATACAATATTCCAACATGTATAAAAAGTGCTGATAAAAATGCATATATTAAAGCTATATACATTTTTATGTCTTTACGATGTTCATATATGGTGCTCCAACTAAAATTTTTATCGCTAAAAAAATTGGCCCAAAAAAACATTACTGTTGTTATAAAAATTAAAAAAATAAACTGACGTGTGCCCGTTTTGCGTATTTTTTCAAAAATTTTCATTTTTATAGTATAAAAGTTAATGATGCGTCTTTAGGTACTTCTAATATAGAATTAATAAATTCTAATTTTTTCATAATTCATTACTTTAATAGTAGTAAAAAAGATTATTTATCTAACAAATATATAAGTAGATCTAAATATGTCTTATGCAGAAATCGGTTGTTTTTAGTCGGTTTTCGGGTATTCAGAAGAGAGATAGCTTTGTTCTGATTTTTTAATAAATTTACTTAAAACTAACTTTTAACAAGGCTTTATGAGTATATTTTAATAAATCTGACCTCTATTATCTTACAGGTAAAAATGGGTTTATGAATATTATCGTAGGAAATAAGCTGAAACAGCTACGTAAAAGCAAAGATATGTCGCAAGAACAATTGGCGGATTGTTTGTGTATATCTCAGTCTGCCTATGCTAGGATAGAAAGAGGTGAGGGGACTTCCTGGGCAAATTATGCCAATAAAATATGCGAGTTCTTCAAAATAACTCCAGAAGAATTGGTAACAAATGATATAGGACAGAATAAAGAAACGACTAATGATTTAAATGAAGCTTTTATTATAAATCAATTGTCGGATAAAATCGTAGAGCAATACGAAGAGCGAATTAAAGAGCTGAAAAAAATAATAAAAGATTTAAAAAGAAAACAGAAACCATAAATAAAGGCTCCACTTAAAAAATGGAGCCTTTATTATTATATTGAATTTTGTAATTAACTTTTTAAAAGTAAACTAATTAGATTCCTTTGTTACTATTTGCATAGTCTCGCGGCTTACTTGTTTTAGTAAAACTACTTTGTTTTCTTCGACAGTTTCGGCAGCTTTATCATCAAAATGACGAATTGTATATAAAGTTACATTTTCGCTGAAATCAACTTTGAACTTTTTAGAAAGGATAGCATTCAAATCATTGAAATTCTCAAATTTATCTTCTACACAAACAGAAAAACTAATCGCTGAGTTTTGAATTAAATTCACTTTAATTTTAAATTCATGGAATAAAGCAAAAATCTCGCTGATGTTTTCCTCCATGATAAAAGAGAAATCTATCGATGAAAGAGAAATCAAAAGTTGGTTTCTTTTTACGATAAAACAAGGTAAATAAGGCTCTAAATCGACACCTTTAGAAACACTTGTTCCTTTTAGCAATGGGTTTATAAATGATTTTACATACAACGGAATCTCTTTTTTCTGTAAAGGTTGTAATGTTTTAGGGTGAATAACTGTTGCTCCGTAAAAGGCTAATTCGATAGCCTCACGATATGAAATTTGATTAAGCAAACTTGCATTTTCAAAATAACGTGGATCAGCATTCATAACTCCGGGAACGTCTTTCCAGATGGTAACACTTTCGGCATTTAAGCAATAAGCAAAAATTGCAGCAGTATAATCTGAACCTTCACGACCTAAAGTAGTAGTGAAGTTATTTTCATCGGCACCTAAGAATCCTTGAGTAATATTCAGCATTTTTCGCTTTACATTATTACCAATATTTTTTTGAGTTAATTCCCAATCAACTTCGGCATCTCTGTAATTAGCGTTGGTTTTTATAAAATTACGAACATCAATCCATTGTGTTTGGATGCCCATAAAATTCATAAAATGGCTTAAGATAGTAGTCGAAATTAACTCTCCAAAACTTACAATTTGGTCATAAACAAAGTTGTAATTAGGAGATTTGTTATGAGCAAGAAAGTATTCTAACTCCGAAAATAATGCCTTTACAGCAGTAAAAACTTCATGTTTCTCATTCTCGAATAAATCTAATAATATCTGGTTATGGTATTTTTTTACTTCTTGTACAGATGAACTTAACTCAGAAGATTTTTCGAAATAATTCTTTATTACAACCTCAAGAGCGTTTGTGGTTTTTCCCATGGCCGAAACCACAAGCAATACATCTTCATAACCTACTTTTTGTAAAACGTCATAAACGTTTTTAATTCCTTCAGCATCTTTCACTGAGGCACCACCAAATTTGAATACTCTCATTATTTATTATATCTTAATATTATCTATTGTCTTTTAATTTTTGTTTTTCTCTAAAAAAGTATCTATTCCAGCTTCGTCCATTTGTACAACACGCCATTCTTCGATAATTTTAGCACCAGAATTTTCATAGAATTTAACTGCAGGAGTATTCCAATCGAGTACATTCCATTCAACTCTTTTTACTTTATCCTTTTTGGCCTGCTTCATTATTTCGGAGTATAAAGCAAATCCTAAACCAGATCCGCGCATTTTATCTTTTACAATCAAATCCTCTAAATGTATTGTTTTTCCTTTCCAGGTCGAAAATCGGTAATAGTACAAAGCAATCCCCACTATTTCGGCATCTACCTCGGCTACAAATACATGAAAAAGAGGGTTTTCTCCAAAGCCATCACGAACTAAATCACTTTCTGTAATCAAAACAGCGTCTGGTTCTTTCTCGAATATGGCTAGTTCCTGAATCAAGCCCAAAACAGCTTTCATATCATCAGGGTTTCCTTTTCTAATATTCATAAATTCTTATTATTAATGTATTTATATCTAAAATAATGGTTTTTTTGAACTCAATTTTTACTTTTGATTAACAAATATACAATACGGACAAACTAACTAAATAATTTTTAAATCAATTTCACAAAAAAGGCGATATTTGTGACTTCAAAAAAAATCTACAACGATATAGTATAATGGAAGAACGCAATAAAACACTAGGAGAGTTTATTATTGAGAACCAAAAAGCATTTCAGTATTCGTCGGGAGAGCTTTCCCGAATTATCAACTCTATACGATTGGCGGCCAAAGTCGTTAATTACAAAGTAAACAAAGCTGGTTTGGTCGACATCGTTGGCGCAGCAGGAGAGCAAAACATACAAGGAGAAGATCAGCAAAAACTAGATGTGTATGCAAACGAGGTTTTTATTCAAACCTTAATTAATCGTGAAATTGTTTGCGGAATCGCTTCAGAAGAAAACGATGATTTTATCACTGTTCAAGGAAGTGACAACAGTCATAACAACAAATATGTAGTTTTAATGGATCCTCTTGACGGATCTTCTAATATTGATGTAAATGTTTCTGTAGGAACTATTTTTTCGGTTTATAGAAGAATTACGCCAATAGGAACTCCAGTTACACTCGAAGATTTTTTACAACCAGGAGTTAATCAAGTTGCGGCTGGATATGTAATTTATGGAACTTCGACTATGTTAGTTTACACAACAGGTCATGGTGTAAATGGATTTACACTGAATCCTGCAATTGGAACATTCTATTTGTCACACCCGAATATGAAATATTCTAAAGATGGAAATATTTACTCTGTAAATGAAGGAAATTATGTTCATTTTCCTCAAGGAGTAAAAGATTATATTAAATATTGCCAGCATGAAGAAGATGATAGACCTTATACTTCAAGATATATCGGAAGTTTAGTTTCCGATTTTCATCGAAATATGATTAAAGGCGGAATTTATTTGTACCCAACAAGTAGCAAAGCGCCAAAAGGAAAGCTTCGTTTATTATACGAATGTAATCCAATGGCATTTGTGGCAGAGCAAGCAGGAGGGAAAGCATCTGATGGTTTTAATAGAATCATGGAAATTAACCCAACCGAATTACACCAACGCGTTCCGTTCTTTTGCGGAAGCTATAATATGGTCGAAAAAGCAGAAGAGTTTATGCTTAAAGCGAAGTAATAAAAATAAAACCCGACTAGTAAAATAGTCGGGTTTTGTTTTTTTAGTACCTGTTTTAGTTTTCAGTCTCAGTTTTTAGTACCAGTTTGTAAACTGAATACTGCGACTGCAAACTTTTTTAATATTAGTCTCAGTTTTTAGTACCAGTTTGTAAACTGAATACTGCGACTGCAAACTTTTTTAATATTAGTCTCAGTTTTTAGTACCAGTTTGTAAACTGAATACTGCGACTGTAAACTTTTTTAATATTAGTCTCAGTTTTTAGTCTCAGTTTGTAAACTGAATACTGCGACTGAATACTGAATGTTTCTATTTATTCATATTTTGCATTTCGAAAGTAAAAGTATCTAAATCTACTTTTTTATCTACTAATGAAAGTGCTTTTGCAATAATGTAGTTTACGTTTCCTGGAGTAAATCCTAGTGCAAGACCAAGTCTTCTTAACATGATTTCCTGACTATCTCCCATGTGGTGATCTACGTGTACCATACGAGCCAAATCGTATAAACGCTCTAAACGTTGAGAATACAAATAAGGCGCATTTATAGGATGCTTCAATGGATCTGCAAGAATCTCTTTATACTCTTCGTCTGAAATTTCTAATCTAGAAGCTAGCTTGTCTAAAAAAGCTTTTTCTTCCTGATTTGTTTTTCCGTCTGCAAGAGCTACGCGAACAATAGCCGAAAAATGACCTTTATTTCTTAGTTTAAATTCGCTATCAAATAAATCTGAAAATGACATAATTAATTGGTTTTTTGTATCACAAAGATAAATCTATTTTTAAATTATTAATTTTAATTTTCTCATAATTTTTATAATTGGAGAAACTACAATTTTAACTTATTTTTATTTAATGATTTTAGAATAGCAATCTACCATTTTCAAAATTAATCGTAAGTTTACACACCCTTTATCAATTTTAAATTAAAATACCCATGTCAGATTTTTGGATTTATTTTCAAATAGGATTAAAACACGTTCTAGATATTCATGCTTACGACCACGTAATGTTTCTAATGGCTTTAACCATTCCTTATGCATTTAAGGATTGGAAAAGAATTTTGCTTCTTGTAACTATTTTTACAGTTGGGCATACATTAGCATTGTTGCTTTCGGTTTACGGAATCGTTACTATTAAAGTAAATATTGTCGAATTTTTAATTCCGATAACTATTTTAATAACAGCCTTTTTTAATTTTTTTACAGCAGGAAAATCATCCAAGACAGAGAGTATTAATTTAGTGTTTTTTATAACACTTTTCTTTGGGATAATTCATGGTTTAGGATTCTCTAATTATTTTAAAACAATATTAGGAGGTAGTCCATCATCAAAATTATTACCATTAGGAGAATTTGCATTAGGGATTGAGGCAGCTCAAATTATTGTGGTTTTTGTAGTTTTAATAATCTCATATATTGTACAGACTATTTTTCGTTTTTCAAAACGTGACTGGACTTTGGCGATGTCGGCATTTATAATAGGTGTTGTAATCCCGATGGTTATTGAGAGCGAAATATGGAGCAGATAAAAAATGGAAAAGAAAAAATTAAATAGATACGACAAGGCCTATTTGCGAATAGCTAAAGAATGGAGTTTGTTGTCGTATTGCAAGCGCAAGCAAGTTGGTGCAATTATCGTAAAAGACCGTATGATTATTTCTGATGGTTATAACGGTACACCATCTGGGTTTGAGAACTGTTGTGAAGATGAAGAAGGATTAACGCGCTGGGATGTTTTACATGCCGAGGCAAATGCTATTTTAAAAGTAGCGCGATCTACCCAATCTTGCGAAGGAGCAACGTTGTATATAACGCTTTCTCCATGTAAAGAATGTAGTAAATTAATTCATCAATCGGGGATAAAAAGAGTTGTTTACCAAAACGGATATCGTGATGATGCAGGTATTCAATTCTTAATAAAAGCAGGTGTAGAGGTAGAACATATTCCTGTTTTAGAAGAAGAATAAAGTTACAGTAATTTCAAGATACACGGTTACTTATGAAGAATGGCAATAATCTGTTCTCATAAATTAAATATTAACTACATATGAAATTCAATCCTAAATATTTGCCAATAGTTATTGGAGTAACTTTAGCTCTGGGAACTGTCCTTGGAGGTATGTTAAACGCTCCGGTACAGGATCAGTTTTTGGCTAAAACCAACTCTAAGAACAAGCTCAACAAATTAATTGATTTCATCAATAATGAGTATGTAGATAGTGTAGATACCGATTCTATTGTAAACCTTACAGTAGATAATATTTTATCAAAACTAGATCCCCATTCCGTTTATATTCCGCCAAGCGAACAAGCAGAAGTTGCCGAAAGTATGAAAGGTGATTTTGTAGGTATTGGTGTAAATTTCTATATGTATAGAGATTCCGTTGCGATTATAAAACCTGTAGAAAATGGCCCTTCGGCAAAAGCAGGAATTCTAGCCGGCGATAGGATTTTATACGTAGGAAAAACAAAATTGTTTGGACGAAAACTCCCTTCAGATAGTTTATTTGCTAAATTAAAAGGAGAAAAAGGAACAGAGATAGAGCTGACAGTTTATAGGAAATCAGAACAAAAGAAATTAAAAGTCAAAATAAAGAGAGACGTTATTCCGATAAAAAGTGTTGATGTCTCAATGTTATTAGATAAAAATACCGGATATATAAAAATCAATCGTTTTGCAGAGACCACCTTTGCGGAGTTTAAATCGGGTTTAACCAAATTAAAACAAAATGGAATTGAGTCGCTTATTATCGACCTTCGTGATAATGGTGGAGGGTATATGGAAGAAGCAGTTGCGATTGCAGATGAATTCCTGAAAAACAAACAACTGATTGTTTTTACCAAAAATAAAAATGGCGAAACCGAAAAAACCTATGCTACAGGAGCCGGAAGTTTTGAAAACGGAAAAGTATCTATTTTAATCAACGAAAATAGTGCTTCGGCAAGTGAAATTCTGGCAGGAGCAATCCAGGATAACGATAGAGGAAATATTATTGGTCGCCGTTCTTTTGGAAAAGGATTGGTTCAACGCGAAATGGATTTTAATGACGGTTCTGCTGTGCGATTAACTGTTGCAAGATATTACACACCAACAGGTCGTTCTATCCAAAAGCCATATAGCCACGGAAACGAAGATTACTTTAAAGAATCGGATTCACGATTTAATAACGGAGAATTGTATAGCAAAGACAGTATTAAGGTTGTTGATACATTAAAATATAAAACACCAAAAGGTAAAATTGTTTACGGAGGTGGAGGTATAGTGCCAGATGTTTTTGTGCCTATCGAAATGGAGCATGGTAGCGAAGGCTCTGCTTATTTACTACAAACTGGTATCGTAGGACATTTTGTTTTTGAGCAGTTGGATAAAAACCGAAAGGCATTCACAGGATTGAACTATAAAGAGTTTATCGCCAAAATGCATGCGACGGACGATTATTTTAAATCGTTTCAAAAATATCTTTCTATTAACGGATTAGATTTAAAATTAGATAAAAATAAAGCAATCATTAGTCGTTATATTACAGCTGAATTTGCTCGACAATTGTATGGCGAAATTTACTATTACGATGTGATTCTTAAAAATGATGCAATGATTAAGGCTGTTTTAAATCAGAAGAAATATCGCTAAATTTTATCAAAATGGAAGTAAAGACTATTGTAAATGCCGAAATTGAGCTTTTAGCTGCTATTAAAAATGCAGATGTTCTAGCTCTGGAAAAGATTCTACATGATGATTTATTGTTTAACTTACCAGATGGGCAAACGATCACTAAGGAATTCGATTTAGATACCTATCGCTCAGGTAAAATTAAAATAGATGTTCTGGAAGCTTCAGATCAAATTATTAATGTAATTGATGATTCAGCAGTCGTTGGAGTTACTATTTTGCTAAAAGGGAAATATGATAATGATCCTATAGATGGTGTTTTTAGATATATAAGAGTTTGGAAACAATTTGATGACAATTTAAAAGTTATTGCAGGTAGTTGCATACAATTAAAATAGAATTAATGAGTTTAACTTAGCGAACTTCACAGTTAAATAATAAACATGAAAAATTTAAAAAGAATAAGTTTTCTGTTAGTCTTAATGGTTTTTGTAATTTCTTGTGCATGTATGAAAGATAAAAATACGATTTCAGGAAAAGTAGAATCTATCGAGTTTGGTAAAGACGGTTATACTGCAAAAGTAAAGACGGAGAAAAACGAAATTTACTATGCTACAATAAGCATTGTAAATGTGGGCGGTCCTGAAAATTATAAGAAACTAAAAGAAGGAGATGAGGTTTCTTTAAAAGGAGAAATCTGGAAAGCTGATACCGAGAAACATATAAAAGTAAAAGAGATTGTTTCTGTAAAATAAGTTAATGCTAAAGCATTAAAATTGTTGAAATATTAAGATTTTTGAACCATTAAGACATTAAGTTTATTAAGCTTAGTCTAATGGTTTTTCTTTTTTTACTATTTAAGAGATTAAGTCTGTAAAGTGTCTAAAACTTAATTTTTCTTAATCTCTTAATGGTTTAAAATAAAAAACTTGATGTTTTTAGATTTTGCTATTAAAGCTTAAATTATTTAAACCAAAGCTTAACTTTTCTTAATCTCTTAATAGTTTAAAATAAAAAACTGATGTTTTAGATTTTGCTATTAAGGTCTGGATTATTTAAACTCAAGCTTAATTCTTCTTAATCTCTTAATGGTTTAAAATAAAAAAAAAACTGATGTTTTAGATTTTACTATTAAAGCTTAAATTATTTAAACCCAAGCTTAATTTTTCTTAATCTCTTAATGGTTTAAAATAAAAAAAAACTGATGTTTTAGATTTTGCTATTGAAACTTAAATTATTTAAATCCAAGCTTAATTTTCTTAATCTCTTAGTGGTTTAAAATAAAAAAACTGATGTTTTAAATTTTACTATTAAAGTTTGAATTGTTTAAACCCAAGCTTAATTTTTCTTAATCTCTTAATGGTTTAAAATAAAAAACTGATGTTTTAGATTTTGCTATTAAAGTTTGAATTATTTAAACCCAAGCTTAACTTTCTTAATCTCTTAATGGTTCAAAATAAAAAATTTGATGTTTTTAGATTTTGCTATTAAAGCTTAAAATATTTAAACCCAAGCTTAACTTTTCTTAATTTCTTAATGGTAAAATAAAAAAAAACTGATGTTTTAAAAGTTAGCGAGTACTGTCGTGAGCATGAGTTTGCACGCCGTTATTCCATACCGTTAAGATATCCGTTGCAACGGCAGCTCCACTTCCGGCAGCAATTGCAAGTTGGCTTCTCCAGCCAGCCAGAGTACCAATTACGTAAATACCTTCGGCAACTTTATGGTCGATGTTTTTTAACTGAATTCGTTGTTTTTCGGGAAGCGCTTTTTTATGAGGTTCGATATATTGCATCAAGCCTTCTATAGCAAAAGTATTTGCAGAACCAATCCCTACAACTATCATTTTAGTTTTATATGAGCTTCTGTTTGTAGTAATTAAAAAATCAGGATATTCACCTTCTATTTTTATTACTTTCTCATTTGGGATTTGCTCAATATGCGGATACGCTTGGCTTAAATGTTCGGTACTTTCAGATAATAATTCAGAACCTAATTTTCCAGGAGCAATACCATAAGCATTATTAAAAAGAGCTTCTTGAAGAGAAGAGTTTTTTTGGTGAGTAAAAACCCCAATTTTTTTGTCAATAGCAAAAGGTTTATTTTGTGCAGATCCTAAAACAAGTGCACAGGACATACTTGATACCCCTCCGCCAATAATTAAAACGTCAAACATATTATTGTTGATCGTTCATCTTTTCTTCTATTTTTTTAGAAACTCTAAAAATTAAAAGAATTAGTACAGCGCAAAATGAAGCAGCGATTCCAATAAAAGCTACCATGCTATCTCCTTGTAAAGGATTCTGAAAGTCAAGCAAAGTAATATTGAAAATAATCAAAGCTAATGCTAAAAGCACTAATATGGAAGTAAAAATTTTCATAGGACTATTATTTATTTCTAACTATTAAGAGAAATAGATAAATACTGAAACGTTGTTTTTTGGATCCCTAAAACGAATATTCTGGTATTTAAGTATTTCTGAGGGGGTAAATTTATGAAAATTAATTTTAGACAAACAAACCTTTAACATTAGCTGCAAATAATTTAACAGCAATGGCCAAAAGGACTACACCAAAAGTCTTACGAACTACGCCAAGTCCATTCTCACCAAGTAATTTTTCGATCTTAGAAGAAGATTTTAGAACGATATATACCAAGATAATATTAAGTATAATTGCGATAACTATATTTATAGTATGAAATTGAGAACGCAAGGATAATAAAGTTGTCATTGTGCCTGCTCCGGCTATTAACGGAAATGCTAATGGAACAATTGAAGCAGAGCTTGCTTCTTCGTTACGATATATGTGTATACCAAGAATCATCTCTAAGGCTAAGAAGAATAAAACAAAAGATCCTGCTACAGCAAAAGAGTGAACATCGATACCAATTATTTTAAGAAAACCTTCTCCGATAAAAAGGAAAATAATCATGATAAGACCAGCTACTATTGAGGCTTTTTCAGATTCGATATGCCCGACTTTTGATCTTAAATTAACAATGATTGGGATAGAGCCCACAATATCAATTACTGCAAATAACACCATCCCGACAGTGATAATTTCCTTAAAATCAATTTCTAGCATAATTTTTTGATTTAGTGTTTAAAGATGTGCAAAGTTAGATAATAAAGTTAGGGCTTTTTCATAAGAAATTAGTAATAGTGTATTTTTGTTATAAAAACACGTGTTGTTGTGTAAAATAATGATTTTTATAACAAAATTTTGTTTTTACTTCAAGGATTCGCAAAGATTTTCGGTAAACCCACGAGCGAGAATGTCTGGTAGAGTTTTGAAAAGGTTTCGATATGTCTTCTAAAATTTAATTTTTCGT
Source organism: Flavobacterium sp. PL02 (assembly GCF_035013205.1). NCBI lineage: Bacteria > Pseudomonadati > Bacteroidota > Flavobacteriia > Flavobacteriales > Flavobacteriaceae > Flavobacterium > Flavobacterium sp. PL02. The sequence continues at coordinate 110,265 of NZ_JAYGJP010000011.1, forward strand.
TGCTTTTGTTGACGAAAAAAAAACTTTGGGGTTAAATTTCAACACATTCTGCAGTAAAAATTTAATCTCATTTCATCTGTTTTCTTTGCCTATCTTTGCACTTTATAAATTTCAGTATTTTATTATCATGTTTCAATTAGGGAAAACCATCGTTTCGGAAGATATTCTTGAAAAAGAATTTGTTTGCAATTTATCAGCTTGTAAAGGTGCTTGCTGTGTTGATGGTGATGCTGGGGCTCCGCTAAGCGAAGAAGAAACAAAGATATTAGAAGAAATATATCCTAAAGTTAAGCCGTTTTTACGCAAAGAAGGAATTGCAGCTATCGAAGCGCAAGGAACTTGGGTAAAAGGTACAGATGGTGATCTGGAAACACCATTAATTGATAATAAAGATTGCGCCTATGTAATCTTTGATGGTAAAACTGCGCTTTGTGGTATTGAGCAAGCCTATAATCAGGGAATCGTAACTTGGAAAAAACCAGTTTCTTGCCATCTATACCCAATCCGAGTAAAAGATTTTACCGAGTTTGCGGCAGTTAATTATGACAAATGGGATATTTGTGATGCTGCCTGTTCTTTAGGTCAGGAGCTTGAGGTTCCAGTCTATAAATTTGTAAAAGAAGCGTTAATTCGCAAGTTTGGAGAAGATTGGTATATGGAACTTGATAAAGTTGCACAAGACATGAAACGCTCTTAAAAACATCCCATTTTTTTTACAAGAAAACAATGCTGATATTGCAGTAAAAATTATTGCAAATGATCTGAAAAAAGATTTTTAAAAATTATAAAAAAGTCTTGCATTTTATTTCAAAAATCCTATATTTTACGCTTGCTAACGTGAATTTGGACAGATTTAACTGTCTAATTTTCAGAATGTTAACAATTGTATGAAAATTATTCTGTTTTTGTCCCTTTGTTAAAAACTAGACTCGATTGTGAATAAGTTTGACTTTTATTTTAGCCAACAAATGACAATCTTTGTAGTCTACAGAAATGGATGAAAATCTATTGAAAATATTTAAAATAAAACACAACTATAATGTCACAAGTCGAACCAATTTTACAAGAAAATAAGAACCGTTTCGTAATTTTTCCTATCAAACATCATGATATCTGGGAATGGTACAAAAAAATGGAAGCTAGTTTTTGGACTGCTGAAGAAATTGATTTGCACCAAGACTTAAATGATTGGAATAATAAGTTATCTGACGACGAAAGATACTTTATCAAACATATATTAGCATTCTTTGCTGCATCTGATGGAATCGTAAACGAAAATCTTGCTGAGAATTTTGTAAACGAAGTACAATATGCAGAAGCAAAGTTTTTTTACGGATTCCAAATTATGATGGAAAACATTCATAGTGAAACGTATTCATTATTAATTGATACTTACGTAAAAGACGAAGCAGAGAAAGATGATCTATTTAATGCATTAGATGTTTTTCCAGCAATTGCTAAAAAAGCAAAATGGGCTTTAAAATGGATTGAATCAGATTCATTTGCAGAGCGTTTAATTGCTTTTGCAGCTGTAGAAGGAATCTTCTTTTCAGGAGCTTTTTGTTCTATTTATTGGTTGAAAAAACGTGGACTAATGCCAGGATTAACTTTCTCAAACGAGTTAATTTCTCGCGACGAAGGAGTTCATTGCGATTTTGCAGTGCATTTACACAACCACCATTTAATTAACAAAGTTCCAAAAGATAGAATTAAAGAAATTATCGTTGATGCTTTAAACATCGAAAGAGAGTTTGTTACAGAATCTCTTCCAGTAAGTTTAATTGGTATGAATGCTGTCTTAATGACACAATATTTAGAATTTGTTGCCGATAGACTACTTGTTGAATTAGGATGTGACCGTGTTTACGGTTCAGCAAATCCGTTTGACTTTATGGATATGATTTCACTTCAGGGAAAAACCAATTTCTTTGAAAAACGTGTTGCAGAGTATCAAAAATCAGGTGTGATGAACACAGATAGTGATGCTCAAAAAATTTCATTCGATGCAGATTTTTAGACAACAAAGCATTTTAGCGATTACCACGACGCTCAAAAAACAAAAAATTAAGAAACGTAGGTTTCTATAACTAGACAATTTAAAAGTTGAATCTGATTTCCCCCAAATCGTAGATTCGACACTATCACTGACTAATTTTCAGCCTATATACCAGGTTGGGGAGAGGGTAACTATTGGAAATCTACTAATTTCCAAATTAATATAAAAACACGCAATGTTTAAGTATAGAGGTTCGTCCTCTATGCTTTCATTTTTTCAATAATAATTATAAAGGTAAGCTTATGTATGTAGTAAAAAGAGATGGCCACAAAGAGCCCGTAATGTTTGATAAGATTACAGAAAGAATCAAAAAATTGTGTTACGGGTTAAATGAACTTGTAGATCCTGTTAAGGTAGCTATGCGCGTTATCGAGGGATTGTATGATGGTGTTTCGACTTCGGAACTAGATAATCTTGCTGCCGAAACTGCGGCTTCAATGACGATTGCACATCCGGATTATGCTCAATTGGCTGCTCGTATTGCAATTTCAAACTTACACTCTAATACTAAAAAATCGTTCTCAGAAACGATGAAGGATATGTATAACTACGTAAATCCAAGAAATGGTCAAGAAGCACCACTTCTTTCGGATGAAGTATTTAAAGTAATTCAGGAAAATGCTGAGTTTTTAGATTCGCATATCATATACACAAGAGATTTTAATTACGACTACTTTGGTTTTAAAACCCTGGAGCGTTCGTATTTGCTTAAAATAAATGGTAAGATTGTCGAGAGACCACAACATATGTTAATGCGTGTGTCTGTAGGTATTCACCTTGATGATTTAAAATCGGTAATGGAAACATACGACTTAATGTCGAAGAAATTCTTTACCCATGCAACACCTACATTGTTTAATGCAGGAACACCAAAACCTCAAATGTCATCTTGTTTCCTTCTTGCAATGCAAGACGATAGTATCGATGGGATTTATGATACGTTAAAACAAACAGCTAAAATTTCTCAATCGGCTGGAGGAATCGGACTTTCTATTCATAATGTACGCGCTACAGGTTCTTACATTCGTGGAACTAACGGAACTTCAAACGGAATTGTTCCTATGTTGAGAGTATTTAATGATACAGCACGTTATGTAGATCAAGGTGGAGGAAAACGTAAAGGAAGTTTTGCGATTTATATCGAAACCTGGCATGCAGATATCTTTGAATTTTTGGATTTAAAGAAAAATACAGGAAAAGAAGAAATGCGTGCGAGAGATTTATTCTTCGCAATGTGGACTTCTGATTTATTCATGAGACGTGTACAAGAAGATGCTTCTTGGACATTAATGTGCCCTAACGAATGTCCTGGGTTATATGATGTTTACGGAGAAGAATTCGAAACAATGTACCTTGACTATGAATTTAGAGGAAAAGGAAGAAAAACAATCCGCGCTCGTGAATTATGGGAGAAAATCCTTGAATCACAAATCGAGACCGGAACACCGTATATGTTGTACAAAGATGCAGCAAACCGTAAATCTAACCACAAGAACTTAGGAACAATTCGGTCTTCAAACTTGTGTACTGAGATTATGGAGTTCACATCTAAAGATGAAATCGCAGTTTGTAACCTGGCTTCTATTTCGTTGCCAATGTTTATCGAGAACGGGAAATTTGATCACGAAGCGCTTTACAACGTTACAAAACGTGTAACACGTAACTTAAACAAAGTAATCGACAGAAACTACTATCCAGTAAAAGAAGCTGAGAATTCTAATATGCGTCACCGTCCGGTAGGACTTGGTGTGCAAGGATTAGCAGATGCTTTTATCTTGTTGCGTATGCCGTTTACAAGTGATGAGGCTAAGAAATTAAACCAGGAAATTTTCGAAACATTATACTTTGCAGCTGTAACCGCATCTATGGAAATGGCTCAGGAAGAAGGACCGTATTCTACATTTGCAGGATCTCCAATGTCACAAGGAGAATTCCAATACAATATGTGGGGAATGAAAGACGAAGAATTATCAGGACGTTGGGACTGGGCTTCGTTACGTAAAGAAGTAATGGAACATGGAGTTCGTAACTCATTATTGGTTGCTCCGATGCCAACAGCTTCGACTTCTCAAATTTTAGGAAACAATGAAGCTTTCGAGCCTTATACTTCTAATATTTACACACGTCGTGTATTATCTGGAGAATTTATCGTTGTAAACAAACACTTACTAGAAGATTTAGTAAAACTTGGATTGTGGAACGAAACATTGAAGCAAGAAATCATGCGTCATAACGGATCAGTTCAAAACATTGATATTATCCCGCAAGACTTAAAAGATCTTTATAAAACTGTTTGGGAAATGTCGATGAAAGATATTATCGATATGTCACGCCAAAGAGGTTACTTTATAGATCAATCGCAATCATTAAACTTGTTTATGCAAGATGCAAATTATTCTAAACTTACATCAATGCACTTTTATGCTTGGCAATCAGGTTTAAAAACAGGAATGTATTACCTACGTACCAAATCGGCTGTAGATGCAATTAAATTTACATTAAACAACGATAAAAAAGAAGAAGATGCGCCAGCAGCAGCTTTGGTTCCAGAAACAGAATCAATTAGTGTTGAGGATTACAAAGCAATGTTGCTAAAAGCACAAGCAGGAGATCCAGACGATTGCGAAATGTGTGGTTCTTAATCTTTTTTTAGAAGATAAAAAATAGAATAAAGATTTTATTCTTAGTTAATAGAAAGCGGTTGTCATTATGATAGCTGCTTTTTTTTTGCCCAAACTTGTCATCTCGAAGAATGAGAGATCTCCACGAGTAGCTCGCCAATCTTGTCCTTCATCGTCAGGAAAGACAAGATTGAGAAAAAACTTTGCGATTCTTCGTGGCTCTTCTTTGCGAAACTTTGCGAAATAGCTTTTATGCCAGAAGAAAGGCAAACTTGTAGAGAGTATCAATAAATATAGAGTAAATACTCAATTTCCTCAAGGGCAATATTGAATCTATAAATAGCGTTTTTAATCTTAGAAGCTTAGCAACTAAGAATCTCAGAACCTCCTTTTTAAACCTTTTAAAAAAAACAAAGTCTTATTCTCAAATAAATTCCTGCGTTATGAAAAAAAGCAATGTTTGGTCGTTACGATTGGGTTTTTCAGGTAAAGAATCTGATAAGATTGAAAAACTAGGATTAGAAAAATTTCTAAAGCATTCCTATGATTCAAAATTCGACAAACAACTTCCTGCTTTTTTAGACGATGATCCCAAAACACTTGTAGAACTTAAAGAACTACGCGAATCTATAAAAACGGCTGACTCAGAAGCTAAAAAGAAAGCTTTTAAAAAAGAAATCTATTCGGCGGTTGAATTAAAAAAATGGTGGATTGCCAAAATGCGAAACGATGAATTTCCGTTACGCGAAAACATGGTTTGCTTCTGGCACAATCACTTCGTATCTACTTCTCAAAAAGTAAAAGTTAATTACTGGATTTACCAGCACAATATGATTTTGCGTGAGCATGCTTTCGGGAACTTCAAAGAACTCACTAAGCAAATCATAAAATCGAATGCAATGGTGAGGTACTTGGATAATGTTGATAATAAAAAAGGGAAATATAACGAAAATCTAAGTCGCGAATTACTTGAATTGTTTACAATTGGAATTGGGAATTATTCTGAAAACGATGTTAAAAACGGAGCAAGAGCTTTGGCTGGACTTAATTATGGAGATGATGGTGCGGTTTACAGGCGCTTTGCAGAAGATGATACCGATAAGACGTATTTTGGAAAAACGGGAAATTGGAAAGCAGATGATTTAGTTGATATAATTTTTGAACAAAAAAGTATTCCGTATTTGATTACCCGAAAAATTCTGAAATGGTTTATTTATGATAATCCGTCAGAAGAATTAGTGACCTATTATGGCGATTATTTTAGGAAAGTGAAGTTTGAAATAGAACCGTTGCTAACTAAAATTTTTACCGAAGAATATGGTAAAGATGTTTCCGGAACCAAAATAAAAGATCCGTTAGTATATATTTTACAACTCCTAGAAGAATTACATATTGATGATCTCGATGACGGTATGGTTATGTTCTTTTTGAAACAGCAAGGAATGGATTTATATAATCAGGTGAATGTAAAAGGTTGGGATGGCGGAAATTCATGGCTGACTTCTCAGGTTTATTTGCAACGAAATAACAGCTCAGATTTACTTTGTAGCGGAAGAAGTATTACGAAAAAAGTACTGAATACAATGAGTGGTGAAAGTGAGAAGCCGAAGGCAGAATTTGATAAAATTGATGTCAAAATAGATTTTGATTCTAATGGGAGTAATAAAACAATTATCACCGAATTGTCTAACAGGTTATTATTTAAAGTAGATGAATCGGTACAAAAAGACATGGAGGATTTACTTAAATATGATTTTGATCCGAAGGATTCTCATGCCAATTATGCAGTAATCAGACTGTTTAATTACATTACAAAGTTGCCAGAATATCAATTAATCTAGAAGTTTAAAGTTATGAACAGAAGGAATTTTATATCGATAACAGGGACGTTTACTGGTGGAATGCTTTTACTTCCTGATTTTTTGCATGCTTATGGTTCTCAAAATAGTTTGGTAATTGGGGAGCAATGTGTTGTATTTGTTCAGCTTAATGGAGGGAATGACGGATTGAATACTTTTATTCCGTACGATAATCCGTTGTATTATGATTTGAGGACAAAAATTGCTTTGAATAAAGATGTTGTAGTTGGGAAGAATAAAGGAATGGCATTTCATCCTTCTTTGAAAGATTTTGCTCAAATGCAGCAAAATGGAGATTTAACGGTAATTCAGAATGTAGGTTATCCAGAGCCAATTCGGTCGCATTTTCGTAGTCAGGAAATTTGGCAAACAGCAACAGATTCTAATAAATATATAAATGAAGGATGGTTGGGGCGGTATTTGGATTTGCAATGTAAAGAACATCAGGCAACGGCAGGAATAAATCTGGACACAATAGATAATCTGGCTTTGAAAGGAGTAGAGCCCAATTCAATCACAGTTAAAGATCCAAACCGATTTAAGGTAAAATCAGATAAAGAAGAGAATGTAACATTGTCAAATAATCCGCAATTAGATTTTGTTCGAAAAATAGCTAATTCAGTTATTGAAGGATCTGATGAAATTCAGAAAGCATTGGCAAAATCTAAAACTGAAATAAGTTATCCTAAAACAGAATTATCTAAAAATCTAGAATGGATTGGTAGATTAATAAAAGGAAATTTAAATTCAAAAGTTTATTATACATCACTTGGCGGATTTGACACACATGATAATCAGCTTGCGATCCATGAGAAAAAGTTATCCGATTTGAATGATGCTTTGTACGCTTTTTATCAGGATTTAAAACAGGCACAATTACTTCAAAATGTTACGGTTGTTGTGTTTTCGGAATTTGGAAGAAGAGTAAAAGACAACGGAAACGGAACCGATCACGGAACAGCAGCGCCGATGTTTATTATAGGTGGGAATAATAAAGGAACAATTTTAGGGAATAATCCAGATTTGTCTAATTTGGATAACGGGGACTTAAAATATGAAATTGATTTTAGAAGTGTATATGCTTCCTTATTACAGCAAAAAATGAATTTTGATTATTCTAAAATTGGAATAAATAATAAGCCTGTTGGCGGATTGTTCTCGTAAGTTTTATTTTCTGTCCACAATATTTCATTTCGAGGAACGAGAAATCTCCACAAGTAACTCCATTCGCAGAATCGTCAATCTTTATCGAGCTTCTTGCGGAGATTTCTCGTTCCTAGAAATGACAAGATGGAGTAAAAACATTCCTTTTAGTTTGAGAAAATGATATTCAAAGTCAGAATGAATTTGTGCTAATTTGTGAATTCGTGGCGAAAAAAAATCGTGTTTTTCTTAAACCCAATGCATCGTAATTTTGATTAAATTTGTAACATTGATAATATTAGTAATACTGAAAATATGGAAATTAAAAATTTATCTAAATATAGTGATGCAGAAAAAATTGTTTTGGCAGAACAATTATGGGATAGTGTTTCTAAAGAGAATTTAGAAGTTTCTGATGATGTGAAGAGGGAATTAGATATTCGTATTCAGAATTTAGAAGAGGGGAAAACTGAGTTATATACTTGGAATGAGGTTAAGGCTCATTTAAGATCGATTAGATAATGCGTAGGATTAGGTTTGTTAAAGAAGCGTTATTTGATGTTGAAGATGTTGTTATTTGGTATGAAGAACAAAGAATAGGGCTTTCGTATGATTTTGAGCTTTGTCTGGAAGTGGGACTTGATGAAATCTCAAGAAACCCGAATGCTTTTCAAAAGAAATATAAAAATGTAAAAATCAGATTTATTTAAAGATTCCCTTATGGGATTCATTATCGATTTGAGAAAGATGAAATTGTTGTTATAGGAGTATTTCATACATCGCGTTCTCCTAAAAACTGGTCTAAAAGACTAAGGTTATAAAATCTCATTTTCTTTGCAATTAAGTGTCATGAAAATTTCACAATGCAATAGTGAATGTGCAGAAGTTGTCTGTAGTAAATTAATAAAGAAAGCCATCATTAAGATGGTTTTTTTTATGGGAAATCCTTTTGTAGGTAAAATTTATGAAATAATAATGCTCCATAAATGGATGAAAAGAATTGATTAAATTTGTAAAAAACAATAGTAATGAGTTATCCGGTTTTAGAAATTGCACATAAAATTATTGCACACACAGACGCTAGTCAGGGAGAGATTATTTCTAACTTAAAACTGCAAAAAATACTGTATTATATGCAAGGTTTTTTTATTGCTGTATATGATAAGAAATTATTTGAAGAAGAATTTGAAGCTTGGCAATATGGTCCAGTTGTGAGGGATATGTTTGACCATTTTAAAGATTTTGGTTCGGGTGCCATAACGCTAAACGAAGATGTGCAAATTATTGAATTGACTGAGGAAGAAAATGAATTGTTTAAGGAAGTAATGACGGAATTTGGACAATTTTCTGCTATAAAGTTGATGGAAATGACACATGCAGAGTTACCATGGAAGAAAATTTTTCATGAAAATCCTCAAGGAGAAATCTCTTATGACTTGTTGAGAGCGTATTTTAAAACTCAAATCATCGAGTAGATGGGTAAAATTAAAAAGAGAGATATTAAGGAAAGTAAAATTACAGTTCCTAATCAAAATAATACCGAATTAAACTATCCAATTTTTTGCTTCAAGTATTTGCAGACGGAGCCAAATAAAGATTATAAGTTTTATGCGGACTTTGTGGAGAGGTTAAAGAAACTATCTAATTTATCTTGGAGTCAGATAAATGTGGCCCAAAAACATGGCTTTGGAACTGAAAAAATACCCGTAGCACAAATAAAACCAGATTTACCTAAATTTGTTTCACCAGATGTAACAGATTTAATTGTTTTTAGAGCAAATGGGGATAATCGACCTTTTCTGGGTTTAAGAAAACAAAACGTTTTTCATATAATATTCTTGGAAGAGAAGTTTGGAGATATCTATAATCACTAATTAGCAATTGGTTAAATCGCATTTTAAGGCTGATTTATTTAAATATCTTACAAAATTGAGCTTATTTGTTAAGAAATCCTTTTTTGTTTCATAAAATGCATTATTTTTTTTGGTGCAGTAAAAATAATTTATACATTCGCAGAGAATTTATTGAAAAACACAAACAAAATGTCAAGCAACCGTTTTTATTTTAGCAACTCTTTTTATTTCTTCTTTAGTAGAAGTGAGGATTGTGCTATGGTTATTTGAGAAAATTTAAAAGACAAATAAAACTAATATACAATCCTGATGCAAATCAGGATTTTTTTTTGAGTATATGACAACAAAAATTGCAATACAAGGTATTAAAGGTTCATTTCATCATCAGGTAGTGAATGAGTATTTCTCTGAAAACGTGGATATTGACGAATGTTTATCATTTGAAGAATTAATTGATAGCGTACTTTCGGGAAAATCAGATCAGGCTGTAATGGCGATTGAAAATTCGATTGCGGGACCAATTATTCCGAATTATGCCTTGATAGATAAGAACAATTTGCACATAATTGGCGAGCATTATTTAAATATCGCTCAGAATTTAATGGCATTAAAAGGCCAAAAAATGGAAGATATTACAGAGGTTCATTCGCACCCAATGGCATTGTTACAATGTATGGATTTCCTAAAAAAATATCCAAATATTAAATTGGTAGAGGATAAAGATACTGCCGAAACAGCAAGAAGAATCCAAGAGAAACAATTAAAAGGGATTGCAGCAATTGCAAGTAAAGCGGCTTCGGTAATGTATGATTTAGAAATTCTGGCACCAGAAATTCAAACAATCAAAAACAACATGACCCGTTTTGTGATTATCAAGAAAGAGAATTCGTTTTTGCCTACAACTGAGATCAATAGAGCGTCGATTAAATTCGAGCTGAATCACAAAAGAGGAAGTTTGGCAGCAGTTTTAAACGTAATGAGCGATTGCAAACTGAATCTAACAAAGATTCAATCGTTACCAAAAATTGAGACACCTTGGAAATATTCATTTTTTGTAGATGTAACTTTTGAAGATTACGAAGATTATGCTAAAGCAAAAAGATTAACAGAAATAATGGCTGAGTATTTTAAAGTTTTAGGAGAATATAAGAATACAAAACCATAAAACACGGAATTTTCAAATTCCAAATTCCAATCCTTCGGGACGCTCAGGATGACAAAAAAATAAAATAGGAAGCATAAAGCTTATGGCTTAAAGCCTAAAGCAAAAACAAAAGAACCATGATAACAACAGCAAAAAGATTAGATGTCGTAGAGGAATACTACTTTTCTTCGAAGCTTAGAGAAGTAAGACAATTACAATCTGAAGGAAAGTCAATCATTAATATGGGAATTGGAAGTCCGGATTTAAACCCTTCTAAAGCAGTTGTCGAAGCAGTAGTTTCGGCAATGCAAGATGAAAACGCACATCAATATCAAAGTTATCAGGGGTTGCCAGAATTGAGAAAAGGAATGGCCGATTTTTATCAGGATAATTATGGTGTTGCTTTAAATCCTGTTAATGAGATTTTACCATTAATGGGTTCGAAAGAAGGAATTATGCATATTTCATTGGCTTTCCTAAATGAGGGAGATCATGTTTTAATTCCGAATCCAGGATATCCAACATATACTTCGGTTACAAATTTGGTTGGTGCAGTTCCTGTTTATTATGATTTGAAAGAGGATAATAACTGGGAACCAGATTTTGAAGCTTTAGAGAAATTAGATCTTTCGAAAGTAAAGATTATGTGGTTGGGCTATCCGCACATGCCAACTGGAGCAAGAGGAAGTTTGGAGTTATTTGAAAAATTGGTTGCTTTTGCTAAAAGACATAACATTTTATTGATTAATGATAATCCGTATAGTTTTGTCTTGAATGATAAACCAATGAGTTTGTTACAGGTTGAAGGAGCAAAGGATGTAGCATTAGAGCTTAATTCGTTGAGTAAAACTTTTAACATGGCAGGATGGAGAGTTGGGATGGTTTTAGGAAACGCTGCAACTATTGATGCTGTCTTGAAAGTGAAAAGTAATATGGACAGCGGGATGTTCTACGGAATCCAAAAAGGAGCAGTTGCAGCATTAAATTGTGATAAATCATGGTTTGAAGAGCAAAATGTAATTTACAGACGCCGTCGTGAATTAACCAATAAACTAGCTGAAAAGCTAGGTTGTAAAGTATATGCTGAGGGAGTTGGATTATTTGTTTGGGCAAAATTACCAGAAGGTATAGCATCGGCAGAAGATTTTATCGACCAGATATTATATGAGAAACATATTTTTATTACGCCGGGAACTATTTTTGGTAGTAATGGAGAAGGATACATAAGGTTTGCACTTTGTGTAAAAGAAGAGAAAATACAAGAGGCAATAGAGAGATTTTAAATTGTCATTGCGAGGAACGAAGCAATCTCTGATGCTGAATCAATTGCTAGTGTGATTGCTTCGTACCTCGCAATGACAAACGTCTTGAAAAAACGAAAAGTTTAGCCCTGATGGAAGCGGCATCCTTTTTCTTGCTTCTTTAGAAAGAAAAAGATACAGCGGACAGCAGGATTAGCTTTAAATAAAAAATAAAAATGAACATACACGTAATAGGAATAGGGTTAATAGGAGGTTCAATGGTTTTAGATATCAAAGAATTATATCCGGAGGCTACTATTTACGGAATTGATAATAACGAAGCGCACTTACAAGAAGCAATTGCGTTGGGTGTTATCGATAAAGCGTCGACTTTTGATGATTTGGTAACTGCCGATTTTGTAATTGTTTCGGTTCCTGTAGATGTTGCGCTTACTGTTTTGCCTAAAGTTCTGGATGTGATTGGTGAAAATACAATTGTTTTTGAAGTAGGTTCTACTAAAAAACCAATTTGTGAAGCGGTTGCAAATCACCCAAGAAGAAGAAACTTTATAGCAACTCATCCGATTGCGGGAACGGAATTCTCTGGACCTTCGGCGGCGATAAAAGGTCTTTTTAAAGGGAAAACGAATATAATTTGTGAGGTAGAAAAAACCACTTTTAAACTACAGGAAAAAGCCTTGCAACTTTTTACAGCAATTGGAATGCGTATACGATATATGGAGCCAAAATCGCATGATAAACATATTGCTTATGTATCACATTTATCTCATATAAGCTCATTTATGCTTGGTAAAACGGTAATAAATAAGGAGAAAGACGAACAGGATATTTTTGATATGGCGGGAAGTGGATTTGAAAGCACTGTACGTTTAGCAAAAAGTTCTCCAGCAATGTGGACGCCGATTTTTAAACAGAATAAAAAACAGGTAATCGAAACCCTGGAAGAATATATATCAAATCTTACCCAGTTTAAAGATTTGCTGGCTGCGGATGATTATAATGCCATTTATGAGGAAATGGAAAGCGTGAATAAAATAAAAGAAATCTTAAACGGAATAACAATAAAAAAATAAAAAAAAATGGAAAACAAGAAAGAAATGAGAAATTGGTTAAATGATTTCAATTTAACTCATCCGCTTGTAATTGCAGGACCTTGTAGTGCTGAAACTGAAGAACAAGTATTGAAAATTGCTCATGAATTAAAAGACTCTGACGTAAGTATATTCAGAGCTGGAATCTGGAAACCAAGAACGCGTCCGGGAGGATTTGAAGGTGTTGGAGAAATTGGTTTGAAATGGTTACAAAAAGCTAAAAAAGAAACTGGTTTATTAATGGGAACTGAAGTTGCGACTGCTGCTCATTGTAAATTGGCTTTGGAACATGATATTGATGTTTTATGGGTTGGTGCTCGTACTACAGCAAATCCGTTTGCAGTTCAGGAAATTGCAGATACTCTTAAAGGAACTGATAAAATCGTTTTGATTAAAAACCCTGTTAACCCAGATTTATCTTTGTGGTTAGGTGGTGTTGAACGTTTACATATGGCGGGAATCGAAAAACTAGGTGTAATACACAGAGGATTTTCGACTTACGAAAAAACTAAATACAGAAACATTCCAGAATGGCAGATTGCTATCGAATTACAAAATAAATTCCCTGATTTACCTTTAATCATTGATCCATCTCATATTACTGGAGATCGTAAAATGATTCTTGAAGTAACGCAAGAAGCTTTGGATTTAAATTATGATGGTATGATTATCGAAACTCATACTGATCCTGATAATGCATGGAGTGATGCTGCACAACAAGTTACACCAGATGCTTTGAAACAAATTTTTAAAGATTTGAGAGTAAGAAAGACTGATGATAAGACTGACGAATACAGCCAGAAAATGTCTAAATTAAGAGCTAATATCGACGTTCTTGATGCTAATTTATTAGACTTATTAGGAAAACGTATGAAGGTTGCTGACGAAATTGGTCAGGTGAAAAAAGATGCAAACGTTGCTATTCTTCAAAACAATCGTTGGAACGAAATTCTAGGTAAAATGATCCTGGAAGGAGAGAAAAAAGGATTGTCGGAAGAATTTGTTCTTAAAATGTTTAAAGCAATTCACCAAGAAAGTATTAGTCACCAAGAAAGAATATTGAACGCATAAGTCGTTTTAAATCATATAAGAGGTATGAGTTCGGATAAGGGTTTGTAAGCATTAAACTTAGATGTACTTATACCGCTTAAATGGTTAATCATTCTCGAAAATAGAATCTTCATCACTTTTAATTAAGAGATGGAGATTTTTTGTTTATACAGATTTACAAAAAAAATGGACTTTGAACTTTTAACGAAAACAATCATTTATCTTTGCAAAGATTTTGGTTTTGAATCTAAAATCTAAAATCAGAATATCTAAAATTAAAAAATGACAGGAACCGTTTACAAATCTACAGGAAGTTGGTACACCGTAAAATCTGAAAAAGGAGATTTTATAGAGTGTAGAATGAAAGGAAAGTTTAGGATTAAGGGTATTAAAAGTACTAATCCTATTGCTGTAGGAGATGTTGTGGATTATGAACTCGAAGAAAGTTCGGATACTGTAACAGGAACGATTCATAATATTCACGAAAGAAAAAATTATATCGTTCGTAAATCGGTGAATTTATCCCACCAGATGCATATTATTGCGTCTAATATTGATTGTGTTTTTTTATTGGTAACTATCAATAATCCTCCAACGACATTTAATTTCATTGACCGTTTCTTGGTTACGGCCGAAGCATATGGAATTGAAACTATATTGATTTTTAATAAAATCGATACTTTTGATGAAGCTACGCTCGACGAGCAATTGTATATGCAGTATGTATATGAGCAAATAGGATATAAATGTTTGCGTGTTTCATCGACAGAAGGAAAAGGTGTTGAGGAATTAAAAGATATGATGATTGGTAAAGTAACGATGTTCTCAGGACACTCTGGAGTTGGTAAATCGACTCTTGTAAATGCAATGGAACCTAGTTTACATCTTAAAACCAAAATGATTTCGACAGCCAGTAAACAAGGACAACATACAACAACATTTGCAGAAATGTTTGATTTGTCTTTCGGTGCTCGTATTATTGATACGCCTGGAATTAAAGGTTTTGGTATTGTCGATATGGAGAAAGAAGAAGTTAGTGGTTATTTTCCTGAGTTTTTTAAATTAAAAGACCAGTGTAAATTTAACAACTGTTTACATAAAGACGAACCTCATTGTGCTATTAAAGCTGCTCTGGAAAGAGATGAGATTGCTTGGTCACGTTATAATAGTTATCTTAAAATCCTAGAAGGAGAAGACGAACATTACCGTACAGATATTCATAATGAAGATCGCGCAGCAAGCGATGAGACGAGGAAATAATTGTGAATTATTAATTGTGAATTATTAATTGTGAATTGTGAATTATGGCAGAGAATATAATAAAGACAAAGTCATTTAGCTTTGCCCTAAGAATTATTAAATTATTTCAATTCTTAAATCAAGAAAAGAAAGAGTTTATTTTGAGTAAACAATTACTTCGTAGCGGTACATCAATTGGAGCATTAGTTCGAGAATCGGAACAAGCAGAAAGTAAAAAAGATTTTATTCATAAGCTTGCAATAGCTCAAAAAGAAGCTAATGAAACAGATTATTGGTTAGAATTGTTGTTTCAGTCAGATTATTTAAATGAAACTCAATTTAAATCTATAAAATTTGATATTGTAGAAATAAATAAAATTTTAGCTTCTATAATAATAACTACTAAACAAAAAATAGAAGCGAAATGAATTCACAATTAACCATTTATAATTTACCATTATTTTGAGAGTTGTTCTTCAAAGAGTTTCTTCAGCCTCGGTAGTGGTTGATGGTAATAAAGTAGCCGATATCCAAAAAGGGCTACTTGTTTTTGTTGGGATTGAAGATGCCGATACACAGGAAGATATTGACTGGTTGGCTGGGAAAATAACCAAAATCAGAATTTTTGGTGACGAAAATGATGTCATGAACTGTTCTGTTCAGGATATTAAAGGCGAAATTATAGCCGTAAGCCAGTTTACACTTCATGCTGGGACGAAAAAAGGAAATCGTCCGTCTTACATAAAAGCTTCAAAGCCAGATATTGCAATTCCGCTTTATGAAAGTTTTGTGGCAACGCTGGAAAAGGAATTTGGAAATAAAATTCAGACAGGAATTTTTGGTGCTGATATGAAAATCAGCCTATTAAATGATGGTCCTGTAACAATAATAATAGATAGTAAAAATAGAGAGTAAAAAGAACGAACATTTGTTAAAGATTTCTAAAAATGATATATATTTGGCGAAATTACTTATAAAATGAAATCGATTTTCTGTTCTCTATTTTTTATTTTGTTTACTTTTTCTTCAACTGCTCAAAAAGGAGAATATATTGCTGCAAGTATTTCTGATAGTCTTAAAGAAAATGCAGAAGCTGTTATTCGTTTAAATCAAATAGATGTTGTAATTGCTTCTCAAAGAAGTATGAAAACGAAGCATAAAAGAGTTATAACAGTATTTAATGAAAAAGGGTTAAGTGCAATTGATGCTACTGAATATTACGATAAATCGGTAACGGTTAAAAATATTGAAGCTACAGTTTTTGATGCCTTAGGCAAAGAAATAAAGAAAATAAAACGTAAAGATTTTCGAGATCAAAGTGTTATAAGTGGCGGGACATTGTTTTCTGAAAGTCGCTATATTTATTTAGATTATACTCCTGTTCAATATCCGTTTACTTTAGTATACGAAAGTGAAGTTGAAACTTCTACAACTGCTTTTATTCCTAAATGGTTACCTCTTGATAATTATTACATGAGTGTAGAAAAAAGCATCTTAAATGTAACGTATCCAAACAATTTAGGATTTAAGAAAAAAGAACTCCATTTCTCTGGATTTGATGTAAAAAAGACAAAAGATACCGATACGCAACTTTCTTATGTGGCAACTAATATTCTGGCTCAAAAAAGAGAAGATTATAGTCCTGCATTTAGCGATATTTTTCCTTGTGTTATGATGGGATTAGAGAATTTTCATCTCGAAGGTGTAGATGGAAGTGCAACAACATGGGAAGCTTTTGGGAAATGGTATGCCGATAAAATTTTATTAGGTACAATAGATTTGTCTGATGAAACAAAAGCAAAAATTAAAGCTCTTGTTGGAACGGAAAAAGATCCTGTTAAAAAAGCTAAAATAGTATATGACTATGTACAGAAAAAATCAAGATATGTAAATATTGCGATTGGTATTGGTGGATGGAAACCGATGTTTGCAAATGATGTAGATAGATTAGGATATGGAGATTGTAAAGCATTAACTAATTATACAAAAGCACTTCTGGAAGCTGTTGGCGTTCCTTCTTATAATACAATTTTATATGGGAATCCGTATAAAATGAATATAGACTCAGACTTTGTTTCTATGCAGGGAAATCACATGATATTATCTATTCCGAACGGAGATAAATATATTTGGCTTGAATGCACAAGTCAAGACGACCCTTTTGGGTATCAAGGTACTTTTACAGATGATAGAGATGTATTAATAATTAAACCAGAAGGAGGAGTAATTGTTAGAACAACTATTTATGATGATAAAAATAATACGCAGATAAGTAAAGGGAATTACGCTTTATCCGATGAAGGTAATTTATTTGGAGCAATCGCAATAGTTTCAGGAGGTTCTCAGTACAGTAAAAAAATGGGAGTTGAGAAGATGCCACCTACTGATAAAGATGCACATTATAAAGATTACTGGGATAATATTAATAATCTGAAAATAAATAAGACGGTTTTTTCTAACGACAAAGAGAATGTCAAATTTACCGAGGATGTCCAAATAAACGCTTCTAATTATGGTGTTATTTCAGGAAGTAAAATGATGTTTGTGGTAGATGCTTTTAATCAATACACAGGAAGTATAAAGAGAATTAGAAATCGAAAAAGTCCATTAGAAATACAAAGAGGTTATTTTGATACTGATGAAATAGAAATTAATTTACCAGCAAGTTTTACAATCGAATTTTTACCAGCAAGTTTTGAACTGAAAGGTAAATTTGGAGAATATAAAACTGAGATAATTAAAAAGGAGAATAATAAGTTGCTCTATAAGCGTTCCATGCTTCTAAATAAAGGAAAATATTCGGCTAAAGAATACGATGAATATCGCCTTTTTATGGAGCAAATTAATAGAAATGATAATGCCAAAATTATACTAACCAAGAACTAAAACCAATGAAATTTAACCAACTAACAATCGTTTTATTTGTTGTGCTTTCCTTTTCAAAAATTACAGCACAAGAATTTAAATTAGGGAAAGTATCCATTCCAGAATTACAGGAAAAAGTACATGCCAAAGATACTTCAGCTTCAGCTGCAATTTTATTCAGAAAAGGGACCTCTTATTTTGAATATGATCCGGTTGATGGTTTTGTAATTATAACTGAGGTTGAAAGCCGAATTAAAATCTATAAAAAAGAAGGTTACGAATGGGCTAATCAAGGGGTAAGGTATTACATAGGTGATTCTAATACAAAGGAAAGTGTTTCGTTTTCTGATGCGGTTACTTATAATCTTGTTGATGGAAAAATAGAGAAAACTAAACTTAAAAGTGATGGAACTTTTGATGAGAATTTTAATAAATATTATAATAAGAAAAAGATAACAATGCCTAATGTAAAAGAAGGTTCTGTTATTGAATTTAAATATAGAATAAAAGCTTTGACAATTGGTTCCATGAGGGATTGGTATTTTCAAACTTCTATTCCGGTTAACTATTCTGAATTTATAACCCGAATTCCAGAATATTTTGTTTACAATAATAAGCAAAAAGGGTATATCTTCCCTAAAGTTAATAAAGAAACAAGTACTAAGTATATTGTATTTAACAATAAAGAAAGATCAGGAGGAAGAAATTTAGGAACTACTTTTTCTCAGGATAAACTAGAATATCAGGAAGAGAAAACTACTTATACAGCAGAGAATTTGCCTGCGATGAAAGAAGAGGCGTATGTTAATAATATTAATAATTATACCTCATGTCTGGAGCTTGAATTGTCTATGACAAAATACCCTAATCAGCCAATGAAGTTGTTTTCAACTGATTGGAATTCAGTTGTAAAAACAATATATAACTATGAAAGTTTTGGCCCAGAATTAAATAAAACAGGATATTTTGAAGATGATTTAAAAACATTACTTGCAGGTGTAGATGTGCAAGATGATAGAATTAATCTAATATTAAATTTCGTAAAAGCAAGAGTTAAATGGAATGGTTATACTGATTATGGATGTGATAACGGGGTAAAAAAAGCTTATAAAGAAAAAACAGGGAATGTGGCTGATATAAATCTTATGTTAACAGCTATGTTGAGACATTCAGGATTAACTGCAAATCCTGTTTTAGTAAGTACACGTTCTAACGGAATCTCAATATTTCCTAATAGAACTGCTTTTAATTATGTAATTGCGGCTGTTGAAACTCCTAATGGAATTATTTTACTAGATGCTTCAGATAAGTATTCAACCCCAAATATTTTACCATTTAGAGCTTTAAACTGGATGGGTAGATTAATACGTAAAGATGGGACTTCTGAGGAGATTGATTTAATGCCTAAAATAGTATCTGCCAACAATGTGTCTATGATTTATAATGTAGATGCTAGTGGGAATGTGAGTGGAAAAACTAGAAAGCAGTATACAAATTACAATGCCATGATGTTTAGGGATAATATTGGTGATGTGAAAGAAGATGTATATCTTGAAAAATTAGAAAATGATAATAATAAAATTGAGATAAGCGAGTATTCCAGAACAAATGAAAAAGATTTATTATTGCCTGTAATCGAGACCTTTTCGTTTTCGGGTAATAACCTTTGCGAAATAATTGGTGATAAAATTTATATAGATCCAATGTTGTTTCTTACCGATAAGAAGAATCCTTTTACACAAGAGAATCGTGAATATCCTGTAGATTATGGTTTTCCATCTTCAGATAAGTATAGTATTAATATCACTATTCCAGATGGGTTTGCTGTTGAAACTTTGCCAGCTTCGGGAGGATTTGCTATGGAAAATGATTTAGGTTTATTTAAGTTTATTAGTTCTGTAAATGGAAACATTTTACAAGTTGTAATAACACACCAGATAAATGAGCCAGTAATACTACCAGATGATTACTCAGTTTTAAAAGAGTATTATAAAGGGATGATTGCTAAAGAGAATGAAAAAATAGTTTTAAAAAGAATATAATATGAGGTTTTGGAGTTTAGTAATGGTTGTTTTTCTGTTTTTTTATTTTTCAAAAATTGAAGCACAAGAATTTAAATTAGGAAAAGTATCTATTTCTGAATTACAGGAAAAAATATATGCCAAAGACACTTCGGCAGCAGCAGCAATTTTATATAAAAAAGGTGTTTCTCGTCTTGAATATGATATGACAGACGGATTTATAATTATGACAGAGGTCGAAAGCCGAATTAAGATTTATAAAAAAGAAGGTTATGATTGGGCAAATCAAAACATATCATATTATATAGGGGCTTCTGGTTTAAAAGAGAATGTTACTTTTTCAGATGCGGTTACTTATAACCTTGTAGATGGAAAAATCGAGAAAACTAAACTTAAAAGCGATGGGGTATTTGATGAGAACTTTAATAAATATTTTAATAGAAAGAAGATAACAATGCCTAATGTAAAAGAAGGTTCTGTTATTGAATATAAGTACACCATAAAATCACCAAGTATAAGCTCAATGAGAGATTGGTATTTCCAAGCCTCTATACCAGTAAACTATTCTGAATTTGTAACTAAAATTCCAGAATTTTATGTTTTTAATGCAAAGCAAAAAGGATATATTTTTCCAGAGGTAAATGTCGAGAAAAATACTAGGTCTATCATGTTTGTGAGTAAAGAGCAATCACGAGGTGGTGGGTTTAACGTGGCTCAAACTAGTTATTCCAATGAGAAAGTTGATTATTTGGAAAACAAAACTACCTATACAGCAAAGAATTTACCTGCTATGAAAGAAGAGAGGTATGTTAATAATATACGTAATTATACTTCGTGTATTGAGCATGAATTGTCTGCGAAGAAATTTCCTAATCAACCAGTTAAATCATTTTCAACCGATTGGAATTCAGTTGTGAAAACAATATATAATTATGAGAGTTTTGGCCCAGAATTAAATAAAACAGGATATTTTGAAGATGATTTAAAAACATTGCTTGCAGGCGTAGATACTCAAGATGAAAGAATTTATCGAATATTAAATTTCGTAAAAAACAGAGTTAAATGGAATGGTTATACTGATTATGGATGTGATAATGGGGTAAAAAAAGCCTATAAGGAAAAAACAGGAAATGTGGCTGATATAAATCTTATGTTAACGGCTATGTTGAGGTATTCAGGATTAACTGCAAATCCAGTTTTAGTAAGTACACGTTCTAATGGAATTGCAATTTCTCCTAATAGAACGGCTTTTAACTATGTAATTGCGGCTGTTGAAACGGCCAATGGAATTATTTTACTAGATGCTTCAGATAAATATTCAAATCCAAATATATTACCTTTTAGAGCTTTAAATTGGATGGGGAGATTAATACGTAAAGACGGAACCTCAGAAGAAATTAATTTAATGCCTAAAATAGTATCTGCAAATAATGTATCTATGAGTTATAATGTAGATGCTAGCGGGAATGTGAGCGGAAAAACAAGAAGGCAGTATACAAATTACAATGCCATGATGTTTAGGAATAATATTGGTAATGTGAAAGAAGATGTATATCTTGAAAAATTAGAAAATGATAATAATAAAATTGAGGTAAGCGAGTATTCAAGAACAAATGAAAAGGAATTGTTACTGCCTGTGATAGAGACTTTTTCGTTTTCAGGTAATAATCTTTGTGAAGTTATTGGAGGTAAAATTTATATAGATCCAATGTTATTCTTTACAAATAAGCAAAATCCTTTTACACAAGAGAATCGTGAATATCCTGTAGATTATGGTTTTCCATCTTCAGATAAGTATAGTATTAATATCACTATTCCAGAAGGATTTGCAGTTGAATCGATGCCAGTATCAGGAGGATTTGCTATGGAAAATGATTTAGGTTTATTTAAGTTTATGAGTACTGTAAATCAAAACGTATTACAGATAGTAATGACACACCAGATAAATGAAGCAATAATACTAGCTGAATATTATCCTATGTTAAAAGGTTATTACAAAGGAATGATTGCTAAAGAGAATGAAAAAATAGTTTTAAAAAGAATATAAAATGGATTTAAAAAATGCCCAACTAGATGTCGATACCTGGATAAAAGAACATGGAGTTCGTTATTTTAATGAATTGACTAATATGGCACAACTTACAGAGGAAGTAGGGGAAGTTGCCAGAATTATTGCGCGTCGTTATGGAGAGCAATCAGAGAAAGAAAGCGATAAGAATAAAGACCTTGGCGAAGAATTAGCCGATGTTGTTTTTGTGGTTTTATGCTTGGCAAATCAAACAGGAATTGATCTTCAGTCTGCATTTGATAAAAAAATGGATTTGAAATCTGTTCGAGATAAAGACCGTCATAAAAACAACGATAAACTAAAATAATGTGATAAGTTAGGGTAAAGCTTTGGAGTATCCTTTTTTTAAAATAAATTTGCAAAAACGCACAAAACAATTACCCTATAATGAATTTACTATTAAAAACATCTCAAGCTAATTTACAAGGACAAATTGCAGTAACTGGCTCAAAAAGCGAAACCAATCGATTATTATTATTGCAAGCATTGTTTCCGAATATTACTTTGGCAAATACATCAAACTCTGATGATAGCGAAGTAATGCAAAAAGCATTAGTTGGTAATGAAGAAATAGTAGATATTCATCATGCAGGAACAGCAATGCGTTTTTTAACAGCCTATTTTGCGGTTAAAGATGGTAGAGAAGTTGTAATGACGGGTTCTAGCAGAATGCAAGAGCGTCCGATTAAAATTTTGGTAGAAGCTTTAGCTCAGTTAGGGGTAGAGATTTCATATTTAAAAGAAGAAGGATATCCGCCAATTCGCATTAAAGGAAAAAAAATCACAGCTTCAAAAGTTACCTTGGCTGCCAATGTAAGTAGTCAGTATATTTCGGCATTATTACTTGTAGCTTCTAAATTAGAAAATGGTTTAGAGTTAACATTAGAAGGAGAAATTACTTCTATTCCATATATCAAAATGACTTTGGCTTTGCTTAATGATTTAGAAATTCAAACTAGCTTTGAAGGAAATGTAATCAAAGTATATCCAAAAGCTGAGGTGGTTGCAAAAGAAATGGTTGTAGAGTCTGATTGGAGTTCGGCTTCTTATTTTTTTAGTTTAGCAGCACTTGCAGATACAGCTTCGATAACACTTAGTAGTTACAAAGAAAATAGCCTACAAGGAGATTCAGCTTTAATATCACTTTATGAGAAAATGGGTGTTGAGACTACGTTTCAGGGAAATAAAATGACTTTGGTTAAGCAGCCAAATTTTAAATTCGGAACGGTAAATTTTGATCTGAACAATACCCCAGACATTGCACAGACAATTGTAGTGACTTGTCTTGGCTTAGGAATTGGTTGTCATTTAACAGGTTTGCACACTCTAAAAATTAAAGAAACAGATAGATTGGAAGCTTTAAGGATTGAGTTAACTAAATTAGGAGCTAATATTTCGGTTACTAATGATAGTTTAACGCTTGTTGCTACAAATGAAATAAATTCTAATGTAAAAATTGCTACTTATAATGACCACCGTATGGCAATGGCATTTGCTCCATTGGCATTAAAAGTGCCAATAATAATCGAAGATGCAGGAGTAGTTTCTAAATCTTATCCAGATTTTTGGAAAGATTTAACAAATTTAGGTTTTGAGACAACAGAAATAGGTGCATAATAATCAATGTTTACGGCTAAAATCAGGAATAAATTTTGAAGTTTGCAATTTTCTAACTAAATAAAAGCCAAAACACTTGACAACGCCTATCTCACAATCGTATATTTGCACTCTAAATAAATAGACTACATGAAATTATCTCATTTTCAATTTAATTTACCAAAAGAACTTTTAGCTGAATTCCCTGCTGAAAACAGAGATGAGTCTCGTTTGATGGTAATTGATCGTAAAAAACAAACTATAGAGCACAAAATGTTCAAAGATGTAATCAATTACTTTGATGATGGTGATGTTCTTATATTAAATAACACTAAAGTTTTCCCTGCTCGTTTGTATGGAAACAAAGAAAAAACTGGAGCAAGAATCGAAGTTTTCTTATTAAGAGAACTAAATTCAGAGCAACGTCTTTGGGATGTTTTGGTAGATCCAGCTCGTAAAATCCGTATCGGAAATAAATTATATTTTGGTGATGACGATTCGTTAGTTGCTGAGGTTATCGACAATACTACTTCTCGTGGTAGAACATTGCGTTTTCTTTACGATGGCTCTTACGAAGAATTCAGAAATAAACTAACAGAACTTGGAGAAACTCCAATTCCTAAATATATCAGCAGAGAGGTAACTCCAGAAGATGCTGAAAGATACCAAACGATTTATGCTAAAGAAGAAGGAGCTGTTGCAGCACCAACTGCTGGATTGCATTTCTCGAAACACCTTTTGAAAAAATTGGAAATTAAAGGAGTAAACTTTGCAGAAGTTACACTTCACGTAGGTTTAGGAACTTTTAATCCAGTTGAGGTTGAAGATTTATCAAAACACAAAATGGATTCAGAAGAGTTAATCATTACTGAAGAAGCTTGTGAAATTGTAAATCATGCAAAACAAAACAAGAAACGTATCTGTGCTGTAGGAACAACTTCAATGCGTGCTATTGAAAGTTCAGTTTCATCACAAAATACATTAAATCCTTTTGAAGGTTGGACTAATAAATTTATTTTCCCTCCTCATGATTTTAGTATTGCAAACTGTATGATTACAAACTTCCATACACCAAAATCAACATTGTTAATGATGATTTCTGCATTCTGTGGACATGATTTAATGAAAAGAGCATATGAAGAAGCTATAAAAGAAGGATACAAATTCTACTCTTATGGTGATGCAATGCTTATCATCTAAGAAATATAAAATAAGGTTAATTCAAAAATCTCGCTAGTAATAGCGAGATTTTTTTTTGAAATCTAGTTAACCTGATATACTAGTTTTACGGTAATATTAGCCGTTTTGTTTTTAGAGGTTGTATTAAATGATCCTCCATAAGAAAAGTCTTCAGATGAATTTTGCCCTGTAATTTGGAAAACTCCCATGTCTGATTTTTTTAATTTCCCTAAAGAAGCATCTGCATTTTCAGCAATGCTTTTGGCTCTGGAACTAGCATCTTTAGTTGCCTCAGCAATCATTTTTATTTTAAGTTCAGCTAGTTTGGTATAATAATACTCAGGAGGATTAGAATAGAATTCGACTCCGGAATTTATTAATTCGCTAGA
The DNA here is from genome assembly GCF_035013205.1 of Flavobacterium sp. PL02. Classification (NCBI taxonomy): domain Bacteria; kingdom Pseudomonadati; phylum Bacteroidota; class Flavobacteriia; order Flavobacteriales; family Flavobacteriaceae; genus Flavobacterium; species Flavobacterium sp. PL02. The sequence continues at coordinate 135,701 of NZ_JAYGJP010000011.1, forward strand.
TTGTCTGGAAATTTCCTCAATTTTATTTACTTCTTTAGATTGAATAGTTACACTTTGGGTTAATGTAAATCCCGTAAAAACTTGTTGTTTTGGTGTTCCATTTTCATTGTGTGAAGTGTCAAAATCTTTATTGAAGTTTATTGCAGAGAAAACCATTTCTGAAGCTTTGATTCCTTTGCTAGCCAAGTAGTTTTTTATTTTCTCTCTATCGCTGTCTAATGATGCATAAGCTTCTTTTAGCGTAAGACTCTTTTTAGAGAATGAACCACTCCAGACAATTAAATCCGAAACAAAATCTTTTTTCCCCAGACCTGTAACACTAATAGTATCATTGCTTTTATTTCTATTTTGGAATGCATTAGAAAACAAATAGGCAGAGATAATCACTGCTAAAGAAATAATAATAACATTTAAATTGTTTTTGAACATGGCATATAATTTTAAATTCAATCAAATATATCGAATTAATTGTGTTCATTTTTAACACAGGCTTATATTTTTCTCCTTTTGTCTTCGTTGTTTTTTTTCTACATTTACCAAACAAAATTCAAACAATGACTTTCGAAAACACACGTGAATTTGCACAAAAACTTGATTCACAAGATATATTGCATAAATACCAAGACGAATTTATTTTTCCTGAAGTAAATAATAAAAAGGTTATTTATTTTACAGGAAACTCTTTGGGATTACAGCCAAAGCGTACAAAATCCTATGTTGATGAAGTAATGGCAGATTGGGCAAATCTTGCTGTTGAAGGGCATTTTTATGCCGAAAAACCTTGGTGGGATTATCAGGAACGTTTTGCCAAACCACTTAGTAAAATTGTAGGTGCTTTGCCAAGCGAAGTTACTGTGATGAATACATTAACGGTTAACCTTCATTTATTGATGGTATCTTTTTACAGGCCAACTGCAACCAGATATAAAATTATTTGTGAGGAAAAAGCATTTCCTTCAGATCAGTATATGTTTCAGAGTCAAGTACATTTTCATGGTTATAAAACAGAAGATGCTATTGTAGAGATCAAGCGTCGCGAAGGAGAACACAATATTCGACTAGAAGATGTTTTGGCCAAAATTGAAGAAGTTGGAGATCAATTGGCTTTAGTCTTAATTGGTGGAGTGAATTACTATACAGGGCAAGTTTTTGATATGAAAACCATTACTGCAGCAGGACAAAAAGTAGGAGCCAAAGTAGGTTGGGATTTAGCACACGCTGCAGGAAATATAAAACTAGAATTGCACGATTGGAATGTCGATTTTGCAGCTTGGTGTAGTTATAAATACATGAACTCTGGACCAGGAAATGCATCTGGTTGTTTTGTACATGAAAAGCATCATAATAACCCCGATTTACCTCGTTTTGCAGGTTGGTGGGGACATAATAAGGAACGCCGTTTTAAGATGGAACCTAATTTTGACCCAGTTCATGGTGCAGATGGTTGGCAAATAAGTAATTTACCTGTGCTTTCTTTAGCACCATACTTAGCATCGGTAGAAATGTTTGATGAAGTAGGAATGGATGCTTTAATTGCAAAAAGAGATAAAATAACAGCTTATCTGGAGTTTATCTTACATGAAATAGATAAAGAAGTAAAAGGTAATTTTGAAGTTATTACTCCAGCTGATCCTAAGGAAAGAGCGTCGCAATTGTCTGTGTTTTTGCATGGAGAAGGACGTAGCTTATTTGATTATTTAATGAAAAATGGAGTTATTACAGATTGGCGCGAACCTAATGTTATTCGTTTAGCTCCAGTTCCTTTGTATTGTTCTTTTGAAGACATGTATGAGTTTGGACAAATTTTAAAAAGAGGAATTTTAGAATAGTCTAAACCTAAATAAATAAAAAATTTTAAAGTCAGCTAATTCAGATTGTTATGAATTGGCTGACTTTTTTGCGTAGTTTAATTTTGTAACGATCTCTTAAAATTATGTAATTCCAGACAAAAGTTTAGGCTTTACTTTGTTGTGTTATAAATACCTAAAATTTACAATCATGAAAACATTATATTTAGTATTATTTTCTTTTGCGATTATCTCGTGTCAGAATCAAGGGAAAATAGATATTCAAAAAGCCAAGCAAGCGAGTATTGACTCTATGAAAGTTGAAATTAATAAACAAAAAGTTATTGATTCAATGAAAACAGAGATGGCAAAAGTTCAAGAAGAAAAAGAGCAAGTTCAAGCTCAAGCAGAATTAGCACCTCAAAAAGTGGTTGTTGTAAATCAGCAAGCGCCAGCTGCTGCCGCACCAAAGAAAAAAGGATGGAGTTCGACCGCAAAAGGAGCTGTAATAGGTGCTGGAGTTGGAGCTGTTACAGGAGCAATTATCAGTAAGAAAAAAGGCGAAGGAGCAATAATAGGAGGATTAGCAGGTGCTGGTGTTGGTGCAGGAACTGGAGCAATTATAGATGGAAAAAAGAAAAAAGAATAGAGTAGACCGCTATTCTTCGAATAAATGTTAGTTATATTCAAATTAGAAAAACCACCTCAAATTAATTTTAGAGGTGGTTTTTTGCATAATAAAGAAATGTGGTATTATTGCCTTATGATGGAATAGTTATAGCAATAAGCTTAGTTCTATAATCATTAAATTGATTTTGAATTTCTGCTTTATCATTCTTAAAATAAGAAGAAGCTGCAAGCAGATTTTCGTAATATGCAATTCCGCTTAAAAGATTGTCTTTAAAAGCTTGTAATTTTTTAGTTTGTGCAGCTGTTATTTCTGCCGAAATATTCTCGATATCTTTCTTAAAATAATCCAGATACATCTTTAATTCTTTTACGAATAAATTCGGACGATTTTTAACGCGTATAACCGACTTGTTTCCGTAGATGTGCTGTACCATATCGTTCAGAGATACTTCTTGGTCAAAATAGGCCATATTTGGACCAGGGCATATAACAACACCTTGCGCTTGTCCTTTTATTTTAATATCGTTCTCTATATAAGATGCATTTGCGAGTCCTACACATAAACATGATTTTTCGGTAATAGCAGCTTTTGATCTTTCAAAAGATTCTGGTGAAACAGTATCTTTTATAGTTTCTAATTCGGCTAATTTTAAATCTTGGTATTTTTTTGAAGCCGAACAAGTTCCTTTTGGATCATATTCTTTGCTTAATGCCAAAAATTTCTTCGGGCAAGAACTTCCTGCTTTATTATCGTGAATACGTTTTTGTTTCAGGATTTCGTTAGAGGTTCCTCTTAAGGTATTAAACGGTACGCCTAAAGGAGAAATATGACTTAAATATAAATCCTCTTCTTGAGCTTTCATTAATAAGTTGCGAGTAGGCTGATCTACAGATGTCGCTTCCGGAACTAATAAAAAAGGAGTTCCCCAACCTACAGAATCTACACTGTAATTATCTAATAAAAACTCGTGTTCTTCGGCAGTTCCTACACCACCTTGTACGGTAATTTTAAGAGGTAAAGGATTTTCGGGAACTAGAAATTGTTTTTGCTGTAACGCTTTTACCATTAAATCATGAGCAGATTGAATCAATTGATCTTTTTTCTGCTTAAATTCTTTTAAGATAGGACCTAATAATAAACCTTCGGTAGCAAATGCATGTCCGCCACAGTTTAATCCTGATTCTATACGATATTCAGAAACCCAAAGTCCTTTTTTTGCCAAAAAGTTACCTTGAATCATGGCTGATCTAAAATCACTTACTTTTAGTATAATTTTCTTTTTAAGCTCATTATTACTGTTTGGAAAAAAGTCTGGGAAATTCTCAAAGTAACTATATAGTCTAGGATTCATTCCGGCAGAAAGAACTAAAGAAGATTCTAGATTGCTGTTTGCAAAACCACGAAGAGCTGCATGAGCATCATTAAATTCAATAGGTAATTGTTCGTCTTTGATAAAGTTATCTTTATCAAGTTTTGTCATAATATTTACATCAATTGCTCCTGCAGAAAGATGTGATTCGATATAATTTTGGATGTTTTCTTTAAACGAAATACCATCTTCCATTAAGTTTAAAAAACCTTTTTTTATCTCAGAACTATTAGGCAGCATCGAGATATAGTTTTCCAGCGCTTGTTTGCTCTCAGATAATTCGGTTTTAAAATTTTCAAATTTTTGTTTTACGATTTTATCTACTAAGTTTAAGTAGGTTGTAATACGTTTGGCTCTGTAATCGTGAATTTTTTGGCTTATTTCCTGATAAGAAGAATTGAATTTTTCAGAATAAAAAGCGGTCATCTTTTCAATTAACTCATCATCTGCAATCGAGATTACCGATGAAATACCATATTTAGCTACTCGAATCGGGCTGTCAATAGTATAAGCGAGTCCCATTACAGGGATATGAAAAGAGTGTATGGGGGTTTTTGTCATTTGAGATTATTATAAAATTTAATAAATGACAAATGTTGTAAAATCATTTTATAAAAAAACTGATATATATCATGTTTATAGCGGATTAAGTTTGTTTTTTGGTGTGATTAAATTAAAATTTTCTTAAAAGATTCAGCTATACCTCTCCATAAAAAATTATAAAAAGACTTTTCCTGAATTCGTTCTAATTCTATTTCAGTTTTTTTAGCTTCATTATCAGAGTCTTTTTTAAGGATTAAATTAGCTAAAGAAGTTTTTAATTTTGCCTCTTTTTCAGGATCTTTCTTTTTGTATAAAGTAACTTTTAAGTCCTTGTATTTTAAGCTTGCATTTCCTGTAGCCTTTTTGTCGTTTCCAGTAATATCAAAATGGTAATCATCAAAAGTACCTTTAAACGATGTATTAGTATATGGTTTTGTGAAAGCATACATGGCCTGAACATCAAATTTGGCAATACTCCCTTTTATACGGAAACCATCGTTTTTGTCTAGCACATTTAATGTCCAATGTACTTTTAAAGGAGAGTTTTTCATAAAAAGGCAATTGATTTTAATATCTAAATCGGGTGCTTTTTTTAATCCAAAACCACTCTGCAGATTTGTAGCGTTTAAGTTAAAACGACTGAAAGTTAATATTGCAGGTCCTTTCTGGAAATTGATTTCTTCTTCATATACTAATTTTGAATTTCGGATAGAAAGGGTGTCAATTTTTAGTGGAAACGGAATCTTTCGGAGTAATGCATTATACAATGGTTTTTTACTTAAATCATCTGCGGGTATTTTATTTCGATAGATATTTGCATCTAAATCATCAAAAACAATAGAATTTGCATTAAAGAAAAACACATCATTTTTAAATCCCCAATTCATCGAATTGATATTTATATCAGTTGCCTTTATGGTAAAAAGATCTTTTTCTTTAGCTAATTTCTGTACAAATTGATGGCGAGAATATAAAGGGATATAACTGAAGTTTTTTACTTTTAAAGAATGATTATTAGTTGTTATTTGCGACGCATTAATGGTGTAAAAGGGGTTTGGCTTGTAATATATACTATCACAATTTAGGGCGTATTTTTGATACGAAAAAGGGATTTTCTGTTTAAGAATTTCATCATTAACAACAATTCCTTCTAATACAATAGCGATATTTCGAGTGTATAACATAGGCTTATTTGTTTTGGTAGACATGATGTCTAAACTTGCTTCATTGAGATAAATATTAGAAACAACAATGATTTTCTGGAAAGGTTCAATTACTTGTGTACGAATACTATTGCTGTTGTCAATTGCATTTTCATCTTTTTTATACAAGATTACTCGCGCATGATCTATCGTGATGCTTTTTGCACGTAACACATCATTAAATACAAGATTCCAGATGCTGAAATCATTTATGGCAACTGTTTTTATTTTAGAATAAATTCCAATTTTGGTAGTATCGTTTTTTGGTGCATTTTTAGGATTAATAACAATATTAGATGCATAAATATCGGCCGCCCAAAGGTCTATTTTTATTGTTTCGTATGTAATTTGATACGGCGTTTTATTATTGTCCTGAATGATTTTTGGGAGTTGTTTTTTTACCCAAAAATTTAGCCCTGAATTTATTAAAAACAAGAGGGCTAAAAACGAAATGATTCCTATGATTATTTTTTTATTTAAAGACATTTAGTGCATATTTTATTTTAAATATATAAATTTAAAGACTTAAAAGGAATAACTTTTGGATACAATTGTGATTTTGATAATAATACATTTCATTAAAATATTTATTTATACAATTTAGAAACATGAAAAAAATCAAAAAAATACTGCTTGTTTTGTTCTTGATACTTGTTGTTTTAGGAATCGGTTTATGTACTTATATTTTTCATTTAAAACCGAAATATGAAGGAGAAGTAAAACTGAAAAACATTCAAAAAGAGACAACGGTATATTTTGATGATTTTGGAGTGCCACATATTTATGCAAATTCACAAAAAGAAGCCATGACAGTTTTGGGTTATGTACACGCTCAGGATCGTTTGTGGCAAATGGAGTTGATGCGTCGTATTGCATCAGGGAGATTGTCGGAAATTTTTGGTTCGGTAATGCTAAAGAACGATAAATTTTTTTCGGGATTAGGAATAGAAGAAGCTTCGGCGAAAGCAATTGCGCAATTGGATAAAAATAGCCCGAGTTATCAATTAACGATGGCTTATCTGGATGGAATTAATCAATATTTGGAAGAAGGAGTTACACCAATAGAATTTCAGTTGGTTGGAGTGAAAAAAGAAAAATTTACTATAAAAGATGTTTATAATATTTTTGGGTATATGTCTTTCAGTTTTGCAATGGCACAAAAGACAGATCCTTTAATGACTGATATTCGTAATAAATACGGAAATGAATATTTAAAAGATTTTGGTTTAAATGGAGAATTTAATACGACTCAGATAAGAAATGCAAAAGAGAATCCAGAAGAATTTGCAGTGATTTCAAAATCTGTTGCTTCGCTTCTTGAAAAATCTCCAATTCCTCCTTTTATAGGAAGTAATAGTTGGGTGGTTTCTCCTCAGAAAACGAAAAATGGAAAGGTTATTTTTGCTAATGATCCGCATATCGGATTTTCTCAACCAGGAACTTGGTATGAGGCACATTTGATAACTCCGGATTTTGAATTATATGGTTGTTATCTTGCTGGAACGCCATATCCTTTATTAGGTCATAATCGTGATTATGCATACGGATTAACAATGTTCGAAAATGATGATATCGATTTTTATCAAGAAGAAAATAAATCGGGAGATGCTAATGAATATAAAACGCCAAATGGTTTTGAAAAATACGAAACCAGAAAGAAGGTTATAAAGGTTAAAGATTCATCGGATGTTATTGTAGATGTAAAAATAAGCCGCCATGGTCCTGTTATGAATGGCTTGATCGAAGATTTAAAGAATAGTAATAATCCTATCGCAATGTCTTGGGTTTATACGCAACAGCCTATAAAAATTCTAGATGCTGTTTATGGACTTTCGCATGCAAAGAATAAAAATGATTTTAAGAAAGCGGTTTCACTTGTTGCTGCTCCGGGCTTAAATGTAATGTATGGTGATGCAAAAGGTAATGTAGGATGGTGGGCAACCGGAACTTTATACAAGCATAATAAAGGTGTAAATCCTAATTTTATTCTGGATGGGGCAAGTGGTAAAGATGATATTGCCGAATATTTGGATTTCTCCAAAAATCCATCGGCAGAAAATCCAAAATGGGGTTATGTATATTCGGCTAATAATCAGCCAGAAGTTATCGATGGGTTTTTATATCCTGGATATTATTTACCAGAAGATCGTGCTAAAAGAATTACGCAATTGCTTGATGCAAAATCTGATTGGGATAAAGAAGCGATTAGTAAAATGATTTTTGATAATACATCTCCAGTTGCTCCAACGGTGGTTCAGAATTTACTTTTGAATGTAAAAAATGAATCGCTTACAGCAAATGAAAAACAGGCATTATCTATTCTTAAGGATTGGAAAGGAACTAATAATCTGGAAGATGTTGCACCTACGATTTACAATAAATGGGTATATGCGTATTTAAAAAACACTTTTGAAGATGAATTGAGAGAAGAAAATTTTAAAAATTTCTTAGAAACACATCTTGTAAAACAAATTATAGCGAAACAAATACAAAACGAAAACTCGGTTTGGTGGGACAATATATTGACCAAAAATGTAAAAGAAACTAAGAAAGATATTTTAACAAAATCATTTCATGAAGCAATTGCGGGACTTGAGAAGCAATTAGGGAATACGGTTCAAGACTGGAAATGGGAGAAAGTACATACTGTAGAGTATCATCATCCTTTAGGGCAAGTGGCTGCTTTAAGAGGAATCTTTAATGCTGGGCCTTTTGCGGTTTCTGGCTCAACTGAAGTAATCAATAATCAGTTTTTTGATTTTACTGATAAAGGAGTTTATAATGTAAAAGGCGGACCATCGACAAGAAGGATTATTGACTTCTCGGATATAGAAAATAGTTGGAGTATTTTGCCAACAGGGCAATCTGGGAATCCATTTAGTAAACATTATAAGGATCAAGCCGAGCTTTATAATGCAGGAAAGTTCCGAAAAATGAAATTAAATAAGGAGGAGATTGTTAAAACTTCGACTAAACTGGTTTTTAAACCAAGATAGAAAATGGAAGGTTTTATATCTGGATTTATTTCATTATCTAACTGATTGCGTGAAGGATTGAAGTGAAAATCCTTTTTTGAGGAACGAAAAAAAGATTGTAGCGAAAAGCCTGACCCGACCTTTTTGGGAGGGGCACGCCCAAATATTTCTTTGATTTATAGCCTATTCTATAGATTATATACTTATTTTTACGAGCGTATAATCACATTTTTTTTTGATGCAAACTCCACTTAAAATTGCTATTGTAGGTTCTGGATTGGTTGGCTCATTGTTGGCAATTTATCTTAAAAAGGAAGGTCATGAAGTTCATGTTTATGATCGAAGCCCAGATATTCGTAAAATTAATTTTTCGGGACGATCGATAAATTTGGCAATGTCTAATCGAGGCTGGAAAGCACTAGATGGCGTTGGTGTAGGAGATGCTGTTCGAGAAATTGCTATTCCGATGGATAAGCGAGCCATACATTTGGTTGATAAACTTAATTTTCAGAATTACGGACAAGAAGGCGAAAGTATTTATTCGATTTCGAGAGGAACCTTAAACCGTAAAATGATTGATTTGGCAGAAAATGCCGGAGCCGATTTTTTCTTTGAGCAAAAGATATGGGATGTAACTTTAAGCGATGCTACATTACATATTGGTGATACGGAAAGAGGGGAGTGGGAAGAGAAAAAATACGATATGGTTTTTGGAGCCGATGGTGCTTTTTCTAGAATTCGTCATCGTATGCAACGCCAAAGCATGTTTAATTATTCGCAGGAATTCTTGAATATGGGATATAAGGAATTAAATATTCCGGCAAATCCTAATGCGACACATAAACTAGATAAAAACTCATTTCATATTTGGCCACGTGGGGAATATATGCTTATTGCATTGCCTAACTTGGATGGTAGTTTTACGTGTACTTTGTTTATGCCTTTTGAAGGAGAAAATTCTTTTGATTCGCTAACGGATAGAAAACAGGTTGAAGACTTTTTTGAGAAAAACTTCCCGGATTCTATTGAGGTTATACCAAAATTAGCCGAAGATTTCTTTAATAATCCTACAAGTACATTGGTAACTATGAAATGTTTTCCTTGGACTTATAGTGATAAGATTGCTTTAATCGGCGATGCGTGTCATGCTATTGTTCCTTTTTATGGACAAGGAATGAATGCTGGTTTTGAAGATATCACGGTTTTGTACGAAATGATTCTTAAATATGGAGATGATTGGAAAAAGATCTTCTCTGAGTATGAAATTTCACGTAAACCCAATGCGGATGCAATTGCAGAACTTTCGTATCGCAATTTTATGGAAATGAGTACGAAAACGGCTGATGAAAAATTCTTGTTACAAAAAAAGATAGAAAAAGCTTTTTCGGATAAACATCCAGATAAATGGATTCCGCTTTATAGTCGTGTTACTTTTAGTGATCGCCCTTATGCCGAAGCATTGGCAATAGGAGATTTTCAGAATACGATTATGGAAGAGGTTTTAAGAATGGAAAATATAGAAGCTATTTGGGATAGTCCAGTTGTTGAAAATAAGATCCTTGATTTATTAAAATAAGATATAGTTAGATATATAAAACAAGAAACCCTTTTAATACAACATTAAAAGGGTTTCTTGTTTTTTAGAATTTACTTCTTGAACATTTTTGATAAAACGCCAAACACACCTCTTATAAAAGTAGCACTGGTTACTACTTTTAGTACTGATTTACCAACTACGCTTGCAGTACTTGGTTCATTACTCGTTTTCTGAGAAGTTTTCTCTTCTTGTTGAGAAGAAGCTTCTTGTTCGGCATCGCTAATTTTCTTGGTTAATATTTCGTAAGCACTTTCACGGTCGATTACCTCGCTATATTTTTTAACCAATTTTGATTTTTGGTTAATTTCCTGAATTTCACTTTCTGTTAATACATCCATTCTGCTCATTGGTGCTCGCATCATAGTGGCTACTAATGGTGTTGGAACTCCTTTTTCATTTAAGGCTGTAACTAGAGCTTCTCCTATTCCTAAACTTGTAAGTAGTTCGTCAGTCTTATAATATTTAGATGTAGGGTAGTTGTCGGCAGTTTTCTTGATGGCTTGCCTGTCATTTGCTGTAAAGGCTCTTAAAGCATGCTGAATCTTTAAACCTAACTGTGCTAAAACTCCACTTGGTACATCCATTGGGTTTTGAGTTACAAAATAAACTCCAACTCCTTTTGAACGAATAAGTTTTACAATAGTTTCAATTTGCTCTAGCAATACTTTACTAGCTTCGTTGAAAATTAAGTGCGCTTCATCTATAAAAATGACTAATTCAGGTTGGTCAACATCTCCCTTTTCGGGCATTTGTTGGTATATTTCGGCAAGTAAACTCAACATAAAAGTCGAGAATAATTTAGGTTTATCCTGAATATCCGTTAAACGAATGATATTTACGTATCCTTTACCGTTTTCGTCGATGCGCATTAAATCATCAATTTCAAATGATAATTCACCAAAAAAGATATCTGCTCCTTGTTGTTCCAGTTCGATTATTTTTCGGAGAATTGTTCCAGTTGTGGCTGTAGATATCTTGCCATAACTGGCTGCGATTTCATCTTTTCCTTCTTCAGTAATATAATTAATGACCTTTTTAATGTCCTTTAAATCTAATAAAGGCATTTTATTATCGTCACAATATTTAAAAATTACCGAAATAACACCCGATTGAGTATCATTTAAACCTAATATTCTAGAGAATAAAACAGGTCCAAATTCTGAAACTGTAGCGCGTAATCTAACCCCGCTTTGTTCAGAAAGAGACATTAATTCTACAGGAAATTGGGATATATTATAAGGTATATCGATTTTTGCATGACGTTCGGTAATAAAAGACTTTTCTTCACCTTCTTTAGCAATACCACTAAAATCTCCCTTAATATCCATCATCAAAACAGGGATTCCTGCTAATGAAAGTTGCTCAGATAGTACCTGAATCGTCTTAGTTTTTCCAGTTCCAGTCGCTCCAGCTATTAATCCGTGACGGTTTAATGTTTTTAATGGGATTTTTACGTGTGCATTTAGAGGTTCCCCATCGAAAATTGCTCCACCAAGAATAATACTTTCCCCTTTGGTTTGATAACCGTCATTTATACTTTGAATAAATTCGTCTTTTTGGCTCATATTTATGTAACATTAATTCAGTTGCAAGGTATAGATTTTTTCTTAAAACGTTTAATTTAGCTATGTTAGCGTAAAAAAAAACTAATTTTGTTAAAAATAATAATAAAAAATATTTTCTTAACACATTATGAAGATTTTGAGAGATTGCATTGCTTTTTACTAAATCGTTGTAAATTTTATCATAAATAATTATTTTTTTACTTCGATTTTATTTAAAATACAATTAATTCAATTAGATATTTTTTGTTTTAAGGTTAAATTAATTGGAATTAAATTGAAAAAAGTTTTTTTATTTAAACTAAAAATATAAATTTGCTGCACTACAAGTTTATTATAACTAAAAAATAAAAATTATTTAAAACTATTAAAATTAAAAAAAATGGCAAACGTTAAAGTTAAAAAGGAAAGTACTTCAAATGGCGGAGGAATGGTGTCAGGATTGATTATTGCAGCATGTATTTTTGTGGGTTGGTGTATTTGGAATTTCCTAATGGGTTCTCCATCGAATTTTGAAGGTGGTACAGTTGAAGGGCACCCGTTGAATATATTAGGTATGGTTTACCATGGAGGTATTATCGTTCCTGTTTTGTTAGGTATGTTATTAATGGTTATCGTATTTTCTATTGAAAGATTTACAGTTATCTCTAAAGCTGCTGGAAAAGCAAACTTAGATAAATTCATGAAAAGTGTACAAGGAAGCATTAAAGAAGGAAACATTGATGCAGCTATCGCTTCTTGTGACAAACAACAAGGTTCAGTTGCAAATGCAATTAAATCAGCTTTAATTAAATATCAAGAAGTTAAAAAAGAAGGTTTCAACAGTGAAGAAGCTTCTGAAACTATCCACAAAGAAATCGAAGAGATTACTTCATTAGAAATGCCAATGTTAGAGAAAAACATGACAATCATTTCTTCATTAGTATCTTTAGGTACATTAGGAGGATTGTTAGGAACAGTATCTGGTATGATTAAAGCATTTAGCGCGTTAGCTTCTACAGGTTCTCCTGACCAAGCTGCACTTGCAAATGGTATTTCTGAGGCACTTGTAAATACTGCAACTGGTATTAGTACTTCTATCTTTGCTATTATTGCTTACAACTTCTTTACATCTAAAATTGATGATTTAACTTATTCTATTGACGAAGCAGGTACTACAATCGTAAATACTTACAGACACTTTAGAGGAAGTTTAAAACAATAAATAATTTTTTAGCATGATTATTGTGCTAAATTTAAAATAAAAGATAATGGCAAAAATAAAAATGAAAAAAAAGTCAACGTCTACGGACATGACTGCCATGTGTGATGTTGCATTTCTTTTGTTGACATTCTTTATTTTGACTGCTACTGCAAAAGTGCCTGAGGCACTTCCTGTAGACACGCCTTCATCTACTGTACAAACTAAATTACCTGAAACGGATTTAGCTACACTTACAATAGGAAAAGGAAAAGTATTTTTTGATTTAAAAGGAAGAGAAGTTCGTAAAAGAACTTTGGAGCTAATGGGTGAGAAATACGGTGTTGCTTTTTCTGACAATGATAAAACTGAATTTGCTCTAATGGAAGGATTTGGAGTTCCAATTACAAGTTTAAAGCAAATCATTGACATGAAAGCGGCTGATAGAAGTAAAGCTGATCAACCTGGTATTCCTAAAGATTCTTTAGATAATCAGTTAAAAGAATGGATTTACAATGCGCGTATTGCAAATATTGAAATTGCTGATAAAGAATTACAATTTGCGATAAAAGGTGATGCTAAAGAAGAGTATCCTGCGATTCATAAAGTAATGGACATCTTGCAAGATCAAAAAATCAATACCTTTAGCTTAGTTACTGGTTTGAGAGGAAAAGACTTTTAATTAAAAAACATACACTAAAATGGCTGAATTAAATACCGACGGCGGTGGAGGCGGAAAAGGTGGTAAAGTAAGAAGTAAAAAGCAAAACTCAAAAGTAGATTTAACTGCGATGGTAGATTTGGCTTTCTTACTAATCACATTCTTTATGCTTACCACAACGTTGTCAAAGCCTCAATCGATGAACTTGGGGTTGCCAGATAAAGAGAAGGATCCTAATGAAAAGAATGATATTAAAGTAGATGAAAATCGTACAATGACTTTATTATTAGGCCCAGATAATAAATTAACTTATTATATGGGATTGTTAGCAACTCCTATCGCTGGACCTAAAGATATTGCTTATGGGAAAGACGGAATCCGTAAAGAATTAGTAAGCAGAAAAAAATCTGTTTTAGAATATTCTGCTGGAATTGGGAAACCAAAAAACGGAATTATCGTAATTATAAAACCTACGAAAAAATCTAGTTACCGTAATTTGGTTGATATCTTGGACGAAATGGCTATTACTGGCGTAGAAACCTATGCAATCGTTAATGAGTTTTCGCCAGAGGAAACAAAATTGGTAGAGAAAAAATAAGAGCAATCTTATCTTTTAACACCCTAATAATCAAGAAAAATGAAATTAGATATTATAAAAAACCAGTGGCTTGATATCGTATTCGAAGGGCGTAATAAGATATATGGTGCATATGAGTTAAGAAAATCTAACACAAAAACTACGGTAAGAGCACTTATCGTTGGGTCAGTTATTTTTTCAATTGCTGTTGCTGCGCCAGTTATTGCAAGCCTTTTGCCAGATTCTAAAGCAGATGAGGCAAGTAAGGATATTAAGATTACCACTGTAAAATTACCACCTAAAAAAGAGGAGGTAAAACCAAACCTTCCGCCTCCACCACCTCCACCTCCAAAAGTGGATCAAGTGAAGTTCGTGAAGCCAGTTGTAGCAAAAGCTGATGAAGTAACTGAAGAGCCGCCAAAATTAGTGGAGCTTAAAGAGAAAAAAATTGGTGCTGAAACTATTAAAGGAGATCCTGATGCAGTATTAACTGTTGAGCCAGTAGGTACAGGAACAGCTGCGGTAGTTGAAGAAGATACACAAATTTACAACACAGCAGGTATCGAAGTAAAACCTGAATTCCCTGGAGGGATTGAAAAATTCTACAAGTTTGTAGGTAATAACTACAAAACTCCAGAAGAAGAAGGATTGAAAGGTAAAGTATATGTTACTTTCGTAGTTGAAAAAGATGGATCGTTAACAGACATTAAAGTTTTAAGAGATATTGGTTATGGAACAGGAACCGAAGCTATTAGAGTTTTAAAGAAATGTCCAAAATGGAATCCAGGTGAGCAAAATGGTAAAAAAGTTAGGGTATTATACTCTCTTCCTATTACTATTCAATCTGCAGACTAATGTTGAAGAAACTGCTTGATAATATTAAGAAGAAATCGCTAAAAGAGCGATTTCTTCTTGTTTTAGGAATGTTCTTCTTTCTAATGTATTTTGTAATAGGTTTAGTAATTATTTTTTGGAAAGCTTTACCAATTGCAATGGAATTTAAATATAGAGTTGCTTTTGGTATATTATTAATCGTATATTCGTTTATAAGATTTGTGAGGTTTTTTAATTCAAACACTGATTAGTTATGCTAAAGAATAGTAAAGTTTTGTTTTTAGTATTGTTTGGTTTATTGTTTATTACTTGTAATCAGAAAGATAAAAGTAAAGTAGACAAAGAATCAATACTAAAAGGATCTATGGATATTACTGTAGATGAAACGTTGGTTCCTATTGTTGAGGATCAGGTGCTTATTTTTGAAAGCACTTATGATGCAAAAATTGCTATAAAACCAAAATCAGAAGCGGAACTTATTAATGATTTACTAAATCAAAAAGCTACTGTTGCTTTTACAGCAAGAGATTTGACAAAAGAAGAGAGAGAAGTTTTTAATAAAAAGAAAATTGCCCCTAGAGTAACGCCAGTTGCTACAGATGCAATTGCATTTATTTCAAACAAAGACAATAATGATACTTTAATTGCGTTGAAAACAGTGATTAATTTAATGCAAGGTAAACCCGAAGCAAGTATCAAAGGATTAGTTTTTGATAATCCAAACTCTAGTACAGTGCGCTATTTAAAAACTTTGGCAGGAACTAAAGATATTCCTAAAGAAGGAGTTTTTTCATTTAAAACAAATGAAGAAGTAATTAAATTTGTATCTGAGAATAAAGGAATGGTAGGAGTTGTAGGAGTAAATTGGTTGTCACAACCATCTCCTAAAATGAAAGATTTTGTTGCTAAAGTTAATGTATTGAGCGTAAAAGGTCTTACTAGTGATAAATTTGTTGCTCCAACTCAAAACAATATAGCAGAGGGTACTTATCCTTTGGCACGTGATTTGTATATTATCAATTGTCAAGGATACTCAGGATTAGGTATTGGGTTTGCTTCTTTTGTAGGAGGCGATATTGGACAAAGAATAGTTTTAAAATCTGGATTGTTACCAATACGTGTTCCTGGAAGAAAACTCAATGTTAGAAGTGAAATTATTAACGAAAAAGAATAAATTAATTACAACAGAGATGAATAAATTTAAAATTTTTAGTGTTGCGTTAATGGCTACAGCTGCTGGAACTTATGCACAAGACATAAGTCAAGCTAAAAAAGCTATCGATGCAGAGCAATTTGAAAAAGCAAAATCAGTTTTACAATCAATTATAAAAGCAAAACCAACTGATGGTGAAGCTCCATTTATATTGGGTAATATTTATTTAAGTCAACAAGTTGCTGACTCTGCAAAAATATATTACCTTAATAGTACAGCTGCATCTAGCCGTGCTAATCTTGGTTATATTGGTTTAGGTCAATTAGATTTAGATAATAAAAATACAACTGCAGCTCAGGCTAATTTTGCTTCAGCTATAAAGCCAATGAAAAGAAAAGATGTAGAGGAATTTATCTATATCGGTAAAGCATACATGAATTCTGTTAATCCAGATTACAAAAGTGCTATAACTTCTTTAAATCGTGCGGTAGCAGTAGATCCACAAAATGCTCAAGTACTTTTAGCACTTGGAGATGCATATTATGGAGACAATAATCAAAACGAAGCTTACAAATCATATCGTAATGCATTCCAAGCAGATCCAACATTGTTGAGAGCAAAAATGCAACTAGGAGTATTATTAAAAGGAGCTAAATCTTACGATGAAGCTATTAAATCTTTTAATGAAGTTATTGCATTAGATCCTAATTATGGTCCTGTTTACAGAGAATTAGCTGAAACATATTACAAATGGGGAAGAAACAAGCCTTCTAAGTCAGAAGAGAATATGCAAAAAGCTATTACTAGCTATGAAAAATATTTAACGCTTACGGATTATTCTATACATTCAAGAATGCGTCATGCAGACTTTTTAATTCTTGTAAAAGATTATAAAGCTTTAGAAGTTGAGGCAAACAAAATGATCGAATTGGATAAAGTAAACCCTAGAATCTTCAGATATTTAGGATATGCTGCATATGAAAATGGTAATGTAGATGTTGCTATCAAATCATTAGAGGATTATGTAAAAAATCCTAAAAATAAAATTATTGCAAAAGATTATTTGTATTTAGGTTTTGCTAAAATCAAAAAAGGAACAAATGCTGAAGGTACTTCAGTTGATCCAGCTGCATTCGAAGCAGGTTTGGTAGAGATTAGAAAAGCTATTGCAATGGAGCCTTTAGCGGTTCAGGATTTAGGTGATCTTGGAAAAGTATTGTTTGGTAAAAAATTATACAAAGAATCAGGAGCACTTTTTGAATTTGGTACAAAAGTTCCTGAGTCTGCAACTTATTTAGATGATAATATCTACTATGGTTTGTCTATCTACTATGATAACAACAAAGCTAATACTAAGCCAGATGCAATTGCTTTACAAAAAGCAGATGCTGCATTTGTAAATGTAATTACAGCTTCACCAACTTATCAAGAGGCTTACCTTTATAGAGCAAGAACAAACAGATTGCTTGAGAATGATGAGGCAATGACTAAAAACTACGAAGATTATATTGCAAAATCTACTGAAAAAGGAGCTGAAGAAATTGCTAAACCAGCAGTTAAAGCTAAATTCGTAGAGGCTTACAATAACATCGCAGCAAGTTATGCAAATACAGATAAAGCGAAAGCAATTGAGTATTTTAATAAAACTTTAGCATTGGATCCTACTAATGCTTATGCTACACAATCTTTGAATACTTTAAAATAATATAAAGATTCTTAATATTTTAAAACCGATAGTTCTTTGAATTATCGGTTTTTTTATTGTTCCATTTTTTATTGACTATCTTTGCACTTTAAAATTTAGTAATGTTATCAAAAGAAATACAATTAGAAGTAAATAAAGGTGCAATGTTACCCTTAATGGAAGAGTTTTACACGATTCAGGGAGAAGGATTTCATACAGGTACAGCAGCTTATTTTATCCGTATTGGAGGGTGTGATGTAGGTTGTCATTGGTGTGATGTTAAAGAAAGTTGGAATGCAGAATTGCATCCGCCTACAAGTGTTGATTTAATTGTAAATAATGCAAGTAAATATGCTGATACAGTTGTTGTTACAGGTGGAGAGCCATTAACATGGGATATGACTGTACTTACGACAGAATTAAAAAATAAAAATCTAAAAGTTCATATCGAAACCTCAGGAGCTTATCCGCTTACAGGAACGTGGGATTGGATTTGTCTTTCTCCAAAAAAGAATAAATTGCCAACGCAAACAGTTTATGATAATGCACATGAATTAAAAGTAATTATTTACAATAAGCATGATTTTATCTTTGCCGAAGAACAAGCAGAACTA
Source organism: Flavobacterium sp. PL02 (assembly GCF_035013205.1). Classification (NCBI taxonomy): domain Bacteria; kingdom Pseudomonadati; phylum Bacteroidota; class Flavobacteriia; order Flavobacteriales; family Flavobacteriaceae; genus Flavobacterium; species Flavobacterium sp. PL02. The sequence continues at coordinate 154,070 of NZ_JAYGJP010000011.1, forward strand.
GTAAACGGAAAAGCAATATTGTTTCTTCAGCCGGAATGGAGTAAAAAAGAAGAAATGACTCCTCTTATTGTAGAGTATGTCATGAATAATCCGAAATGGAGAGTATCACTTCAAACACATAAATATTTGAATATTCCTTAATCAAGGATATTTATATGTTACAAAAACAAAAGCCTCTTCATGCATGAAGAGGCTTTTGTTTTTATCGCTAATTATGTATGATAACCAATATGTATAAATAGTATACAAGCTGTGTAAAATGTTTTCATTTTGAGTTTAGCTAGGAAAACAAATATAATTACCATCCCTTGCGTTTCTTCAGAGCTGTAATGTGAGCTAAATGATGATTACCGTGCCAGGCATACGTTCCTATCATTTGCTTGATAGAAACTATAGAATTATTTTCGGGGTGAATAAAAGTTTTTTCAAGTTCTGCTTGAGATAAGCTTTTCATGATGTATCCTAAACGAAAATGCAAACCATCCAATAAAGACAAAGTGGGTTGTATAGGCATTGTCAAATTATCAGGTAATTCAGCCCAAAGGTCCTCGTGGTAAGCCTTTATTATTGGTTTGTCCTCAGTCAAAGCCCATTTTATTAGTATAAAACAATTCATATGGCTTTCGGCGCAATGATGAATGAGTTGTCTTACCGTCCAACCTTCCGGTCGATAAGGAGTGTCAAGTTGTTCGTCGGATAAACTAATCACTTCTTTTTTTAGTCTTTCGGGGAAAGAAGAGATTTCTTCAATTTTATTTAAAATATAATCAGGAGAATAATTTTCAGGAGTTATAAATTTTCCGATAGGATATTTTAATTTTTCTAAATCTAAATTTTCCATGTTATGTGTTTTGTTTTTTAAACAGAAAGTTTGGCTAGATAATCATAATGTTCGCCTTCTAGAACAAGTTCACATTTAAAACCATTAGCGACAGCTGCATTTTGGAGTGTATTGTAATCTAAGTATAACCAGTCAAAAGCAGATTCTTTATCGCCTTTATAAGATATATTAAAAACGAGTTCGCCATAATACTCAGTATCCGATGGAATCCATTTCCCTCCATCTTCATCTTCGTCAAACATATATATAATGTCCGAACTATCCAGTAAGATTTGTCCACCAGGATTTAGAAGAGACTTTAGCTTTGATAAAAATTTATTGCAATTTTGAAGTTTTCCAAAAATGCCAACACCATTCATTAATAATATAATTGTATCGTATTTTTCGCCATCTAGAGTTAGTATATCTTGTGTTTTGGCATTTTTTACACCACGGAGATTACAGGTTTCAATGGCTTTTTCCGAAATATCTATAGCGGTTACGTCTAAATTTCTTTCGTTTTGTAAATACAAACTATGACTTCCGGCTCCACAACCTACGTCAAGTATTTTTCCTTTGGCAAGTTCTAATGCTTTTTGCTCCAGTTTAGGCATTTCTTTAAAAGAGCGAAACAAATAAGCAACGTTCATTTCGTCAGCTTCAGAAATAGTGGTTTCGGTAATTAAATCCTCAGGCGAATTGTTGGTCTGGAAATCTAGCATTGCTTTCCCAAAAAGGTCTTTCATTGTATTTTAGTTCAAAGTTTAAGGTTTCGAGTTTAAAGTTGTTTAATTTTGCAAATCAACTTTAAAAATTAAACTTGAAAGAAATTTTAAACAACTTAAATAAGTTAGCCAAAGATAAGCATATCGAAAACAAAAAGTATTTCGATAAGCTTAAAAAGAAACAACCTAAGAATTTAGATTATGTAATGCGAGAATTACATGACGCAGAATTCAAAAAAACAGATTGCCTAAAATGTGCTAACTGTTGTAAAACGACAGGCCCCTTATTTACAGATGCCGATATCGAGCGTATCTCAAAACATTTGCGACAAAAGCCGCAACAGTTCATCGAGCAATACTTGCGTATAGATGAAGATAAAGATTATGTTCTGCAAAGTGTTCCGTGTACATTCCTGGATAATGAAAATTATTGCATGATTTACGATGTACGCCCAAAAGCCTGCCGTGAGTTCCCGCATACAGATCGTAAAAAATTCCAGCAAATTTCTGATTTAACGCTTAAAAACGTCGCAATGTGTCCAGCGGCATTTAATATTGTCGAGGCAATGAAAAAGCGTTTGCCTTTATAAGAGGCTATTTAGGCTTAAATATTTCGTAATTGTTTTTACGAGTAATTTATGTTTGTTTATTAAACCGTATTTTTGAACATATTATAAGACAACCCTATCAATTTTGAATCTAGAATATTTTATAGCCAAAAGACTTATTACTGCAAAGGATTATAAAAGCAGTATATCAGCACCAATTATAAAAATTGCAATCTCGGCTATTGCAATCGGAATAATAATGATGTTGGTTTCAGTAGCAACCGGAATTGGATTGCAACAAAAAATCCGCGAAAAAGTCTCCGCTTTTAATGGTCAGGTAATTATTTCTAATTACGATAATAACCAATCCGAGGTAACGTTAAGTCCAATTTCCAAAAAGCAAGACTTTTATCCTAAGTTTACTTCTGTTCCAGAGGTAAGTCATATTCAGGCAATAGCTAGTAAAGCAGGAATAATAAGAACTGAAACAGCTTTCGAAGGAATAATATTCAAAGGAGTTGGTGCCGATTATGATTGGAATAATATAAAAGAGTATTTAGTCGACGGAAGGCTCCCGGATTATTCCAAAGCAATTAATCAAGAAGTGTTATTATCGAGATTTCTTGCAGATAGATTAAATCTAAAAGTAGGAGATGAGTTTAATACCTTCTTTATAAAAGAAGATCAGAATAAATTACCAAATGTTCGCCGATTCAAAATCGCGGGAATCTTCAATTCAGGATTTCAGGATTTCGATGCTACCTATATAATAGGAGATATTCGCCATATACAACGTATTAATAAATGGGCTCCAAACGAAGTTGGGGCATTTGAGGTTTTCTTAAAAGACTTTGATAATATAAAAACGACAGGAGACGAAATCTATCAGCAAACATCATCAACGCTAGATACTAAAACCATAATCGAAAAATACAGTTATATATTTGATTGGTTGCAACTCTTCGATTTTAATATTATAGTTATTCTTGCTATCATGATCATTGTAGCAACAATAAATATGGTAGTAGCACTATTGGTGTTAATACTAGAACGCACACAAATGATCGGAATCCTAAAAGCATTAGGAGCTAATAATTGGGTCATTCGTAAAATCTTCCTTTATAATGCACTTTACCTTATATTAAGAGGATTGTTCTGGGGGAATCTTATTGGGATTTCGCTATTGTTGATACAGCAGCATTTTGGAGTGATTCAGCTTAATCCAGAAAACTACTATGTTAACCAAGCGCCGGTTTATCTCAACTGGGGATATGTATTGTTAGTAAATCTGCTTACGGTATCAGTTTGTTTCTTAGTGTTATTGATTCCTTCCTATATAATAACGAAGATTTCTCCAGTTAAAGCAATACGATTCGAATAGTTTCAGGAGCTATTTCCTGCTATCCGCTACAATCTTGTCCTTTTTAAAGAAAAAAGGACAAGGATTTTCGCTACTATCAGGGCTAGGAGATACAAAACACAACAAAACTCCCATAAGAAAGACAATAAAAGAGACTTTGTGCCTTAGTGACTTTGCGCGAAACCTAGCAAAACCTAGCAAAACCCAGCAAAAACAAGGAAAACCTAGAGGGAGAGTCTTAAAAAGACAGAGATAAAGAAAAAACAACACCCGTAAACATACTGTTATCAGACTGTTAAAAAATAAACAAAAAATACTCTATAAAAAGTATTGATTATCTATATAAAGGTGGTAGTTTTGCACCCGCAACAACGACAAACGTTCCTTTAAATACTGGCAAGCAAGACGAATCAAATTAGAAATAAAATTCTAAAAAAAAAGATTTCGAAAAGCTTGTGAGAATGGAAAACGGATGTTACATTTGCACCCCGCAAAACAACGGAAAGTTCCTTGAAAGATTGATAAGAAAGAAGAAAACGGAAACGAAAATTTTCCAAAAAAAACTTCATAAATTTCTTGCCAGTTAGAAAAGACTTTTCTACTTTTGCACCCGCTTTGAGAAACAAGCGATATTAAAAAAAGAAGAACACGTTCCTAGACATATTGAATTGACAGCCGTTTTAAGAGAGATC
>NZ_JAYGJP010000012.1:0-120694 GCF_035013205.1 Flavobacterium sp. PL02
AGTGTTCTACTAAAAAATCAGGCAGCATAAATTTTAAAAGGTCTATAGGAGTCATCTCAAATTCTTAGATTACAAAGTTCTTATTTTATTTTGACATTCCTCCCCAGGTTTTGTTCTTGATCCCGCAAAGCTATTTATTAAACTTTGCGACTCTTTGCGTAATCCTTTGCGCTCTTTGCGGTTAAATTATTATTCTTAGCAACTTCGAGAGATACTGTAATCTAAATTGATTTATATGCTAAGTTTTCTTTTGAGCTCTCCAGCTTTATAATCTTACTATTAAAAACAATATTATTCTCCATGAGTAAAACGACAAATCGTTGACTCAGCAGCATATACATGTAAAGATATATAATTGGAATATTCATTCCAATTATATATCTTTGTCACATCATTATATTGTTATGACAAAAAAAGAAAAAATACTAGCCGCCACCTTAAAACTCATCGTATCGAAAGGAATTGACAATACCCCAATGTCTGAAATTGCTAAAGAAGCAGATACAGGAATGGGAACGATTTATAATTATTTTTCTACTAAAGAGGTATTGATAAACGAACTTTACTTCCATCTTAAAGTAAAAGAATCTGAAATCATCATTGATGGATATGATATTACACTTTCTGTTAAACAACGTTTTATCCATTTATGGAGGAAAATGGTTGATTATTTTATTCAGGAACCCATGGATTTTTTGTTTTTGGAGCAATTTTATTATTCGCCAACTATAGATCCCGCTGCAAAACATAAGGGTGGACTTTATGTGAGAGAATTAGATCAAGTCTATCTGGATGGGCAAAAACAGCAATTAATAAAGGAAGGAGATATCAAAGAATGGATTGGGTTTACGAGTGGATCTTTGGTGTCACTTGTCAAATTACATCATAGTAAATACATACATCTACAGGAAGCAACCATAGACAATTATATTCAGGCAGCATGGGATGCCGTAAAATCGTGATTTATAAAAATGGAATAATCATTCCATGAAATGCTACAACTTTATGTTTAAGAAAAAAATAGCTTACATAGGTACCTTGAGCCTTATTGGGATGATTACGACTGAATTTGGAGTAATTGGCATTCTACCCCAAATAGCCTCATACTATCATATCAATATTAGTACGGCCGGCTTGTTACTAAGTGCTTATGCCATAACAGTGGCTATTGCAGGTCCATTTATGACGATGTTTACTTCTGGAATTAATCGGAAAACATTAATGGCTGTGACGATGCTGATCTTTTTACTTACCGGTATTGTATCTTCCTTTGCTCCACCTTTTTGGTTATTAATGGTTGTGAGGATCTTACCAGCTTTTTTGCATCCAGTGTTAGTATCGAATGCTGTTGCGGCAGCCACTAGTTCTGCAGACAAAAAAGTGGCACACCAAATGATGGCCATTGTTATGGCAGGTATAGGTATTGCAACAATTACAACGGTTCCCTTTGCAACCTATATTGCAGGGCTATTTGACAATTGGCAATTATCATTTATGGTTCAGGCATCCATTAGTTTAGTCGTGCTCGTAGCGATTATTATACTTTTGCCTTCGATGCCCATAAAAGAGAAAAAATCCTATGGGAGCCAGTTAAAAATATTGACAAAACCCACATTTCTGGTTAGCGCTTTCTTTTCATTTCTTATGATTGGGGGACTCTTTTCAACCTATAGTTATTTTGCAGATTACCTTAGCAAGGTTAATCATATGAATGCCAAGACAATTGGTTTAATGTTGTTGCTTTTCGGATCTACTGGTGTTCTTGGAAACTTTCTTGCAGGAAAACTATTAACCAAAGATATTACAAAAACTACAGCGGCTTTTCTAATCGGATTGTTGATGATCTGCATTCCGATTTATTACTCCGGAACAATGTCCTTTTCTACTGTGCTTCTGATTGCGGTATGGGGATTTTTGCAAACTCCCTGCTTTCTGACCGCACAGGCTTATATGATAGAGACTGCACCAGAAGCACCCGAATTTGCTAATAGTCTTGCCATCTCTTTTGGAAATCTGGGTATTTCTTTTGGTACGGCAATTGGCGGACTTTTTATTAATAACTATGGTGTTCAGAGCACGCCATGGGTGATGTTTGCATTCTGTACTCTAGCTTTAATGATGATGTTGTTTAAAAAATTAATTGAAAAACACGTATGCAGAAAAAGTTAATAGTTTTCTACCATTAACTTTTTTACAATTTGCAATTACACCACTTCTTTTAAAACTTTTTCTGCAAGCATCAATAATTGATTTTATTTGTAGATACTTTAAAGATTTGTCAATTGAATACAAGTTTGTTTACAATGATAATTATTCGCATGATTCAAGTGGTATTCTGTAAACGCTAAATAATTTACTCCCTCTACTTCAAAAATCCGTGACAAGCAAAATAAAAAAGGCTTGCATCGTAGTTTTTAATCTGCTTTGAAATTCAGAAAGTAAATCCATAATATCCTGTGAATTTCTCTTTGTGCTGAAAATTACATGGTAGCCTGAAATTCATTATAACCCTCCTTTAAAAGACAAAAGAGGGTAGTATAAAATAAGTAACTAGTGTTGGATAATTAGTTTAGGGGTACAACTTGGCTGCTTAAAGCATTCGGAGCGCAATAAGTCAGTTCCAGAGGATAGGGCAGAGGATAACCATTATGCACGTTGCAAGCCCAACGGTTTACAATTAATCTTTATATTTGATCATTAAATTAATAAAATGAGCGAAAAAACTAAACCGTATGCCTTAATAACTGGTGCCAGCAAAGGAATTGGAAAATCTATTGCTTATGAATTAGCGAAACAGGGTTATCCACTATTGCTTGTTGCAAGAAGTGACGAGGAATTAAAAGTATTATCTGATGATCTTCAAGTTAAATACGGTATTGATGCACCTGTTTTATCGATTGATCTTTCGACAAATGGTGCATCGCTAAAAGTAACCGATTGGATTAAAATGAATAATTATTCAGTTGGCTTTTTAGTTAATAATGCTGGTTATGGTGTGTGGGGCGATTTTAGTCAGTCTTCTCTAACCGATCAGCTTGGCATGATGCAACTTAACATGAATGTAGTTGTAGAACTTTCACATTTATTAGTCCCAATACTTTCACAAGAAAAACAAGCCTACATTTTAAATATATCCAGTACTGCTGCATACCAAGCTGTACCTACGTTAGCTGTTTATTCGGCTACAAAGGCTTTTGTTTTATCGTTTACGCGTGCCTTGCGTTTCGAACTTGCTCAAACTTCAATTTCAGTAACTTGTTTTAGTCCAGGCCCGGTTGATACTGGTTTTGCTGCAAGAGCTGGTTTAGACGCTTTTAGCAAAATGGCCGAAAAGTTTAATATGCAGGCTGATGAAGTCGCAAAAATTGCTGTAAAAGCCATGTTCAACAAAAAATCAGAAGTTATTCCAGGTTTTACAAATATTATTTCGGTTTATGCCAACCGTATACTACCAAAGGGATTTATTGAAAAAATGGCTGCTGGAATTTATAAAATTTAATTTTTACAAAAAATAAATAAAAAAATATTCTTTGAAAAAAGAAAAATTATATTAAGTTTGTATTAAATTCTACTAATTCTATAGAGTATGTCAAATAAAAGAAAAAATATGTTTAATTTATCTGAAAACCGAATGCACGTAAACATGCTAATGTTTTGTTGCTGTTGTTGTTATTCTGTTTTAGATAAATTAAACATATTATTTCATTTATTAAATCTATATTATCATGGTATCTTCTTATAAAACCTTTACCCTTACTGAGCAATTAACTAATGAGCAAATTGCGTTTTTTAACGAACATGGCTTCATTCATTTCAAAAAATTTATAAATCCGGAAACTGTTTCATCGATCATTGATGCCTCGAAACAAGTAGAGCAAAATTGGATTAAAAACGATCTTCAAAAAGTAAATGGTGTTCCTATTAAATATGGAAAAGATTTAGATGGTTCCCCTATTGTACAACGTTTTGCTTTTATCAATCAACATCATCAAACCTTAAGTGGCCTTTTACTTGATCCAAGATTTAATAGTTTATTACCATTGGCAGGCGATGGCGCAAGATTAGGAACTGAAGAAAAAGACGGAATGGTTTTTAATCATTATATCAACGGGCCAGAAAGTAAGTTTACTAAAATGGGCTGGCATACAGATGGACTGAGAGATATTTTTTATGGTGCAAAATTAAACCCGATGTTAAATGTAGGTATTCACTTAAGCACTTTAAAACCTGAAAATGGCGGTCTTAAAATCATTCCGGGTACTCATAAGCAAAGTATTTATCAAATGCTTTTTCGTAAAAAATACTTTTTAGATAATAAACCTGATCCTCAGGAAGTTTCTATCAATCCCGAAGCTGGAGATTTAACCATTCACGATGGCCGTTTGTGGCACAGAGTGGCAGAATCATCTATTCGTGGCGAAGAGAGTAGAAGAAGGGTTATCTATATTCCGATTATAGCAGGAAAATATGCTCCTAAAAATGAGAATAGCCCAACGGTTTTTTATCAACGTTTTGCTGGTATTGTTAAATAATTATGCTGATCATTCTCGCATTTAGTTATCTGGTTAGATCAGGTAAACTAAAAAGAACCACAGATTTTTTTAAAAATAGTCAAAGAAAAGTAAAACTAAAAATTGTAAAACTAGAATTGGCTATACTATCTGGCTTACAAATATTACGCTATTAATGGGAAAAGAAATACAGATAGAAGATTATAGTGCAATTGCAGAAAGAACATTTTCAGACCGTAAGCGAACTAATATTTTAAAAAGTGCAGAACAGTTAACGATTGTATTTTTGCTTCCAAAGGTTCCTAAATTCATTTCGCCAAACGTACTCACTTTAATGGGTACACTTGGTTCAGGATTAGTTTTCTTGGCTTTTGTTTTAGGAGCTTATTTAACAAAATGGTATTTGCTTTTCGGTATTATTGGTTTGGTTATGAATTGGTTAGGCGATTCATTAGACGGAAGATTGGCTTATTATAGAAATATTCCGCGACGTTGGTATGGTTTTGCACTCGATATTATTGCCGATTGGATTGGTATTGTGCTTATAGGCTTTGGCTACTACATTTATGCTAAAAATGGCACACAAATAGTAGCCTTTGCTTTTGTCGCATTGTATGGCTGGTCTATCATCATCAGCCTGTTGCGCTACAAAATCACAAATGAATACAGTATAGATTCTGGCTTTGTTGGCGCAACAGAACTTAGATTTATTATTGCTATAATTTTAATTATAGAGGTTTTAGTTCAGGGATCAATTACCTATTTGGCTGGTTTAATCACAACTATTTTACTCCTAATTAACACTATAGATAGCTTAAAACTTTTAAAGTTGGGCGATTTAAAAGATAAAAACCAAGACTGATATGTTCAGTAAAAAATCCATTTTTACTTTTCTACGAGCACAAGTTGCGGCATTTTTAGGAGGCATTACCGATTATGGTTTAATGATTTTGCTAACAGAAGTTTTTAAATTGCATTTTACTTTTTCTATTCTAATCTCCGGAACCGTTGGTGCCATTATCAATTTCAGCATCAATAGATTTTGGGTATTTAAAAATCAATCTGGTTATAGCGGCCACATCAATAGTCAGCTTTTTAAATTTGCGTTAGTTGTATTGGGAAGTATTTCCTTAAAATCATTTGGTACGCTTATTTTGCAAAAAGTATTTCAAATCGATTATAGAATCGGAAGATTAATCACGGATAGTTTTGTTTCTTATGGATTTAATTATCCACTGATTAAATATTGGGTTTTTAGAGTAAACGAAAAAAGAATGTAATTAAATCAGATTAGCGTGTAAATAATCAATTAAGCGTTTTCTATTCAACACATAGAAACATAGTCCCGAAGCTTCGGGATTAGATACCTAAAAAGAATATAAAAAGAACCTAATTTCTCACACATAGTCAACTATGATTGTTTAAACAAGTGAAACGCCTTTTTTAAGCGTTGTGAATCTATGTTTCTATGTGTTAAAATAATTGCAACTAGCAGGTTGTATAAAAACTTCGTTATGAACAAATTATCATTTATATATTTCACAAAATCACTAATCGTTATAACGATCTTAGTAAGTATAATTTCTGGAAATCTATTGGCACAATCTAAAAAACCATCGCCATTAAATTTTCCAACACCCAAGAATATAGATAATATGTTGTTTTATATTCAGCGAGACCCAAATGTAAACACTGCAATTTATACCATAAACTATGACGAAAATGGAAAAATAAACAAAAGCAATCCTATAAAAGCCTATTGGATTCGATATGCTGAGAAAGGGGAGAAGAAAGACTTTAATTATATGCAACGAAAATATGCATACGGATTAGAAAGCAAAACCCTGGATAACGAAGAGTTTGAGCTTCAATTTGTATCGTATAAAAAGTTACCCTTTACCTTGAAAAAGATAGATTCAGATCAAAAATATCATGTTTTTGTAAGTGTAAATCAGAAAAGAATACAGGTAGAAAAAATATTTGTGCGCATTGAAGGAGGTTCTTTTTGGTTACCAAATGTAAAGTATGCCGAAGTTACCGGAATTGAGACTTCCTCAAATAAAATAATTACGGAAAGGATGTTATTAAAATGAGATAGCTATATCGTTAGATGCACCAAAGATAGTGCGGAAATTCTTTCCGTGCCCATTCCTATATTAATAAAAACTGGATTTTCTTTTTTTTATCTGTTAAGATATACTTTGTGGGTACGGATTACAAATGCGCGCAATCGGATTTCTAGAAATTGTTTCATTAGATAACTATTTATCCGCCTGTAGAGCGTTTAGTAAAAGGCTATTTTTACTATTTATTTATGTTAAAGATAAAGTTTTTCATAAAGTAAATATCTTAATTTATTATTGAGGTCTAACATTATTCAAGAAACAAGTATTTTTACTGTATCAATATTTTTCTTTGTGTAGTACTTTAGCGATTTTAAATTTAATCATTAACAATGAAGAATAAAATTATTCTCTTTAGAAACTTGTTAGAACGAAACAAAATATTTTTAGAAGTTTTAACAGCTATTGTATTAACTAGTACAAGTATTTTTGTTTCTTTCCAAGCAAACAATATTGCTAACCAAGCAAATATTATATCTAATACTCAAACGGGTATTATGAAAATGGAAAATACACCAAGTTTAGAGATCAGGAAAACACAAGCAGTGAATGATTCTTCGGGAGTAGATAATGTTAGTAAGTGGACTGTATTTAATAATAATAGTATCATATCAAATTTTGAAATTGAAAAAGAATATGCGTATTTGAATATTGTTAAAAGAAAAAATAGTACAGAGATAAATATTCCGCTAATGGAATACATTAATATTGACGGAAAATCAACTGGAAAAAATGAAGGTTCAATATATGAGTTTGATAATAAAAATTGCAGTAAAAATGAACTACTGACAAGGCAAGGAATCTGGGATTATGGATATACTCAAATAAAAAGTTATATTGAAATATCATATACAAATGTACTGACAAAAAAAGAGACGAAGTATTATCAAATTACACCCTTAATTCAAGAAATTTCAAATATGGAGTGGGATTCAATCAAGAAGGACTGGAGTAGTAAAAGTAAAAATGTAATGCATTTACAGGATATTGAGATGAATGTTCAAAAAATAAAAATATATCATTAATTAAATCTAAATCATAAAATTTAAACAAATGATGAACAAAAACAATCCTGAATTTATGTAAAACCATAATCCCTGTCTATTTTTTCTGACTACTATTGTAATTGTACGATGTAAAAGCTCGTAGATATTGTAAAAAATCTGAACTAGTAATTCATACTGAAATATAAAATTATTATTATTTAAAATATGGCAAAACTATCTAAGGAAGAAATTCTAAACCTAAAAGAAGGTTTGAATGAAGTATTTATTGAACTTGAAAATAATAACTCTGCATTTAATGATTTTTACAACAATCCAATTGAATTCTTCAATAGATTTAAAATTACATCTTTAAACTATTTAAGTAATTATAATTCTCTAAAAGATAGACTTACTTTTGCAATACGAGATGCAATACGAGATGCAATTGGCCAATTTGGACGTATTGTAAGCTCTTGTTTGATTTGTAAAACTACTGTATTGTTGATTATATTTGGAACACTTGGAAAAACAGCGGTACTTTGGGAAGGTGTTTTAGCATCAATAAATTTTATTAAAGATGGGGTGAAGGAATATTTTGAATTAACGAGCAATGAAATCGATAGGATATTTAATGCACTTGACAGGAGAACTAATAATATTACCCCTTCACATTTAGCTTTCCAAATTTGTATAAATTTAGGACATTGTCAACGAAGAATTTGAAATCGTAATATTTAAAAAAGACAATGATCTACTAACAGCCGTTGCTTGAGATTTGGTTATTAGGCTTAATTTAAAGTCCAGATCGCTCGGATATGCGCAACGATAGCGCGGAAATTCTTTCCGTGCCCGTTCCTATATATTAATAAAAACTGGATTTTATTTTTTTAATCTGTTATGATGTACTTTGTGGGCACGGATTACAAATCCGGGCGATCGGATATAAGAACACTAGCAAATAAGTACCAATTAATACAGTTTTAAGCTTTTGAAACCTTTTCTAGTTTTTCTTATTTGAAGTTTGCATTCAAATAATTAAGATCACATTTTATGAAAAAGTTTTTATTACTAGCTGTTGTTACTTTTATCACCTCATGTAGCAATGACGATTCCAAACCTTCACCTGATAAAAAAGCGCTGGCACAGCAAAAACTTGAAGCAGCTTTGTCCAACTTCCCTGGCCTAAGCCTTAGTGTAAAAACAGCTTCCGAGAATTATGCCCTAGTTGCAGGAAACGCGGTAATTAATGAAAAGCCGATGGCTACTTCTGCTCTTCACTATATGCAGAGTATTTCAAAAACCTTTACCGCAGTTGCTGTACTCAAACTGAAAGAGGAGGGCAAAATCAATCTCGATGCCAAAGTAAATATCTATCTTCCTGATATTTGTAATAAGCTGCCAAACGGAAATATCATTACGGTAAGGCAACTGCTTAATATGACATCAGGCCTTCCTGATTATTTAGATAGCGAAGAGTTTTTAGATGATCTTGTTGCAGGGCCACTGCCTATGACGAGCGAACAGGTATTGAGCTATGTATATGATCAACCCGCAAAATTTGCACCCGGCGCGTCATTTGGTTATTGTAATATAAATTATCATTTGCTGGCAATTATTATTGATAGTGTCACTCCAAACGGACATCGAAGGTATATTGCCGACAAAATAATTAACGTTATTGGACTTTCCAACACCCATTATATAGCGGGTTCGGCAAGCACTGCTGCTCCACAAGGCACTACGGCTAACTATTTAGAAATAGACGGCACTTTTACCGATGTGAGCGAATTGCAGTTTGGTACAGTACTTACCTTCATTGGTGATGACGGTATTATTGCTTCTGTTCAGGATATAGCTGGGTTTTACTACAAGCTGCTCCATGACAAAACGGTACTATCACCCATATCGCTGGAAGAAATGAGGGTTGCCGTTAATTATCAGGGTACGCCCATATATGGCTTAGGGCTACATTTTTATAAATCCAATGGTGGCCTGCAGGCAATCGGCCACGAGGGTAGTGGAGCCGGAGCCGGTGCCTATGCTTTTTATTTTCCTTCTAAAAATACCAGTGTCGTCCTGTGTACAAACGCGGGAACGCTTACCGATACTATAAAAGAAGAACAGTTACGGGCATTGTGGGAGCAAATTATAGATATATTGCTTGAGTAAAAATTAATTTAAACCGTCCCCCAGCTGGCGAGAGCTTCTAGCTGGTGAATGCAATCAAACTAAAAAAAACGCTGTCCGAAGAGTTCTTATGAAAAGCCGCTCGAATGTCTTCTTATTTCGCACCCGTAAATAATGGTCTTAAATGTAAAAAGAGACTCGAAAGTCTCTTTTTACATTTAATCAATAAATAATTATTTATTGATTAATTTTTCAAGCCTTACTCCCAAATAATAAGCTAATGCTTCCTGCTTTATGTTAAGCATTTTTCTGAAGCATTTTACGTTTCTTCCTGATGTATTTTCTGTTCCATAACGAATATCAATTTTTTAAAGGCCTAAAGAGCTATTTTTTGAATTAAAACCCTATGTTTAAAAAAAAAAACATTTCGTTAGAAATGGGATTTTAATTTTGTGACAGGAACAGGACAAATTTCTACAAATTTATGGAGGATTTGAAGAGATTGGCTTACTACATTTAGTGTCTGTTTTTCATTGGCCTTATGAATTTGGTTTAGATGTCCTGTTGAGGATTGATGGATTTTTTTTTAGTATATTTCAATACGAATCTTTAGTCTTTTAGTAATCCATTCCAAAAACTATTTGCTGAGTAAATTTTTATAAATAACTCCGTCTTTTATAATCAGTAATAAAGTTTTGTCATAGTCTTCCAGTATATTCAAATTAATAAGCGGATTACCGTCTACCAATAAAACATCGGCATAAGCACCTTCTTCTATAACACCCAGCTTTTTGGGATAGGGATTACGTGGGCCGCTCATGGTCAGCAATTCTGCATTTGTAGAGGTAGCCATTTTTAATATTTCATAAGGGGTATAGAAGCGCAATAACTTTACAAGATCACCTGCTCTTTTAACCGAATGTTCAGGCTCGAAAAGGCAATCGGTTCCAAATGCAGTTTTAATGTTATATTTTTTTGCAAAATTATAGGCTTTCTCAGTACCGCTCATCATAGTTTGTTGTTTTATGCGGTTAGGTGAACCATCAGCATAAAGGCTCTTACCTTCGTCGATAAAAGGCTGCAGACTAAGCCATGCTTTTTTATCGGCCAGCATTTTTGCTGTTTCATCATCAATAAGCTGGGCATGATCTATACAGCGCACCCCGGCGCGCAATGCAGTTTGTATGGCTCTTGGCGTGTAAGCGTGTACGGTAACATAAGTACCCCAGTTTTCAGCTGCGTCAACAGCGGCCTTCATTTCTGCTTCTGTAAACTGAGAGACATCCAAAGGGTCATACGTTGAAGAAACACCACCGCCGGCGGCCAGTTTTATTTGTGTAGCACCAAGGCGCAACTGCTCCCGTACCCTTTTCAATACCTGATCTGCTCCATCAGCGATTATGCCAAAATTATAACGTTCGGTAAAGTCAAGGTTTGCTGCCATATCTTTTGGAACAGCGTTTGGACTAAGGAAGTCGCCGTGGCCTCCGGTTTGGGAAATCATCGCGCCGGAGGGATAAATACGCGGACCTATAATCAAACCCCTGTCTATTGCTTTTTGCAGTCCGACTGCTGGACCGGCAAGGTCCCTGAAAGTGGTAAAGCCCTGCATCAGGTCTTTTTCCGCGGACTTCATAGCAATGGCAGTAATGTATTGTATATCGCTATTCATCAGTTCTGTGACGCTCATCGATTCCATCATGATATGGGTATGGGCATCAATAAGTCCCGGCATCAAAAATTTTCCTTTACCATCGATGATGGTTGTATTTGCACTTTTATCAGTTGGGATTGGGGCCGTGGAAATTTTGCTGATCAGATTATTGACAATCAAAAGATTTCCCTTAGTTGTTTTTTCATCCTTACCATTAAAAATTTGAACATCGTTGATGAGAATTGTTTTTTGAGCCATTCCATAAAATGAACTCAGTAAAATTGCCATAACCAATAATTTTCGTTTTATAGGGCACATATCTATAAGGGGTTTTGAAGTTATAGTACTAATGTAGTAAATGTTATATTAATTTATTGATTTTTTCGTGAGATATTAATCAATGCATTAGCTTCTTTAGAACAACAGCAAAAAGGTCAATTTTGAAGATATATTTTTCGTGTAAAAAATATTTGCAGTTTCATTAAAAAAAAAGAAAATATAAGCAAAACGATTCAAACTTATATTATTAGGATCGATGAAAAAAAGGCGCCAATTGTCTTCAATTGGCGCCTTTTGGCTGTGTAGTGACCTCGACTGGATTCAAACCAGTAACCTCTTGAGCCGTAATCAAGTGCGCTATTCAGTTGCGCCACGAGGCCTTTTTTAGTTTTCAATTGGCTAATTTTTCGTAGCTTTGTTGAGCACTTATTGCGGGTGCAAAGATAGAAACAAATGTGAGATATACAAGCAATAAACAACAGAAAATTAAAAAAAAATGCAGATAAAAAATTACATCCGTGATATTCAAGACTTTCCAAAAGAGGGGATTTTATTTAAAGATATCACTCCGCTATTAAATGCCCCAATTGCCAGAGAAGAATGCCTTCAGGTTTTATTAGATTCTTTAAACGGACAAAAAATCGACAAGGTAATAGGAGCAGAAAGTCGTGGTTTTTTCTTCGGAATGCTATTAGCGCAAAAATTAAATGCAGGTTTTGTGCCTGTAAGGAAACCAAAAAAGCTTCCTTATAAAGTAATTTCGGCAGAATATGATTTGGAATACGGTACAGATTCATTAGAAATGCATATTGATGCAATAAAAAAAGGAGACAAAGTATTAATACACGATGATGTGTTAGCTACAGGCGGAACCGCCAAGGCACTTTGTGATTTGGTTAATGAATTAGGCGGAGAAATTGTACAATGTAATTTTTTAATGGAACTATCTTTTTTAAACGGAAGAGAAAAGATAAAGGAAAATCCTATTTTTGCTGCTATAACATATTAGAGTAATTCTACACAAGCATCAAAAACATAAATTAACCAAATGAAAGTATTTTATTCGTTAGCCTTATTTACATTATTAATTTCTTGCAAAGATAATAACGACGTAGCCACCAAAGCAGATTCGATTTCTCAAAAGGAAGTTCCAAACACAAAGGATACTATTAATAAAATACCCAGCGAGTTTAAAAGTGAAATCCGTCCAAGCGAAAAATTAAAACTACAACAAGTATATACTGATGTAGCCGAATATGCAGGGTTTAATGAAGGTGGAGATTATTCATATGTTAAAATTAAAAAGAATAACAAGATAACATTTTTAACGTCTAACATAACTTCTGAGGAAGAACTTAAATATACTCTGGGGGATATTTATGAATTTAAATGGAAGATTGATAGTGTATTTATCTCAGGAGATGGAGAAACACGAGATTTTACAGAATGGTTTGTAAGTGCTAAAAAAGTAAAAGACGGAAGTGTAACACTATTTAGAAAAAAACACCCAGAGCCAATGAAATACAATTGGGCAGATGGGGAGGATAAATATACTACTGAGTTTAAAGATTATCTGTACACTTTAGTCGAATATTATTTGGCTAATTCTAAAAGTGAACTCGTAAAGGCTAACTTAAATGATCCAAATCTAAGTATATCTTACTCAATAGAAGATAGAGAAGAGGAGGGGCATTCTTATACGGTTTTAGGTATCGCTAATGAATTTGAAAACCGTACGAGCATAATGCAATGGTTATATGTAGATAATGAAACCAGGGTTTTATATGAATATGATCTACCAAATGAAAAATTAATAGAATTTAAATAATAAAAAATCCGCTAGAGAATTAAATATTCTTTCTAGCGGATTTCTTTTATAATACAACTTTTAGCTATCGTAAGGTTGCTCCAAGTTCAGTTTCAAAGTTTTGTTGCAATTTACTCATGATTTTATCAATTTGAGCATCTGTGAGCGTTTTTGTGTTATCCTGAATGGTAAAGCTTAATGCGTATGATTTCTTGCCTTCAGGAAGGTTTTTACCTTCGTAAACATCAAATAGGTTTACATCTTTTAATAAGCTTTTTTCAGTTTGCTTAGCAAGGTTGTAAATACTATCGTAAGTTACATTCTTATCAATTAATAAAGCTAAATCTCTACGTACTTCTGGATATTTAGGAATTTCGGTATATTTTATTTTACCTGTAATTATTTTCAAAATTAAATCCCAGTTAAAATCAGCATAAAAAACTTCTTGTTTTATTCCGAAGTGCTTTAAGATAGATTTTTTTACAACTCCCATTTCTACCAAAGTATCATGACCGTAACCAATAGCCGCACCTTCAGAAAACACATCTGATTGTGTTGGAATATTAAGAATTTTATCAATTCCTAATCTAGAAATAACACCTTTTACATATCCTTTTAATAAAAAGAAATCTGTTGATTGTAAACCATTTGTCCAGGTTTCTTTATTTCTGTTTCCAGTAATAAACAAAGTAAGGTGTTTATGTTCTTCATAACCATTAAGAAATTTATGGTATGATTTTCCAAATTCAAATAATTTTAAATCTGAGTTTTTTCTGTTGACATTATATGAGATTGCTTCTAATCCTGAAAACAATAATGATTGACGCATTACTGATAAATCATTACTTAACGGATTCAATATAGTTACATTATGCTCTTCTTTTAATAGAGTCGAAAGATTAGCATAAGCCGCTGTTGTTAATGAATTGGCCATCATTTCATGAAAACCCTGTGAATTCAGTTGAGCTGCAATACTATTTTGTACTTTATAATCTTCTGTTCTTGGCGAATTTGCAACTGTCGCATTGAATTTTTTAGAGAAATTAATATTGTTATATCCGTAAACTCTTAGAATTTCTTCTATAACATCAATTTCGCGTTGTACATCTACACGGTAAGCAGGAATTGTTAATCCTAAACCAGCTTCAGAAACACTATTAACTTTAATATCCAGAGATACTAATATCTTCTTAATAGTATCTTTTGGAATTTCTTGTCCAATAATTTTTGAAACATGGCTGAAATTTAAAAACACAGAGAAATCTTCAATCTTCTTTTGGTAAATCTCAACAATATCAGAAGTTATTTCTCCTCCAGCAATTTCTTTTATCAATAAAGCAGCACGTTTTAATGCATACGCAGTAATCGATGGATCAATACCTCTTTCAAATCTAAAAGACGCATCTGTATTTAATTGATGTCTTTTGGCCGATTTACGAACGCTTACAGGATTAAAGTAAGCACTTTCTAAAAATATAGAAGTCGTTGTATCTGTTACACCAGATTTTTTCCCTCCAAAAACCCCTGCAATACACAACGGACCTTTTTCGTCACAAATCATTAAATCTTCTTGGTGCAAAGTTCTTTCAACATCATCTAGTGTTACAAATTTAGTACCTGCTGGAAGCGTTT
Source organism: Flavobacterium sp. PL02 (assembly GCF_035013205.1). Lineage (NCBI taxonomy): Bacteria > Pseudomonadati > Bacteroidota > Flavobacteriia > Flavobacteriales > Flavobacteriaceae > Flavobacterium > Flavobacterium sp. PL02. Next base: position 15,120 of record NZ_JAYGJP010000012.1, read on the forward strand.
TTACAATTATTTTTCCGTTGATTTTACTAGCATCAAATGCATGCAAAGGTTGCCCTAATTCATGTAGCACATAGTTTGTAACATCAACAATATTATTTTTTGGAGTAATCCCAATAGCTTTTAATCTGTTTTGTAGCCAGCTAGGAGATTCATTTATTGTAATTCCAGAAATAGTAACACCACAGTATCTAGGAGCCAAAGAAGGTTCTTCGACATTAACATCAATTTTTAAAGTTCGCATGTCAACTCTAAAATTACTAACCGATGGAGTAATTAATTCTACGTTTACACCACTTTGTAGTAATCCCGCACGTAAATCACGTGCAGTACCAAGATGGCTCATTGCATCGGCACGGTTAGGAGTTAATCCTATTTCGAAAACTTCATCATTTTCTATATTAAAAACTTCTGCTGCAGGAGTTCCTGGTTTCAAAGCCTCGTCTAAGACCATAATTCCATCATGACCAGTTCCTAAACCTAATTCGTCTTCGGCGCAAATCATACCGTGGCTTTCCTGTCCGCGTATTTTTCCTTTTTTGATAGTAAAAGATTCTCCGTTTTTATCGTATAAAACAGTACCAATAGTAGCAACTGGCACTTTTTGTCCAGCAGCAACATTAGCTGCCCCACATACAATTTGTACAGGATGTTCTAAACCTAAATCTACAGTTGTAACTTTTAATCGGTCAGCATCAGGGTGTTGTACACAGGTTAATACATGCCCAACAACAATACCTTCTAATCCTCCTTTTATCGATTGGTATTTTTCAACCACTTCTACTTCAAGACCAAGGTCAGTAAGCAAAGCAGATGTTTCTTCGGATTTCCAATCTATTTTAATGAATTGTTTTAACCAGTTGTAAGATATTTTCATTTGAGTAATATTATTCTTGAATAAGTTTACAAATATAAGGATTGCACATTGTAGTAGGAAACAATTTATTTGGTTTTTTACAGCTGTTTTTACTTTATTATAAATCTGTATTTTTTGAATATACTTTATTTTTTATGGTAATATTTTACTAATAGAGTATTAAATTTTAGTTATAAAAGAGAATCTGCATTTTTTGTGCTATCAGATGAATGAATTGTGCTATTCTTTACAAGAGAATGAAACTAAATTTGAAATGAATCCAAAAAAAATATTTTTATGAGTACTCTAGCAAAAAGACCTGACTTTAAGGCAAAATACGATAATTACATTGGTGGAAAATTTGTAGCACCTATAAAAGGAGAATATTTTGATGTGCTTTCTCCAATAGACGGTAAAGTCTTTACAAAAGCAGCCCATTCTGGCAAAGAAGATATTGATCTGGCTGTAGATACAGCGTATGAAGCATTTAAAACCTGGGGAAAAACCTCAGTAACAGAACGTAGTATTTTACTAAATAAGATTGCTCAAAAAATAGAAGACAACCTAGAATATATTGCAACTGTAGAAACAATTGATAACGGAAAACCAATCCGTGAAACCTTAGCAGCCGATATTCCATTGGCAATAGATCATTTCAGATATTTTGCAGGAGTAATCCGTGCCGAAGAAAGTTCTATTGCCGAACTAGATTCACAAACAGTTTCTATCGCATTAAGCGAACCATTAGGCGTAGTTGCTCAAATTATTCCTTGGAATTTCCCGATATTAATGGCAGTCTGGAAAATTGCTCCAGCGCTTGCAGCAGGAAATACAATTGTTTTAAAACCAGCCGAGAGCACACCGATTTCTATATTGGTATTAATGGAACTTATAGGAGACATTCTTCCTCCGGGAGTTTTAAATATTGTAAATGGTTTTGGTGCCGAACTAGGGCGTCCGTTAGTTACCAATAAAAAAGTTTCTAAAGCAGCATTTACAGGTTCTACAACAACAGGGCGATTAGTAATGCAATATGCTACCGAAAACATTATTCCGGTTACATTAGAATTAGGCGGGAAATCACCAAATATTTTCTTCCCATCTATTGCCGATCATGACGATGATTTCTTTGACAAAGCTATAGAAGGAGCCGTTTTATTTGCATTGAACCAAGGAGAAATCTGTACATGCCCTTCACGATTATTAGTTCATGAAGATATCTACGAAAAATTTATTAAAAGAGTAATCGAAAGAACTGAGGCGATTATTGCAGGAAATCCACTGGATAAAACAACGATGATTGGTGCACAGACTTCGATAGTGCAAAAAGAAAAAATCCTTTCTTATATAAAATTAGGAAAAGAAGAAGGCGCAGAATTACTTACTGGTGGTGCAGAAAATAACTTAGGTGGAGATTTAGAAGGTGGCTACTACATTAAGCCAACTTTGTTTAAAGGAAATAATAAAATGAGAATTTTTCAGGAAGAAATTTTCGGACCTGTTCTAGCTGTTACTACTTTTAAAACTACCGAAGAAGCTATTGCTATTGCAAATGATACAATGTACGGTTTAGGAGCGGGAGTCTGGACACGTGATGCACACGAAATTTATCAGGTTCCAAGAGCAATTCAAGCCGGTCGTGTTTGGATAAATCAGTACCATTCTTATCCTGCAGGTGCACCATTTGGAGGTTACAAACAATCCGGGATAGGTCGCGAAAACCACAAAATGATGTTGGGGCAATACCGCCAAACCAAAAACATGTTGATTTCTTATGATAAAAAGAAATTAGGTTTCTTTTAAAGAATTGTATAAACCAAAGAGCAATAAACTATTAATTATTGCTCTTGCAAATAAATAAAATTATGTTGCCAAAAACAATGAAAGCCGCAGTTGTAAGAGAATTTGGTTCTCTTTTAAAGATTGAAGAAGTCGAAGTAAAGCGACCAGGTAAAAACGAAATCCTTGTAAAAGTCATTGCAAGCGGAGTTTGTCATACCGATTTACACGCCATAGAAGGGGATTGGCCCGTAAAACCAAAAATGCCATTAATTCCAGGACATGAAGCCGTGGGCTATGTTGTTGCGCTAGGTCAGGATGTAAAAAATGTAAAAGAAGGCGATGCTGTTGGCGTACCATGGCTTTATAGTGCCTGTGGAGGATGTGATCAATGTATTACAGGTTGGGAAACCTTATGCGATACACAACAAAATGGTGGTTATAGTGTAGATGGTGGATTTGCCGAATATGTAATTGCCGATGCAAGATATGTTGGACTTTTACCATCAAATGTCAATTTTATGGAAATGGCTCCCATACTTTGTGCTGGAGTAACGGTGTACAAAGGGCTTAAAGAAACTGAAGTTAAACCAGGAGAATGGGTAGCGATTTCAGGAATTGGAGGATTAGGTCACGTTGCTGTACAATACGCCAAAGCAATGGGAATGCATGTTGCAGCAATAGATGTTGCCGATGATAAACTTGATTTAGCCAAAAGACTTGGAGCAGATTTAGTAGTAAACGCAAAAAATCAAAATCCTGGAGAATTCTTAAAAAAGGAAGTTGGTGGAATGCATGGGGCATTAATAACCGCCGTTTCTCCTATAGCATTCAAGCAAGGTCTTGAAACTTTAAGACGAAAAGGTACAATGGCTCTTAATGGACTTCCTCCAGGAAACTTTGATTTATCAATCTTTGATACTGTTTTAAACAGAATTACAATTCGCGGTTCGATTGTAGGTACACGTAAGGACATGAAAGAAGCAATAGAATTTGCTGTAGAAGGAAAAGTAAAAGCAACAATTACTCCTGCAAAATTAGAAGATGTCAATGATGTATTTGACAAAATGAAAAAGGGGCAAATAGAAGGAAGGGTAGTGCTTGAAATTGCAAAACCATAATTAAATCATGAAAGCAACCAACTTTATAATTATAAAGTTGGTTGCTTTTTTTAAAACACAAAATCATGATAAAAAGAATTGATGCCACGGATAAAGCGATAGAATTGATAAATATATTAAAAGAAAAACATGGTGATTTAATGTTTTATCAAGCGGGTGGTTGTTGTGAAGGTACACAACCGCAATGCTTTGAAAAAGGAGGTTTTTACCAACGAATGGGAGATGTGTGCATTGGCACAATCGAAGATACCGAATTTTGGGTAGATAAAGATTTATTTGAATATTGGAAACATGCCCATTTTACTCTCAATGTAATTGATGCTTTTGGCGTGGGAGGCTTTTCATTGGAAACACCATTAAAGAAAACATTCCAAATAGAATACCGAATTTTCACCGAAGAAGAGGAGAAAGATTTGGAACCGATTAGAATTATTTCTTGAGGTACTAAGGTTCTGAGGCACAAAGGGACAAAGGTTTCCCGTAGAGGCGCACCGTAGTGCGTTTTTTTTTGTACAATAATAGTCGAGTTACTAGCGGAGACCCTTCCTGCGTCAGGGTGACAAGTTTGTGGTTATGTATCACTAAAATTTCTTTATAACAAGATAGATTGGTTCCCGTTTCTATAAGAAACCTTTGTCTCTTTGCCCCTCAGAACCTTTGCACCTTTTCTAAAAACCTTTGTACCTCAGAACCTTAGCATCTTAGCGCCTTTAGTTAATAAACAACAACTGATATTGCTTTGGTGTAATACCTTCGTGTTTTTTAAATAATCGGATGAAATAATTTGCGTCTCCAAATCCTGATAAATAGCAAACTTCATTAATTTGTATGGAAGGATTCTTCAATAAATTTTTGGCACATTTTATTTTCTCATTCAATATATATTCTATCGGACTCATTCCTAGTTCTCTCTTAAAAAAACGATAGAATGAAGCTGTACTCATACACGCTTTATCACTCAAACTTTTTAAGTTCATGTTTTCCTTTAAATTCTGCTTGATGAATTCTGTAACTTCTGTTATTGGATTATTTGCCTGAATTACTGTTCCTTCATCAATAGATTTTACCGTTTGAGTTTGTATTATTCGAATCAATAATTCTTTCAAGGTCAAATCTGCCAAAACATCTTTGGTTATCGAGGTACTCATACATTCTTTTATAAGCTTATTGATTGTAGCAGCCATATCGACATTATTATAAAAGAAATAATTCTGATAATTTAATTGCCAATACATATCCTTTCCTTCTTTTGGATATCGCTCGTTTAAGAAATTTAAAGTGTCTGTAATTTTAGATTGCTCAATTGCCAGAGCCAAACATTGCGTGGGATTATTTCTTGTAGCATCTGGAAAATCAATTTTCATTTCTACATTTGCAGGAACTACAACAGTTTCTCCGGGTAAATAATCAAATTCGGGATCATCAAAGAGATGCATTATTTTCTTTCCTCTCAACATACTTGTAACAACCAAATCATCAAATTTTAAAGGAACTAAAGTAGATGATTCGTATGTTTCGAAAATATTTAACTCACAATGATTCAAGTTATAAATTGTCCTGTTTTCTACAAGAGTTTTTAATGATTTCTCTTTTGATAGTTGAAGTGGATTGATTAAATAACGTTGATTATTCATTGCTTTTAAATTTTAAGACGGAACTTTAAATTTAAGCAAAATATTTATAAGAAGAGTAGATTTAACGTTTAATTAAATCAACTCTTCGACATGTTTCTTAATGTTTTCGGCTATTTTTTTGGTAGGTAAATCATTTTCATCATCACCAAACGGATCTTCAATTTCCTCGGCAATAAGCTCCAAACTTGCCAATACATAAAAAACAAAAACAACTACAGGAGCAACATAATAACCTAAGCTAATAGAATAACCAAAAGGCAAAGTCATAATGTAAAAGAAAATGAATTTTTTTATGAATGCACTGTAAGAGTAGGGAATAGGCGTGTTTTTGATTCTTTCGCAAGCTCCACAAACATCTGTAAACGCTTGCAATTCATCATTTAAAATAATGAGTTGTTCACCAGATATTTTTTTCGCATCATATAAATCATTTATTTTATGAAATATGATTCTCTTTACCTGATTTGGCTTGTGTTTGTGGTGATCTATTTCTAAATCTACGTCTTCAAAAAGTTGTTTACTTGTTTCTGAATCATGCAAATGCTTGTGCAAAATATCAGCATATAGCGGAATGAATTTTCTGAAAAATTTTCTATCATTTTCATCTTTTAGCATAGCCGAAAGTTTAATAGCAAGATTTCGGCTATTATTTACAAGGCTTCCCCATAACTTTCTTCCTTCCCACCAGCGATCATATGCTGTATTTGTTCTAAAAACTAGCAGTAACGAAATTACAAAACCTAACATTCCGTGCATAATTGGAATATTCTGAACATAATCGTTTTTAGTTATTTTAAAATAATAAATTTCAAGATAACCAACAGTTGACGCGTATATTGCAATAGCAATCATGATAGGAAACAACTTCCTAACAGTGTCTGATTTATGAAAATGAAAAATAAAGGTAAACCAGTCTTTTGTATTATATGATATCATTTGCTATATGTTTGAAACAAATTTAGTTTAAAAACTAATATTTCCAGCTAATTCTTTTAATGCAATTTCAGATAATTTAGCTTCAAATTGTGCATTGCTATAACGCACTTTTGCATTTACATAATTAAGCTGTGCCGTTCTAAACTCTAGTGTTGTGATTGTCCCAATACGAAATTTATCTAGTGTAATATCTAAGTTTTGTTTGGCTATTACTTCGTTATTTTCTTCAAGATTTATCAATTCCAAATTTGTTAAATACGTTTGATAAGCAGTTGCTAATTGAGTACTCAATACTTGATTTTGTTGCTCTAAAGCAAATTTAGTATTCTCAATTTCAAGCTTAGACGTTTTTTCATTTCTATGTTGATTAAAACCGTCAAATACGTTTAAAGACGCACTAAAACCATAATTTAATCCTCGGGAAGTTGATTCACTTGTAAATCCTAAACTAGAATGACTTTCAGAAAAATTATATCCTGTATTTAATTTTACAGTAGGATAGCGATTTGCTTTTACTTGCTTTAATTGTAATTCGGCAATTCTTAAATTAATAATTTGTGATTCTAATTGTGGATTTTGTTTCTTGGCTAATTCTAATAAATTATCCAAAATCAATGTGTTATCTACCGTAACATCATCCATAACCTTGAAATCAATTTTAGAATCTCGAGCCAAAATCTGATTTAATAATATCTTGGCATTTGCATATGATTCTTTCTGTCTCAATAATGTAACCTGATCTGTGTTTAAATCTACCTGAGCATTTAATACCTCTAATTTTGAAGCTTTTCCAATAGTAAATCGGTTTTGTGCCAAAGTCAATCTTTGTTTAGAAATTACAATAGTAGTATCTAATGCTGCCAATTGTTGTTGTTGCTGAACCAAATCGTAGTAAGTAGAATTAACCTGTCCCACTTTTACTAAAATGGTACGTCGCAATTCGGCATCACCTAATTTCTGAAGTTCTTTAAGTTGATCTAATTGAGCAAACATTCTCATACCATCAAATATTGTCCAGTCTAATCCCACACCATAATTTAAACTGTTATTTTTTGCGTTGTTCAATGAAGTTGATGTTCCGTCCTGGCGTGTTTGCGAGCTATTTTGTATGCTGTTATTATCTACAACAGTAGCTGTTACTGTTGGTAACATCCCTGCATTTCCTATTGTAGCATTGGTCTCGCTAATTTTTAAATTATTTGACGCAATTTTTATTTCAAAATTATTGTCTAATGCTATTTTTACTGCGTTTTCTATGGTAAGAACTTCTTGTGCATTGCTTTTTGCAATACAAAAAAGAAACAAAACCAAGCATTTAAATAGAGTTTTAGTGTACATCATTTTTTATTTTTATTACCACAAATCAGCCATCAAAATTTTGTTTAAAAGCGATTTGTGGTTCCTATTTTTATTTAAAGTGAGTTTTGAGATTATTTATTACTATCTCTTTCATATTCTTCAATATGATCAAACTCAGGGTAATGTTTACGTGCTTTAGACCACATTAAATACATGGCAGGAATTACAAATAAAGTAAGTACTAAAGAGAAAATTGTTCCTCCCACAATTACAACTCCCATACCTATACGGCTTGTAGATGCTGCTCCAAGAGACATTGCAATTGGTAGTGCTCCTAATGCAATAGCCAAACTCGTCATTAAGATTGGTCTAAGTCGTGCTTCTGAAGCTTCTAGTATTGCTTCTAATTTTGGTTTGCCTTGTTCTCGTAATTGGTTGGCAAACTCCACAATCAAGATACCATTTTTGGTTACAAGACCAATAAGCATTACGGTACCAATCTGGCTAAAGATATTCCAAGTTTGGTTAAATAACCATAAAGAGAATAATGCTCCAGCAACTGCCATTGGCACAGTCAGGATTATAATAAACGGATCTATAAAACTTTCAAATTGAGCCGATAATATCAAGAAGATTAATAATAAAGCCAATCCAAATGCAAATGAAGTATTCGAACTACTTTCCACAAAATCTCGCGATTCTCCACCTAAATCGGTTGTAAAAGTATCATCCAGAACTTTAGCCTTTATCTCGTTCATAGCATCGATTCCGTCGCTAATACTTTTGCCTGGAGCTAAACCAGCCGAAACTGTAGCCGACATATATCTGTTATTATGATACAATTGTGGCGGATTGCTTTGCTCTTCAATCGTAACTACGTTATCCATTTGTATTAACTGTCCTTTTTTGTTTTTTACAAACATCGAAGTTAAGTCCAATGGTTTCGAACGGTCTTTTTGGTCAAACTGCCCAATTACCTGATATTGTTTTCCGTTTTTAATAAAATATCCAAAACGCTGCCCACTTAAAGAAAGCTGTAATGTTTGTGCAATATCGATAATAGAAATACCTAAACTTTCGGCTTTTTCACGATCGATACTTACATTAATTTCGGGTTTATTAAATTTTAAGTTCACATCTGTAACCGAAAAAGTATCATTTTTATTGGCTTCGTCCATAAACAACGGAATCTTTTCTCGTAGTTTTTCGAAGGTTGGTGCTTGGATAATATACTGTATTGGCAATCCTCCACGTCTATTTACAGCAATTGTAGGCTGCTCTGTTACCGAGGTTTTTGCTTCAGAATATTTTTTTGTCCATTTTGTTAATTTCTCTGCAATTTCTTTTTGAGAACGGGTTCTTTCGTTTGGTTCTTTAAGCGCAATCCTAACCCTACCACTGTTTACAGATGATGATCCAAAACCTGGTGAAGTGATTACCAAACTTACTTTTTTCTCCGGAATAGAGTCATCAATAAGTTGACCTAGCTCTTGCATAAAACGATCTGTATATTCGTATGAAGAACCTTCGGGAGTTGTTACACTTAAAACCAATGCGCTTCTATCATCATAAGGAGCAGTTTCTTTTGGTAAAATGCTGAAGAACAAATAAATTAATCCAAAACAAATGGCGATAATAGGAAAGCTCAACCATTTTCTTTTCATAAAACGGGTTAAAGCATCAGCATATCCTTTATTTAAACTTTCGAAATAAGGCTCTGTTTTAAGATAAAAATTCGATTTCTTTTGTTCGCCACCTTTCATTAAATAGGCATTTAACATAGGTGTTAAGGTCAAGGACACAAAAGCCGAAATTAATACTGCCGCTCCAATGACGACACCAAACTCTCGAAACAATCGACCAACGAATCCCTCTAAGAAGATTACTGGTAAAAATACTGCAGCAAGCGTTATCGAAATTGAGATTACCGCAAAGAAAATCTCATTTGATCCTTTTATAGCAGCTTCAATAGGCGACATTCCTTCTTCGACTTTCTTAAAGATATTCTCCGTTACCACAATTCCGTCATCGACCACAAGTCCCGTAGCCAAAACAATTGCAAGTAATGTTAATACGTTTATTGAGAATCCAAAAAGCCACATGATAAAAAATGTAGCTACCAAGGAAACTGGAATATCAATTAAAGGTCTAAATGCGATTGCCCAATCTCTAAAAAACAAAAAGATAATCAAGATAACCAAAACTATAGATATCAATAATGTTTCGGCAACTTCCAAAACAGATTTTTTCACAAAAAGCGTACTGTCTATTGCAATATCAAGCTTAATATCTTTAGGAAGATCTTTCTTTAAAGCATCGTATTTTTTATAAAACTCTTTTGAGATGTCAAGGTAATTAGCTCCTGGCATAGGTACAATCGCAAGACCTATCATAGGAAGTCCTGATTGGCTCAATTTTGTTTCGGTATTTTCTGGACCTAATTCGGCATTACCAACATCGCTAAAACGAACTATTTTTTCACCTTCAGAACGAATAATAATATTATTAAACTCTTCTGGTTTAGATAAATTTCCAACCGTTTTTACTGTAAGTTCGGTATTGTTTCCTGTTAGTTTTCCAGAAGGTAACTCAACATTTTGTGCATTTAAGGCATTACGAACTTCAGATACGGTACAACCATATGCAGCTAGTTTTATAGGATCAATCCATAAACGCATGGCGTAACGTTTTTGTCCCCAAATTTGAACTGCACTTACTCCTGGAATTGTTTCTAATCGTTGCGAAATAACATTCTCTGCATAATCACTCAGTTCAAGCGCACTTCGTGTATCACTTTGAACTGTCATCGAAATTATAGATTCTCCATTGGCATCAGCCTTAGAAACAACAGGCGGAGCATCTATATCCTGAGGTAAACTTCTAACGGCTTGTGATACTTTATCACGAACATCGTTTGCCGCTTCTTCTAGATTTTTATCTAGATTAAACTCGATTGTAATATTACTACTTCCTTGTACACTCGACGAAGTAATGTTTCTAATTCCGTCAATCGCATTAATTGCTTTTTCAAGAGGTTCAGTAATTTGAGATTCTATAATGTCTGAATTTGCTCCTGTATAATTAGTACGTACAGAAACTTGTGCCGGATCAATAGACGGAAACTCTCTTACGCCTAAAAAGCTATATCCAATAAGACCAAACAATACAATTGCAAGATTTAAAACAATTGTTAATACTGGTCTTCTTATACTTGTGGTTGATAAACTCATATGAGATTTATGATTTTGATCCCGATAACTATCAGGATTAGATTTTAAAATAATGAAAATTGAGTTGGATTATTAAATAATTCAAAATCTCTATTTTTTCACTTTTACTTTAATTGGATCGTCATTTTTTAATGCCATTACACCGCTAGTTATAACAGTATCTCCCTTTTTTAAACCTGATAAAATCAAGATAGACGCATCTGTTCTTGTAGCCGTTTCTACCATTACTTCTTTGGCTTTGCCAAAATTAGAAATAAAGACTTTTTTTCCGTTTTGTACAGGTACAATAGCTTCCGTAGGAACCACAATTGCATCTTTTATAATATCTAATGGTAATTTTACATCAGCAAATGTTCCAGGGAATAATTTGCCATCTTTATTTTCGGCGATAGCTCTAATCTGAAGCGTTCTTGTTTCTACAGCTACTTCAGGCTCAATAGCATAAACTTTAGCCGTATATTGTGTTTCAGACCCAGAAACCGTAAAAGTAATAATAGAATTGTTTCTTACCTGACTTGCGTATTTCTCTGGAATCGAGAATGTAATTTTTAATTTGCTTGTATTAACCAATTTAGCAACCAAGATAGTTGGTGTAATATAAGTTCCCGGAGAAATTGATCGTAATCCTATCTTTCCAGAAAATGGTGCTTTTACAGATGTTTTTGCAATTTGAGCACGTATTAATTGGGTTTGTGCTTGCGCAGAAGCGTGGTCGGCTCTTGCAACTTCATATTCTTCTTGGCTAATAGCTTCTTTTTGAAGTAATAACTTTGCTCTTCTTTCGTTTTCGGCAGCCAAACCTTCTTTAGTAGTGGCTTGTCTTAATTGCGCTCTTAATTCTATATCATTTACCTTAAAAAGAACTTGACCTTTGGTTACGTTGCTTCCTTCACTAAAATAAATTCCTTCGACAATACCCGAAACTTCACTACGAATTTCTACTTGCTCATTGGCTTCAATAGATCCGGATAAAGATAAATTATTATCAAAAGTTTGAGTATCTACAACAACTCCCGAAACTGTTGTGGTTTTGTTTTTACCGTTCTGACCTTTAGATTCGTCGTTCTTATTTTTATTAGATACAACTCGGTAAGCGATAAATCCGCCAATTCCGATTATTAGCAAGGCATATACAAGGTTTTTTACTTTCATGAGATTTAGGTAAAGCTAGAATTAATAGATTATGGTTTTAAGTGAATTCACAAATTTAGTTTTTTGTATTGAAAACCTATGACCTTATTTTTTATTTAACAATTGTATGTACAAATATTAATATTTTCGTTAAAATAAGATACAAAAGGGCAATGCTAGAAACAGAGGTTCTGAGTTACAAAGCCTCTAATTTTCTAAGATTTACAATAAACATAAGTTCAAAAATTTGTATTAAGACTCCATTCGTGAAGAAAGGTTTAAAGGGGGTAATAAAAAAAAGTTTTTTTAAGGTTTAAAAAAGGTACAAAGGTTTTAAGGAAGGTACAAAGGTTTAAGAAAGGCGCAAAGTTGCAAAGGTTCTGAGGTACTAAGATTAGAAAAACGAGAAGAACTAGGTTAATCAAAAAGTAGCCGCAATATAACCCCAATCTTGTCTCCCTGACGGAGGAAGGGTCTCCGTAAGTAGCTCGAGAATTTTAAGGAAGGTACAAAGGTTTTGAGAAAGGTACAAAGTTGCAAAGGTTCTGAGGTTCTAAGAAGGTTCATAAGAATAAAATTTAACAAGCTTTGCGAACATTGCATATCCCGATGCTTCGGGATTGCGTCCCTTGCGGTTAATTTTACCAAATACATCCACAAACTTGTCTCCCTGATGGAGGAGTAGCTCGGCAATCTAAGAAAGAAGCTAAGAAAAAAAGTGAGTGTTTACTCTATTTTATATGTAGTGTATTTACTATATGTTACATACATACTTATATTGTGGTTCTGTTGTAGTTACGTTGCAGTAAAATTTACCGCAAAGAACGCAAGGTTTTACGCAAAGTTCGCAAAGCTTTATCCTGATGAATCTTCTTCAAATCTTAGTATCTTAGAACCTTAAAACCTTTGTCCCTTTGCACCTTCCTCAAACCTTTGAACCTTAAAAAAAGAATTAACTAATATAATTCCAGATATTCTTTTTCTTTGTTAATTCGATGAAAATGGCTTTAAGGATTGCATTTTCTGGTTTTTGCAATGGAGCATCTTCTTTTAGGACTTTTAAAGCATAATTTCTGGCTAGAGCCAAAATATCACGATCACGAACAATATCGGCGATTTGAAGATTAAGTACACCGCTTTGTTGCGTTCCCATTAAATCACCAGGACCACGAAGTTTTAAGTCAACTTCGGCAATTTCGAAACCGTCATTGGTTTGAACCATAGTTTCCATTCGGGTTTTACTATCCGAACTTAGTTTATGCGAAGTCATTAAGATACAATAACTCTGCTCGGCACCACGACCTACACGACCACGTAATTGATGCAGTTGCGAAAGTCCGAAACGTTCGGCACTTTCTATAATCATCACACTGGCATTTGGTACGTTTACACCAACCTCAATAACGGTTGTAGCAACCATTATATTCGTTTTCCCTTCCGAGAAACGTTTCATTTCTGAATCTTTATCTACTGGTTTCATTTTTCCGTGAAGGATAGAAATCGAATAATTAGGTAGGGGAAAATCACGAGAAATACTCTCATAACCATCCATCAAGTCCTTGAAATCCATTTTTTCTGATTCTTGAATCAATGGATATACAATATAAATTTGTCTTCCAAGAGCAATTTCATCACGCAAAAACTTCCAGACTTTCAATCGGTTACTATCATAACGATGAACTGTTTGGATTGGTTTTCGTCCTGGAGGCAATTCGTCGATTACCGAAATATCTAAATCACCATATAAACTCATCGCCAGAGTACGCGGAATAGGCGTAGCGGTCATAACTAATACGTGTGGCGGAATTTCGTTCTTTTTCCATAATTTAGAACGTTGCTCTACACCAAAACGGTGTTGCTCATCGATAACGGCTAAACCTAAGTTTTTAAATTTTACTTTGTCTTCTAGTAAAGCGTGTGTTCCTATTAAAATATGTAAACTACCGTTTTCTAATTCTTCATGAATTATTCTTCTGGCAGCAATTTTGGTTGAACCTGTTAGTATTTTTACATTGATATCTAATGTCGCTGCTAATTCTGATAATCCCACAAAATGCTGATTTGCTAAGATTTCTGTAGGTGCCATTAAGCATGCCTGAAAACCATTATCGAGCGCCAATAACATACTCATAAACGCAACGATAGTTTTTCCCGAACCTACATCTCCTTGCAATAATCGATTCATTTGGGCATTACTACCCATATCGGTACGTATTTCCTTGATTACTCTTTTTTGAGCATTTGTAAGTGCAAAAGGCAAGTGATTTTGATAAAACACATTAAAATATTCACCTACTTTTACAAATGGATGTCCTTTTATTTTATGCTTTCTAATCAGGTTTTTAGTTATCAGTTGCAACTGAATAAAAAACAATTCTTCAAATTTTAATCGGTATTGGGCTTTCGCCAAAGTATCGGCACTTTTAGGAAAATGTATGTTGAATAAAGCTGCTTTTTTAGGAATCAGTTTTAACTCATTTACCAAATAATCGGGAAGTGTTTCAGTAAATAAAGTTTGTGTTTCCAGAAATAATTGCTGCATGAGTTTGTTAATCACACGATTTGAAATCCCTCTATTAGCCAAGGTTTCTGTCGATGGATAAACAGGTTGCATTGCAGAGCGAAGGCTTTGTTCGTGTTCGCTCATGAGTTCAATTTCGGGATGCGACATACTAAACTGACTTCCGTATAAACTGCATTTCCCAAAAATTACACAAACTTCGTTAAGTTTTAAACTCTCACGAATCCATTTATGTCCCTGAAACCAGTTTAAGTCTATTTGTCCCGTATCATCTACAAAAGTAGCAACCAAACGTTTTTTATTTTTGGCAAATTCAACGGTCTTTATATTGATGATTTTACCAACAATCTGAACTTCGGCAGCAGTATTCTGTAATTCGTTAATCTTATAATATCGTGTTCTGTCTATATATCTATTTGGAAAAAAATTAACCAAATCAATATATTTATGAATCCCCAATTCCTTACGCAGCAATTCGCCACGATTAGGGCCAACACCTTTTAAGTATTCGATAGGAGTTTGAAGAAGATAATTAGACATTCTTTATTTAGACGATTAGATTTTTAGACTTCTTAGATTTACGAACTTTTTTATCTTTAAATATTTCAATAATTAAATCTTTTAATTTCTATTTTATCTTTAAATATTTATAAAAAGCGAAGATAGATTTTAATTAGGAAAATAGAAAATACAATTGTTTTGAAAAAGTTAAATGCTTTTATTTATAATAAGAAAGAATCATTTATCTATCTCATAAAATAAATAGTCAACTCTATAAAACAAATATTTTAAGAATATATTTCTTAAAAAAGTTTCTTTTAGTAAGTTTTTTATACAAAATAAAATACTTATTTTTGAAAAACTCTAGAGGAAGAGCTAATTAATTCTATAATAAATTCTTTTCTCAACACTATTTGAGATGAAGAATTATAATATAAAATTACTGCTGAAATAAAAATTATGCAAAGACTTCCTTACCACATTTACCTAAATAAAAAAACAATTATAATCCGTTTTGCTTTATGTCTATCCCTCTTCTTAATTGCAGTTTGGATGTTATGGCACAATACAAAACAGTTTTATGATGGTCAAAATTTTCATCCAGAGGTACTGTTTTTATCTCCTTTTGTGATTATTGGAATGCTCTTTTATACAATAAGAGAAGTGCGCTTATTTGATAATAATGAGATACAAATAACACTTAATCATAAAGGAATTATTTTTTACGGAAAATATTTCATTGAAATTGGAGTAGTAAATTGGGAAGACATAACAAGATGTGTTGAAACAAAGGAACAATACGAAACTGTATTAAATATAATTGTTCATCAACCAGATATTTATATAAATAAAATTAAAAATGAAAAGTACCGTAAAAAAGTAGAAACTTACTGTAATGAAAATGGTAATGTCTTATTATGGATAAATGTAAGGCTTTTAAATTGTGATCTTACGGAATTAAAAAGAAACATTTTTCAAATGATAGATAAAACAAAGAATACAAATAACTAAGATTAAGCAATTATTTGCTATTTAATAACCCCCAAACTAATTAACAAAATGATTTACGTTTACGAAATTGTAACAAAGCCTTTAACTTCAAAAATTATTTCAGATGAAATCTGTCCCGTATGTAATAAAAATGGATGTATTGAATTAACATTGTATGTGCGTTATATCTCTATGGTTATCCCTTTCTTTGGAATGGGACGGAAAACAGGAGTAGTTTGTACCAATTGCGGTGAAGTTTTAAAAAACCCTGATGCATCTGTATTTGCAAAGAAAAAATACTCAGCCAATATAGAAGCTGAGATTAATCAGATTAGAAATAATCACAAAAGAACTTTATGGCAGTTATTATACCCGTGGTCATTTTGTATTGTATTACCATTAATCGTTTTAATTGCATTGGGTTATAGTAAGATTAATAACAAATCAATTGAGAAAAAGTCTGAGGAGTATGCTGCATTAATTACTAATCCGCAATCTGGAGATATTTACAAATCAACATGGTCTCAAGAAAATAGCCAGTTGCAAGGTGCATTAGTGAAACTGATACGAATTGATGCTGATACGATGTATGTTATCCGTAGTAAAGAAATGATTCCTATGAGTTTTTCTAAAGCAGAATGGGATAAGCTTTCTTCTAATGCCGACGCATTCGATTCTAAAGAGTATAAAGTAAAGAAATTTACAGATTTAAAAGGAGGCAATTTTGGGCAGTTTTTCATGTACAATAAAGATCATAATGGTAAAATGACTCCAAAATATTTGGGAGCAATACTTGATAATACTGCTGCAATGGATTTAAATTTTGAAACGATAGTACGAGCAAAATAAAAAATATAATATCAGTAGTTTTTATGATTCTAAATAGATTTATAAAAACTACTGATATCTTGATAAATAAGAATCTATGCATTTGTCTAATTTAATCAAAGTTCAAACATTTTAAAAGAAAGGTAAAAAAGAATATCCCGTTCAATTTTTATTGAAATTTAATATCGAAACTTAATTAGTAACTATTTTTAAATCACTCTGGGTTTTTATTATAATTGAATCTTTATCTTTGAAAAAATAAAATCAATACAATGACAACTCATCTCGCATTACTTCGTGGTATCAATGTTTCTGGACACAACATGATAAAAATGGAAGCTCTAAAAACAACACTTGAAGCTATTGGTTTTAAGAACGTACAAACGTATATTCAGTCGGGAAATGTTTTTGTAGATACCGATGAAGACAATGCATCCAAAGTTGGCTTTGTAATCAAACAAGAAATTTTTAAAGTCTTTGGACACGAAGTGCCTATTGTTGTTATTAATAAACAAGATTTAGAAGCTTGTTTTAAGAATAATCCTTTCTTAAAAGAAAAAGACGCTGACATTAAAAAATTGTACGTGGCTTTTATTTCGATAGCATTGAAAAGTGATAGTATAAATGATTTAAAAATAAGTCAGTTTAAGCCAGACGAAGCTAGTATTGATGGTAACAGAATATTTATTAAATACGCTGTTGGCGCAGGAAAAACCAGATTTGACCAGAAATATATTGAGAAAAAACTAAACGTAACTGCAACGATAAGAAACTGGAATACAGTAACTCAATTATTAAAAATTTACGAAGAAAGAGAAGTTTAAAAACTAAACGTATTTACTTAGAGATTTGAATCGATACTTTTTTTAGATAAATAGTATCAGTATTATGTACGGCACCTTTTCTCATCCCGCCACCAAAAGGATTGTGCAGATCTATAGATTTCTTTTCGTAACCCTCTTTGTAAATAGCTTCATTAACATGTAATGGTGGTGCTTCATAACCAACAAAAGTAAATTGAGAATATCTTATTTCTTTTAAATTAAAATAGCCCATTGCATTGGTTAAGCTTTCTCCTACGTTACAATTTTCGATAGGAGTATGGGTTGTTTCGTCATAGATATAGCCCATAATTTGTGGTCTTTGGCATCTACTTACTAAACAACTCTGGAATGAAAATGCGACAATAATTATGGTAATTATTATTCCGAATTTTCTAAAATTTGATTTATTCACTTGTGTTTATTCTTTTTAATTAAATTAGGCTTACTCTAAATTTTTAATAAGCTCATCTGCCATTGGCGTATTCATTCTTTTTAACTCGGCAATCATGAGTTGTTTTTGCTCTTCGCTCATTACTGGTGCAGCTTTTACAAATTGGTCTTTGTCTGCCTCTTTATAAAACATTGCATCAGTCCATTCATTTCTTATCCCATCGATTACAAGATGAATGCGGTTTTCTGTGCCACGATTGGCAACCGAATGAATAAAATTAGCATCTATATACCAACATTCTCCTTCATTCATAATTAAGCGAGTACCATCTAAGATAAACTCGACTTGGCTATTTGTAATTATCGGAATATGTAATCTAAAAGAATCATCTTCATATCCTAAACAATTATCGCTATGCGGCTTAATTTCAGCTCCAGCGGCTAATTGCAATAACCGTACAGCAGTTTTTTCGAATAAAAAACCATCTAATATTTCTTTAAAATAGGTGCAAGAATCTAATATTTCGGTAGCAACTAGTTTTTCATCATTGTTTGAAAAAGCATAAATAGCGTCCGATTTTCCGCTTTGTGACATTAAAGCAATCGAAGTCCATTTTCCTGAATAATCATTCGTATTATAATGATCAATCCAGTTTTTATCGATGATTTTCTGGAAATCATTTTTTAGTTTTTCCTTATCAAACAAAAGAGGAAACTTTATAGAGCGCACTAATTTATCCATAATTTATTCTCTTAACCATTTTATCATTGTAGGAAATGCTTCTTTTCCTTCATTTGTTGCTCGTTCTTTTCCTAATGTAAGTCCTGCCCATTCAAGAAAAGGCAAACCTATATAGTTTTCATCATTAAAATTTGAAATTAACCATTCTGAATCATTTTTGTACCCATTAGGATGAAATACAAATTCTATTGGTAATTTTAAATGTTTTGCTGCTGCAAAAGACCAAAGAATTGTTGCAATTTCTTCTCCTTCTGTTGGCCAATTAGTTGCCATTTTATCTGTGCCAACTAATTCTCTTTCGGCAGTGGTAGTAACCGCCAAATGTCCTGCTTCGTGCAGAATATCTCCAGGATACAATAATTTTTCAAAATCAATATAAATACAATTTGAGCCTAAAGATAATCCTGGTAAAAAAGTGTTATTTAATTCCTTTTCGACAACTTTAATTCCGATTTCGTCCAAGAAAAATAAAATCTTCTCTATTTCTAAGCTCTTTTCTTTTACAGGCATTTGTATGACTTTTAAAATAATATTATTGAGTTATATAGTTAGAATGCATAAAACCAAGACTGTAACAAAAAAAAAGCTAACCATATAAGTAATATAAGTTCATTTAAGTTTGCACAGATTCGATTATACTTACATTTACTTACGTTGCTTATATGGTTAAAATAATTAATGTCTTACTGTTTATATCAAATCGCAATACCAAAATCCATAATCAAAAGTATCGCTTGCATTTGTATCACAAGCTGTATCGCTAGATTCTGTTTTAGGTTTTTCATATTTTCGATGTACAATTTCTCCAATTTCAAATTGTATTGGTTCAGAAAAAATAGGTCCATCGAAAGTAAAGGTATGAAATTCGCCATTTTCTCCACATACATCTACATTATCTGGCAAATCATTTATAAAATCCTGATCGATTACACGACCTACAAAACTCTTATCAAGAAAGCGTTCGTTTACACAAACCACTATTGTTTTAAAACCTAAAGATATAAATTCCTGAATTAAATCTTTTGTTGGTATTTTCCATAACGGGAATACGGCTTCAAACCCAATATCTATCAATTTATCTTCACGGTACTTTCGTAAATCTTCCAGAAATATATCTCCAAAAATAGAATATTTAACACCTTGATCTTTAAGTTTAGCCAATGTTTTAGTCATTACTTCTTCATAAACTTCCATTGTTGGCATTTCTGGAATTTGCATAATTTCTAGCGGTAATCCAATACTTTTTGCTTGTTGTTCTAATAACTCTACACGAACTCCATGCATCGAAATACGCTGAAACTGCTGGTTGACACTGGTAAGCAAACAATTTATTTCGAATTCTTTTTCTTGTTGTATTTTATATAATGCTAAAGCTGAGTCTTTGCCGCTGCTCCAATTAAATAAGGCGATTTTTTTCAAAGGAATTGTTTAAATATTTTCTGAAAGTAAACATACAAATTTCCTTCGATTTGTTCATCAATCCTTTGTAACTTTGGAAACCTTTGCATCAAATAAAACAAATAATGAAATACCTCTTTTTTTTCTTTTCCCTTTTCAGTTTTGCTCAACAAACCCAATATGTCGATTTTAAATCAGTTTTAGGGGAAATCACTATCAATACAACAGACAGATCAATATCAGGGAATGTGATATATGATTTTGATGTTCTAAAACCTATCGATACTATAAAAATTGATGCTCAAAATATGTCGTTTTCGAATTTAAAAATCAACGGAAATGAAATTATATTTATTAATACAAACAAGCAATTACAATTAATTTTTCCGTTCCAAAAAGGAAAAAACACACTTACATTTAATTATTCAGCCAAGCCAAAACAGGCATTGTATTTTGTGGGTAACTTTGACTCCGCTCAAGGTGATAAATCAGATGATGTAAATGGACAAGTATGGACACAAGGACAGGGAAGATATACCAGTAATTGGTTCCCAAGTTTTGATGATGTAAATGAAAAAGTAGTTTTTAACCTAAATATTACTTTTGATAAAAACTATAAAGTTATCTCAAACGGATTATTAAAAAACAAACTCGAAAATGGGAATTCTATTGTTTGGCAATATCGAATGCAAAATCCTATGAGCTCTTATTTACTAATGCTTGCCATTGGGAAATATGAAGAAAAAGAGCTCAAATCTAAATCCAGAATCCCTTTAGAATATTACATCGAAAATAATGATATCTCTCGTTTTGAGCCAACTTATCGCTATTCTAAACAGATTTTCGACTTTTTGGAGAAAGAAATAGGAGTGAAGTACCCTTGGGAAATATACAAGCAAGCTCCTGTTCGTGATTTTATATATGCGGGCATGGAGAATACAACAGCTACTTTGCTTTCTACCAGATATGTTGTTGATTCTATAGGCTTTGAAGATAGAAAATACACCAATGTTAACGCACACGAATTGGCGCACCATTGGTTTGGAAATTTAATTACTGCCGAAAGTAGTACGCATCATTGGCTGCAAGAAGGTTTTGCAACCTATTATGCTTTGCTTGCTGAGAAAGAAATTTATGGTGAGGATTATTTTTATTCCAAATTATACGATACTGCACAACAATTAAAATATGCATCAAGAACTGACACAATTCCAGTCTTGAATGCCAAAGCTAGTTCGCTTACTTTTTACGAAAAAGGGGCTTGGGCTTTATTTGTTTTACATGATGCTTTGGGTGATAAAACATTCAAAAAAGTAATTAAGAATTATTTGAAAAAATATGCGTTTCAGACTGTAAATACGGACGAATTTTTTGTAGAAATAAAAAAACTCTCTAATTATGATTTAAAAGAATTCTCAAAAGTATGGCTTGAAACGACTGCTTTTAATACACAACAAGCAAATGAATTGTTGAGCAAAAATAAAGCGATTCAAATACGCTTAGAAGTTGATAAAGCTAGTAAAAAGCCTTTAGCAGAAAAAGAAGCTTTTTTGATGAAAACATTACAATCGGATGTTTATTTTACAGTTAAAAAAGCAATTGTAAACCAATTGAAGAATGAAAAATATGAGGCGAAAAAGCAATTACTCATTCTGGCTTTAAACACAAACGACCTACAAGTTCGACAAGAAGTAGCTGTTTCTTTGCCAAAAATTCCTGAAGATTTCAGACCTCTGTATGAGTCTTTACTAGATGATAAATCATACCAAACGCAGGAAATAGCGCTGTTTTATCTGTGGAATAATTTTCCTTCTCGTCGCAGCGAATATTTAAATAAATCGAAAAACTGGATAGGATTTAACGACTATAATTTAAGAACATTATGGTTATCATTAGCTTTATCAACACCTAATTACGCAACAGAACCAGAAGTTTTAATTAATGAATTAATAGAATATTCTTCGCCTAAATATGAAGCAACAACACGCCAGAATGCTTTAGAAAAATTAATAGATTTTCGATTAACAAATGATATTGTATTAACAAACTTAGTAAACGCGACAACGCATCATATGTGGCAATTTTCTAAATTTGGTAGAGATACTATTCGATTATTATTAAAAAATAGTGAAATGCGTACTTCATTTGAAAGAATTTTGCCTAATTTGTCCTCGAATGAACAGTTTCAATTAGAACGTTTGTTGAAAGAGTAAAAAGAGAATAGAAGAAAGAGAATAGAAGAAAGAGAATAGAAGAAAGAGAACAGAAGAAAGAGAATAGAAGAAAGAGAATAGAAGAAAGAGGATAGAGTAAAGGTTTAGTCTATTTTCTTTGTTCTTTCTTCTATTCTCTTAAAAAAAAACTACAATACATTTATGAGAGCATTGGTTATTTCAGGAGGAGGAAGCAAAGGAGCTTTTGCCGGAGGAGTTGCACAATATTTATTACAAATAAAAAAATGTGAATACGATTTATTTCTAGGCACATCTACAGGAAGTCTACTTATTCCGCATTTGGCACTTGGAAATATTGATAAAATCCATGGAATCTACACCAATGTAAGCATGAATAAAATATTTAATATCAGCCCTTTTGTTGTAAAAGAGAAAGGCGGTATTGATATTGTTACCATAAATCACTTTAATGTATTACGTCAGTTTTTTAAAGGAAAAAGAACCTTTGGTGAAAGCAAAAGATTGCAAAAATACATCAAAGATCATTTGTCTTTATCTGAATTTAATCAGCTAAAAAAACTAAAAACTGATGTTGTTGTTACGGTTACCAACTTGTCTCGAAATGAAGCTGAATATAAATCGATAAAAGATTGTTCTTACGATGAATTTTGCGATTGGATTTGGATATCAAGTAACTATATTCCGTTTATGAGTTTAGTGTCTAAAAACAACTCAGAATATGGAGACGGAGGATTCTCAAGTTTGGTACCAATACGTGAAGCCATAAATCGTGGTGCAACCGAGATAGATGTGGTTATTCTGGAAACTGAAGTAAACACTACAAAAAGTACAATTGGCAAAAATCCGTTCTCGTTAATGATAGATTTGTTCCGAATTGCTCTAGATCAGGTTGAGAAACATGATATTGCTATTGGAAAACTATTGGCGAAAAACAAAAATGTGAAACTGAACTTGTTTTATACACCAACAAAACTAACCAATAACGCATTAATTTTTAACAAAGAAGAAATGAAAAAGTGGTGGGAAGAAGGATATGAATATGCTCAGAATAAGTCTGAAATTATGAGTGATAATAGATGATTTTAGATTTTAGAATGTAGATTTTAGATTAATAAAGATTGAACTTAATTAAATAAGTTAGTATTCACTGAATCATTTTAACCATGTAAGTGATGTAAGTAAATATAAGCGCAACTAATCAGCATAAAACTTAAATGAACTTACATCACTTATATGGTTAACTTTTTTATTATAATCTTAAAATTCTATATAAGTCAGATGTTTTATTCTTCACTCTAAAATCTACAATTAAAGATTACCACATTTCGCTTACTTCTCTTTTAATATATCCTAAAGCAGCACTGCTTGGTGATTGCTTATCAAATAAATCATTTAAGATAACCTCACGTAATTTATCTGCACTGTCTACACGGTCGCTCATATTTGCTTTACGAATCATCTGGATTGTAGCATTTTTAGCTGTGGTTACAATAGTCCAACATTCATCAGACATATATATTTGTTGCGTTAAGTTATGCTCGAATTCTTGCTCGATTTGTGCAATAACTAAATTTTCATAATCATTTTTATCATTAGATATTGGCGCAACGCGTATCAATAAATTAGTTAAACTAATACGTTCTAAGTATAAAGTAATTCGTTCATAAGCTTGTAATCGTAAAGGCAAAGCTTGTTTTTGAGCATCTTTTTGCAATAACCATCTTCTTGTATTTTGTTTATCCTGAAGATACGATTTGAAAAAATAATAAGCTACGCTTCCTGTTATGATTGAAGGTATAGTATAAGCTAGAACTTCTATGATTTTGTTTGAATCCATTTTTATAATTTAAGGAAACAAAAATATACTTTTGGTTGTAATTCAGCATCATTTTAATTGTAATATTTGTTTAAGAAGGCTAATTTTGCTGACATTCAAATTTTAATCAAATACTACACTATAATTGGAAAACTATATTATAATTTTGCTTTGTTTAGCTGCTTTTGCAGCAGGATTTATTGATGCTATTGTAGGCGGTGGCGGGTTAATCCAAACTCCAATGGGATTAATTTTATTACCAAATTTACCTGTTTCGACTGTTATTGGAACTCTGAAATTACCTGCATTTAGCGGAACCGCTTTTGCTGCTTTTCAATACATGAAAAAAGTAACCATTCAATGGAAGTTATTATTGATTATGATGGTTTTAGCAGTCCCATCTGCATTTTTAGGATCTACTTTATTGACTTATGTTAGCAATGATTTTATGAAACCATTGTTACTGGTAGTTTTATCGCTATTGCTAATTTATACTTATGCTAAAAAGAATTTTGGTCAACATGTGGCCAAAGATCATTCAGCTAAAACCCAAATATTATATGCTGTTGTAATTAGTATAATAGTTGGTTTTTATGATGGTTTTATTGGCCCTGGAACTGGCAGCTTTTTTGTAGTTGCTTTTATAGCCTTAATGGGTTTCGATTTTTTGCAAGCTTCGGCAAATGCCAAAATGGTGAACTTAGCTACTAATTTTGGATCTATCTGTTTGTTTATTATAAAAGGAAAGATCATTTGGACAATTGCAATTCCTATGGCCATAAGTAATGGACTTGGTGGATGGCTTGGTGCTAAGCTGGCAATAAATAAAGGAAATGGTTTTATTAGAGTTTTCTTTTTGATTGTCGTAATCGGTACGTTGATACGTTTTGCTTATGATGTATTTTATAAATAGAGGTTCTGAGAGGCTAAGATTCTAAGATGCTAAGTTTTTTTCATCTTTGATATTTTGAACCTTAGTACCTCGCTTAGAACCTTAGACTCTTTTAAAAAAAAACTATTGTTTGAGTTTAGCCCCGATAGAGGTGATATCCTCGCAGTGAAACGGAGAGATAAAGCCGAAAGCGGGAACTTTGCTTCTTAAAAATGCCTTTTGTTGTGCTTCAAAAAAAACTTAGCAACTCAGTGTCTTAACAGCTTAGGAACTTTCTTTTTAAATTCTTATTTTTGCATCAATTATGGAGAAAAATTTCATGCAAAAATACATTGACCAGCTCAATGACGCACAGAGACAGCCTGTTTTAAAGAAAGACGGGCCGATGATTATTATTGCTGGGGCAGGTTCGGGGAAAACACGTGTTTTAACAATTAGAATTGCTTATTTGATGGCGCAGGGTGTTGATGCGTTCAATATTTTGTCGCTTACTTTTACCAATAAAGCGGCACGTGAGATGAAACACAGGATATCTGATATTGTGGGGGCGTCGGAGGCAAAAAACCTTTGGATGGGAACTTTCCACTCTATTTTTGCGCGTATTCTTCGTGCAGAATCAGATCATTTGGGATATCCGTCTAATTTTACGATTTACGATTCTCAGGATTCAGCGAGACTAATTTCTTCTATTATAAAAGAAATGCAGCTGGATCGTGATGTTTATAAACCAAAACAGGTTTTAGGACGTATATCAAATTATAAAAATAGTTTGATTACGGTAAAAGCTTATTTTAATAATCCTGAATTGGTAGAGGCTGACGCCATGGCTAAAAGACCAAGATTAGGAGAAATTTATCAGCACTATGTTGACCGTTGTTTTAAAGCGGGTGCTATGGATTTTGATGATTTGCTATTGAAAACCAATGAATTACTAAATCGTTTTCCAGAAGTTTTATCGAAATATCAAAACCGTTTTCGCTATATTTTGGTTGATGAGTACCAGGATACAAATCACTCTCAGTATTTAATTGTAAAGGCTTTATCTGATAAGTTTCAGAATATTTGTGTTGTAGGAGATGATGCGCAGAGTATTTATGCTTTCCGTGGAGCGAATATTAATAATATTTTGAATTTTCAGAAGGATTATGAAGGTGTGATAATGTTTCGTTTAGAGCAAAATTATCGTTCAACCCGTAACATAGTTGAAGCTGCAAATACTGTAATGGAACATAATAAGACCAAACTTGATAAAATAGTTTGGACTGCAAATGATTTTGGACAAAAAATTAAAGTCCACAGAAGTTTAACAGATTCTGAAGAAGGTCGTTTTGTAGCGAGTACCATTTTTGAACAAAAAATGCAAAATCAATTGCATAATGGCTCTTTTGCAATTTTGTATCGTACTAATGCACAATCCCGTGCGATGGAGGATGCCTTAAGAAAACGTGATATTCCGTATCGAATCTATGGTGGATTATCGTTCTACCAACGTAAGGAAATTAAAGACGTTTTGTGTTATTTGCGTTTGGTAATTAATCCGAAAGACGAAGAAGCACTGGTGCGTGTAATTAATTATCCTGCTCGTGGAATT
The DNA here is from genome assembly GCF_035013205.1 of Flavobacterium sp. PL02. Taxonomy (NCBI): domain Bacteria; kingdom Pseudomonadati; phylum Bacteroidota; class Flavobacteriia; order Flavobacteriales; family Flavobacteriaceae; genus Flavobacterium; species Flavobacterium sp. PL02. The sequence goes on from NZ_JAYGJP010000012.1 coordinate 41,791, forward strand.
GGAGATACTACTGTTGAAAAATTGACTATTGCTGCCAATCATTACAAACGTTCTATTTGGGAAGTAATGGTTAATATTGATAAAATTGACTTGAAACTGAATGCTGGGACAAAGAATAAAATTAGAGATTTTGTAACGATGATTCAGAGTTTTCAGGTTATTGATCAAAATCAGGATGCTTTTTATATTACGGATCATGTAACAAAAAAAACGGGATTAGTTCAGGAACTAAAGAAAGATGCTACACCTGAGGGTATGGCAAAAATTCAGAATATTGAAGAATTACTAAACGGTTTAAAAGATTTTACCGAAGGTCAGAAAGAAATTGATGGAGCAAGAGGGGCATTGTCTGAGTTTATGGAAGATGTGGCACTTGCAACCGATTTAGATAAAGATACGAGCGATGAAGATAGGGTTGCTTTAATGACAATTCACCTTGCAAAAGGACTAGAATTCCCGCATGTTTTTGTTGTTGGGATGGAAGAAGATTTATTTCCTAGTGCCATGAGTATGAGTACAAGAAGTGAACTTGAGGAAGAACGTCGTTTATTTTACGTAGCTTTAACACGCGCAGAGCATCAGGCTTATTTAACGTATGCACAATCGCGTTATCGTTGGGGTAAATTAACAGATAGTGAACCTTCTCGTTTTATTGAAGAAATTGACGGTCAGTATTTAGAATATTTGACGCCAGCAGAAAGTGGTTATCGTTATAAACCAATGATTGACATTGACGTTTTTGGTGATGTTGATAAATCAAAATTACGTTTAGCAAAACCAATTGGGACAACACCTCCTAAACAGGTTAATAACAATGAACCAAAATCGGATTTAAATATTCGTAAACTAAAACCTGTATCGAGTAATAATCCTAATGCAAGTGCTCCTAATTTATTTGATAATAAATTAACTATTGGAAATCTTGTAATGCATGAACGCTTTGGAAGAGGTGAAGTTGTAAATATAGAAGGAGTAGGTGCTGATAAAAAAGCAGAAATAAAATTTGAAGTTGGCGGACTTAAAAAGTTGTTACTTCGTTTTGCAAAATTAGATGTGATTGGGTAGAAGATCATTGAAGTAAGAGAATAGACTTAGATAGCTAGATAATAGAATCAAGAAAAAAGTTGATGAACTCATACTAGAATCTTTTGAATTTTAATCAAATTAAAACTTTAAACTAAAACAAAATGGCAGAATTTATAAAAATATATCCCGATAAACCGAGTGAAGCTGCTATTGCAAAAGTAGTAAAGGTTTTAAAAAATGGTGGTTTGATTATTTATCCAACAGATACTGTTTACGGTTTAGGTTGTGATATTACCAATTCTCGTGCTTTAGAGAAAATTGCAAAAATAAAAGGAGTGAAGCTCGAAAAAGCAAATTTTTCTTTTATTTGCCACGATTTAAGTAACTTATCTGATTATGTACGACAAATAGATACATCGACCTTTAAAATATTAAAAAGAGCTCTACCAGGTCCTTATACTTTTATTTTACCTGGGAACAATAATTTGCCAAAAGAGTTTAAGAAGAAAACAACTGTCGGAATTCGTGTGCCAGACAATTCAATAGCTTTAGAAATTGTACGTCAGTTAGGAAATCCTATTGTTTCTACTTCTATTCGCGATGAGGATGATGTTATTGAATATACAACCGATCCTGAACTTATTTTTGAAAAATGGCAAAATGTAGTTGATATGGTTATCGATGGTGGTTATGGAGATAATGTTGGATCTACTATTATTGATTTATCCGAACATGAGCCAGTAATCGTTAGAGAAGGAAAAGGAAGTTTAGATATTTTGTAAAAATATATTGCTACGGCAAGGTATTTGAAGTTAATTGCTTATATTAGAGCTACATTAACAATGCATTATAAACATATATCACGATAATGTTATTCTTAATTGATATTTAATTGGTTATTAAAAAGATTAAGGATACATAAAAGCAGGTCAACCGACCTGCTTTTTCTGTTTTTATAAATAGTGTTTTTAAGGCATGGCTTATCAGTGAATTCACTTTATGTATTATCACTGTAAATTTTTTAGATATAAACCCTTCGACTCCGCTCAGGGAGACAAACTATGCCTTCGTCAGGCTGAGCATCCAAAACTACAAGAGAAGCTTAATTAAAGTAGAAAAATAGTAAGCATAAAAAAAGCCAGTGAAAATTTTCACTGGCTTTAATTTATTCTAGAATCTTAATCCTAAAAAGGACAATTCTAATATGAAATCATCAGATTATTTACCTGATTGTTTTTTCATTTCTTTTTCAACCATATCATAGAATTGGTCAATTTTTGGCATAACAACGATACGAGTTCTTCTGTTACGAGCTTTATCTTCAGCTGTATCATTAGCAACTAATGGTACGTAAGAACTTCTACCAGCTGCAATTAATTTTGCTGGGTTAACACCAAGGTCGTTTGTTAATACACGAACGATAGATGTAGAACGTTTAACGCTTAAATCCCAGTTGTCTAACAAAATTCCGTTGCTTTTGTAAGGAACGTTATCAGTATGACCTTCAACCATACATTCAAAATCAGGTTTGTCATTAACTACTTTTGCAACTTTAGCTAAAACAGTTTTTGCTTTATCAGTTACATCATAGCTACCACTTTTAAACAATAATTTGTCAGCGATAGAAATAAATACAACTCCTTTTTCAACATTAATTTCGATATCTGGATCATTGATACCTACAGCTCCTTTTAAGCTAGTAACCAAGGCAAGAGTAACACTATCTTTCTTAGTTAGAGCATCTTGAAGTCTAGATATTTTTAAATCTTTTTCTTTTAAACTTTCTAAAGATTTTTCTAGATTTTCAGCTCCTTTAGAAGTAAGCATTGTTAAATCTTTAGAACTGTTTATCAAATTCTGATTGTGATCTTTTAAACTAGCAACTGTAGCAGTTAATCCAGCTTTTTCTTCTAAACAAGAATTTAATTTTACAGTACAAGAATTTAGTAAATCTTGTGTTTCTTTGTTTTTAGCTTCTAAATCAGCATATTTCTTTTTAGAAACACACGAAGATAGTACCATTAGTGCAGTTAGGGCAATGAATATTTTTCTCATAAAAAATAAAATTTAATTAGACTTTCAATTACAAAGTTAAGGGTTATTAATTTGATTACTGTTAAAGATATCTTTAAAAACACGGTTTTTCGTTACATAGTACAAGAAAACGACACTTTTAATCATATAGTATTTTCGTGTTTGAAAAATACTTCTTTTTTTATAATATTCTGAAAAAAGGCTATAAAAAGAGAAATGAGCTTTTATAATTGCCCAAGTGTGTTTGAACTTTCCTTGCACAAAAAACTGTACTCCAGCGATACCATCGAGTACTAGTCTTGCAAAAATAATGCCGTAAAACCCTTGCTTAGGCAAGTTTTTGGTAAGCATTAGCAAGGAGTTTCTAAAATTAAGAAAGGTCTTTCTAGGGTTACCTTGTTGCAATGTTGCGCCACCGACATGATATACAACAGATTGCGAATTGTATTTAATTGTATGACCTAGATTAATTGCACGCCAACACAAATCTATTTCTTCTTGATGGGCAAAAAAACCTTCATCAAAACCGTTTAATTCTTTATAAACAATGCTCCTTATAAAAAAACAAGCACCCGAAGCCCAAAACAATTCACAATTATCATCATACTGATTATTGTCTTTTTCGACAGTATCAAAAATACGCCCACGACAAAACGGATAACCATATTTATCAATAAACCCTCCGGCAGCTCCCGCATATTCAAAGAAAGCTTTATTTTTAAAATCTAATATTTTGGGTTGGATAATAGCGGTTTTTGGTTCTTTTGCGAAAGTATCCAGAATTGGTTGTAACCAGTTTTCGGTAACTTCAATATCCGAATTTATCAAAGCATAAATTTCGGCATCGATATGTTGCAATGCATCATTGTATCCTTGTGCAAACCCATGATTACCTGTGTTTACAACGATTTTTACAGTAGGAAAATGCTCTTTTACGTAAGTTATAGAAGTATCTGTCGAAGCATTATCAGCTACATATATAGTAGCTTCAGGCGAAAATTGTATTACCGATGGTAAAAACTGTTCTAATAATTTTACTCCATTCCAATTTAATATAACAACTGCTATTTTATCCAAGTGTATAGTATTTTATTTACGTTAGAGAATTATAATTCGGTAACTCCCTTAAAAATTCATATTTTTCATTCTCAAAATCCATTTGACAGAAATAATGACTCAATCCATTGGTAACTGTCAGAAATTGCGCATTCATGGTCATATTATATCTAGCAATCTGATCAAAGGTAGCTTGCGAAATTTTTACTTCTGGTGCTTTACATTCTACCAATATATATATAGTACCATCAGGATTATAAACTACAATGTCGTAACGTTTACGCAACCCATTGACCTTTAAAACTTTTTCTACATTTATCAATGATTTAGGGTATTTTTTCTCCACCATTAAAAACTGAACAACATGCTGGCGAACCCATTCCTCTGGAGTGAGAATGATAAATTTTTTCCTGATTTCATCAAAAATAGACACTTTATTTTCGCTATTTTTGAACCGAAATATATAAGAGGGAAAATTTAGTTTTTGCATGAAGCAAAAATATAAAATAGTTTTAGGTTTCTCCCGAAGTCTCGGGATAAAGTTTCAAAATATTGAAACAACAGCCTTAAACATTTAACTTGAAACAATAAAGAAATGGATGAAGTTATAAAAATTGTTAATGATATAAAAGCAGGGAACATCATGCCTATCTACTTCCTTATGGGAGAAGAGCCTTATTACATTGACAAATTAGCCGAATATATAGAAAAAAACGTTTTATCTGAAGAAGAAAAAGGCTTTAACCAAACGGTTTTATATGGTCGCGATGTAACTGTAGACGATGTTGTTTCGGCCGCCAAACGTTATCCTATGATGGCTGACCGCCAGGTTATTATTGTAAAAGAAGCTCAGGATTTATCCAGAACAATCGATAAACTCGAAGCTTATGCAGGAAACCCAATGACTACAACAGTTTTGGTTTTTTGTTACAAATACAAAACGTTGGATAAACGTAAAAAAGTAACCAAATTATTAGGGCAAAAAGGACTTGTTTACGAAAGTAAAAAATTATACGAAAACCAAGTAGGGGATTGGATTAAAAGAGTTTTATCAGGCAAAAATTATACGATAGAGCCAAAAGCCAATGCAATGCTGGTTGAGTTTCTTGGAACCGATTTAAGCAAAATCAATAATGAGCTGGAGAAACTACAGATAATTTTACCCAAAGGTACGACCATTACACCCACACATATAGAGGAAAATATTGGTTTTAGTAAAGATTATAATGTATTCGAACTACGTAAAGCAATCGGAGAACGAAATCAAGTAAAAGCATACAAAATTGCAGAGAATTTTGCTCATAACCCCAAAGATTATCCGCTAGTTATGACAACAGGATTAATTTTTGGTTTCTTTATTCAGTTATTAAAATATCATGGATTAAAGGATAAAAATCCAAAAAATGTAGCGGCTGCAATTGGTGTGAATCCTTATTTCTTAAAAGAGTATGATTTAGCAATAAAAAATTTCCCAATGAAAAAAGTGAGTCAGGTAGTTTCGGCATTACGAGATATTGATTTAAAAAGTAAAGGAGTGGGAGCCAATGCATTACCGCAATCTGATTTATTAAAAGAAATGCTGTACAAAATATTTAATTAAGCCACTAAAATTACCGATATTTGTAAGCTGATATAAAAATAAAAAACCGCAAATTATGGGGATGAATAAAAACACAATCTTAGGATGGGCAACTTTTATAATGGTGATCATGGGATTTCTCTTAATAGGACTTGGCATTTTTAGATACAGAGATGTTTCAGGTTGGGGATTTGCAGCTACAGGAGTTGGTTTTTTAGCCAATGCATGGGTTTTCAACGCTTTAAAAGGAAGAGTTTAAACAAGAATAAATAATAAAATTTAAAATAAATAGGCATGTCAGACGATAAGAAAGTAATTTTCTCGATGTCAAAATTGAGTAAAACCTACTCAAGTAGCGACAAACAAGTATTAAAAAATATTTATTTGAGCTTTTTTTACGGAGCTAAAATTGGTATTCTAGGTTTAAATGGTTCTGGTAAATCTTCACTTTTGAAGATTATTGCTGGAGTTGACAAAAATTACCAAGGAGATGTAGTTTTTGCTCCAGGATATACAGTTGGTTATTTAGAACAAGAACCACAATTAGACGATGAAAAAACAGTTATCGAAATTGTACGCGAAGGAGTTGCCGAAACTATGGCAGTTCTGGAAGAGTACAATAAAATCAACGACTTATTTGGTCTTCCAGAAAACTACGAAGATCCAGATAAAATGGATAAGTTGATGGATCGTCAAGCTGCTTTACAAGATAAAATAGATGCATTAGGAGCTTGGGAAATCGATACCAAACTAGAAATTGCAATGGATGCATTACGTACTCCAGACGGAGATACGCCAATTAAAAATCTTTCAGGAGGAGAGCGTCGTCGTGTTGCATTATGTCGTTTGTTGTTACAACAGCCTGATGTATTGTTACTTGATGAGCCTACCAACCACTTAGATGCTGAGTCTGTTCTTTGGTTAGAGCAACATTTAGCACAATATGCAGGAACTGTAATTGCTGTAACGCACGATAGATATTTCCTTGATAATGTTGCAGGTTGGATTTTAGAGCTTGATAGAGGAGAAGGTATTCCTTGGAAAGGAAATTATTCTTCTTGGTTAGATCAAAAATCAAGCAGAATGGCACTTGAAGAAAAAGTAGCTTCAAAACGTCGTAAAAACTTAGAACGTGAGCTTGACTGGGTTCGTCAAGGAGCCAAAGGTCGTCAGACAAAACAAAAAGCACGTTTACAGAATTACGATAAATTATTAAACGAAGATCAAAAACAACTAGATGAAAATCTAGAAATCTATATCCCGAACGGTCCACGTTTAGGAACAAATGTTATCGAAGCTAAAAATGTAGCTAAAGCTTTTGGAGATAAATTATTGTATGATAATTTAAACTTTACTTTACCACAAGCTGGAATTGTTGGAATTATCGGGCCAAACGGTGCTGGTAAATCAACTATTTTCAGAATGATTATGGGTGAGCAAGAGCCTGATAGCGGTGAATTTTCTATCGGTGAAACTGTAAAAATTGCTTATGTAGATCAAGCGCACTCTAATATTGATCCTAATAAATCTATCTGGGAAAATTTCTGCGATGGTCAGGAATTAATCATGATGGGCGGACGTCAAGTAAACTCTCGTGCTTACTTAAGCCGTTTCAATTTTGGTGGAAGTGATCAAAACAAAAAAGTTTCAACTTTATCAGGTGGTGAGCGTAACCGTTTACACCTTGCGATGACATTGAAAGAAGAAGGAAACGTACTTTTATTAGATGAGCCTACCAATGATTTAGATATAAATACACTTCGTGCACTAGAAGAAGGTTTGGAGAATTTTGCTGGTTGTGCCGTAGTTATCTCTCACGACAGATGGTTCTTAGATAGAATTTGTACACACATCTTGGCTTTCGAAGGAAACTCAGAAGTTTACTATTTCGAAGGAGGATTCTCAGAATACGAAGAAAACAAAAAGAAACGTTTAGGTGGAGATTTAACTCCAAAACGTCTGAAATACAGAAAATTAATAAGAAGCTAATATTCTTATCAATCACAAAAGGCCTCAAATTAAATTATTTGAGGCTTTTTTTATATAGTAAATTTTGATGTTTTTTAGGAGCTAATTCCTGCTGTCTGCTGTATCTTTTTATTTTTAAAGAAAAAATAAAAAGGATGCCGCGACCATCAGGGCTAGAGATTTAGTTTTCAGTTTCAAGTTTCAGTTTCAAGTTTCAGTCACAATTCTCAGATTATAATTCTCAGATTATAATTTCTCCTTCATTCAAAATTATAAAACTGTGGCGAATCTAATTTTAGCGCAAAATAAAATCTCCCAAATCTGCTAAATCTGCGTGAGTAAAAAAATGAATTTTCAGAATTTCTCCTTGATTTGAAAAAGACAAGATTAGATTAAACTAAAATTTGCTCAAATCTGTAAAATCTGCGTAAAAAAATAGGTCTTACAAAAACTTAGCTTTTAATTCAGGAGTAGTAATCATGCAGCTTTCTTTTTTTCCATACCACTTGTATCTGTTCTTAGCAATATAATTATATAGAGGGTCTCTCAAAAAAACAGGAATTATTTTAAAAACAGAAAACCAACTCCATAAAACTCCAAGATTTTCGGCTATGGCAATCGCTGCTCCCGATTTGTAATAATAAGCAACTCCAGGTTCATAAAATATAATACTATCAACTTTGGTAATATCAACTCCTATATGTTTACAAATTTCTTTTCCTATTTCAGACTGCAAAGCGGCAAAACGAAAAACATCTTTTTTATCATGCTTAATAATAAACTGCACCGCCGAATCGCATAAATTACAAACTCCATCAAAGAGAATTATTTTTTTGTTCCCAGCATTCTTTGCGAGGAACGAAGTAACGTCATCTTGTGGATACATTTTTTTGTTTGTTAAAATTTTAAAAAGCTTTGTCAAAGTAAAAAATCAATGATGAAAGGAACTTTAGTATTTACACAAAATAACCTCAAACTTGTCATTTCGACGAAGGAGAAATCTTCGCGAGAAGCTCGACAAAGATTGAACTTTCGTTACGGAGTTACTTGTGAAGATTTCTCCTTCGTCGAAATGACAAAAATGCGCAGACTAACATTAAACTTTAGCTTTTATCAAAGTTCCTTACATCCTTAGTTCAAAACTTTGACAAAGCTACTTTATGTAGTTTATTTCGTTAAAAATATTCCTTTTTATTACTATTGGTTTATTCTATCGATGTTGATTATTGTATAAATTTATTAAATCAAAAACAGCTTTCACAAATAACTTTTAAGTGGTCTTTTAAAATCTTCCAACTCATTAAGTGTCTTCCTGAAGATGATTGTTTAAATCGCTTTATTTTGGTTTTTGATAAAATTTTAGCTTTTTAGTACTGAAAACTGCGACAGAAAACTAAAAACTATTTTTTAGCTGCTTCAACAAATTCCAATTCATCCAAATTTACTTTCGAAGTAAAAATGCCATAATTTACTGTAGCTTTATTTTTTTCGATAGAGTCAATACTTCCTACAGACCTTCCGTCAATCATACGCACTCGATCACCAACTTTTAAAGTTACTTTAGGTTTTTCGACAACTGCTTTTAATTTCTTTTCTTTTTTCTCTTTTCGAATTTCTTCAACCTGAACAGTTACTTCGGCAATAACTTCTTTTTTCTTTTCAACTATTGCTTTTGCTTCTTTCGGAGTTGCTTTTTTACGTTTGGAATTTTCAATTTCGATAATCTTCAAAAATTCTCCTATCAGCTCTTTTTTATTTTTATTATTGAAATACTTCTCAGAGATGTCTTCAATTTTTTGTCCAATATAAATCGTCTTCTGGTTACTATCATATAATTCCTGATAGCTTTCTAGTTTTTGTTTTATCTTGACATTTATATTTTCCATTTTGTTACTCTCGGCACGCGCTCTAGTTTCTTCTTCTTTTAAGTTCAAAGAAGTTTTTTCTAGTTTCGAGCGTTCTTTCTGAAGTGTTGCAATGGTTTTGTCAAAGCGAACTTTTCCGATTTCGATTTTCTTTTTTGCACGATTAATCAAACCATACGGAATTCCATTTTTCAAAGCGACTTCAAATGTAAACGAACTTCCAGCTTGACCAAGAACTAATTTGTACATTGGCTCTAATGATTGTTCATCAAAAAGCATATTGGCATTTGTTGCAAAAGGCAATTCGTTTGCCAAAATCTTAAGATTAGAATAATGCGTCGTTATAATTCCGAAAGCTTCCCGATGGTAAAACTCTTCTAAGAAAATTTCAGCCAAAGCCCCACCTAATTCAGGATCCGAACCAGTTCCAAATTCGTCAATCAAAAACATGGTTTTCTTGTTGCATTTCTTCAAGAAATAATTCATGTTTTTTAATCTATAACTATATGTACTTAAATGATTTTCAATAGATTGATTATCACCAATATCAGTTAAGATTCTATCAAACAAGAAAGTTTCACTACGCTCGTGCACAGGAATCAACATTCCTGATTGTAGCATTAATTGTAGTAATCCTACGGTTTTCAGTGAGATTGTTTTACCTCCGGCATTTGGTCCAGAGATTACAATGATTCTGTTATCTTGTTTTAATTCAATAGTTTGCGGATGCGTAATTTCATTCTTTTGTTTGTTATTCAAATACAAAATAGGATGAAAAGCATCTCTAAAATACAAACGACGTTCCTCTGTAATTGTTGGTAAAATACCATTTATCTTATTGGCATATTTTGCTTTGGCAGCAACAACATCAATATCACTTAAAAAAGCCTGATAATCAACAAGCAAAGACAAATACGGACGAATAGCATTTGATAATTGTTTTAAAATACGAGTGATTTCTTCTTTTTCCTCATATTCTAAATTGCTAAGTTCTCTAGAGTATTTAAGAGTAGTTTCTGGTTCTATATAAGCAATACTTCCAGTTTTAGAACTTCCTAAAATAGAACCTTTTACCTTGCGACGATACATTGCCAAAACTGCAAGAACACGACGGTTTTGCACAAAACTTTCTTTAATATCGTCCAGATAACCTAAACTATTGTATTGTGTTAAAGCTACACCAAAACTTTGGTTTACTTTACCACGAACCAGATTCATGTCACGTCGAATGTTAGCTAATTCTGGAGAAGCATTATCTTTAATTTCTCCATACTTATCTACAACAACATCTATTTGCGAAATAATTTCTTTTGTAAATTCTACTTGCGAAGCTCTCGCATTTAGATTAGGATAATAATCATCAAATTTTTTAAAGTAATTCAATAAGAAATTAACTGTAGATGATAGGGTTGCAATTTTTCTAAAACTGCCAACTTCCAGAAAACTATCTTCGATTGCCAGAAATTTAATTTCGTAAGTAATCGCATCAAAACCATGATTTGGAATTGCATTGTTATTTTGGAAAGACGAAATATACTCCGATGTTTGCATCAATGCTTGCATCAAAGTTTCTTTATCTCTAAAAGGTCTTATTTCTAAAGCTTTTTGTTTGCCTATATCGGTATTACAAATGTCCGAAATAGTTTCGAGCACTGTAGGGAATTGTAAATCTTGTAATGTTTTATCAGTAATAGATATCATATTATATCGTAAGTTGTAAAGCTTCAAAGTTACAAAGTTTTGAAACTAAATAGTAGTATTAATTGGTTCTTTGCAAAAAACTTTGCGTAATTTGTAGTAAAATTTATTGAAATGAAAATTAACCTCAATCCAGATTGGCAAGCAGTATTATCAGATGAAATAGGAAAACCTTATTTTAATGATTTGCTATTATCTCTTGAAGATGAATATAAAAACCAAGTTTGTTATCCTCCAACTGATTTAATTTTTTCGGCATTCAATCATTGTTCATTTCAAGATGTAAAAGTAGTTATCATTGGGCAAGATCCTTATCATGGAGTAGGAGAAGCTAATGGTTTAAGTTTTTCGGTAAATGATAATGTAAAAATCCCTCCTTCTCTCCGTAATATTTTCAGAGAATTAAATACCGATTTCGATTCGGTTTTTATGCCGACTTCGGGTAATTTAGAATCTTGGGCAAAACAAGGCGTTTTACTTTTAAACGCTTCATTAACTGTTCGAAAAGATACACCTAATAGTCACAAACATTTAAAATGGAATTTATTTACCGATGCAGTAATCAAGACAATATCTGATCAAAAAGAAGATGTTGTATTCTTATTGTGGGGTGCTTTTGCTCAAAAGAAAGGTCTTAAAATAGACCGTACAAAACATTTGATTCTAGAATCTGGTCATCCATCGCCTATGAGTGCCAATCAAGGAAAATGGTTTGGAAACAAGCATTTTACTAAAACAAATGATTTTTTAAAATCGAAGAAAATCCGAGAAATTAAATGGCTCTAATTTGATACCACTTCAACATAAAAAAAAGTAAACACTAATTTCTCTAATTAATGGCTATTAATTTTAATGATTAACTTAGCTGTGACTCGAGACTGGAAGTCGAACAGACGAAGTAAATTCGTGTTCAGTTTTTTTAAATATCTGTATATACGATAGCTCTAATTTGCTGGTTTCTTTTCTATAGATTCTAAAACAGCTTTCCCTGGATAATTAATTACTTTAAGTATTACTTCTTGATTTTTCAAGGTTTTACCTTCTATAACGTATAATTTACCTTTTTTATATTCTACATTACTTTTATCAAAATCAACATCACCAAATTGTAATGTGTTTTTTATATCCAAAGTATCAATCCATTTTTCTGTCAAAATTTTAGAAGCTTCTTCAGAATAGTGAAATGGTTTATTTCTTAAATCATTTAAAACTCTTGCATTCGGAAAATAATTACAACGTGTATCTTTTCCACTAAATACAAGGGCTACAAAGAAACATCCCATAACTAATCCAACTAAATAATATGCAAAACGATGTACAAACTTCATGAATTCTATTTTTGGCAAAGGTACGCTAAAGTTGCCTTAAAATACAAGTAAATTAATGTCATTATCAGGTAAATCAAACCATTCGCCTATAGCTTTATTGGTAAGGATTCCGTGATACATATAAATTCCGTTTTTTAATCCTTTATTGCATCTTATAGCACTTTCGAGTCCACCATCTTCTGCAATTTGTAATAAATAAGGCGTAATTATGTTACTTATTGAAAGTGAGGCAGTTTTAGAATATCGAGATGGGATATTTGGAACGCAATAATGCAAAACATTACTTTTAATGAAAGTTGGTTTTTCATGTGTAGTTACTTCCGAGGTTTCAAAACAACCACCTGTATCAATACTTACATCTACAATTACAGCACCTTTTTTCATGTGCTCTACCATAGTTTCGGTTACTATAATCGGACAACGTTCTTTACCTCGCATAGCACCAATAGCAACATCACAACGTCTTAATGCTTTTAATAACGCTTTTGGTTGTATTGTCGAAGTAAATACACGCTGATTAAGATTGTTTTGTAAGCGACGTAATTTGGTAATCGAATTATCAAAAACTTTTACAGTTGCTCCTAGGCCAATTGCTGTTTTAGCAGCAAATTCACCAACAGTTCCTGCGCCTAAAATTACAACATCGGTAGGAGGGACTCCTGTAATATTACCAAATAGTAATCCTTTTCCAAACTCATTTGTAATCATTAATTCGGCAGCAATAAGTATTGATGCTGTTCCTGCAATTTCGCTTAATGATTTTACAGCTGGATAAGTTCCGTCTTCATCTTTTATATACTCAAATGCTAATGCGGTAATTCTTTTTTGAGCCAAAGCTTCAAAATAGGTCTTTTTCCTAGTTTTTAGTTGAATCGCAGATATTAAAATTGTTTCTGGATTCATTAATTTAATCTCAGCAACTGTTGGTGGTTCAACTTTTAACAACATAGGGCAACCAAAAACTCGTTTGGTATCCTTTGTAACTTCTGCACCAGCATCACTATATTCTTTGTCGGTATAACTAGAACTTTCTCCTGCGCCAGATTCTATCATAACCCTGTGTCCTTGGTAGGTGAGAGAGTTTACGGCATCTGGTGTTAAGCAAATACGACGCTCCTGATAACTAGTTTCCTTAGGAATTCCAATGAAAAGTTCTCTTTTGTATCTGCCAATTTCAAGTTTTTCTTCTTGAGGCAACAAATCTTGTTTCGTAAATGGAGTTATCGTTATTGACATTGTTTATGCAAAATTAAGAGTACAAATTACGTAAAAACTTTTTAATAAAACAGTATTCTCTAGGCTAATACACGTTCTCGAAAGAAGTATAATTTTTGTATTAGCCTAAAGAATTAAACTAGTTTTAATAAACGTTTTCCGTCTGGCAACAATTCGATTGTAACAATCGAATGTTGTTCCGGGATTAAATTTGGAATTTTTTCTGACCATTCAATAAAACACCAATTTCCAGAATATAAATAATCATCAACTCCCATGTCTAGAGCTTCGGTTTCATGATTTAATCTATAAAAATCAAAATGATAAACAGTTTGATTGTCATTAGTTTGATATTCATTAACCAAAGAAAAAGTTGGGCTACTTGTGGCATCTTCAATTCCTAAACTTTTACACAATTGCTTAATAAGTGTAGTTTTTCCCGCACCCATTTCTCCATTAAAAAGGAGAATTTTATTAGGGTTTTGTGCTAAGATTTGCTTTGCAACTTCCTGAATTTGGTCTAACGAAAAAGTAACTTCCATTTTTTATTTATATTTTTTTTAAGCTAATTTTTTTTACTTCCGCTGTAAACTGAAACTAAATTTTTCTTCTTTTACTTTGGATTAAATATCAAGAACGGGATTATCATTTCTTCTAATGAAATTCCTCCGTGCTGATAGGTGTTTTTATAATAACTCACATAATGATTGTAATTATTTACGTAAGCCAAAAACAAATCATTTTTTGCAAAAATAAACGAACTGCTCATATTTATTGCAGGTAAACCTATTTTTTTAGGTTCTTTTACAACATACACATCCTTATGCTCATAGGTTAAACTTCGCCCTGTTTTGTATCGTAAATTTAAGCTTGTGTTTTTATCTCCTACAACTTTCGATGGATTTTTTACATTGATAGTTCCGTGATCTGTAGTTAGAATTAATTTAAATCCTAAGTTCTGAGCTTGCTGTATAATCTCTAACAAAGGAGAATTTTTGAACCAGCTTAATGTCAGTGATCGGTATGCTTTATCATCCGAAGCTAATTCTTTTACAACATCTAGCTCTGTTTTGGCATGCGATAACATATCTACAAAGTTGTAAACGACTGTTACAAGATCATTATTCTTAAGTGCTTTAAAATTTTCAGCTAGTTTTTTTCCGCTTGCAAGGTTGGTAATTTTAAAATAGTCTTCTTTTATATTTAATCCCAATCGTTTTAATTGTGCACTTAAAAACTCTGCTTCGTATAGATTTTTCCCTCCGTCTTCTACATCATTTTTCCAATATTCAGGAAATTGTTTTTCCATTTCTATTGGTAATAAACCTGAAAATATTGCATTTCGGGCATATTGTGTTGCCGTAGGAAGTATCGAGAAATAAGGAACTTCTTTTTCTAGTTTATAATAATTTCCTACTACGGTTTCAAATGATTTCCATTGGTCGTAACGTAAATTATCAATTACAACAAACAAAATTGGTTTGTCTTTCTTTTTAATTTCCGGAACTACTAATTCTTTAAATAAAGTATGTGACTGAATTGGTTTATCTGCTTTTGGTGCAAACCAATCTTCATAATTACGCTCTATGTATTTCCCAAATTGAGAATTTGCTTCAACTTTTTGAGATTCCAAAATTTGAATCATTCCCTGGTCATTGATATTCTCCAATTCTAGTTCCCAAAAAACTAGTTTTTTGTACAATTCAATCCAATCTTCATAAGAATTAACCATTGCCATTTCCATAGCAATTTTCCTGAATTCCTTTTGATAATCTAGTGTTGTTTTTTCAGAAATTAATCTTGAGTGATCGAGATTTTTCTTTAAGCTTAACAAGATTTGATTAGGGTTTACAGGTTTTATCAAATAGTCGGCTATTTTAGATCCAATAGCTTCTTCCATGATATATTCCTCTTCACTTTTGGTAATCATAATCATCGGAATAGTTGATTTTTTCTCTTTCATTTCCGAAAGTGTTTCCAATCCGCTCATTCCAGGCATATTTTCGTCAAGAAAAACAATATCAAAATTTTCATCTTCAAAAATTGCAATTGCATCAAGTCCATTATTACATGTCGTTACTGCATAGTTTTTTTTCTCTAAAAATAATATGTGTGGCTTTAATAAGTCGATTTCATCATCAACCCAAAGTATTTTTATCTTATCCATAATTATATAGCTTGTTCAAAATTGTTAAATCTAAGTGGCAATTTACTTCTTTTTAAAACGGCTATTTATTAATATTATGATAATTTTATTATGAAAAAAATAAAAACCACTGAATATAAAAAATATCCAGTGGTTTAAATATGAAAATTAATAAGTAACCTAATTATGAAATCTTATTGCCATCCACCTCCAAGGGCTCTGTATAATTGAATAATGGCATTATATTGTGAAAATTTGTTTTCGATTAAAGTTAATTCTGCATTTAAGGCATCGTCTTTTGCAGTAAGAACTTCTAAATAATTCACTAAACCATATTTTAATAATTCATCTGAATATCCTGTAGCAACTTTTAATGCTTCTACTTGTTTCTCGCGAATTGCAATTTTTTTGGTTTCATTGTTATATTGCGCTAAGGCATCAGAAACTTCTTTTCCTGCAGTAAGCAATGATTGCTCAAATTGTAGGTATGCTTTTTCCTGATTTGCTTTAGCTATTTCAAAATTTGTTTTAATCTGGCGTTGATTAAAAATTGGCTGTGTTAATCCTGTTACAACATTTGCAAAAAATGAATTTGCACTAAACCATTCTTTTAAATCAATACTTTGAAGTCCGCCAGTTGCTGTAATTTTAAGTGTTGGATAAAAATTACTTCTTGCAACATTGGTTCTTTCAAAATTTGAAATCAAATTATATTCTGCAGCAATTACATCTGGTCTGTTTCTTAATAAAGTTGCAGGTACACCAAGCGTAATTTCTGGTTGCATTTTCTGCACTTCAAAACTACTTCTCTCTACTTTAGTAGAAGATTCTCCTAAAAGAATGCTCATTTTGTTTTCATAAAGAATCGTGCTTACTTTTAAATCAGCAATGATAATTTCTGTAGCATATTTTTGAGCTTCTGTTTGCTTAACTCCAACTTCGGTAACGTTTCCTGCATCTTTTAAAGCAATAATCGTTTCTACACTTTCTGTTCTGTTAATCAAAGTCTCTTCAGTTAACTTAATTTGCTCATCTATTGCAATCAATTGATAGTATGTAGAAGCAATATCTGCAATTAATTGAGTTTTTACAGCTTGATTTGCAGCAGTAGTTTGTAAATAAACAGCATTTGTTGCACGTTTATTACTTCTAATTTTACCCCAAATATCAGCTTCCCAACCTAGAGTTCCAGCAAGCTGGTATTGATCGGTACTGCGATTTTGAAGTAATGCTCCAAACTGGCTGTTTTTTGATAACTGCTGGTGTGTCCAATCTGCACCTACAGAAAGAGTAGGGAAGTACCCTGATTTTCCTTGTTTCATTGATGCTTCGGCAGCAGCAATGTTTTGCATTGCAATTCGGATATCCAAGTTGTTTTCTAATCCTTTTTTGATGTAACCTTGCAAAATTGGATCTGTGAAAACTTTGTCCCAAGAAAGATTTGCCATCGAAGTACTGTCTTTAGAAACCACTTCGGTTCTATATAAGTTTTCGGTTTTAATATCCTTTGGTCTTTCGTATTCTTTTGCAACGAAGCAGGATTGCATAACAGTTGCCGTGATGACAACTGTTACTATTTTATTTATATTATTTTTCATTTTCTTCGTCTAAAAGTATAACATCTGATTCTTTCTCTGTAAATGGTTTTCCAGAGATTCTTTCTTGTAAGCTTTGGAAAATAATAAACAAGATTGGAATTACAAATACTCCAAAAATTGTTCCTATCAACATTCCACCTACAGCTCCCATACCGATTGAACGGTTACCTACAGCACCAACTCCTGAAGCTAAAGCCAATGGCATTAAACCAAAGATAAAAGCAAGAGAGGTCATTAAAATAGGACGTAAACGTGCTTTTGCACCTTCTATCGCAGCTTGTGTCAAGTCCATTCCGTGTCGTCGCCTTTGTATGGCAAACTCGACTATCAGAATGGCATTCTTCGCTAGTAGTCCTATAAGCATTATCAGGGCTACCTGGAAATAAATGTTATTTTCTAATCCAGCTAGTTTCACAAATCCAATTGCTCCGGCAATACCTACAGGTAATGAAAGCAATACTGATAACGGAACTAAATAACTTTCGTATTGTGCACTTAATAAGAAATATACAAATATTAAACTCAATAAGAATACACCAGCAGCCTGACTTCCGGCAAGGATTTCCTCACGTGTCATACCAGAGAATTCATAGCTATAAGTTTTTGGCAAATGCTGAGCTGCTACTTCCTGAATTGCTTTAATAGCATCTCCAGAACTATAACCAGGTTTTGCTTTACCATTAACGTTCACGGCTTTTAGCATGTTGAAACGTGCAACTGCTTCTGGTCCATAAATTCTTTTAAAATCAACAAACTGACTTATAGCTACTTGCTGTCCTGCAGCATTTTTAACATAAATCGTATTGATTGATTCAAGAGTTGCTCTGTCTGATGGTTTTGCCTGAATCATTACACGGTATTGTTTACCAAATTTATTAAAATCGGTAGTGTACAATCCTCCGTAGTATCCTTGCATTGTATTAAAAATATCAGAAACAGAAACACCTGCATTTTTAGCTCTTTCTACGTTAATATCCATTTGATATTGTGGGAAAGTTGGATTGAAGTTGGTAATTGCGTACTGAATTTCTGGTCTCTTCATTAATTCAGCCAAGAATTCATTACTTACTTTACTTACTGTTGTCCAATCATCATCTCCTTTATCCTGGATTTTTAATTCGAAACCATCTGCAGAACCAAAACCTTGTACACTTGGAGGTGTAAAGAATAATGCTTTGGCATCTTTAAAATGTGCTGTTCTACCAAATAATTCACCTACAACTGCATCTACAGATTGATTGGCTTCTTTACGGTATTTCCAGTCTTTTAATTTAATTACTGTAAATGCATAAGATCCTCCATTTACACTATTTAATAAACTAAAACCAACAACACTCATTCTTGATTCTACAATATCCATTGAGGCCAAAATAGAATCTAATTCATTAACGGCTAATTGTGTTTTTTCCAAAGTTGTTCCTGGAGGAAGCGTTAAATCTGCCATGATGATTCCTCTATCCTCATTAGGAATAAATCCTGATGGTGTAGTTTGGAATAAAAATATAGTGATTGCCGTGAATACTAATAATCCCGAAATTGCAACCCATTTTTTTCTTGCTAAGAATCCAAGAGACTTAACATATTTATTGTTCATTCTATCAAAACTAGTATTGAAAGCAATGAAGAATCTATCTTTGAAATTCTTATCGTGATGATCTGAAGCTTCATGAGGTTTTAAGAACAAAGCACATAATGCCGGACTTAAAGTCAATGCATTAATTGCCGAAATTAAAATTGCAATTGCCAATGTAATTGCAAACTGTTGGTAGAATACTCCCGATGGTCCACTTAAGAATGACACAGGAATAAATACCGCAGACATTACTAATGTGATAGAAATAATCGCTCCTGTAATCTCGCTCATTGCAGAAATTGTAGCTTCTTTTCCTGATTTTGCTCCTTCATCCAGCTTGGCGTGGACTGCCTCGACGACGACAATTGCATCATCGACCACAATACCAATAGCCAGAATCATTGCAAACAATGTTAACATATTGATAGAGAATCCAAATACTTGTAGGAAGAAAAACGTACCAATAATTGCTACAGGAACTGCTATTGCAGGAATTAACGTAGAACGGAAATCTTGCAAGAACAAGAACACAACAATAAATACTAATATAAAAGCTTCAATTAATGTTGAAATTACTTTTTCTATCGAAGCATCTAGGAAGGTTTTAGTATTATAAGGAATTACATAATCTACTCCTTTTGGGAAATCAGGTTTTGCATCGTCTAAAATGTTTACAACTTCGGTTATAATGTCTTGTGCATTTGAACCAGAAGTTTGGAATACCCCAACGGCAACCCCTTGTTTACCCATTGCAATATTTTTGGTTCCATAATTAAAACCACCTAATTCTACCGTTGCAACATCTTTTAAGTGAACAAAGTTTCCGTTACCAGTAGCTTTGATAACAATATCTTCATAATCTTTAATTTCTGAAAGACGACCTTTATATTTAATTACGTATTCGTAAATACCATCGGCATTTTCTCCAAATTTACCAGGAGCTGCCTCAACGTTTTGCTCTTGTAAAGCTGCCTGAATATCTTTTGGTGCTACATTATAAGCAGCCATTTTTTCTGGATTAATCCAGATTCTCATCGAGTAATCCTTAGCTCCAAAAACGTTTACTTGTCCTACACCTTTAACACGTTGCAATTTTGGTACAAGGTTAATTTTGGCATAATTCTGAATATATGTCTCGTCAAAATCGTCGTTGTTCGAATACAAAGCAAAGAACATCAAAGCACTCGTTTGACTTTTTAGGGTAGTAACCCCTGTTTGCACAACTGCTTGTGGCAATTTACTAGTTGCACGAGAAACTCTGTTCTGAACGTTTACTGCAGCAATATCTGGATCAACTCCAAGTTCAAAATAAACAGATATTTTTGCAGAACCATCATTTGCAGCAGAAGAAGTCATGTATGTCATTCCTTCCACACCATTAATTTCTTCTTCTAGAGGAATAACGACACTATTTAATACTGTTTCAGCATTTGCTCCAGTATATGTTGCACTTACCTGAACGGTTGGTGGTGCAATTTCGGGGTATTGTTCTACCGGTAATGACATCAATCCTAAAATACCAAGTATGGTAATTAAGATGGATATTACCGTCGAGAGAACAGGTCTTTCTATAAACGTTTTTAACATCTTGTATATTATTTTTTAGCTGTAGTATTTGTTGTTTCTGTAGCTTTATTAGCTGCATCTTTGGCTTGTTGTGGCGTGATTTCCATGTCATCTTTTAATTTTGACGCTCCTTCTACAACAACAACATCGCCTGCTTTAAGACCTTCTGTTACAATGAAATCTAAATCTGAAGTACCATTTGTTACTACAATTGTAGATTTTACCTTGTTTCCTTTTTCAACAACATAAATCATTTGTTTCCCTTGCACTTCAAAAACTGCATTTTGAGGAACTAGGATCACATTTTTTTGCTCAATAGGTAAACGGATAATTCCTGTACTACCACTTCTTAAAATACCTTGTGGGTTATTAAAATCTGCTCTAAATTGTGTGTTTCCTGTTGCTGCATTAACTAAACCATTCATTGTAGCGATTTTCCCTTTTTGGTCGTACTCTGTATTATCAACCAATAATAATGAAACTGGCGGTGCAGATTTTAATTTTTCGGCAGTAGTTGCTCCTTTAAATGTTTTATTAAAGAATAATAACTGTTTTTCATTCATAGAGAAATAAGCACGAACAATTTTTGTATCAGATACTGTTGTTAAAGGCACTTCGCTAGTTGCACTAACTAAGCTTCCTTCTCTAAAAGGTAAACCACCAATTACTCCACTTACCGGAGAAATGATTGTTCCGTATCCAATATTGGCAGCAATACTTCCATAAGCACTTTTGGCTTGAGCCAACTTAGCTTTTGCAGTTTCTAATTGAACGATACTGATGATTTTTCTATCAACTAGTGGTTTTAATCTGTCAACTTCTACTTGTGCTGCTTGAACAGAAGCTTTTGCTGCAGATGCATCTTGATTTAATGTTTGAGTTTCAAGTTTAAAAAGCAATTGTCCTTTTTTTACAACCTGACCTTCATCAACATAAATCTTTTGGATATATCCATTTACTTTCGGACGAATTTCAACATTTTGCTGACCTTCAAGATTTGCGCTATACTCTTGATATACTACTGCATCTTGTATTGAAATTGTTTTAACTGGGAACGGAGCTGGGCCTTGCGGCGGGGCTTGTTCTTCCTTTTTTTTACATGACGCAAAAACTAGCATGATAGCTATTAGGGAGAATGAAATATTCTTCATTTGTATTAAATTTGATTTATGATTTATTATTAACTTTTTCGATTTCTATAATCTCAGTAATTGTTTCTATAACTAATTCCTCGACTTTTAGGATGTGGCTTTTATATGCTTTTGCATGTTCCATATTCATTCTTTCTTCAGGGGTATTCATTGTTTTCTCTCTGTAAAAAATCATTTTGTCAATTATTTTATTCTCAAACTCAAGAATTTTTAAATAATTAGTAAATCGTTCACTAAACGGTGGCGGTCTGAAATATTTTTTTCGATCACCATGTAAAGTATAATAATCTATCTTTCCTATTTTTAAAAGAAAATTCAAATTTGTAGATACAGAACTTTTACTAGCACCCATTTTTTCTACTATTTGCTCAAAAGTCAGCCCATCTTTAAAAGCTTCAACGATTAATAGTCCAAGAATTCTTGAGCAAAGCGGGGGCAAGTTATATACTGATTCAAAATGAATACCGAATAACTCTATAAGCTCCTCTCTTTCCTTTTGTATGTTAGTATCCATGATTTTTTGGGCAAAGATAAAATTGGTTCGTAATTTACCGAACTAAACGAACTTAAATTTGTGTTAATTGTTTGTTACCAATAAAAAAGCGTAATATTGCCTTTTCGATGCACTAATTTAGATAATTATGATAACATTACATCATAAAAACTTAATTTGTTTGCTTTTTTGCCCAAAATGTAAAACAAAATAAGTAGTAATTTAGTTATATTTGTTGACCTAAAAAATAACCAAATAGTGAACGTTATAAATAAGCTGAAAATTTTCAATGATCCCATATATGGTTTCATTTCCATTCCAAATGCTTTTATATATGATTTAATAGAGCATCCTTATTTTCAGCGTTTACGCCGAATCTCTCAAATGGGACTGTCTTATTTGGTTTATCCTGGAGCTAATCATACTCGGTTTCATCATGCCTTAGGTTGTATGCATTTAATGCAAAAAGCAATCGAAACATTACGCTTTAAAGATGTTACAATTTCCGTCGAAGAAGAAAACGCATTATATATAGCGATTATACTACATGATATAGGTCATGGACCTTTTTCGCATGCAATGGAGAGAAGTATTGTTGAAGATGTAAATCATGAAGCAATCTCGTTATTGTTTATGAATCAATTAAATATTGAGTTTAACAGAAAGCTAAGTTTAGCAATTCAGATATTTAAAGGAGACTATCACAGAAAGTTTATGTTGCAATTGATTTCGAGCCAATTAGATATGGATCGTATGGATTATCTTAAGCGTGATAGTTTTTATACTGGTGTAGCCGAAGGAAATGTCAATTCTGAGCGTTTAATCCAAATGATGAATGTTGTAGATGATGTTTTGGTTATTGAAGAAAAAGGTATTTACTCTGTCGAAAAGTTTTTACTCTCTCGCAGATTAATGTATTGGCAAGCTTATTTACATAAAACGAGCTTGGTTGCAGAGCTTATTTTGACGAAAGTCTTAAAAAGAGCCAAAGAATTAACTCTAAAAGGAATTCATTTGCCTTGCAGCGAACCTTTGATGTTTTTTATGCAAAACAAAATTACCTTGGAAACTTTTACTCCAGAAACATTGGATTTATTCTCTCAACTGGACGATTTTGATATAATTGGCGCTTTAAAAGCATGGCAAAAACATAATGATTTTATATTATCTACTTTAAGTAAAATGATAATAAACAGGGATTTATTAAAAATTAAACTAAGTAGCGAAAAAATTTCATTAGAAGAATTGCAAAGCCTGAAAGAAAAATTTGCATCTCAGAATAATATCTCTGCAATTGATGCAAGTTACTTTATATATAGAGGGAAAATAAAAAATCAAGCATACAGTAAAGAAGCCGAACCTATACGAATATTAAAAAAAGATAAGACAATTGAGGATGTTGTAGAAGCCTCAGACCAGCTGAATTTGAAATCGTTATCTAAATTGGTAACAAAGTATTACCTCTGTTTTCCAAAACAACTGATCTAAAATTAACATTTAAAACCTATTTTTTTATATTTTTGTCGCAATGAAATTTACAGCAGAACAAATAGCAGAAATTTTAGGAGGAGAGGTAGTTGGGAATCCCAATGCAGAAGTTTCTCGCTTATCTAAAATAGAAGAAGGTACAGAAGGATCTCTTACTTTCTTGGCTAACCCTAAATATATCAATCATATATATTCGACAAAAGCATCAGTAACAATTGTTAATGATACTTTTGTACCCGAAACAGAAATTAGCACAACATTAATTAAAGTTGACGATGCTTATGCGTCATTTTCTAAATTATTAGAGTTTTATAATCAAGTAAAATTGAATAAAAACGGAATTGAACCACAATCTTTCTTGTCTGAAAGTGCAAAATATGGCGAAAACCTATACCTAGGTAGCTTTAGTTATGTGGGACAAAACGTAGTTTTAGGAAACGATGTCAAAATTTATCCAAATTCTTTTATTGGAGATAATGTTGTTATTGGCAATAATGTGCATATTTTTGCAGGCGCTAAAATTTATTCCGAAACAATCATAGGAAATAATTGCACAATTCATTCAGGAACAATTATTGGAGCCGACGGTTTTGGTTTTGTACCAAATGAAGAAGGTATATATAGTAAAGTACCACAAATTGGGAATGTAATTATCGAAGATAATGTTGATATTGGTGCAAATACAACTATAGACAGAGCAACTTTAGGATCTACAATTATCCGAAAAGGAGTGAAGTTAGACAATCAGATCCAGATTGCCCATAATGTAGAGATTGGTGAAAACACTGTTATTGCAGCCCAATCTGGCGTTGCTGGCTCTACAAAAATCGGTAAAAATGCAATGATTGGCGGTCAGGTAGGTATTGCAGGACATTTAACTATTGGAAACAATGTTAGATTGCAAGCACAATCTGGGGTTGCCAGAAATATTAAAGATGACGAAATTTTGCAAGGAACACCTTCACTTGGATATACTGATTTTAATAAATCATATGTTCATTTTAAGAATTTGCCTAAAATCGTTGCTGAATTAGAAGAATTAAAAAAACAAATATTAAACCAAAAAAATGGAAATAATGGTTAAACAGAAGACCATCAAGAAGGAAATTTCACTAACAGGAGTTGGACTACACACTGGGAAAGAAGTAACAATGACTTTTAAACCTGCTCCAATAAATAATGGATTTACTTTTGTGAGAGTTGATTTACAAGGACATCCTATTATTGAGGCAGATGCTAATTATGTAGTAAATACACAAAGAGGTACTAACCTTGAGAAATTAGGTGTTAAAATTCAAACGCCAGAGCACGTTTTAGCTGCATTGGTTGGATGTGATCTTGACAATGTTATAATCGAGTTAAATGCATCAGAGCTTCCTATTATGGATGGTTCATCAAAATATTTTGTTGAAGCAATCGAAAATGCAGAAATAGAAGAGCAAGAAGCACAACGTAATATATATGTTGTAAAAGAAGTTATTTCTTTTACAGACGAAGCTACAGGAAGTGAAATTCTTGTTATGCCAAGTGATGATTACCAAGTAACTACTATGGTCGATTTTGGTACTAAAGTTTTAGGTACTCAAAATGCTACTATGAAAAGTATTGCCGACTTTAAAGCTGAAATTTCTAATTCAAGAACATTTAGTTTTTTACATGAACTAGAATCTCTTTTAGAGCACGGATTAATTAAAGGTGGTGATTTAAACAACGCTATTGTATATGTAGATAAAGAAATATCTGACGCTACAATGGAAAATTTAAAGAAAGCTTTTGGTAAAGACAAGATATCTGTTAAACCAAATGGTATTTTAGATAATCTAACTTTGCATTATCCTAATGAAGCTGCAAGACACAAATTACTTGATGTTATTGGAGATTTAGCTTTAACAGGAATAAGAATTCAAGGAAAAATTATTGCTAATAAACCAGGGCATTTTGTAAATACTCAGTTTGCTAAAAAATTAGCTAAGATTATAAAAATAGAACAAAGAAATCATGTTCCGGTTTATGATTTAAATCAAGAACCATTGATGGATATTAATAAAATTATGGCAGTTTTACCTCATAGACCTCCATTTTTATTAATTGATAGAATTATTGAAATGTCTGACAGCCATGTTGTTGGGATGAAGAATGTTACTATGAACGAAAATTTCTTCGTAGGGCATTTTCCAGAAGCACCAGTTATGCCAGGTGTTTTAATCGTAGAAGCTATGGCACAAACAGGAGGAATCTTAGTATTAAGTACTGTTCCTGATCCAGAAAATTACTTGACTTATTTTATGAAAATAGACAATGTTAAGTTCAAACACAAGGTATTACCTGGAGATACGTTAATATTTAAATGTGAATTAATTTCTCCTATCAGAAGAGGAATTTGTCACATGCAAGCAAATGCCTACGCAAATGGTAAATTAGTTACCGAAGCAGAATTGATGGCGCAAATTGCAAGAAAACAATAAAGAAAATAGTTAATTATTTAGATTTATTGTTTCAAAAAAAGACAATTTTAATTTAAAATATAAAAAATACAGATGAATCAACCTTTAGCTTATGTTCATCCTGGCGCCAAAATCGCTAAAAATGTTGTAATTGAGCCTTTTACAACAATTCACAATAATGTAGTTATTGGTGATGGTACTTGGATTGGTTCAAATGTAACCATAATGGAAGGCGCGCGAATAGGGAAAAATTGTAATATTTTTCCAGGAGCGGTAATTTCTGCCGTACCGCAAGATTTAAAGTTTGGAGGAGAAGATTCTTTGGCTATAATAGGGGATAATTGTACAATTAGAGAGTGTGTTACGATTAATCGTGGTACAGTTGCATCAGGGCAAACAATCCTTGGTAACAATTGCTTAATCATGGCTTATGCGCATATTGCTCACGATTGCGAGATTGGGAACAATGCAATTATTGTAAATGGTGTTGCTTTGGCAGGACACGTAGTTGTAGGAAACCATGCCGTAATTGGTGGTTTAGCTGCAATTCACCAATTTATTCATATTGGGGATCACGCAATGATATCTGGAGGTTCTTTGGTAAGAAAAGATGTTCCTCCTTATACAAAAGCGGCAAAAGAGCCTTTATCATATGTAGGAATCAATTCTGTAGGTTTAAGAAGAAGAGGATTTAGCACAGATAAAATTAGAGAAATTCAAGAAATTTATAGAATTTTATATCAAAAAAATTACAATACAACCCAAGCACTTAGCATAATCGAAGGTGAAATGGAGGCAACTCCAGAAAGAGATGAAATTTTAGATTTTATCAGAAACTCATCACGTGGTATTATGAAAGGATACTCAGGAAATTATTAAATAAAAGTTTAATCGTTTATTTGTTTATTCGTTACATCGAAAACAGATAAACGATTTAACGATTAAACAAAATATTAAATAAAACAAGAACAAAATGGCATCAACATCAGATATTAGAAACGGATTATGTATCAAATTCAATCACGATATTTATAAAATCGTAGAATTTCTTCACGTAAAACCAGGAAAAGGTCCAGCTTTCGTAAGAACGAAATTAAGAAGTTTAACTACAGGAAGAGTATTAGATAATACATTTTCTGCAGGACACAAAATTGAAGATGTACGTGTAGAGACACATAATTACCAGTTTTTATATGCTGAAGGAGATGAATTTCATTTTATGAATACTGAATCTTTTGAGCAAATTTCTTTGAATAAAAATATCCTGGATGCACCTGGATTATTAAAAGAAGGAACAAGTGTAATGGTTCAGGTAAATACTGAAACTGATTTACCTTTATCTGTAGATATGCCATCTTCTGTAATCTTAGAAGTTACTTATGCTGAGCCAGGAGTAAAAGGAAATACAGCAACAAATGCTACTAAATCTGCAACTGTTGAAACTGGAGCTACAGTAAACGTGCCTTTGTTTATTAATGAAGGTGATAAAATTAAAATTGATACTGCTTCTGGTTCTTACATGGAGCGTGTAAAAGAGTAGTTTTTCAATAAGATAATTTGTCAATGAGTCAATTAGAAAATTGATACATTAGCAGAAATTAACTAAAAGCTTTTGTTTTTTCTAATTGACACATTTTCTAATTGACACATTCTCTAATTGACAAATTTTCTAATTATAAATTATGAAATTTCAAAAAGTTCACTCTTTACAAGAAATTGCAAATTTGCTTAATTGCGAATTTGTTGGTGATAAAAACTTCCAAGTCCTAGGTATGAATGAAATTCATGTTGTCGAGCCTGGAGACATTGTTTTTGTTGACCATCCAAAATATTACGACAAAGCCTTAAATTCGGCAGCAACAATTGTGTTAATCAATAAAGTTGTTGATTGTCCCGAAGGTAAAGCACTACTAATTTCTGATGATCCTTTCAGAGATTTTAATACCCTAACTAAACATTTTAGACCTTTTCAGGCAACAAATGTATCTATAGCTCTTTCTGCAACTATTGGAGAAGGAACCGTTATTCAGCCTAATTGTTTTATTGGAAACAATGTTACAATAGGAAAGAACTGTCTGATACATCCTAATGTTACTATTTACGATCATACCGTAATTGGTGACAATGTCATGATTCATGCAGGAACAATATTAGGTGCAGATGCTTTTTATTATAAAAAACGCCCGGATGGTTTCGACCAGTTAATTTCTGGCGGAAGAGTAGTAATAAAAGATAATGTTGGCATTGGTGCATTATGTACTATTGATAAAGGAGTTACTGGCGATACAACTATCGGAGAAGGTACTAAACTAGATAATCAGGTTCATGTTGGGCACGATACCGTTATTGGTAAAAAATGCTTAATTGCTTCACAAACTGGTATTGCTGGTTGTGTAATTATCGAAGATGAAGTAACAATTTGGGGACAAGTTGGTACAACAAGTGGTATTACGATAGGAGAGAAAGCTGTAATAATGGGACAAACAGGAGTTACTAAATCTGTAGAAGGAGGGAAGTCTTATTTTGGTACACCAATCGAAGAATCTAGAGAAAAGCTAAAACAATTAGCTAATATCAAGAAAATTCCTGAAATTCTTAATAAATTAAAATAACTATGACTGCTAAAGAATTTGTTCAGAAATTTTATAAATCGGATGCATTGATTGATAGTGAAACTTTCAAATTATATCTGCATCCTGAGGTAATAGTTGATTGGCATAGTACAAAAGGACCTATCCAGTTGAACTACAATGGTGTATTAGATTTATCTAACGAATTAGGCAGAGCTTACGTACGTTCTAAAGTAAGAATTAGTCATATTATAGAAGAAGATGATTTAGTTTCTGTACGATATTCTCATTATGTAAAAACAATAGAAAATCCTAGAGAAGAAATGCTTTTAGCCCATTTTATGGCTATTTGGCAAATAAAAGACAATAAATTATACAGAGGTTATCAAATGAGTCAATTATTATAAGATATTTTGATAATAAAAAGGTTTAAAATAATTTACAAAACCTTACTTTTGCATCACAATTTTAAAAACTACATAAAATATATATCATGAGTGTTTTAGTTAATAAAGATTCCAAAATAATTGTTCAAGGATTTACAGGAAGCGAAGGAACTTTCCATGCTTCTCAAATGATTGAGTACGGTACTAATGTTGTTGGTGGTGTAACTCCAGGAAAAGGAGGAACTACACATTTAGATCGTCCAGTTTTTAATACAGTACAAGATGCTGTAGAGCAAGCTGGAGCAGATACAACTATCATTTTTGTACCACCTGCATTTGCTGCTGATGCTATCATGGAAGCAGCTGACGCTGGAATTAAAGTTATCATCGCTATTACAGAAGGAATTCCTGTAGCAGATATGATTAAAGCTAATAGCTATGTAAAAGAAAGAAACGCTAGATTAATTGGACCTAACTGTCCTGGTATCATTACTCCAGGTGAAGCTAAAGTTGGAATTATGCCAGGTTTCGTTTTCAAAAAAGGTACTGTAGGTATTGTTTCTAAATCAGGAACTTTAACTTATGAAGCTGCTGACCAAGTTGTAAAACAAGGATTAGGAATTACTACAGCAATTGGTATTGGTGGAGATCCAATTATCGGAACTACTACTAAAGAAGCTGTTGAGTTGTTAATGAACGATCCAGAAACAGAATGTATCGTAATGATTGGTGAAATTGGTGGACAATTAGAAGCTGATGCTGCTAAATGGATTAAAGCTGATGGTAACCGTAAACCAGTAGTAGGTTTCATCGCAGGAGTTACTGCTCCAGCAGGACGTACAATGGGTCACGCAGGTGCTATCGTTGGTGGTACTGATGATACAGCTGAAGCTAAAAAACAAATCATGAGAGACAACGGAATTCACGTAGTTGATTCTCCAGCTGAAATTGGTAAAAAAGTAAAAGAAGTATTAGGATAATCTCTAATATTCAAAATAATAAATTCCAAAAAAAAGTCTCAATATCTGTTGAGACTTTTTTACATTTTTAAAATGTATGGAATATAATTTAAAAACGTAGCAACTTAGATACTCCCTTTCTTAGAAGCTTAAAAAAAGAAATATGTATAAAGAATTAGAAAAGTTTACAGTAAAAGGAAATTTTACTTACACACAAGACGATAGCTTAGAAGAAGTTTGTAATGCTTCTGAATCAGGAAGTGGTGTTTTTGTTGTTTACGCTGTTAATGGTGATGACAAAGAATTAATCATGGTAGCTTCTACAGGAACTGTACAAAACGACGGAACTTTAAAAAGCAAAAATGGTGGATTACACGATAAAATCGTAAACGGTCATCAATTTGCAAAAACTGGAAGAAAATATTCTTGGCCAGCTCAAATGAAACTAGAAGGAATCGAAAGATTAGAAGTTTCTTGGTATGAGACTTTTAATGCAGATGTAAAATTAATCCCAACATACATTGAAGGGAAAATATTGCAAGATTTCTTAGATGAAAATGGTAGATTACCAAGATGGAATGTAGCTTTCTAGTCATACTCCTAATAAAAATATAAAAAAGCTTCACTTCGGTGAGGCTTTTTTGTATTACAAATTTTATAAAACGCCTAAATAATCTATATTTGTATTTCAAAAATAAAAAACGAATACCTTAATATGAAATTACTAGAAGGAAAAGTAGCCATCATTACTGGCGCAAGCCGCGGAATAGGAAAAGGAATTGCTGAAGTTTTTGCAAAACACGGTGCAAACGTAGCTTTTACATACAGTGCATCTGTAGAATCGGCTTTGGCTTTAGAAAAAGAATTAAACGCTCTAGGTATTAAAGCAAAAGGATATCAATCGAATGCAGCAGATTTTACTGAAGCTCAAACTTTTGTAGATGCTGTTTTAGCTGATTTCGGAACTGTAGATATCTTAATAAATAATGCAGGTATTACTAAAGACAACCTTTTAATGCGTATGTCTGAGGCTGATTTTGACCAAGTTATTGATGTTAACTTGAAATCAGTTTTTAATATGACAAAAGCTATTCAAAAAACATTTTTGAAACAACGTTCTGGTTCAATCATCAACATGAGTAGTGTTGTTGGAGTAAAAGGAAATGCTGGACAAACAAACTATGCTGCTTCTAAAGCTGGTGTTAACGGATTTACAAAATCAGTAGCATTAGAGTTAGGTTCTCGTAATATTCGTTGTAATGCAATTGCACCAGGATTTATCGAAACAGAAATGACTGCAAAATTAAGCGAAGATGTAGTAAAAGGTTGGAGAGAAGGAATTCCGTTGAAACGTGGAGGAACTACTGAAGATGTTGCAAACGCTTGTCTTTTCTTAGCTTCAGATATGAGCGCTTACGTTACAGGACAAGTTCTTAATGTTTGTGGAGGAATGCTTACTTAGGAAGGTACTGATCCCGAAGTTTCGGGACTGAGTAACAAAGGTTCAAAGGTTTTAGTTGTAAAGATTTAGGTTACTATTGCTCAATAATTTAAAGATTTGAGTAATAACGACTGATTTTGTTTTTTCAATCATTAAATCTTTCAATCATTAAATCTTTTAATAAAAAATTATGACTACAAACACGATTCTATTATTAGTACTTTCATTAGTAATCGCAGGAGGTTTGTCGTTTTTTCAATATTATTATAAAGCCAAAAGCAAATCAAAACTGAATTTGTTTTTGGCTTTTTTACGTTTTCTATCCATTTTTGGAATATTGGTTTTATTGATAAATCCGATAATTACAAAGAACTCGTTAGAAATCATTAAAACTCCATTACCAATTGTAGTGGATAATTCAAGTTCGATAACAGCTTTAAATTCTAAAGAAAAAGTTCTTGAATTATATAAAAAATTAACGTCGAATAAAGATTTACAAGATAAGTACGAAATTCAATCGTATCAATTTGATGCTGACTTTAAACAATCAGAAGAATTTGATTTTAAAGGAACTCAGACTAATCTAGACGAAATTGCTAAGAATTTAAAAAGCATCAATAAGAATGTGGTTTTTCCAACTGTAGTTATTACCGACGGAAACCAGACTACAGGAAATGATTATGTATATCGATTTGATCCAAACAATAAAGTATATCCTGTAATTGTAGGAGATACAACAACTTTTTTGGATTTAAAGGTTAATCAGCTCAACGTAAACAAATACGCATTCTATAAAAATAAATTCCCAGTTGAAGTATTCTTGCAATATTCGGGAACAAAAAATATAAATTCTGATTTATCGATTTCTCAGGGAGGTACAGTTTTAGCCAAAGAGAGGATTTCTTTTTCGCCATCTAAAAAAACTGCTACTTTAAATATATTATTACCTGCAGATAAAGTAGGCGTACAAATTTTTAAAGCAACTATTTCGTCAAGCGAAAAAGAAAAAAACTCCTATAACAATATTAAGAATTTTGCTGTAGAAATTATAGATCAAAAAACAACTGTGGCGATTGTTTCGGCAATAAATCATCCAGATATTGCGGCTTTAAAACGTTCGATAGAATCTAATGCACAACGTAAAGTGGTTTTGGTTAAGCCAAATGAAATCAAATCATTACAAGATTATAATATTTTAATTTTGTATCAACCAACAGCTGCATTCAAATCTGTTTTTGATACCAATAAAGCGGCAGGAATTAATACCTTTATTATAACAGGAAACAATACCGACTTTAATTTTCTGAATCAGCAACAAACAGCTTTCTCATTTAGAATGAGCAGTCAGAAAGAAGATTATTTGGCCGAATTTAATTCGCAATTTAATCTGTTTGCAGCCGAAGAAATTGGATTTGAGAATTTTCCGCCTTTGCAAAATTCATTCGGAACAATTACTACTAATGGAAATGTTTCGGTATTACTTTCGTCAAAAATCAGAAATGTAGCTACCAATGCTCCATTATTGGCATTTACCGAAAATCAAGGAAAAAGAAATGCTTATTTATTAGGAGAGAATACCTGGAAATGGCGCATGCAAAGTCATATCGATAATCAGTCGTTTGCCAAATATGATATTTTTATTGATAAAATCATACAATATTTAGCATCTAATAATACTAAAAAATCATTAGTTGTAAATCACGAAAGCTTTTATAACTCGGGTGATGCGCTAGAAATCAACGCTCAGTATTTTAATAAAAATTATGAATTTGATGAGAAAGCCAATCTTACCATTTCTGTAACTAATACAGAAACCAAGCAAACTAAAAATTACGATTTATTAAAAGGAAATAATTCTTACTCAGTAAACTTAGATGGACTTCCTGCTGGGAAATATTCTTTCTCTGTTAAAGAATTAAATTCAAAGACCACATATTCAAGTCGTTTTGAGATATTAGATTTTGATATCGAAAAACAATTTGTAAATCCAGATGTTCTGAAATTGCAGCAATTGGCATTGCAAACCAATGGAAAAGCTTTTTTTCAAGACCAATCGGATGCATTAATAAAAACACTTTTAGAAAATCCTGAATACAAAGCAATCCAAAAAAATGTGAGTACCAAAACTCCTTTAATTGACTGGGTTTGGTTGTTGGTTTTAATTGCTGCGGCCTTGGCCTCTGAATGGTTTATCAGAAAATATAACGGAATGTTGTGATGAAATATAATCGAATTCCTTCTAGCTTTTTGTAATCTTATGGTTATGAATTAAAAGTCTAAATTATGAAAGTTAAATTTTTGTTTGTTGTAGCAATTTTGATGGTAATTTTTTGTTTTTTTTCATTTTCGAAGACAAATAATACTATTAAAAGTAATCTTTTGGGAAACACGATTCAGCTGCGTTTTCAACTACCTCAGGGATTTGTACGAGAAGAGGAATCTAAAACTTCGTTTGGATTTTTTTTGCGAAATCTTCCATTAAAGCCTTCAGGTTCAAATGTTTTGTATTTTGATGGAAATGTAAAATCAAATCGAAATGTTTATGAAGCGGTTGTGGATTTGCCCATTGGAAAACAGGATTTGCATCAATGTGCTGATGCCGTGATGCGTTTGCGAGCGGATTATTTTTATAGCCAAAAACAGTACGATAAAATACATTTTAATTTCACAAATGGTTTTCGAGTTGATTTTAGTAAATGGGCTGCAGGTTACAGAATTGCAGTTAAAGGAAACAAAACCAGTTGGGTTAAAACTGCAAAACCATCTGACAGTTATCAAACCTATTGGAAATACTTAGAGACGGTTTTTATGTATGCAGGAACAGCTTCGTTAGAAAAAGAACTGAAATCAATTAATGCTTCAGACATAAAAATTGGAGATGTTTTTATAAAAGGTGGCTTTCCAGGTCACGCTGTTATTGTGGTTGATGTGGCTGTGAATCCTAAAAACAATCAAAAAATTATGCTTTTAGCACAAAGCTATATGCCTGCACAGGAAATTCAAATATTGAAAAATCCAAATAATAGTTCATTGAGTCCTTGGTATGCTGTCGATTTTGGAACCTCTCTGAAAACACCTGAATGGACTTTTAGTTCCTCACAATTAAAACGTTTTTAAATGAAACGATTCCTTTTTTTAGTCCTTATATTCCAAAATGTTTTTTCTCAGGAAATCCCATTGAATGTTCAAAAATTAATTAAAGCATACCCAAATCAAGTTGTTGGTTATAAAGATAATAAAGTTATTTTTAGTGATAAATCATATTTGATTTATGATGATTTTAAAAATAAAACGAATCAAGAATTGTTGGAAAATCCAGATATTGAGGATCAATTTAAGTTTGTTTATAATAAAGCAAATAAGAATTTAATTCCAAAGGATGATGCAGGAAGAATTCGAAATGAAGCTTTTTTTAAGAAAATTTATGGAAACTCAAAATCAGAAGTTGAATCAAAAATGACTGAAGTTATTTGGTGTCCAAAATTAGTCAATCAAAAAATAAAAGTAACAACCGTAAATGGAATCGATAAAATAGTAAAAAAACTTTCGGCAGAATTAGATGATAATCCAGAATTTAAAAAATATATTAATGTTATTGGTGGTACATTTAATTGGAGAAAAATTTCAGGAACAAACCGATTGAGTATGCATAGTTATGGAATGACTATAGATATTAATGTCAAAAATTCCAATTATTGGCAATGGGATTGTAAATGTAAAAATGAAGAAGCTGCTCTTTTGTATAGAAATCAAATTCCTCTGAAGCTAGTTTCGATTTTTGAAAAATACGGCTTTATTTGGGGAGGTAATTGGAAACATTATGACACAATGCATTTTGAGTATCGACCTGAACTTTTTTTATAATTTTTTAAATTATTTTATTACAAATGAATGTAGTCAAATAAATTCCAAAAAGAAGATTTAGCAGACATAATATGAAAATTATAAAATTACTATTAATTTTAAACCTCTTTTTTATAAGTTCAATTACAAAAGCACAACTTGCAATTGTATATGATAAAGATGGTTATGTAAATGTTAGAGAGAAACCTGGTCTTAAATCAAAAATAACTGGAAAAATTATTGAAGGACAAGTTTTTTGTATTAACACATTTGATGATGAAAGGAATAATCCCGAATGGTTAAAAATTTGGTATCCGATAAATCCTGATTCAAAGATTAAAGATTTTACCAAATTCAGAGACATAAAAGAGGATGGATACATTCATAAAAGTAGAGTTTTTTATCTAGAAAATTTAAAAGAGATATCTTTTAAAAATGAGAGTTCTAAAAAAATTAGTGTAAAGAATGATACTTTACAAATTTACATTGAGTCAAAACCATTTGAAAAAGAAAAACATCAGATT
The DNA here is from genome assembly GCF_035013205.1 of Flavobacterium sp. PL02. NCBI lineage: Bacteria > Pseudomonadati > Bacteroidota > Flavobacteriia > Flavobacteriales > Flavobacteriaceae > Flavobacterium > Flavobacterium sp. PL02. Next base: position 77,742 of record NZ_JAYGJP010000012.1, read on the forward strand.
ATTAAAGACAATGATGGAGGACTTATTATCGATAAAGATGCATTTTATTGGGGATTTCTTGGTCAAATCCCAAGAAACGAATTAAAAGCAATAAAAGTTGTAACAAATAATAGTAGTTATAGTTTTCCTAAAGAGGCAATTTCTGGCTTGTATGAACTAAATTTAGAATTTACAAAATTATATATCGGAAATAAAAACGAAATCTATATTAATCTTTCAGGAGCAGACGGTTCAGATTCTTATGAAGTTGTTTGGTGTTTAAAGAATAATAAAATTTATTCGATGACTATAATGCAAATAATACCTTAAATAAAAATATGGATTTTAGGCTAAAAGTATTTTCTGCTGTTGCAAATAGGTTGAGTTTTACTAAAGCTGCTGCCGAATTGTATATTACACAACCTGCTGTTTCTAAGCATATTCAGGAATTAGAAGAAACTTATAAAACCAAGCTTTTTGAACGAAATGGTTCCAAGATAACTTTGACTAAAGCTGGAAAAATTCTTTTAAAACATACCAAAGACATCTTCGAAATTTATCGGGAAATCGATTTTGATATGAGTACGTTTATCAACGAACGTCAAGGATTATTGCGATTGGGGGCAAGTACAACCATTTCTCAATACATTATTCCGCCTTTATTGGCACGCTTTCATCAGAAATTGCAAGACATAAAAGTCAATTTATTAAACGGAAATACAGAGCAAATTGAGAGCGCTTTAATCAATAAAGAGATAGAAATAGGAATTGTTGAAGGACAATCCAGAAATCAATCTATTAAATATACTGAGTTTCTAAAAGATGAATTGGTTTTGGTTTGTAGCAGTAAAAATCCTTTGGTTAATAAAAAAGAGATTCTATTGGCTGATTTACAAAATTTACGTTTTATAACTCGCGAGAGAGGTTCTGGAACACTTGAAGTTATTGAATATGCGTTAAAACAATTCAATATCAAGTTATTAGAATTACAAATCGAAATGCAATTAGGAAGTACTGAAAGTATTAAATCCTATCTTTTAAATTCTGAATGTGTTGCTTTTATGTCAATACATGCTGTAGATAAAGAATTAAAAAACAATGAATTAGTTGTTTTGGATATAGAAAAACTAACCATCGAAAGATTCTTTTACATTATAACACTTCACGGAAAATCAGATGCTCTTACAGAGTTGTTTATAAAAAACATGTCTAGTTACTATAACTTGAAGTTATAGACGATTGCATTTTACGATTGGTAAATGTTGTAATAAGTGCAGACCTTTGTACTGTAATTATTAAATACATTTACCTTGAAAACAAAACAACAAACAGCGAGTCATTTATTTGAAATTAGTACAATTTCAAAACAAATCATTTTTGTTTTTCTAATTTTACTTTGTCTAACTTCAATTATATCTCCACCAATCGCCTTATTATTAGGTTTATTGGTGGCCAATTTATCTGGGAACCCATTTTTAGATTACAGTCATAAAGCAATTACTATTTTACTACAATTCTCCGTTGTAGGATTAGGATTCGGGATGAATGCAACTAGTGCATTATCAGCCGGAAAAGAAGGATTAGTTCTTACTATTGCATCAATTTTTAGTACAATTATTCTAGGGACTTTTTTAGGAAAATGGTTTGGAATCGATAAGAAAACATCTCACTTAATCTCTTGTGGAACTGCTATTTGTGGCGGGAGTGCTATTGCAGCAATTGCTCCGGTAATAAAATCTGACGAGAAACAAACATCGGTAGCCTTAGGAGTTATTTTTATATTAAACTCTATTGCTTTGTTCTTATTTCCATATATAGGACATGAATTAAACCTGTCACAAAGAGAATTTGGTTTGTGGTGTGCCGTAGCTATTCACGATACAAGCTCGGTAGTAGGAGCAGCCAATAGATTTGGTGCAGAAGCTTTACAAATTGCAACAACAGTAAAACTAGCGCGTGCTTTATGGATTATCCCCATTGCGCTTATTACAACGGTGCTTTTTAAAAATAAACAAACAAGAATTAAAATCCCATACTTTATCGGGTTGTTTATCCTGGCGATGTTACTAAATACTTATGTACCACAAACGGCTATTATAGCCCCTTCAATGGTTGTTCTTGCTAAAATAGGACTAACTGTTACTTTATTCTTAATTGGGGCAGGATTAAACCTAAGCGTACTAAAAACAGTAGGAGTGAAGCCTTTGCTACAAGGAGTTTTACTTTGGGTGTTTATTGCAACAGTTGCACTAATAGCAATTATACATTTTTCTTAATAATGGCAATCAAGAGTTTTGATTCACAATACGAACCTAGTAGTTTTAAAAATCTGTTAAGTTAAATTATTAAACTTCAACATCATTTTGACCTTTTTGATACTATCAAAGAGGTTATTTTTTTTAATTAACATAATCTTTAGCAATATCCTTTTGAATTCTGCTTAAATAAAATACTTTTGCACCCCTAATAAATATAAAAATGAAAAACTTTAAAATGAAACCAAGACTAATTGCATTATTTGCATTAGCAATTGGTTTTTTGACATTATCCTGGGGTATTGTTGGTCACGAGCGTATTAATAAAGCCGCTGTTATGGCTTTGCCAAATCAACTTCAGGTTTTCTTTTACAATCACATCGATTTTATTACACAAGAAGCTTCTGTACCAGATATTCGTAAATATGCCTTGAATTATAAAGATGAAAATCCGAGACACTATTTTGATATGGAAAATTTTGGTTCTGCAGACAGCTTACCAAAAACTTTAGAAGAAGCAAAGAAAAAATATGATGATAAATTCCTGAACGTAAACGGGATTTTACCTTGGTATATCGAAGAAATGATGGTTAAATTAACCAAAGCTTTTAAAGATAAAAATCGTGCTGAAATCTTATTTCTTGCTGCCGATTTAGGTCATTATATTGGTGATGCACACATGCCATTACATACTTCTGCAAATCATGACGGACAATTAACTGACCAAAAAGGAATTCACTCACTTTGGGAAAGCAGATTACCTGAATTATTTGCTAAAAATTACAAGTTAAATGTTCCACAGGCGGTGTATTATGAAGATGTTCATAAAGCAACTTGGGATATGATTAATGATACACATAGTTTAGTTCAGCCGTTATTAGACGTTGATAAAAAACTAAGAACAGCAACTCCAGAAAATCAGGTTTTTAAAATTGATGCTGATGGAAAAGTAGTGAAAAGCAAATACAATTCGGCTGTTTTCTCTGATGATTATGCTAAGAAATTACATAAAGAGTTAAACGGAATGGTTGAAAGTCAGATGAGAAAAGCTATTACTGCAACTGCAAGTTTTTGGTACACTGCGTGGGTAAATGCAGGAAAACCTGATTTAAGTGGTTTAGATGCACCAGCGGTTACACAAAGAAATTATCAAGCTTTAAGAGATGATTTAAAATTGTTTCAACAAGGAGATTTATTCGGAATGAAAAACCAAAATGACTAGTTACTTTTAAGGTTCAAAGGTTCTGAGGTACTAAGATGCAAAGGTTTAAGGTTGCAACGAAATGGCTCCTGAAAATTTAACCGCAAAGTTCGCTAAGTTGAAAACAATAAAAAAGGCTCAAATTCTATAGAATTTGAGCCTTTTGTCTTTCTTATAATCTCAGTAGCTCAGAACCTTAGTTCCTTTTCAAACCTTTGTTCCTTTGAACCTTTCCTAAACCTCTGAACCTTTGCACCTTTTTTTTAAAACTCATATTTCTTATGCTTCAACATATCCGAAGCAGTTTGATAATACGAAATTGTCTCGTTAACCAAATCTGTTTTTTCTTTTGCTAAAGGAATTTCATCGTAGAATATCTGATATTCTGGTGCAACACCTTTCTTCGGAATTAAGTTTAGCTGAAATTGTTTTACTTTTTGCTTTGGCGAAAGTATCGTTAATACATTATCTTTTATCAATCCCATATCCTGATATGTAGCGATAAAGGCTCTAGGTTTATAATCAGGTTTCAATACATCTTCACCATAAAACTTACTTTCGTAGCTAAAATTCAGTAAACCAAATACGGTTGGCATAATATCTATTTGCGACATCAATTTATTATACTTTTGAGCAGGAACAAAACCGGGACTATAAATAAAAGCTGGGATTCTATATTTATCTAGTGGAAGTTCTGTTTTTCCAGCGCTAGACGCACAATGATCGGCTACAATTACAAACACAGTATTCTTAAACCAAGGCTGTTTACTAGCCATCTCAAAGAATCTTTTTAGGGCATAATCAGTATATTTTACACCTCCATCACGGGATTTAATATCACCCGGAATATCAATTTTACCATTAGGATATGTAAACGGACGGTGATTACTTACTGTCATGATATGATTAAAGAAAGGCTTATTTGCTTTTGCTTCAGCATTCATAACCTTTATCGCTTTATTAGACATATCTTCATCGCAAACACCCCAAACATTCGAAAATGTAATTTCTTCGGGTGTAAAACTAGATTTATCTACAATATCATATCCATTTCCTGAATAAAAATCCTGCATATTATCAAAATAAGCATCTCCACCATAAAGATATTTAGTAGTATATCCTTTTTGTTTAAAGACAAATCCTGTCGAGAACTTATTCTTATTGTCTTCTCTTTTTACAACGCTTTCTCCGGCAGTAGGAGGAATACATAATGTAACTGCTTCCAGACCGCGAACAGTTCTATTACCAACTGCATATAAATTAGTAAACTCTAAGCTTTTATTAGCCAGACTATCTAAGAATGGAGTCATATTCTCTTCGTTACCATAACGTTTCATAAACTCGGCACTATAACTTTCGATAGTTATCAAGACTACATTTTTACGATTTTCTGCAGAATCACTTTGTATCTTTCGTAAAGTACTTTCGCCAGATATAGTAGGTAACTGTTGTTTCAGAATTTTATAAGCTTCGGCATTAGGAATGGTTTTATAAAATTTAAAATAATCTAAACTACTGTTTTTGTAGGCTAAATAGAATTTGTACAATCCATTTGATTGAAGTTCATTGGAAAATACATTTTCAGAATTTTCACTAAGTGCTAGACGTGGAATTGCAAATAATGAAAAAACAAAAAGCGTAACGTATAAAGCTGATATTTTTATCTTTTCAAGAAATGAAGGAATAGCATCAATATAAATTCTTGTTTTCTTTACAATAAAATAAGTAACTGTTCCTGCAATTAAAAAAAGAGCAGAAAATAAAGGAATTACAGGATAGGATTGCATTATATTACCAATAACCTCATTAGTGTAAACCAAATAATTTACTGCAATAAAGTTATACTTTACACCAAATTCATTCCAGAAAAAATATTCACTTATTCCGTTTTGCAAGATTAAAAGAACGTACAAAAAGATCACAAAGGCAAATAACCAAAATCTAATTTTATCACGATAGTTAGGAAGAAAAAGTAATAATCCAAATAAAAATGTTTTTATACCAACAAAAATAAGTACTATTTGTGGTAAGGCTCCACCATACTCGTTAAGGATACTTTTTCCGCTTGCTATATAAAGAAAAAGAGCTATAAGTATTCCAAAAATAATGTAACCTGATGGTTTTAAATACTTAGAGTTGGAGATAAAAATAAGATACAACCATAAAAAAACACTTGCTACAACAAACACAAAAACATCAGATACTAATCCTAATCCAAATATTTTGATGGTATCAATAAAACTAAATGAAGTTTCGGTTATAGGATGAAAAAACAAAACTAATCTCAATACAAAACTTACTAGTAAATAAAATAAAGAGAGATAATAAAATGGGGCTAATTTCTTGTATAATGTCATCTAAAAAATTTTATTGCAAATTTAATTCTTTCTATTAGTCGGCTATTAGCCAAACCTTTCGCATGACTTAGCATTGCCTTAAGATTGTCTTAAGATGGTGTTTTTTATCTTTAATTTAAGGAAATATACAGCTTTTTATTTAGAATCTAATTCTTACAAAGAGATGTAAAAATAATTAGGTAGTAATAACGCTTAGTTTTTTAAGTTCAAAAACATTTATCTTTGAAACTAGTAAATAGAATTATTTAGAGAATCTTATCAATTTTAGAATATATAACAAATTAAAAAATGCATATTTTAATAGTCGAAGATGAAGCTGGTATTGTACAATTTCTTCAGCAAGGTTTAGAAGAAGAGGGATACCAAATTACTACAGCATCAGATGGATTGGCTGGTTTTGAATTAATTCAGAAACAAAAATTTGATTTAATTTTACTCGATTGGATGCTTCCCAAAATCACAGGAATAGATTTATGTAAAGCCATTAGAATAAAAGATACTACAACACCAATCATTTTTTTAACAGCAAAAGATACTATTCTTGAAACCGTTGAAGGATTAAAAGCTGGGGCAAATGATTATATAAAAAAGCCATTTAGTTTTGAAGAGTTGGTCGAACGAATTAAAATTCATTTCAGAAACCAGAAAACCCCCGAAATACTCACGCTTGGAGCAATCCAAATTAATTTGGTGCAACACACCGTTATGACAAATAACACAACTGTTTCGCTTACTCAACGTGAGTTTGAATTACTAACTTATTTGGTTAAGAATAAGGGCAAAGTGTGTACACGAAATCAGATTTTGCAGGATGTATGGCAAATAAATTTTGAATACGACACTAGCGTTATTGATGTTTTTATGAATGCTATTAGAAAAAAGCTGAATTTAAAAATCGAGGAAGATTACATAAAAACAATTCGAGGTATTGGTTACATCGCAAACGACTAAAAAATGCTACAATTTTCGTTTAAAAACAGAATCGCTTTTAATTATATAATTATTACCGCATTATTAATTTTTGTGGTCTTTTTTACTATTTATTCTATTGTAAAACAAAGTGTTTACAGCCATATAGATAATGATATCATCGTTGAAATTAAAAATCATTTAGATGAAATTAAAGTCAAAAATGGGATATTGACTTTAATAGATGTAGAAGAATGGAATGAACGCGAACATAATACTGTCGATGTAAATCCGGTTTTTGTTCAGTTCTTAGATGTAAATGGAAAAATTATAGAGAAATCTCCCAATTTAAAACTTGAAACACTAACGTTTCATAGCCAAAAAGAAAATTTTGAATTGTTTAATACCAAGTTACTTGATAATATTATCAGACAAATTCAGGTTCCTATTTATGTAAATCAAAAGAAAATAGGATATTTAATGATCGCCATGTCATTAACAGACTCTACATTGGTACTCGACAACTTATTTTATATACTGGTTGTAGCGTTTCCGCTTATTTTGATATTATTATTTTTTATAGCAAGATTTTTTGCAGGAAGAAGTATAAAACCAATTAATACTATTATCGAAACCTCGAATATTATTACCAAAGACAATTTAAGAACCAGGATTCCGCTACCAGTAAATCGAGATGAATTGCATGTATTATCAAAAACAATAAATAGCTTACTAGACAGACTTGAAAATGCTGTAGAGAGAGAGAAACAGTTTACATCTTATGCGTCTCATGAATTAAGAACACCATTAACTATTATTAAAGGAACACTTGAGGTTTTAATACGTAAACCTCGTAATAACAATGAATATGAAGAGAAAATAAATTTTTGTATTACCGAAGTTGATCGATTAAATATTCTAGTAGATCAATTGTTATTATTGGCACGATTCGAAAATCAAAAGCAAAGTTTACATATCGAAAAAGTATATTTAAATGCTTTAATTTTAGATACAATTTCGCAGTATTCAAGTAATATACAATCTAAAAATATTCATATTGTTACAGAATTTAAAAAAGATTATTGTCTGGATACCGATCGCTATTTGCTTTCGATAATTATGAATAATTTAATTTCAAATGCAATCAAATATTCTCATGAAAATGGTAAAGTCAGTATTATAGTTGCTGAAACTTCTGATGGTGTTGAATGCCAAATAATCGATTCCGGAATAGGAATTACATCGGATGATTTACAAAAAGTATTTGACCAATTTTTCCGTTCACATTCAGAGCTACATCCCGATATTAACGGAATGGGACTAGGTTTGTCTATTGTAAAAAAATTAAGTTTACTATTAGATATTACAATTTCTGTGTCCAGTAAATTAAACGAAGGAACGACATTAAAACTTGGTTTTTATAAAAATGAAATCGATTAAATCAAACTCAAATTTCATTAAATAAATAGCAATATTTCCCTGTATAAACGGGATAGAATTAGGTAATTTAACAATAAAGTCATTTTAAGTTAAATTAAAAATTGCTTTTTAATTAATTAATCTAGTATATTTGCAAACGAAACAAAGAAAAAAAACAATTCTAGTTATGTTATTAATTCAATTACATCATCATCATTTTCATTATTGCCCTCAAGCGATGTGTTAATGGTATGCGTGTAAATCATCATATTTTAAAAACCCGTTTGAGTACATCAAACGGGTTTTTTTATACCCAATTCTTTGTACTCAGACTATTAATTTAAACCAAAAAACTAAAATGAGTACTTTAAAAATTGCAATTCAAAAATCAGGTCGTTTAAACGAAGAAAGCATTCAAATCTTAAAAGATTGCGGAATTTCGATAGATAACGGAAACGACCAATTAAAAGCCGAAGCGACTAATTTCCCGTTAGAAGTTTTATTTCTAAGAAATTCAGATATTCCACAATATTTAATCGATGGAGTTGTAGACGCTGCTATTGTTGGAGATAATTTATTGGTAGAGAAAGGAAAAGGCATTCAGATTGCACAAAAATTAGGATTTTCAAAATGCAAAGTTTCTGTTGCAGTTCCTAAAGCCTTCGAATACAATTCTATAAAAGACCTTAACGGATTGCGTATTGCAACTTCATACCCTAACACCGTTACCGAATATTTTAATTCATTCGGATTATCAGTAGACATTCACCAAATATCAGGATCAGTAGAAATTGCTCCAAACATAGGTCTTGCAGATGCAATTGTAGATATTGTTTCAAGCGGAAGCACCTTGTTTAAAAATAACCTGAAAGAGGTAGAAATAATCTTAAAAAGCGAGGCAGTTCTAGCTGTTTCTCCTAAGATAAGCCCTGAGAATCAAAAACTAATTGATACCCTTAAATTCAGAATAGAATCAGTTCTTAGAGCTAGAAAATCAAGATATATATTGATGAATATTCCGAATGATAAAATCGAAGAAGTAGGTAAAATACTTCCTGTTTTACGAAGCCTTACCGTATTGCCATTAGCGCAGGAAGGATGGAGTAGTGTACACTCCGTAATCGATAAAGACACTTTTTGGGATGTAATAGATAAACTAAAAGATGTTGGCGCCGAAGGAATTTTGGTTTGTCCAATCGAAAAAATGGTTCTTTAGAGCTTCGCTCGCATTAGGCTTTAGGCAATATGCTTTTAGCCCAAAAAAATACAACACAAACTTAATAAAGCTTATGGCTTAGAGCCTAAAGCTTAAAGCATAAAAGAAAATGAACAAGATATATAACCCAACACCCGAGACTTGGTCGGAAATATTAAAAAGACCAACCAAAACCATCGATGATATCGAAACTACGGTTAAAGAAATTTTTAAAGAAGTACAAAAAAAAGGAGACGAAGCAGTTTCTAAATACACTTCGATATTTGATGGAATTGTCTTAGATAACAAAGAAGTTTCGCAAGAAGAAATAAACGAAGCAATTGCTTTGATATCTGATGAACTTAAAGAAGCTATTCAGTTAGCTAAAAGCAATATTTACAAGTTTCACTTGGTACAAAAAACCGAAAGAATCACAATCGAAACTACCGAAGGAGTAAATTGCTGGCAAGAAAAAAGACCAATTCAAAAAATTGGTTTGTACATTCCGGGAGGAACAGCGCCTTTGTTCTCAACCGTTTTAATGCTTGCAGTTCCAGCAGCAATTGCAGGTTGCAATGAAATTGTTTTGTGTTCTCCACCAGATAAAAACGGAAAAATAAATCCAGCTATATTATATGCTGCAAATTTATGCGGAGTAACTAAAATTATAAAAGTAGGAGGAATCCAAGCTATTGCCGGAATGACATTTGGTACAGAAACAATTCCTAAAGTGTATAAAATATTTGGCCCAGGAAATCAGTTTGTAACCGTAGCCAAACAACTGGCAACACAGTTTGGAGTAGCGATAGATATGCCAGCAGGTCCATCAGAATTATTGGTAGTTGCCGATGATAGCGCCGTTCCAGCCTTTGTAGCTTCTGATTTATTATCGCAAGCAGAACACGGAACGGATAGTCAGGTAATCTTAGTTTCGACTTCAAAAAATCTGATTGATGCAGTAGAAAGCGAAATTCAATCGCAAATTGCTGTTTTACCAAGAAAAGCAATAGCCGAAAAAGCAATCGCAAATTCAAAATTAATATTTGTTGAAAATAGTACTATTGCGCTTCAGTTAATTAATGAATATGGTCCAGAACATTTTATTATTTGTACTAATGATGAGGATTTTTATGTGGATGGGATTTATAATGCAGGATCAGTTTTTATAGGTAATTATACGCCAGAAAGTGCTGGAGATTATGCATCTGGAACCAATCATACTTTACCAACAAATGGATATGCCAAGAATTATAGCGGAGTGAATCTGGATAGTTTTATGAAATCGATGACTTTTCAGAAAATAACCGAAAAAGGAATCCAGAATATCGGAAAAGCGATTGAAGTTATGGCTGAAGCCGAAGGGTTACAAGCGCATAAAAATGCAGTGACTTTGCGATTGGCGAAAATAGAGGCAAGAGAATAGAGAATAGAAGCAAGAGAATAGAGTCAAGAGAATAGAGTAAAGACTATACGATAAAAAAAATAGAGTAAAAACTATATAATAGAGAGTAGATGATAGGTTAAAAAAATATAGAGTAAAGACTACATAATGAGTGAGTATAGAGTAAAAGCTATACAATAGAATAAAGAAAATCAATACTATGTTTTTACAGCCAATGGCTATTATCTATTCTCTTGACTCTATTCTCTTGACTCTATTCTCTTGTCTCTTGCCTCTATAAATCGTGACTCTCTTAAAAAAAATAACATGGAAAATTTTGATATAAATAACTTAATACGTGATAACGTAAAACAATTAAAACCTTATTCGTCTGCACGTGATGAATTTGAAGATTTTGATACTGCGGATATGGTTTTTCTGGATGCTAACGAAAATCCTTTTGAAAATGGCGTAAATCGTTATCCAGATCCACAGCAAAATGGCGTTAAACAAGTTTTAGCAAAGCAAAAGGGAATTAATCTAAACCAGATTTTATTAGGAAACGGAAGTGATGAAGTATTAGATTTATTATTTCGTGCATTTTGTGAACCAAAAAAAGACAACATAATTTCGTTACCGCCAACATACGGAATGTATAGTGTTCTGGCTAATATAAACGATGTAGAAAATAAAGAGGTTTTACTTTCGGAAGATTTCCAACCAAAAGTTGACCAAATATTAGAAGCTGTTAATGCCAATACCAAAATACTCTTTTTATGTTCGCCAAATAATCCAACAGGAAATTCATTTTCTGATGAAAGCGTAGTAGCTTTATTGCAGAATTTTAAAGGTTTAGTAGTAATTGACGAAGCATATATTGATTTCTCTAAAAAGGAAAGTTGGATTAATGAATTAGATGAATATCCTAATTTAGTAATCACTCAAACACTCTCTAAAGCTTATGGTTTAGCAGGAATACGTTTAGGAATTTGTTATGCATCGGCAGCAGTAATTTCGGTTTTAAATAAAATAAAACCACCTTATAATGTAAACGAACTAACGCAACAAAGAGCTGGTTTACGATTAAAAGAAACCGCTAAAATAAATACCGAAATAGCTGCTATTATAGCACAAAGAGAGCAATTACTTAAAGTATTACTTAATGTGAAATTTGTAGAGAAAATATATACAACCGAAGCTAATTTTATATTGGTAAAAGTAGATGACGCTAACAAAAGATATGATGAACTTATTGCAAAAGGAATCGTTATAAGAAACAGAACGACTCAGCCATTATGCGAAAATTGTTTGCGATTAACTATTGGAACTGAAGCTGAAAATAAAAAATTAATTGAAGCATTGAAGCTATTAAACTAAAAAACAGGCCACAGATTTTTTAGGACTTTGAGAAAGAGTTGCTAACTTAGATTGTCTATAAAGGGACGCGGATGATACGGATTTACAAAAGTAAAGCCGCGGATTAAAACTGATTTAAAAACAATCAAAAATAAAATCCGTCCCGACGCTTCGGGATCGTGTTTTCGCGATAGCGAATCCGCATAATCCGCGTTCCTTTCGCAAAGAGTTAGATTGAATTTCACAGATTAAACGGATTATTAAAATTTTTCCTCACTAAAAGAAATCTTCTTAATCCTTGAAATCAGTGGCAAAAAAAAATATAAACCATGAAAAAAGTACTTTTTATAGACCGTGACGGAACGATGGTTCTGGAACCAGCAGATTACCAACTGGATAGTTTTGATAAATTAGAGTTCTATCCAAAAGCATTTCAATATTTGGCTAAAATTGCCAATGAGTTGGATTATGAACTTGTTATGGTTACTAATCAAGACGGATTAGGAACTGATTCTCATCCTGAAGATTCATTCTGGCCAATACATAATTTTATTATGAAGGCGTTTGAGAACGAAGGAGTTACTTTTGAAGCTGTTTTTATAGATAAAACTTTCCCGAATGAGAACGCAATAACGCGCAAACCAAGAACGGGAATGCTTATTCAATATCTTGATAATCCAGAATATGATCTAGAAAACTCGTTTGTGTTAGGAGATCGTTTAACAGATGTAGAATTGGCTAAAAACCTGGGTTCTAAAGCTATTTTTATTAATACTGATGAAGGTTTGGGGAGCACAGAAGTAGCTTCAAAAAGAGAAGAATTAGATCCTGTAATTGCGTTACAAACTACCGATTGGAAGACTATTTACGAATTTTTGAAGCTAGAAGCACGCTCGGCTTCGATAACTCGTAAAACCAACGAAACTGATATTTATATCAACTTGAATCTTGACGGAACTGGAAAAAGCAAAATCGAAACTGGGATTGCATTTTTTGACCATATGCTAGATCAAATTGCACGTCACGGACAAATGGATCTTGAAATTCTCGTAAAAGGTGATCTAGAAGTCGATGAGCACCACACAATCGAAGATACTGCAATTGCTCTGGGTGAAGTTTTTGCCAAAGCATTAGGAAACAAATTAGGAATTGAACGTTACGGCTTTTGCTTGCCAATGGATGACTGTTTATCACAAGTTGCCATAGATTTTGGAGGAAGAAACTGGTTGGTTTGGGAAACCGAATTTAAACGTGAAATGGTTGGAAAAATGCCGACTGAAATGTTTTTTCATTTCTTTAAATCATTCTCGGATGGAGCTAAGGCGAATATCAATATAAAAGCCGAAGGAACAAACGAGCATCACAAAATTGAAGCGATTTTTAAAGCTTTCGCGAAAGCAATAAAAGTTGCCGTAAAAAGAGATACCGAGAAAATGATTTTACCATCGACAAAAGGAATGTTGTAGCCCCCCTTACCCCCAAAGGGGGAATTACCAATCTATACAAATATATTATGAATCAAAATATCACACAATCTACAATAACTCCCCCTTCGGGGGCTGGGGGGCTTGTCATTATAAATTACGGTGCAGGAAACATACAAAGTATCATGTTCGCAATCGAAAGATTAGGATTTAAAGCTACTCTGAGTAATAATCCTGACGAAATACAAGCTGCGGATAAAGTTATTTTCCCTGGAGTTGGCGAAGCAAGTTCGGCAATGGAAAAGCTGATTGAAAGCGGTTTAGATACACTAATTCCTAATTTAAAACAACCTGTTTTAGGAATTTGTCTAGGAATGCAGTTAATGTGCAAATCATCTGAAGAAGGAAATACCAAAGGTTTGGGAATATTTGATGTCGATGTAATAAAATTCACCCCTTCGGTAAAAGTACCACAAATGGGTTGGAATAATATTTATAATTTGCAATCGCCTTTGTTTACAGGGGTTAATGAAAACGAGTATATGTATTTAGTGCATAGTTTTTACGCGCCACTTTGTAAAGAAGCAATCGCTACAACAAATTATGAAGTAGAATACGCATCGGCTTTACAGAAAAATAATTTTTACGGAACCCAATTTCACCCTGAAAAAAGCGGTGATATTGGAGAGAAGATTTTGTCTAATTTCTTAAATTTTTAAATCTTTTAATAAAAAACAATGAGAATAATACCAGCCATAGATATCATCGAGGGAAAATGTGTTCGCTTATCCAAAGGCGATTACAATACCAAGATTATTTACAATGAAAATCCGCTAGAAGTAGCCAAATCATTTGAAGCACACGGAATAGAATACCTACATTTAGTAGATTTAGACGGTGCAAAATCGAGCCGAATCGTGAATTATAAGATTCTGGAAGAGATTGCTACAAAAACAAGTTTAAAAATTGATTTTGGAGGAGGATTAAAATCTGATGCGGATTTAAAAATTGCTTTCGAAAGTGGTGCAAACCAAATAACAGGCGGAAGTATCGCAGTAAAAAACAGAGAAATATTCGAAAAATGGATTGCCGAATATGGTTCGGACAAAATTATCCTTGGAGCCGATGCCAATAACGAGAAAGTAGCAGTTTCGGGTTGGCTAGAAGATTCTAACGAAGATTTAATTCCGTTTATTAAAGATTACATAAGCAAAGGAATTGAATATGTGATTTGTACCGATATTGCGAAAGATGGAATGCTCCAAGGTCCAAGTTTTGATTTGTATGAAAAAATATTAGATCAAGGGGCAGTAATTACAGATGATAAAGCGATTATAAGAAAGATAAAGCTAATCGCATCTGGTGGAATTTCAACTTTTGACGAATTACCTAAACTAGCCGAATTAGGTTGCGAAGGAACTATTATAGGTAAAGCAATTTACGAAGGTAGGATTTCATTGAAGCAACTAGAGAACTACATAATTAGCAAATGAGATAATTTGATAATTAGATAATTTCATGCTTTGTGAAATAATTATCTAATTGACAAATTCTCTAATTAACACATTAGATAAATGTTAACAAAAAGAATAATCCCTTGCCTTGATATAAAAAACGGAAGAACTGTAAAAGGTGTTAATTTCGTAGATTTACGTGACGCGGGAGATCCCGTAGAATTAGCCAAAATATATTCAGACGAAGGTGCTGATGAATTGGTTTTCTTAGATATTTCAGCAACCGAGGAAAGACGTAAAACCTTAGTCGATTTAGTTCGAAAAGTGGCTTCAACAATAAATATTCCGTTTACCGTAGGTGGTGGAATCTCATCTGTCGAAGATGTTGAAATTTTGCTGAATAACGGAGCCGATAAAGTTTCTATTAATTCTTCTGCAGTCAAAAATCCGCAGTTAATTAATGACTTAGCACAAAAATTCGGAAGCCAATGTGTGGTTGTCGCTATAGATGCCAAACAAATTAATGGACAGTGGATTGTACATTTAGTAGGCGGAAAAGTCCCAACAGAATTAAATCTCTTCGATTGGGCTGTAGAAGTTGCCCAACGTGGTGCAGGCGAAATTTTGTTTACCTCGATGGATAATGACGGAACTAAAAATGGATTTGCTAACGTAGCTTTGGCTAAACTTTCAGAATTGGTAAATATCCCGATAATAGCATCAGGAGGAGCAGGAAACATCCAGCATTTTGTAGATACTTTTAAAGTCGGGAAAGCAGATGCAGCACTAGCGGCAAGTGTTTTTCATTTTAAAGAAATTGAGATAAAAGCTTTAAAACAAGAACTTAAAAATAATAATATTGAAGTAAGGCTTTAATTTAAATATTTACAATACAAACCAATATATGCAGAACAAAGACAAAATAGAAATCCCAATGAGTAAAGGTAAATTGATAAAACTATTATTTTTTTCAATCTTATTTTTAGTCGCAAGCCTTTGGATATTATTGGATCAACCAGAAGTAGGTAATCCGATTTTTAATAATCTAATTATAAAAAACACAGCCTCTATTTTGGGGACTTTAATGGGATTGTTTGGTATATATTTTTGTACAAAAAAAATATTCGATAAAAAACCGGGAGTTATTATTGATAATATGGGAATAGTCGATAATTCTTCGGGAGTTTCAATAGGAAGAATACCATGGACAGATGTTATGGCTGTTGCCGAACGAGCAGTTATAACTCAAAAATTTGTTACCATTTATCTTAAAAATCCAGAAGATTATATTAACAAAGAAACTAATTCGATTAAAAGAAAAATGCTTAAAATGAACTTTAAAGAATCCGGTTCGCCAGTAAGTATTTCTGCGAATGGACTTAAAATTCCTTTTATCGAACTGAAATATAATATAACACAGAAATTTGAAGAATTTCAAGCTAATGAAATTAAATCATCTTTAAATTCTTAAATTTTTTAATCTTTAAATAAAAAAATGAAAATAGATTTCTTAAAAAATAGCGACAGATTAATTCCGGCAATAATCCAGGATAGCGAAACCAAAAACGTATTGATGCTTGGTTACATGAATGAAGAAGCGTATCAAAAAACAATCGAAACTCAAAAAGTTACATTCTACAGCCGTACCAAAAAACGATTGTGGACAAAAGGCGAGGAGAGCGGTAACTTTTTGCACCTAAAAAGCATTAAAAATGACTGCGATAACGACACACTTTTAATACAGGTACAACCCGAAGGACCAACCTGTCATACAGGTGCAGACACCTGCTGGCAAGAAGAGAACAAAACTAATTACGGATTTATTTCGGATCTTGAGGATACAATTAAATCAAGAAGAGAAAACGCCGATTCTGAGAAAAGCTATGTCGCTTCCTTATTTAAATTAGGCATTAACAAAATAGCTCAAAAAGTAGGCGAAGAAGCCATAGAAGTGGTTATCGAAGCCAAAGACGATAACGATGATTTATTCCTGAGCGAAAGTGCCGATTTACTTTTTCACTATCTAATATTACTACAAGCCAAAGGTTTTCAGATAGATGATGTTGTAGAAGTATTAAAAAAACGTCAGAAGTAGATTATTAGGGAACAGCAACCTTTGTCAAAGTTCAAACTTTGACAAAGGTCTCTAAGACGCACTGCGGTGCGCCTCTACGGAAAACCTTTGTCCCTTTGCGCCTCAGAACCTTAGTACCTTTAGCCTTACTCCACAAACTCAAAAACCTTAAACTGATCAGGTTGATGAAATCCAAATTGTGAGCCGTCATAAGGGGAAATTGCCTGATATTCGGTTTCATTACCATAATCGATTCTAAAAAGATTTCCTTTCCATTTTGTACCAACTACAGGAACTGCAAAACCAGCATCTTTAACAGCAGTTAAGCTAGAAAACGGAATCATGATTTCTGTATCATAACCGTCTTTGTTAATTTTACTGGCGGTTTTTAGCCCAGTAATATCTAATGAAATATCGGTATCCCAGCCACCGCAAGAAGGCGAAATACAATGAATAATCATGTCGTAATTGCTTGAAAAAGCATTAACACCAATCTCAATATAGTTTTCAGAATCTCCATCGGGATCCAGAAATAACTCAACCAAATCATCGGTGTTAAATATTTGAGTATCAGGATTTATAGCTGAGCCAATAATTTTGGAATCTTTACTCTTATATCCTAAATATAAGTTTTCATTATCCCAAGAAAGGGAAACATACGTTTCCTGAGTGGCTTTTACTCCAGAATCATGTATAACAAATGGGCCAATAAAAGGAGTCTTCCAATCGGATAAATCACCATCGATAGTAATAGCATTCGTTATTCGATGAATAGGAATATTTTGAGAATAAGATAAAAATGAAAAAAGAAAAACTACAAAATAAAATAAATGGGAGAGCTTCATAACTAGGTTTATAGCTTTATATCTTGCTAAAATAAGCAAGAAAATTTAGATAACAATAGTTAAATATTTCAATAATTTTAAAAATGAAAACTATCACGAATTTAATTCGATTAGTTACATTTGTTGAAATAAAAATTAATACCAGAAAATTATCTATTATCCAAAAACTGAAATTCATGAAAAAATGTTTTAGCGTTATCTTTTTCGCAGCATTTGTTTTTAATTACGCAAGTGCACAAGGGCTTCTCAATAAGTCCGAAACTGCCTTTACAAGACAAGATACCTTACGCGGTAGTATTACCAAAGAGAGAGCTTGGTGGGATTTAAAATACTACCATTTAGATGTAAAAGTAAATCCAAAAGATAGTACGATTACGGGATCAAACACTATACGATATACCGTTTTGCAGGATTACAACAAAATGCAAATCGATTTGCAAAAACCAATGGATATCTACAAAGTTATCCAAGATGGTAAAGAATTAAAATTTGAAAGAGAAGGAAATGCTTTTTTTGTTCAATTAACGGCAAGCCAAAAAGTTGGTGAAGTAAAAGAAATAAAAGTATTTTTTGGAGGTAAACCAAAAGTTGCGGTAAGACCACCATGGGATGGAGGAATTACTTGGAAAAAAGATAGTAAAGGCAATGATTTTATCGCCTCATCATGCCAAGGATTAGGCGCTAGCGTTTGGTGGCCTTGCAAGGATCATATGTATGATGAAGTCGAAAATATGCTTATTAGTGTAAATGTTCCGGGACATTTAATGGATGTTTCTAATGGTCGTTTGCAAAGCGTAAAAAAATTAAAAGATGGTACAAAAACGTATAACTGGTACGTTGCAAACCCAATTAATAATTACGGAGTAAACATAAATGTTGGAGATTACGTTAATTTCTCAGAAAAATATAAAGGAGAAAAAGGCGATTTAGATTGTAACTATTATGTTTTAAGAGAAAATTTAGAAAAAGCTAAAATACAATTTAAAGACGCACCAAGAATGCTTAAAGCCTTTGAGCACTGGTTTGGTCCTTATCCTTTTTACGAAGACAGTTATAAACTGGTAGAAGCTCCTTATTTAGGAATGGAACACCAAAGTAGTGTAACTTATGGTAATGAATATAAAAATGGTTATTTGGGACGTGATTTAAGCGGAACAGGTTGGGGATTAAAATTTGATTTTATCATTATTCACGAATCAGGACACGAATGGTTTGCTAATAATATTACCTATAAAGACATTGCTGATATGTGGGTTCACGAAAGTTTTACCAACTATTCTGAAAGTCTGTTTGTAGAATATTATTATGGTAAAGACGCTGGTGCAGAATATGTAAGAGGTTGCCGAAAAGTTATTCGTAATGACAAACCAATCATTGGTAATTATGAGGTAAACAATGAAGGTTCTGGCGATATGTACCAAAAAGGAGCCAATATGCTGCATACAATACGTCAGTTAGTAAATAATGATGAAAAGTGGAGAGCTATTTTAAGAGGTTTAAATGCTACATTTTATCACCAAACAGTTACTACACAACAAATAGAAGATTATATGAGTAAAGAAGCCGGAATAAACTTAACTCCAGTATTTAATCAATATTTAAGAACAACGATGATCCCAACATTAGAGTATTACTTTAAAGGAGAGCAATTAACATATCGTTGGTCAAATGCAGTGGCAGGATTTAATATGCCAATAAAAGTTACTCTAAACGGTGTTGAAACTTGGTTAAAACCAGTTGCCGAATGGAGTAATCTAAAAGTAGCATCTGGAAAAACAGATTTAAAATTAGATATCAATTTTTATGTTTCTGAATTCAATATTACAAAATAAGAACTTGCATAAAACCTATAAAAAGGCTTCCAAATTGGAAGCCTTTTTTTATTGAGAATAATTCAAGATTTTTTACTATAAAACTATTATTTGTTATAAAACTTACAAATTAATTATGTTATGTTAATTATTTTTATAATTTAGATTAGCTAAACTTATAACTATTAGCAAATTAAAAAGCGTAATCCGAAAAGCTAAAGAGTAGGAAAAAATTAAATTATTACAATTATGAAAAATTTAAAAAACCTAAAAAACATTGAAATTATTAGTAATAACGCTCAAAAATTAATATTTGGAGGTGTTAAACTTCCATACGTAAATCCTACAATTGGTTTATGCGATAGATTATGTGGAGAAGCTGGAGGAGTACTATCTAATACGCCAGGACAAGGAGATGTTTGTTTACAAGGAACATCAACATGCTGTTATTGCAGATAAAATAGACTCAAAGGTTCTGAGGTTCTAAGTTATAAAGGTTTAAAATCTTTTAAATTTTCTTAGTACCTCAGAACCTTTTCTCTTTATCTATTAATAAGCTTCGCTTTTTCTCTCATGATATCGGCTATTTTTCGATTCTCGATTTTGCTTTCAAGCCACGAAATAATATCCAAGTATAAAAATGCTCTTTTTTCGTAAGTGTTTTTTTCCAACTCGATAAAACGCTCACGCATCTTTATAAATTCCTTTTTAATATCGTTAGGGTAGAAGTTATTTAGGTTCTTTAAGAACTTAATAATTTCTTTTTGTACTTCGTGTAAGTCATTCATTTTTAATAAAAACTTATACGTGTTTTTCAATTGATTTTCTAAGTAATAATCTTTGCCTAACTCATAATGAACGATAAGGCATAATATTCGGGAGAAACACATTAAATCTTCACGCATTGTAAGATTCTTATTGTTTATGATTTT
Organism: Flavobacterium sp. PL02; assembly: GCF_035013205.1. NCBI lineage: Bacteria > Pseudomonadati > Bacteroidota > Flavobacteriia > Flavobacteriales > Flavobacteriaceae > Flavobacterium > Flavobacterium sp. PL02. The sequence continues at coordinate 98,334 of NZ_JAYGJP010000012.1, forward strand.
CTCTAAATAAAATATAGATTCATTATACTTTTCGTTACCAAAATAAATACAAGCAATTTTATAGTAAAACAACATCTCGTGATGTTCATCAAGATGCTCACTATGAAGTTTTATTTTATCTAATATTTCTGGAATTAAATATTCGCTTTCAGCAAAAGACGCATCAAGAATATGATAGTTCAGTTTATTGTTATACAAATACAAGAACGATAATGAAGCCACATTATCATTTACAGGAAAACGCGGATCATTAATAGTTTCTTCTAATAAAGAGAGGTATTTCTTAAAATTAGATTTGTATTTCAACATATACAGCGACTCCAGGAAATAATGGTTTCCTTTTAAAAAGAATACAGGATTTAAGAAAATCATATTTGGATTATCGTAAAACAACGTAACCCATTTATAGGCATATTTATAACTTGCCAAGAAATCCTGAACCAAGAAACTACGCCATAAATTGGCATTATAAAACCAATATTTTTCACGGAAACCAAACTTGCTTTCGTCTAATTTGGCAATATGTTTATTAAAATAATCATCGATGTATTTATATTCCTCATCACTCTTTACATAACCTGTTTTTAGCATTATACCATATAGCTGTAGCGAAAGATTAGAAAGTTTACTAGAAATAGTATTACGGTAATTTAATTCTTTGGCCTGAATAACCAATTCGTCGGCACGACCCTGAATACTTCGTGTAATATATTGAGACTCGATTAATTTCTCGAACTCAACAATTTCATACGCCATATACTTTTCGTCATTCTCTAAAGCTTGCTGTTTGGTTTTATCTAAAATTTTCAAACTCTGTTTATACAACCCTTTATTATAAAGAATAGCAGCAAAATCAATTTGTTCACGTAACTGATAACGAATGTTCTGGCTAGGAATATTCAACCGAATACTAACCAAAATTTGCTTGTATAAATACGATTTAAGGTTTGATAATTGTACTTTTTTAATAATACCACTTTTCAAAATGAGTTTCTCATCGTAGACTTCAGATTTGTCTAAAATATTAAAAAGCTCGATAAATTTTGTATTTGAGCTAGTTTCTAATCGACTAGCAAAAATCTTGAATTGTCTTTTTTCGGATTTGGAAAGGGACTTTATTAATACAAATAAAAAATCTTTTTGATGGTTAGCCATTGTAAAATATAATAATGTAATTTATTGATATTTAGATAGTTGATAGGTTTTAATTTGTGTTATGAACAGTATATTTTCACTAAAATGAATTTCATACTAAAGTAATACAATATAAGTTTGTTATCAGGATGTGAAATTACATTAAATATATTAAAATGAATAGAGAGAAAGTTCAAATTTTTGATACCACCTTAAGAGATGGCGAACAAGTCCCAGGATGTAAGTTAGATACAAAACAAAAGTTAGTGATAGCAAAACGCCTGGACGAAATGGGAGTTGATATCATTGAGGCAGGTTTTCCTGTGTCTAGCCCAGGGGATTTTTTATCAGTCTCTGAGATTTGCAAAATTGTAGAGAACGCCACCGTCTGTGGTCTTACAAGAGCTGTAAAAAATGATATTGATGTTGCTGCTGCTGCATTAAAACATGCAAAAAAACCTAGAATCCATACAGGAATCGGAACCTCTGAATCTCACATCCTCCACAAACTCAATACAACCAGAGAAGACATTATAGCAAGAGCAAAATTTGCAGTATCGCACGCCAAATCATACGTAGAAGATGTAGAATTTTATGCAGAAGATGCTGGTAGAACCGATAATGCATTCCTTGCAAAAGTCTGCGAAGAAGTAATAAAATCGGGCGCAACGGTGCTTAATATTCCAGATACAACAGGATATTGTTTACCTGACGAATATGGTGCAAAAATTAAATATTTAAGAGAAAATGTAAAAGGCATCGAGAATGTAATTCTTTCTTGCCATTGTCATAATGATTTAGGAATGGCAACTGCAAACTCAATTGCAGGAGCTATAAACGGAGCAAGACAAATAGAATGTACTATTAATGGTATTGGCGAAAGAGCTGGAAATACAGCCCTTGAAGAAGTAGTAATGATTTTTAAACAACATCCTTACCTAAACTTAGATACCAATATCAATACACGCCAGTTAAACGAAATGAGTCGTTTGGTTTCTGAAAGTATGGGAATGATAGTTCAGCCAAACAAAGCTATTGTAGGAGCAAATGCTTTTGCACACAGTTCAGGAATACATCAGGATGGTGTGATTAAGAACAGAGCTACTTACGAAATCATGGATCCGCTAGATGTTGGAGTAAATGAGTCTTCGATTATTCTTACAGCAAGAAGCGGAAGAGCAGCATTGGCTTACCGAGCCAAGAAAGTAGGTTATGAACTTACCAAAGTACAATTAGATATTGTATATGTTGAGTTTTTAAGATTTGCAGATATTAAAAAAGAAGTTATAGATGAAGATATTCATCAAATTATTGAAGCTTGTAAAATAGAAAGTGAATTAATCAGAAGTTAATTTAAAAAATAAAATAAGATTTAAATACATAAAGAACGAGGCATTATGAATTTGAAAATAGCAGTTTTATCGGGGGACGGAATCGGACCAGAGGTAATTTTACAAGCCAAGAAAGCATTACATGCTATAGGCGAAGTGTACAATCATGAATTTGTTTTTGAAGATGCACTTATGGGAGCAATTGCAATCGATAAAACAGGAAATCCACTTCCTGAACAAACACTGAATCTTTGCTTAAATACCGATGCTGTTTTATTTGGCGCAATCGGAGATCCTAAATATGATAATAATCCAAGTGCAAAAGTTCGTCCGGAGCAAGGATTATTAAAATTGCGTAAAGAACTTGGTTTATTTGCAAACATTCGTCCGATAAAGCCATACAAAGCATTATTAGATGCATCACCTTTAAAAAGACAAATTATTGAAGGTGCTGATTTTACAATTTTCAGAGAACTTACAGGTGGAGCTTATTTTGGTGAGAAAACATTAAACGAAGCAGGAACACATGCTTCAGATTTATGTGAATATTCAGAAGAAGAAATCACAAGAATTGCACATTTAGCTTTTAAAGCAGCACAAAATCGTCGCAAAAAAGTAACAATGGTCGATAAGGCTAATGTACTTGAAACGTCTAGACTGTGGAGAAAAGTTGTAAAAAAAGTAAGTGAGAATTACCCGGATGTAGCCTTAGATTTTCTATTTGTAGATAATGCAGCAATGCAAATTATCCTTAATCCAAGACAGTTTGATGTTATCCTAACAGAAAACTTATTTGGAGATATCCTATCAGATGAAGCTAGTGTAATCACAGGTTCTATCGGATTATTAGCTTCGGCTTCATTAGGAGAAAAAAATGCGCTTTTTGAACCAATTCATGGTTCTTATCCGCAAGCAAAAGGAAAAAACATTGCAAATCCTATTGCATCAATATTATCGGCCGCCATGTTATTAGAGCATTTTGGTCTTTTTACCGAAGCAAATAAAGTATACGAAGCTGTAGAAAAAGCAATAGAATATCAAGTAGTAACAACAGATTTAAAATCTGATTCAAAATTTGGAACTAACGAAGTAGGAGAGTTCGTTTCTAATTTTATTTTAAGCAAAGATGACTTGCTTTATTTCAATAATGATAACGTATATATCGGACAGTCTACGATTGTTTGAGGTAAAATGTTAAAATCGTGAAATTAATCACAAGAAGAAGTTGAAATGTTGAGATTTTATTTTTTTAGTAGTATTAGTTTTTATACTTTTGACACATCTAAAAAGAAAACATGAGAATTTCAATTATTATATCTTCTGTCATTATTGTCAATGTGGTAATCACATATACATAGGGGAATGGTATAAATATAATTGAAAAATAATATTATAAACCTTCCAAATACTGGAAGGTTTTTTTTTGAATAAAAATTAAAATACAAATAACACATAATGGAATTAAATAAGTACAGCAAAGTCATTACTCAAGACCAAACACAACCAGCAGCACAAGCAATGTTGTACGGAATTGGTCTAACTGAAGAAGATTTGAAAAAAGCACAAGTTGGAATTGTAAGCATGGGATATGAAGGTAACACTTGTAACATGCACCTGAACGATTTAGCAAAAGATGTCAAAAAAGGAGTTTCAAATGCAGATTTAGTTGGATTAATTTTCAACACAGTTGGGGTAAGTGATGGAATCTCAAACGGTACTGACGGAATGCGTTTTTCATTAGTTTCTCGTGATGTTATTGCTGACTCTATCGAGACAGTTATGGGAGCACAATGGTACGATAGTTTAATTGCTATTCCAGGTTGTGATAAAAATATGCCAGGAGCTCTAATTGCAATGGGAAGAGTAAATCGCCCTGCACTTATGGTTTATGGAGGATCAATTCATTCAGGAAAATGGAAAGGAGAATCTTTAAATATTGTTTCTGCTTTTGAAGCTTTAGGGAAAAAATTCCAAAATACTATTTCTGATGAAGATTTTAAAGGAGTAATTCAAAATGCATGCCCAGGAGCAGGTGCTTGTGGCGGAATGTACACTGCAAATACGATGTCATCGGCAATCGAAGCATTAGGTATGAGTTTGCCATTTAGCTCATCATATCCAGCTTTGAGCCCAGAAAAAAGACAAGAATGCATTGAAGCAGGAAAAGCAATCAGAGTATTATTAGAAAAAGATATTAAGCCAAGAGATATTATGACTCGTAAGGCTTTTGAAAATGCAATTACACTAGTAGCAGTTTTAGGAGGTTCTACAAATGCAGTTATGCACTTAATTGCAATGGCACATTCTGTAGATGTAGAAATTACATTAGCAGATTTCCAAAGAATCAGTGATAAAACACCAGTACTTGCTGATTTAAAACCAAGTGGTAAATACATGATGGAAGATTTACATGATGTAGGAGGAGTTCCAGCGGTAATGAAATATTTATTAAAAGAAGGATTTATTCACGGAGATTGTTTAACAGTAACAGGAAAAACTGTAGCCGAAAATTTAGCTTCAGTTCCAGATTTAAATGATGGACAAGAAGTGATTTTTGAAATCCAAAAAGCATTAAAACCAACTGGAAATATCCAGATATTATACGGAAACCTGGCTACAGAAGGAGCGGTTGCCAAAATAAGCGGAAAAGAAGGAGAATATTTTGAAGGAACAGCAGTCGTTTTTGAAAGCGAATTTGATGTAATTCCAGGTATTCAGGCCGGAAAAGTAAAACCAGGAGATGTAGTCGTCATCAGGTATTGTGGACCAAAAGGTGGTCCGGGGATGCCAGAAATGCTAAAACCAACATCGGCTATTATAGGAGCTGGTTTAGGAAGCAGCGTTGCTCTTATTACAGATGGTAGATTCTCTGGAGGTTCACATGGATTTGTGGTAGGACACATAACACCAGAAGCTTATGATGGTGGTGGTATAGCCTTAGTACAAGATGGTGATTTAATTACTATCGATGCAATTAAAAATACCATTAACCTGAAAATATCTGACGCAGAATTTGATGAAAGAAAAGCCAATTGGATTCAACCAGCTTTAAAAGCCTCAAAGGGAGTTTTGCTTAAATACGCAAGATCAGTTTCCAGCGCCTCTACAGGTTGCGTTACTGATAAATAGTATTCAATTACAATTTCAAAAGTTTAATTTCAAAATTCAAAAAAATGAAGGAATTATTGAAAGAAGAAAATATAGATCTAATCTCTACTTTATTTGAAGGTAGGAGTGAAGAAAAAGATACCGATATGGAAAAGATAAAAATATCAGGCGCTGAAGCCGTGATAAGATGTTTGTTAGAAGAAGGAGTAGACTTGGTTTATGGATATCCGGGTGGAGCTATAATGCCTGTTTACGACGAGTTATACAAATTTAAAGACCAATTACACCACGTTCTTGTACGCCACGAGCAAGGTGCAACGCATGCAGCTCAGGGATATGCAAGAGCAACAGGAAAAGTAGGTGTTGCAATTGCTACATCTGGTCCCGGAGCAACAAACTTGGTTACAGGAATTGCCGATGCACAAATCGATTCGACTCCAATGGTTTGTATTACAGGACAAGTTGGGAAACATTTACTAGGTTCGGATGCATTTCAGGAAACTGATATCATCGGAATTTCGACTCCTGTAACTAAATGGAATTACCAAGTTACCGAAGCTTCAGAAATTCCTGAGATTATCGCAAGAGCATTTTATATCGCAAGATCAGGTCGTCCAGGTCCGGTTTTAATCGATATAACTAAAAATGCACAATTTGATGAATTTGAATTTAGCTATAAAAAATGTACAGGAATAAGAAGTTATACTCCAGTTCCTAAATTAAAACTTGATAAAGTTGCGGAAGCAGCCGAATTAATCAATAAAGCTAAAAAGCCTTTTATTGTTTTTGGTCAGGGAATTATTCTCGGTCAAGCCGAAGAGCAATTAAAAGCTTTGATTGAGAAATCTGGGATTCCAGCTGGTTGGACAATATTAGGACTTTCAGCTTTACCAACAGACCATCCGTTAAACGTAGGAATGTTAGGAATGCACGGTAATTACGGACCAAACTTACTTACTAACGAATGTGATGTTCTAATTGCATTAGGAATGCGTTTTGATGATCGTGTTACAGGAAATTTAGCAACTTATGCTAAACAAGCCAAAGTGATTCATTTTGATATCGATCCAGCTGAAATTGATAAAAACGTTAAGACAGAAGTTGCTGTTTTAGGAGATGTAAGAGAAGCATTAGATGCATTACTTCCGTTAATCGAAAATAACAAACACGAAGCTTGGCATAATATATTTAAAGAAAAGTATCAAATAGAGTTTGATTCGGTTATAAAAGAAGAATTAAACCCAACAAATAATAAAGGTATTTCAATGGGTGAAGCTATGGAAATGATTAACAAACACTCCAAAGGTGATGCGATAATTGTTTCAGATGTTGGTCAGCACCAAATGTTTGCTTGTCGTTATGCTAAATTTAATACAACCAAAAGTAATGTTACTTCTGGAGGTTTAGGCACAATGGGATTTGCTTTACCAGCTGCAATTGGAGCTAAAATGGGAAGACCAGATCGCGAAGTTGTAGCAATTATTGGAGATGGAGGATTCCAGATGACCATTCAGGAATTAGGAACTATTTTCCAAACAAGAGTACCAGTAAAAATCGTAGTACTTAATAATGAATTCTTAGGAATGGTACGTCAATGGCAAGAATTATTTTTTGACAACAGATACGCTTCTACAGAAATGATTAATCCAAATTTTGTTGCTATTGCCGAAGGATATTATATCAAAGCAAAAAAAGTAACAAAACGAGAAGATTTAGATGCAGCTGTTGCCGAAATGATGGCTTCAGAAGATGCTTATTTCTTAGAAGTTATGGTTGAAAAAGAAAATAATGTATTCCCAATGATTCCAACAGGAGCATGTGTTTCTGATATCAGATTAAGCTAAATAAAAAAGTTTAAGGTTTAAGGTTTAAAGTTGAGCAACTTGGAACTTTAAACAAGAAAACTTTAAACAAATAACTATGGAAAATAGAACATTTACCATTTCGGTATACTCAGAAAACAATGTGGGTTTATTAAATAGAATATCAGGAATATTCTTAAAGCGTCACATTAATATATTAAGTCTAAACGTTTCAGAATCAGAAATAGACAATGTTTCAAGATTTATTATCGTTGTAGAAACAACAGAAAAATGGGTTAAGAATATTGTTGGACAAATCGAAAAACAAATCGAGGTAATAAAAGCTTTTTATCACACAGACGAAGAGACAATTTATTTAGAAAATGCATTGTTTAAGATACATTCAAATTTGTTATTTGATGAAAAACAAATTCAGAATATCATCAAAGAAAGCCAATCTACCATCGTAACTGTTTCTCGTGACTTTTTTGTGATTTCAAAATCAGGAAGACGTTCAGAGATTGAAGAAGTACATGCAAAACTGAAACCATACGGAATCATGCAGTTTGTACGTTCAGGAAGAATTTCGGTTTCTAAAGAAAAAATGGAAGTATCAACATTACTAGAAGAACTAAAACTGTAGTCAGTTTTAGTCTGTAATACCAACTAACTTATACAATTATTAAATTACACATTCATTAAATATTTTTTAAAAAAAATGGCAAATTATTTCAACACATTACCACTAAGATTACAATTAGAACAATTAGGCGTTTGCGAATTTATGGAACAATCAGAATTCGCTGATGGGATTGCTGCTTTAAAAGGAAAAAAAGTAGTTATCGTAGGTTGTGGAGCTCAAGGTTTAAACCAAGGTTTAAACATGAGAGATTCAGGACTTGATATTTCTTACGCTTTACGTCCAGATGCAATTGCAGAAAAAAGAGCTTCTTATAAAAACGCTGCCGAAAATGGTTTTAAAGTAGGTACTTATGAAGAATTAATCCCAACAGCAGATTTAGTATGTAACCTTACTCCAGACAAACAACATACAGCTGTAGTTACAGCGATTATGCCATTAATGAAAAATGGTTCTACACTAGCATATTCTCACGGTTTTAATATTGTAGAAGAAGGAATGCAAATTCGTAAAGACATTACTGTAATTATGTGTGCTCCTAAATGTCCAGGTTCTGAGGTTCGTGAAGAATACAAAAGAGGATTTGGTGTACCAACATTAATTGCTGTTCACCCAGAAAATGACCCAAATAATTTAGGTTTAGATCAAGCCAAAGCTTATGCTGTAGCAACTGGTGGACACAAAGCAGGAGTTTTAAAATCTTCATTTGTTGCCGAAGTAAAATCGGATTTAATGGGAGAGCAAACTATTCTTTGCGGAATGTTACAAACTGGATCTATCTTATGTTTTGACAAAATGGTCGAAAAAGGAATCGAGCCAGGTTATGCTTCAAAATTAATCCAATACGGATGGGAAACTATTACAGAAGCCTTGAAACATGGTGGAATCACTAATATGATGGATCGTCTTTCTAATCCTGCAAAAATTGAAGCTTACGAAATTGCAGATGAATTAAAAGATATTATGCGTCCGTTATTCCAAAAACACCAAGACGATATCATGTCTGGAGAATTCTCTAGAAATATGATGATTGACTGGGCTAATGACGATGTTAATTTATTGACTTGGAGAGCTGCAACAGGAGAAACTAACTTTGAAAAAACGGCTCCAACTGAAGCTGCAATTTCTGAGCAAGAATACTTTGATAATGGAGTATTAATGATTGCAATGGTAAAAGCTGGTGTAGAATTAGCTTTTGAAACTATGACAGAAGCGGGTATTATCGAAGAATCTGCTTATTACGAATCATTACACGAATTACCTCTAATTGCAAATACTGTTGCAAGAAAGAAATTATACGAAATGAATAGAATTATATCGGATACTGCCGAGTATGGTTGTTATTTATTTGATCACGCTTGCAAACCGTTATTAACTGATTTCATGAAAACAGTTGATACAAATGTAATCGGAAAACCATTCTCATCTTCAAATGGAGTTGACAATGCAGTACTTATCGCAGTTAATAAAACTATTCGTCTACACCCTATCGAAGAAGTAGGAGCGTGGTTGAGAGAATCGATGACTGCAATGAAAAAAATTGGATAATTAAATTAGGACTTCAACAAATGTTGGAGTTTGCGCTGTATCTCTGTTTTTATATAATATTTTGAATTAGTAAGCACTTATTAAGATAATATGGATATAGATGCATATTACTTTCACTTAACTACAAACGAGGCGATAGTTAAGTGGAGTAATACCTAATAGAAGACATTTTAACCCCTGTCTTTTAGTATTCTATTAATTAATAATGTTGCTGCTATTTTCAAAATCGAGAAGATATTGTAAGATGCAGAAAAATGAAATTAATGCCTTATTTACACATTAATAAATTAGTGAAAACAATTGATTCGAATTTATCTAAATCGCAATTTTCTGGCATTAAAATTAATTGTTGTTGATCTTGTTAAGACTAAAGGCATGATATTGTTTATCATGCCTTTTTTCATGCAAAGTAAATTTACCTATAATCGCAAATTTTTAAATGAATGCAAATAAATTGCTAAATTTTAAATACATAATGCAATTTTTTGTCATAATTAATAAATTAAATAGTTTTAAGAATAGAAAGAGATTTAATACTTTTATAAAAAAATTGGAAACATGAGTTATTACAAAATTGAAAATTTAGAACAATATTTTAAACACTACAATAAATCTGTTCGTGAACCAAGAAAATTTTGGGGAAAAATAGCAGAGGAAAATTTCACATGGTATCAACAATGGGAAAAAGTTGTTGATTTTAATATGGCAGATGCAGAAGTAAAGTGGTTTTCTGAAGCAAAAGTAAATATTACTAAAAACTGTATTGACAGACATTTAAGTAAAAGAGGAGAAAAAACAGCAATAATATTCGAACCAAACGATCCATCAGAAAGTTCATTACATATTACTTATAATGAGTTATACGAGAGAGTTTCGAAAATGGCAAATGTTCTTCGGGAACAAGGAATAAAAAAAGGAGACAGAGTTTGTATTTATTTACCAATGATTCCAGAATTGGCAGTTTCAGTTTTGGCATGTGCCAGAATTGGAGCAATACATTCAGTTGTATTTGCAGGATTTTCGGCATCGGCAGTAACTGCTAGGATAAATGATAGCGAATGTAAAATGGTTATCACTTCTGATGGAGGTTATAGAGGTAACAAAACGATTGATTTAAAAGCAATTGTTGATGAAGCGTTAGAAACTTGTCCATGCGTAACCAAAGTATTGGTTGCAAAAAGAACAAAAACTGAAGTAAAAATGAAAGAAGGGCGTGACCAATGGTTGCAACCGCTTTTAGATGCAGCATTAGACTATAATGTTGCGGAAATTATGGATGCAGAAGATCCGTTATTTATCTTATATACATCTGGTTCTACAGGAAAACCAAAAGGAATGGTTCATACCACAGCCGGATATATGGTTTACACAGCTTATACATTCAAAAATGTTTTCGCTCACGAAGAAAATGATATTTTCTGGTGTACAGCCGATATTGGTTGGATCACAGGTCACTCATATATATTATACGGCCCATTATTAAATGGAGGAACAACTGTAATTTTTGAAGGAGTTCCGTCATACCCAGATTTCAGTCGTTTTTGGGAAATTATAGAAAAACATAAAGTAACTCAGTTTTACACTGCGCCAACAGCAATTCGTTCTTTGGCAAAAGAAAGCTTAGATTATGTTCAAAAATACCCTTTAAAATCACTTAAAGTAATTGGATCAGTAGGAGAGCCTATCAACGAAGAAGCTTGGCACTGGTACAATGACCACGTAGGAGATAAAAGATGTCCAGTTGTAGATACTTGGTGGCAAACAGAAACTGGAGGAATCATGATTTCGCCAATTGCTTTTGTAACGCCTACAAAACCTACATATGCAACATTACCACTTCCTGGAATTCAACCCGTTTTAATGGACGAAAAACGTAATGAAATAGAAGGAAACCAAGTAGTAGGAAGTTTATGTATTAAGTTTCCATGGCCAGGAATCGCCAGAACTATCTGGGGAGATCACCAACGTTATAAAGACACTTATTTCTCTGCGTTTCCAGGTAAATACTTTACAGGAGATGGTGCATTAAGAGACGAAGTAGGATATTACAGAATCACAGGTAGAGTAGATGATGTTGTAATTGTTTCTGGACACAACCTAGGAACGGCTCCAATAGAAGATGCTATTAATGAGCATCCTGCAGTAGCAGAATCTGCAATTGTTGGATTCCCACATGATATAAAAGGAAATGCTTTATACGGTTTCGTAATCTTAAAAGAAACAGGAGAATACAGAGACAGAGCCAATTTAAGTAAAGAGATTAACCAATACATTTCAGATCACATTGGGCCAATTGCTAAGTTAGATAAAATTCAGTTTGTATCTGGTTTACCAAAAACACGTTCAGGAAAAATCATGCGTAGAATTTTACGTAAGATAGCCGAAGGAGATTACTCTAACTTTGGAGATATCTCGACTTTATTGAATCCAGAAATTGTAGAAGAGATTATGAAAGAAAAAATCTAATATCTTTTTCAAAAAAATAAATTTCTAAGCTGTCTCAAATCGAGGCAGCTTTTTTTGTTTTAAAATGGGTTATTATCAATAAATTAGTTAAATTAGCAATAGCATTAATTCGTTAAAATCTAAAACACCTTGTAAAAATTAGATTAACGAACTCATAACTGTTAAAAACGAATAGTATCTACATATGAAAAAAAATGCTGATGTAGTGATTATTGGTGGCGGACTAGCAGGACTTACTTGCGGGATTCATTTATCTAAAATGAAACTACAAGTGATTTTAATTGAAAAAAATGAATTCCCAAAACATAAAGTTTGTGGCGAATACGTTTCTAATGAAATCATGCCCTATCTGAATTGGCTAGATTTGAAAATTCAAGATTTAAACCCTACAACAATTACAGAGCTAGAATTCTCTGCACCCAACGGCAAATTAATTCATTGTACCTTACCATTAGGAGGATTCGGGATTAGTCGGTATGCATTAGATTATCATTTATACCAAAAAGCAATCGAAAATGGATGCGAAATAATTCATGATACTGTCGAAGATATTGATTTTAAAAATGATGTATTCACAGTTTCAACTTCAGATGCTAGAATATTTATTGCTAAAATTGCTATAGGCGCTTTTGGTAAACGTTCTAATTTTGATCAAAAATTACAACGCAATTTTATTCTGAAAAAAGCACCTTGGCTCGCTGTAAAAGGGCATTATGAAGGAAGTTTTCCTAGTGATCTTGTTGGTTTATACAATTTTGAAGGAGGTTATTGTGGCGTTTCAAAAGTTGAGAATGACATCATAAACATGTGCTATTTAGTGAATTTTGAAACTTTTAAAAAATTCAAAAATATCGATGACTTCCAAGCTAATATTATCTATAAAAACGCACATTTAAAGCAGATTTTTACAAATAGCACCCCATTGTTTGAAAAACCATTAACGATAAGTCAGATTTCATTTGAAGAGAAAACGGCAATAGAAAATCACATACTAATGGTTGGTGATAGCGCAGGACTAATTCAGCCATTATGCGGAAACGGGATGGCAATGGCAATACATAGTGCAAAAATTGCATCTGAATTAATTACAGATTTTTTTACTAATACAATTAAATCAAGAAAAGAACTTGAAGAAAAATATACCAAATCATGGAATTACAATTTCAAAAAGAGATTAAGAACTGGGCGTTTTCTAGCTTCTCTTTTGCAAAATAAAACCAAATCTACATTTGTTATGTGGTTATTAATTCAATTTCCTTTTTTGTTACCTCAAATCATAAAAAGAACACATGGCAAACCTATAACTCTAAATTATTAATGGCAATAAAAACCAAATACAGAACCGATGATCCTGAAATTATGGATGATTTCAATTTAGAAGGTGAAATTTTGCAAAATGCTTTGGATAAAATCGCCAGAATAAACCAACTGCTAGGAGGGAACCAATTAACTTTACAAGGAGTCGAAAAATTATTAAAAGGAATTGATAAAAACCAAGCTATAACTATTATAGATATAGGATGTGGAAATGGTGATATGTTAAGAAAATTAGCCGATTATGCATTAAAACACGATTGGGATTTTCAGCTAAGAGGTATTGATGCTAATGCATTTACAATAAGCTATGCTCGAAAATTATCCAAACATTACCCCAATATCAGCTTCCGTTGTGAAGATGTGTTTAGTGAAGCTTTTAATCAATTAAAATATGATATTGCCTTATGTACATTAACCTTACATCATTTTAAAACGGATGAAATTATTAATTTGGCAGCTATTTTTAATGTTAATGCAAAGTATGGCGTTGTTATTAATGATTTGCAAAGAAGCATAATTTCATATCGTTTATTTCAAGCATTATGCTTTATTACCCGATTAAACGGAATGCCTAAGAAAGATGGATTAACATCTATTTTAAGAGGATTTAAAAAAAGTGAATTGGTTGATTTTTCAAAACAATTAAACTTAAAAAAATATACCATTCAGTGGAAATGGGCTTTCCGATACCAATGGATAATTTCAAAAATATGAGTGTAAAAATAACCACAGTTGTTAAGCAATTACCAAAATATTCCAGGACAACAGAAGAAATTATTCCTTTTTTAGATTCATGGCTTATTGGTCAGGATGATCGTTTTATTCGAAAAGTCAAGAAAATTTTTGAAGGAGCGGCAGTAGATAAACGTTATTCTATTATGGATCCAATCGAAGTTTTTACCAATACTTCCTTTGAAGACCGAAACGATATCTATGTTCGTGAAGTTATTGATTTAGGAGAGAAAGTATTAAACAAAGCACTACATAAAGCAAATTGGAAACCAGAAAGTCTTGATTATATCATTACTGTAAGTTGCACCGGAATAATGATTCCGTCCTTGGATGCTTATCTAATAAACAAGCTCAAACTACGCCAAGATATCGTGCGTCTTCCAGTTACCGAAATGGGCTGTGCGGCAGGAATTTCTGGAATTATTTACGCTAAAAACTTTTTAAAAGCTAACCCTGGAAAACGAGCTGCAGTAATTGCAGTAGAAAGTCCTACGGCAACATTTCAGTTAGATGATTTTTCGATGGCAAATATTGTCTCAGCGGCAATTTTTGGAGATGGAGCGGCTTGTACTCTGTTATCATCCCATAAAGACGATAACGGACCAGAGATTCTGGATGAAGAAATGTATCATTTTTATGATAACATACACATGATGGGTTTTAAACTTGTAAACACAGGATTGCAAATGGTGCTAGATATTGAAGTTCCAGAAACTATAGCTTCCCATTTTCCAGATATTATTCATCCTTTTTTAGCCAAGAACAATTTAAAAATAGAAAATATCGACCATTTGATATTTCATCCGGGAGGGAAAAAAATCATACAAACCGTAGAGGAATTATTCTCGGATCTAGGTAAGAACATTGACGATACAAAAGAAGTGTTGCGATTGTACGGAAATATGTCTAGCGCAACTGTTTTGTATGTTTTAGAACAAGTTATAGATAGTCAACCTAAAAAAGGAACTAAAGGTTTAATGTTAAGTTTTGGACCTGGGTTCTCAGCGCAACGCGTTTTATTACAATTTTAAATTAAAGCAGAAATGACGAATCAGGATATAATAGCTAAGTTGCCTTATACTAAACCCTTTCTGTTTGTAGATGAACTTATTTCTATATCCGAAAATGGAGTAGAGGGGAATTATTATTTTGATGAAAATTTAGATTTTTATAAAGGACATTTTATCTCAAATCCCGTTACGCCGGGTGTAATCTTAACGGAAGTTATGGCGCAAATTGGGCTTGTGTGTTTAGGAATATTTTTGTTAAACAAAGAGTTTATAGAAACTACCTCAATTGCTTTAACATCAGTTGAAATTGATTTTTTAAAACCTGTTTATCCAAAAGAAAAAGTTACTGTTATTTCAGAAAAAATATATTTCAGATTTGGAAAATTAAAATGCAAAGTAAGCATGAAAAATGAACAAGGAACAGAAGTTTGTTCCGGGACGATTGCAGGAATGATTGTTTAGCCTGTAGAAAGCTTTGTCTTAAAATGGAACGCTGATGATACGGATTCGCTATAGCGAAAAACACAGATTAAAACGCATTTCCTTTCGTCCCGAAATGTCGGGATCGTCATTATTAAAAAAATCCGTTTTTATCCGCGTCTTTACTTTTTGTAAATCTGTATCATCCGCGTTCCTTTACGGGCATCGGTGTTACTAACAATTAGATTATAAACTTAAAAGTAAGTAAAATGCAAAATAGAGTTGTTATTACAGGTCTTGGAGTTGTTGCCCCAAATGGGGTAGGGCTTGATGCCTTTACAAATGCATTAAAAAAAGGTTTATCAGGAATTAAACATGATTCAGAATTAGAACGATTACAATTTTCTTGTCAGATTTCAGGAAAACCGGAATTATCTCCTGAATTAATTGCGGAGTATTTTACCGAGCTCGAATTACGAAATTTTAATGCCTCAGGGATTTTATATGGTCTAATTGCTGGATTAGACGCTTGGAAAGATGCAGGATTATCAATTGAAGAAAATGAAGAACCTGATTGGGATAGCGGAACAATATTTGGTTCGGGAACATCAGGAATAGAAAAATTTAGAGAAAGCATTTATAAAATTGATGATTTCCAAACCAGAAGATTAGGAAGCACTGTTGTAGCGCAAACAATGAATAGTGGTGTAAGTGCTTATTTAGGTGGTAAACTTGGACTTGGTAATCAAGTAACAACCAACTCATCGGCATGCACAACAGGTACAGAAAGTGTTTTAATGGCGTATGAACGTATAAAGCTAGGTCAGGCAAAACGTATTCTGGCTGGGAGTACTAGCGATTCTGGGCCATATATTTGGGGCGGGTTTGATGCAATGAAGGTATGTACATTCAAACACAATGATTCTCCCGAAAATGGTTCAAGACCAATGAGTGCAAGTGCTTCAGGTTTTGTTCCCGGAAGCGGTGCAGGAGCTTTGGTACTAGAAGATCTGGAAACTGCTTTAAGTAGGGGAGCCCGAATTTATGCGGAAGTTTTAGGCGGAAATGTAAATTCTGGCGGACAACGTGGTAGCGGGAGTATGACTGCGCCAAACTCAGTTGCTGTGCAAAAATGTATTAGTAATGCATTAGAAAACGCTAAAATTTCGGCTTCGGAAATTGATTTAATCAACGGACATTTAACGGCAACTTCTAAAGACGCTTTAGAAATTGAGAATTGGAGTATTGCATTAAACCGAAAAGGAAAAGATTTTCCGTATGTAAATGCATTAAAATCAATTATCGGGCATTGTTTGTCAGCGGCAGGAAGTATAGAACTTGTAGCAGCGGTTTTACAACTACATCAAGGTTTTATTTCTCCAAATACTAATTGCGAGGATTTAAATCCTGAAATCACATCTATTATTGATAAGTTAAGAATCCCAACTCAATTAATTAACTCAGATCTTAATATTATTGCTAAGGCAAGTTTTGGTTTTGGAGATGTTAATGGTTGCGTGATTTTGAAAAAATATAACCAACTTTCAATTTAAAACTAATAATTAAATATGAACAACGACCAATTACTTACCGAATTAAAGAAGATTGTAAAGCCTTATACTAAAAATGATGAAGCTTTTGAAAACTTTACTGAAGAAACAAATTTCATAACCGATTTAAATATTAACTCTGCCAATTTGGTCGATATTGTATTAGATGTCGAAGAAGCATTTGATATTATAATCGATAATGAATCGATGGAAAAAATGGTTAATGCTAAAGCTGCTTTAAGTATTATTCAATCCAAACTTGATGAAAAATGATTGGCAATGACATTGTTGATTTAGAAACTGCTCGGCAAGAAAGTAACTGGAAACGAAAAGGATTTTTGGATAAAATCTTCACTCCAGAAGAGCAATTTCTTATTATGAATTCCGAAAAACCCGAAATAATGGTTTGGAATTTATGGAGCCGAAAGGAAGCTGCTTATAAATTATACAATCGCGAAACGAAAATAAGTGGCTATTTTCCAACCAAACTAATTTGCTTTTACGAAAGTGCAAATTCTGGTACCGTAACTATAAATAACACATTGTATTATACAAAAACAACAATTACAGAAGATTATATTGATACTATAGCAGTTTCTAGAAAGAATCATTTAAATAGAATCTCTGTTTTAGATACTGAAACTAAAATATTTAAAGATGTTGGGATTCCGTACATAATTGATGCTGCATCAAAATCTAGAATACCAGTTTCAGTAAGTCATCACGGACGTTTTATTAAGTCTGTGAGGATTAAGTAAAAAAATAAATGCATTATGAAATAAAGTTTTGAACCATTAAGAGGTTAAGAAAAATTAAGTCAAATCTAAGTGAAGTTTAATCTCTTAATGGTAAAAAAAAACAAAAAAATTCCACAAATTCACACTAATGGGTTTCGTGAAAATTTGTGGAATTCGTGTTAGTTTTAAAATTTCAGAAGTATTATTTTATTCCTAATCTTGATTTTAGTTTCAAGAACAATAAAGCAATTTTATAAGCATCTTCAGAAGATGAATTTCTTTCGCTTTTTGGTATTTTATAAATTTCGCATAATTCATCTAGAGAAAACTGTCTATCGTTGATATCGTGTAGTTTGCGATACATCACATCAACATCTAAAGCTTCATTCTTAAGTCTTCCGCAATCTAATTTTTCTAAGGCAGCATTAATCATTTCAACATCAAAATTAATATGATGTCCAACTAAAATACCGTTCCCAATATATTCTATTAATCCTCTAAGCGCATCAGGTTCAGCTAATTTTTCCATTTTACTTTCTATAATAAACTCATTTGTGAGTCCGTTATCATGAAAGAATTTATATTGTAACAAAACGGCTTCAAAGCTATCCTGAATAACAATGCTATTATTTATTACTGCAAATGAACCAATAGATAAGATTACATCTTTTGATGGGTTTAAGCCAGATGTTTCGGTAGATAAAACAACAAAACGCTCTGATTTAGTTTCAAATTTAGCAAGGTATTCTTTCCAGAAATCAGGATATTCTTTGTTGATATTTTTCAGCCAGTCTAACATATTATGAAAATTGGGTCAGTTGAAATTTACTCTTAATAAGCTCTTCAAGTTCTTTCATTGGAGCTAATGCATTTTTTAATTTTTCTTTATCGCTTTTAGATAATTCTCTTAGATTTATATATTGACCAGAGTCATCATTTTTAAAACCTTCGATTGTTCTAAACTTTGATAACGTTAAAAAAGCTTCAGCACAGCTAAGATAAATATCTGCATTCTTAGAATCTGTAATTGCTAATTGCTTAAATCTTAAATAAGTATTCTTGATTCCTTTTATATTCGAACTTAATATCAATAAACGTGCTCCGTCAATTAATGGCATTAATGCACGAGTTTTAATATCAAACATAAATTTATGTGGTCCATCTTCTTCAACTATAAATTTCTTAAAGAAACTTAAAGGAGAGTTTTTTCTCAAAGCATCATTTCCTAAGAAATCAAAGAATAATGTATTATTGATTGCGTTCTTGAATATCACATTTTCTATTGCTTCTTCAATTTTTGGTTCCCCAAAAACAATCTCATAATCAAAGAAAATACTACTTAAATCGTTGCTATTTTCACCTGGAGTATTCATCCAACTGTTGTATTGTTTTGTCCAGTCTGTCAATGACTTACACCAGAGCATATTACTTGCCATATGTCCGTTAGGGCAATAGTCATATCCAATTTTTTCTAACGTTCCTGTAGTTCTTTTAGCCAGACGTAAAAAGTAATCTTTTACATCACGATATTTATCTGCAGTTACATCTTCAAAGATCAGAATACTATCCTGATCAGTTAACAAAAGCTGTTCTTTTCTTCCTTGACTTCCAATACTTAACCACGCAAATCGAGCAGGAGGTGAGCCCATTTCTAAAATAGAAAGCTCAACTGAGCGTTTAATCAATGCTAGATTGATTTCGTTTGCAATATTACTTATATGTGAAAGCGGAATATTCTTTTGTATGTAATTCTGAATTAAATCAGACAAACGATCTCTAATTTGTTTTAAATCCTTTGGTAATTGCGAACGTTTGATTTCTTTTATCAATACACCAGGATTACTCGCTTGGGCAACAATTAAATCATGCTCGGAGATAACTCCTTTTACCGCAGATTTACTTGTTCCGTCTTTTGTAACACACAAATGACTTACATTATGTTTTAGCATCAATAATTGAGCTTCTGCTAATGAAACATTTTCTATTACAGTTACAACAGGCGAGGACATGATTTTATCTACAGTTTCTTCAATTGAGAATCTACCTGTAGCAATTTTAGAAGATAAATCGGCATCGGTTACAATCCCAATTGGTTTGTGATTCTCGCAAACAACAATATTATCTACCATAGCATCTGTCATACGCAAAGCTGCATCTTTTACAATATCGCTTGCAACAGCTGTTAATGGTGAATTATTATACGTTAATGACTGTATGTATTGTATTTCAGATTGTTGATCTGAATAGAATATATTATCAGAAATATGATTTCCTTTAGCATCAGAATTGTCTTTTGTGTGACGTGTGTTTGTCGCAAAACTCTCTAACAAGAAATTTAAAACATCTGGATTGTTTGCAACAAATGGCCTAAAGACAGCGATTGGTATTGCATACACAATACTTTCTTCTCTGGCTTTTGCAGTCATCATATAGTTATTCTTGGCAAAAAATGGACGTAGCCCAAATATATCACCATCATGGCATTTATTTAGTAAAGTTTCTTCGGCATCTGCAATTACCGATAAATTAATAACGCCAGAAGCAACTACATAAAAACTATCGTGTAAGGCATCGTTAACTTGAAATAATACTGCGTGTTTTTCTAAATTAATAACACGAATATTAGTTGCAATCTCAGATAATTCTTGAAAAGTTAAATTATCGAATGGCGGATATTCTTTCAAGAAATCTGCAATATGCTCAGCAATTGTATTCATAAGATTGATAAATTTTTAGAAAGTATCGTTTGTAAAAATAATAAAATAAACCCTTACAATGAAAGCATAAATAATTTTGAATCTATTTATTTTGCTGTATATTGATTAGCTAAAATAAGCAATAAAAGTATTCAATACCAAACATAGGGATTGATATGATCGTTTTCGGGTTTAAAAACATTCTATTTTACATAATATAAATTATAGGTCAAACTGTAGGTAAGTGATTTAATATCAAGCATTTAAATACAAATTTAAACTATGTTTAACACTGGCTTAATAGATTCGTTAAAAATTCGTGTAAAACTCGATAAAGTTAAAATACTGGATAAGAGATTAATTACGGATTTCATTGCTTATTATCCATCAATCGAACACTTAGACAATGACGGTAACGAACAAACCAAACTTGGTGATGATTACCGTAAGGCTGAACCTTTTACGAAGATTGTAAACGGAATTACATATCGTTTTTATATCAAAGCTTTCATCGATAAAAATAAACTGGCTCATGAATATGTGGTGTTTCAAATTTCTGCAAAAATGTTAAAAGAAAGATACTTTGAAGGAATTACCTCTCAAAATTATCATTTTATTGTCGACGATATTAACTCATTTGGCGTTTTAAAAGTTTCAAGACAAGACTTTTTACAAGGTTTAGTTTCTGATATCGATATATGTATCAATCAACTTATCGATTTAAAAAGTCTAAAAACTGCATTTTCTTTTATTCTTCAAAATCCCAATTCGGGAAAACTTCCGCTGATACATCATATTAATAATTCAAATGCTTTAAAAAATACAGCCAATTTAGGTATGGATTTCAACAAACGTGAAAAGGCTTCTAATTCTGCGCCATATTGCAAAATTTATCATAAAGGATTCGAATTACTTTCTAAATCAATTGTTTTTTACAAAGCATATTTAGAGCCTATGAAAGCTTCGGTAATAGATAATTTGGTTCGCTATGAATTTACAATTAAAGCACATAAGCATAAAGAATATCTAATTAAGCAAGGTTTAAAGGCTGATTTTAAGACTTTTTACGATTTATTACTAGCCAAGCCTAAAGATTTAAAGTTAATCGCTCAAACTGGTTTAAAATGTTACATAGAGAAAAAAGAAAAAAGCAATGTTACAAAAGAGCAGTCACCTACTGATATAATGGTCCAATTCTATATTGAGAATTTAATCTCATTAGGATTTGATAAAGAAAAATTATTGGGTTTTCAATATTCTATCGATTGTCCTGTTGCAAAATCAAGAACTAAAACAAAAGCAAATAAATTGATAGATGATTTACTAAATAGAGATAAAAATTTAAGCAATGAAATACAGCAAAATGAACGCTCAAATATTTTCTTAAAAAATCTAGGAATATGAATAAAGACTATCTAATTGTTTTTACTCCAGTAGATAAAAGCAAATACATCAACAAAAGATTTTTGGTTTCTATGAATCAGTTAAAAAAGTACATCGGTCCCAATAACGCAAATAAAGCGTTTTTAAAGGCTGAAAATTTAAAAACAAACAAACTCACCTTAAAATACAGAACACACGGCAAAATCGAAATTTACCTAAAATAACTACTATATTTATGATGAATATCTTACAAATTATACTAACCCCAGTAAACGCACAAATCCCGACTAATGATAGTCGGGACTCATTTAACAAAAATGTTAATCCGTGATTACAATATTCTTTAACAAATTCTTACAAAAAGCCTATGAAAAATCAATGCGAAGATTGCCATTATTTTAATGGAGACAGACACAAGAATGACCCACGTACTGAACATGCAGGAATATGCTCCAAATGGTGTGAAGTCGTTCCCAAAAAAGACACT
>NZ_JAYGJP010000013.1:0-102084 GCF_035013205.1 Flavobacterium sp. PL02
CTAACAACCTTAAGGTGGTTATTGCGGCGGGGCTCACCTCTTCCCATCCCGAACAGAGTAGTTAAGCCCGCCTGCGCAGATGGTACTGCAGTTATGTGGGAGAGTATGTCGTCGCCTTTCTTTAGAATCCTCATCAAGTAATTGATGAGGATTTTTTTTGGGCTTTACTTTTTTGGGATTTTGTGAAAAGGTTGTTTCGCAAAAAGCGCAAAAGAAAACACAAAGGTTCGCAAAGTTTAATCAATAGCTTTGCGAAGCTTTGTGTTTTTCTCTTTCCTTTCTCTGCGGTTAAAAAGGATCAATTAGTAGCTCGATAATCTAAAAAAGCTTTGTTGTTAGTATCTAATGGAGACCCTTCGTTCTTCAGGGTGACAAGGCTGTGGTTGTTTTAATAGCAAAATAAACGCAAAGGATTATACAAAGGTTCGTAAAGTTTAATAAATAGCTTTGCAAACCTTTGCGTTTTTTTTCTATTTCCTCACTCTGCGGTTAAAACCGGAAGTATTATTTATGCTAAAGACAGCTTTGCATCTCAGAGATTTCTGAGAAACTATTTTAAGTTTTACAAGTAAGAAATCTTTGCGAGACTCTGTGTAAACTTTGAGAAGATTCTCGGTATAATTTTAGCGCGTTTATGGAGTGGAATCGTTTGTGAATAGTGTCTAACAGGTCTAAGTGATAAAAGTGTTTTAAAATATATATAATGAAGTGTTATTTTGTGTCCAGGCATAAAAAAGCCTGCTCGATTGAGCAGGTTTGGTAACATTGATAAAGTTTAGATTAATCTTCGGTATCTTGAGTTTCTTCTAAATCATCCGATTTTCGTCCAATTTTTATTTTAGGATTGTCTTTGTTTCCTGTTATTATTAACGGAACTCCTAAAATTCCTAATGGAGGTAAGCCTAATCTCATTTTTATGTTTAATTTCCCATCTAAACTAGTTGTTCCTTCTATTCTTGGTCTAAAACCTGCAAATTTAAATTTGAATCGTTCCAGGGTAATTATATTGTTCTTAATACTACTCTTGATATCTACTTTAGAAATTTCAGGATTTTTTATTCCCTCATGACTCGTTGTTTTGCTTACTGCATTAAACATTTTCATACCATATAATTTGATGTCTTTTACAGAGACAACTCCTTCACCTACTAACGAAGGATAAACAGGTTCCATATTAGCATTAAGCCTTCCTTTTAATTTATAATCTAAAGAAACTGTTCCTTGTGCTTTTTCAGCTGCACTAGCCATTTTTCTAAATATCTCAATTTCATTATAAGCCTTTTTAACGTCAAAATCTGTTGCTTTGATAGTATAGTCGAATAGAGCTTTTTTCATCGTTAGAGCTTGGTATGTTGCGTCCATGGTTACTTCGCAGCCTATCAAATTAAAACCTGTATTTTGCATGGTTAAAATACCCTTATTCATCTTGAGGTTACCTTTGGCATTATTTAAGGCAAGTTTATTGAAGTTTACTTTCTGTGCATTTGCTTGAAATTGTAAATTAAAATTCTTTGGAATTATAATTACACCAGTTTGTACTACTTCAGTTTTTGGAGTTTCAGAATTTGTACTAGAAGTAGCTGTCGTACTATTTGTTTGGGTAGTCGTTGTCGACATAAATTCATCGGCATTAATGTATCTTGAATTTATGACAAAAGAACCTTTTAAAACACCCGTTTTGGTTGTAGCAAAATTGATAACATTTTGTAAATAACCATTCATTTTAAAATCTGATTGACCGTATGTTGACAAAAAGTTTTTGAAGAACATTTTGTCTTGGTTTATTTTAAAAATACCTTCTTTAATAATGAACTTCTTAGGTAGGTATTCAGAAACTATTCCGATGTTTTTAATTTCTAGAGTTCCTTTATTGTGGAGTTTACTATAATTTCCTTTTTCGGCATCGCTTTGTTTTCCTTTTAAAACTAAATCGGCTTTAATTGAACCATCTAAATCTAACCCTTTTTGAGAAAACACTCTATATATTTTACTTATGTCCAGCTCACCTTTGGCTTTAACATCATAAGTAAGGTCATCAAAATTATATAAGTCAGCATCTATATAAAAAGGTTTCCCTTCAAATGTTATTTGTGCAGGTGATAATTTTACTTTTAAATCATCAAAAGTTCCTTTCTGATTTTTAATCTCAGAAACAATTGTTATGTCTGTTATTGGGTTTGGATAATATTTTGTTTTTAAATATCCATTTTTGAAATTAATAGTCCCAGAAGTTACGGGAAAGAGTTTGTTTTTTAAATCAAAAATCCCTTTTGCTTTAATATCTCCAATAAGATTTCCTTTTAACTCAATATCAGGTATTCCAAATGCCTGAGTTAGTTTCTCTAAATCTATCTGACTGCTTAAATCTATATTCAAGTCTGGAGTGTCAACTCCTTTTACATAGAATTTAGATTTTAAATAATCTTTATTAATATTCAAAGCTAAATTCTTTCCGTCAACAATTAATAGATCTGGATTTAATGAAGGTAGTTTTGTATTTATATCCAGATTCAAATTTGAAATAGGGAATGAACTTTTATTATAGTTTACATATCCATCATTTATTTTTAAATCTAAGTTTAAATCTGGCGCTATATTTTGAGAAGCAATGTATTTTCCTTTTAGCGTAAGCAATAAATTGGTGTTTCCTTTTAAATCAGTTTTTGATAACCAAGTGATAAATTTTGGAGGAAATGCTGTAAATACATCATGTAGCTGACTATTATTCGATTTTATTACAAAATCAATATTATAACCATCTTTTAAAAAGTCAAATTTCCCTTTAAAATCAACGATTAGCTGATTTATTTTTAAGTTATTTTGTTCGAAAAAGAATGATAAAGAGTTTACATTTACTTTAGTAATTAAATCGGCATCAACCTTTTTATTCATTAAGTATGGTTCATTCTCATATAAAATATTAAGTTTTTCGATTTTAGCTTTTGAATATAAATCGAAAATATCTTTGCTTAAATCTCCTTTTCCAGAATAATTAAAACCAAAAACATCTAGATGTACATTGGTTGATTTATCATCATAAATAATTTTGCTATTTAAGATTTCAATTTTTTCTAACTTTAAAGAAGTATCGCTGCTGTCTGTAGCTTTTTCAGCTTCGACAGATGACGATTTGTAAACGTTATAATTTGCCTCACCATTTTTATTAACTTTTACATTGATAAATGAATCTGATAAGTAAATTTGATCGATACTTACCGTTTTGCCAAATATTAAACTGCTAATATTTATTCCAAAGGAAACCTCTTTTGCCGTAACAAAATTCTCTTTCTCGAATGGAGCAGATCCATTTAATTTTAAATCGTTTAAAGTTAAAGTTAATGATGGAAAATGATGAAAGAAAGAAATATTAGCATCAGAATAATTTAATTCAGCATTAAGTTTTTTGTTTGCTGTTTTCTTTATCTCTTCTTTTATTTTGTCCGAAAAAACATAAGGCGTTATAAAAAGCAGTGCTAAAATAACGACAAGCACTATTCCGATATATTTTACTATTCTATATAAAATGGATTTTAAATTACCTTTTGTCATAGTATGATTATTAGTTAGTTTTATCCGTGTACAGTTTCGCTTTTTCCATAATTGGTAATGATAGAACCTTCATATTCAATCCATTCTTTCCAACGTTTATCAATGTCTATATTATCTGTATATTTTCGGGCAAATCCTAAAAAAGTAGTATAATGTCCTGCTTCCGAAATCATTAAATCACGATAAAATGTTGCCAATTCTTGGTCTTTTATGTTTTCTGAAAGGACTTTAAAGCGTTCACAACTTCTAGCTTCAATCATAGCCGAAAATAATAAGCGGTCACAAAGGGCATCTTTTCTACTGCCATCTTTTTTCATGAATTTAAAAAGCTCATTTACATAGTGGTCTTTTCTTTCGCGACCAAGTGTCAAACCTCTTTTCTTGATAATGTCATGTACCATTTGTAAATGCTCTAACTCTTCTCTGGCAATAATTAGCATTTCTGTTACTAATTCCTCTAATTCTGAATTGTATGTTACTAAACTAATTGCGTTTGAAGCCGCTTTTTGCTCACACCACGCATGGTCGGTAAGAATTTCTTCGATATTCGATTCGACTATGTTTACCCAACGTGGGTCTGTAGCTAATTTTAATCCTAACATGATATTTGATTTATAACCTACAAAATTAGTGTTTTATTCCCGATTTTTGGGTTTAATGATGATATTGCCGCTTAAATAGTATTATTTTGTAGTAGAAATAAAATAGGATATGAGTGAGCTTAAAAAGCTTTTAATAATTGGTTTTGTATGGCCTGAGCCTAATTCATCGGCTGCAGGGGGGAGAATGATGCAATTGATTTCAATTTTTCAAGAACAAGGATTTGAAATTACATTTGCTAGCCCAGCTTTGGATAGTGACTTCATGATAGATTTGCAAGCATTAGGAATCGAAAAGAAATCGATTGCTTTAAATTGTTCTAGTTTTGACGATTTTATAAAAGAACTGAGTCCAACTATTGTTTTATTTGATCGGTTTATGATTGAAGAGCAGTTTAGTTGGCGTGTGGCTGAAAATTGTCCTGATGCATTACGTATTTTAGATACTGAGGATTTGCACTGTTTGCGCCAAGCTCGTCAAAAAGCATTCAAAGAAAATAGAAATTTTATAGTTAGCGATTTATTTTCAGAAGAAGTAGCAAAGAGAGAAATAGCGAGTATTTTGCGTTGTGATTTGTCGTTGATAATTTCTGAGTTTGAGATAGAATTGTTAGAATCGGTATTTAAAATTGATACCGCTTTATTATATTATTTGCCCTTTTTATTAAATCGAATTTCTGAAGATGTATTAAAAGAATTACCTTCTTTTGAAGAAAGGACTGATTTTATTTTTATCGGTAATTTTTTGCATGAACCTAATTGGAACACTGTTCAATATCTGAAAGAAGTAATTTGGCCTTTGGTAAAAAAACAATTACCAGATGCTGTTTTAAATATATATGGAGCTTACCCTTCACAAAAAGTTTTACAATTGCATCATCCTAAATCTGGTTTTTATATTATGGGGCGAGCTGTTGATGCTCAGGAAGTAGTGCAGAAATCACGAATAGTATTGGCACCGATACGTTTTGGTGCAGGTCTAAAAGGGAAACTGGTTGAAGCAATGCAATCCGGAACACCAAGTGTAACCACAACAATAGGAGCGGAAGCGATGAATGGTGATTTACCGTGGAATGGTTTTATTATTGATGAAACAGAAGGTTTTGTAAGAGCTGCTGTCGAATTATATCAAAATAAGAATCTTTGGAACGAGGCTCAAATTAAAGGAATTGAAATTATTAATACGCGTTATTTGAAAGATAATTTTGCGACCAATTTTATGGAAATGATTTTCTATTTGCAATCTAATTTGCAATCACATCGTAATAATAATTTTATAGGGAGTATGTTGCAATTTCATACTATGAGAAGTACAAAATATATGTCTAAATGGATTGAGGCAAAAAATAAAAATTAAGCCTCCATTTTTCCAAAGCCTACTGTTTCTCTATAAATTTGAGGCGAAACATCAGCATTGGTTTTAAAAAATCGACTAAAGTAATGTTCATCTTCATAACCTAATTCATATGCAATTTCTTTGACTGTTTTGTTAGTCATGTATAATTCCCTTTTGGCTTCGATTATTATTCTTTCAGCAATTAAATCGGTTAATGTTTTATTGAAGTAAGTCTTAGATAATTTTGCCAGAGCTTTTGGGGAGATATTCAGTAATTCGGCATAATTTCCTGCTGAATGTTTGGTTTTAAAATTTAGTTCAATGGCATCTTTCAGATTCTGAAGAATAAATGGTTCTTTAGAGTTAGGAACTGATTTCATTTTTTCTAATTGTTCATTTTTTAATCGGGAAGCAGTAATTAAAAATATTTTTAAATAGGAAATCAATAATTCATATTGTGCCAATTCAGCATTTTGAATTTCGGTTTTCATTTGTTCTAAAACCATTGTAAAAGTTGCTGCAGCCTGTTCTGTAATTATTGTAAAAGGTGGTTGATAAACATTGTTGAATAAAATACCATTACAAGAAACTTCTTTTTGGTGCATGTGAATACAATAGAAATCTGGATGAAAATGAATTGCGATTCCTTCAATTGGTTCACTCACGCAGAGCATAAAAGGTTGATAAGGAGAAAAGGCCAGGAGTGAATTTTCTTCAAAATGATGTTCGGCAAAATCAGCTTTTACTTTCCCTTTCCCTTTGGTTACCCAAATCAAGGAGAAATAATTATTGCGTTGCAAATGGTCAAAATGACTATTGTTATCAAAAGGGAGTAACTTAAAAGCTAAATTACCATTTTGTGGATTAATTAGAGTGAAGACATTCTGACTGCTCATGATTTCTTTTGTTTTTTGAAAATATAAAGATAGCTATGAAAATAATTCACAACTATCTTTATAAAGTGTTTTTGCTTGAATTGGTTTTATTAATTTAAACTTGATATTGCTGGAAAATCAATTTCTGTATTTGCAGTATTGTTAAAGTAGTTTGTTAAAACATTTAAAGCTACATGTCCAATTGTTTCAGCAATTTCAGCATCAGTAACACCAGCATTTTTTGCTTTGTTTACATCTTCGTCATTAACTAAGCCATTTTTACTAATTAATTTTTTAGCAAATTGTAAAACGGCTTCGATTTTTGCGTCGGTTGAGTTTCCTGTTCTTGCTGCTTGCAAAACAGCTGGATCCGTTTTTACCAGTTTTTCTCCAATAAAGGTATGGGCTGCTAAGCAGTAATCACATGAATTACTTTCTGAAACTGCTAAAGCAATTAATTCTCCTGTTTTTGTTCCTAATTTTCCGTGGCTTAGCGCGCCGCTTAAATTTAAATATCCTTCTAGAACTGCTGGAGAATTTCCCATTGTTCTCATCATATTCGGAACAACTCCTAACTTTGCCTGAACAGCGTTGAATAAATCTTTAGTTTTTCCTGTTACTTCTTCTGGGTTTAATGCTCTTAAT
Organism: Flavobacterium sp. PL02; assembly: GCF_035013205.1. Classification (NCBI taxonomy): domain Bacteria; kingdom Pseudomonadati; phylum Bacteroidota; class Flavobacteriia; order Flavobacteriales; family Flavobacteriaceae; genus Flavobacterium; species Flavobacterium sp. PL02. The sequence continues at coordinate 7,005 of NZ_JAYGJP010000013.1, forward strand.
CGTGTCATCTTATTTAATTTTTATGTTATTTATTTGTTGTTGTCTTTAGACATTACAAAGGTGCTACGATTACAGATTTTAGAACATGGAGGATTTACGCTATGTGATGGACAATTTTCCCTGAGGAGTTTTTTTAGGAGCTAATCCCGCTATTCGTTACAATCTTTTGCTTTTTAAAGAAAAAAGCAAAAGGATTTCCACTTCTATCGGGGCTAGGGTAATTGTTTTCATAAGAATGTTTTTCGTTTATTAGGTCAGGAATGACAAATAAGAATAAAAAAATCCCCGATTACAAGGTGTAACTGGGGATTTTTTGCTTTACAGTTTTCAGTCGCAGTCTTCGGTCAGATTGTAAGCTGAAAACTGAGACTGCGACTGTAAATTGAAACGGAATACTATTTTAAAACACCTTCAACAGCTTGAACGGTTGTTGCGTGATAACCAGATTTAGCTTTGTCGAAAATTTGTTTTGCCCAAACTTTTCCTTCCGGAGTTTTTGCCATTTCTTTATAAAGCATCATTACTGATCCGGTTCTGCTGCTTGAAATCAAAAATTGCTCAATCGCAGGATTAGCAGCCGTGTATTTATAGCGAATCGATGGAATAAACCATTGACGTTTGATAACGAAATTACCGCCTTTTGTAAAGTTGAATTCACCATCAAGCGCTTCCATTTCTTTTGCAGTGATGTCCGTTGGTAGATTATCTATAAAATGCTGTTTTTCTGCAGTTGTTGTAATTTTTTTATTTAATCCTTTAACTCCGGTTTCTCTCCAGCTTTTTTGGATTTTATCAATTGCATCAAAATCAGCAGAACTTACTGGAGTAATATTTGATGGAATTCCAGGTTTGTAAATCCAATCTTCGGCTTTTATTTTATCAGCAAGTGCTTTGTCTCCTTTTATAAGGTTTTCATTGTAGTATTTAATGAAATCATCTGTTGTAATAGATTTAAAAGCGTGTGCATCAAAATAGTTTTTAATGAAAACGTCAAATTTTTCACGTCCAACGGCATTTTCAATAACTCTTAAAAAAGCATATCCTTTTACATAAGGAATCATGCTGATTCCGTCATCAGGATTTCTTCCTGTAAGGCTTACTTTTAATCTTGTGTCGGGATTTGTGTCTCCATATTCAGCTACATTGTCAACTAATTCTTTACGGATGATAACATTTTGCATCTCAAATTCTTTTTCGCCAAAGATTGCTTCGCCAATTCTATGTTCTACATAAGTGGTGAAACCTTCGTTTAACCAAATGTCATCCCATGTTGCATTGGTAACTAAGTTTCCGCTCCAGCTATGTCCTAATTCATGCGCTAATAAACTAGTTAATGAACGGTCTCCAGCGATAACACCTGGAGTTAGGAAAGTTAAATTAGGATTTTCCATTCCTCCATAAGGGAAACTTGGTGGTAAAACTAATACATCATAACGTCCCCAACGGTAAGGGCCGTAAAGTTTTTCGGCAGCAACTACCATTTTTCCAAGCTCAGCAAATTCCCAAGCTGATTTTTTTAGCATTGATGGTTCTGCGTAAACACCTGTTCTATCATCGATTGATTGAAATTCGATGTCTCCAACTGCAATTGCCATTAAATAAGATGGTATCGCTTTGTCTTGTTTAAAAGTATAAACTCCGGTATCATTTTTCTTTTGAGGGTTAACAGCACTCATTACTGCCATTAAGTCTTTAGGAACAGTAACTTTTGCATTATAAGTAAATCGAATTGATGGAGAGTCTTGACATGGAATCCAGGTACGTGACCAAACACTTTCTCCTTGAGAGAATAGGAATGGTTTCTTTTTGTCTGCTGTTTGTGCAGGGGTAAGCCATTGTAAAGCTACAGCATCTTTACTAGTGCTGTAGTAAATATTTACTTTGGTTGTATTTGGTTCAATTGTAATATGAAGAGGTTTTCCGTGGAATTCAACTTCTTTGCCAAGCTCAAATTTGGTTTCTTTTTCATCATCACCTAGAGTTACTTTAGTGATGTTAAGTGTGTTTTCATCAAAGATTATTTCGTTGCCTTTGCTAACGTTGTCAATTTCCCAAGATGCTTTTCCTGTAATGGATTGTGTCTCAAAATCAACTTTAATGTCAAGGTCTAAGTGTTTTACAACAGCAAGTTCAGGTTTAGAATAACTGTGTTCATCTGTAACAACAGCTACTTTTTCTGTTTGTTCCTTTTTCTGACAGGCAATTACGGTCAGGAATAAAGTGGCAAGGATTAGTTTTTTCATTTTATGAAGAATTGAATTAGTGGAGGGAAATTAAACAAAAAATCCCGTTTTGAATAAACAAAACGGGATTTTATTATAAATAACCATCTTCCGTCCCGAAGTTTCGGGATTGGGATGCTCAGGCTGACATTAAAATTATGCCAACATTGTAACTGGGCTTTCGATGTATTGTTTTAATGTTTGTAAAAATTGAGCTCCAGTTGCACCGTCAATTGTTCTGTGGTCACACGCTAATGATAACATCATTGTGTTTCCTACTACAATCTGACCGTTTTTAACTACTGGTTTCTCTACAATTGCACCTACAGAAAGGATGGCAGAGTTTGGTTGGTTTATGATAGAATTAAATTCAGTAATACCAAACATTCCAAGGTTAGATACTGTAAAAGTACTTCCTTCCATTTCTTGTGGTCCAAGTTTTTTGTTTTTAGCTCTTCCAGCAAGATCTCTCACGCTAGCGCCAATTTGAGATAAACTCATAGCATCTGTAAATTTCAATACAGGAACTACTAATCCATCTTCAACAGCTACAGCAACACCAATATTTACATGGTGGTTGATGATGATAGCATCTTCTTTCCACTGTGAGTTAATTTTTGGGTGTTTTTTCAATGCCAAAGCACAAGCTTTGATCACCATATCGTTAAAAGATACTTTTGTATCTGGAACGCTATTTATTGTAGCTCTTGATGTCATTGCTTCGTCCATGCTTACTTCGATCACTAAGTTATAGTGAGGAGCTGTAAACAATGATTCTGCTAAACGTTTAGCAATGATTTTTCGCATTTGCGAGTTTTTGATCTCTTCTGTGAAAACTTCACCAGCAGGAATAAAAACTTTTGGCGCAGCAGCAGTAACTTCAGGAGTTTTAGCTGGAGCCGCGGTAGCAACTGGTTGTGTAGTTGTTGCTGCAGCAGGTGTAAAGTTTTCGATATCGCTTTTTACGATACGTCCGTTTTCACCAGATCCTTTTACTTGAGATAATTGGATTCCTTTATCTGAAGCAATTTTCTTTGCTAAAGGTGAAGCTAAAATTCTTTTTCCGTCGCTAACTACTTCAACAGTTTCTGCTGTTTCTTGTGCAGGAGCTGCTTTAGTTTCTTCTGTTGCTTTTGCAGGAGCACCACCAGCAGTATAGTTTTGGGCAATACCAGAAATATCAGTTCCAGCAGGTCCGATGATAGCTAATAAACTATCAACAGGAGCTGTGTTTCCTTCTTGAATACCAATGTATAATAATGTTCCTTCATTGAAAGACTCAAATTCCATTGTTGCTTTGTCAGTTTCGATTTCAGCAAGAATATCACCTTCAGCAACAGCATCACCAACTTTTTTAAGCCAAGTTGCAACTGTACCTTCAGTCATAGTATCACTTAATCTAGGCATAGTTACTACAATAACACCTTTTGGCAATTCAGTTGCAGCTTTTGCAGGAGCAGGTGCTTCTGTTTTTGCTTCTGGATTTGCAGCTTCAGCTTTCGGAGCTGCAGCAGGAGCGTCTCCTCCAGCGATTAATGCCGTAACATCTTCGCCTTCGTTTCCTATAATTGCTAATAATGAATCTACTGGAGCAGTTTCTCCAGCAGGTATTCCTATATATAAAAGAGTTCCTTCATTGAAAGACTCAAATTCCATTGTTGCTTTGTCAGTTTCAATTTCAGCAAGGATATCTCCTTCGCTAATTTTGTCTCCTACTTTTTTAAGCCAAGTTGCTACCGTTCCTTCCGTCATAGTATCGCTCAAACGAGGCATTGTTACTTTTATCGCCATGATTTATAGTTTATGAGGTGTAAATGGATAGTCTTCTTGTGCGTATACTACATCGTAAAGTTGTTGTAATTCCGGATATGGAGATTCTTCAGCAAATTTCACACACTCTTCAACCAAGTCTTTTACTCTTTGGTCAATTTCTTCAATTTCTTCTTCAGTAGCAAATTTTTGATCTTTTATTACATCAAGAACTTGTGTAATTGGGTCAATCTTTTTGTATTCTTCTACTTCTTCTTTAGAACGATATAATTGTGCATCAGACATTGAGTGTCCTCTGTAACGGTATGTTTTCATTTCTAGGAATGTTGGACCATCACCACGACGAGCTCTTTCAACAGCTTCATACATAGCTTCAGCAACTTTCACTGGATTCATTCCGTCAACTGGTCCACAAGGCATTTCGTAACCTAAACCAAGTTTCCAGATATCAGTATGATTTGCGGTTCTCTCTACAGAAGTTCCCATTGCATATCCATTGTTTTCAACAATAAATACAACTGGAAGTTTCCATAACATAGCCATATTAAAAGCTTCGTGTAAAGAACCTTGTCTTGCTGCACCATCACCAAAATAGGTCATAGTTACACCACCTGTTTCAAAATATTTATCTGCAAAAGCTAAACCAGCTCCTACAGGAATTTGTCCACCTACAATTCCGTGACCTCCGTAAAAACGGTGTTCTTTTGAGAAAATGTGCATAGATCCACCCATTCCTTTAGATGTTCCTGTTGCTTTTCCTAAAAGTTCAGCCATTACACGTTTTGGGTCCACACCCATACCAATTGGTTGTACGTGGTTTCTGTATGCAGTTATCATTTTATCTTTTGTCAAATCCATGACATGCAATGCACCAGCTAGTACAGCTTCTTGACCATTGTATAGGTGAAGAAAACCTCTTACTTTCTGTTGGATGTACAATGCTGCTAGTTTGTCTTCAAACTTTCTCCAAAGTAGCATGTCTTCATACCACTTTAAATATACCTCTTTTGTAACTTCTTTCATCTGAATTCTTTCTTTTGCTAAAGTGTTTCTGTTATCAATTGTTGCCTATAACGCAAAATAGTTTCCTCCCACAAATTTGCGCCCGAAGGGTCGGGATGCAAAAATAAGACATTCCTACTAAGAAGTAAAATTTAAAAGCTAATTTTTGGTTTTTTTTACAAGAACTTTTTATCAAACATGAATGGAAGTAAATTTTTTAGGGATGCCGATTGATAAATTACACCTATTTCTCCCATGAAATAAATTTCGATAGGGGTCTCTTGTTTTATTTCATATTCTGCAATTGATTGTCTGCAAGATCCACAAGGAGGAATTGGAGCTTTTGTTTGATTCGTATCTGAAGCTGCTGTAATGGCAATTTTTAAAATTTTGGCATCAGGATAAATTGCTCCTGCATGATAAATTGCTACTCGTTCTGCACAAAGTCCTGATGGATAAGCTGCGTTTTCTTGATTAGAACCTAAAACAATTTGGCCATTATCTAAAAGTAATGCAGCTCCAACTCTAAATTTAGAATAAGGGGCGTATGCTTTTTTGCGAATAGCGATTGCTTCGTTCATTAAGTCTTGAGTGTCTTTTGAAAGTTCTTCGATAGATTCAAAAACAGAAAATTGCGTTGTAATAGATATTTCTTTCATTATGTATTTAGGAAAAAAAATCCAAATTTCACGAAAGTGAAATTTGGATTGTTATAATTGTGAATTTTATTTATTAATATACTTCGTATTTGTCGCCAAAGTTAAAGGTTAGTGAGAAACGAAGTGTGTTTTCTAATGGATTTTTTACGTTTGAAGTAGAGAATAAATACGAAACATCTACTTTTACTACATTGTACTTGAAGCCTGCTCCTAAAGAAAAGAATTTTCTAGCTCCTTTTTCTGGGCTTTCATGAAAATATCCTAGTCGGAATGCAAATGCATCTTGGTACATATATTCGGCACCAATACTATAAGTAATCTCTTTTAACTCTTCGCTAAAACCACCTGGAGCATCACCAAAAGATTGGAAAATTCCAGATACCCAACCTATTGATCGGTAGTCTTCATTGTTTTGCATTCTTTCTTGCAGGGTAACTGTACCATCGCCATCTAAATCTGGATCCTGAGGTGTAGGAACTAATAATTTGCTAAATTCTACGCCTACAGCTAGTTTGTTGTAATCGTCTAGGATAAAATCAAATCCTCCACCTACTTTTAAATTAGCTGGTAGGAAGTTAGCATTGAGTTCATCACTATCATATTTCATCTTAGGTCCTAAATTCTGAATATTAAAACCACCTCTCCATCTTCCGTTAAAGCTGTTATAAGCAATTTCTTCAGATTGATAAAAACCAGCTACATCTACTGCAAATGAACTTGCAGGTTTAGCATCTACATCTTCAGAAGCGATTTTTAGATTAGAGCGAATGTATCTTCCTGCTACAGCCATCGAGAATTTTTCGCTAAGCTTTAGTGAGTAAGAACCGTCGAAAGCTAGTTCGTTAGGTGATACAATGTTTACTGCTTCATCAGGACTATCGGTTTTTCGTAATTCGATATCACCAAATCCAAAATAACGGAAACTTGCTGCAAATGCATTTCGGTCGTTTATTTTGTTATAATAGGTTATTTGTCCTAAAGAGACATCATTTACCAAATCGGTAAGATACGGAGTGTAACTAACAGAAAACCCTTGTTTGTCTTCGGAGAAGGCGTATTTTGCGGGATTCCATTGTTGAGAGAATGCATCTACAGATGTGGCGACACCTTGGTCGGCCATACCTGCTGCTCTAGCGTCGGCAGCTACTAATAAAAAAGGTACTGCAGTTGTAATAGTTCTTTCTTGTGCCTTTGCTAATGAAATAACAAAAAGGCAAATTAAAATGAGGGTAGGTTTTTTCATCTAGGTTTTAAAATAGTAAACAAATATAATATTTAATTAAAGTATGACAAGTTTTTCAATTTTTTCTGCTTTTTTATTTGTTGTGTTCGACTTTACAGTTAGTTTATAAATATAAACACCTTTGCCAATTCGATCGCCAAAATCGTCTCTTCCATTCCAAGTTATGTCCCGAGATAAAAAACCTTCGGTAGTAATAATTTGATTTTTTGTCCAAACAACCTTTCCGGTAATTGTCATTACTTGTACTTGAACTTCTAAGGGTTCATAAGGTTTGTTGTGTGAAAACCAAAACTCAGTATAGGTTGTGAACGGATTCGGATAATTTAAAACATGCGTTAATGTTATTGAATCATCACCTGAAACAATAAATTGAATTTCGGTTGTAACGGGGTTGTTGTATACATCCCATGCTGTAACCGAAACGGTGTGCAATCCTACTGCTAAATTACGGAATGGAAAACGTAATGTTCCATGCGTGTAATCGTCTAACTTGGTTTGATAATAATCGTTTAATATATAAGGATTACTAACGTCTCCGTCTAAAATTGCAACTATGTCATGTCCTATTCCACTTGCGGTATTTATCCCGTTTTCATCTTCAAGATTTGCAAGTAAAAAAGGAGATTCATTTGTAACCCCTCCTGATACAAATGTTTCATCGTTCATATATAACTGCACTTTTGGACTATTATTGTCTTGAGGTGCATTTTCGTTTATTCCACCTATTTTTATTGTTGTATCGTAACCCGTTTGGTTCTCAAGAAGTTGTTGTTTTTTGGCGTAAAAGCTAATTCTTCCGTTCCCTACAGGGATTCGGATGTCTCTTGGTACTACAAAACTAAACTCAAATAAACCATTGGTTACTGATGCACTTCCTCTAAAAATAGTTTCTCCCAAAGTGTTAAATTGCATTGGGGGACTAAAGCCATCATTATTGAGTGTCGAAGATATAATTAATTTATCAAATATCGCAGTAGTTAATTCACCATTATAGTTTGTTAATAAATTATTGTTTTCATCTGTTATTTCTCCGGATAATTTAATTTTTGACAGCGATTTTAAATCATCAATAGGTTGAGAGATAACAACATCATTTACTTTGGTTAGTTTTACTTTTGGTTTTGGGATAGCAAGCATTAAAGCTGGATCACCTATGTATACAATAACATTACTAGAAGAGCTTGGATTGCTGTTTTTGGATAGTCGTAATGATTCGGAAATGGTTGTGTATTGGTTGGATCCGTATGACAATAAGTTTTTTGATAAAATGTCATTGAAGTTTTCGGCACTAAATTGTCCGATGGATCTTATGGTTGTAAGCATAGCGATAGCGCCTCCCTTGGGATTCCAATATGTATATTCACCGGCAGTAGGTCTTGTGGGGTCATCAAATCTTGAGAACTCGCAGGTTATGGTTATAAATAATGGATACTTGTATTGATTGTTTAGATTTTGTCCGTCAGCTTTGCTCCAAATACGTTCACCTGCTAATCCATCTTCACCGCCATGTCCTAGGTAGTTAAAAACGAGCGCGCCTTTTTCGAAAGCATCAAATAAGTCAGTTCGTGCTTTGGGATATCTTGATCCTCCTGCCGAAGCTTCTTGTGTATAGGAATCTAAGAGGATTTTATCAATATTGAAAAAAGGTTTTTCGGTACCTATAACATCGGCTAATTTATTTTGTCGGCTTTGTAATGTAGCATCCGAAACTTTATCGGAATCATCTGCAACTAGTACGAAGTTATTTTTCCAGTTTCCGTAAGATTTAATGTCATGGTATTCTAGTACTTTATTAACCATTTCGTCAGCTTGTTTAGTGTCATTAACAAGCATTCTTCCTACTGCGAGATCTATTCCTCCAAAAAAAGAAACTACATTGCCTTCGTCATTATCCATTAATCCATAAAAATCATCAGATGCAAATGAAGCTTCTCCTGTACTATTACTTCTTAAGGAGTAATATATAGGTACAATGTTTCCGTTATTATTGATTCTATTTTTATAATCGAAAGAAGCGTCTCCAAAAAGATTAACGTATTTAATTCTTTTATCTGGAGCAGAGGCATTGTCATATATGTATTTAATGCAGTTTCTGATGGCGGCTATATCTTGTTTTCCAGATGAGAATTCCTGGTAGATAGATTCAGTTGAAATTACTTTTACGCTTAAGTTAGAATGAGATCTGTGGAAGGACGCTAGTCTTTCGGCTTGATTCATTAAAAAAGAGGGAGCGATAATTACATAATCAATGTCTTGAAAAGCGCCTTGATTGTTTTTTAAAAGTGTACCTTTTAAGTTCTGGTTAGGAATTTTGGTTTTGTTATCTTTAAAAGGGATGTAGTAGTCGGAAGGGTCGAGGGCTACATATTTTCTTATTTCCCCTAATTGTGCTTTAAAACTTATTGTGTTTTGATTTGAGTTTTCAATAGTGCTTACATTATATATATCAGTGACATCCCAAATTTGGGCAATGCTGGTTGTGTTTGTGATATCGTAACTGGCAATTCCGATGCTTGAACTAGCTAAGTCGTATTGAAAAAGAAATTGTTTTCCGTAGCCTTGTAGTTTTCGTTTAGCAATTAATTTAATTTGATCTAAATATCCCTTTGATCCGGGAACACCACTATTATTGTAGTTGAGTTTTATTTTAATGTTTTCGGATCCTGTAAATGTTTTGTTGGAAGGTAATGAGTCGGTATAAAATTTAATTTCTGAATTGGGTGTTATTGCGGGAAAATTTGTAGTAGCTATATCTTGTCCGTTTGCAGCAACTTTAAAAGACGTGTTTGTGTATGAAGCAGAAGCTGTCTTGACTTGTATTTTTACAGGAACCGAAGTGTCGATATTCGGAAAGCTAAACTCAAACTCTTGTTCGTTGTCGATTTCAAAAGATTCGCCATACCATTCTCTACCAAGATGGGTTATGTTTATCAGGTCTTTTTCGTGATATTGATGGTCATCAAATGTTGAGAGGTTTATGGTGCTGCTTCCTGATGGTGGTTGCATTTGGGTGATTCTTTTTCCGTCGCCTCCCTGAGTCGTTATATAATAATATGATCTGTTATCGTATAAGTTACTATAGGTTCTGCTTTCATCGTTCCAAGTATCGACTCCTTCGGCATAAAATAAGATGTAGTCGTCGTTATCAAAACTTCCGTCATTTTCGCCAATAATCTGAATTGCATTTTCTGTTAAGTCATTAGGGTAATAAGATGAGTTGGATAAAGGAAGCATTCTACCACCATTTCCGAATATTTTTATCTTCTTTGGGTTGACTTTTGTCAAATCTGAGTTTAAATTTTGCAAGAAGCTTTTGGAGATTTTATATACACCAGATTTTTCAATGTAAATTCGATACCAATCTCCAGATGATAAAACAGAATTGGTGATGTTTGTATTCTTTCTGGTTAATGATGTTCTTGAGGTAGTATTGTTTTGAGAATTGGTTATTATATTATAGGTAAAAGATTTTACTCTTTTGTATCCTGTTCCGTTATTGATTATTGGTGACAGGGTTAGTAAAGCTTGATTGATTCCTCTCGCAGAAGAGATTTTTAACGTTTCATTAATAGTTTTTGGGATGTTTTTTAATGTTAAATCACCCAGTTCATTTTCAGAAATTGTTTCGTAAACAATATTAGATAATTGGACGTTGCTGTTCTCAGAATAATTGAATTGCGTAAGGTTTAAAGCGTATAAAATTGTCTTTGTGTCGGAGTTTAAGTGGTAGCTATTACCCGAAAACAGGGGTGCGTTGACTTTAAACTCTCCAAAATACATGTCTTTTTTATCGAGCCAATTTATAATAACGTCATCTTTCGTCTGTGCGAAAGAGCTGATATATAGTAAGATAAAACAGGTTAATAAGGTCTTTTTCATTGCGCGCTTTAACAAAAATGATATAGTTGTATTATACCAAGTAAAAATATAGTATTTAGTGTTATAGTAAATAATAAAAAGTATATTTTTGCGTTCAAGTTATGTGAGATGATTTTACAAGAATCAGGTACATGAAATTTTTATAATTGTTTTATAATTGATGTTGCGAATTAATTTTAATTATTATATTGCAGCACCTAAATTATTACCTACTAAAGAGTATGAAAGTAAACAAAATTATGGCCTTACAGTTAATGTTATCTATGACATTGGTTCTGGGAATGGCTAGCTGTAGTAAAAAATCTAGTTCGAGTGCATCAAGAGCTACGGGTTGGGACGTTAATAGTATTAATGGAACGGCACAAAATGTTTCTAACAAAAAACAACAAGCAGGACCTGGATTAGTTTTTGTAGAAGGAGGAACGTTTACCATGGGTAAGGTTCAGGATGATGTAATGCATGATTGGAACAATACTCCAACGCAACAACACGTACAGTCTTTTTATATGGATGAGACTGAGGTGACTAACATGATGTACTTAGAATACCTTGAGTGGTTGAAAAAAGTATTTCCACCAACAGAAGGAAATTACAAACATATATATGAAGGAGCTTCGCCAGATACTTTAGTTTGGAGAAATCGTTTAGGCTATAATGAAACTATGACCAATAACTACTTAAGACATCCTGCATATGCTAACTACCCTGTAGTAGGTGTGAACTGGATTCAAGCAGTTGAGTTTAGTAAATGGAGAACTAACCGTGTAAACGAAGCAGTTCTTGAAAAAAATGGATACCTTAAAAAAGGTGCTAAAACAGATGATGTTAATGCTGAAAGCAACTTTAATACTGAAACATATTTAATCGCTCCTACATCTACATTTGGAGGAAACGAAGAAATTGTTTTAAAAGAAGGTAAAAAAGTAAGAAGAACTAAAAAAGGAGATGCTGCTGAAGAGCCTAAAAATGTTTATGCACAGCGTTCTTCTGGAATTATCTTACCAGAATATAGATTACCAACTGAGGCAGAGTGGGAATACGCTGCTGCTGCAGATGTTGGACAAAGAGAATACAACATTTATAAAGGACAAAAGAAATATCCTTGGTCTGGAGATTATACTCGTTCTGGAAAAAGAGCAACAAGAGGTGATCAATTGGCTAACTTTAAACAAGGTAATGGAGATTACGGAGGTATAGCTGGATGGTCTGATGACGGTGCAGATATTACAAATGAAGTGAAAAAATATCCTGCAAACGATTTTGGATTGTATGATATGGCTGGAAACGTAGCCGAATGGGTTGCCGATGTTTACAGACCTCTTATCGATAATGAAGCAAATGACTTTAACTACTTTAGAGGTAACTTGTATGCTAAGAATAAAATTGGCAAAGACGGTAAAGTAGAAATCGTTACTAAAGAAACTATCAAATATGATACTTTAAGCAATGGTAAAATTGTAGCAAGAAATTTCCCTGGAGATATTGCACAAGTTCCTGTTGACGAGCAAGAGACTTATTTGAGACAAAACTTCTCTACAAGTGATAATATCAATTATAGAGATGGAGATAAGCAATCATCTAAATATTATGATTTTGGAGCTTCAGAAGAAGAGCAAACTGCTGCTGATAAAGCAAAACAAGCAATGTACAATTCTCCTAAGCATAATGTTACCACAGATAGTTTAGGTAACATGGTTAGAAAATATGATAAGTCTAGCAAAAGAACAACTTTAGTAAATGATAATGTTAGAGTTTACAAAGGAGGTTCTTGGAGAGATAGAGCATATTGGTTAGATCCAGCTCAAAGAAGATATTTCCCTCAAGATATGGCAACTGATTACATTGGTTTCAGATGTGCAATGTCAAGAGTAGGACCTAAATCTGAAAAAAGAAAATCACCTAGAAATTAAGAAATTTAATAATAGTAATAAAAGCCCTTTGATTAGGGCTTTTATTGTTTTAAATCTGTTTTAAAATGGATATTGCTCACATTCATAATTTGTTTTTACAATGCCAGTCAGTTTCGACAGATACTCGTAAAATTGAATTAAATTCAATATTTTTTGCTATAAAAGGAGATAATTTTGATGCAAATACATTCGCAGAAGAGGCTTTGCAAAAAGGAGCGTTATTTGTGGTTATCGATAATGCATCTTACTTTATTGATCAAAGAACTATTTTGGTCGAAAACAGTTTGATTGCATTACAAGAATTAGCAAAATTTCACCGTGGTTATTTACAATTGCCTATTATTGCTTTAACAGGAAGTAATGGGAAAACGACAACCAAGGAGCTGATTAATGTTGTGCTTTCTAAAAAGTACAGTACTAAAGCAACTGTTGGAAATTTAAACAATCATATTGGCGTTCCTTTAACGCTATTAACGTTTACTAAAGAAACTGAAATAGGAATTGTAGAAATGGGAGCTAATCATAAAAAAGAAATAGAGTTTTTATGTGAATTAGCTCAACCGGATTTTGGATATGTGACCAACTTTGGGAAAGCACATCTTGAAGGTTTTGGAGGAATTTTGGGAGTTATAGAAGGGAAAAGTGAATTGTATACTTATCTTTCTGCTCATGATAAAGTTGCGTTTGTTAATCTGGATGATTCCATTCAGGTAGAAAAAACAAGTGCGATAAAGAAATTTTCATTCGGATATAAAAATACTAGTGGTGATGTTGTTATAAGTACCATTACAGCAAATCCTTTTGTGGTTTTAGGTTTTGGCAATGAAACTATTACTTCGCATTTAATTGGACTGTATAACGCCAATAACATAAGTGCAGCACTGGCAATAGGAAAGTACTTTAAGATAGAAGATTCTGCTATAAAAGAGGCTTTAGAGAGTTATATACCCGAGAATAATCGTTCGCAATTATTAGTAAAGGGAACTAACGAAATTATTTTGGATGCATACAATGCAAACCCAAGTAGTATGGCTGTTGCAATCGAGAATTTCATTCAATTAGAGAAGCAAAATAAAGTCATGATTTTGGGAGATATGTTTGAGCTTGGTTCAGAAAGTGATCAAGAACATAAGTTTATTGTAACATCACTTTTGAATGAGAATAAAACAAATTGTTATTTCATAGGACCTTCTTTCTTTAAGCATAAAGCTGATAAAGAGAATTTCCATTTCTTTGATTCGTTTGACGCTTTTGCTACTTATTTAGGAACTATAGCTTTTAATGAGCAAACAATACTTATTAAAGGGTCTAGAGGTATGGCTCTGGAAAGAGTTTTAAATTTTATTTAAAAAATATCTTTAAACTATAACAAAAAACCATCCGATGTATCGGATGGTTTTTTGTTTAAATACTCATTAAGAATCCTATAAGGTTTTCTTTTTTGTTTAATTCTAGTTTTTTTCTTAATCTATAACGAGCAAGTTCAACTCCTCCATTTGAGATGTTCATGATTTCTGCAATTTCTTTAGTCGACATATTCATCAATAAATAAGTTGCTAAATCTAGTTCTCTAGGTGAAATTTTTGGGTATTTTTCTTTTAAGCGTTTCAGGAATTCAAAATGGACATTTTTTATATGCTTTTCTAAATCTTTCCAGCTTTTATCTGTATTTACTTCTTTAACGATACTTTTGTTGAGTTTGTTGAATTGAAATTTAGTAGACTCGTCAAATGTTTCAATGTCAATTTCTTTCAGTTTATGTATAATTCCATTTAAGATTTTGTTCTTTTTTACTACTTGTAAGGAGTTGTTAACTAGTTCTTTGTCTTTAGTGAGAATCTTTATTTGTAATTTGTCATTTTTTAATTTTTCAATTTCTTTTTCTAATTGATATTGTTCTTGCCTTATTTTAGATTCTTTTTCTAAGTAAAGTCTTCGTTGTTCGATTGTCTCGTAATATTTATTTTTTCTAATTTTCATTTTTATGCGATAGGAGATAGAGTAAATAGCAACCAATACAAGCATAAAATAAAATATATAAGCAAGAATATGTCTATACCAAGGTGGTGAAATGGTAAAAGGGATGACATCAACCTCAGATTGTATCCCGTAACTATTTCTCACTTTAACTCTCATTTTGTAATTGCCTTCTCTTAAATTGGTATATTCCTTTACTGAAATTGTTGACCAATTGCTCCATTTTTCGTCAAAAGGATCTAATTGATAAGAGTATTCTACATTTTCAAGGTTCTCATAAGTAGGAGATGAGAAAGTGAATTTTACATGATTTGAAGCATATGGAATTAGATATTTTTCCGAAATTTTCTTCTGATTTCCGAATGTCAAGGTATCATTTGTAAAAGTAAAAGTTCGAATGAATACGTTTGGTTTGGTTACGATGTTATTTATTAATTGAGAATCATAATGTGCCAGACCATCGGTTAATCCGATAAAAATATTTTGAGGATCAATAGTGTTAACCGAAAGATAGTTGGTTACTAAGTTTCCTGTTAAGTTTGAAAATGGGGCAACGACATTTTTGTAATTTCCATCAGGGGATTTAACTAGTTCTCCCAAAGATTCATTAAATACGTACCAAAGATTTCCTTTTGAATCTTCATAAAGAGAATTTATTACGGGTATATCTTTAAAAACGGCAGTCATTTTTTTATCCTTATAGAAAACTTCTTGTTCTTTAGAATATTTATAAAAATGGTTATTTGTTTGGAAATAAACGCTGTTATTTATTTTTTGAATACTTCCAATGCCTTTCTCTTTTGATAAATTGTGAATAATTTTTATTGATTTGAATTTTTTTAAATCATCAGATAATTTCATTTGATATAAAAATTCATCTTTTTTTAACCATAAATAGTCATTGTCTAGCTCGAATAAAATAGAAGATTTATTAAATCCTGAAATTTGATTTCTAAACTCTAAACCATTTGCAGTTTTTTCAAACAATGCAAATCCATTATAGTTTGATCCTACTACAAAATTTGGATGGTTGGGGACTGTTCTAAAACCGAAATAACCATTCTTATCCAATAGTTTTACAGCTTTATTTCCTTTTATAATTATTGCACCTCTATTGTTGGCACATATTAATTCGTTACCAATAACCTGAATATTCCATGTTTGCGTATTTGTTCCTTCTACAAGCGAGAAAGCCCCTTCTTTAAAAGCAGTATTCCAAGCATGGTAAAAAACACCTTGATTTGTTGCTACATATAAATACCCATCATGAATTACAGAAGCATATACGGTACTAATATCATAACTAAAGCCAAAGTATGTAAATGGGGAACTTTCATTGATAAATGCAATACCATTATCCAGCCCAAGCCAAAGATTGTTTTTGTTATCTATAAAGGAAGTAAGTACGGTATTGTTTTGTAAGCCCTTTTTGCGGTCAATATGTTGAATAATTTTTCCGTTTAGGTCGGATATGATAATACCATTTAAAACGGAATTTAAGACAATGAATTTGTCTTTGATAGAGACACCTCCTAATGAACTATTTTTTTTGATAAAAGCATTGGCTTCAGTGTTCCAAGGAGTCAGCGTTTGATTGCTATAGATAAAAAGTCCATTTTCTAAAGTTGCTACCAAGAGTTCATTGTTAGGCATTTTAAACATTGCCCAGACCTCTGTGTTGTTTAATGTTGTAGTACCTTTTAAAGGATATAATTTCCCGTCTTTATATATTAGTATTCCTAATGAATTGTCTTGAACATAGATAGTGTTGTCAATTTGAAAAGAAAACTGAAAACGTTTGGGAGCTTCTATTGTTTTAAGTTTATTGTCTTTAAAAATATAAATTCTGGCAAAAGATTGAAAAATTACTTCGTCTTTAACAATATGTATTCTCCATACAAAATCTAATTCTTGAGCACTTTTTGATTTGATAAGTTTTGATAATGAGGTGTATTTTAATTTTCCTTTAGAGTCGGCATCAAAATAGCCAAGTTCTTTATAGCCACCTACATATATTCTGTGAGAATTATCAACTTTTACTGTTCGTACTGATGTTGAGTTGGGTAAGAGGTACTTGGTCCATGATGAACCATCAAATTGTATAAGGCCGCTATTGTTGGCAAAATATAAATTTCCGTTCTCATCTTGATCAATACTCCAGTTTTGAGTTGCTCCTTTGTATTCTGCCCGTTTATAGTTTCGGATGTCAGGAACACCGATATTTTTGACTTGTGCTGATAATAGGATCGAAAAGAATAAAAAACAAACGGTTATGATGTTAAATCTTGTAAAATTCATAATTACATTATAATAGGCTCAACGATTTACTTAGCTTTTACGTGGCTTTAAAATCCTTAAAATATTAGACTTAATATTGATTTGGTTTAGAAAATTTACCTTATAAAAGCTAAAATAATCGATTTATATTGAATGTAGTGTTTATTTTAATTTTATATTTTTTTTAAATACCATAATTTAATTTTTAAAATAATGAAAATCACTTAATTGTATTTTTTTTGATGTGTTTTTGACTAGTGTTAATTTTGATTTTGATGTGTTTTTGTAGTGATTATTAATTGCGTATTCTTAAAAAATCTTATTATTATTGTTCCGAATTACTAATTAATTAACCAAAATTTTTAGAAAAATGAAATTAACAAAATTACTTATTTTTTGTTTTTCATCTATTCTATTCTCAGTTTATGCTCAAGCGCAAGACGTTACAGTAAACGGAATAGTTAATGATGAAAGTGGTATGCCAGTACCAGGAGCATCTGTTTTAATAAAAGGAACGGGGAAAGGGACATCTTCTGACTTTGATGGGAAGTTTCAACTTCAGGCACCTTCTAATGGTGTTTTAACAATTACGTTTATAGGTTATGGAACTATTAATGAACCAATAAATGGTAGAAATAAAATAGTTGTACAATTACGTCCAGAATCACAAACGTTAAATGAGGTTGTTGTTGTAGGATATGGTACTCAAAAGAAAAGTGTAGTTACAGGAGCAATTTCTAAAGTAAAATCTTCGGATATCGAAAACTTACCGATATCCAGAGTTGAACAAACTTTACAAGGAAGAGTTTCGGGAGTTACTGTTGCTGCGAGTTCTGGACAACCAGGATCAGCATCTACGATTCGTGTGCGTGGTATAACTACTCTGGGAAACAATGACCCGTTATGGGTTGTAGATGGAGTAGTGGTTGATGCTGGTGGTATTGGGTATTTAAACCAGTCAGATATTGCTTCTATCGAGGTATTAAAAGATGCGGCTTCTCAAGCAATTTACGGAGCAAGAGCTGCAGCTGGGGTAATTATTGTTACTACCAAAAAAGGGAAATCAGGAAAAATGAGTGTTAGCTATAATGGCTATACAGGTTTTTCTTCGGCAGCAAGAAAACTAGATCTTTTAAATGCGACTGAATATGCTACTTTAAGAAATGAGAAGTATGCAAACGGATATGCTAAAAAATCTCCAACAGATACTTTTGCATTGCCTTTTCAAGATCCTAATGCATTAGGTGCAGGTACAGATTGGCAATCGGTTATTTTTAATGATAGTGCAGCACGTATTGGTCAAGAGTTAAGTTTATCAGGAGGAAATGATGTATCTACTTTTTATGCCTCTTTTGGTCTTTTGGATCAGGAGGGTATTGTAACAACAGATATTTCTAATTATAACAGAAAAAACATTCGTTTAAACTCTACTCACAAAATATCTAAATGGGTAACTTTTGGTCAGACATTAGGTTTTTCTAGAGAGAAAACGATGGGGATAGGAAACACAAATAGTGAGTTTGGAGGACCATTAAGTTCTGCAATAAATTTAGATCCGATTACTCCTGCTATCGTAACAGACCCAGGGATGGCTGCATTGCCTCCTTATTCTGTCGGTATTGATGGTCATGGTAAAGGAATTTTAAGAGATCCTTACGGAAATCCATATGGTGTTTCGACTATGGTTACACAAGAAATGTCTAATCCATTGGCTTATACTCAAACTAGATTAGGAAATTACAACTGGTCAGATAACTTTGTTGGAAATGCTTACTTAGAAATTGAGCCAATAAAAGGATTAAAATTCAGAACTACATTAGGAGGTAAACTTGCTTATTGGGGTGTTGAAAGCTTTACACCAGTTGCATATTTAAACTCAACTAATATGACACAAGTAAATAACCTTTATAGAGAAACAAATAAAGGTTTTGGATGGAATATAGAGAATACTGCTTCTTATACAAAAAGTATAGGTGATCATAATTTTAGCGTATTAGTAGGTCAGGGAGCTTATGTAGATAACAGAAATAGTGGTACAAAAATTACATATACTAATTTACCAGTAGATAATCATGATGATGCCTCTTTTAATTTTGACCTTCCAAAAGATCAAATAAATGCTACAGCAACTACAGGAAATGAGCACAGAGTAACTTCTTTATTCTCTAGATTAACTTATGATTTTAAAGAAAAATATTTAGTAACAGGTATTATTCGTAGAGATGGATCTTCAAGATTTGGAGCAAATAATAAATATGGAACTTTCCCTTCATTCTCATTAGGATGGGTTCCATCAAAAGAAGCATTTTGGGTTGAAAACAAAGTAGTAAACCAATTGAAATTTAGAGGAGGTTACGGTGTAACTGGTAATGATAATATTGGAGATTTTAAATATCTAGCAACTGTAGGAGATGGTCGTAACTATACTATAGGGACATCTGGATCTGTAACTATTGGTAACAGCCCGAATGCACCTTCAAATCCAGATTTAAAATGGGAAGAAACTAGCCAGACAAATATTGGTTTAGATGCTACTATTTTTTCTGATTTCAGTTTATCTGTAGACTGGTATATTAAAAAAACTACAGGAATCCTTCAGGAAATTATGTTACCAGGTTATGTTGGTTCAGGAAATCCAACTGGAAACGTTGCTGATATGCAAAATAAAGGTGTCGATTTAGAATTAGGATACCGTAAAAAATTAGGACAGGTTAATATGTCTTTAAGTGCAAACGTATCTTATCTGGAAAATGAAGTAACATATTTAGGACGTGGAGTTGATTTTCTTGCAACAGGAGAGCAATTTAAAGCGATGACATATGATATTACAAGAACTCAAGTTGGGCAGCCTTATGGATCTTTCTACGGATTTAAGACAGCAGGAATTTTCCAAAACCAAAACGAGATTAATGCTTATAAAAATGCTGCAGGAGGATTAATTCAACCAGATGCTAAACCCGGAGATTTCCGTTGGCAAGACATTAATGGAGATGGTCAAATTAATTCAGATGACAGAACAAATATTGGTAGCCCAATACCAAAATACACTTTTGGATTTACGGTAAATCTAGATTATAAAAATTTCGATTTAATGATTTTTACGCAAGGAGCTGCTGGAAATAAAATTTTCCAAGGATTACGTAGGTTAGATATTGAAAACTCTAATTACCAAACCACTGCTTTAAGTCGTTGGACAGGAGAAGGTACATCTAATACGTACCCAAGATTAACATCTGATGATACAAACAAAAACTTTAATAACCCTTCTGATTTTTATCTTGAAAAAGGAGATTACGTAAGAATAAAAACAATTCAGATAGGATATTCATTGCCAGTTAAGACTATAGGACAAATTGGTTTAGAAAAAACCAGAGTTTATTTAACAGGAGAGAACTTATTGACTTTTACTAAGTATACTGGATATGATCCTGAAATTGGAGCAAATAGCGCTACAGGAAATGTTATGGGTATAGATAGAGGTATTTATCCTCAAGCCAGAACTATAATGTTGGGAGTTAATTTACAATTTTAATAAAAACGAGAATCATGAAACTAAAAAATATAAAATATTCACTTGTTGTTTGCGGAGTACTTTTTACTGTCCTGTCGTGCGGTGAGGATTTTTTAACTGTAGAACCAAAAGGAACTGTTCTGGAGGATAAATATTACCAAAATGAAAGCCAGGCTTATGCAGGATTAGTAGCTGTTTATGATATACTTGGTAAGCAGTCTAAAGGATTTGAAAACATGATCTGTATGCTAAATGCAGGTTCAGATGATTTTAATGCAGCAGGTGGTGGTGCTACAGATGGTGCCGGAATACATGCATTTGGAGATTATTCACTTAGCCAATCAACAATCCCAGGTAGTTTTTGGGGAGATTTTTATCAAGGGATTTTTAGAGCAAACGTATTGCTTGAAAAATTACCAGCGGTACCTATGGATGAAGCTAAAAAAGCAAGATTTGCAGCTGAAACAAAAGCGTTACGTGCTTATTATTATTTTGAATTGGTTCGTACTTTCAGAAATATCCCATTGATATTAGAGCCATTAAAAACACCAGATATTTTTAATGTAGTTCAAGCGACACCAGAAGCGGTATACGCACAGATTGAAAAAGATTTAAAAGAATCACTTCCTGGATTACCTGTTATAATTACAAATAAGGGAGATGAAGCAGGACGTTTATCTCAGGGTGCAGCAAAGGCATTGTTAGGAAAAGTTTATTTATACGAAGGGAAAAATGCATTATCAGCAGCAGAATTTGCTGATGTAAATGGTACTCCGGGTGGTACAAGTATGTACGGATATAAATTGGTAGCTGATTTTGCAGATTTATGGAAGATAAGCAACAAGTTTAATTCAGAATCGATTATTGAAATTGTACATACTGATAAAAGTAATGCCGATTGGGGCTTTTGGGGTGGAGGAAAAGATGAAGGAAACTCTGTTTGTATTATGGTAGGACCTAGAGGATACAACAGGTCAGAAAATTCTACAGCACCAGATTATGTTTCGGGATGGAGTTTTAGTACCGTAAGACAAAGTTTATATGATGTGCTAAAAGGAGATCCTCGTTTTGATGCTACTATTCTTGATATGAAAGCATTGAAAGCTGCTAAACAAGCAGATTGGGCTCCTAATTATGATGATACAGGTTATTTCCTTAAAAAATTCATGCCATTAAATTCCGATACATCTACAGGTAGTGGTTCAACAGCTTTAAATTACAAACAAGATGTTTACGCGATTCGTTTAGCAGATACATATTTAATGGAAGCCGAAGCATTAGGTGGTACAGGAACAAGAGCGCAAGCTTTACTAGATGCTGTAAGAGCACGTGTAGGTTTAGGATCAACTCCGGTTTCTTTGGATGCAATTGCGTTAGAAAGAAGAAAAGAATTAGCAGGAGAAGGACACCGTTGGTTCGATTTAGTAAGAACAGGAAAAGCTGCTGCTGCATTGGCATCTAAAGGATTCCAAGCAGGTAAAAATGAAATTTGGCCAATTCCTTTTAAAGAATTAGAGAATACTAAAATTGTTCAGAACCCTAATTATAACGATTAAATAAAGATCATATGAATTTAAATATAATTTTTAAAAAGACTATATACCTAATGTTTGTTTTAGGAACACTAACAAGTTGTGAACCTGATGCACCAGGAGCTGGCAACGGATTAACTGTTGCAAGTGTAGATCCTTCATTTACAATTACCCCGGTAGAAGGAAAGAATAATACATATTTATTAGTATCAGGTACAGACAATGTGCTGAATTCTTACTGGAAAGTAGGCAAGGCAGAGTTTTATGGAAAAATGAATTTGGAGATTTTTTTGCCAGATAAAGGAACGTATAAAGTAGTGCATACTGCTGTAGGCCGTGGAGGAACTACTGATTTTGCTACCAAAGAAATTATTATTGCTGCAAATGATCCTGACAGAGGAAATTTAGTTAAAGGAACCAGTTTCTTAGATGCTGCTGACCAGGCACAATGGACCAACTTGCACCTTAATACTAACGGATTAGCCGCATGGACTTTCACTCCGGGATTTGCAACTATAAACGCAAGTGGAAACACCTCTAATCAGGAAGGAATTTATCAGGAAATAGATGTTGTAGCAGGTAAAGAATATATAATAGATATGCAGGTATCTGCAAAAAGCGGATCTCCAGATTTTTGGTTTGAAGTATATGCTGGAAAAACAGTTCCAACTTCTGGAGTTGTATATACAGACAACAAAGTTATGGGATTAAGCTCTGAAGACGGTTGCGGGAAAGGAGCATTTGAAGGAAAACTATCTGCTGTAGGATGTGTAAAAAATAGTGCTACAGACAAAGTAGGTAATGTTGTAAAGTTTGCAGAAACGGGTAAAGTCTATTTAGTAATAAGAGCTGGTGGTAACGGATTTACTCCAACTGGAATAACAATTACAGAAGTAGAGTTTAGAGGAAAATAATTAAGAATTGAGTTAAATAAGTTTAAGTTAGGTTGTAGAATAGCCCATATTCTTTATGACTATGGGCTATTTTTAAACTACTTAGATACTAAAGGTATGTTTTATTGACATTGAAAATGTTGTTAGAATTTGCACATTAAAAAATAAATAATGAAAAAAAACAGCTATAAGATTCTTTGCTTATTATTTACGTTGACCGCTTTTTCGCAGCAGCAAAAAAACAAGCAAGAGTTTACTACAAATGGAAAAAAAATTGCAGTTTATACAACAGCAGATAATTCAAAATTAAGAATAACACCAACAGATAATCTAGTTTTTTCGGCATCGAAACAACCATTAGAAACTGAAATATCGGTTTTTGTAGAACCTAAAAAAACCTTTCAAACCTTTATGGGAATTGGGGGAGCAATTACAGATGCAAGTGCCGAGGTTTTTGCAAAATTATCAAAAGAAAAGCAAGCAGAATTTTTAAAAGCGTACTACGATACTAAAACAGGAATAGGCTATTCATTGCTAAGAACCACAATACACAGTTCTGATTTTAGCAGTGGAAGCTATACTTATATCGAAGAAGGAGATAAAGATTTAAAAACTTTTAATATTGATCATGACAGGCAATATCGCATACCAATGATTAAAGAAGCGATGAAAACCGCTAATAATAATCTGATATTATATGTCGCTCCCTGGAGTCCACCAGCATTTATGAAAAGTAATAAAGACATGCTAAAAGGCGGTACACTATTACCAGAATACAATCAGGCTTGGGCAGATTATTATGTAAAATTTATAAAGGCTTACGAAAAAGAAGGAATGCCTATTTGGGGAACATCGGTTCAGAACGAACCAATGGCAACGCAAACATGGGAATCTTGCATTTACTCTGCAGAAGCAGAAAGAGACTTTATAAAAAACTTCTTGGGGCCAACAATGAAAAAAGCAGGCCTCGGAGATAAAAAAATTATTGCTTGGGATCATAATCGTGATTTAATGAACCAAAGAGCCAATGTAATTTATTCCGACCCAGAAGCTTCAAAATATGTTTGGGGAATGGGGTTTCATTGGTACGAAACATGGACAGGCGGAGCACCAATGTTTGATAATGTAAAACAAGTGTACCAAGCTTATCCAGATAAAAAATTAATGTTTACCGAAGGTTGTATCGAAAAATTTGATGCTGCGAAATATCAATTTTGGCCAAATGCCGAAAGATATGGAATTTCTATGATTAATGATTTTAATAACGGTACAGTTGCCTGGACAGATTGGAATATTCTTTTAGATCAAAATGGTGGGCCAAATCATGTGGGGAATTTTTGCTTCTCGCCAATTCATGCCGACACCAATACAGGTGAATTAATTTATACACCATCGTATTATTATATCGGGCATTTCTCAAAATTTATTCGCCCGAATGCAAAAAGAGTAAGTACAGCAGTAAGCAGAAGCTCTTTGTTAAGTACATCATTTCTTAATACCGATGGTAAAATGATTACAGTTGTAATGAACCAAACCGATTTAAGTGTGACTTATAATTTAATTATAGCATCAGAGAAAACGGTTGTTACAATACCAGCTCGTGCCATTCAAACTTTAGTCTATTAATTATAATAAAAGCCAAGAGTTAAATATGTTCAGTCATTTTTAATTCTTGGTTTTATTTAAAAAAGCAAACTACTTAGATGAACAACACTATAAAACTGATAAAAAATATTTCACCAATACTGATAACGGTTTTTGCATTAGGCTGTTCATCATCAAATGTGACAGACAAAAAATCAAAAAACGAACACAATCAAAATCATCAAAAAATTGAAATCTTTACAACAGCCGAGAATACAAATTTTAAATTATCCAAAACAGCTAATTTAATTCTCGCTTCTGCAAATGAGAATTCAAACAATGCAATCTCAATTACAGTAAATCCTCAAAAAACAGATCAAACCTTTTTAGGGATTGGAGGAGCAATTACAGATGCAAGTGCCGAGGTTTTTGCAAAATTAAGTGCTAAGAAACAACAAGAATTTCTTAATGCTTATTATGATAAAGACAAAGGAATAAGTTATTCATTAGCAAGAACAACAATACATAGTTCCGATTTTAGTAGTGGTAGTTATACTTATATACAAGAAGGAGATAAAGATTTAAAAACCTTTAGCGTTGAGCATGACCGTAAATATCGTATTCCGTTATTAAAAAAAGCTATTGCTACGGCAGGAGGAAAATTAACACTTTTTGCCAGTCCGTGGAGTCCTCCGGCATTTATGAAAAGCAATAATAACATGCTAAGAGGAGGTACATTACTACCAGAATATGCACAATCATGGGCTAATTATTATGTGAAATTTATTCGCGAATACGAAAAAGAAGGTATTCCTATTTGGGGATTGTCTATTCAAAATGAACCAATGGCAAGCCAGAGTTGGGAATCTTGTATTTATAGCCCAGAAGCCGAAAGAGATTTTTTAAGAGATTATCTAGGACCAACAATGACAAAAGAAGGATTAGAATCTAAAAATATTATAATCTGGGATCATAATCGTGGTGAAATGTTAGAGCAAAGAGCTCGCCTTGTTTTTTCAGATCCCGAAGTTTCTAAATATGCTTGGGGAATAGGATTTCATTGGTATGAAACTTGGGCAGGAGGACCGCCTAAATTTGAATCCGTTGGTGCTGTACATGCCGCTTACCCAAATAAAAACTTATTATTTACCGAAGGTTGTAATGAAAAATTCGACGCTGCAAAATATCAGTTTTGGGGAAATGCCGAGCGATACGGAATTAATATGATTAATGATTTTAATAACGGAACAGTAGGCTGGACAGATTGGAATATCCTTTTGGATCAGAACGGAGGTCCAAATCACGTAGGTAATTTTTGCTTTGCCCCAATTCATGCTAATACAAATACTGATGAATTAATATACACACCGATGTATTATTATATAGGACACTTTTCAAAATTCATTCGCCCTAATGCCAAAAGAATCATAACTCAAGTAAGTACAGATGCTTTATTGAGTACATCATTTATTAATACAGATGGAAAAATTGCAACCGTAGTAATGAACAAAAGTGATAAAGAGATAACATATAATTTAATACTTGCATCCGAGAAAAAGACAATTACGATTCCGGCACATGCCATGCAAACTTTGGTTTATTAAGAAATTATAAAAAGAAATAAAATGAAACAGTATTTAAGTAAGATTATAAAGGTTGCATTTTTTGCTGCACTAGTCGTATTGCAGGTAAAATGCTCTTCATCTAGCGATACTGTCGATCCAGCTCCAAAACCGCCAGTAAAACCAGATCCGCCCACTGTTGTTACTAATGATGTAGATTTTTGGTTAACCAAAGGGGATCAGACAGTATTGCTTACCAAACAAAATGGAGTTCTTGGGTTTAATACCACAGCAAATTCATATACAAATATTGAAGTAAACGAAGCCCAAAAATACCAAACCATCGATGGGTTTGGATATACCTTAACAGGAGGAAGTGCACAGGTAATTAATCAGTTAACTACCCAGAAAAAAAATGATTTATTGCAGGAATTATTTGGCTTGACCGAAACTTCTATTTCAATAAATTATATAAGAATAAGTATCGGAGCATCCGATTTAAACGAGAAAGCATTTACTTATAATGATTTACCAAAAGGCGAAACCGATCTTGATTTGGCTAAGTTTAGTTTAGACCTTGATAAAAACGGAGTAATTGCACTTTTAAAAGAAATTCTGGCAATTAATCCAAACATTAAGATATTGGCAACGCCTTGGTCGGCGCCACTTTGGATGAAAGATAAAGATAGTTTTGTTGGCGGAAGCTTACAAACTCAATATTATGATGTGTATGCAAAATACTTTGTAAAATACATTCAGCAAATGAAAAATGAAGGAATGATAATAGATGCCATTACTCCTCAAAATGAACCCTTACACGGCGGTAATAATCCGAGTATGGTAATGAGCGCTTTACAACAAACAAATTTCATCAAAAACAATTTAGGCCCAGCATTTAAGGCAGCTAATCTTACAACCAAGATCATTGCTTACGATCATAATTGCGATAATACACAATATGCTATGGCGATTTTAGGAGATCCTATTGCAAGTCCTTTTGTAGATGGATCGGCATTTCATTTATATGCAGGAAATATCAATGCACTTTCGACAGTTTATAATGCCTTCCCAAATAAAAATCTGTATTTCACTGAGCAATTTACCTCTTCGACAGGAGATTTTAAAGGCGATTTAAAATGGCATCTTAAAAATGTAATTATTGGTTCAATGCGCAATTGGAGCAAGAATGCATTAGAGTGGAATTTGGCTAATAATGGTTCTTTTGAGCCACATACACAAGGAGGTTGTAATACCTGTAAAGGCGCATTAACCGTAAATTCTAGCAGCAGTTTTAATCGTAACGTAGCCTATTATATTATAGCTCACGCTTCTAAATTTGTTCCGGTAGGTTCCATAAGAATTTCTAGTAATATAAGTGGGAATTTGCAAAATGTAGCTTTTATAACCCCAACAGGTAAAAAAGTATTGATAGTAGAAAATGATGGCGATACAAGTGAAATATTTAATATAAAATTTAATGGTAAGTGGGTTACAACCTCATTAGATGGAGGCTCTGTAGGAACTTATACTTGGAAATAATAAACAAATAAGATTTAATCTAGGACTTATATAATAAAACAGATATATGAGAAAAATAGTTTTACCATTACTGGTATTGTTTTCATTGACCTCTTTTGGACAAGGTTTTTTGCATCAAAGCGGACAAAATATTGTAGATGGAAAAGGTAAAAATATAGTATTAAGAGCACTAGGCTTAGGAGGATGGATGGTTCAGGAAGGATATATGATCCAGACCGAACCATTTGCAAGTCCGCAATATGTTATAAAACAAAAAATAACAGATTTAATCGGAGCCGAAAAAACCGAAAAATTTTACGAAGCATACAGAGCCAACGGAATAACCAAAAAAGATGTTGACTCATTAGCAGCTTGGGGATTTAACTCCATTCGTTTGCCAATGCATTATAATTTATATACACCGCCAATAGAAGCAGAAAAGAACGGCGAAATTACTTGGGTAGAAGAAGGTTTTACAATGACCGATAACCTGCTAAAATGGTGTGCCGAAAATAAAATATATCTTATTCTGGATCTTCATGCTGCACCAGGCGGACAAGGAAAAGATGCTGCAATCTCAGATTATGATGATACAAAACCATCAGTTTGGGAAAGCGAAGCCAATCGTAAAAAAATGACCGCATTATGGAGAAAATTAGCGTTGCGTTATAAAGACAATCCATGGATTGGAGCTTATGATATTATAAACGAACCCAATTGGAATTTTACAGGAACAAATAAAAATGGTTGCGATGAAACCTCAAACGCGCCTTTGCGTGAACTTTTAGTTTCTATTACAAAAGCAATTCGAGAAGTCGATAAAAACCACATGATTATTATTAAAGGAAATTGTTGGGGAAATAATTACAACGGAATGTTTCCGCTATGGGATGATAATATGGCAATGAGTTTTCATAAATATTGGAATTACAATACCACAGCATCAATCCAGAAAATGCTAGATTATAGAAAACAATATAATGTACCAATTTGGATGGGAGAAGGAGGAGAAAACTCAAATGTTTGGTTTAAAGATGCTATTTCATTATTCGAAACAAATAATATCGGTTGGGCATTTTGGCCAATGAAAAAAATCGAAAATATTGCAGGAATTGCTTCAGTTACCAAAACACCCGAATACGAAAAGTTGCGTTTATACTGGAAAGATGGAGGCGAAAAACCAAGCCCAGATTTTGCAGAAAAAGCATTGATGCAATTAGCCGAGAATTTTAAGTTAGAGAATACCACAATAAAGGCAGACGTACTTGACGCAATGTTTCGTCAAGTACGTACAAATGAAACAAAAAGTTATAAAAAACGAGTTTTGCCTGGTAAAATATTTGCAACCGAATATGATTTAGGAACAAACGGATTTGCATATTCAGATAAAGATTTTGTGAATTACCGAGTAGAAACCGGAACATTTGAAGAATGGAATAAAGGAAAAACAATGCGAAATGACGGAGTTGATATTCTGCCATGCAAAGACGATTCCTCAAATGGATATCAGGTATCATTTATCGAAAATGCCGAGTGGTTGCAATTTACCGCAACAAGTAAATCGGCAGTAACGTATGATGTAGCCATTAGATACTCAAGCGAAAAAGAAGAAGGAAAATTACATCTGGAAAACGAAACAGGAAAAATTTCAGATACAATTACCCTTCCAGCAACAGGAAATGATACAACTTGGAGAACAATTATACTCTCGGGCGTAAAGCTGAAAAAAGGAGAAAACAAAATTAAAGTCGTTTTTGATAAAGGAGGATTTAATTTGAATTACCTGGATTTTACAACTACGAAGAAGTAAGTTGTTAAAAAAGAGTAAAGTAAAACCTATAATAGTGTTTGTAATTAATATTTTGTTAGATTAGTTTTCTCCATTAAAAGCTTCGGATGAAACTGGAGCTTTAATGGATTAAAACCCTTAATTATGAAAAAAATAAACCAACTAATCGCCCTTGTAATGTTTTTGTCTTTTAATGGAATTTATGGACAAAATTTAAAAATCATGACGTATAATATCCGTTTAGATATTGCTTCAGATGGAGAAAATGCATGGCCAAACCGTAAAGATTTTTTTACATCACAAATACAATTTTACGCCCCAGATATTTTTGGCGTACAAGAAGCAATGCCTAATCAGGTTAATGATATTGCAACGGCATTACCAAGTTATAATCATATAGGTATTGCTCGCGAAGGAGAAGGAAAAGGAGAATCATCTTCTATATTTTATAAAAAAGATAGATTTTCAGTACAACAAGCCAATACTTTCTGGCTCTCACAAACCCCGGATGTAATCTCAAAAGGATGGGATGCAGCTTATAATAGAGTTTGTACGTATGCACTTTTTAAAGACCTAAAAACTAAAAAAACATTTTGGGTTTTTAATACACATCTCGACCACATTGGCGAAGAAGCAAGAACCAAAGGACTTGAGCTTATTCTTTCTAAAATGGCAGCAGTAAATACCAAAGGATATCCTGTATTCCTTATGGGAGATTTTAATTCAGAACCTAATGAAGAACGCATCATTTCTTTGAAAAAAGTAATGAATGATACTCGTGAAATTTCA
Source organism: Flavobacterium sp. PL02 (assembly GCF_035013205.1). Taxonomy (NCBI): domain Bacteria; kingdom Pseudomonadati; phylum Bacteroidota; class Flavobacteriia; order Flavobacteriales; family Flavobacteriaceae; genus Flavobacterium; species Flavobacterium sp. PL02. The sequence continues at coordinate 37,122 of NZ_JAYGJP010000013.1, forward strand.
GAAGAAAAACCATTTGGACCATCTGGAACCTTTAATGAATTTAAGCATGACAAACCAGTTACACTATTGCTAGATTATATTTTTATTTCTAAAAACAGCAATCTAAAAATAAAAAAACATGCAGTTTTAAGTGATTCAATAGATTTAAAATACCCATCGGATCATTTCCCTGTTTTAATTGAAATTAACTAAACCATGAAAAAAATAAATAACGCAATGCAAATTTTGATTTTGCTGCTACTTATTGCAATGCAAATAAAGTGTGGCTCAACAAAAAATGCAACTACAACTACAACATCCAAAACAGATAAAGTGGCATATTGGGTTACCAAAAGTGACCAATCGGTAAAGCTTCAAAAACAAGCCGAAGCATTAGTTTTTACTACTGCAACAAATACAAACCCAACTATTGAAATAGATGCTTCGAAGAAATTCCAGACTATAGATGGTTTTGGATTTTCATTAACAGGAGGAAGTGCTGAAGCTATAAATAAATTAGAGAAATCAACAAAAGCAGCATTATTACAAGAACTGTTTGGCTCAAAAGATAATTCGGTAGGAATTAGTTACCTCCGTATTAGTATCGGAGCATCAGATCTTAATGCTGAGGTATTCTCTTATGATGATATGCCTGCCGGAAAAACCGATTTAAAACTAGAACATTTTAATCTAGGTCCAGATGCAACAACGCTAGTTCCGCTTTTAAGAGAAATTATTGCCATAAATCCTAGTATTAAAATCATGGGATCGCCTTGGTCACCACCAGTTTGGATGAAAGACAACGGAAGTACAAAAGGAGGAAGTTTGCAACCACAGTATTACGAAGTATATGCCAATTATTTTGTAAAATACATTCAGAAAATGAAAGAAGAAAGTATTATAATTGATGCCATAACCCCTCAAAACGAACCATTACATCCCGGAAATAACCCAAGTTTATTAATGCTTGCAGAACAACAAGCAGCTTTTATCGGGAATCATTTAGGTCCCGCTTTCGCGAAAGCAAAAATCAAAACCAAAATTGTGACTTACGATCATAATTGCAATAAACCCGAATATCCCTTAACGATTTTAAATGATTCAAAAGCATTACCATTTGTAGACGGCTCGGCTTTTCATTTATATGAAGGAGATATTAGTGCACTATCAACAGTACATGATGCATATCCGAATAAGAATATTTATTTTACAGAACAATATACAGGATCAGGCAGCAGTTTTGAGACAGATTTAAAATGGAATGTAAAAAATGTAGTAATAGGTTCCATGCGCAATTGGAGTAAGAATGCACTTTCTTGGGGCTTAGCCAATGATGAATTTTATAAACCATTTACACCAGGCGGATGTAGTACTTGCAAAGGCGCTTTGATGATTGATAAAGATGGAGTAATTAAGAGAGAAGTAGGATATTATATTATTGCACACGCATCCAAATTTGTACCCGAAGGTTCTGTACGAATTGCTAGTAATGTAAGTGGCAATATACATAATGTAGCTTTTAAAACTCCAAAAGGGAATATTGTTCTAATAGTTGAAAATGATGGCGAAACAGTCGAAACATTTAACATTAAATACAATCAAAAACAAATAGCAACTTCATTAGACGCAGGTTCGGTGGCAACTTACGTTTGGTAGAAAAAATCAATACCAATTTAATATTTATTTCATGAAAAGAATTACCACATTAACTTGTTTGATGATTTCGTTTTTTGCGATAGCACAACAGCAAACAATAGATCAGAAAGTAGATGCGTTGTTAAAAAAAATGACGCTAGAGGAAAAAATAGGACAGCTTAACCAATATACAGGTAACAATGCTGCAACAGGACCTATTACAATAAACCCGAACAAACAAGCCGAAATTAAAGATGGTTTAGTAGGGTCGATGCTTAATGTAGTTGGAACAAAATACACCCGACAATATCAGGAATTGGCCATGCAATCACGTCTTAAAATACCATTGTTATATGGTCAGGATGTAATACATGGTTTTAAAACCACATTCCCGATTCCGTTAGGAGAAGCAGCAAGTTGGGATTTGGCAGCGATAGAACTTTCGGCTAGAGTTGCTGCGACCGAAGCTGCTGCAAGCGGAATTCATTGGACATTTGCACCAATGGTCGATATTGGTCGTGATCCGCGTTGGGGACGTGTAATGGAAGGAGCAGGAGAAGATACCTATTTAGGTTCAAGAATAGCTTATGCAAGAGTAAAAGGATTTCAGGGCGATAAACTAGGAAATCTAAATTCAGTAATGGCATGTGTGAAACATTTTGCTGCTTATGGAGCTGCAATTGGAGGTAGAGATTATAACTCAGTAGATATGAGCGAAAGAATGTTGTGGGAAACTTATTTGCCACCTTTCAAAGCTGCGCTAGATGCTGGAGCAGCTACATTTATGAATTCATTTAATGATATTAACGGAATTCCTGCAACAGGAAATGTACATTTACAAAGAGATATTTTAAAAGGAAAATGGAACTTTCAAGGCTTTGTAGTTTCAGATTGGGGATCTATTGGGGAAATGGTAGCACATGGCTATTCTAAAGATCTTAAAGAAGCTGCACTAGCTGCAATTACTGCTGGTAGCGATATGGATATGGAAAGTAATGCATACAGATATAACTTGGCAGCATTGATAAAAGAAAACAAAGTTTCGATAGATTTAGTTGATGATGCAGTAAAAAGAATTTTGCGCAAGAAATTTGAATTAGGATTATTTGAAGATCCATACAAATACTCTAATCCGGATAGAGAGAAAAAAGAATTAAATAATCCGGAACACCGTAAAGCAGCACGTGAAGTTGCAGCAAAAAGTATCGTTTTATTAAAGAACGATAATGCAATTTTACCACTTTCTAAAAACACAAAAACAATTGCGTTTATAGGACCAATGGTAAAAGAATATAAAGCCAATATGGGTTTTTGGGCGGTTGAACTACCAGAAGTCGACTATGACAAATGGGTGGTTTCTCAATGGGATGGATTACAAAATAAAGTAGGGAAGAATACCAAATTATTATATGCCAAAGGTTGTGAAGTAGAAGGCGATAACAAAGATGGTTTTGCAGAGGCAATTGCAACAGCAAAACAAGCCGATGTAGTAATCTTGAGTATTGGAGAAAGACATGATATGAGTGGAGAGGCTAAAAGCCGAAGCAATATTAATTTACCAGGAGTTCAGGAAGAATTAGTAAAAGCGATTCAGGCAACAGGAAAACCAGTTGTAGTTTTAGTTAATGCCGGAAGACCACTTGTTTTTAATTGGACTGCCGATAATGTTCCAGCTATTCTTTATACTTGGTGGTTAGGTAGCGAAGCAGGAAATGCTATTGCAGATGTTTTATTTGGAGATTATAATCCGTCAGGAAAATTGCCAATGACATTCCCGAGAGAAGTGGGGCAAATTCCTATTTACTACAACCATTATAGTACAGGAAGACCAGCACAAGATGACAATGCAAAAGGATATGTTTCTGCTTATACAGATTTAAAAACTAGTCCTAAATTCCCTTTTGGATTCGGATTAAGTTATACTAAATTCGATTATTACGATTTAAAATTATCTACAACTAAAATGAAAAGCAATGAGAAAATTCAAGTTTCTTTTCAGTTAAAAAATGCTGGAAAAGTAGCAGGAGAAGAAGTGGTACAATTGTATTTAAAAGATAAATTTGGATCAGTTGTAAGACCAGTTTTAGAACTTAGAGATTTTCAGAAAGTGAAATTAAATGCAGGAGAAACCAAAACGATTCAGTTTACAATAGATAATGAAAAATTATCTTTTTATAATGACAAGATAGAGTGGGGTTCAGAACCAGGCGATTTTGAATTGATGATAGGATCATCTTCGGCAGATATCCGTGTAAAATCTGATTTTGAATTAGTGAAATAATAACAGCAATTTTCAAATAATAAAAAACGGGCAAAATATATATTTTGCCCGTTTTTTATTTTAAAGTATTCATAAAATCCATAACTCCAATTCCTTTATAGGATTCATTTATGGCTTGTTCGTAAGCATCTTTTTTTGCTTTTTTGTCTTTTGAGTCAACATTACTCAAAAGTTGATCGGAAATTTTTTCCTGCTTAATGCTATATTTTAACGATTCTTCTAAAAGGTCGTTTTTTGATACTAATCCGAAAGAAGAACATATTTTTCTAATAAGCTTCTTGTTCAGTTTTTCTAGAGTTGGGATGCTCATAATACAATTAGTTATGTTTTCAATTAATTATATGACTGCCTTTTTATTTTTTTGTTACAGAACAGTAATTTTTTTAACTGGACATTAATACCTTATAATTAGCTTATTAATTGTTTTTTTTGAAGAAAAATAACAAGCGAAGTATTAAATGTGTTATTATGACGCAATGTACTTATTTTTTTTAAGTCGTTTTATATTTGATTGTAAATTTGACATTAATTTATGATTTTTTAAAGCATAAAAAATCTGTGCTATAGCCTGTTTTAATTGTAAAAACGATGTTAGAAAATAAGATTGATTTTCGTTTATTGAAAATAAGCTAAATTGCACATTTATTTTATGTTGGATAAAATTTGAACAAATAATAAATGCATGATAAATACCACTATATATACTCATGAAGACTATCAGCCAGGACTTTCTATAGATTGTGTGATTTTTGGATTTCATGATAATCAGCTAAAAGTTTTGCTAATTAAAACCCCGTATGAAAATAAATGGTCATTGCCCGGCGGATTTGTTCCTATAAATGAAGATATAGATGATGCAGCAGTAAGAGTACTTAAAATCAGGACAGGAGTAGAAGGTATTTTTTTGAGACAATTTGCTACTTTTGGTAAAGTAAAAAGAAACGACAAGCATTTTGGTAATGCAATTTTAGACCATCTAAAAATTCCCAGAGAGGCAGGAAAATGGCTTTCGCAACGATTTGTAACCGTAGGATATTATGCCTTGGTCGATTTTTTGCAAACCGTTCCGCAACAAAATAAAAAAGAAGAATTAATAGAGTGGGTTGATCACAAAGAAGTTCCAGAATTAATCTTGGATCACAAAGAAATTCTAGATAAAGCTTTGATTACACTCCGAAATGAGTTGAATTTAATACCAGTAGGATATAATTTGTTGCCTGAAAAATTTACGATTCCGGAGCTTCAAAAATTATATGAAACGATTTTGGATAGAAAACTCGATAGAAGAAACTTTCTCCGAAAAATAACCAATATCGGAATTTTGAATAAGCTCGACGAAAAGAAAAGTAATGTAGCACACAAAGCTCCAAATTTATATACTTTTGATAAAGATAAATATGATGAGGTTCTTAAAAATGGACTAAATCAAGGTTGGTAAAAATTAGAGTTTAACTTTAAAATAAGCTATCATGGTATCGATTGAAACATTTAGAAAGTTAGCTCTATCATTCTCAGAAGCAACCGAAGAACCGCATTTTGAAAAGACTTCTTTTCGGGTGAAGAAGAAAATATTTGCAACACTCGATGTAAATAAAAACCAAGGAGTATTGAAGTTTAATGAAATCGAACAATCTGTTTTTTGCGCTTCAAGTGAAAAATTCTTTTATCCCGTACCTAATAAATGGGGAGAACAAGGCTGGACAATTGTAGATCTTGCCAAAGTTCCAGAGCCAATGCTACAAGATGCATTGTCAGTTTCCTATAATAATGTTTTACCTAAGAAGCGTTAATAACCAATTATTATATTTGCAAAAAATAGCTATATGATAGGTGCTGAAAATTGGAATATAATTGTCGTTCCGTACAATCCTAATTGGGCGGATGAATTTAAAAAAATCGAAAGAGAATTACTCGTTGTTTTAAAAGATGAGGTATTATCAATTGAACATGTAGGTAGTACATCTGTAGAAGGTTTACACGCAAAACCGATTATAGATATAGATATTGTAATCGAAAACGATAGGTTTCTGATTGTAAAACAGAAACTAAAAGAGATAGGTTATGAACATGTAGGTAATTTAGGTATTGATGGTCGAGATGCCTTTAGCTATAAAAATAAGGAACACCTTATGGAGCATCATTTATATGTATGCAACAAAGAGTCGAGTGAGTTAAAACGCCATGTCACTTTTCGAAATTACCTACGCACAGATGCAGACGAAAGGGACAGATATAGCCAGATAAAAATAGAAATGGCCGAAAAATTCCCTCACGATATAGATAATTATCTTTTAGGAAAAGAATCAGTAATATTAGATATCTACAAAAAATGTGGGTTATAATTTAGTATCATGAGATTAAGAATTTATGCTTAATACAAAACCCAATCCTTGATTCACATACTTAATGAATCTTAATCTTTTAATGGTTTAAAAAATTACTCGACTATAGTTCTAAAAGTCAGGTTTACTCTAGGTTTAGATGTTGTTTTAGTTGGAGGTAATCGGTGCAACCAATGGGTTTGTGTAGTATCTTTCATGACCAATAAACTACCATGTTCTAAGATTAAAGAAACGGTTTCTTTAGTTTCTTTATGTTTAAAGGCAAACTTTCGTTCCGCTCCAAAACTTACCGAAGCAATAGCACCATTCTTTTTCAAATCTTTTTCGGCATCGCTGTGCCACGCCATTCCTTCGTCGCCAGAATGATATAAATTAAGCAAACAAGAATTAAAGGCTTCTCCGGTTTTTTCTTCGATAACTTTTTTTAATTCTAATAATTCTTTAGTCCACGGAAGCGCCTTTTTTGTAGTGTTAGAATAAGTGTATTCAAAAGAGGAATCGCCATACCAAGCCACTTTACGTTTTGTAATTATTAATTTCCCAAAGATAATTGCTTCGTCATTTCTCCATTCGATAGTATTGAGTAATATATCTCGATAGTGATTTGAATTTTCTCTGGAAAATAGTTTACCATAATAATTTACAGTTCCGTCTTTAGGTAATAAATTGGTCGTTTCGTCTATTTCGGGATTAAATAAGTCCATCTTTCCAGTTTTTATATTCAGCTTTCATACAATGACCACAGGGTCTAAAGCCATTTTGTTGAGCTTCATCTTCGGATAAAAAGAAAACCCGATTTTCATGTTTCATTCTTTTACCAGAAGAACATTTTAAAGTTCCGTAAATTTTTAGCTTTCGGTTTCCACCAAAGCAAATTTCTGCATTTTTAATTTTATTCCGGAGATCTGAATCGGAAATTTTATTGTGTTGAATCATTTCTTTTATACGTTTGTTTTACCGTAGAGACGCACCGCAGTGCGTCTAGGCAAAGATTACCCTATTTTTTGCCACAGATTAAAAGGATTAGAATGATTTATAAATCTGCCATATCTGCTAAATCTGCGTGAAAAAAATTATGTATTATATTTTACCGCAATTTTTATCCTGTAGAGACGCACCGCAGTGCGTCTAACATCACGTAATTAATCTATGAGGACCAATCTTTGCGTAGACGCACTGCGGTGCGTCTCTACAGACATGCTGTATGTTAAAACCTTTGTGCCTTAGTACCTCAGTACCTTTGTACCTTAACTCAACGCATCATGAAAAATAATCCCCAGCGTATGTCGTTCGCCAGAATGAATCTCACTAACACCATGTTTCATATTAACGCGGTAATAACCTTTAGAACCTTTTACAGGTCTAAAATTGGTGGTAAAAACTAGAATATCACCTTTTTTTGGTTTCAGAACAATGGCTTTTGATTGTGCTCTGGGAGTCTGTTGTGTTAATACAAATTCGCCACCAGTAAAATCTTCATCGGGTTCGTTTAGAAAAAGTACAATCTGAATCGGAAAATAAACATCCCCATATAAATCCTGATGTAAGGTATTAAAACCGCTTTTGCCATATTTTAAAATTAAAACAGTCGCTTTTAATTGATTATTGGCGTGACATTGCTCTAATAGTTTTTCATGAGATTCAGGAAAAACCGTATTTATATTTAATGCTTTCATCCAGGCGTTTGCAATTGGAGCGAGTTTAGGATAAATAGCTGTTCGAATTGTTTGGATTAAATCTGGCAATGGATAATTAAAATATTTGTATTCGCCTAAACCAAATCGATAACGTTCCATAACGACCGTTTTTCGGTATAAATTAGGATTTGAATAGTCAAATTTTAAATCTTCACATTGATCGTTATTAAGCACATTCGGAATTATTGCAAATCCATTTTGGTGCATAGATTCGGTGATGCTTTCCCAATTAAGAGAAGCAATTTTTGATTGTATATTTTGCATGGTAATTTTAGATGTTATTGAATTTATCATGAAGAATCATTCACATACAGTATATCTGTAGAGACGTACCGCAGTGCGTCTACGCAAAGAGTACTATATTTTTTGCCACAGATTAAAAGATTAAAATGATTTAAAATCTGCCATATCTGCTAAATCTGCGTGAAAAAAATTATGTATTATATTTTACCACAATTTCATTCTGTAGAGACGCACCGCAGTGCGTCTACGCAAAGATTGTCCTAATTTTTGCCACAGATTCAAGGATTAAAATGATTTGAAAAAATCTGCTACATCTGTTAAATCTGCGTGAAAAATATATCATGTGAATTATTTATGGGATTACGGTTTTTATTGTAGAGACGCACCGTAGTGCGTCTACGCAAAGATTATCGTCATAGATTGTAAATAGAAATACGGAACGTTAGACGCACTGCGGTACGTCTCTACATGTATATGTTGTGTAGTTTTATATTATTGGATTTACTTGTACGCCTTCCCAACCGATAATAGCAGTTTTTCGGGTATTTCCCCACATATATCCGCCAAATGTTCCCGAAGCTTGAATTACACGATGACACGGAATAAGAAAAGCTACAGGATTACTGCCAATCGCAGTTCCTACTGCACGAGAAGCATTAGGTTTTTCTATTTGTTGTGCGATAGAACCGTAGGTGGAGAGTTGTCCCATTGGAATTTTTAGTAGCGTTTCCCAAACTTTTAATTGGAAATCAGTTCCTTTTAAATGCAGTTTTATTTCGGATAATTTACTCCAATCATTCTGAAAAATAAACAGCGCATTTTGTTGTACCAAATCTAGTTTTCGGGAGAATGTAGCATTTGGGAATTTGTGTTGTAAATTTTCAAAACCAGTTTCTTCATTTTCAGCGAAAGCCATAAAACAAATACCTTTACTAGTCGAAGCAACAATAATATTCCCAAACGGACTTTCGGCAAAACTGAAATTGATTTCTAGGTTTTTACCTCCGTTTTTATATTCGGCTGGCGTCATTCCTTCAATGTTTACAAATAAGTCATGAAGGCGACTTGTTCCCGAAAGACCAGTATCGAAAGCGGCATCAGATAAAGTTGCCTGATTGTTTTCTTTGAGGATTTTTTTTGCGTGTTCGACACTAATATATTGCAAGAATTTCTTCGGACTTGTTCCTGCCCATTCGGTAAATAAACGCTGAAAGTGAAACGGACTTAAATGCACTTTTTCGGCAACCTCATCTAAGTTGGGTTGTTCCTTAAAGTTAGCTTTGATATAATCTATTGCATCAGCAATGCGATTATAATTAATGTTTTCCTGTGTATTCATTTCGTTCAATTTTATAATACAAATATCGACAGGATTCTTCGGTCATAAAATCCGAAACTTGCTGTGTTTTTTTAACCGTAAAGTGCGCTAAGATTTACTCAAAGCACGCTATGTTTTTTGCTCGCAAAGTCGCAGGGACGCAAAGTTTTCTGCAATATTGTCATCCTGAGCGAAGTCGAAGGGCGTAAAGTACGTCGACAAAGATTGATTTAAAAATTTGCGTCTCTGCGACTTTGCGAGAGATTTACTCCGTTAGACTTTTAGTGTTATAATTGCTTCTCCATTTTGTAATTAATCAGTTCTACGCCTAATCTTATATTTCGTTGTTCGGCTTTTACTATAAAGCCTTTCTTTTCGAAGAATGGTTTTGCTGTTATACTTATGTCAGATGTTATGGTTTTTTGTCCCAAAGCGTAAGGATATTTTTTAGCTTCAAGTTCTAATTCGGTTAAGATTCTATCAGCGATTCCTTGTCGTTGATACTCTTTATGAATGTAAAAGAAGTCGATGTAATTTCCATCTTTTAAAGTTCCAAAACCAGTAATTTTATTTGCTATAATTGCTAATAAAACAAATTGTGTATTAATAACTTCAATCCAGCGTTCGGTATTATCAACTCCCGAAATCCAAACATCAATTTGGACTGGATTATAATCGTCTTTGCAAACATGTTTTATAGTTTCGATATACAATTCTTGCATTTCTTGTAAATCGGAAATAGTAGCTTTTCGGAAGTTCATTGTATTTGTAATTAGATGATAAAGAAATTCAATTTATAGTAAAATGTACTTTGTTTTATTTTGATTTCCTTCAATTTTAAAAATCTTAAGTTCCACTCCTTTTTTTAAATCCCTACTTGCTGTAGCAGATGATATTTCTTTAAAAACATTCATATAATCTTTTCTTGTAAATTCACGAACTCCTAGCATCGAAAAGTAATCCAGGCGGTCTATATCTCTTATTGTTCTATTGTTGTAGTTTAATAAATTCTCCAGCGATGTATTTATGACCCCAAGCATATACTCAATAAAGGGAGTTGATTTTCCAGTATTGTCGCTTGTTTCAAGTGATTTGTAATATTCTTTTTGGGTCTGGCTAATTAAAGTTTCAAAAGGTAAAAATTCAAAAACGGGATATTCATTCATTAAAATTAAGGTTTGCCATAATCTTCCCATTCTACCATTTCCATCTAAAAAAGGATGAATGAACTCCATTTCATAATGAAAAACACAACTTTTTATTAGAGTTAATTCATCTTTATCTTTTAAATAATCAAATAAATCATTCATTAAATGAGGAACATTGTCATGTGGTGGGGCAACATGTGTAACTTTTGAACCTTTTACTATTCCAACCCCTTGTTTTCGATATTTTCCAAAATCAGGAATTAAACTTTTCATCAATGCAGAGTGTGCATCTAAAAAGCTTTTAGATGATGTTGATTTGTACTGATCTAATTTTTCATATACCTTAATGGCATTAAGAACTTCAAGGACATCTTTTTCAGGACCAATGACACGTTTGTTTTCTATTAAAGCTGTAATTTGTTCTTCTGTCAAAGTATTTCCTTCAATTTGTAAAGAAGAATGAATTGTTTTTATTCTGTTTTGTTTTCTTAACTGAGGAGATTGCTTGTCTAAATTAACGGCGTTTAGTGCACCAATTTTTTCAGAAATAGAACTGATAAGTTTTAATATAATTGGAGTAATGTCATATGGAGGCTTCATGATAGTATCATTTGATACTATCAAAAGTACTATTTTTTAATCTAATGTGTTGTAGTTTTAGAAAAAACATTGATAACGACAACACCTATAATAATTAATGCCAATCCTATTATTGCAGGTAAATCGGGAGTTTGTTTAAAAAATATTGCCCCGATAATAGTAATTAATACAATCCCAACTCCAGACCAAATAGCATAGGCAACACCAACAGGAATTGTTCTTATAGCAAAGCTAAGGAAGTAAAATGCACCTGCATATCCTATAAAAGTTATTATGCTTGGAATAAGTTGAGTAAACTGTTCTGATTTTTTTAATGCTGAAGTTGCAATGATTTCAAATATAATGGCAATTCCTAAAAATAAAAAGTTTTTCATAATTCACGTTTTTACAAAGTTAACCTTTGTGTTTTAGTGAAAAGAAGAATTTATTGAATATTGTTTTATTTCATTCAAATCAACTTTTTGGATGAGTTTTTCAGAAATTGGATCATAATAACAATAGGGAATACTAGGCCCTAACCCACGAAAAGGTCCATCCTTATGATTTAAAAAAGCCGAATATCTTCCGCAACACTCTAATGTAATGTAGCTAAAATTTAGGTCACAACTATCAACCTGAACATTAATCCATTGTGGGACTTTACCATTTCGCCATAAATAATCTATTACAGTCGACTTTGTAGCAGGATTAATTGAGCTTGATTCATCGATTTTATCATCAGGATAAATTTCTTCATCGTCTTCTAATTCATTTCCATCGTATGAACAATTAGTTTTAATTATGAATTTACAATCATGTGGTAATTTGTTTATTACCATTTCCTGTGTAAAATCTATAAGTCCGTCAAGGGCTTTTTCCAGACTGATTTTAAAATCTTCTTTTGTCATGATTTATTTGCTGAGAAGGATGTTGAAAATCCAATAATCTAAAAACTATTTAAGTTTCCCTTAACGTATAGAAACACTTATTAATTGATATCCATTTTCGGTTCTCAGGAAATCAAAATGATCTTGGGTGGAATCTTTTTTATCACGGTGATTAATAATAATACTCTTCATTGGATATTTCCAGTCTTTGGATTCATTACAATTATTAAAATACTGATTGTATTTGTCTGCTTCGTAGATAAATTGATTTAGGCCATCTGTCGTAACAAAGTAATCACAAGTAGGATTGCTAAGTTCTAGCAATTTATCTTTTATGAGTTTGTAGTTTTTATTAATGAACTTAGTTTTTGGTTCATTTATCCAGCCAACTGGTTCTTTCCAATAGAAAAATTCTTCATAGGAATGTTTTAGTAAATTCTCTTTGGATAAATCTGAGAGCAAACTGTTTTTTAGCCACAATTTAAATTCTTTATCATAATTTATAAATGAATAGTATTGTCCATCAACACCAAGGAAATTTTCTCTTATCGGGTCTAAGCTTGGTTCTTTTGATTTTTGCAAAGAATAAAAATTCAACTCATCATTATATACAAAGTTCTCGATAAGGATTTTGTTATTGGTATCAATAAGATAATCCTTTCCACCAGCCCAACTAAAATGATTGCAAGCTCCACCATGATTATCATTTACTTTTTCGGCGCCTTTTAATGCTATAATCATTCCGTTTATAACTTTGGTTATGCTGCTATATTCGGCAGGAATTACAATTTTACCATCACCATTAAACACGCCCATTTTATCAGTTTTCGGGTCTCGAAATCTAATAAAACCTTCGTTTTCGCAATCAGGACCATTGTCGAATATATACAAACTATCTCGACCAACTATTTTTCCAGTCTTTATTAGATAATAGTTTTTCCAACTTTCATTTTCTTCTTCGGAAACAACAATAATATCATCAAATTTATGGGCAATTGTCATTCCCATAAATTTAGGCTCGATTTTTATAATGCCGTTTTTATCTTTATATCCGGTATGCGTCGTGTCTTTGTCCCAGAAGGAAGTCCATGTATCATTATTTTGTGCAAATGACATACAGTTTATAAGGAGAAATATATAGATGAGGAAAATGCGTTTCATTGCTGTTTATCTATTTAAAATCGTATTCGTAATTTATTTCTTTTAAATCTTCTTCTAGTAATTCCCAATCTTCAATTTCATCTACAATAGACAAAACCATTTCTTTGGTCAAGATTTTACCGTCATAAATTTCGGTTACGGTTTTTAATGGGATTCCGGTTTCTTTATAGGATTCATCAAAATATTCGCTTGCCCAATTGATATAGGTTTGCGGATTTCCATCAAAAATGGCTAGTAATTCGGCTGAGTTGTCATTATAATCTTCAATCGTTCCAACTTCCCAATTCTCGGTTTCGTTTGTCCACAAACAAAATGTTGTTCCAAAGGATGCAACAGGCTCACCAAAAATAAAGTCATTATAAATCTCAGGAAGGTTTTTAGTCAAATCACTTTTCTCGTTATGCTGATATTCGTGTGCAAAACCATTTATTACGCAATGATTTTCGAGAAAAAGAATATTCATTAAATCTCCAGATCCGTCTCTCATTTCGAAAAATTCTTCGCCTTCTCCCCATTTAGAGTTGTAGGAGTAATATCGATATTCCCATTCTTGGCAAATAATAGCGTCCAGAACTGAAATTGCTTTGCAGATATTCTGGAGTGAATTTTTATTAGGTAATAATTTAAAGTCTTTTGTAGAAATCATGTTTGTTTATATTTTATCAGTTCCGAACTGTATTTCTTTGGCTTCGTCATAACAATCGGAGCATAATATTTTGAAATCGGCTAAATTTTCAAATGCTTCATTCCACTCTTCGCCGTTATCGAGTAACCATTGCTCACATGATCCACACCAGGCAATTTGCGGAAGATCTTCTTCGGCTTCGGAATAAAAAAAGCCAACTTTTTCTTTTTTGTCTATTGCCATTGCAAGATGAATACAGGCAAAAGACATATCTTTTGAACCATGTAGTTCACATATAACTTTTTCAATCATATTTTTAATCGTAATTAATCTAATCGGGTTTATTTACATTATAGATAGTTGAGGTTTTAAAATATTCAAGCTCATTACGTTGATATGATTAACTAATTCTTGATTTGATTTTAAAACATTTTCTTTATCCTAATAATGTTTTATCGCTAATATATAAATATAATCTAGGAGTTACTTCCTGTATGTAAAAAGAATGGTCTTAAATTAATTTGATGATTTTGTTTGCGTGAGGGATAGGAGGTAGCTACCAAAGTAGCCCGGATAGCCCGACAGCATTAAAGAAAATACCCAATGAACGTAATGCTTATTGGGTATTTTCTTTAATGGTGGCACGCCCAAATTATAAATTTTAGATTTAAAAAAGAAACCCGATTTTTCTTAAGGATTTAGTGATAATCCGACACTAAAAAACAATCTTACTTTGTCGATATTATTTATCCAGGAAGTATCAAAATGGATTGGACCCAAAATGGATTGGTAGGAAATCGCGGCTCCTCCAGATATTACAAGGCTAGGGTCGAAGCCATCATCCCATTTTCCTTTTGGACTAAATGCCTTATTAATGTATTTATCAAAAGATTCAAACCCAACAGTTGCAATATTAAAATGGGGAGTAAGATAGATTTTTCCCATAAGATTTATTTGAGAAGCAATTTTTAAGCCCATATATTGTGAAACATTGAGTTCGTCTTCATGTAGGCCAGGAAATGAAAAACGATTACTACCAGAACTTGGTATAATTCCTCCTAAGAAATATTTTGAAGCATAACCAAAATCTGAATATGAGATTTGACTATCTTTCAGTTTATCCTCAAAAACAAAATAAGAATCAAAGCCAATGATTCCTGTAATTTTCTTTCTTAATAGTGCTCTTTTTTCAAAGCTGAAACCAAATTTTGTATATCCATTGGTTGCGCCAGATATGCTTGTTTGATCTGGGTCGTTAAAAGAGGTGTAGACATCCGTTAACAATGAGCGGGTTACATTTGCTTTTATAATTGTTCCATTTTCGGCAAAGAAAACTTTATCCATATTATTGTAGGCATAATGCATGTTTACTTCGATACTGTTTAAGGAGTAATCGGTGATATCGACCGAGTTAGGATTGTATTCTCTGTCGTATTTTGGTTTTAAATTGGCGTATTGATAGTGTAAACCATAGCCAAAATAACTTTTTAATGAATTTAAATTTCTGTTAATCTCATTATTAAATTCAAAATAATTATAAAGTACATTATCTGAAGCTTTGCCATCAAAATAAATTTCTTGCCTTAAAAAAGCTCCATAAAGTTCAGATGACCACCACCAGTCTCTGTTTTTTCCGAAATTTTTCTGAAAATTGATTCTTGCTTTTGGCTGCTCTGCAATATCCACTGTTACAAGAAGACGAGATGCTCTGGCAAGAACATTTCTTGCGGTGTAATTAAAAATGATTCCAACGCCTCGGTAAGTATCGTAATGTACGGATGTGTTGAGTTGGTTTTTGGCGCGTTCATGTCCAAATAGAGTAACTCCTAGTTTGTCGCCATCTTTGATGAAATAACTGTATGTAATTTCATCAAAAAGATTGGTACCCATGGCTCTGTTAATGCCTGCTATTAAATCTTTGGTGGTATATTTTGTATTTGTTTTAAGATTTGTTCTTCCTAATACCAAAGCAAGGTTTTCAGGACTAATTTTTTTGTAAACAATTGTGTCAAGAACAAATTCTGGAGGCATGTTTGGTAATTCGTGAATTCGTTGTGTGTATCCTTTTAATTTTTCGGATAATGCAATTAAAGCGGGAAGATTTTCTGCTGTTGCGATTTTACCATCTTTGTAGATTTCATCGCTATCTGTAAAATCAGCGGTAGAAAAACGTAAGTTCGGCAAATGATCAACTAAGATAGTACAGAGTTTTCGGTTTGCTGGATTCTTAATATTACTCGGAAACATACTGGTTTGTGTCAATATAGTCACAAGATTGTTCAGTTTGTCTATAGGTTCCAATCCACCACCTACATCACTACCAATAATAATATCGGCACCCATTTGTTTGGCAACATCTGTAGGGAAATTATTCATTACACCACCATCAACTAATACTGTTTTTTCATATGCCATAGGCTTAAAAATAGCTGGCAGAGACATACTGGCTCTCATGGCATAAGCAAGATTACCTTTGCTTAGAATAACTTCTTTTCCTTCGGATAAATCGGTAGCCATGGCTCTAAACGGTATTGGCAGACTGTCAAAATCTTTAACATTATATACAGGATAGGTTAATTCAGCAAGGTATTCTCTTAAATTTTGATCATTTAATAGAGAGCCAACACTGTTTAGTTTTTTATCTTTAATTCCTA
This sequence comes from Flavobacterium sp. PL02, assembly GCF_035013205.1. Classification (NCBI taxonomy): domain Bacteria; kingdom Pseudomonadati; phylum Bacteroidota; class Flavobacteriia; order Flavobacteriales; family Flavobacteriaceae; genus Flavobacterium; species Flavobacterium sp. PL02. The sequence continues at coordinate 53,671 of NZ_JAYGJP010000013.1, forward strand.
TTCCAACTAAATAGCGCTGAAATTCTCTTTTTTCCTCTACACTTACAGATCTTAACGATTGGCCTCCGCCAAGTAATTTATCCCAATTAATGTTTTTGGTTAATTTTTCGATACTATCGCCAGAATATCCCATGGCATATAAACCTCCTATAACGCTTCCCATACTATTCCCTACAATAAGATCGGGAACGATGTGTAGAGAATCTAGTTTTTGTAAAAGCGGAATATGTGCAATTCCTTTTGCTCCGCCACCACTTAAGACTAAAACGACTTTAGGTTTCTTTTCCTGAGAAAAAATAATTTGCGGGAGAATAAGTAAAAATAAGAAGATGATTAAAAAAGTTGTTTTTTTCAAGTTTGTACTATTTAAGTATTTGAGAAATAGATTCTTATTTTAATTATTAAAAGTAAGTAGATATTTATAAACGTGCAATTTTTTGAGTGAAATGTTTTTTATGCCTGGTTGGGTGAGATTTTGATAAATTGTAGAGATAAATTATTGTAACTTAAAATATTGAAAGTGAGAATTACCGCATATCATCTCAGAAACTCCATTTTCTGTTTCAAAACCAATAAAATAAGCATTTAAAATCCCTGAATTTTCATCAATAGAATATCGCCAAACTTCTTTATTTTTATACACAAATTCTGTAAAGTTAGAATCATAGTCGATGTAAGTTGCAATTTCTGCTTTTTTACAAAAAATCACTGGCTCAGTTTTTATGAAACACCATTCTTTCGATTTTTTGTAAAGCTCAAAAAATAATATTTCATTGGAATTAATTGTTAACATTTCTCCAATCAAACCATTTTCATCGGGCATAACCCAATTTGAATCGGTGCTAATTTTTTTCCAATTTCCAGATATGTTTTTCAACAAATTTTCTCTGACGATTGATTTTAAGGAATCATATTTTTTATATGCAATTTGTCCTAGTTCGTTGTCGGGAATAATATGATAGGCAAAAAAAAATAATTGGATTGCTTTTTCATTTTGCCCTTTTTGTAAAAAAGATTCTCCTAAATCAAATCTATCTTTTTGAAATTCATATTTAGAATTGCCTTGGGCAGTTAATTCAATAGACACAATTAAAAAAATAATGATAAAAATATAATTTTTCATGTTTTTTAGATTGTTACAATAATACAAAAACCCTCACATTTCTGCAAGGGTTCTAATATTCAGTTAATTTTAAAAATCTATCCCGAAGCTTCGGGACTATAATCTTAAACTCCTTAAATTAATCTAGTATCTGTAGTATTCTGGTTTGAATGGACCTTCAACTGGAACACCAATATAAGCAGCTTGATCGTCACGTAAAGTTTCCAATTCAACTCCTAATTTAGCTAAGTGCAAAGCAGCAACTTTTTCATCTAAATGTTTTGGTAACATGTAAACGTCATTGTTGTAAGCAGCACTGTTTTTCCATAATTCGATTTGTGCCAAAGTTTGGTTTGTAAATGAGTTACTCATTACAAAACTTGGGTGACCTGTAGCACAACCAAGGTTTACTAAACGACCTTCAGCAAGAATGATGATATCTTTTCCAGCGATAGTGTATTTGTCAACCTGAGGTTTGATTTCGATTTTAGATGCACCGTGGTTTTTGTTCAACCAAGCCATATCAATTTCGTTATCAAAGTGTCCGATGTTACAAACAACAGTTTTGTCTTTCATTTGCTCGAAGTGCTCTCCAAGAACGATATCTTTATTTCCAGTAGTTGTAATGATGATATCAGCATTAGCAATTACAGTGTTTAGTTTTTTAACTTCATAACCGTCCATTGCAGCTTGTAAAGCACAAATTGGGTCAATTTCAGTAACTGTTACAATAGATCCTGCACCTCTAAAAGAAGCAGCAGTTCCTTTTCCAACATCACCGTATCCACAAACGATAACTCTTTTTCCAGCTAACATTAAGTCAGTTGCACGACGTACAGCATCTACAGCAGATTCTTTACACCCGTATTTGTTATCAAATTTAGATTTAGTAACAGAGTCATTTACGTTAATTGCAGGCATTGGCAAAGTTCCAGCTTTTACTCTTTCGTAAAGTCTGTGTACACCAGTTGTAGTTTCTTCAGACAAACCTTTAATTCCAGCAACCAATTCAGGGTAACGGTCAATAACCATATTAGTTAAATCTCCACCATCATCAAGAATCATGTTCAATGGTTTTCTGTCTTCACCAAAGAATAAAGTTTGCTCGATACACCAGTCAAAATCCTCTTCGTTAAGACCTTTCCAAGCATAAACCTGAATTCCAGCAGCAGCAATAGCAGCAGCAGCCTGATCTTGAGTAGAGAAAATGTTACAAGAACTCCAAGTAACTTCAGCACCAAGAGCAATTAAAGTTTCGATTAAAACGGCAGTCTGGATAGTCATGTGTAAACATCCTGCAATACGAGAACCTGCAAGAGGTTGTTCGTCTTTATATTCAGCACGAAGCGCCATTAAACCTGGCATTTCAGCTTCAGCTAGTTCAATTTCTTTTCTTCCCCAAGCCGCTAGAGAGATGTCTTTTACTTTGAAAGCCACAAAAGGCATAGTTGTAGTACTCATTTATAGTATATTTGTAATTGTAAATTTTTTTGCAAATTTACGGAATAACTTTATAATTTAACTAATTTCTAAAAGATTTGTGAAATGTTTAATCACTTAATCTTTTGAACATTAGATAAATAATATAATTGTCATATTGAGCATAGTCAAAATATGAAGCTATTTCCTGCTGTCCACTATATCTATTGCGGCGAACACCGCCACAATAGGATGCCGTTACCATCAGGGCTAGAAACGTAAGAGATTACAAGTGTATATGAACTTCTATTTCTTAATATAGCAAAAGAGAAAATTATAAATATTTGGCTTCAGAATATTTTCGACAGGAGCAAAATTTATAATTCATAATTTATAATTCACAATTAAAACAAATGCCTTTACATCAAACAATACAGTTTAACCCAACAACACAAATTTTAATTTGGAAGATAACCGAGTCTTTCGAAGAGTTGCTTGATAAAGTAGTTTTAAAAGAAAAAACACAACTTCGTTTAAACGGAATGAAATCTGATTTGCATAAACGAGGATTCTTAAGTGTACGTATGCTTTTGCAAGAAGCAGGTTTTACCGATCTGGATTTGCATTACGACCTATTCGGAAAACCGTATTTAAGTTGCCACAATCATATATCAATTACCCATTCGCATAATTTTTCGGCAATAATTATTAGCGAAGAAACCGTAGGAATCGATATCGAACTCCAACGCGAAAAAATTCTAAGAATCGCCGATAAATTTGTCGATAAAGAATTCGATTATTTAAATTCCGATGCACTAGAAGAATACATAAAAAAACTCACCGTAATTTGGGGAGCAAAAGAAGCCATCTTCAAAATCCGAAATGAAAAAGGAATCAGTTTTAAAGACCATATTCGTGTAAATTCTTTCTCTCTGGAGGAAAACAAAACATTGGCAAGCCTACATTTTGATGATTTGGTAAAAGACTTTGTAGTGTACTATGAAGAAATAGAAAACTTTACTTTAGTCTACGCGCTGGAGAAGTAGTTTTTAGTAATTAGTTTTCAGTTTCAGTGAAAAAAGTCTCGGTTTTCAGTTGCAGTATTCAGTAAAATCAAAATCTGCGTTGTAAAAAATAGTCGCAGTATTTAGTCTCAGTAATCAGATGCGCACCTTTAATAATTCTTAGCGTTTCTTCGTTTTTCCTTTGCAAACCTTTGTGTAATAATTCGCGTAATATTATCTAAGCTTTCGAGCGGTTTTCAAACATATTCAAATAAAGAAACGTACTCATTTTTCGGGCTCTTCGTTTAAGAGTATCTACATTTTCTCCTTCAAAAAGTTCTTCCAGCGTTTCAAACCACACATTTAGCCAGATTCCAAACTCATGCGATGAAATCTGATGGTTAAAATGATCATCAACTTTATTGTGCGCTTCAATAGGATTGCCTTTATATTTTTTGACAGCGAATAAATTGGTTTCCCAAAAATCAGTTAGTTTCTCCAGGTGTTCATCCCAATCTTTAATCATATTATTAAAATAAAAGCCAATCTCAGTATTGGCTCTTATTTTTGTATAGAAAGTGTTTACCAGAAGCGATATATCTTCTCTGTTTTCTATTTGTTTTTTCATAACTAAATGTTATTTATAATAATAAACAAGATACTAAAAAAGACGCTTGTTATAATTAGGTTAAAAACCGTTTTATGGCTCATTTGTGCCAGGATAGAAGTATTAGCAATGATATTAGCAAATACAATTATTGCAAGCTGAATCATTTGTGTTACCGATGTTCCATTAGCCAGAACAAACATTGCTGCAGCTGCACCAAGACAGCTTTGTCCAATAATTGCCATAGTTGCAGAGCCAATGTAACTTTTATTAAAATTTTCGAATGTTGAGTTATAAAGTGTCATGATATATAATTTTAGAGTAACAAAGTTACGGTTCACATATATCTTACATTTATGACTCAAATCATAAAGCAAAAACTATCGGTACACTTTCCGGTTTATAATTTTTAATTCGCCTTTCTTCTCCAAGGATTTTATAGCACGTATAACAGTCTCAACTCGAAGCCCAGATAAATCACCAATTTGTTGCCTGGTAAAATTGATGAGGTAACCGTTTGCATCTTTCTTGAAATTAAAATTTGCAATAGCATAGTCAATCAATCGTAATACACGATGTTCGGGTTCATGAGTAGATATTTCGGCAGCCATTACCGATTTGTAATACAACCGTTGTGCTAAGTTTTCGATGATTTTAATACTTATCGCAGGGTTTTCATTTAATAATTTCATGAAACTTTCCTTAGGAACACAAAGTATTTCGGCATCTTCTACAACAACAGCACTAGCGGGATACTTTTGATTTAAGAATAAAGGAGGTTCTCCAAATGATTGACCTTTATAGAAAATTCCCTGAATAAATTCCCGACCATCATCGTTATAATTATTCATTTTTACCTCGCCCGAAAGAATTTGATAATAATACGTTGGCAATTTTCCTTCTTTAAAAATAACAGTCGTTTTTGTGAATTTTTTCTGTATTGCGTCGTATTTTTCAAGTAATTCAATAGCAATCATAGGTTTGTTTCTTTCGTTAGTTAAAGCGAATACACAAATATAATTGATTCGAAATAGTTCTCTTGCATAAAAAAACTTTTACTTTTACGCTCGCTATGGGACAAAAATTACAAAACATATATAAAGAAATACGTTTGGCCAAAGTTGAGAATCGAAAATTACTTGCGATTCTTTTAGATCCAGATAAAATTACTTGGCAAAACCTTGATAGCTTATTGCAAAAAATCAATCAATCACCAGCAACACATATTTTTGTAGGAGGTAGTTTGGTCGAAAGTACTGTTTTGGAAGATTTAGTTTTTCAGTTAAAATTAAAAACTAATTTGCCAGTTATGATTTTTCCTGGAGACCCATCGCAAATTTCACCACAAGCAGATGCAATTTTGTTTTTATCATTATTGTCGGGTAGAAACCCAGATTATTTAATCGAATATCAGGTTCAGGCAGCGCCAATCTTAAAAAAAATGAATCTGGAGATTATTTCAACAGGATATATTTTAATTGAAAGCGGCAATGAAACTGCGGTTGCACGAGTAAGCAAAACAAAACCATTAGATAGAACAAATCTTGATTTGGCATTAGCAACAGCTCTGGCAGGCGAAATGTTAGGGAATAAATTAATTTACTTAGAAGCAGGAAGTGGGGCAAAGCAAGCCGTTCCGTTAGAAATGATTCAGCTGATTTCTCAAAATGTAAATATTCCAGTAATTGTTGGCGGTGGAATTGTAGCTTTGTCACAAATTCAGAAAGTGTATGAAATGGGAGCAGACCTTGTAGTTATAGGAACAGCTTTTGAAAACGATATTCATTTTTTTGAATCCTAAAATTCAATTTAAGTAATAAAAACAGACAAGCTCAATGATTGATTTTTTTCTTAATGCGTATAAAAATGTTCCGCTTTGGCATATTGGCTTGGAATTTCTTGTTTTTGTGTTTGGAATTTTAAGTGTTTGGTTTGCCAAAAAAGAAAATATTTGGGTATATCCTACAGGATTAATAGCCACAGTAATTTCGGTTTATTTGCTTTATATAGCAGGTTATTTAGGCGATATGATGATTAATGGATATTTCTCTATTATGAGTATTTACGGTTGGTACAACTGGGCAAAAGGAACAAATCAAGAAGATAATTTACCAATTACACGTACAAATAATCAAGAAAAAATAATAGGCATAGGCTTATTCTTTATTACAATTTTTGTAGTTTTCGGCATCTATAAATTTTTCGATTACGAGTTACATAAAGATAATTATATTGATATTCTTGCCTCTGGCATATTCTTTACAGGAATGTGGTATATGGCAAAGAAAAAGATAGAAAATTGGACCCTTTGGATTATCGGCGATATTATTGTAGTGCCTTTATATGCTTATCGTGGGTTAGGAATGTTATCATTCCAATATTTAATTTTTACAATTTTGGCTATTTCAGCTTATTTAGAATGGAAGAAAATCTTAAACAACAAGATACAAGAATATTAAAATTTGCTTTGTTCGGTCCGGAGAGTACTGGTAAAACAACTTTAGCCAAGCAACTTGCCTCGTATTATGAAACGGAGTGGGTTCCTGAGTTTGCACGTGATTATCTTCAGGAAAGATGGGAAGAGAATCAGCATATTTGTGTTGAAGAAGATATGATGCCAATTGCTTATGGACAAACAAAATTAGAAAACGAAAAATTAGCTTTAGCAAATAAGTATTTATTTTGCGATACCAATCTTATGGTAACCAAGGTATTCTCAGAGATGTACTATGGTTTTTGTAATCCATTATTAAATGAAGCTGCACTAGAACACGAATACGATTTGTTTTTCCTTACCGATATAGATGTTCCTTGGGAAAAAGATGATATTCGGGATAGTCCAAAAGAACGAGAAAGTGTTTTCTCCGTTTTTAAAGAAACAGTAATCAATACCCAAAAACCGTATATAACCCTATCAGGAAATAAAAAATCACGCTTGGCCAAAGCAATAGAAATAATTAATGATTTGACGATTGCTAAAGAATTAGGTTTTTCTTCGGCCGATTTTGTACAAATTTACGAGCACGGAATTCCTTTTGAAAAAATTAAAAAGCAATTAGCGATTTTTAAAAACGGAATAGGCAAAAGTATTTTAATAAGCCCAGCGACAGTTTTAAACGGGATTTTGAATTTATCAGAGGCTGATTTTGAAACAAAAGCGGCTATGTTTGATGCTAATAAATCGAATTTAAAATTAAAAAAATTCGTTCCGGCTTCTGGGGCAGCAAGCAGAATGTTTAAATTCTTGAATGCATTTCTAAATGATTTTAATATCGAAAAGGAAAGCATTAATGCCTATATCAACAGAAAAAAAGAAAGCCAATTATCTCTTTTTATTATAGGGATGGATAAGTTTCCTTTTTTTGAAGCTGTAGATAAAAAATTAAGGGAAGTATATCCTGATTTTGATTCTTTGAGTACAGATTATAAAAATTATTATTTTATAAAAATGTTATTGGCTTCGGATTGTTTTGATTTTGCAAATAAACCAAAAGCGGTCTTACCTTTTCATCAATATAAAACTCATATTGCAAATCCTATCGAGGAACATTTGCATGAATGTGCTTATTATGCCAGTTCAAATTCTGTTTCTAATTTGCATTTTACAGTTTCAGAAATTCATCAGAGTCAATTTGAAGAGTGTGTTGCTGCTGTTAAAACAAAAATTGAGAAAGAGTCAGGGACAAAAATTGGGATCAGTTATTCTTATCAAAATAAAAGTACCGATTCAATTACAGTTGATTTAGAAAATCAACCAGTAAGAACGGATGACGGACAATTGGTTTTTAGACCAGGCGGACATGGTGCTTTAATAGAAAATTTAAATAATCTGGATGCTGATGTTATTTTTATCAAGAACATCGATAATGTAATCCAAAATCATATAGAGAAAATTGCTTTGTATAAAAAAGCATTAGCAGGTATTTTAATAGAATTGCAAAATAAAGTTTTTGGTTACCTAAATGATATTGAAAATCAACAGATAACTGAAGGAAAAATCGCTGAGGTAGTTTTGTTTTTAAAACAAAATCTAAACATAGAAGTAGCTATTGAAAAACTCACTTTTGAAAATAAAATAAATCGAATAAAAGAAGTTCTGGATAGGCCAATTCGCGTATGCGGAATGGTGAAGAATGAAGGAGAACCAGGAGGAGGGCCATTTTGGGTTCAGGACGAAGAGGGAGTAATTTCGCTTCAGATTGTAGAAGCTTCTCAGGTAGATTTAGCAGACAAAAACCAAGCAGCTATTTTAGCAAATGCAACTCATTTTAATCCGGTTGATCTAGTTTGTGGGATTAAAAATTATAAAAGCGAAAAGTTTGATTTAGCAAAATTTATAAATCATAATGCAGGTTTTATAGTCGAAAAAAGTGCTGGCAAAAATACTGTAAAAGGATATGAATTACCAGGATTATGGAATGGTGCAATGGCAAAATGGTTAACCGTTTTTGTTGCAGTACCGATAATTACTTTTAATCCTGTAAAAACGGTAAACGATTTATTAAAACCAGCACATCAACCACAATAATGGAAATAGAAAAGATTGTTACAGAACTAACCTATAAAGCTGTTCGTAGTAGTGGTGCTGGCGGACAGAATGTAAACAAAGTATCCTCGAAGGTTGTTTTGAGCTTTGATTTGCGAAATTCGCAAGCTTTATCTGAAGAAGAGAAAATACTTTTGGAAATAAAATTAGGAACAAGATTAACATTAGATACAGTTTTAATCTTGAATTGTGATGAAGATAGAAGTCAGCTAAAAAACAAAAGTATCGTAACAAAACGATTTTTGGAATTGATTAAAAACGCTTTAATAATCCATAAACCTCGAAAAGCGACTAAGATTCCAAAATCAGTAATTCGTAAACGTATCAAGGATAAAAAGAACGTTTCGGAGATTAAGCAATCTCGAAAGAAACCAAATTTAGAATAAAATCCCAAAAATTAAATTCCAAATTCTAATAAAGATGACAGTAAAAACGAGTTTTTGGAATTTGGAATTTAATTTTTGAAATTTGTTTTTTAACACTACATTTGCATCGTCTCAAAGGGGTGCTCTAAATAACGAGCTGAGATCATACCCAAAGAACCTGAGCGAGTAATGTCGCTAAGGGAAAAAACGACAAGTCATAGCGTGCACACTATATTTTGTCGTGAAACATTTATTAATTTAACAAAAAGAATAATTCCCCCTTTTATTCGTAATTTTTTTACGGATGAAAATATTTTTTAAAGGTACTGAGGTACTAAGTTGCAAAGGTTTAAAGTTGAAAAACTATAAGCCATCTCTCTTTTTTCTATTCTCTTTTTTCTATTCTCTTTCTTCTTTTGCACAAGTACAAGATACAACTAAAGTTAATCAGCTAGATAATGTGTTGGTTTCGGCAGTACGTGTTACGACGAAAACCCCAGTAAGTTTTAGTAATTTAACTAAAAAAGACATTAAATTCAGAAATTTAGGTCAGGATATTCCTGTTCTTATGAATTATATGCCATCGGTTGTTACGACTTCAGATGCTGGAAACGGAGTAGGTTATTCAGGAATACGCGTACGAGGTAGTGATGCTACGAGAGTAAATGTTACCATAAACGGAATTCCGTATAATGATGCCGAGAGCCAAGGAACGTTTTGGGTAAATATGCCTGATTTTGCTTCATCAGTAGAGAGTTTACAACTACAAAGAGGTGTTGGTACCTCAACAAACGGTTCGAGCGCTTTTGGAGCAAGTTTAAACTTATTGACAGATAATTATGCTACAAAAGCTACAGGAGAAATTGCTACTTCATTTGGTTCATTCAATACATTAAAAAACACAGTTAAGTTTAGTACTGGTTTATTAAATGACCATTTTGAAATTGGAGGACGTTTATCGACCATAAAATCAGATGGATATATAGATAGAGCAAGCACAGATTTAAAATCCTATTTCTTGCAAGGAGCGTATGTGGGTAAAACAACCTTAATTAAAGCTTTGGTTTTTGGAGGAACCGAAAAAACGTATCAAGCCTGGAACGGAATCGATGCAGAAACTCTAAATACTGAAAGAACCTACAACTCTGCAGGAAAGTTTAAAGATGCATTAGGGAATACTCGTTTTTATGATAATGAAACCGATAATTATAATCAAAACCATTATCAGTTACATTGGAGTGAATTTGTGTCCGAAAAATGGAGTACAAATCTTGCAGCACATTATACAAAAGGAAAAGGGTATTATGAAAATTATAAATATGATGAACCCGTTGAAGGTTATGGAGGGATTGAACCGACTAAACTAGTATATAATGATTTAGGAGAATTAGTTCCGGGAACAGATTTAATTCGCCAAAAATGGTTGGATAATGATTTTTATGGAACTACATTTTCTGCAAAATATGTTACAGATAAACTAGATGTAATTTTAGGGGGAGGCTGGAATAGATATGAAGGCGATCATTTTGGTAAAGTCATTTGGGCAAGAAATGCTTCTCAAACAGAACTTGGAGATCATTATTATGATGATCATTCGGTTAAAACAGACGGGAATATTTTTGCGAAAGCAAATTATCAATTAACCGATAAATTTAGTTTTTATGGTGATTTACAATATAGAAGCGTACAGTATAAAGCCAATAGCAAAGAAACTGGTTTGGTCGATGATAATTTTAATTTCTTTAATCCAAAAGCAGGATTAAATTATGAAATAAACTTAAAAAACACCTTGTATTTCTCTTATGCAAGAGCCAATCGTGAACCAAATAGAACAGATTATGAAGGAGGAAATGTAAAACCTGAGAAATTAAATGACTTTGAATTAGGATGGAGGTATAATTCAGAGAAAGTACAATTGACTTCAAATGTGTATTATATGGCATACAAAGATCAATTGATTTTAACAGGAAGGTTAGATGATGTTGGTGCTTCAATTCGTGCTAATACCGAAAAAAGCTACCGTTTAGGGCTAGAAGTAGATGCTACGATTGCCTTGTCGGAGAAGTTTATAATAAGACCTAATTTTACATTAAGTAGTAACAAAAATGTTGATTTGGCTGTAGATGGGGAGTATTATGGAACTACAAGTATTGCCTATTCTCCAGAAGTAATAGTAGGGAACATTATTGTTTATAAACCAATCGAAGGGTTATATGTTTCGCTATTGCAAAAGTATGTTGGAGAACAATTCATGAATAATATAGAATTGCCAGCTGCAAAACTAGCAGATTATTTTACAAACGATTTGAATATTGCTTACGAGATAAAACCAAAATCTATATTTAAATCGATTACTATAACTGGTTTAGTAAATAATATTCTGGATAAAAAATATGTTTCAAACGGAGCTATGTGGGATATCTATCCGTCGTATTATCCACAAGCAGGAATTAATTTCTTAGCTGGATTAACGCTCAAGTTTTAAATCGACTTAGTTTTATATTTAAAAAGCCTGAAAGTTTAAACTTTCAGGCTTTTTGTTTTTTAGTTATATATACGTAATGTACTTCCGGCTACATCTACACGATATTGTTTCATAGGATACTCTTTATCCCCTAGTCCTGTAAATAAACTATAAACGCTTTTGTCGCAAGAACAAACAGCATTTATGCCATCGATAGTCATAGCTACGCAACTTGATATCGCTTCATTAGGGCAAGCAGCATCAAAAACATTATATGAGGTTTCGCCAACTTTCATTACAATTAAACCTTTTGCTCCATAGTTAGGAATATATACAGGGTTGCTTATAAATTTAAGATTAGAATAGGCAGGCAAATTCGTATCAATGGTAAGATTTACCGAATAATTTGGAATATTAGGATTTTTACTTCTGTCACGACTATCACTACAAGACATGAGCAGAACAACAAACAGGGATAAAAGCCAGAATTTTTTCATTATTATAAAAAGAATTAGTGAAACAAAATTAATTTAATTAGATTTGAAATCTATATGATTAACATATAATTATGTACTATTAAAAATAATAGTATCTTTGTAATAAGAAATCCCGTCCCGATGGGATTTTTTCTATTTATATAAACGATGAAGTTATGAGTAAAGTATCTTATTATACAGCAGAAGGATTAAAAAAATTAAAAGATGAATTGGAGCACTTAAAAAGTGTAATGCGTCCAAAGGCATCTCAAGATATAGCCGAAGCAAGAGATAAAGGTGATTTATCTGAAAACGCCGAATATGATGCAGCCAAAGAAGCACAAGGCCTACTTGAAATGCGAATTTCTAAGATGGAAGAAGTGTATTCGAATGCAAGATTAATAGATGAATCGCAATTAGATGTTTCTAAAGCGTTGGTGCTTTCTAATGTGAAAATTAAAAATCAAAGCAACGGTATGGAAATGAAATATACGCTTGTTGCAGAAAGTGAAGCAGATTTAAAAACTGGAAAAATATCAGTTACTTCTCCAATAGGAAAAGGGTTACTTGGAAAATCAGTTGGTGAAGTTGCAGAAATCACAGTACCAAACGGAGTTTTGAAATTTGAAATTCTTGAAATTACAAGAGACTAAATTTTTAGTTTAACTGTTTAATCGTTAAATCGGTTAAACGATTAACCAAATAAACGAATAAACAATGTCAATATTTACCAAAATAGTAAACGGAGAAATTCCAAGTTATAAAATTACCGAAGATGATAATTTTTTGGCGTTTCTGGATGTAAATCCAAATGCCAAAGGACACACGCTTTGCATCCCGAAGAAAGAAATCGATAAGATTTTTGATATGGATGATGAATTATATCTAGGATTAATGCAGTTTTCTAAAAAAGTTGCAATTGCTCTGGAGAAAACAGTTCCATGTAAAAGAGTAGGAATGGCAGTAGTAGGACTTGAAGTTCCTCATGCACACGTACACTTGATTCCGCTTAACGAAATGGATGAAATGCGTTTCCATAATAAAGTATCACTTAGTAAAGAAGAATTTGAGGCTTTGGCCAAAAGTATTCAGGCTAATTTATAAGTCTTAAATAAGTATCTTTTAAATAAAATAAAACCACAAATTCAATTCATGAGTTTGTGGTTTTTTATTTTTAAGCTGGAGAATTTATTTTGTAATTAAGTTGGATGATTGTTCCCTTTCCTATTTCAGATTGTAAAACCCTTATCTTTCCGCTATGATACTCCTCGACAATTCTTTTTGTTAATGAAAGACCTAATCCCCAACCTCTTTTTTTGGTTGTAAAACCAGGTTCGAATATGGTTTTAAATTGTTTTTTAGGAATCCCGATTCCAGTGTCCGAAACATTTATTTTTACTAAGTTTCCGTCTTGCTCAATTTTCAATGACAAATTGCCTTTTCCTTTCATAGCATCAATGGCATTTTTTACCAAATTCTCAATAGTCCAACTATGAAGAATAGGATTAATCATAACCATAATTGGATTCTCAGGCGTCTGGCAAGAAAAATTTACTTGTTTAGAGAAACGAGATTGTAAATAATCATAGGTATTTACTGTTTCCTGTACAATATCTTTATTTTCAAGAACTGGTGTAGATCCTATTTTCGAGAAACGATCGGTAATAGTTTGTAAACGCTCAATATCTTTCTCAATCTCTAAAGTAATTGATTGGTCAATATTTTCAGTCTTTAAAAACTCGACCCAACCAATCAGAGATGATAATGGAGTTCCTATTTGATGTGCTGTTTCTTTTGCCATTCCTGCCCAAAGTTTATTTTGGGTAGCCATTTTGGTACTTCTGTAAAAGTTATAAACCAAGCCTCCAAACAAAAAGATAATCAATAATAAAGCAATTGGATAATACTTAAGTTTATTTAATAATTCGGAGTTACCATAATATAGTTCCTGATGTTTTCCAGGAGCATACTCAATTACAATTGCCTCATTCTCCCGTTTTAGTTTGTTTAAAAAAGAACTAGCCTTTTGTTTATCTTTTATAACGGTTTCATCAATATTTACTGCACTTATAATACTGTCCTTCTCAGTTAAAATAATAGGAATCGAAGTGTTGTTGCTAAATATTTGTAATGGTAATTCGACATCGGTATTTTCATCAGCATTAATCAATGTTTTTTGAGCATTAGCCCAAAGATTCATTTTTAAGCGTTCCTCATTTTTAAAAATCTGAAAAAAGGTATAAGTGTTCCAAAGAATTAAGGAAATAATCAAAAAGGAAGCACAAATAATGATCCATCGGGTTGTATTTCTTCTTTCTGAAAAAAACATAAATTAAATTTTGAGGTATAAATATAACGAAATAAACATAGTATATATTTTGTACGGGTACAAAGATTTTTATTTTTAAAATGAATAGACTTCTTTCGAAACTTAAACGATTTATGTACTTTTGTTGTCTTCTAAAAATGATTAGAAAAATAAAAGTATGATTAGTATTGATCCAAAGGAAATTCCGACCGCAAAAGTGCAAGGTTATTTACAAAGTGCAGTTGGACCAAGGCCTATTGCTTTTGCAAGTACTATAGATAAAGACGGAAATCCGAATTTATCGCCATTTAGTTTCTTCAATGTTTTTAGCGCCAATCCGCCAATTTTAGTTTTTTCACCCTCTCGAAGAGTACGTGACAATTCTATAAAACATACTTTGATAAATGCCGAAGCTACACGCGAAGTTGTTATTAACGTGGTTAATTATGATATTGTACAACAAACATCGCTTGCTAGTACAGAATATGCCGATGGTGTAAACGAATTTATAAAATCGGGATTAACACAAATCCCATCGGATATTGTAAAACCGTATAGAGTAAAAGAGTCGCCAGTACAGTTTGAATGTAAAGTAACTCAAATTATTCCGTTAGGGACAGAAGGAGGAGCAGGGAATCTTATTCTTTGTGAGGTGGTAAAAATTCATATTCACGAAGCAATTTTGGATGAGAATGGAGCAATCGATCAACATAAAATAGACTTGGTTTCCCGCTTAGGAAGTAATTGGTATTCAAGATCGAATCAAGGACTTTTTGAAGTCGAAAAACCACTTACAACTCTAGGAGTAGGAGTAGATGCGATACCTGATTATGTAAAGGAAAGTCCTGTTTTTGACGGGAATGATTTAGGTAAATTAGGGAATATTGAAGCCTTGCCTACAACAGAAGAAGTTAGTATATTTGTGAAAGAAAACTTTTCTGTGAAGGGAGTATTGAGCTCAGATGATGATGTAAAAGTGCATCAAAAAGCTAAAAAGTATCTTAATGAAAACGATGTAATATCGGCTTGGAAAGTACTTTTGGCTAAGAAAATAAAAAAATAAATAACAATTAAATAAAAACGGAGATGGAAGTTACAGGAAAAGTAAAAGTTGTTAATCCAGAACAACAAGTTAGTGCATCATTCAAAAAAAGAGAACTTGTAGTTACTACAGAAGAGCAATATCCTCAACACATCATGATCGAATTTACTCAAGATAAATGCGATTTGTTGAGTAGCTATAAAACAGGAGATCCAGTAAAAGTTTCAATTAACTTAAGAGGAAGAGAATGGGTTAATCCACAAGGAGAAACTAAATACTTTAATAGTATCCAAGGATGGAGAATCGAAAGATTAGATACAGCTGCTCCAGCTCAAACTCCACCAATGCCTGCTGCAGAAGCTTTTGCTCCAGCAACAAACTTAAATGAAGACGAACCAGACGATTTACCATTTTAATCAATAGGTTTTGATTTTATAATAAACAAACCCGGCAATTTTTTCAAATTTGTCGGGTTTTATATTTTAGTTAAAAATGTATCATTTATCCGAAGTTTTATTTTTTCCGCCAGTTTCAGAAGCCAATTATGATGGTATTTTGGCAATTGGAGGTGATTTATCTCCAGAACGATTACAACTAGCTTATCGAAGCGGAATTTTTCCATGGTTTAATGAAGGAGAACCAATATTATGGTGGTCGCCAAATCCTAGAATGGTTTTGTTTTTAGATGAATTGATTGTGACTAAAAGCATGCGCAATATTCTTAATCGAAATCTCTTTAAAGTTACTTTCAATCAGAATTTTAGAGATGTAATTTCAAATTGCCAGAAGATAAAACGTGATGGTCAAAACGGAACTTGGATTTCTAATAACATGATTGAATCCTATTGTAAACTTCATGAGATGGGTTTTGCAAAATCGGTTGAGGTATGGGAGAATGATGTATTGGTAGGTGGTTTATATGGTGTAGATTTAGGACATGTTTTTTGTGGAGAAAGTATGTTCTCTAAAGTGTCTAATGCATCCAAAGTTGCTTTTATAGCTTTAGTAAATAAATTAAAAAATGAGAATTATAAACTCTTAGATTGTCAGGTTTATAATCCACATCTTGAAAGTTTAGGATGTCGGGAAATTGAACGTGATGTTTTTATGCAAATTTTAAATAATGATGAGTACTAGTTACATTGTAAAGGAACTTTATATCTATCCTATCAAAAGTTTGGCAGGAATTAGTTGTAAAAGCGCTAGGGCAGAAGAAATGGGGTTTGAAAATGACCGCAGATGGATGCTTGTTGATGAGTTTAATCAATTTATTACCCAAAGAGAATATCCTTTTTTAAGTCAGTTCTATCCACAAATTTCGGATGGGAAAATGTCAATAACATATCTAGACAAAAAACATGAGTTTTTTATTGATGAAAACTTAGGAACACCTATTTCTTCGATGGTATGGGATGATAAAAGCGAAGTTGTTGAGGTAAATAAAACAACTTCTGAATGGTTTACTGCTCAGTTAGGATTTACTTGTAAACTAGTCAAAATTATTAATAGCGGAGATAGAAAACATACAAATTCAAAACTAGATACCACATTTAATGTTAGTCTTGCCGATGGTTATCCGTACTTATTAATCGGAAGCGAAAGTCTAGATAATTTAAATGAAAAACTCCAAGAGAAAATAACTGTTTTAAGGTTCAGACCCAATATTGTAATTAGTACAGCAGTTGCACATGAAGAAGATACTTTCGAAGCTTTTCAGATTGGAAATGGCAAATTCAAAAATATAAAACCTTGCGGAAGATGTATTATGGTAAATAATGATCCTAGTAAAGGTGTTGTGAAAAAAGAACCGTTAAAAACATTAAGTAAGTACCGTAAAGTTGATAATTCAGTTTTCTTTGGTACAAATTTAGTGTGTCTGGAAAATGCTATTATTAATGTTGGAGATGCTATTGTTTTTTAGAAATTCAGTTTAGTAAAGTTCCAGTTTATCGTGTCAAAAAGAACTAATTCATTTTTTAATGTAGGTAAATCCAGAATTAGTTTTAATGTTTCGTGTGCCATCATTGTGCCGATTATTCCAGGTAATGTTCCAAGAACACCGTTAAGATTACAATTAGGCACATCCTTTGGATCGGGCATTTCAGGGAATAAATCGCGTAAGTTTTTACTTCCATTATGATTAAAAACAGCTACTTGTCCTTCAAATTTTAGAATACTTCCGTAAACCAATGTTTTGTTTAAATTCACACATGTGTCATTAACGAGATATCGTGTTTTAAAATTATCCGAACCATCTACAATAATATCAAAATCCTGAATAATTTGAGATGCATTTTCTGGAGTTAATTTTTCTTCAAAAGCGATAACAGTAATTAATGGATTTAGTTTTTCGACCACAGTTTTAGCAGTCAGAGTTTTGGCTTGACCAACAGCTTCTTCGGTATATAAAATCTGGCGATGTAGATTATGAATTTCTATTATATCAAAATCTACAATACCAATAGTTCCCACTCCGGCAGTTGCTAAATATTGCAAAATAGGGCAACCCAAGCCACCTGCACCGATAACCAATACTTTTGCTTGTTTTATTTTTTCTTGCCCAATATCACCAATTTCAGGCAACATCATTTGGCGGTTATAGCGTAAAAAATCTTGTATAATACTCATTTTTTGTGTTTAAAGTGAAGAGGTGAAATGTGAAATGAAATTAAGATTCGAGAGTATCTGGTTTAATGACTTTAAGATATTTGACTATATGTTCTATCCCAATCTTTCCAAACTGGCTCATAACCTGATTCTTTGATGATTTTAGCGATTTCCTGAGCCGAACGTTCATCGCTAATCTCGAATTGCTCTAATGATTGTGGATCAACGACATATCCGCCAGGATTAGTTTTTGAACCTGCACTCATACTCGTCGTTCCAATCGGAATAATGTTATTTCTGAATTTTTCATTTTCACGTGTCGATATAGAAATTTCGAGATCTTCATTCCATAATCGGTACGCACAAATAAGTTGCGTTAAATCTTTATCATCCATAATGAAATTGGGTTCGATGATTCCTTCGGCAGGACGTAACCTGGGAAATGAAACGGAATACTTTGTTTGCCAATATTTTTTCTGGAGATAATCGATGTGCAAAGCATTAAAAAAACTATCGGTGCGCCAGTCTTCTAAACCTAATAAAACGCCTAATCCGATTTTATGAATACCCGCAGTTCCAATTCTGTCAGGAGTTTCCAGTCTAAAATCGAAATTTGATTTCTTGCCTTTTGTATGGTACTTTTTATAAACTTCCTGATGATACGTTTCCTGATAGACCAAAACGGAGTAAACTCCAGCTTCATGAAGTTTTTCATATTCTTCAGTAGAAAGCGGCTGGACTTCAACAGAAATAATCGAAAAATGTTCTCTTATTTGATTAATTGCATTCAGGAAATAATTAATATTTACAGTATAATTTGCTTCGCCAGTTACCAATAAAACATGGTCGAATCCAACATTTTTTAAAGCTTCAACTTCCAGTTTAATTTCAGGGTCCGAAAGTGTTTTCCGTTTGATTTTATTATCCAAACTAAAACCACAATAGGTACAAATGTTTTGACATTCGTTACTTAAATAAAGCGGTGCATACATTTGGATCGTTTTACCAAAACGTTTCTTAGTAAGTTCATGGCATTCTTGTGCCATTTGTTCTAAATAAGGTAAAGCTGCTGGTGAGATAAGTACCAGAAAATCATCAAGATTTCGTTTATTTTTAGTCAAAGCGCGTTCTACTTCCTGAGAGGAGGTTTGGTATATTTTGGATTGGATGGTATTCCAGTCGTATTGATTAAAAACAGATTTGAATGTGTTCATTTTATGTTGTATTTAACCGTAAAGAGGTTTTATCTGTAAATATTTTTTATCCGCAAAAGGTTTTAACCTCAAAGGGCACTAAGGGAAAACGCTAAGAACACAAAGCTTAGCGAACTTTGCGTAAAACTTTGCGCCCTTTGCGGTTAAAAAAACTGTGTTTAAATATATTAATCATATAAAAAAGAAGTCAATGGGCTCGAAGCTACAGCTTGATTATATTGTTTTCCTAGTTTAGCCTCAAATGCTTTTCTACCAGCAATTACAGCTTCTCTAAAAGCTTGAGCCATTAATTCTGGATTTCCGGCTACAGCAATCGCAGTATTAACTAGAACAGCATCAGCACCTAATTCCATTGCTTTTGCAGCGTCTGATGGAGCTCCGATTCCAGCATCTATAATTACAGGAACGTTGCTTTGTTCTATTATAATTTCTAGGAAATCGATTGTTTTTAAACCTTTATTACTGCCAATAGGAGAGCCCAAAGGCATTACAGCTGCTGTTCCTGCATCTTCCAATCGTTTGCATAAAACGGGGTCTGCATGTATGTACGGCAGAATAATAAAACCTAGTTTTGCTAATTCTTCGGTAGCTTTTAAAGTTTCGATCGCATCTGGCATTAAGTATTTTGGATCAGGATGAATTTCGAGTTTTAGCCAATTGGTTTCAAGTGCTTCACGTGCTAATTGCGCTGCGAATATTGCTTCTTTTGCATTTCTTGCCCCCGAAGTATTTGGTAATAAATTAATCCTTGGATGTTTTAAATGTGATAAAATAGCATCGGTTTCAGTTTCTAAATCAATACGTTTTAAAGCAACAGTAACCAATTCACTTCCCGAAGCCAAAATGGCTTTTTCCATTTCCAGATTTGAGCCAAATTTTCCTGTTCCCAAAAACAAACGGGATTCAAGTAATTTGTCGCCTATTTTAAATGATGACGTTTGCATATAATTTTTCGTTAAGTTGTGTAATGAGTTTTCCTTTTTCGGGACTTTTTGTAATTATTCCAGAAACAGCAATTCCATGAATTCCGGTTTCTATTAATTGATCAACGTTTTCTAATGTGATTCCGCCAATAGCATAAATAGGAATTTCGAGATTGTTGGATTTGATTTTTTGTATGATTTCATGATATCCTTCTATGCCTAGAATCGGACTTAATTTATCTTTGGTTTCTGTGAACTGAAATGGACCAAGACCAATATAATCACAACCATTTTTTATATGCTTGGTGATATCTTCGAATGTATTGGCTGTTGCCCCAATGATTTTTGTATTGCCTAATATGGTTCGGGCTTCGTCTATTTTTGTGTCCGAAAGTCCTAGATGTACACCATCTGCGGCAATTTGTTGAGCGAGATACACATTATCATTTATAATGAAATTGGCGAGATATTCTTCGCATAAAAATTTTACAGCTTCTGCTAAAGCAAAAGAATTCTTTGCTGTTTGGTTTTTAAAACGCATTTGTACCCAATCACAGCCATTATCTAACGCCTGATGAATATTGTACAATTGTGCCTCGATTGTATTTCCTTGTGAGATGTATTGTAGTTTATTATACATAGTGATAGCCGATTAAGGTTGAAGTTGAATTCAAGTATTTTTCGATATAATTTTTGGCATTTATACAGGCTGATTTTAAATCTTGGTCCAAAGCCAAATTAGCAGCAATAGCCGATGATAATACACAACCTGAACCATGTTTTGCGTAACATTTGGTGTTATTTGGCGAAAGCACGAAAACTTCATTTTGGTTATATAAATAATCAGTTCCAATTGCTTTATTATTATGTCCACCTTTTAATAAAATAGCCGTTGGGATTCGTTTATTTAATTGACTTGCGTCAAAATTGAAATCAGGAAATAGCTTTTTCACTTCATTATAATTTGGTGTAATCAAATCAATTTTGGAAAGTATCTCGTTTAAATCTGATTTGTTTTCGATGGTAATAAAATCAAATTCGGTTGTAGATTTTAAAACTGTATCCCAGACTATTTGAGTTTTAGGAGAAAGTTTTTTTATATTAAAAATAATTTCTTTTAAATAATGTAGAGAAGGCACAATCCCGATTTTCACAATCTTTATATCATAATTTTCAAAAAGTGTTTTTATGGAACGTAACACAAAATCAAGAGATGTCCATTCTATTTTAAAGAATTCTTTTTCTGTCTGAATTGTATTTCCTGTATTGATGGCAAGTCCAGAAACTTGATGTTGCTCAAAAGTTTTGCAATCTGCCAAAACTCCTGCGCCACCAGAAGGATCAAAACCAGCTATTGTAAGGACGAAAGGACGATTTCCTGACATGATTTAAAATTTTTAATTGGATTTTCTGCATTCCAAATACTACCTAATAAAGCAACATTATCAAAGCCACTTATCAGTGTTTTTTCTATGTTTTCAGTATTAATTCCTCCCAAAGCAATTAGTTTAGTTTTTACATTAGTTCTGTTCTTTATGGCTTCAAATAAATCTGTTTTAGGGAGATAATTCTCCTTAGAAATACTTGGATAAACAGGACTCAAAAAAGCATATTCAAATTCTGGAGCTAATGAATTAAAATCTGAAATTGAATGTGTTGATGTTGATAAAACTATATTTTTAGACCTACATGGTTTTGTAAATCTTGCAGGAAAACCAAGATTGTTTTTTCTTTTTTCCTCTGTAAAATGAATTCGGTTAATCTTAAAGTTTTCTATCGATTCATGATGACTATGTAATACCAATCGAGATCGGAATTCGGGACTTATCTGTTCGACAAACGAAATCATTTCCTTTAGCGAATAATCTGGTTTTCGCACATGAAACAATTGTAATCCTTCCTCAAAAAGAGAATGGATTACATTGATTTCATTTGATATTGCTGTTGGATTTGATAGAACTATCATAATCTTTCTTCTTTCCTCTATTTCTTGACTTTCTTTTCTCTTGCTTCTTTATTCTGAAATTAAATATAAATCTCTTTTCCTTGCTCAATAAACTCTTCTGATTTCTCTTGCATTCCTTTTTCGGCTGCAGCCACATCACGTATTTCCTGAGATATTTTCATGGAGCAGAATTTTGGTCCACACATCGAGCAGAAATGAGCAATTTTTGCACCTTCGGCAGGAAGAGTTTCATCGTGGAATTCTCTTGCTGTGTCTGGATCTAGTGATAAATTAAATTGATCTTCCCAACGGAATTCGAAACGGGCTTTGCTCAATGCATTGTCACGATATTGTGCTCCGGGATGTCCTTTGGCTAAATCGGCAGCATGAGCTGAAATTTTATAAGTGATAACGCCATCTTTTACATCTTTTTTATTAGGTAAACCAAGATGTTCTTTTGGGGTAACATAACAAAGCATTGCGCAACCGTACCAACCAATCATTGCAGCTCCAATAGCCGAGGTAATGTGGTCGTAACCTGGTGCAATATCTGTAGTTAATGGTCCAAGAGTATAAAACGGAGCTTCGTTACAATGCTCTAATTGCTTGTCCATGTTTTCTTTTATCATGTGCATTGGCACGTGACCAGGACCTTCTATAAACACTTGAACATCGTGTTTCCAAGCAATTTTTGCTAATTCTCCAAGAGTTTCTAATTCGGCAAATTGTGCAGCATCATTGGCATCGGCAATAGAACCTGGGCGTAAACCATCGCCTAGAGAAAATGCTACATCATATTGTTTCATGATTTCGCAGATTTCTTCAAAATGAGTATATAAGAAGTTTTCCTTATGATGAAACAAACACCACTTTGCCATTATCGATCCACCACGAGATACAATTCCTGTAACACGTTCGGCAGTAAGATGAATGTAACGCAATAAAACACCAGCATGAATAGTAAAATAGGAAACACCTTGTTCGGCTTGCTCGATAAGAGTATCGCGGAAAACTTCCCAAGTTAAATCTTCGGCGATTCCTTTTACTTTTTCTAAAGCCTGATAAATAGGTACTGTCCCGATTGGTACTGGCGAATTACGAATAATCCATTCTCTGGTTTCATGAATGTTCTTTCCTGTAGATAAATCCATTATGGTATCTGCTCCCCAGCGACAAGCCCAAACAGCTTTTTCAACTTCTTCCTCAATGGTCGATGTTACAGCGCTATTACCAATATTAGCATTTATTTTCACTAAGAAATTACGCCCTACAATCATAGGTTCACTTTCGGGATGGTTAATGTTGTTCGGGATAATAGCACGACCAATTGCTACTTCACTACGTACAAATTCTGGAGTTATCTTGCTTTTTGGAGTATTAGCACCAAAACTATGTCCAGTATGTTGGCATTGCATGGCTTTAGTTTGTTCATTTAATAACTCAATGCGCTGGTTTTCACGAATCGCAATATATTCCATTTCGGGAGTAATGATTCCTTGTTTAGCGTAATAAAGTTGTGTTACGTTTGCGCCTTTTTTTGCACGTTTTGGTTGATGTAAATATTCGAAACGCAAATGATTTAAACTCTCGTCGTTTAATCGTATTTGTCCGTAATCTGAGCTGATTTCGTCAAGGATTTCTACATCATTTCGACCTAAAATCCATTCTTCTCTTAAGCGAGGTAATCCTTTTCGAATGTCTATTTCAATATTTGGATCTGTATAAGGACCCGATGTGTCGTAAATAGTTACGGAAGGATTTTTTTCGATTCCGCCATTAGAAAGTCTGGTGTCGCTAAGTATTACCTCGCGCATTGCCACTTTTATAGGATGTATTTCTCCGTTAACATATACTTTATTAGAGTTAGGAAAAGGAGTTCTGGATATTTTTTCTTCGTTAGTCATATTTTTTTTATTGAAAGATTGAAATATTGAAGGATTAAAAAATCAAGAGCAAAACTTTTGAAATAAGTTTGTAGCTGCAATTTTTAAATCTTTAAATTTTTGAATAATTAAATTAATTTATCCTCCCTGAGTAGCAGAAATAATTAAGATTTCGTCGGTTTCGTTTAGGATATGAGTATTCCAGATAGGTTTTGGAATAACGGTGTTGTTTATGGCAACGGCAATGCCATTTTGTTTGTTGGGAATTTCGAGATCGAGCAATGCCTGAACGCTAAGAGATTCAGCATTGAATTGTTTGGTTTGTTGGTTGATTTTTAGTTCCATTCCTCTAGAATTTAGTATATAGTTATACTTTAGGAATGGCTACAATGGCATATAGATATGCACGGAAGTCATCTTACTTTTCCCTACGCTAGTATGAACTAGATCAGGTTCAGAGGGTAAAATCTCAGCCTACTTTATTGTAGACACCCCTAAAGTGTGAAGCAAATGTAATAATTTTTTGTTTAAACGTTTAATGTTTAACGTTTAAAGTTGAAGAACAGTTTTTGTAGTTTAAAAAAAGCTACAAAAATATTTTTGAACCATTAAGAAATATAAGTGGAATTAAGTTTTTCTGAAACTGAAAACTGTGACTGCAAACTGTAACTATGACTGCAAACTATTTTTTTCTTGTCCAGCAATCTTCGATATGATCATTGATCATTCCTGTGGCTTGCATTTGAGCGTAAATAACGGTTGAGCCCACAAATTTAAAACCTCTCTTTTTTAAATCTTTACTAATAGCGTCAGAAAGTGGAGTAGTGGCGGGGACATCTTTTAAGGTTTTCGGATTGTTAATGATGGGTTTTCCATCGGTAAATTTCCAGATATAATCAGAAAAACTTCCAAATTCTTCTTGTATTTTTATAAATGCCTGTGCGTTGCTAACTGCCGAACGTATTTTTAATTTATTACGGATTATTCCTGTATCCTGTAGTAAGGATTCTATTTTATCTTCGGAATATTGTGCGATTTTTTTGTAATCAAAATTGTCAAAAGCAGTTCTAAAATTTTCTCTTTTGTTTAATATCGTTATCCAACTTAATCCTGCCTGAAAGGTTTCGAGAGTTAGAAACTCAAATAATGATGCATCGTCGTAAACAGGAATACCCCATTCTTCGTCATGGTATTTTTTATATAAATCACTTGCTGAACACCAGCCACATCTTATTGGTTCCATTTTTTAATTATATTTTTTTAAATATTGAAATTTGTGAAACTGTTTCCTTTTCAGTTTTAGTTAAAATTCTAATTTTTAATGTGCTTTTGTTTAGTACTATAATTTCTGAGTTTGCAGGTTCTGATTCTATGATATGCTCAGAGTCTTGTATATATTTTATAAGAGAAAGAGTGGATTCATTTTTTATGTATTTTCCATTGTCTTCGATAGTATAGCATTCTTCTTTGTGTTTACTAAATAGTATGACTTTATATGTTCCGTCAGATAGGAATTCTATATAATCTTTACCGCATTCTGTTACATTGACACGGTCTGTAAAAATCTCGTGATCAATGGGGCCAATTCCGTATTGTAAAATTTCCCATTTACCGACAATTGAAGCGTTGTCATCGTTATCACTATCGCTACTACATGATGAAATTGATAATCCCAGTACTGTTACAAATAAGAATAGAATGTAGTTTTTTTTCATTTTAGTTTTGGTTTTAAAGAATAAATTAACAAGCAGTTTTTGTATGTTAATATTTGATTGTAATAAAGTTGAGTTATAAAATTACTTTCCAATTTTCCAATGGTAACCCTTTACAGAAGGGATGTAGGCAGAGGTTCCAATGATGATTAAGTCGTTATAAATTCTCTTATTGTATTTTATCCCGATAGCTTTCCCTGAAGTATACATTTTGTTTGCTTCAAATTTAATTTTCATTCGAGCATCAGCAAATTTAGCATCCGAAATTTTCTCAATAAACCAAGTAGAATTCCATTTGATATCGATTTCATCTTCGGCAGTTTTAGTTATGCTTTTTATTAATTTAACTCCTTCTTTTGGGATGTTATGGTCTTCAATTAATTCTTTTTGGGTTAGTGTTTCTCCTGTTTTGCATACAGAAAGTAATTTTTTAAAATAGGTAAAACCTTTAAGTTTTTCAGTTTCTAAGTTTTCTATCCTTATGCTATCTTTTATAACAGAACCTTCTTCTGTAATGGTTTCGTTATTTTTTGTTTTGTTAGGCGTGAATATAGTTTTTGTAATGGAATCTTTAGCCGAAGTTATAGTTTCTATTGTACTTTTTGAGATGTCTTTTATTTTTTCGGAAACAGTTGTTGTTGACTCTAATAATTGATCTCTGTCATTTTTATTACAACTAGACAAGCAGCATAAAATTAAAATCAATAAAAATATATTGTGATGTTTCATGCGGTATGGTTGTTTTTCTTTTCTTCGGAATTATCTTCTTCCAGATATTTTTTAATCAAATGATGACCAGCATATATCAGTGGAGTTAATACTATTGCCAAAGTAAGTTTGAATGTATAGCCAGTTAAAGCTGATGATATAAAAGTATCGAAATTTATTTTTCCAGGTAACCAAAAAGCAATTCCTAAAACAATAAAAGAATCAAATAATTGTGAAATTACTGTTGAACCTGTTGTTCTAAGCCATATTTTATTTTCTCCTGTTCTTTTTTTAAAAAACCAAAACATCCATACATCTATTAACTGAGATGCCATAAATGCAATAATGCTACCTACAATAATCCACATACTTTGTCCGAAAACAGCTTGAAATTGTTCGTCATTGACAGGGCTAATACCTTTTGCTGCAGGAATTACGATTGACATAAATAATATTAGAAAAGCATAAGCGATTAAACATGCTGTTATAAAAGAAAGTTTTTTAACTCCTTTTTCTCCAAAATACTCATTAATCAAGTCGGTTGTTAAAAAAACAATAGGCCAAGGTAGGATTCCGATACTCATTACAAATGGACCAATTTGGATTAATTTTCCCCCAATTAGCTCTGCTACAACTGCATTGGTAATAAAAATTCCGGCGAGGATAACAAAAACAATTTCTTTCTTGGTTTTAAACATAGATAAATTTTAATATGCCAAATTTAAGATATTATTCGGAGTATTTATTTTTATAAAAAACATTGTTGAGATGTATTTAAGATGTGGCTTTTTTCTTCGTTAGCTATTCTAATTATTGGCTATATTTGGGAATTGCATTTATTTTATAAAATATTAAATAACGTACATGAAAAAAATTGTTACTATTCTAATTATGGCTACATCTTTAACTTCTGTTCAGGCACAAACAAATTCACAAAATCCATTATTGCAAAAATGGACTGGTCCTTATGGTGGTGTACCTGCTTTTACAGAGTATAAAATAGCCGATTTTAAGCCCGCTTTTGATGTTGCTATCAAACAAAAAAGCAATGAGATTGATGCTATTGCTAATAATACAAAACCTGCTACTTTTGATAATACAATTGCCGAATTGGAACGTTCTGGCAAAACGTTGTCGAGAATTATGACGGCTTATGGAATTTATTCTTCAAATATTAGTACTCCTGAATTTGCATCGATACAAAAAGATATTGAGCCATTACTTGCTGCTCAATCTACTGAGTTTTATCAAAACAGAAAACTATTTGGCAGAATAGAAAAGTTATATAATTCTCCAGATAAAAAGAAACTAACCGGAGAGCAACAAAGACTTATTTGGGTTTATTATACGGAGTTTAATAAACAAGGGGCAAATTTAAGTGATGCCGATAAAGCTAAAGTTGGAGAAATCAATAAGCAATTATCAACGTTATTTTCTAAGTTTAGCCAGAATTTATTGGCAGAAGAAAATAACCAATATGTTGCTTTGGTAACCGATGCAGATTTTGATGGTTTGCCTGACGGAATAAAAAAAGCTGCTATGGCCGATGCTAAAGAAAGAAAACTTTCGGCATTGGGTTGTATTGCTAATACACGTTCTTTTGTAGAGCCTTTTTTAACTTTTTCTACCAATAGAGCGTTGAGAGAAAAAGTTTGGAGAATGTTTATAAACAGAGGAGATAACGGAGATGAATATGATAATAAATCGACTTTGGTTGAAATTTTACAGCTTCGTGCTGCTAAAGCAAAACTTTTAGGTTATCCTACTTTTGCTCATTGGAATTTAACTAACAGAATGGCTAAAACTCCTGAAAGAGCTATGGCTTTAATGGAAGCTGTTTGGGAGCCAGCTGTAAATCAGGTTCATAAAGATGTAGCTGATATGCAGAAGATTGTTGTTGCCGAAGGAGGGAAGTTTCAGATTGAA
Source organism: Flavobacterium sp. PL02 (assembly GCF_035013205.1). Taxonomy (NCBI): domain Bacteria; kingdom Pseudomonadati; phylum Bacteroidota; class Flavobacteriia; order Flavobacteriales; family Flavobacteriaceae; genus Flavobacterium; species Flavobacterium sp. PL02. The sequence continues at coordinate 81,922 of NZ_JAYGJP010000013.1, forward strand.
CCTTGGGATTATCGTTATTATGCTGAAAAAGTTAGAAAAGCAAAATATGACTTAGATCAAAATGTAGTTAAGGAATATCTTCAATTAGAAAAATTACGAGAAGGAATGTTTTGGGTTGCGGGAGAATTATTTGATTTAAAATTTAAACAAATAACAGATGTTCCTGTATATCATCCAGATGTTAGAGTTTGGGAAGTCTCAAATATAAAGACGGGTAAAGTAGTAGGCTTATGGTATTTTGATCCTTACGCCCGTAAAGGAAAGCGTTCTGGTGCTTGGATGAATGCGTATAGAAAGCAACAAAAACTAGACGAAAATGTTCTCACGATAGTTTCTAATAATAGTAATTTTATAAAAGGAAATGATAATGAGCCAGTTTTGATTTCATGGTCAGATGCAACTACTCTATTTCATGAATTCGGACATGCATTACATGGTTTATGTTCAGATGTTACCTATCCTACATTATCAGGAACTGCAGTTGCAAGAGATTATGTAGAGTTTCCATCTCAAATCTTAGAACGTTGGTTAGAAACTCCTGAGGTATTGAATAAATTTGCTTTAAATTATAAAACAGGAAAGCCTATTCCTAAAGATTTGGTTGAGCGTATTGCAAAAGCAGCAACATTTAATGAAGGATTTTCTACTGTTGAGACAATTTCAAGTTCACTTATTGATATGAAATTACATTTAGCAGGAGATTCTGTTATTGATCCTACAGTTTTTGAGAAAGAAACATTGGCTAAACTTAATATGCCTAAAGAAATTGTAATGCGTCATCGTATTCCTCAATTTGGCCACATTTTCTCTAGTGATGGGTATGCGAGCGGATATTATAGTTATTTATGGGCAGATGTTATTAGTGCGGATGCTTATGAGGCATTTACAGAGGCAAAAGGACCTTATGATAAAGATGTTGCTAAAAGATTACACGATAAGATATTTAGTGTAGGTAATACAACGGATCAAGAGGAAGCTTATAAATCTTTTAGAGGACATAATCCTGAGATTAATGCTTTAATGAAAGCTAGAGGTTTTGAAGCTCCAGTTACAAAATCAAACAAATAGTTATAATAAAAAAGAGAGACCGTTAAGTCTCTCTTTTTTTATATGCGAATCTAGAATATAGATTATCCTAAAGTAACTCTTTTGAAACCTGTAATTTCAACGTTGAATCCTTTAACATAATCACCAACTTTTTTACTATCATCTTTGATGAAGTTTTGATCCAATAAAGCTTTTTCTTGATCTAAAGTAGTATTGTCAGAGATGAAACGTTGAACTTTTCCTGGAATAATTTTATCCCAAATTTGTTCTGGTTTACCTTCAGCTTTTAATTCAGCTTTAGCATCTTCTTCAGCTTGTTTTATAACTTCTTCAGTTAATTGAGAGAAAGAGATATATTTAGGAACATTTTTTAAAGTTTTTCCTAAACGTTTTGCTTCTTCATTTTCTTTTTCGATTACAGCAATACGAGCAGCAAGTTCAGAAGCAACGAAAGCAGGATCAAAATCTTTGTAAGATAATGTATCAGCTCCCATAGATGCTACTTGCATAGAGATGTCTTTAGTTAAAACTTCAGCGTTATCAATTGGTGCAGAAATTGCAGTTAATGCAGCAATTTTGTTAACGTGAACATAAGATCCAACGAAAGCTCCTTCTAAAATTTCAAAACCACCGATTTCGATTTTTTCACCAATAACACCAGTTTGCTCAATTAACTTTTCAGCAACAGTCATTCCGTTGAAATCTGAAGCTAAGAATTCTTCTTTAGAAGAGAAGTTTATTGCTTTTTCAACTAATTCTTTAGCTAAATTTACGAAGTTTTCATTTTTACCTACGAAATCTGTTTCGCAGTTTAAAGTGATGATAGCTCCTTTAGTTTTGTCAGCATTAATAAAAGAAACAGCAGCTCCTTCAGAAGACTCACGGTCAGAACGATTAGCAGCAACTTTTTGACCTTTTTCTCTAAGGTTTTGTATAGCTTTATCGAAATCTCCTTCAGCTTCAACTAAAGCTTTTTTACAGTCCATCATTCCGGCACCTGTAGTTTGTCTTAATTTATTTACGTCTGCAGCAGTAATTGTTGCCATATTGTATGATTTTTTATGAGTTAAAAGTAAAAATTCCAATCTTTAAATCTCAAATTCCAGTTTTATCAAATTATCAACTTAACGTTTCTAATTTTTTATGGGATTTGGAATTTAAAAATTGGAATTTAAATGTTTATTTATTCTTTTGTTTCAGCAGGAGCTTCAACAGCCTCAGCAGCTGGAGTTGCTTCTTCTGTAGCAGGTAACAATGATTCAGCCTCTTTGTCAGAACCTCTGTCAGAAAGACCTTCAACGATTGCAGCTGTAACTAAAGATAAAATTTTATCAATTGATTTAGAAGCATCATCATTTGATGGGATAACATACTCTACTTCTCTAGGATCAGAGTTAGTATCTACCATTGCAAAAACTGGAATGTTTAATTTTTGTGCTTCTTTTATTGCGATATGTTCAGCTTTGATATCTACTACGAACAATGCTGCAGGTAGTCTAGACATGTCTGCGATTGAACCTAAGTTTTTCTCTAATTTAGCACGAAGACGATCTACTTGTAAACGCTCTTTCTTAGAAAGTGTCATGAAAGTACCGTCTTTCTTCATTTTATCAATAGTAGCCATTTTTTTAACAGCTTTACGGATAGTTACGAAGTTAGTTAGCATTCCACCAGGCCATCTTTCAGTGATATAAGGCATGTTTGCAGCTTTTGCTTTATCAGCAACGATGTCTTTAGCTTGTTTTTTGGTAGCAACGAATAATATTTTTCTACCTGATGCAGCGATTTTTTTCAAAGCTTCATTAGCCTCTTCAATTTTTGCTGCAGTTTTATATAGATTGATAATGTGAATACCATTACGCTCCATATAAATGTAAGGAGCCATGTTTGGATCCCATTTTCTAGTCATGTGTCCAAAGTGAACACCTGCTTCTAGTAATTCTTTTACTTCTACTTTGTTTGCCATTTTTGTACTAGTTTACGTTCTGTTGATTAGCAATGCATAAATGGCGATTTTGTCGGCTTTATACATTTAGATGCTAAACTATTTCCTACCTCGATAGGAGAGCAACAACAACTGTGTTTTTTAAATTCAATAATAATTGATATGCCTTGTTCCAAATGAACAAGACAGGTAATATTAACGTTTAGAGAATTGGAATCTCTTACGAGCTTTCTTCTGACCGAATTTCTTACGTTCAACCATTCTTGGATCTCTTGTTAATAAACCTTCTGGTTTCAAGATAGCTCTGTTTTCAGCATTTACTTCACACATAACACGTGCTAATGCCATTCTTACAGCTTCTGCTTGACCAGTTGAACCACCTCCGTAAACGTTTACTTTTACATCAAAGTTGTTTACATTTTCTGTCATAGACATTGGTTGTAAAACTTTGTACTGTAAAGTTGCAGTTGGGAAATAGGTTGCGAATTCTTTTTTGTTTACAGTGATTTTTCCTGTTCCTTCTGAAACATAAACACGTGCAACAGCGGTTTTTCTTCTACCGATTTTGTGAATAACTCCCATTACTTAAGATCGTTTAGGTTAACAGTTCTAGGTTTTTGAGCTCCTTGTTTGTGCTCAGATCCTACAACAACATTTAAATTTCTGAAAAGTTCAGCTCCTAATTTGTTCTTAGGTAACATTCCTTTTACTGCTTTCTCTACTAATAATGCAGGGTTTTTTGCTTGCAATACTTTAGCAGTTAAAGTTCTTTGACCTCCTGGGTAACCTGTATGACGCATGTAAATTTTGTCATCCATTTTTGTACCTGTAAGGTTAATTTTTTCTGAGTTGATAACAATTACGTTATCTCCACAGTCAACGTGCGGTGTGTAACTTGGTTTGTACTTACCTCTTAAGATCATTGCAACCTTTGAAGCAAGACGTCCTAAGTTATGACCTTCAGCGTCAACAACAATCCACTCTTTAGTTACAGTGGCTTTGCTAGCTGAAACTGTTTTGTAGCTTAATGCGTCCATAATATTATTTTAATTAAACATTCCATCCCCAATAAAGGGGTTGCAAAAGTACAATTAATTATTTTAAAACCAAATACCTTAAAAGATTATTTTAACTACTGAAAATCAGGAGATATCTTTTTATTTAAAAGAATAAAAAAACCACCTTTACAATTAAGTAGAGATGGTTTGGATTTTTGCGACTATATTTTGTTACACAATAAACAAATTTGCTATGTCTACAACCTGTTGCGTAGTAAGTGGTTCATCATAGGCTTCTGAGCCTGCTGCGGCTCCAAATAAGGTTGCGGTATTGTATCCTGCCTGTACAGTTAATTCTTCTCCATTATATACTGCTTGAGTCGCAGATGGCATTCCTGCGCCTCTTTCATTTCCGCTTATCCATCCTTTAAGGCCGCGTAATCGTCGTACTTCGGATGCGTGACGTGCTTCTACCGAATGTATTTGCAGTGCAGCTGTTAGTAAATCTGGCGTAGAAATTAAATTTCCTGCCTGACCTTTATAGGCTCTTACTCCTGTATCCTCAAATGCTTGTGCCAAAGCTAAAAATGTTGGATAATCACCAAATGGATCAAAAGCACCACCAACAGTAAAGTCAAAAGTAGGTTTAGGAACAAAGTTTGCACTTGCTGTTCCTCCCAATCCTGCAATTAAAAAATTTACATGGCTTGATTCGTGAGCAGCAATTTGTTGAAAAACTTTTAAATCGCGTCCGCCATTTTCAGATGCTGGAATAACTCCTGAATCTAATGCCATAGCATAAAATTCGTTTTCAAGATATTCTAAGGTTAATGCAAATTGTAACGCTCCAATTGGTGTTGCTGGAGTTGCAGTTATATCTTTGGCTAAAGCTTTATTGGCCAATGAAGATAATCCGAATGGAATTGAGGCTATTGCCAAAGTCTTTCCGATATTTCCAAATTGTGTAAAGCTATCTCTTCTTGAGCCCGTGCTTCTCATTGCGCTTTCGTCGGCAAAGGTTTCTATAAATTTTAATATATTCATAATTTCTAGATTTTATGGGTTGTGGTTATGGTAAATATTTTGCTGTGAATGGAGTTGTTATAAATCCTCCCGCAACAGCTAAGATTTTAGATGGATCTTTCGCTACATCTAAACCAGTTGTGGCATTTACCACATCATCGCCTGCAAAATCTTTAGAATTTGGGTTTATTAAACTTCTAATTGCCGCAGCATGCCTTGCTTCTACAGAAACAATTTTCCCTGCCAATACCAAATAATCTGTACTTTTAATTAGTTTTCCTGCGCCATTATATGCGGCAACTCCTGTATCCTCAAGAGCTTTAGCAGTTGCAAGTACTTCTGTACGACTGTTAAAATTCATAGATCCGTAATTAAATGCCAAGCTAGGAAGTAATTGTGTGCTTGGATTAGGAAGTGCTCCGCTTAAAGCTGCCTTAAAAAAATCTCTGTGAATCACTTCGTGATGATATAAATCAGTAAGTACCTGACGTTCGATATCACTAAAAACACTATTGAAGTTTGATGCATTTACAACCTTAGTGTAAAAGTCGGCTTCTAGTTGTTCTAAGGCATATGCATAGGTTAATACACCGAAATCTCCAGAGCCTAAATCGAAGACACCATTTCTAATTCCAGGTAGTGAAGTGTCGTCAACAGGCATATTTTCATCATCGTCATCGTGATTACATCCTGCCAAAAGTAAGCCAGTGCCAACAATGGTTAAGCCACTGATCTTAAGAAAACTCCTTCTGTTGTTAAGTAAGGGGTTAACTTCATGGATTTTAACTTCGTTTTTCATAATTCAATTTCTTTAAGTGGTTGTTAATAGCAAATTATAATTATATGTAAATAGGTATAAACGAAATTTTTGGATGGGCGGTTTTAGATTTTGGCTTTTTTTTAATTTTTTGTTTAAATTATTTTAAGAAGGAGATGTAATTACTTGAAAATTTAAAGCATGTTTTGACTTGTTTTTGTTTTAATTTCCTTAATTCTACTATATTTGTATTAATTCAATAAAATTATCTTAAATGAAAGCTAAAGCAACTTTAAAACAAATCGCAAAAGAACTTAACGTTTCTGTGTCTACAGTTTCTAAGGCACTTAATGATAGTCCTGAAATTAGTGAGCAAACTAAAATTAAAATTAAAGAGTATGCTAAACTAAAAAACTATAAGCCGAATGTTATTGGTTTGAATTTAAAGAACCGTAAAACAAAAACTATTGGAGTTATTATACCTAATATATTAAACTCATTTTTTGCTAAAGTTTTTAGTGGTATCGAGAAAGTAGCAGATAAAAAGGGATATAATGTTATTACATGTATTTCTAATGAGTCTTTGGAAAAAGAAATTCATACGCTTGAAATGTTGAGTAATGGAACTATTGATGGTTTTATATTATCGGTTTCTGAAGAAGCTCAGAAATTACAAGAATACAATCACTTTAAAGAAATTATAAACGACGGAACACCAATTGTAATGTTCGATAGGATTGCAGAAGGTGTAGAGTGTGATAAAGTGGTAGTAGATGATTTTGATTCAGCATTAAATTCAACGCAACATTTAATTAATTTAGGATGTAAAAATATAGCCTTGATTTCATCTGTAGATAATTTAAGTGTTGGAAAATTGAGAGCAGATGGATATCTAAAAGCTTTAAATGACAATAATATTCCTGTAAACGAAAATATCATTCTTCGTACAGATTCTGAAGAGGATATGAAAAGTAAAATAGATGCCATTTTTGATCATAAAATAGATGCTATTTTTGCTTTAGATGAAAATGATTCTGTTGCAGCTTTAAGGGTTAGTTTGAAAAAAGGATATAAAGTTCCAGAAGATATATCGATAATAGGTTTTGCAGACGGAATTTTGGCTTCGAGACGTTTATCACCAAGTTTAACCACAATAAGCCAACACGGAATAGAAATTGGTGAAGTTGCTGCCAAACGATTAATCTCAAGATTAGAAGAAAAAGAAGGGGAGAGCAGCGATTACGAAACCATAGTAATCAAAACCAAACTGAAAGAAAGAGAATCATCAAGAAAATCTAAATAATAAAAAAATCCATTAGCCGCAGCTAATGGATTTTTTTTAGTTTATGTTTTTATTAAATGAAAGCTCATTATAATTGGTTTAAATTCAATGTCTTTTTTATAATTACATTGTAAATTTTATTTAAGAATTTCTTCCAATTATAATTAATCCCAATATAAAAGGGAGGGCATAAAAAGCTAATATGACATAATTAGTATTTCTCAGATATATTTTATTCTTTTTATTAAGGTTAGAAGCCTCAATTAAAAGGGCAACAATTATTAAAAAAAGGATAAAAAGGGAGATAAAAAAAACTATATATGCTATTCCTATGTTGCCTGAATAATCTACAATCGAGTATAATAGAAAAAATACAAAAAGTGGAATAACTATTCTGATCACGAAGTGAACAATTATGTTGAATAGATCTGAGTCTGTATCTTCTTCTGGTTGAGTATTTTTAATCTCAAAAAGTTTATTTAATTCTTCATTCATGATGATTTTTATTTATTGTTTTTTGTATAATGCTACAAAAAAAGGCAATAATCCGGCATACGCTATAAGCTCTAGAAACCCTATGATTTGTGATAACCGATAGTGTACTTCTGGATCTATTGATATTGATGCAGTAGATTGTATAAACCAAAATAAATTTACTGTTGCAAGTATGCAAATTGATATTATTGCTAATAAGGTGTTTTTTTTCATTTTTATTTTAGAGAAGATTAGTCTTATTATTTTATATTTTTTTGCAATGTATGAATTTTCTTGTTCATTATTTTGGTTTTTTAATGAAGAGATTCAATTGAGAAATAAATGTAATAAACATTTTTTTGTTTTTTAATGTGCCTCTAACCAATCTTTCCCTAAACCTAATTCTACTTCTAGTGGAACTGCCATTATAAATGCGTTCTCCATTTCGTGTTTAATCATGGGTTGGATTTTTTCAAGTTCATCGTTGTGTACATCAAACACAAGCTCATCATGTACTTGAAGCAACATTTTAGATTTCCAATTTTCAGATGTTAGTTTCTTGTGGATATTAATCATCGCAATCTTAATAACATCGGCAGCACTTCCTTGTATTGGTGCGTTTACGGCATTTCTTTCGGCTCCACCACGAACAACTGCGTTTTGAGAATTAATATCTTTTAAATAACGACGACGACCCAGAATAGTTTGTACATAACCATTTTCTCTCGCAAATTCTATTTGTTCCTGAATGTATGATTTTAATCTTGGGTATGTTTTATAGTATGCTTCAATCAATGTAGCGCTTTCGCTTCTTGATAATGAAGTTTGGTTGCTTAATCCAAAAGCCGAAACACCATAGATAATACCAAAGTTTACAGTTTTGGCGTGGCTACGTTGTTCGCGAGTTACTTCATCCAGAGCTACATTAAATACTTTAGAAGCAGTAGATTTATGAATGTCTTCATGATTCTGGAATGCTTTTATCATATTCTCTTCACCACTTAAAGCAGCAATGATTCGTAATTCTATTTGAGAATAATCGGCAGATATTAAGGTATAATTTTCGTCGCGAGCAATAAAAGCTTTACGTATTTGTCTTCCTCTTTCGGTACGAATTGGAATATTCTGTAAGTTAGGATTGTTTGAACTTAAACGACCAGTTGCAGCTACAGTTTGCATATAATCGGTATGAACTCTTTTAGAAACTGGATCTACCTGTAATGGTAAAGCTTCTACATAGGTATTTTGCAATTTTACAAGAGAACGCCAATCTAAGATTGCAGCAACAATCTCATTGTCTTTGGCTAAATAGCTTAAGATTTCTTCGCCAGTTGCGTATTGACCAGTTTTAGTTTTCTTTTGCTTTGCTCCGCCAATTTTTAATTTATCAAATAAGATATCTCCTAATTGTTTAGGTGATGCAAGGTTAAATTGTTCTCCTGCGATTTCGTAAATTTTAGCTTCTAATGTTTTAATATCCTTACCTAATTCTTCAGATAATGATTTTAAAAAGTCAACATCAAGTCTAATTCCTTCAGTTTCCATCGCAGCCAAAACACTAACCAACGGAATTTCGATTTCGTCGAATAATTTTTTAGTTCCGGTTTTGTCTAATTCTGTGGTGAATATCTCTTTAAGTTGCAACGTTACATCGGCATCTTCAGCAGCGTATTCCTTTATATCTTCGAGTGCAACATCGCGCATCGATTTTTGATTCTTTCCTTTTTTACCAATTAAATCTTCAATTGATTTTGGAGAATATTTTAAATATGTTTCTGATAAAATATCCATATTATGACGCATGTCTGGATTGATCAGGTAATGCGCAATCATAGTGTCAAATAATTTTCCTTTTACAGAAACACCATAATTCAATAATATTTTTAAATCATATTTTAAATTCTGACCAATCTTTTCGATTGCTTCATTCTCAAAAAACGGAATAAATTTTTCAATCAATGCTTTTGCTTCTTCTTGGTTTTCTGGAAACGGAACATAGAATCCTTTTCCTTTTTCGTAAGAAAATGAAATTCCAACCAATTCGGCGTGTAAAGCATCTAATCCTGTAGTTTCGGTATCAAAACAAACCGAAGTTTGGTTTTGTAAATTTTGTAAAAGCAATTTTAAACCTAAATCTCCTTGAATAATTTGATAAGAGTGAGGCGTGTTTTCTAGATTATTGTAAAAAGAAGTTCTTTGCGCTTCTGGATTTTCTTCATCAGTAGTAGCACTTCCGAAAAGATCAAATTGATCATCATTTTTCGGTTGTGGTTTTTTGTATAGTTTAGCATCAGGAGCAGTTGCAGTAGCTGTTAATCCACTTCCATCTGCTTTAAAAAGATTGTCAAATTGTTCTGCCATTCTTCTAAATTCCAATTCTTGAAAAATAGCATCCGTTTTTTCGATATCAGGACGAGTTAATTCATAATCAGATTCGTTAAAAGTTACAGGACAATCAAGTAGGATAGTTGCCAATGTTTTAGATAGTAAGCCTTTCTCAGCGTTAGCCTCGATATTCTCTTTCATTTTTCCTTTTAGCTTGTCAGTATTTGCCAAAAGGTTTTCCATTGAACCATATTCTTTCAATAGTTTTTTGGCAGTAACTTCTCCAACTCCTGGAAGCCCCGGGATATTATCGGCAGCATCGCCCATCATACCAATAAAATCAATTACTTGTTCCGGACGTTCGATTTCAAATTTTGCCAATACTTCAGGAACACCCCAAATTTCTATTCCGTTACCCATTCGGGCTGGTTTGTACATAAATATATTCTCAGATACTAATTGTGCAAAATCCTTATCTGGCGTTACCATAAATACTTTATAGTTTTCTTTTTCGGCTTGCTTTGCAATAGTTCCAATTAAATCATCGGCTTCAAAACCCGCAACTTCTATAATCGGGATATGCATTGCTTTTAATAATTCATGTATATAAGGTACAGCAATTTTTATAGCTTCGGGAGTTACATCACGATTGGCTTTGTACTCAGGGAATATCTCATTACGCAAAGCACTTCCTCCTTTATCAAAAGCTACTGCTAAATGATCTGGTTTTTCTCTTTTTATCACATCCAAAAGTGAGTTCATGAACCCCATAATTGCAGAGGTATCCATTCCTTTGGAGTTAATTCGCGGGTTTTTTATAAAAGCATAATAGCCACGAAAAATTAAAGCGTAAGCATCAAGAAGAAAAAGGCGTTTTTGAGTTGACATAAAAAAAATATTAGTCTGTAAAAATAAACAATTGGGTTTTAAAAACGATTCGGTTCTTGAAAATTTAATCTGGATAAACTCAAATTAGAATTGAAATGTTTTATTAGAGATGCTTTTTTGCTATCTATAGAATCGTACAGTAGTGCGTCTTTGGTAATGCTATTGTATTACTTTATTCGTAAAAGTCCTGTAAGATTGAATATTAAGTACCAAAAGTTAATGTCAAGTTAAAATTTTCAGATGATTGTTTTCTTCATTTTGTCTTCATATTACAGATGTAAATTTGGTGTATAAAATAAGAGATAATTAACTTTTAAATATTAGAAATCATGAGAAATTTAGTAATGTTATTAGTAGCAGTTTTAGGTACAAGTGCAATGGTTAGCGCAGCTACAACTCCGGTTAAAGCAACTCCAACAAAAGAAGTTAAAGCAACCAAACACCCAAAAGCAAAAACAGATAAAAAAACAAAATCTGAGAAAAAAGCAGCTCCAAAAGCAGAACCAATGAAAGCTAAAAAATAGATGTCGTTTTTGTTTTGCTTTAAATGAAGGTTGATAGCGGTAGGCAAAACAAAAAGGATAATTATTGATAAGGCTGATAAAGAAATTTATCAGCCTTTTTTGTTCGTACAGGCGTTAAATTTTTAATAATTAAAAAATTACGTTTTCATTATTTGCTTACTTTTAATTTATAAAATACAGTTTATGAATATTCTTATTGTCGAAGATAATAAAGAGCTTGCCATCGAGGTTAAAGATTTTTTGAGTGATGGTGGTTATGTATGTAAAATTGCTAATACGTGTAATGAAGCATTAGATGAAATTGGCGGAAATGATTATGATGCCATGCTGCTTGATTTAGGTTTGCCAGATGGAGATGGTTTTGATGTTTTAAAAGCAGTTCGAAAAACCAAATCCAAAATTGCAGTAATTGTTATTACCGCTCGTGGAGAATTAGATGACAGGATTGATGGGTTGCATCTTGGTGCCGATGATTATCTTACCAAGCCATTTGCGCTAACAGAGTTAAGTGCACGTTTGTTTGCTGTTATTCGTAGAATGCATGGGTATACTTTAAATGATTTAATAATACATGGATTTTCGTTGCAATTGCAAGATTACAAAGTAAGTTATGATGGAACGCCGATTAATTTGACCAAGAAAGAATTTGATATTTTTCAATATTTAGTATTAAATAAAAATCGTGTAATTACCAGATTACAATTAACAGAACATATTTGGGGAGATATTCTGGAGATAAATTCAGATTCGAATTTTATTGATGTTCACGTTCGTAACCTTCGAAAAAAATTAGACAAACACACTACTATTGATTGGTTTGAAACAGTAAGAAATGTTGGATATCGAATTAATACCTAGATAAAGTAATATGAAAATAAAGCATCAATTAGCCATTTTTAATGCACTAACGCGATTGTTAGTGATTTTGATTTTATGGTTAATGCTGCCTATTTTAGTTCAGAATGTGGTTTATAGACACATTAATAATGGACTTATCGAAAAAAAGAAAAAGTTTATTGAGCATTTAAATCAAAATGAAATTGATGATTTTATCGAAAATGCAGATGATTCTACTGAAACTTATTCGCAATTTTCGACTTTACATAGTGAGTTTTTGGTACTATCAAGATTGCCGAAATTACCAAATCTAGAAAAGACCACTTTTGTTAATGAGAATAGGATTATCGAAGGTGAAGAAAATGAGTATAGGATATTACGATATTATTTTACTTACGAAAATATAGGATATCAGTTAGAGATAGGAAGCAGTTTGGCGGAAATAAAAGATCTTACTTTTATTATTAAGCTCTTTATTATTATTGTCTTAGTTGTAATTGTTTTGATAACATTCTTGGCAGATACTTTTTATATAGAGTATTTACTCAAGCCTTTTTATAAAATAATAGATACTAAAATACGTAGAGTAAATGAGCCCGAAGCTTTTGATCACACTCCGATTAAAGCGCATTCGGCAGATTTTAGAGAATTAGATTCGGTTTTAAACCAAATGATGGATAGGATAGGAGAGCTTTTTAAAAAAGAAAAGCAATTTATATCCAATGTTTCTCATGAGCTTTTAACCCCGATTGCATTATTAAAAAATAAATTCGAGAACTTATTGCAAAATGAATCTTTGGATGATAATGCAGTTGATAAAATTGCAGGCTCACTCAGGACATTGGATATGCTGAAGAAAATAATAAATAACTTATTGCTAATTTCCAGAATCGAGAATAATCAATATGCCGCCAATGAAGCTATCGATTTTTATGAAATCGTAAGCGGATTGTACGATGATTTACAAGATAGGATTGATGATAAAGGATTGCAATTCTCTAATAAAATGGAGCATGATTTTAATTTTATGGGTAACAATACGCTCATGCATATCCTATTGTATAATCTAGTTACCAATGCAATAAAATATAATAAAGAGAACGGAAGTATTACTATTAGCGATGGGTTTTTAAATCAACATTACTATTTGTCTATTTCTGATTCGGGAATAGGAATGAATGAAACCCAAGTCGAAAAGATATTTAATCGATTTACCCGAATTAGCTCTGATCAGGATGGTCAAGGTTTAGGCTTGGCTATAGCCGATAGTATAGCTTCTTTTCATCATATAGAGATTAAGGTAACCTCGACTCCTAATGAGGGTACTACGTTTTTGTTATTGTTTCCAAATAGCGTCAAAGCCTAATTAAAAGTTAAAATTTTTAGGCAAGGTAAATCTTCATTTAATCTTCATTTAGCAGATATATCTTTGACCTATAAATAATGAAATAATAATAATCATAAAACTAACAATCATGAAAAAAGTATTAATGCTAGCTATAGCAGTTTTAGGAACAACAGCAATGGTAAATGCTCAAACAACTCCAGCTCAAACGACTCCAACAAAAGAAGTGAAAGCTACTAAACATGCTAAAAAGAAAGCAGATAAAAAAGCTGAAGCTACAAAAACTGAAGTAGCTAAACCAGAGGCTGCAAAAGCTAAAAAATAAGGGTTTGATTAATATTCTACTTACTATAAATTAGGGTTAATAATTTATATAAGGGGGTAGGTAGGATAATAGTTTTAGTAGGTGGAAAGCTGGTGAGTAAAATCACCAGCTTTTTTTGTTATTGTTTGCGTTAAAATTTTGATAACAAAAAGTTTTCACATATTCATTCTTTGTTACTTTGCTTAAAAATTTTTCCAATGGTCATTCGTTTTATAATTATTTGTGCTCTTTTTTTATTTATAGAGTTTTATTCTTTTCAGGCTGTTAGAACATTAATTAAGCTAAGATGGCTCCTGATAAGTTACCAAATAATAAGTTTACTACTTTTTATATTTATAATATATTCCTTTACGCAATTTGACCGTTCTATTGGGCAAACTAAGCAAACCATGTTTACAATGGGGTTGATGTTGGTCGTTTATGTACCAAAAATTGTAATAACATTAGTGCTTTTGGGCGAAGACATTTTTCGTGTAGGAGCTGGATTAGTTAATTATTTTATCGAGAATCCTAACTTAACGAAAGATAGCGTAATTCCGAGCCGAAGAAAATTTGTGAGTCAATTGGCAGTTGGTTTGGCAGCAGTTCCTTTTCTGTCTTTAATTTATGGAATTTTTGAAGGAAAATATAATTTTAAAGTAATCAGGCAAACTGTATTTTTTCCAGATTTACCAGATGCTTTTGATGGATTTACGATTACACAAATATCTGATGTGCATTCGGGAAGCTTTGATAATCCAGAGAAAATAAGCTATGCCGTTGATTTAGTAAATGAACAAAACTCGGATATGATTTTGTTTACGGGAGATATTGTTAATACGCATGCTACCGAAATGCATCCTTGGTTAGAGACTTTTAATAAAATAAAAGATCCTAAATTTGGTAAATATGCGGTTTTAGGAAATCATGATTATGGCGAATATGTTACTTGGCCATCTGAACAAAAGAAAGATGAAAACTTTAAAGCTATAAAAAGCTTATACGGACAAATTGGTTTTCAATTATTATTGAATGAACATACTTACATTCAAAAAGGAGAGGATAAAATTGCTTTGGTAGGTGTTGAAAATTGGGGACATAATTTTAAAAAAGCGGGTGATTTAAATAAAGCTTCGCAAGGTGTTCAACAAGATGATTTTAAGGTATTAATGAGTCATGATCCTAGTCATTGGGAGTATGAAATAAAAAATCATCCTAAGAATTTTCATCTTACTTTGTCAGGACATACTCATGGAATGCAGTTTGGGATTGAAATTCCGGGCTATTTTAAATGGAGCTTGGCACAATATGTGTATAAACAATGGGCTGGCTTGTATGAAAACGCAGGTCGCTATGTATATGTAAATCGTGGTTTTGGATTTCATGCTTATCCAGGACGTGTAGGGATTATGCCCGAAATAACCGTGATTGAACTAAAAAAAGGGAAGGATGTGGCATAATTCGTTAAAAATGCTACATTTGTATATAATAATCTCTTTTTAGTAGATTTAAAAAGATTAAATAGTTGATTTTATGTCAAAATTTGGAGAACTTATAAATGCTCAAGTTCCAGTGTTAATTGATTTTTACACCGATTGGAACGAATCATCTGTGTCAATGCATCCTGTAATAAAAGATGTTGCAGCTGCGCTAGGCGATAAAGCCAAAGTCATTAAAATTGATGTGGATAAAAATCAGGAATTGGCTGATGCACTAAGAATAAAAGGACTACCTACTTTAATGATTTATAAAGAAGGTCAAATGATTTGGAGGCAATCCGGCGAATTGGATGCAAATACTATTATAGGGATTGTACAAGAACAATTCTAATTTCTTCTGGATACTAAACTTGTAGTATTCTTTATATGTTTTATTAAATGACCGTATGTTTAATAAATAACATCAAATATAAAATTGTTTTCCTTTAAATAATCTAATGTTTTTGGTAATGCAAATTTAAGGTTTTGCGATGCTTTAATGCTATCGTGAAAAACAATTACGCTTCCTGATTTTACATTTTTTATTACATTCTGTAAGCACTTTTCCGGAGATATGCTTCGGTCAAAATCTGCGCTTAAAACATCCCACATTATTATTTTATACCCCAATTGGCGTAATTGTGTCGATTGTGATTTGGTGATTTTGCCATAAGGAGGACGAAAAATCTTAGGCTGAAGATTTTCAGTAGAAGATTTCTGGATTTGTTTGCCGCATAAAAGACTATTGTCTAAATACATTTTTGTGGTCGTTTTCCAGCCTTTTAAGTGGTCATAAGTGTGATTTCCTATCGAATGACCTTCGGTGATTACTTTCTTGAAAATTTCGGGGTGTTTTTCGATGTTATTGCCAATGCAAAAGAAAGTAGCTCTGGCATCGCGTTTTTTTAGTTCAGATAAAACCCATTCTGTGATTTCGGGAGTTGGACCGTCATCAAAAGTTAAATAAACCTTATTCTCCTTATTAGGGATGTCCCAATAATAGTTAGAGAAGAATCGTTTTATCAGCTTGTTCGTCTTAATCCAGTAAAAACTCATTTTCTGAAATTTTAGTTTATGTAAAAATAAAAAATGTAGCGGTATTTTTCAATAGCGCTACATTTTTTAATTATTATATTTTTAGAATATTATTTATTCTTTTTCACGACCAAATCGCTCGAAAACATTTACATAAGTATTGAAAATTGCTTTTTGCTTGTTGTAAAAAGGTAAATCTTTACTTTCTTTCATTACTTGCAATAAGCTTCTGTATCTTTCGATATCAGTAATTATATCAATAGCCAGACTTGTTTGTTCAGATGGGTCTAAATGGCTGTAATAATCTAGATTTTCTTTGTATTTGTTTATTAACTTTTCTAGTAAATCATGTGCTTTGGCTTTTTCGCCAACATCATAATATCCTTTAGCAAAAGGCTCAACTAATGAGTAATAACCAAATTTATCTAATGGCATTTTTGTCATAGCTAAATTGATAATATTTTTGGCTTTGTCAATTTTACCTTCAGTAATTAATTGTTTCATTAATCTGGAAAGATTAGTACGATACGTGATACTGTTACGTCTTGTTTCTGGATCATGATAAATTTTATCGCTTTCGCTATTACCCCAATCCCATTTCATTACGATATCATACATTTTATCGGCATCAATTTGCCCCATGTCCATTGGTCCGCCATCTTTATTAGGAACGGTTTTAATTGGTACAAGTTTATACACCATTCCGTCTAATTGTAGATAGTTTTTTAGCCATAAATAATCTTCATCATCAAAAGCACCACCACTAAAATAAATTGGTCTTTTCCAATCGTTATTAGCTAATATATCAAGCATCATTAAACGATTTTTGTATAAAGCACTTCCTTTAATATCAATGTCGATATAAGGAACAATAGAGTCGTAATACTTAGGAGCAACTACTTTATTCTTGATAATATTATCCTTGTTTATAGTAAGACGGAGTTTATTAGTTGGATAAAAGTGAATCGTTTGTCCGTTTTGCATTTCAACTGTTGACTTAGGGTTTTTTATAAAATCAATAAAACCTTTAATGTCCCAACGACTATCTATTTTTGGAATATGTGCCACATAATCTAATTTATCACCTACATATTGTTCGTGAACAAAAGATATTGGTAATGCATTCGATTCGTATGTTTTTGTTTTCATCTGATCGATATACCAATCGGTCATGAATAGACTTGTATTTACGATTTTAACATCGGTTCTTATTTTCTCTATTTCCTGAGCGTACCATAATGGGAAGGTATCATTATCTCCAATGGTATATAAAATCGCATTAGGATCGCATGAGTTTAAATACGCTTTAGCCATTGCTACAGCAGTGTATTTATTAGATCTATCATGATCATCCCAGTTTTGAGAAGCCATAAGTATCGGAGCAGCAAGTAAGCTTCCGGCAATAACTATAGGTCCGGCAATTCTTGGTGCTATATATTTCTGCAGGGTTTCATAGAGTGCGTAGACCCCAAATCCTATCCAGATTGCAAATACATAAAAGGATCCTACTAATGCATAATCTCTCTCTCGAGGTTCAAAAGGTCTTTCGTTTAGGTAAATTTTTAATGCTAAACCAGTAAATAAGAATAAAGCTAATAAGACATAGAAACTTTTTAAATCTTTATTTGCATGGTACATTAAACCGATTAAACCAAGGATGAAAGGCAAGAAGAAGTAAACATTTCTTCCTTTATTATTTAATACATCCGATGGTAAATTGTCTTGAGAACCTAAATGAATTGAATCCATAAATTTGATTCCGCTAATCCAGTTTCCATCTAAATTATCATATTTCCCTTGGGTGTCACTTTGGCGACCTACAAAGTTCCACATTAAATATCTCCAGTACATATATCCGAATTGGTATTCGAACATAAAGCTAAAGTTGTCTACAGTTGTTGGTTTTTCAACAATTAAATAATCACCATAACTTCTTAAGAATTTCACATAACCCTCATTATCAATTTGTTTTTGAGCGTATGCTTTTCTGAATTCAGTAATTGTTTTTTCAACTTCATGTCTAAGTTGAGCAGTTGCTTTGTTGAACTCATCTTCGGATAATTGACTTGGGTCGATACCGTATTTTTGCAAATCATCTTCATAAGGATAATTTGGGTTTATCTTAAATGCAGGAGGATTAGTAAAGTTAATGTAGTTTTCTACATGCTCAGTACTCCACATTCTTGGTAAAAAAGCTTTTTGTGCATCGTCAGTATTTTGTACTGCATTTTTATAATTATTGGTAATAATATATTTACCAGTTTTATAGTCTCTTTCGTAATTCGGTTTTTTGTCAAGATAAGGAGTGTTTTTATCTAATCCTGCAAAAACTTCCGTGTATTGAGGTCCGTAAAATAATGGGTTTACACCGTATTGTTCACGATTGTAATAAGCAAGTACTTCCGTCGCATCCGAAGGTTTGTTTTCGTTAATTACAGTATTAGCATTTGCTCTGATAGGTAGCATTAACCAAGTAGAGAATCCAATTAAAATGAATAAGATACAAAGAATTATAGTGTTGTAAAAAACAAGTCCTTTTTGTTTTGTGTAACGTAATCCAAAATAAAAGAAAGCGATAAAAGCTAAGGCAACAAATATAGTTCCTGAGTTAAAAGGTAATCCCATTTCGTTAACCATGAAAATCTCGGTTTTACCAAAGAAAGCCATCGTTAAAGGAAGTAATAATATGAAGATAAATAATAAGACAGCTACAACTACTATATTGGCAACAATGAAGTTTTTGATAGTAACTTTTTCGTAATTTTTAAAGAAATAAAGAAATCCAATTGCAGGAATTGTAAGTAATGCCATGAAGTGTACTCCAAAAGAAAGACCTACTACCAAAGATATAATTAGTAACCATTTATTTCCTCTTGGGGTGTTCATGTCTTGTTCCCAACGTAATCCCAACCAAAAAAGTAAAGCAATTAATAAGGATGCCATGGCGTAAACCTCTGCTTCGACAGCATTAAACCAAAAACTATCAGAAAAAGTATAAGCTAGAGCCCCTACAAAAGAACTTCCTAAAATTACAATAGCGTTATTTTGATTTACTTCGGCAAAACGACCAACTAATTTTTTAAGGATAATAGAGGACGACCAGAACATGAATAATATTGTAAAGGCACTTGAAAAAACAGACATCATATTAACCATTAATGCCACATGCTGGTTATCTATTGCAAACATTGCAAAGAAAGCACCCATCATTTGGTATAAAGGGGCACCAGGAGGGTGACCAACTTCAAGCTTTGCTGCTGTAGCGATGTACTCGCCACAATCCCAAAAACTCATGGTAGGTTCGACAGTTAGGGTGTAAGTTATTAAAGCGATTGTAAATGTTAACCAACCAATAATTGTATTCCATTTATTAAAGTTGAATTGTGCCATATTTAGGTATTAAAAATTTGTCCTTATTTTATCTTACAAAGAAAATGTTTTTTTATGTAATCAAACTAGCATTAACAAATTTTTCTAAAAAAGTAATTACAAAAACTAACATGTTGTTTTTGAATAGGTTTCGAGAAACGGCGGAGCTTTGTTCGAAAAAAAATCAATTTTTTTTCAAATTTTTGTTCAAAAAGTTTGCGCAAACTAAAAAAAGCTCTAAATTTGCACTCGCTTAACAGCACTGCTGGTCTATGGTGTAATGGTAACACAACTGTTTTTGGTGCAGTCTTTCAAGGTTCGAGTCCTTGTAGACCAACATAAGAAGCCTCTCAATCGAGAGGCTTTTTTTATGGAATTAAGTCAGATTTCTTAGGAGATTTAAAAAAAAAGGATCAGGTGCAAAAGTTGGGGATTAAGCAAAAAGATTAGATAATCTGAATAAGAAGAAATCAATATTTCTTACACCTCTAAATTGGCTTCTAAATGCTTTTATTTTTGCATTAAAAGATTC
>NZ_JAYGJP010000014.1:0-75601 GCF_035013205.1 Flavobacterium sp. PL02
GTGTTCTACTAAAAAATCAGGCAGCATAAATTTTAAAAGGTCTATAGGAGTCATCTCAAATTCTTAGATTACAAAGTTCTTATTTTATTTTGACATTCCTCCCCAGGTTTTGTTCTTGATCCTTAATCCCTTCTAATCTGTTTTTATAAACATCAAAACTGTCTTTAAACAAAAAACCCTGCAAATCTTTAGATTTGCAGGGTTTTAACATTTTCAGGATTAAAAAAAAACTTGACTAAGTTGCCTTTTCACTTCTTTTCCTTTTCGTGGGGAGAGCAGGATTCGAACCTGCGAAGTTTACACAGCAGATTTACAGTCTGCCCTCGTTGGCCGCTTGAGTATCTCCCCGAAGCTTGTATTAATACGCTTTGTTGTTCTAAGCGGTTGCAAATATAGGAACGTTTTTGATGTATACAAACTAAAATTGTACTTAATTTTAAGATATTTTTTAAATCATTGGTATTGAATAAAATAAAAATCATTAATTAGAAAGAATTTTCCGTCTTACTTAAAATATTGATATTTTTTGACTAAAAGCTAAGTAGTTTTACTCAAAATTAACAGTCTTTAAATATAGGAAGATAGGTTAAAATACATTTTTTATAACCTCTGTCAACTATAAATTGTAGTATTATGAAGAGGAGCTATCCGTTTTTTTCTTGCCAAAAGGCCACTTAAATACTGTAGGTTGATATTTTCGAGTTCGAAAACCTACAAAAGATTTTTTTGAGTTAAATTGAAAATAAATATTATAGAGCATTAAATAAGACATATCTTTTCCTGGTGCTGTGCCATATGAATGACCAGGCCAAAACAGTGAATAAACAGGTAAGTAACTTTTCAAGAATTGAACGGAATCATACAAATTTCCAGCTCCTTCTTTGGAACAAACTCCAACACCCTCAATAAAAACGGTATCTCCAGAAAACACATGCTTATCTATTAAATAACAAACACTACCTGAAGTATGCCCTGGGGTAAAAATCGGAGTTATTTCTATTGTACCAATTTTAAAGCTCTGTAAGTGAGAAACCAATTGTAATTTAGAGTATGTTAATCGAAAATTAATTGCATCTATATCCGAAATCCATATAGGAACATTATTTTTTTTCGAGAATTCTTCTGCCAGGTCTATATGATCTAGATGCCCATGTGTAATCAACACTCCCTTTAATAAGATTCCATTTTCTTCTATGTAAGAATTGATCAGCTCATAATTCCAAGCTGGATCAATCAAAATACCTTCATATTGATTATGAATTAGGTAACATTGATTATTAAAAACACCATTAGTAACCTCAAAAAGTTGCACATAAATCATTAAGACAGTGAGTTTAGACAGGTTAGATCTTTTGTGAAATCAGTTAAATTTATATTTGTATTTCTGGGGCAAATAATAGAAATAATATAAGATTTTAAAACTATAGAAAATGATTTGTACTGCGTAAAATTTTTAAAGTTTCCCGTGTAAATTCCATCTTTATAATTAAGAGAATCTAATTCTAAATATTTAAAATCAATCATCATCCCTGTCTTTAAAATTTTAGAAAGGCTTTCCTTTACTGTCCAAAGCAGCGTATAGGCAGTAGCCTTATCATTAAGTTCTGAATTTACTAAAATTATTTCTTCTTTGGTAAACATACTAACCATCAAATCGACTTTATCGGGATTAATTCTCTCTATATCTACACCAATAGGATGAGCTTCTGGATAAGCCATAGAAATACCAATAGCATCACAGTGGGTAATAGAAACCTGAAAGCCAGAGTAAGGTAAATGCTCAATGACAGGAAATTGAAAAACTCCAAAACCTACTTTAAAAGAATTCATTGCTATCTTGTCTGGAATAATTTTGCTTAAAGCACTTTTTGCGCTTATACGTCCTAACAAGTAACTAGATTTTCGTTTATCGAATTTTAAAGAATTTAGATAGGTTATCTCATCTAAATGCAAATCTTTTAAATATCCATACAAATCTGCTAATTCTTGCTTTATAATAGTATATCCAGCTGAATGTACTGAATTTTCTCTTACGAGTTTTATAGTGCCTTCAAATAGCATAATTGGAGGGATTAGAAATTAAACCATTTAATTTTTCTAGTTGTCTGAGCTCATTCCCAAAAGGAGATAAAATTGGCTGTATGTATGACTCTGATGTTTTTGGTATTGAATATTTAGTAAAAGTAGCACTAGTACCAGAAGGGCCTAAATCAATATATATACATGGACCGAGTTGTTCTAAAAAATCAATTCCTTTTATATGACTAGAATATGAACTTACAACTTGATTATAATACTTTGTATCTATGCTTGTTAAGAAATCCGATGTTAGACTAGACACATAAGGCACTTTAGGTTTAGCCAATTCAATACCTTGTTGCATATAAAACGAAAAATCTTTTAAACCTTCATAAATAATGGGAGAATGAAAAGGAATGGTGACTGGAATCCGTGCATGTATTATCTCTTCTTTCTTTAAGATTTTTTGATATTGATCTAAATTAATTAATGTACCTGAAACAGTATAACTTCCCTGAAAATTATCGCTGGCAAGACACAAATCATACTGCTCATATATTTTGGATTTATGGTGCGCCTCAGCATTTATAACCGTAAGCATACCTCCTTCAAGGTTGCTTCTCGTTAAAGATTTGGACTGTTCTACAGCCGCTTTTATAGCTGTAGGTGCAGACCAAACACCAGCTGCAACACCGGCAGCAAACTCCCCAAGACTTTGTCCAAAAACATAATCTGGCAAAATGTTATAAGATTTCATTACCTCTATCATAGCAATCTCTATTGCCACAATAGCCGGATGAGTGATTAATAGCTCATCAAAATCTGTATCATCATTACCATATAATTCATTCACAAGGGATCTATGCAGGTATTTCTGAAAAATTAAATCACTTTCTTCAATACTTGATCTAAAAACGGCATTGTTCGTAAATAGATCTTTACCCATATTACGATACTGACTGCCTTGACCAGAAAATAAAAAGACGACTTTATACTTTTTCATACTTGTGTAAGATTACTACATTTTTTTTAAATTACTAAATATATCCCATATGAGTTTGACCTGTTTTTATGTAATATCTTTTAGTTATTTACCTCCCGAACAAGGCTTTTATATTTTCTTTGACTTGTGATTGTTGAAAAGTTATTTCGTGCATTTCTAATTCCTGATCAAATACTTCTTTTAAACTTGCCTTGATTTTTGATGTTAAATGCTTTTTTAATATCACTAATGAAAGTCTTGGTTTCTCGGCTAACTTCTTTGCTAATACTATTGCCTCTGTAATAACTTCTTTTTTTGGAACTACTTGTAAGGATACACCACGTTCTTGTAATTCTCCTCCTCTATAACTTTCGGCTGTAAAAAGCATTTCGCATCCTAAAGAGGAGCCAAACCGTAAGGGCACCATATATGTCGCTCCCATTCCTGGAGTAAATCCGTATTTCATGAAGTTAGCTGTATATATGTTTTCTTTTCCTAAAATTTGAAAATCTGCATAACATCCAAACACTAGTCCTCCTCCTATAGCATGTCCTTGCATGGCAGCAATTACAGGTATTTCACAATCTATTGGTGCTGTAAAAAAATCTAACTCGGTAAATTTTAACTCTCCATCATATATTTGTTGTAATTCATCCTGAGTTCCTCCGCAAGAAAAATAGCTATCATACCCTGTTAAGATTACTACTTTATATTCTTTCTTTTGGTTTACGATAGCAAAAGCATCTTTTAATCCTTTTATTAACTCTTTAGAAAATGTATTTCTTGACTCTTTATCTTGCATCGTAATTTGTACGATATCTTTGGTAATTTCTGTAATACTTACTACTTCTCCCATGGATACTCTCCTTTCTCTACAAAGTTTTTTATATTATTTTGTACAACTTCTGATTCTATTAGTGATTGTAATTTATTAACTGCTACTATTTTGGTTTCATCCTTAATTATCCAAAGTTTTGCTGTATAGGATTTAATTTCTTGAATTGTATTAGTTTCTAATCGACTAAGTCGCAATAAATTTTTCCTTACCTGATTACTAATTTCGTCTGTTACCACATCTACTAAACCTATTTCATAAGCTCGCTCTGCCGTTATTCCATGTGTAATTAATGTCAACCATTTGGCTTTCTGCGGCCCAACTCTTTGTATTAAAAAAGGCAATACACAAGCGGGTAACAATCCGAATAGAGCTTCGGATAATCCAAAAGTTGCCTGATTACCTGCAATTACTATATCACTAGCTGCGACTAATCCTAACCCTCCTGCATTTACTTTCCCTTCTACTTTTGCTATTACAACCTTATCAATTTCGCTAATTGTCTGCAATAAATTATAATATTGATCAGGTTGTTGACTCATTAAAGCTTCATCCTTCTGATGTACTACAGCTTCAAAATCCATTCCTGTACAGAATTGATTTTCGTTTCCTGATAATATAATGATTTTTACTTTGGTGTTTTGCTTTGTATTTTCTAGAACCTCCAAAAGTTCATTCACCATTACTGCATTAATACTATTATTCTGTTTGGGTCTGTTGAGTTGAATATGGATAACTTCTCGTTGTTGACTTACTAAAATAGTATTGTATATTTTATCGACTTGCATCATACCCATTCGTAAATTCTGTGATAATTTTTAATTTCAGAAAAGATTAGTTTCTTTTTTCCTTTTACTTTACTAAATGGTTTTGGAAATAATGAGGTGTCTATTTTGAAATCTCTGGTTCCGAATTTGATTTCTGAATTGACTCCAAAAGTATTTTCATATTCTTCCATTGATAATACCACCCGTTCATCTAAATGTTCCTCTATAGCCAAGGATGAAATTAAAGCTTGGCTTTCGGGATGTATTATTCCACTAAAAAATTCTGAACAACATCCTGATCCATACGAAAAGATACCCACTCTTTTTGAGGTTTCGAAGTTTCCTTTTTCAATCATACTTACTAATGCTAAATAGGTAGTGGCTCCCATAATATTTCCAACTCTCTGACAATATTCTAAAGATGGAGCTACACGTTCTTGAAAATCTCTTTCAATTTGATCTGGTTTTGCCTTCTTGAATTTTCGCATATTGGTTCGGTGTGCTCCTTTTACCATTCCTCCAAAAGGGGTATGAAAAACTAAATATTGAAAACTATCCTGATAATCTGCATCTTCGACTCTCTTTTGATATTCTTTAAAGCTGTTTTCACAACAATCCAGATATGATAATAACGATAAATCGGAGTCACCTGCTTCTTTATCGGGAACAGGTCTACAGGTATCCATAACTTCATAACCGTAATAACCGCTAGCACCTTTGTCTATTTCAAATATCTTGGGTTTATCACTAATTAACATTGCTACAGCTCCTGATCCTGATGAAGGTTCTACAAAAGACATTTCCATAGCTGCTCCTTCTACTGTACTCATCCTCATGATATCTGTAGCTATTACTAAAACTTTTCTGCCGGGAGCTGTACCTGAAAGAATAAAATTAACAGCCATCTGTAATCCTGCTGTTCCTGAATAACATGCGTTCTTGAGTTCAAACAATCTGCAATTTCTACTAAGTTTTAAATAATCATGCATGTACGTACTCATCGACTTTCCAAAATCAATTCCTGATTCTGAACAGCTGATTAGCATATCTATACTTTCTATTTCTTCTTCTGTCAATGCATCCAATATGGGTTTTGCTGCATTTACTCCGTTAGAAATAGGGTCTTCATAAGGCATTGGTACTGTTTTTTCTTTCATTAACAAATTTTCAAATCGATCTATATTTAATTGTCGATGTTTTGCTAATTCAACTACGTTTATGGCTGCTGATCCACAATATATATTTATAGCTTCTATTCCTGCTCTCATATTTTTTTTGATTCTATATTGATTACGCTTCTAAAATGATTGCTGTATTGATACCTCCAAAACCAAAGCTATTACTCAATGTGTATTGTATCGAATGGAGGTCTCTATAACTTTGTATCCAGTCCATAGGGTAATCTATTGGTGTTTTTAAATTAAGGCTTTCATGCACAAAATTCCCATTCATTTGTATCAAACTCGCAATGGCTTCGACTGTTCCTGCTGCTGTAATGCCATGACCTATTAATGATTTTGTACTATTTATAGGTTTGTTTTTGAGCTGTAAATTAATCAAAGCTTCAACCTCTGTATGATCTCCTAATTTTGCTCCTGTCCCATGTGCATTGATATAATCAATTTGTTCTGGTAAAATCCCCGCTTTTTGCATCGCTTTGGCTATCGCTCTTTGCTCTCCATCTACAGAAGGATTTGGATTCCTATTGGCATCCAATGTAACTCCATATCCAGATATAGCTCCAAACACTTTTGCCTTTCTTTGTTGTGCATATTCTTTTGATTCTAATATAATTGCTCCTGCATTTTGTCCATATATAAATCCTCCATGATCTATATCAAAGGGTTTGTATAGCGGAACTTCGTCTATCGCTGATGCTATTGGTTGCATAGCTCCCAAAGCAGAAAGTCCTTGATATTCGAATACTGATAAATCCATCATAGGAGCAATTACCATAACGACATCATATTCATTATTTTCTATAAGTCTGCAGGCTTGAATGATTCCCATATTTCCGCTCGCGCTGGCTGCACCAACAGTAAATCCTTCTCCTGTAATCTCGAATAATTCTGAAGCAACACCTATCATATCACTATCCAAAAAATTGAATCCGTAGGAGGGTTTCATGAATTGCATTTTACTTTTGTATGTATCTCTAATCTCTTGACAATACTGTTGTTGTGTATTACTACCTGCTACAACTATAGCAATTTTGCTTTTATCAATCGTTAAAGGAAGCTTGGCATAATGCCAAGCTTCCAGAGCACAAAATATTCCATAAGCTGTGCTTGATGAAATATCTCGTAAACGATTTATTTTTAGTTTCCAATGTTCCTCAAACTCACCGTCTGCTATGCTTTTTTTGAGATCAAAATTTTCTACTTTTCCATATATGTAGTTAAAATTTCTGTCTTCAACAGTATACTCTTTTATAGCAAAATTCGATTTCCCCTTTTTTAAAGCCTCTGTAAAGGCAGGGATTCCTATTGCTATAGGCGTTATTACTCCCATTCCCGTTACACAAGCTTTATATATTTGATCCGGATTCATATAAACGTTGGTGTTTTTATTTTTCAGCAATCAATTCTGCCAACTCATTTATGGTTTGTGCTCCTGCTAATTCTATTCTGGGGATTTCTTTTTCTAATTGTTCTAATGTTAGTGCAATTAATTCTGCTCTATCGATAGAATTTGCTCCAATATCTGATAGTTTTTCATCATTAGATATCGTTTGTCCTTCTAATTCTGGAATAATCTCGATTAAATTTTCTCTAATTTGTTCTACTATTTTATTTTTCATGTTGTAATGTTTTTATGTTAATTATATGTTTCCTTTAAATACTTTCCACAAAATTTTGGGCCTGAATAAATCTTTTCCTGATTTAAGATATCCTGCTACTTCTAATAATTCTTTAAATAATTCGGTGTCTTTATTAGCTGCTTTTTGTAAAGCTTTCATATATCCATTAACCATTTTGAGTCCAGCAGGTTTTTCTCCTTCTGTTTCTGGATATTTAAAATCTTCATAAGATCCCGAAGTCCAGAAATCTTCTATTACTTTATTTACTTTGTTTATATAAGTCTTAAAAACTTTATCATTCGATGGTGTAATTCTCAATACTTCGTCTAAAATTTTGGCCTGACATATAGCTGATGCCATTCCTTGGGCATACATTGGGTTGAAGTTTGAAACTGCATCCCCTAAGACTAAATATGACCCCGGAAATCTCTCTAGTTTTTCATAATGTCTTCTTATACTATGTGGACATTTAAACACTAGAAAATCTGTAAGCCTTGTTGCTCCTGATATGGCATCATATAATCCTGAAATAGGTAGTCCTTTTAAAAACTTTAATAGTTCTTCATCATTTTGAGGTGGTTCAACTCCTCTCATTCCGATTAATGTAAGTACCCATCTATTATTTTCGATAGGCATCAGCACGGCTCCTAATTTTTCATTTGGTGCCTCTGGAGTATAGCTAATTACTTCTAATTTTTCTTCCGGAAGCATTTTTTTACGTTCAAATAATATGGTTACATACATGATATCAATCTTGATTTTAGTTTCTTCTGGTGTTGGATATCCATATTGTTCTAACCATTTATAAGCTTTGGTTCCTCTTCCTGAAGCATCTACTACAAAATCGGTATTTATAATCTGTTTTTCACCTGCTTTTTCTAATACCAAAGCGTTGACATTCTCATTTTGCATTTTCATTTCTAAGGCTTTGGTTTCATCTTGAATCGTAATATTCTTGATATTCAAAACCTGTTTTTTTACATGATATTCTAAAAGCTCCCTTGTCATCGTAAGTGCAGTAATTCCTGTAACTCCTTTTTTCTTGAACCCTCCGTATGAATACCAATTGTAATCATTACCGACATCCAGTTCTGATGCGCCATTTTCTATTAATTCTTTTTTTAGCGATGGAAAATACGCTAAGAGTATGTTCATTGCATGGGCTAGAACCAAATGGATATGTCTCGTTTGTGGTTGTCCTTTTCTCGTTTCTGGTTTATTATCTACTTTATCTTTTTCTATAATGGTTACTTTTTTAAAATGGTTGCTTAATGCTCTTGCTGCAACTAAGCCTGCCATACTCCCCCCAATTACTACTGCATGTTCTCTAGCGGTATTCATATTTTTATTCGTTTTAATATTTTATACTTTTTTATCCGACACTATCTTTAAACCAATGCAGCTTTTTTATTCATTAATTTTTCTGCAGATTCCATGATTTTCATTCCTATTTGATCTACATATCTGTTTTGCCATTCTTCTAATGGTGTTCCTTTTACCCATTGATTAAATGCACCTAAAGCTGCTCCTGACTGTATTTGAAAATTAGCTTGTTCATCTGTAGCTCCTTCTAATGCATATTGGTTTGCCTGCCTTAAATAATATTTAAATATAGTAGCCATCTTTTTCTTAGGTCTTTCTTCTATACTCGCTATTTGTGCTATTTCATCTCTTTGTATAAACTCTTGTTTGATAATTTGCCATACTTCTGGTAATGTTTTCTTGAAGTATTTAGCCTCTAGTTGTTCTCTTACATCAATGGGCAAATCATCTAAACCATCATAGCGTTGATACAACTCGTATAGTTTTTTTGCACGTGTTGCAAAGAGAACTCCTTTCTTTAACACCTGTGCTTGTATGCCAATTTCAAACAGTTCTTCGTCTGGAATATATGCTGTATCCTGTACATCACTATTTTGTAATAACTCTTTGGCTATAGGGCTTAAACCAGATTCTACTGTACATTGATTAATTGAACCTGTGAGTACAAAATCGGCTTCCATGATAAAAGCACTAACAGCAGCTTCCGGAGTTCCTATTCCTCCTGAAATCCCCAGATGTATTGGGTCTTTATACTTATATTGCTCTTGGATTTGGTTACGCAAACTTTTTATCGATGGAAACAATACAAATGCAGAACTCCTATGCGTTACCCCTCCCGGATCTGCTTCTATGCAGATATCTCCACTTAAAGGAATTTCTCTTGCCATTTCTGCCTGATCTTGTGTAATCCATCCGTTATCTAACAACCTCTTGATAAGCCTTTCCGGAACTGGTTTCATAAAACCTTCTGCAACTTCTGGTCGCGATATTTTGGCTATGATTTGGTTATTACAAACTATATTTTGATCGTCTTTCCTCTCTAAACCTACAATTCTAAAATACGCTAAGGCTGAGGTAATTTGACTAAATCCTCCTGCTTCTATTATTGTTATCCCTTGCTTTAGCAAACTATTGACTAATTCTATCTCTTTGTTAGGATCCAAAATATTGTGATATAAATTAACTCCAAAAGTTTTCTCTTTTACTACTTGTTCCTGAAGCCTTTCTATATCATTATTAATTTCTTTTATGGTACGTCCTTTGGTTCCCAAAAAACTTAACATTTGAGAATTTGCCATTTTCTTCACCATCTCTACCGAAGTTATTCCCATATGAAGTCCACCTGCAACATAAGCATAAGATGTATTGTATCTTTCGCAAAACGTACTACTTCCTAACGTATTTTTTTTATGAATACCGGTTGTTTCTTCCGCTATATTTTTTACTTGTTTTTCACTAATAAGGATTGGCTCTTCTATCTTTATTTCTTCATAAATAGGCGAACAACTGCTCTGAATTTGCTCAACCATTTTGGTTAATCTATCTCCTCCTACTTCTTCATATTCTTTAACATTTTTTCCCATCAGATAACGGATAGAATCAACCCATTGTACTGAACTTGCTATTTGTGTTCCGAGCAAATCTTTAATTTCATGTTGGGCGTAACTTCTTGCTGTAACATTAGAAACTACTGGAACTTTAAGACTATTAAACTCTAGTTTATGAATAAAGCCGTTAAACTCTTCTACTGCACTTTTCATATACCTGGAGTGAAATGGTGCGGTAACTAGTAATTGAATAATTTTTATATCTTGCCTGTCAAAATCTTTTACCAGCTGATTAATTGCTTCTTCAGGACCTGATACTACTACTTGACTAGGTGTATTGAAATTAGCTATATCAATAGCATCATGTCCTCCCTCTTTCAATTTTTCTTTTAAAGTGATTTCATCTAATCCTAAAACAGCTGCCATTGCCCCTCCAGAAGCTTCTCCCATTAAGGCACCTCTTTTTTGTACAATTCGTACTCCCGTTTCAAAATCAAATGCTCCTGCCGCCAATAAAGCATTATATTCTCCTAAACTATGACCGATAAAATAATCTGCTTGAGTTGAAGCAAATTGTTCATCATATTTTAGTGCGTTAACAACAAACAAAGCAGGTTGTGTAAACTCTGTTTTGTTAAGTTCTCTTTTGGGATCTTTAAGACATAATTCTTCTAGGTCATATCCAAGGATATTTGAAGCTATTTCCGTTTTGTCTTTATACTTATCAAAAAGATCTTTTCCCATTCCTTTGTATTGGGCTCCTTGTCCTGGAAACATTATTGCTTTCATTGATTTTTCTTGGTTTTAATTAATAAAAAACTATTTACGCATATTAGCCACAAATACTTTCCACATAAAATTGGGAGAGAATAAATTTGTTACAGGTTCTATCATGACAGAAACCTTTACAAGCTCACTATATACCGATGCATCCTTATTGGCTGCCTTATGAATTGCTACCATATATTTATTGACTAGTTTTACTCCTTTAGGTTTTTTACCTATGGTTTCTTCATACCTGAAATTTTCATACGATGAGGCATCCCAACATTGATCCAAGATCTTAGCTACTTTTTCAAAATATATCTTTGACATATTTGCCGGATCATGTTTCTCTATTAGTTCTTCTAAAATTTCTACTTGTAAACAAGCAGAAGTTATACCTTGTCCATGTGCAGGATTTAAATTGCAAAACACATCTCCTATCGGAAGGAATCCTTTAGGGAATTTAGATAACTTCTCATAGTATTTCCTTAAGCAATACGGGAACTTATAGGCTACAAAGTCACTTTCTTTTTGGCATGCAGCTAGCACATTATAAAAATTTTTGTCTGGTAATTGTTTAAGAAATTCCATTAAATCTTCGTCTGTCGGAGGATCTTCTTTATGCCAACCAGCTACACAAACCAAGTTTTTATTATTTTCAATGGGTTGTATTACCACTCCTATTTTATCGGGAGATTTTGGTGCATACATCATTACCTTTCCTCCCTGAAGTCCTCCTTCAGGTCTCGTGTATATAGCTGTTTTGTATGTAATGTTAACTATCGTTCTCTCTTCTTCTGGCTTTGAATAATTGTTGTTTTCTAACCACTTAGGTGTTAAAGAACCTCTTCCCGTCGCATCAATTATCAAATCGGATTCTATTACATATTCCTCAGTATCTATACCCTTAACTTTTACTCCTTTAATCGTTCCGTTTTTTTCAATTAAATCGATATATTTTGTTTTATCGACTATTTGCACATTCGGTATTTTTTCTACTCTTTTTCGAACTCTATAATCAATTAATTTTCTACTACATATCAATGTATTTATCCCCGTAATCATGTTTTGTTTTATACCTCCATAAGAATACCAGTATGCTCCATTGGCAAGGTCTAGTTCTACAGCTCCATCATCTTTTAATTCTTTTGTAATCCTTGGAAAATAGTGTTCTAAAGTATTTAACCCTCTAAGCAACAACACATGAAACTGTCCTCCGTGAGATTGACCTTGTCGCACTTCTGGCTTGTCCTCTAGTTCATCTTTTTCGATTAGAATTACTTTTTTATATCTTTTGCTGAGTACTTTTGAAACCATTAATCCAGAAATTCCTCCCCCTAATATAATTGCAGTTTTATTATTCATTTTATTGTTTTTAAAATTTTAAGGCTCTTGTTTACAATTGCATTTATACAACCAAAACAGGTGTGTTCAAACGCTTAATTTTTATATTGAATTTACTAGGTCCAAGAGTTGTATTAAAATGATCTTCTACACTATTTTCTTTATCTGCTTTTGTGATTTCATAATTTTTTAAAATCATACACAAAATGGTTTTCATTTCTACCATTGCCAATGATTTCCCAGGACATATTCTTTTTCCAAGTCCAAAGGGTATAAGGTTACTTTGAGTTGTATGAAACGTGATACTTTTGCTATCTACCCAGCGTTCTGGATCAAATGCTTCTCTTTTTAAAAAAGGACAACTTTCCTGATCTCTATAATGGGATAATAAAAATACATCTGTATCTTTTGGTATTTCATATTCTCCAATAATACAGTCTTCATTTGTAGTTAATGCGATGACTGGGATTACTGGTTTTAACCTCATTACCTCATAAATAACTGCATTTACATACTCTAATTGATTGGAATCGTCCATTACTTGTAAAAACTTTTCTTCTCCTAAAACAAGCGATATTTCTTCTCTCATCTTCTTCTGAACTTCGGGATAGTCTGTAATATAATGTAGTACCCATAATATAGTATTGGCAGTTGTATCTTCTCCAGCTACAAGTGTTCCGAATATGCTTGGATAAATCTCTTCATCTGTTAAGTGTACTCCATCATCATCTGTTGCCTGTAATAATGCCTCTATATAGTTTGTCGGGTTTTCTTTCAGTTCAGGATTTAATCTTATTCTTTCCTTTGCTTCATTTATATACTTCCAGATACCTTGTTTTATTTCTTTTAAATCTCTATCTAATTTATAATCCTTAGGTAGTTTAAAAAATTTCCAATATTGAACAGGAACTACAATTCGAAATTGTATCATGTTCATTACTCTTTTATAATTGTTTTGAATTTTATTTCCGTCATTTCCAACAGTTCCAATTTTCTGTCCAAATGCTAAATAGGATATAATATCAAATGAGTAATTAAAAATATCTTTATGCACGTCTATTTCTGACGTTTTTTCCAATGTTCTCTCCCAATGATTATAAAGGTCTTCTGTAGTTTCTTTTATAGATGGATAAAAGGACCTAAGTACTTTATTAGAGAGTGCTTGAGTTACGTATTTTCTGCTTCTTTTCCATTCATCTCCTTCTGTCGAAAAAAGGTTATGAACATCCATCTCTTCTAATACGGGTCTGATATTTTTAAAACGTCTGTATTTATAAGGGCGTTGGTTTAGAATTTCCTTGATAAAAGACACTTCAGAAATCACTACTCCGTTTTCGCCATTAACATTAATTTTATAAAAAGATCCATATTCTTTTGCCCATTCTTCGTATTGCAAATGCACTTTTGTCATCTTAGAAAGAAAGCTTAACGAATTACCAAAAACTGGTATTGTTTTGGGACCTGGCAAATCTTTTAATGATTTTATAGGTATGTATCTTTGCTCAGGTGTATTTTCCATCTCTCTTTTATGAGCCAAAAGTTCATTTTTATCAATAAAGATGTCCCCATTAACTATTTCATAATAAAATGTTTTTAAACCGCCTTTTGATTTGCATTTATTTTCTCCTGATGTGCAATTAAACTTCCATTGATGCGCTGGGCATACTATATTTTGCTCTCCATCAATTTCTCCAAAACTCAGCAATTCTTTTTCGTGCGGGCAGAGTCCTTGAAATATTTTAATCTCATCGTTATTATTAACTATTACAAGCTCTACATTTTCTTTATTGATACCTATCATTTTCTTATCTTCCAATTCACTACTATTTATTAGTCTAATTGGATGAAACTGTTTTTTAATTTCCATATTCTATATTTTAAAAGGCCAATTAATAATTTACTTTTTTCCCATTTTCATCTAACATCTTTATGGCAGATCTCCATGAAGGACTTTTTTCTGTTTCATAAGAAACATAGGCTCCGTATACTGCTATTTTACCAATATCTTTCATCACATTTCTATGTTCACCATTGTTTCTAAATTCCAACATATGCTCATGGTCTCTCCATAATGTCATTGTATAGACAATTCTAAAAAGTTTCAAACTTCTATATTTTAAGCACTTTACCTCTTTCATTTGTTTTTTTAATCTGTATTCTACAGAGAATAATGACATTGATTTTAATAGAGATGTACTTTTTATTTTAGTTATAGATACTATCATTATTACGTATATTTTTTTATGTTATTTAATTCAAGGATTCTTGTTCTTTTTGTTCTTTATAAAATGTTATTTCTTTAACCCATTTGGAGCAATGAGGTTCTCTTATTATCGAAAAATGATCTCCTTCTACATCTATTACTTCTACCTGTTCAAAATATGGACTCCAACCTAAATCATAGGATCCATTTGTAATTACCTGATCTTTTACTTTGGCTAGTGTAATAGGAACCTGATGCTGAATATCCATTTCGTAAGTACAACTCATAGATACATCAAAAACATCCCATAGTTTTCCAAACATTTGTTCATTTACTGTTACTCCATTTGTTGTAATGAAATCATATAATAATTCCTTTCTAACTGTATTTTTTTCTTGTAGAATGGCTTGTACTCTATTTTTTAAAGCTTCTATTTCTACTTTATCAAATATTTCAGGGAATAAATTAAGGAACAAAACAGTTTTATCCATCTCGTTGCTGGATAATGTATTAGGAAAACAATCGAGCATAAATATTTGTTTAACTTCTATACATAATGCTTGTAACTGCTTTACCATTTCATAACTAATTAGTCCACCAAAACTATGCGTAACAAGATATATCGCTGAGTCTGGTTGTGCTATTTTAGCAATCTCAGCTACATTATGGCTAGCCATTTTTTCTATGCTGTCTAGTGGTTTTTTATTATCAAAAATTCCTTGCATAGTGATTCCATAACAGTTTCCATATTTAGAGAACTGCTCTGCTAATTCATAATATCCATACGCAATACCCGGAACGCCTGGTATAATAAAAACATTAGGTTTTTCGGGTACTATCTTATGAAATTGTATCAAATAAGAAGACCCTTCTATGGTACTTTGTAATTCGTTAGTATCTAGCTGACTTAGGCTATGCTCGTTATTTTTTGTACTCGATGAGGTATTTTTATTACTTGATCCGTTTTCTGAAATTACTGCATCAATGTCTTGATGTTTATCATGAACGGCTGCATTATATTCCTCTAATAAATGCTCAGCTAAACTTTCTATAGTTGTATTATTGTAAAATACTGACGGTAATAATGAAATCTCATAATAAGCATTCAGCTCAGCATTTAATTCGGTTAGTAAAATTGAATCTACTCCATATAATGCTAAATCTTTATCTCTTTCTATTTTATCTTTATCTAGCTTTAATAGATCTGCAATCAATAAGTGTAACTTATCCGTGAGCGCTTCTCTAACATTTTTTCCAATTTGTTCTACTGCATTTTCATCCTTTTTCTTTTCAGTAAAATGGTTCGTAATAACATTTCCTATTTTTTTCGAATCTCCATAGGCTACTATTATATTTTGAGAATTTGTAGATAAAATTGTTTCAAATAATTCTAATCCTACTTCTGTTGGCATTGGTTTCATCCCCCATTGAGTCTCTAAATAGGCTATTTGTTCATTTTGCAATCTCATTCCTCCATCTTGCCAAAATCCCCATCCAATACTATAGGTTTTACCTTGTCTGTTTCCTTGTAATCGTTCCTCTTCTCTATATAAAGCATAATTATTAAGATAGGCATTGGCTGCAGCATAATCTGATTGCCCAATATTTCCTAATTCACTTACGATAGAAGAAAATAGTATCATAAAGTCTAAAGGCTCATCTTTACATACTTCGTCTAAGTGTTTTAGTCCTTCCATTTTTGGAGTAAAAACACTTTTAGCTTCTTCTTCTGTTTTGGCTAGGATTAAACTATCTTTTGTGATTCCTGCTGCGTGAATGAGTCCGTTTATATTTCCAAACTTTGTTTTAATTTTAGAAATTGTATTCTGTACTTTTTGCTCACTTGCTAAATCACAAATCATGTAGGTTGCATTTGGCAAATTCCCAATAAAATCTTGTTGACTTTTATTTAATCTTTTACGTCCTAAAAGAATGACTTTAGCTTTTTTATGACTACTTATATGTGTTGCCAAAATGCGTCCTAAACTCCCCATTCCTCCAGTAATCACATAGAGACCATTTCTTTTAATAGCTGTTTTTCCTTTAGAATTTGGAAGGCTAACTAGTTCTAGCTGTTTACAATTTCTGTTTCCTTTCGTATATTTAATTTCCTGATCTGTTGATGCTATTTCATTTTCAATTATTTTAGAAATAACGACACTATTTGATATCGTAAACTCCTTATCAATTCCTATCATTTTTGTTATGATTTTTGAGTTCTCAAGCGAAACTGTTTTTAATAAAGCACTTAAAAACGCTATGTCTAACTGCTTATTTATAGGATATGCAAGGATTAGTTCGACAGTTTCTTTGCTTGTTATCAATTCCTTGATTATTGCTATTGTCTTTTCAAAATAAGTTTCGGCAGAATTGGCTTCAATCACAGCTATATCCGTATTTAATAATTCATGAAAATGTGCTGCCATTTCTGGAGCAGCATCACAGATTACTATTTTACGTTTTACTTCGGCATTTCTTTTAGCACTTATTGGAGTCTCTTTCCAAACTGGTTTATAAAATTGTGCTTGCTCAGTTGTTATTATTTCTGGCATTGTTTTTCTTTCTGGCAGAAATAATACATTCTGAAATGCGATTAATACTTCTCCATTCAGATTACAAATATCTACGTCATAATTAATGACTTCATCTGATTTGTTA
Organism: Flavobacterium sp. PL02; assembly: GCF_035013205.1. Classification (NCBI taxonomy): domain Bacteria; kingdom Pseudomonadati; phylum Bacteroidota; class Flavobacteriia; order Flavobacteriales; family Flavobacteriaceae; genus Flavobacterium; species Flavobacterium sp. PL02. Next base: position 17,244 of record NZ_JAYGJP010000014.1, read on the forward strand.
TTTTTACTTTTTCGTACATACGACCATATATTCTCTTCTAATGGTTGGTAAATATCAATCTGCTCTACGCTAAAAGGAAATAGGAGTCCTGTTACTTCTTTTTCTAAATTGATCCCTATACATGTTTGCAAAGCACTATCCATAATACCTGGAGTCAAAGTATATCCTTCTCCTTTTGGCAATTCAATTTTAGAAATTGCTTCAGAAGAGTTATACCACAAGTGTTGCACTCCTCTAAAAGAGGCTCCTAACTCTAATCCTATTTCTTGGTATGTCTTATAGAAAGCATCTCTGGAAATACTTTTGTTAAGAGATTTTTTAATTTTCTCTATATCATGTTTTATAGGTGTTGAGACTTCGATTGAGGTCAGTTCTCCTTGGCTATGAATTTGTTTTTCCGAACCCAAAGTATCTTTTCCTTCTATGTTACTATATACAACATATTGAAGGCTTCCCTTTTGTTTGATGATTTCTGTTTCAATTTTTACTTCATTTCCTTGATGCCATATAGGCTGAAGCCATAACACGTTTTTAAATTGCGTAATATGTTTTTCTATACTCTTTTCTCCAGCAGTTTTGGCTAGCTCTAAATAAGCTACTCCTGGTAATATTTTTTTATTTCTAAAAATATGATCTCTAAAAAAGTGCTCTTCTCCTAAATAAGTACTGCAAAATTTTTGAATTCCCTCATCTACGCTTACACTTTGATGTAACAAAGGATGTTGTTTTTGTATTCCTTGATTCGACTCGATAATGGTATTGTTTTTTAACCAATACCTATCTTTTTCAAAAGCATACGTTGGTAAGCTTATTCTTTGAGGTTTCTCTTTATTATCACTATATAATTTATTCCAGTCGACAGCTACGCCCATAGCCCATAAACTGGCCAAAGACTGATATTCATTATGTTCTGTAGCATATTTTATATAAGCTTCTCCCGCTCCGTTTGACAAAAAGGTCTTGAATTGATTTTTTTCTTTCGCCGAGATTGCGCTTGAACTTACAGTACTCTTATCGTTCTTTAGCTTAATTAAAAAGTCTGTTATAGAATCTGTTATAAATACGCTACGGAATTCCATAGATTGACGTCCTACTTGCAAAGTATACGCTACATCAGCAATAGAAATTACTGTTTTTTGCTCCAGGTAATCAACAAATTGTTTTATTTGGCGTTCAAGAGCTTTCTCACTTTTTGCAGATATTGGTATAACAAACTCTTTATTAGAACGATTTTGTTGATGCTTATTTTCATACTCTTCTACAACCAGATGGGCATTTGTTCCGCTAAATCCAAAACTACTTACGGCTGCTCTCCTTGGTGTTGCATCAGCAGTAACCCAGTCTTGTATTTTATTTGTTATATAAAAAGGACTGTTTTCTAAGTTTATTAAACTATTTGCCTTTTCATAATTTAAAGTTGGCGGTATTTTTTTATGCTGTAATGCCAATATTACTTTTTGTACTCCTGCTACTCCTGCTGCATAAACGGTATGGCCTATATTAGTTTTTACACTCCCTAATCCGCAATAATTAGTGTTATTGGTTTGTTTTCTAAAAGCACGTGTTAATCCTTCAAACTCTATAGGATCACCAAGGCCTGTTCCAGTACCATGTGCCTCTATATAAGTTATGCTATCTGGGTGAATATCATATTTTTGATATACTGCATTTTCTAATTCTTCCTGAGATTTCATACTTGGTGCTAAAATCCCATTTGTAGTTCCATCCTGATTGGTTGCTACTCCTTTTATAATACCATGTATATAATCGCCATCTCTTTTTGCATCTTCTAATCTCTTAAGTACCAGAACGCCTACCCCTTCTCCTGGTACAAACCCATTGGCACGATGATCAAAAGCATAACATTGACCGTCTTTACTTAGCATACCCGCCTTACTTGATAATTTGTAAAACCTAGGTGTTGTATTAATAAATACGCCACCGCTTAATGCTACATCAATTTCTTTGTGATATAAACTTTTGCAAGCCATCTCTATTGCTACCAATGATGATGAACATGCTGTATCTATAGCAATAGCAGGACCTTTTAAATTAAGGAAATAGGATATTCTTGAAGCTAAGATGGCACTGCTATTTCCCCAATAAATTGCTGCATTTTCCAGATTATTTGTTTGCACATAATCTCCTTGTCCTGCTCCAACATATATTCCGCATTTTGCCCCATTTAACTGATCTGATATAATAGCTGCATCTTCAAAAGCCTTCCAGCAATGTTCTAAAAATAAACGTTGTTGCGGATCCATACCTTCCGCTTCTTTACCTGATATTCTAAAAAACAGGGGATCAAATTTATCTATGTCTCTTAAAAAACTTCCCCATTTACTATAGGTTTTATTAGCTACTTCCTGATCTGCAGAGAAATGTTCTTCAATATTCCATCTATCATTTGGTACTTCTTCTATAAGGCTTTCCCCTTCTTTTATTTTTTCCCAAAAATCATTTAAATCCTTTGCACTACCATATTGCCCACTCATTCCAACTATAGCTATATCCAATGCTTTGGCGTTTTGATTGGATTTTTTACTTTCTGTAGAATTACGTAATGGAATTTCTATCTGTGACGTTCTTGCCGAATTGGCTCTTACAATGACTTTACCAATATTATTTCTGTCTTCTAATATTGTATAGGCTTTTTTATAATCTTCAAAAGCAACTTCTGTACTTATCACTGATTTTAAAATTCCCTTTTCTATATATTCTTTACATTCAGCCCATAATCCTTCAATATATTCTCGATCTTCGCCTATTAATTTTCTTAAATCAACTGCTATAAAGGTTTGATTGTTTGAAAATTTACTCAAATCGATTTTATTTGCCGATTTTAAAGCTGTCATCGATAACTCTATATACTGCCCTCTTTTTCCTAAACAGTTGATTCCTTTCTGAATATTTTCGCCCGAAAGCGTATTCACAACAACCATTACCCCTTGGCCATTCGTTATTTTATTTACTTCTTCTTCAAAATCTTGTTCTCTATAATTAATCGTATATGGAACTCCTATTTGCTTTAAATAATTTATTTTATTATCACTGCCTGCTGTGGCAATAACCTTTAATTCAAAATATTTGGCTAATTGTACAGCAATATGTCCGATACCACCTGTGGCGGTTTGGATTAAAATATAATCTCCTTTTTTTACCTGTACTCTCCTAAAAGCTTCTACCATAGTCATCGCTACTGTAGGAATTGCACATGCTTCTTCAAAAGATTGATTTTCGGGTATGGATAACAGCTGTAATTCATTAGCAACACAATGTGTACTATGCAATCCGTAACTTCCATCGGTCATTACTATTACTCTATCTCCAGTCTTAAAATTGGTTACTCTTTCGCCTACTTCCATAATCGTTCCCGAGGCCTCAAATCCTGGCGAAAAAGGATATGGAGGCATTGTAGGATATAATCCTTTTACACAAAGTAAATCCCCAAAATTGAGCGAGAAATGAGAAATCTCAACCAGAACCTCATCTTGCTGTATTGCGGGTAAATTAAATCCAACAACCTTAATATCAGCTATCGTGGCAGGTTTTTCTAACCATAGGCGTTGCGCTTGACTTTTTTCTTTATTTATAAAAAAAGCTGTTTCTTCTTCTTTTATTGTTTCTTCTTTTATTGTTTCTACTGGTTGCTTTAAGACTTCATTCTCTAGCCTGGTTTCATTTTTTGATACTGCTGGCTGTATAGTAAAAGCCGAACTATGTTCTTCTGCCAAGTATTTAGAAAATTCTTTTATGGTAGGATAATCAAATAATATTGTAGTTGGAATTGCATCTGTTAGCGTTTCATTTATTTCCTTTATTAATTCTAATCCTATAATTGAATCTACTCCATAATCAGACATTGGTGTTATCTCATCAAATTCTGAAACCTCCATTTTTAGCACTAAAGCTAATTTTGCCTTTATAAAATTTTCTATCTCTCTAATATCTACAGTTTGTGATGATTCCGTAGCATTGTTAGAATCTATTGCTGCTTTATCCGATTTAATTTCTCTTACACTTTGTGCTACTTTAACCTCCTCTTTTACCAAGATAATTTCGCCATCACTTTGAGATATTATAATTTGTTGAAATAATTCTTCGTCTTCTGGGTAATTCATCGCATTGACAAAGCCTGTATCTGTTAATACTTTTTGCCATCCCGCAGTAGATAATCCCGGGCTACCTTCCAGCCTTACTTCTGCATCTTCATACAACCACCAGCCATCGAGCAATCCAAATGTGAGGGTTGCGTATATATCATTCTGAGCTATTTCATTTAATACCAACACTCCATTTTTCTTGAGCACTCCTTTTATATTTTGAAGGCTATTTCTAATGTTTTTTGTTGCATGTACTACATTTGCTCCAATTACCATATCAAAACTTCCTAATGGGAGTTCCTGATTTTCTGGTGACTTTTCGATATTAAAAAGTTTAGTTTCCAGATAAGGCGCAATGCTTTTGTAATGCTTCTCTGCATGAAACAAGAAGCTTTTGGATAAATCTGTGTATACATAACTTATTTTATCTTTGTATGCACTTAATACCTTAAATAATAAATTACTTGTTCCTCCTGTACCTGCTCCAACTTCCAGGATGGTAAATTTTTCTCCTACACCTAAGGCTTCAACATTATCTGCTACAATATTTTCTACTACCTGACATAGTATATCATTAAAATAATCGGCTTGTTCATTCCCTTTATAGACTCCAGAAACCAGCTCCATACTTCCATCAGGAAACATTACATCTGTTGCATTAACCTTTCCTTGAAATATGGACTGTAACCCTTCCAGACATGCAAATAATAATTTAGCATGATTTGCCATTTCTGGCATTTCTATAGTGCTTTTTTGTAATGTTACCTGCCAATCAAAATCTCTTAATTCATCCTGAATTACTTTAGAAATCGTTAGCATCCCTTCATTTTCCTGAAGATATTTATGGCTTTTCAAACTACGAATACATTCTTCCAGCAAACGAGTGTGTTTATCAATAACCTTTAATTCTATTTTTAACAGGTCTATTTCGTTAGCTATGTCATTTCTAAACCCCATACTCATAAAAATACTGAGTAAGGATTTATAACATATCCTTTCCATTTCTATAGCATTATTTTTTATAGTAGTCATTTTAATTTAAGATTTGTTTTGGAGACGTTAATTTGATTCTTTTAAGTTCTATTGTTGCCACTTTTGGAGGTTGAACTTTTTGCTTTTTCAATTGAAAAATATTCATTCTCTTAATTACGGCATCATTCAAAAATTTCATTACGAAAAGTTGACCGCTTTTTTGTGTGAAAACTTTTTCTAACGCTTGCATGCCTTCAGCTTCATTAATACTTCCTATACCCATTTGTTGCATACGTTGTTCGTACCCCTTAGTAGAAACAATTCCTGTATTCCCCCAATATCCCCAATGGATTACATAGGTTGGGATTCCTGATTTTTGCTGAACTTGTTTTGCTAAACTATCTTTATAGGTACATCCTGCTGCGTAATTAGATTGACCAGCTGCTCTAAAGAAACTTTGTGCTGAGGAATAAAAACAAATAAAGTCCAATTCTTCCTGGCTAAAAGCCTCTATTAAATATTGACTTCCTACTGATTTTGGGTAGAATGATTTTGTAAAATCTTCTTCGCTCATATTGGCAATTATTTTATCATTGAGCACTATAGCCGAATGAAAAATCCCATTGATATCTTCAGATGTAAGCTTGATTTGTGTATACGCCGATTGCATGCTTAGCTTATTGCCTGCATCACATTGGATATATGTTGGAGATACTCCGTATTGTGCTATTTCTTCAATTGCTGCTGTAATAGTATCGTCTTGCTCTTTTCTTCCTAACCAATACACTTTGGCCTGATATTCTTTTACTAAGTATGAAGTTGTAACTTTTCCTAAACCACCTGCTCCTCCTAAAATCACATATACTCCGCCTTTTCTAAATTTAGAATATTGCTTTTCTATTTTATCTTCTACTGGTACAAGTATATTTTGATATAAATTGAGATTTCTAATCGCAAATGATTCTCCCATTTTAGAATAGGAAACTTGAAGTATGCTCTTCATATCATTGGACTCCGAAACATCTACACTTTTAAAAACCCAGTTCATTTCTTCTTTTACCAATGAACCAACAAATCCAACAATACCTGCTCCTTTTTTAGTAACTATGTCCGAAGAAATTACCTTTTGAGTTTGTTTAGTTACAAATACTATTTCTAGTTTTTCGGTACTTCTTTTTTGTAAAGCTTTTATATTGTTAAATACATTTAATTCTATTTTATCAATTTGCTCAAACACCTCGCTTTTATCATTTGCATCCCATATACCTTGCAAAAAATAAATAGATTTTATGTCTAGAGGAACTTCCATTACATCTCTATACCAGCTTACACTTCCTCCATTGGTTTGTATTTCTTTTTCTAATCTTAAAGTGTATTCATTTTTAGTTCCAATAAAAGCATTCTTTTTATGAGCAACCAGAACTTGATTTTCGAAAGATGTTTGCTCCCATACAGATTCATAATAAATTCCAATAGACTCACTATCGTTCTTTTCTTGCTTTATTTTTGGTTCCGGACTTAATGGTATCGACACAAAATCTCTCATTCCTATCAATACATTTCCATCCTGATCCAATACTTGCATTGAATATTTTTGTGTTCTGCTTTTTTCATTATGCTTTTGTACATAACACCAAGAAGCTCCCGATAGATCTTTAGCATAGATATCTACCGCCTGAAGGCTATATGGTAATTGAAGTCCTCCTTCTTTGTTATTAAAATCTACACCAATAGTTGCTTGCAATGCCGCATCTAGAACACCTGGATTTAATGCAACACCTTCATATGTAGGCAAATCAATGCTAACCAATGATTCATGATCATTAAAATACATTTTTTTGATTCCTTGAAAACTATCACCATATTCTAAACCTACCTTTTTAAAAGCCTCATAACATGCTGCACCTTCTTTCTCACCTTGCATTTGTTCTTTTAAAAGCGAAATATCATATTGTAAGGGTTGTTTTAACTCTTCTCTGCCCAATTTTATCTCGGCATGCGTTATGCTTTTCCCTTCTTCATTACTTGATATTTGAACTACAATTTCGCTTTTATCTTTAGATACCAGAGTGGTAACTTTTTTTGTTTTATTTTCAACTTTTAATGGTTTCAACCAAATAATGTCTTTGAGTTGTAATACCTCCTGATGTGTTACTTCTTCTAGTGCTTTTCTAGCCAATTCTATATAAGCAACTCCTGGAAATAGTTTTTCAGAATTTACCAAATGATCTTTTAAGAACGTTTCGTTTCCTGAGAAATCACTTTGAAATTTAATTCCTTCCAAATCCGAAATGTTTTCATGAAGCATAGGATGTATCTGTATGGCTTCTTTTGATTTTACAACACTTTCGCTAGCTTTATCAATTTTAGAAAACCAACAATGTTTTTTTATAAAAGGGTATGTAGGTAAGCTTATCTTTTGAGGTAATTGTTTTTTATCATAGTACATAGACCATTCAGTCTTTCTTCCCAAACACCATAATTCTAATATCCTTGCATCCCCGGTTTCCCATAATCTTTTGATTTCAGTATCTGCTACATCGTCCTTCATTAGTACATCTGGATTTATAGTTCCGTAATAATAATCTAACGAAACGCCATCCAAATAAGCATTTAATTGGGTGATTGCTTCCTCAATAGTGGTAGCATAAAAAGCGAGTCTATGCGACATTGCTTCTCTTCCTACCTGAAGCGTGTATGCAACTTCTTGTGGTAAAAGTTCTTCCTGATCTTTTATAAATTTCAAAAGCTTCTCTACATATTCCTTTAGTTGTTTCTCTGATTTTGCAGACATAACCCATAGCGGTATTGGCTGGTCATAGTTATGTTGCCTTTCTTGAATATTGTATTCTTCAATAATCAAATGAGCATTACTACCTCCTGCTCCAAAACTACTAATACCTGCTATTCTCGAGTTTCCATTAGTATCCCATGGTTCTAATATTTTTTGTACCCTAAATGGAGTATTACTAAAATTAATATTAGCATTTTGTTCCTCTGCATGAATAGATGGTACTAATTGTTTATGCTTTAATTGTAGCAACACTTTTGTTATTCCTGATATTCCTGCAGCTGATTCGCAGTGTCCTATATTAGATTTTACAGAGCCAATCTTACATAAATAATCTTCATTATCTACCTGAAATGCTTTTTTAAGACTCGCTACTTCTATCGGATCTCCTAAACTTGTTCCTGTACCATGAGCTTCGATATATGAAATTTCATTTGCGTTGAGGTTAGCCTTTTCCATAGCTCTTTTAATTACCGAAGTTTGAGCTTTGGGATTAGGTACCGTGTATCCATTCGTTTTTCCGCCATGGTTTAACGAAGCGCCTCTGATAACGCCATAAATATGATCACCATCACGCTCTGCGTCAGACAATTTTTTTAGCAAAACTGCCCCAACTCCTTCAGATGGTACATAGCCATCGCCACCTTCTCCAAAACTTTTACAACGTCCTGTACTAGATGCAAATCCAGCTTTACTTAAAAGCAAATATTTATTAGGATGAATACTTACGTTTACTCCACCTGCAATTGCTGCCTTACAATCTCCGTTCATAATACTCTGGCAAGCCAATTCTACCGCTGTTATCGAGGAGGAACACATCGTATCGAGAGCCATACTTGGCCCATGAAAATTAAAGAAATAAGAAACCCTATTGGCTATACTACTCGGATTACCTACTAGATGAATCTGATTTCCTTTATGCTGTTCTTCTATACCATATAGTTGATATTCTTCATACATTACGCCTACAAAAACACCTACATTACCAGTCATTTCATTTGCTTGAGTCGACTGTCCTAATTGCTCTCTTGTATAACCTGCATCTTCAATAGTTTCCCAAGCTGTTTGTAAAAACAATCGCTCTTGAGGCTCCATAATTTCTGCTTCTCGAGGAGATATATTAAAAAATAATGGGTCAAACTTATCTACTCCTTCTATAAAACCACCCCATTTACTATAACTTTTACCTGATTTACCTTTTTCTTCATCATAAAAAGTGGTCATATCCCATCGATCATCTGGTATTTCGGTTATACTATCTTTTCCTTGTTTTAAATTTTCCCAAAACTCTTGTACATTATTTGCTCCAGGGTACTTTCCTGCTAATCCTATAATTGCTATTTTTTCTTCGTTATCTGTATTTTTGGCTACTGAAAAAGCATCTTGATATTTTGGATTGTCCTTAGCTATAAATTGACCTAAATCTTGATTTTTTTCTTCAACGACTTCATCCAAAAATGTTTCATTACCTTCTTCTTTATGCGATAATGAATACAATGAATCTTCATTTTTTAGCAACAATTCTTGCATTGTTGCTTGTTGGTTTTCTAGAAAATACCCTATTAACTCCTGAAGTGATTGGTACTCAAAAAATAAGGTTCTCGGAATATCATTAAAAACAGCATCAAAACTGTTCGTTAATTTGGTAATGCTAATCGAATCTATTCCGAAATCTTCAAAATATTTATGAAGTTCAAATCGTTCTTTAGGCAACTTAAATTCTTCTGATAAAAGATCTATTAAATAAGAAGTAATAAATGCTTTTAACGTTTCCTGATTGTATTCTTTGTCTTTCTTCTCCTTTACCTCTTTTACAATCTCTTTAATACTTGCTTTATGTGTTTTAATTTTTTCTAATAAACCATATACTGGCATCATCTGCGTATGCTCACTAAACAATATGAGATCAAAACTATTGGTCCCTATCTCATTAGGCATTGGTAACATACCTGTTTGATTTTTTATATACTGTTTTTGTTCTTCAGACATTTTCATTCCCCCATTTTCCCATAGCGGCCAATTAATGCTTATGCTCTTACCAAATCGATCTCCTTGCTCACATTTTATCCTTCTGTAAGTCATAAAATTGTCCATGTAAGCATTGGCAGCGGCATAATCGCTTTGCCCCTGATTTCCCATTACTGCAGCTACGGCAGAAAAACTTACAAAAAAATCTAATTTTTCATTTTTAGTAACTTCATCTAAAAATCGTATACCGTCCATTTTAGGTTTTACTACTTCTGTTGCTTCTTCTATAGTTTTATGAATTATCAAACAATCTCTTATAATTCCTGCACTATGTATGATTCCGTCCAGACCACCAAATTGTTGTTTTATTTGCTGAAACTGAAGTGCTACTGATTCTTTATCAGATACATCGCAGCTACTATATAGCACATTTGGATAGGAGTCTACTATTTTTTTATAAGCATCGTTACTAACACTTCTACCAGTAAGAATTACTTTTGTATCCTTGGTTTTCAAAATATGTTCTAAGAATATTTGTCCTAAACCACCCATTCCTCCAGTTAACCAATACACTCCTCCTTCCTTAATTTTTACTTCTGGAGTTTGTTTTTCTGGAGTTATAGCTTCCAAAATTCTTTCTTGTCGCTGTCCATTTATATATCGAACTTCTAGACCTTCCAAATTTCTTTCTGATGATAGAATTTGAAGAATTTCTTCTATACTCTTTCTAGCCGCATCTTCCAGAACTATTACTTTCCCTGCTACTTTAGAACATTCTAATTGAGCAGATTGAAGCAATGCTACCAAATATCCATATTGATTGTACTTGCTGCTTTCTATCACGATAGTAAGCTGTATCTCCTCTTTAGTTGTTATAATTTCTTTAAGCTTCTTAAAAATAACCTCAAATGCATCTTTAGGATCTTGGCTATCTGATAGGACACTAACATCCAAACCATTGCACTTTATTTTTTCGGCTATCTCATTTTGAAATCCTGCCAAATAAACCAATTGCTTATTTTCTTTATCCTTACTTATTTGTGGGGCAGTATTTTTCCATACTTTATTAAAATATTGGATTCCTTCTTTGCGATCTTCTTGTGTTTTATCTTTATCTGCAGGAATGCTTTCTAATGGCAATAGTGTGAATTCATCTAACTTTAAAATCGTTTCTCCTAAACTATTTACCAAAACCATATTATATTTTCGGATGCCCGCAGCATTAGATTTAGTCGCTACTAACTCAACCAAACACCAGGCTTTGAGAGGTAGGTCTTTATAGATACTAAGCCTTTGTATACTATATGGAACATAAATTATATTGGTTTTTCCTTCTAATGAAAGTCCTATAGTACATTGAAATATACTATCTAACATACCTGGCTCTAAAACAAACTGATCCTGCTTTTTAAATGTTAATTCAACTAATGCTTTATTCTGAGAATATTTAATATTTTCAATTCCTTGAAAGTTTCTTCCATAATCAAATCCTAAATCATTAAAGTGTTCATATATCTCCTTTTTATTCTTAGACAGAGATAACTCAGTTCTTATTTTCTCTACATCTAATCGTTCTGAAGACTCAGTATTAGCTGATGTTTTTCTCAATTTACCTGAGCTATGTATAACTTTTTTCTCGTTGTGAGTTGAAAATATTTGATATTGATATTCTGAACTTGCCGTTTTTGAGATTACAGTATTAAGCTGAGGCCAGTTTTCTTTATCTCTTAAAGGTTCTTGCCATGTAAGATCATATAATTCATTAATCTCAGTATTAGTACTAATTTCTCCGGCTTCTCTTGCCATTTCTATATATGCAGCTCCAGGGAATAAACCAGAGCCATTTACTATATGCTCTTTAATAAAATATTCTGTACCATTAAAGTCACTTACAAATCTCTGCTCTTTAAGTGTCGATGCATTTTGATGAATTAATGGATGTATTTTTGAAGTTTTTTGAGATTCTATTTCTGTTTCCTCAATCCAATATCGATCTCTCTCGAATGGATACGATGGTATTTTAATTTTCTTTATCGTTTGATTATAAAATAACTCCCAATCTATTTTTACACCTTGTGTCCATAATTCTGCTACAGTTTCTAATTCTGCATGTTTAATAGCACTTTCTACAAATAGTTTTCCCGAAATACCTTTTATAGTAGTGTTCTCTTGTACTCTTATATTATTTGTATAAAAACCTGAGATGCTCGATTTTTCACGATCCAGATTTAAAAAGTTTTTTAACTTCAATAGTAGCTCTTCTTTATTCTGTGCTACACAGGCAAAACGCTCTTCCATTGCAGTACGCCCTACTTGAAACGTATATGCCAAAGAGTTTAATGAAATATTTGGGTTGTTCTGAACAAACGATAATACTTTTTTGCTATATCGCTCTAGACTATTTTTATCTTTTGCAGATATAGCGATGATTACTTTACCATTTATCTCTTCTCCTTTTTCTGAAGGAGAAGGAATATATTCTTCAATAATAGCATGCGCATTAGTTCCGCTAAAACCAAAACTGCTAATGGCGGCTCTTCTTTTACCTCCTACATAATCATCCCAAGGTTTGAGCGCTGTATTTACATAAAAAGGACTATTCTCAAAATCTATAAATTCGTTATTTTTTTGATAATTTAAAGAAGGTGGCATTTGTTTGTGTTGCATTGCCAAAATCACTTTTTGCAATCCCGCTAATCCTGCTGCATGCAGAGTATGTCCAATGTTGGTCTTTACACTTCCAATACCACAGTAATTCTTTTTTTGTGTTTTTGTTCTAAAAGCCTTAGTAAGAGCTTCCACCTCTATGGGATCTCCTAATTTAGTTCCTGTTCCATGCGCTTCTACATAGCTTATAGTTTCTGGATTTATATTAAAAGTTTCATATACTTGTTTTTCCAAAGCTTCTTGTGATGGTGCGCTTGGTGCCAAAATTCCATTGGTTGCTCCATCTTGGTTAGTGAGTATTCCCTTAATTACGGCATGAATCATATCACCATCTCTTAGGGCATCGCTTAATCGCTTAACAACCACTACGCCTACACCTTCTCCTGGTACAAATCCGTTTGCTCTATGATCAAATGTAAAACACTGCCCGTCCTCACTTAACATTCCTGCTTTACTTGCCATTTTATGAAATAGTGGCGTGGCTGCTAAACTTATGCCTCCACAAATCCCCATATCAATATTTCTTGTTAACAGGTTTCTACAAGCTGCTTCTAATGCTACTAATGATGATGAACATGCTGAATCAATTGCTATTGCAGGTCCTCTTAAATTTAAATAATATGAGATTCTGGCTGCAAGAATTGAATTATCCATACCCCAAAAAACGGATACATGCTTGTTTTTTGGATTTTGTATATAATCGCTATTTCCTACTCCGGCATAAACTCCTACTTGTTTACCATCTAAATGAATTTGCGTTAAATTTGCATCTTCTAATGCATGCCAACAATGCTCTAAAAACAATCGTTGTTGTGGATCCATGTTTTCGGCTTCTATACCTGATATTTTAAAAAATCCTGCATCAAACTTATCCACATTATCCATAAAACCACCCCACTTACTATAGGTTTTATCTTCTTCCCCTTTAATAGGACTGTAATGAAGCGCAGCATCCCATCTTTCTATTGGGGTTTCTCTTATTAGACTTTCTCCTCCTTTTAGAGCTTCCCAATATTCTTCTAAATTAGAAGCTCCTGCATAAGCTCCGCTCATACCAACAATTGCGATATCACCTGAATCTATTTTTTCATCTATTGTTCGGGTTGCTATATACTCTTCCTTATTAGGCACTAGTATATTTACATTTTTGGTTTCTATTATCTTGTGTTTCCAACCGTCCTTATTTTCGATAATATATTGCACCAATGATCGAATACTAGGATAATTAAATAAGTCCGTTGGTTGGATATCAATATTTAGTTCTTTGTTTATGTATTCGCTAAGTTGACTACTCAAAATAGAATCGTACCCCATTGTAGAAAAAGGTTCGTCTATATCAAACTCTTCCTGAGGAAGCTTAATTAGAGAAGCTGCTATTTTTTGTACTATGGCTAATACACTATTTTGATGTTCTTCACTATCTGAGGCATTTAACTCAAATTGATCCATGAGTCTTTTCTCTTCAGTAATCTTTTTTACTAAGGAGTCCTTTTTTATTCTGGACGTTAAACTTTTTGCAATCGTTTTTTTAGAAAACTTCACTGCATATAGTTCCTTTTTTTCGCCTTCCAGAATTTTTTCAAAGGCAATCATTCCTTCTTTTGCTTCAATGCTCCCTATTCCCATTTGATCCATTCGATCCGCATATTTAGCATCCGAAGCCACACCTATATTCCCCCAATATCCCCAATTAATGGTATATGCAGGTATATTATATTTTTGCTTAATTACCTTTGCTAAAGCATTTTTATAGGTACATCCAGCGGCATAATTGGCTTGTCCTGGACCGTTAAAAAACCCTTGAATAGAGGAATAAAAACACATAAAATCTAAAGGTTCGTGCTTGCATGCCTGAACCAAATTTTGAACTGCTATTGATTTTGGAGCAAAGGCTTTAGTAAAATCCGAAAAACTCATTGCATAAAATGGTTTATCTTCCAGTACTAAAGCAGAATGAATTACACCGTTTATAGTTTCTCCACTAGATTTTATTTGTTCAAAGACAGTTTTTACATCTTCTAGTTTATTCGCATCGCATGAAATATAAACAGGCTTCCTGCTATATCCGGAAAAATCTTCTATACTAGCTTTTATAGATATATCTAATGGCCTTCTTCCTAACCAATATACTTTGGCATTATATTTATTAATCAAGTGTTCGGTAGTGATTTTACCTAATCCACCAGCTCCTCCAAGAATTACATACGTTCCGTTTTTTCTAATTTTATTAGAATAAGGTAATGCAGGTAATACATCTATAGGATTTAATAGTTTCTTATAAAAACTTCCGTTTCTATACCCCACTAATGTTTCGTTTGCTTCTAGTATTTTAATCGCTAATTTTTCAAAATCTATTAACTCTTTTTCATTGATATCAATTACTCTAAAATTCCAAGTTGGCATTTCGGCAGCTACAGTACCAACTAAACCAAAGATTCCAGCTCCTTTTTCCTGAACTATATCAGTAGGAAAAACTTTCTGCGTCTGGTTTGTAATAATCTGTATCTGAGAATTATTAGTTTTTAATTCTAAAAGCTTTTTTAAACATATAAATACAAATTCTTCTTCTTTTCCATAAGATATACTTTCGTCATCATTGAGTACCAAAGAACGATCTGGAAATATAAATACATAATCAAAAGATCCTTTGATATTCTCCATAGATGGAGCATGAATTACGGCTGCACCATATTTTGTAAATGCTTTTTTAAAGTGAAGAAGTACATCATTAGTATCACCCAGACATAGAATTTTCTTTTCCTGAAAAGGATTGGTTTCTTGATTGATTTCTTTAATCTCTTCCCATACTTCTTCAAAATATTGCAATCCTAAAACACTATTATCCGAAAACAACTTTACTCCTTCAAATACTAAAAGGACTTCTCCTCCCGCACTAAGCAGATTAACGGCATAGAGTACCTCTTTACCTTCTTCCTTGATTACCTGACACCATTGTGTATCCTTAATATCTCCATATATATGCATTCCTTCAATGCTTTCTATCCTTGAAGTATTACTGTCTTGCTGCCCTTTTAAAGTCTGAAAAGCACTTTCAATTATATTTAATGGTAACACATACTGCTCATGTTCCTCTTTGGGAGTAACCCTTGACCATGACTGATTTTGTATTTGAAATACAGAATGAATACTCTGTAATTCATTACTATATTCAAATGATTTATTTGCTAACTGCTTATAGAATTCTTCTTTGTTTAACTCAGGAACTATACCCACCAAGTGCTCCAATTTAATCTTCGTAGGTATAGCTCTGGAAACATTTAATAAATTTCCTTGTGCATATATTGTTTTATGAAAAGCATCATTTTCCTGATAGAATTCAAAAGAGAATCCCTCTTTTTGTTCCCATAATTCGATATAAAGTACCAACGGGTCCTTTTCTATTATAATAGGCAGATTCCATTTAAAGTTTTGTATTACATTGATTTCTCCATTATTTACTTTACATCCTGCAACTCTTATCATCTCTATATAAGCTGATAATGGTAAAGTTTTCTTTCCTTTTATTTTATAATATTGAAAGAATGACTCTTCTCCTGTATATATAATCTTGAATTTCATGTGATTTAATTTTGAAATAATGGATGAATAGCTTTTGATACCTTTTCTCTTTTGTCTAATTTCTCCGAGATTTCTGGTAACCAATACCTCTTCTTTACAAATGGATATGTTGGTAAACTTATTCGCTTGGGTTGTGTATTATAGAGCTTTTCCCATGCAATGTATTCTCCCTGAATCCACGATTTTGCCAGTTCATTTAGATCTTTATTATCCAAAGCTGTTTTATACAAAATATCTGTATTGACTGTTTTATTTAATTCGTAGCTTTTTAAGGTATTTTGATACCCTAAAAACTGATCTTGCAAATAGTCATAAAGTTCCTTTTTTAGTGCTTTTACAGATGCAACTTCTATACATAATCTCGTTTCCATAGCAACTCGGCCTAATTGTAATGTATAGGCTAAATCTGTCAACGAAATAGTATCATTTTCATCCAGAAATTGAATAAGTTCTTCGGCTTTCTGCTTTAATCGTTCGGTATTCTTTGCCGATAAAACAAGGAGTACTGGCTCTATCTTATGAGTATCTCTTTCATCATTTCTTTGATATTCTTCGAGTATGATATGCCCATTACTTCCTCCTGCTCCAAAACTGCTTAAACCCGCTCTTCTTTTCTCTGAGTCTTTAATTATCCAATCTGTGAGTTCTTGCTGAACCTCAAATGGGCTTTCATCAAATTGAATATGCTTATTGAGTATAGTACTATGAATCGAAGGTGCTATTTGTTTGTTTTTAAATTGAAGCAAAATTTTTGTCAATCCCGAAATTCCAGCAGCCGACTCGCAATGCCCAATATTAGATTTTACAGACCCTATTTTGCAATTAGCATTATAACCAAGGTTTAAGGCCTGAGATAACCCTGCTATTTCTATTGGGTCTCCTAAACTTGTACCTGTACCATGAGTTTCGATATACTGCAATGAGGAGGCTTCTATCCCTGCTTTTTGAATTGCTTTTTGAATAACCTTGGCTTGCGCATTAGGATTAGGCACATGAAAACCATTGGATCTTCCGCCATGATTGATTTCTGTAGATCGGATAACACCATAAATTTGATCTTTATCTTTTATAGCTTCTGATAGTGGTTTTAAAAGTACTGCTCCAACTCCTTCACCTGGAACATACCCATCTGCCCCTTCGCCAAAAGCGGCACATTTTCCCTGACTCGATACAAAACCAGCACTACTTAGCGAGAGATATTTATACGGATGTAAATTAAGATTTACTCCTCCTGCTATTGCGGTTGTACATTCTCCTTTTCGGATACTCTCACAAGCCAAATGTATTGCGGTAATAGAAGAAGAACACATGGTATCGATAGCCATACTCGGTCCTTCAAAATTCATTACATAAGAAACCCTATTGGCTATACTACTATGGATTCCTTTTGGTGTTACAAATTGGTCTCCATGCATGGCATCTATACCAAACATGGCATACTCACTGTACATTACCCCAACAAAAACACCTACTTTTTGATTCAGATCTTCTGGCGTATATCCTGCATCTTCGACCGTCTCCCAGGCTGTTTGTAAAAACAAACGCTCCTGTGGATCCATTAGCTCCGCTTCTTTGGGCGATATATTAAAAAATATAGGATCAAACTTGTCTACATCCTCTACAAAACCACCCCATTTACTATACGTTTTTCCTTCTTTACCTTTTTCCTTATCAAAGAATGATTCGGTATTCCATCTGTTTTTTGGAATTTCTGTAATGCTATCTTTTCCTGTTTTTAAGTTCTCCCAAAATTCTTCCAAGGTATTGGCTCCAGGGTATTTTCCTGCCACACCAATAATTGCAATAGGCTCTTCAATAGCTTTAGAATTAACTGCTATTGGTTCTTTTACTTCTTTATGGTAAAAAGTTTCACTTTTATCTGCTACAAATGTTTGTTTTCCTTGCTGAGGTTCTGTGAGTTTCAACATCGAATCCGACTGATACTTCATGAAGTATATTGCTAAATCTTCCAGAGTTGGATTCTCAAAAAACAATGTATTTGAGATGTCGTCAAAATCTTCATTTAACTTATTGGTAAGTTTTACGATACGGATAGAATCCATTCCATACGTTTCAAATGGTGTCGTTAAACCTATTCTCTCAGGTTCTATTTGTAACTCTTCGGCTATCAGATTTCTAAAATATTCAATACAAACCTCTTTTGTAACCCCAGAATTATTTGTAGCTGGGCCTATTATTTTTTGTTCTTTCTTTTCTATGAGTTTAGATGCTTTCTCATACACAACCATTACTTGCGAAGGCGCTTCTTTAAAAATACGAGATAATGCTTTAAGCCCTTCTGCTGTAGGCAATGGTACCATTGCCCAATAATGCTCTAAATATTTCTGACTTTCTTCATGAATTTGTAGTCCTCCATTTTCCCATAATCCCCAATTGATTGTAATGGATTTTCCTGAGCGTTTTCCTTCTTTTACCAATTGGTTTCTATATAGCGCATAAGCATCCATATAGGCATTGGCAGAGGCATAATCAGCTAATCCTATATCTCCCATAATGGCAGAAATGGAAGATACATACATCATAAAATCTAATGGCAGTTGCTGTGTCAATTCATCTAAAATTCTAGTTGCATCAATCTTTGGGGATAATACTTTATGTATTTCTTCTGGGATCTTTTTTATTATCTGACTCGCTGTTCCTATTCCAGCACTATGAATAATTCCATTAATTTGTCCTTCTTCTCTAAGGATTTCATTAATTACCATAGACATAGCTACTCGATTAGTAACATCACAACGGATATACTTTGCATTATTTAATGCATTGATAGTGTTTTTCTTTTCTTGAGATAATTCACTTCTTCCAATCAAAAAGAGTTTGGTGTTTTCAAATTGATTCAAATAGTTTGCAAAAATCATCCCTAGTCCTCCAGCTCCTCCAGTAATGATATAAACTCCATTAGGTTTAATGGTAATCGTATTTTCATTGAATGTCTTCTCATAGAATCCAATTTCTTTAACTTCACGACCGCTATTGCTATATCGAACTTCTGTATCTTTTGTATTTTTTTCTTCTTTTATAATCTTGCACAGAAGATCTATGTTCTCTATTGAAATTTGATTTACCGTTATCGTTTTCCCTGAGATTATAGGGTTCTCTTTGTTTGCAGATTTCAATATTCCAGAAACAAAACTATACGCCAAACTTTCTTGGTTTTCAAATACAATGAAGAAATGAGTCTCTTTTTTATGAATCAGTTTTTGTTTAACACAATCCAGAATAGCATTAAAAAATTCTTCCTCGTTCTGGCTTTGTATACTCGTAACCTGAATTTCCAGTTCATCAGTTAATCGTTCGGCTATTTCTGAAGTTGAACCTGCCAGAATAACTTCATAATTTCTATTAGAGTTGATTATTGCACTCTCTGTGATTGGTTTAGATTTCCACTCATAAGAATATAATTGTGTGTAAGCTTCTATTTTATTCGATACTGCTTGCTCTTGATTTATAAAGGGTAGCGTTACAAAATCTATAAAACTCATTATTACTTCTCCCGTTCCATCTATTAATTTTACATCATAGTGTTTTAGCGCGTTTTGTCCTTCATCTTGTTCTTTTATAGTTACATAAGACCAGAACGAAGAAGGTAATTCTTTGTAAATATTTACTTCTTTAACACTAAATGGGATTGATAATGGCAATTGTTTTGTATTCCCATTAAGGTGAATTCCTAAACAGGTCTGTAAAGCACTATCCATTGCCTGAACAGCCCAATACTGATCTGATAAATCTTTATCAATACTAATTTTTGCTAAGGCCTCATTTTTGGAATATTGGATATATTCGATTCCTTGAAAACTTGTTCCATAATGAAATCCAAGTTCTTTAAATAATTTATAATATTCTTCTTTATAAACAACATCCAATAATCGATTACGGATTAATTCTGTATCAACTCTTTCTGTTTGTTTTGAAAAGGCTGTACTAATTTTACCCTGACTAAAAACAATATTTTCTTGTTCTTTATCTTTAACAGTAAAAGTAATTTCTTCATTTAATGTCTGTAATTCAGTAACTATTGATCTGGAATGTCCGTTAACTTGTAATGGAGACATCCAAAATACATCTCTTAATTGCGCTATTTTTTTATCTATATATAATCCTCCCGAAATTCTTGCTATCTCAAGATAGGCCACACCAGGTAAGATTTTTTCTGTATTCAGGATATGTTCTGACAAAAATTGTTCGGTACCCGAATATTTACTTATAAATCGAGAACTATCTAATTTATGAAATTGTTGATGTACTAATGGATGCTCTTTTTTAATTGCTATTGCTTCTTTTGGCTTAAACCAACAATATTCTTTGGCAAATGGATAATTTGGCAGACTAATGATATTAGGCGTTTTATCATGCAAACGACTCCAATCAATACGTTCTCCCTGAGTCCATAAAGTAGCCAAAACTTCCTGATCTTTTTGTATTATAGCCTGCTCAGCGTCATTACTTATTTCTTTATGATGAAACAATTTATTGGTCTCTATTTCGCCTAGTATTCCTACCGTAGGTTCTACTAGATATTGCTTTAGTTTTGCAACCAATTGGTGTGCATCTGTAACTATAAAAGCAACTCTGCTTTCCATTGCTTCTCTACCAGTTTGCAAAGTATAGGCTATATCATTAATCGTAAACTGCGCTATATTTTCTTCTAAATAGTTGCCTATATTTTGGACATATTCTTTTAATCGTATAGCATCTTTAGCCGATATAGGAACGATAACAGGATCTTGATTATCTGCCAAATCCTGTGTAGCATTTTCATATTCTTCTATCACAAGATGTACATTGGTACCTCCTGCCCCAAAACTACTTATACCTGCTATTCTTGGCCTGCCATCTGTAGTAATCCAATCTTCTAATTCTTGCTGTACTTTAAATGGACTATTTTCAAAATCGATATTGGTATTTAATTTCTTAGAATGTAATGAAGGAACAAGTTGCTTATTCCTGAGTTGCAAAAGCACCTTCGTAACTCCAGATATTCCTGCTGCTGCCTCGCTATGCCCAATATTCGATTTTACCGAACCAATCTTGCAAGATTGATTTTCGGCTCCTGAGAATGCTTTTTTAAGTCCGGAAATCTCAATAGGATCTCCTAATTTAGTTCCTGTACCATGAGCTTCGATATAACTATAGGCTTTAGCCGAAACACCTGCTTTTTCCATTGCTTTGGAAATTACCGCGGCTTGCGCATTAGGATTAGGTACCGTATATCCGTTTACTTTTCCACCATGGTTTATAGCTCCACCTTTGATAACCCCATAAATTTGATCTCCATCTTCTTTAGCTTTTGCCAAGGATTTTAACATGACTGCGCCCACTCCTTCTGAAGGAACATACCCATCTCCACCTTCGCCAAAGGTTTCGCATTTGCCTTTTTCTGACACTAGATGTAGATCGCTCAACATTAAATATTTGCCCGGATGTATGCTTAAATTAACACCTCCAGCTATAGCTGCTTCACAGTTACCAGAATGTATGTTTTCGCAAGCCATCTGGATGGCAATTAATGAAGAAGAACACATCGTGGCTACAGCCATACTTGGCCCATGAAGGTCTAAAAAATAAGAAACTCTATTGGCTATACTACTGGCATTTCCCGTTGGAGCGATAAAATTCCCCTTGAATCTTTCTTCTATTCCGAACAATTGGTATTCTTCATACATTACTCCAACAAAAACACCTACGTTACCTCCTATATCTGCAGCTGTGTTTTTCCCTATATTTTGTAATTTCTTTTTGGTATATCCCGCATCTTCAATCGCATGCCATGCAGTTTGTAAAAACAAACGTTCTTGTGGATCCATCATTGAAGCTTCACGTGGCGAAATATTAAAAAACAAGGAATCGAACTTATCTATATCATCAATAAAACCTCCCCATTTACTATAACTTGTTCCTTTTTTTCCTTTCTGCTCATTATAAAACTCATCAATATTCCATCGTTGTTCTGGTATCTCTGTAATACTATCTTTACCTGCTTTAAGATTTTCCCAGAACTCCGCAATATCTTTTGCCCCAGGATAGATTCCGCTCAATCCAATTATGGCAATATCTTCGTTTTTTATTTCTTCCTTTTTTACAACCGAAACTAATTTTGGTTGCATAAAACGCGTGTATTCTTTTGCTTCAATTATAGCAAAATCTTCTTCTTTCTTAATTATTTTGTCAACAGGAACATCATATGTATGTTTTGTAGCTTTTAATGCTTGCAAAGTAGCTGAATGTTCTTTTACAAAATAAGACACAAGTTGGTCTATTGTTTGATATTCAAACAGTAACGATACCGAAACGTTATCAAAAACATCTCCTAATCTATTGGTTAGTTTTACTACCAACATTGAGTCTATACCATACTCCTCAAAAGGTAGTTGGGTTTGAATATGTTCTTCTTTTAATTTTAGCTCTTTCTTAAATATTTCGACTATTTTCTGATAAGCAATTGTCTTTAAATCTTCTGTTGGTTGCTCAGAAATACTATTTTCATCAAGAACTACTATATCAATTCCTTTAACTCCAAAGGTTTTGTCTAGTTTGTTTTTAGCACCATATACCACAATGGTTTGTTCCTTTGCTAGTTGTAGTACCTTATCCAAAGCTTTTGCTCCTTCTAATTTCGGAAGAGGAGACATTCCCCATTGTTTTGATAAAAATTCTATACTCTCTGCATTGGCTTGCATACCTCCACTTTCCCATAATCCCCAGTTTACAGAAAGTGTCTTTCCTTTACGTTTACCATCTTGAACTAAACGATTGCGTTTTTTTGCAAAATGATCCATATAGGCATTAGCAGCTGCATAATCAGACAATCCTATATCTCCCAATACCGAAGAAATGGAAGAGCAATACATCATAAAATCTATTGTTTCATTTTGTAATGCTTTGTCTAAATTTTTAACTCCTGCAATTTTTGGTGGCAATACCTTATAGATTTCTGTTGCTGTTTTCTCTATAATTGTACTTGCCAAACCTATACCTGCACAATGAATAATTCCATCTATTTTTTTGTAATCGGTCAGGATAGTTTGTATCAGGTTTTCTACTTCTTCATACCTGGTAACATCACATGCGTAATATTGCGCGTTTGGCAGGTTTCCTATAAACTTTTGGATTGTTTCGTTTTTAGCGCTTCTTCCTGTAAGTATAAGTTGAGTTCCTTGGGTTTTAGCAATATGCTCGGCAAAAACACTTCCTATTCCGCCTGCACCACCAGTAATTAAATAAACGCCTCCTTCTTTAATCCTAAGATTAGAAATCTGGTTTAGAGATACCGAAGTTCCCTTTTTCACTTCTCTAATTCTATTTACATAACGTACTTCTGCTTGTTCATCCTCAGTTTCCTCCTCCAAGATTTGTACTAATTCATTTCCTGATTTACCATTTATTGATACTATAGAAATAAGTTTAGTCTTAACTCTTGGATTTTCTTTTGAAGCCGATTTCAACATTCCTATAATAAATCCGTATTTATCATAGTCTTCGTCATTTATAAGTACCGAAAAATGTCCTCTCTGTTTCTGAGACATTCTTTTTTTAAGCAGCTCATTTATTTTCAGAAAATAAGACTCTTCTATTTCGTCGTCTATACGATATACTGTTCCCTCAAAAGCTTCACTAAATTGTTGTGTCAAATTTTGAGTAGTCCCTACTAAAACCACATCATTGAAATCTGTTGTTTGAGCATACGTTTTTTCTAATTCAGTTGCGTTCCATTGGTAATCATAAATTTCCGTAGCCAAAGATTCTCTTTTGGAGTTTTTATTTAAAAATCCTCCATCGTATGGTAAAATGACAAAATCTTCAAAACTTACTACAACCTCACCTTTGTCGTTTAGTAAATCCATATCACATTGGGGCACAACTGCTTTTGGGTTAGCCTTTGGACTAAACCTTGCATATGACCATACCGGAAATGTAATCTCTTTATAAACCGTTACTTTCCCTACACTAAATGGTATAGACAAAGGCATTTTATTACTGTCTTTTAGAAGTAACCATGCCAAACATCCCTGTAGTGTACTATCTAGTACTCCAGGATCTAAGGTCATGTCTCTATCCTTAGGCAATTCTATTTTGGCCAGAGCTTCTGTATCATTGTAATACAACTCTTGTATGCCTTGAAAACTTTCTCCGTATCCAAACCCAAGACTACTAAACATTTCATAACAAACTGCTCCCGAAGCTGTCTTATCAGTACGAGATTTAATTTTTATTAAATCATACGGTTTAGGGACTTCTTGAGCAATTGTGGTTACAATTCCTTGTCCATGAACACTTTCTTCTTCTTGTTCCTTAGAATATACCTGATATCTAATTTCCGTTCCTGAAGGTTCTAGTCTTATCGTAACTTTTTTCGGTTGTTCGAGTACTTTAATAGGATGTAACCATGTTACGTCCTTAAATTGTGTTACTTCTTGGTGTGTACTTTTTTCAACTGCTTCTCTAGCCATTTCCAGATAGGCTACACCTGCAATAACTTTTTCATTTTGAACAAAGTGATCTTCTAAAAAATATTCTGTTCCTGTAAAAACACTGCTGAATTTTTGTGCTTCAAAATCGGATTCATTCGTATGAAGCAACGGATGTAGTTTAGCGATTAATCCCTGTTTTACATCTGTACCAATTGTTTGTACCCAATACTTTTCTTTAGCAAAAGGATATGTTGGCAGACTTATTTTCTGTAAAAAACTGGTATTTGAATATAGTGATTGCCATTTTATTTCAACTCCTTTTGTCCATAATTGAGCTATAGATGCTACTTCTTTTTCCTGAAGAGCTTCTTTAATATAGGCTGCTCCAGCTTTACCTTTCAACAAAAAATCAGCACTTTCGTCTTTTATATTCCCCGTAAAAATATCTTCTGTAAAAACCACATCGTTTTTAACAAAATGTTCTAATTGTCGTGTCAACTCTTCTTTAGAACTAGTTACTATTGCCAATCTTTCGGGCATAGCTTCTCTGCCAATCTGCAAAGTGTACGCTATATTTTGTAACGTTTCTGGAGTTTTTTCTAAGTAAGTTGTTAATCGACTTGCATAGGCTTTTAATCTATTTTTGTTTTTAGCCGATAAAACTACTATAACTGGTTCTTTATTAAAATCATCAACTATATCCGCTTTTGGATACTCTTGTATAAGAATATGCGCATTGCTCCCTCCTGCACCAAAACTACTAATACCTGCAGTTAACAATTTTTCTCCTTGGTAGTGCCAAGGTTCTAATTCTTGTTGAACTAAAAAAGCAGTTTGATCGAACTGTATGTTTGGGTTTAATATAGCCGAATGAATAGATGGAACTAACTGTTTGTATTTAAGTTGCAACAATACTTTAGTAATCCCTGAAATACCTGCTGCCGATTCGCAATGTCCAATATTCGATTTTACAGAACCTATACGACATTTACTGGCATCGGTTATTTCTAATGCATTTTTTAGCCCTACAATTTCTATAGGATCTCCTAAACTAGTTCCTGTACCATGTGCTTCGATATAAGAAATAGATGCTGGTTTAAGATTGGCTTTTTCAATAGCTTCTTTAATTACCGCTGTTTGCGCCTTAGGATTTGGAACAGTATACCCCGTAGTTCTTCCGCCATGATTTAATGCCGTTCCTTTAATCACGCCATAAATATGGTCTCCATCTTTCTCTGCCTGCTCAAGAGATTTTAACAAAACAGCTCCAACGCCTTCTCCTGGAACATATCCGTCTCCTCCTTGTCCAAAACTCTCACATCTTCCTTTACTACTTGCAAAACCACCATCGCTAAGCATCAAATATTTGTTTGGGTGTACACTTAAGTTTACACCTCCTGCAATTGCTGCATTAATTTCTCCTTCTTGTATGGCTTTACATGCCAAATGAATAGCTGTGCTTGATGAGGAGCACATTGTATCTAAAGACAAACTAGGTCCATGAATGTCAAAAACATACGAAACTCTGTTCGCAATACTACTTGAACTACCTCTAAGCGTTGTTGGATTCCCTTTTAGTGTTTCCTCTACTCCATATAACTGGTACTCCTGGTACATGACCCCCACATAAACCCCTACTTTTCCGTCTGGTTCTCCCGTAAAAGGATTTCTTTTTAAAGTTTCATTAGTATATCCTGCATCTTCTACTGCCTCCCAGGCTACTTGCAAAAACAAACGCTCTTGTGGATCTATTTTCTCTGCCTCTAAAGGTGTTATGTTAAAAAATAATGGATCAAACTTATCCATATCATTTACAAAACCTCCCCACTTGCTATAGCTACGCCCGGATTTTCCCTTTTCTTTATCAAAAAAACCATCAATATTCCATCTATCTTTAGGAATCTCCGTAATACAATCTTTTCCTATCTTAAGATTTTCCCAGAATTCGTCTATAGAATCTGCTTGTGGGTATCTACCGCTTAATCCTACAATAGCCACATCGGTATTCCTCTTTGGAAGGTCTTGTTTAGTTTGTGACTGTTGTATAAACTTATTCGTTGTAACCTTTTTAAAAGTTGATTTTATTTCTGGTGAAGTACTAATTTGATTATTTATTTCAGTAACTCCTTTTATACTATTCCTTATTGCATTTAGTTCATTAGGATATTCCTCTACGAAAAAGGCAACCAACTCTTCTATGGTTAAGAATTCAAAAAATAAAGTCTTCGGAATGTTCGGAAAAGTTTCTTCTAAACGATTTGTCAGGCTTGTCATCATTATAGAATCTAATCCGTATTTTTCAAAAGCATCTGTGATTTTGAATTTACTTTTTGGAAAACGTAGCTCTGCTGCCAAAATTCCCACAAGATATTCGTAGGTAACCTCTTTTATATTTTCTTCAGTTAGTTCTTTGGTTAATCTTCCCGTTTCACTTCCGTTATTTTGATGTGTAATATTCGCTTCCGCTCCTTTTATATCCGATAAAAATGTTTCAGCCAAAGGAGCTTTTCCGTAATGCAATACAACTGACTCAAGGGTACTGGCAAGTACTTTTTCTAACCAATGTATTCCCTCTTTTTGGGGTAAAGGAACTATATTCAGTTTCTTTTCAAGAGATTGCTTATTGCTATCATTCATTTGCATTCCGCTACCAGCCCATAATGGCCATGCAATACTTATTGTTTTTCCAAAAGCTCTCTGTTGTGATACTTCTTTATTTCTGAATTTCGCAAAATCTCTCAGATACTCATTTGCAGCAGCATAATCAGCCTGTCCTGAATTTCCTAAAACAGCAGATAATGAAGAAAACATAAGCATAAAATCTAATGAAATATGCTGTGTGGTTTCATGAAGATTACGTATTCCTTTGGTTTTTACTTCTAAAACCTGTAATGCTTCTGCACTATTTTTTTGCTGAATAAAATTATCATTTATGATACCTGCCGCATGAATAATTCCGTTGAGTTTACCGTACTGGCTTTGTACCTCATCAATTAATTGTTGAGTTGCTGACTTATTTGTAATATCACAACGATAATATACCAGATTCTTAAATGATGCTACATATTCCTGATTGTCTGCATCTAAAACTGATCTTCCGCTAACAATAATTTTAATATCATTATAAGATTCAAAAAGATATTCTATCAATGTTTTTCCAATACCGCCCATACCACCTGTAATGATATAAACTCCTCCTTTAACGAATTTGATATTTTCATTTGATACCGTTAGCGGTTCTACTATTGGAACAATTGTTTTTACTTCTCTTTTTAAATTATCATAGCGAACTGTTGTTTCTTTTTCATTTAATTCAACTCTAATAATTTTCGATAGTTGTTCTACATTGGTGTTTGTGTCTAAATCAATACCTATACATTTCCATAAAACTTTAGGGTTCTCGATAGCTGCAGTTCGTAATAGTCCTGATAAGAACTGCACCTTATGTTCGTTCTTATAATCATAAATAATTACAAAACGTACCGGAGTTCTGGAAGTTATTACTTGCTTAACTTTATCAAAAACCGAAGAAAACAATACTGTTTCTTCAATATCATTAATTCTTGTTATAGCGCCCAGTAATTCGACTTTAGGAAAATCACCAACCACTATAAACTCGTTAGTTATAGTAGAATCGACTATGTTATTTGTATTTACTTTATGTTGCCATACAGATTCATATAAATACGTTTGTGCCGTATTGGGTTTAACTCCCAAAATTGGCATCATTCTATAGCCTGATAATACAATAAGAACTTTTCCTGTTGCACTTAATAATTCTATTTCAAAGCTTTTTTTATTTTCCTTATCAGAATAATAGGCATAGCAATATTTAATTTCCTCCTCTAGATTGTACCATGTAATATTTTCAATAGAGTAAGGCAACGCTAACTCTTCTGAATTTTGTAACCATAATAATGCTCCTGTTTGAAATGCATTGTCTAATATTTCAACTGGAAGTTTAAAAGTACTTTTATCAAAAACCGAAATACTTGTAAGCACTTCGTCTTTTAGAACATTGGCCGAATTTATATGTCGTAAACTATCGCCATAATTAATTCCTTTAGTTCTGAAAATTTGATAACAATGCTCGGCTGTATAAGATGCAATACTTTGCTCTTTTATAGCAGATATATCTCTGTTAAGGGGGGCTGTTTTTTCTTTACTCTCTCCTATACTGGACTGAAAATGAATCTTTATTTCATCATTATCTATACTCTTTATTTCAATATAAGTGCCCTCTGCATTTACATAAATTTCAGTTTCAATTGACTTTGATTCTTTATGTATTTCTATTGGTTGCAACCATTTTATATTCGAGAAACTATGTGGCTGTAATCCACTGCGTTCTACAGCCTCTCTTGCCATTTCTATATACGCAACTCCCGGAAGTATCTTTTTATCTTGTACGATATGATCCAACAGGATAGCTTCTTTACCAGTTAAACAAGATGAAAATTTTTGTGATTCAAAATCCGATATGTTTTCATGTACTAATGGATGTAATGTTTTTATATTAGAGAATGATGTTTCTGCTTTAGGAGTTATCCAATATGATTCTTTAGCAAAAACATACGTAGGCAAATGAATTTTATTAGGTTGCTGTACATCGTACAAACTCAACCAATTTATAGTATTTCCTTGTTCCCAGTATCTTGCTATTGCATCGTATTGCTTATCATAAATTGCTTGCTGAATTTTTAATTCACTTACTTCGCTTTCAACCTTTT
Source organism: Flavobacterium sp. PL02 (assembly GCF_035013205.1). Classification (NCBI taxonomy): domain Bacteria; kingdom Pseudomonadati; phylum Bacteroidota; class Flavobacteriia; order Flavobacteriales; family Flavobacteriaceae; genus Flavobacterium; species Flavobacterium sp. PL02. The sequence continues at coordinate 46,486 of NZ_JAYGJP010000014.1, forward strand.
TATAAATACCAGTCGTTTCCTCCTGAACAAATTGTTGCAATTTAGCAATCAATTCTTCTATATGATTCACAACAAAAGTTTTACGACACTCCATTACTTTTCTACCTACTTGCAATGTATAGGCAATGTCACGAAGGTTTAGGTTCTTTTCATTTTTAATGAAATCGGTAAGTTGTTGTGCCTTAACCTTTAATCTTTCTTCGTTTAATGCTGATAAAACTATTAGTATCGGTTCATCAATTTCCTCCTCTAGATTGTTTTTTTGTAAATGTTCTTCTAAAACTACAAATGCATTGGTCCCACTAATCCCGAAACTACTTACTGTAGCTCGTTTAGGTGCTTCGCTATCCCAGGCAGTTAATCTTTCCTGTATCCTAAAAGGGCTATCTTTTAATTGGATATGTTTATTGATGTTTTCATAATTAATAGATGGAGGCAACTGCTTGTTTTTCATAGCTAGCAATACTTTGATAATACCCGCCATTCCTGCTGCTCTAAGCGTATGTCCTACATTTGTTTTTACACTCCCAATTCCGCAATAATTTACTTTGGAAGTATGCTCTTTAAAAGATGCCTTAAGAGCTTGTAACTCTATCGGATCGCCTAATTTAGTTCCTGTTCCATGAGCTTCTACATAGGTAATTGTCTCTGGATTAATATTATATCTTTTAAAAACTTCTTTCTGAATGTCTTGTTGGGATAATACACTTGGAGCAGTAATTCCGTTAGTTGCCCCGTCCTGATTAGTAAGAATCCCTTGTATAGTGGCATAAATAGGATCTCCATCTCGTATAGCATCGTCTAAGCGTTTCATAATTAGTACCCCTACACCTTCACCTGGTACAAATCCGTTGGCTCTTTCATCAAAAGTATAGCAATGTCCATCGGGAGATAACATTCCTGCCATGCTGGTTAGTTTGTAAAACTCTGGTGTTACCGATAATGAAATGCCTCCTGTTATAATAAGATCGGTTTCTTTTGCCAATAAACTTTTACAGCCCATATCCATCGCAACCAATGAACTTGAACAAGCGGTGTCTATTGCTACAGCAGCTCCCTTTAAATTTAAAAAATATGAAATGCGCGCTGCTAATATAGAGCCCGAAATACCCCAAAATGCAGAAGGTTCATTTGCCTCTTCTAAAAAGGTTTTGTAGTAATCCCCATCTGTTGCTCCAACATATACACCACATTTAAAATCTTGCAAAAGATCAGGGTCAATTGCCGCATCTTCAAGTGCTTTCCAACAATGTTGTAAAAATATACGTTGTTGCGGATCCATATTTTCGGCTTCCTTACCAGATATCTTAAAAAACTCGGGATCAAACTTATCTATGTCTCTTAAAAAACTTCCCCATTTACTATATGTTTTTTGCTTAGCTTTTGGATCTTCATCAAAATGCAATGCAATATCCCATCTGTCTTCTGGAACTTCCTCTACAAGATTTTTTCCGCTTTTTAGCGCCTCCCAAAACTCCTCAAGATTATTAGCTTTACCAAATTGTCCACTCATTCCTATGATAGCAATAGTATCATTTTCCTGAGTAGTTTTCCTTTTTGATAAGTTAGGTTCTACAACCTCTTTTTCAGAAATCTGATCCAACTCTGATGCTTCTATTTTACTTTTTGCATGAAACAACTCTGGGTATATATCCAGTATATGCTGTGACAATAAAGGAATTGTTGGATAGTTGAATATAGCTGTAACATCTAAAGTTATCTCTAGACCTTTATTAATATTTTTAATAAGAGTAAGCCCCAAAATCGAATCAAAACCATAGTCTGAAAACGGCTTTTCTTTCTTAAAAGCTGTTAACGGAAGTTTGATTGTGCCAGCTGCAATAGCTATCAATTTCTGCTGAAAATCATTTAAATCTATTGTAGTATTTGAAGCAATTGCTACAAACTCTTTTTCATTTTTTTCTGCTGTTACCTTGGCAAATTCCTCTGGTTTTTGAGTATCAACTAATACTCTGCCATTACTTTTGGCTATTATTATTTGTTGCGGAATATCTTCTTGTTTCGGATATACATCACAATCTACAAACCCAACTTCCGATAATACTTGTTTCCATCCATTAAAAGTCAATGCCGGACTACCTGAAATTCTCAATTCCTTATCTTCATGATTCCACCAATCAGAGAGTAAACCAAATGTTAATGTTGTAAACATTTCTAGCGTACTCAACTCATTAATAAGTAACAGCCCACCGTTTTTAAGAATTGGTTTTATATTCTTAAGTGTTTCAGCAATATTAGCAGTCGCATGAATAACATTAGCTCCTATTACAATATCATATTTGCCTGTAGCTATTTCTTGTATGGATGCTGATTGGGTAATGTCAAATATTTTGGTTTCAAAATAAGGTATAATGTCTTCGAATCTTTCTTCTGCTGCGATCAAAAAACTTTGAGATACATCAGTAAAAGTATATGTAACATGATTTCCATAATTTTTTAATCGTTCCAAAATGCGCACAGTTGTTCCTCCTGTACCACCTCCTACTTCTAATATGTTTATCTTTAAATTATTCCCTTCATAATTCTTAATTGTGTTTTCTACAATTGATGCAGCTATTGAGTTGAAATAATTAGATCTATAATCGCCATTATAGATAGCACTCACTAACTTGGAATTTCCTTCGGGAAACAATACATCTGTAGCCTTAGTTTTTCCTTTCAAAATTTCTTCAAAAGATTGAATCGTCTGATTTAATAATGCATAGTAATTATGATGACGATTTGCTTCTCTTCTGGCTTTTACTAACTGATTTTCCAAAGAAAAAAAAGCCGCTTTTTCTTCAATATGTTTTGGTATAACTACTCCCTGATTTGTAATATGGATATAAGACATTCTCTCGAGTTCTTCGAGAATAGTTTGAAATAAAGAATTATATTGAGGAATAATATTTAGTTCTTTTCGCCATTCTACTATTGTATTTGCGCGCAAAGATTGAATTCCCATTCGAATTAATATTTGTAATATCGCCAGACCACAATCCTCTTTAAAATCATTCTCAGCAATTACATCTTTTTTATACAATGTTAAAGTCGGAATTTGAGGAGTCAAAAACGTGCTTTCTTGCACCAAAGTCACTTTTTTATTTTTGTTAATCTTAATCATAATATTTTGTTTCAATTAGTATTACCTTAGGCTTTTATATGAATTTTGCAGCAATAACTTGTTGGTGTTCTTGTGCAATTACTTCTTCTAAAATTGCCATTCCTTCATCTGCCTCTATACTCCCAATACCTAATAACTCCATCTTATTCCTGTATTCATCAGAAGCGACTACCCCGACTGATCCCCAATACCCCCAATTAATAATCTGTACCGGGATATTGTATTTTTGTTGAACTGTATAGGCAAAACTATCTTTATACATACAAGCTGCGGCATAATTTGCTTGTCCCAAAGCATTTACCTGAGATTGCATAGAGGAATAAAAGCATATAAAATCCAAAGGCTCTTTGGCAAATACATCTATCAGGTAGTGACTTGCTGTAGCTTTGGATTCAAAAACTTCAACAAAAGTTTTTTCTTTCATTTGATGCATTAAGCTATCCCTAAGTACCAATGCAGAGTGAAATACACCATTAATATTTTGATACGTTTGTTTAATTTTATGATAGGCTGCTTTTACTTCATTCTCTAAAATTGCATTGCATTGGATATATGCTGGTTTAGGTCCCCACTGTGCTATTTCTTCTTGCGCATCCAGAATGCTTTCATTTTCTGCACTACGTCCTAACCAAATTATTTGAGCTTGATATTTTTTAACCAGATAGGCTGTGGTAACTTTCCCGATACCACCTGCGCCTCCTAATATTACATATACCCCTCCTTTTTTAAATTTGGTGGTAATGGTTTGTGTTTCTAGCGGATATAGATTTCTTATATAGGTATTTTGATTGCGATACGCTATTATTTCTCCATTAGAATCAAATGGTATTGTTAGCAATCGCCTGATATCCTGATCTGTTATTTCATTTGATGCATCCACATCGATAATACGAACATTCCAATTACTTTGTTCTTTTGCCAATGAACTCAACAGTCCTAAAATCCCACTACCATGACACTGTACTTTATCATTAATTACTACTTTTTGCGTACGATCTGATAAAACGGTAATGTTTAAACCTTTATATATGTAGGATGAGGATAATAGTTTTTTGAGCAGTTTAAAAACCGCCAATTCATTTCTTTCCCAGAATGTTTCTGATACCAAAAGAGCCTCTTCTACTGGCGCATCATGCACAATATACACATCGGTAATTCCTTCTGGTAACGCAGACGAATCATCCGAATTAAAAATAGTTACATCTTTATCAATTAAATAAGCACTTAATTGATTTACCATCTTACTTCCTTCATTTTGATAAGAAATAATTAAGGCGTTTCCGTTATGAGTCTCTTCCTGTTTAGATAGTCTCTCTCTTTTCCATTCAGAAACATACATCAAATCTTCTATCGAATAAGACAGTTCTTCTGCAATAGGTTCTGACTTTATATTTAAAGCAACAAATCCTTCAAATTGAACTAAAATTTCGCCATCTCCATCTATTAAATCTACATTGTATGTAGGAAGAACTTCTCCTTTTGCAGGAGCTATTTTTTTAGCATACGACCAAAATTGTTGTGGCAATTCTTTATAAATTTTCACCTCTTTAATACGAAAAGGAAGTTTGGTAGGGTTCTTTTTATCAAATCCAAAACTCAACCCCATCACAGTTTGTACTGCACTATCCAATAAAAATGGAGAGAGCATATATTTATCTTCTGTTTCTGTTAAATAAATTTGTGCTAAAACTTCGTTATCTGAATACATAATTTCCTGAATACCCTGAAAATGTTTTCCATAAGTAATTCCCTTATCATTCAGCAATTTATAGTAATCCTCCTTGCTTAAACTATTAGGTAATCGCAAGGCTATATTATCTATAACGACTGTTTTTATTGCTGGTAATAAATCGTACTGAATTGTACCATTACTGTAAATTGATGTTGTATCTGATTTCTTTTTAAAACTATAGCTCAATCCATTTTCAGTTTCTTCTAATGCTACAACAACTTCAACTTGTTCATTGTCATTTTCCTGAATAGCTTCTCTAAAAACTACATCGGTAATTCTAGTCACAGGCTTTTCCTTATAACGATTTCCTACTTCGCGAATCCATTCAATTTGAGCAGCTCCCGGTAAAACATTTATTCCATTTACTTTGTGTGAAGCAAAAATGGATTCTCTTCCAGAAAAAACACTTTCGTAAGTAGTATCGTTTATAGCTGTTTGTACTAAAGGATGAACTTTTCTAAAAGGCTTTGCTATGGTTTCTTTTTCATTTTTTGTTGGAACAAACCAATAGTGATCTTGCTTAAATGGGTATGTAGGCAAATGAACTTTTTGGGGTGTTTTATTTCCGTATAAAACTTTCCAATCAATTGCTACACCCAAACTCCATAATCTGGCAATTGTATTTACATCTTTGTCAGTAAAAGATTCGTTCGTAATATTCTGAAATTCTTCTTTATCTGTATCAGTAATACTATCTTCATTAGTACCAATGTACATATCGTTTAGTCCGTGATCAGACGTAATAAATTCATTTAATAGATTAATACATTCCTTTTGGTCATTTACAACAAATGCCAATCGACATTCCATTACTTCTCTTCCTGACTGTAGCGTATACAATACATCCTGAAAAGCTGTATTATTAGTCAATAAATATTCCCTTATCGTTTTTGCCAAACGATTTAGATCATCCATATCTCTGGCCGATATTGCAAAAACAGGAATTGCTTTTAATGAATAATTTGGTTTCTCATTTGCTATATATTCTTCGATAACTATATGTGCATTTGCCCCTCCAAAACCAAAACTACTTACTCCTGCAATTTTATGTTTTCCCTTTGTTACCTTCCAATCTGTTGTTTCTTTTTGTAGATAAAAAGGAGTATTCTCTAATTTTAAATAATGATTGGGTTGCTGCAACAATGGATTTCCTGGGATTGTATTGTTTTTCATCGCCATCAAAACCTTGATTGCTCCTGCTACTCCCGCTGCAGCTTCCAGATGTCCTATGTTTGTTTTAATACTGCCAATAGCACAATGAGCCTCTTCTCCATAAATAGATTCAGAGTCTTTATATAACGTTTCAAAAGCTAATTTTAAACCTTCAGTTTCAATAGGATCTCCCAATGGCGTTCCAGTTCCATGAGCTTCAATATAACTAACTAATCCAGGGTCGACCCCTGCCAGTTGATAGGCTTTTATTAATAGCTTTTGTTGGGCTTTAGGATTAGGAGAGGTTAAAGTATTGGCTTTCCCTCCATGATTTTCTGCACTTCCTTTTAAAATTCCGTAAATAGGATTTTTATCTTCAATGGCTTGGTCTAAATCTTTTAATATTAAAATTCCAACACCTTCTCCTCTTACATAACCATTTGCTCCCTGATCAAACGTTTTGCAACGTCCATCTTTGCTTAGCATTCCTGCCTGACTAAAAGATAATGTTAGCTCAGGCGATAATATGGCGTTTACACCTCCTGCAATTGCCATTGTACCATGACCATTTCTTATATGTTCTGCTGCTCTATGAATGGCAATTAAAGAACTGGAACATGCTGTATCGATAGGCTCACTTGGTCCATGTAAATCGAAAATATAAGATATTCTGTTTACTAAAACAGAATGGGCAGAGCCTGTTGCAAATTGAGCCATACCTATTTGATTGGTTTGCTCTTTTAATAAAGTCGAATAATCAGAACTTGAAACTCCTATAAAAACACCAGTATCAGTCCCTTTTATCGTATCGATTGAAATTGCTGCATCTTCTAAAGCATGATACACTTCCTGCAATACTAAACGTTGCTGAGGATCCATCAGTTCGGCTTCAACAGGCGAAATATTAAAAAATAAAGGATCAAACTCCCCTATTTTGTCCAGAAAACCTCCCCATTTACATAAAGTTGTATTCTCTTTTTGCTGTGGGTCTCCATAATACGTTCTCCAATCCCATCGACTCTCAGGAACCTCTGAAATTAAATCTTCTTTATTTTTTAAACGCTCCCATAGTTCATTCACATTTGCCGCCCCAGGAAAACGTCCGCTCATTCCCACTATAGCAACTTCTTTTCTTTTTGGAGCTTTATTCGAATAGGCATCAAAATCTACTTTTTTCTCTTCTTCCTGATTTCCAAAAGTTTCTATGTTTTCCTTTTCCTGATTGTATGGTTCATCCTCTGCCGAAAAGGTATAATTCGCCTCTAAATGTGTTGCTAATTCATCTAGAGTAGGATAATTAAAAAACAATGTTGGTGTTATATCTAATCCATAAAACCCATTAATTTCATTACAAAACTGTGTATATAAAATCGAATCAAATCCATAATCTCCCAGTTCTATATGCGAAATTATTTTCTCTGGATTCATTTTAACCAATGTAGCTGCTAGTTGAGTTAATTTTTCCAGCAGCGTTTTTGTCGAAATTCTATTAGAATTCGTGGCATCTTCAATTTTTGTTGGCACCTTTTCTGATGAAACTTTATATATAACTGAAGCCTGAACAAAGTCTGAACTCAAAATTTGTTTCAATGCTCTTATACCTTCTTCATTAGGCATAGGTTGCATTCCCCATTTTTTTTGCAAAAATGTTTCAGTATCTGCACTAATCTGCATTCCTCCGTTTTTCCACAAAGGCCAATTGATACTTTTAGTAATTCCATAACGATTTCCTTTTCTACGTTGCGTTTCTCTATATCTTGCATAATCATCAAGAAAAGCATTAGCGGCAGCGTAATCCATCTGCCCTATATTTCCATAAATAGCAGCTATAGAAGAAAAGAATACCATAAAGTCTAAAGAATCGTACTGTGTTTCTTTATCGATATTCTTAATACCTTCTATCTTTACTTTTAAGACTTTTGTAACATCTGGTATCGTTTTGTTTTTTGCATAACTATCTGCAGTTATACCTGCCAGATAAATAACACCATTGATTCCTGTAAACTGTTTCCTAATTTCTTTAAAAACTGTAGCTACAGCATACGCATCTGTACTATCACATTGATAATAATAAGCCCCTTCAGGTAATCTTTTTTCAGGCTGCTCACTTCTTCCTAAAAGAATCACTTTAGTATCTGAAGTTTCCAGAATATAATCACAAACAGTACGACCTATTTCTCCAGTCCCACCTACCAATACATATACTCCTGCTGTTTTAATAGCGCCATATTGCTGTTCATGAATAGTAAATTGTCTATTGCTTTTCTCTAACCTTTCAAGAGATGTATATTTTACCTCAACCGCTTTATTAAATTGTTCTTTATTTAATATTTCGAGTATCTCATGACTATTATGAGTCGAAAAATCTTTAATAGCAATTACTTTCCCTTCAAAATTTGGATGTTCTAATGTTAGTGTTTTCAGCATTCCCGAAAGGAAACCATACTGTTCGTATTCTTCATTTGATCCTAATACAATTACTTGTGTTCTTATTTTAGAATGAAGTCTTTGTTTCAAATTTTCAAAAATTTGAATATAAGTCGAAATCTCATTTTCAATGGTTATAGACTGAATCTCTGCTTCATAAGAATTTCGGATTGCATCTGCCAAAATAGGATTGCCCCCAATCACGTACACAATTGTATGATCATAAACTAAATCATGATTCTTGATGTAAGGTGTTTTTTGCCATGCAATCTCTTGAATATCTAAAGCATTAGCAGACTCTTTTTCTCTTTTTTCTTTTATAGGAAGAAATACACATTGCAGAAATTGTACTAAGACATTCCCTTGCTCATCCAAAATATCTATATCATATTCCTGAACTTTATGAGCTGCTTGATTTGATTTGCTTTTGCGGGCATACGACCAAAATGTTTCTGGTAATTGATCTACAAATCGATAGCAAGTTTTCATACTAAACGGAAGTGCCTGATCCAATACCCCTTCCATCATAATCCAGCCTAATGCATTTTGTAAAGCACTATCCAGTGCACCTGGTTGCATCTTATAACCTGATTGTAAAGGCAGCTGAATTCTCGAAATAGAAAATTCAGGAGTTGAATACTGTTCTTGTACTCCTCTAAAACTTTCACCTAAATCAAAACCTTTTGTTTTAAGAAAAGCATAGAATGCTTCTTTCGAAGTATTTTTATGAGTTAAACTCAATAACCTTCTTACATCTATTTTTTCTGGTTTCTGTGGCTCTTGTAAAATAGCTAATCCTTTACCATGAATTAAATCACTTCCATTTTCTTTGGTATAAATCTCATAACTATTGTTTTTTGAGTCAGAAATTATTCTGGTAAACACTTCTTTTTTAGCATTTACTAGTAGAGGTTGTTGCCAAAAAATATCTTTTAGTCCCCATATTCTTTGACCAGTTGCTTGTTCTAAGGCAATACTTGCTTGCTCTATATAAGCCACCCCTGCCAAAACTTTGTTACCATTAACTACATGATCTTTATAAACTGTTTCTTGTCCCGAATACTCGCTTATATATAAATGTCCATCCGATGTAGAAACATTGCGATGTACTAATGGATGTAATTGATTTTGAACAATTTTTACAGCAGATTCATTTGTTATACCTGAATTTACAGGTTCTGTCCAGTACCTTTCTTTTTCAAAAGCATAGGTTGGTAATTGAACTTTTCTTATTTGCTCATTACCATATACAAGTGCCCAGTCTACATTTGTACCCAAAATCCATATCCTGGCAAGCGTTCTGTAGTCCTTTTTTAAGATCGCAGCATCCATTTCTTCTTGAGTTATAGATACTGTAGTCTTTTTTCGTTTATCAACTGTCCCTCTAAATACTTCATGATTTGATTCATTAAGAAATTGAGACAGATGATTTATAATTTCTTCTTTAGAGTTGCCTATAATAGCTAATCGCTCTTGCATAACATCTCTGCCCAATTGTAGTGTATAAGCAATTGCTTTTAAAGATTCTTTAGACTCTTTAAGGTAATCCACCATTTGTAACACCTGAGCTTTAAGACTATATTCTGTTTTGGCAGAAAGTAGTATCAATTGTTCAGTACCATCATCTGGTATTTTATCTGATTTTGATTCTGGATATTCTTCTAATACTAAATGGGCATTGGTTCCGCTAAAGCCAAAAGCACTTACAACTGCCCGTCTAGGATGTTTTATATTGAGTTCCCAGAGTTTAAGAGTAGTATTAATATAAAATGGAGTTTTCTCTAAAGATATCTCATCATTGAGTTGCTCAAAATGTAAGCTAGGTACAAGGAACTTATTCTTAAGCATAAGTATTGTTTTAATGACTCCCGAAACTCCTGCAGCTTCGGCAGCATGACCTATATTGGTTTTTACTGATCCTAGTGCACAGCTATTATCTAATTCCTGTTTTGTCCCGAAACTCGTTTTTAGAGCCTCAATTTCTATAGGATCTCCTAGTTTAGTTCCTGTACCGTGAGTCTCTACATATTTTATGGTTGCAGGATCTATATTATATTGGTCATAAATACGTTGCTGAAGTAAAGATTGTGCAACCCCATTAGGTGCCGTAATTCCATTGGTTTTACCATCTTGATTGATACCACTACCTTTAATGATAGCATGTATCTGGTCTCCATCTTTTATAGCTGCATCTAATCTCTTTAAGAATAGTACTCCAACCCCTTCAGAAGAAACAATTCCATCTCCTTTATTATCAAAAGTTTTGCATTTACCATCTTTCGAAGCCATTCCTACCTGACTGGTCCAAATATGCAATAATGGTGTACACATTAATTTAACACCACCCGCAAGAGCCATATCTGTTTCGCCCGAAACAATGCTTTGATATGCTCTGTCAATAGCTACTAAAGATGAGGAACATGCTGTATCTAGAGTAAGAGCTGGTCCTTTTAGATTTAATAAAAAAGCAATTCTTCCTGCCAATATAGCCTGAGAATTCCCCATAAAAGCAAAACCATCTTTGGCAGCTTGATTCTGAGCCAATAGATGCTGATAATCTCCTGAACTTGCCCCTACAAAAACACCTACATTTTGTTTGTCGATTGATTTTGATGTGTAGCCTGCATCCTCTATAGTTCGCCAACATTCTTGTAAAAACAAACGCTGTTGAGGATCCATTAATTCAGCTTCCCGAGGAGATATTCCAAAAAACAAAGGATCAAATTTATCTTTGTCTTTTATAAAACCACCCCATTTACTATAGGATTTTTTTTGTTGTTTAGGATCATTATTGTACCAATCGATATCTTGCCATTCTTCTGCATCAATTTCTGTAATAGAATCGACCCCTTGTTTTAAGTTATCCCAAAACTCTATTATATTTTCTGCTCCGGGAAAACGACACGACATTCCAATTATAGCCACATCAGATTGTGCAGGTATTCTGGAATTTACTATATCCTCTCGCTGTACATTAGTACTTACTTTTCTCTCTTGTGGTACTAATAATTGTTTCTGATCAATTTTTCTAAGTTCTAAGTTCTGAATTGAAATTAATTTACCCTGATCTGAAGTTATTTCTATCGAAAAAAGTAATTTATCCTCATCAGCTTCGTGACAAATCATATGACAATCATAGTTTACGTCGGGTTGTGCAGACGCATGTATATTTATGGCTTCTACGCGGTAAGGCAAATACATAATCCCATCTATTTTTCCCTGACGTTGTTGTATTGCTGCATACTGTATTGCAAATAGTAATGCTCCATCTAGCCATTGAGACACATAACTAATAGCCTGATTTTGTGGTCTGGTAACTGCTAGAATGCCTTTGGCAAATTCCTCTTTAACCTCTAGAGATTTTCTTACCTGAAAATAACTATCCGATAAAATATCTTTAGTCCAATTGGTTAGTTTCTCTAAGTCTAACTGAATTCCTGATGCAGTAGGTCTATAAATCAAATCATCGATTAAAGCAATTTCTTCGACAATAGTCCCCCTAACATAAACTTTTTGTGTTTCTTTATTACTAATTATAAATCGAATAGTTCCTTCATTAACTCTTTTCAAATTGAGCAAGACGGGAACCGTCTCCTCTTTTTGAGCAATTAAAGCTTCGGAGATTCGAAATTGTTTTAGCGTTAAACTTTTTTTACCAAGTTGCTCGCTAAAAAAAGTATATAGCATTTCAATATAAGCATCCGTTGGTAAAATGTATTCATTAAACACTTTATGATCTCTTAAACAAGGTGTATTTGCTATGTTTAAGTGATATTCAATAGTAGATTCTCCATCCTTTTCTATAGTGCCAATGATTCTAATTGGTTTAAAAAAAGAATTAATAATATGCTTTTCTTCTTGTTTACTGTTTTTAATTGTATAATTCGAAATCAAATACACATACAACTCAGACAAGGTTGGATAATTATAGAGTAAAGATGTTGCGCATTGTATACCAAACTCTTTGTTTATTTTCTTAACGAATTCTACACCCAAAATAGAATCTAATCCTAATGATGCAAAAGTATCTGTAGATGAAATTTCTTCTTTCTCCAGATATAAAAGCGCTGCCAGAACATTTTTTAGTTCTCCTTCATTAAAAACATATATAACTTCCTGCTCAGAGCTTTCTACAAAAGTCATTTTTGTTTCACTGGTTCCTGCTAATCCAAGGCTTAACGATATATAGTTACTTAATTCTGATACCGTAGGATAACTATAAATTTGCGATGTAGGTATTGAAAGCTTCCATTTATTATTGATTTTCTTCACCAACTCTACACCTAAAATAGAATCTAATCCTAATGCTACAAAAGTTTGTGTGTCGTCTACTTCCCCTTCTTCCAAATACAATAAATCGGTTAGCAATGTTACCAACTCCTTTTGAATATTAGGATGTTGGTTTGTGTGATAATCCTTTACTGTGTTAATTTTATCGATTTCTATACCCGATAATGATATTTTGTTATCAGAGGCGATAAAAACAGAATTTGTGTTGTCTAATGTCTGTAAGTAAGTCGCTAATTCTTTTAGGGTAGGATGATTATACAACTGTGCTGTAGCAAAATCAATATTCCATTGTTTCCTGATTTTTTTCGTGAATTCAACTCCTAAAATAGAATCTAGTCCCAATGCTACAAAAGTTTGCTCAGGTTCTAATTCTTCTGTTGTCACATATAATAAATCACATAAAAGTTCTTTTAACGTTTTTTCATAATCCTCGTTTAAACTTTCATTCGATTTTATTTCCTTTACTTTTTCAACGATATTTTTATTATCCCTAAAAGTTTCAATGGGTTGTAGCTTGATCTTAGGAGAGCCCTCTTTTTTATTATGAATAGATGTTTCGCCTACAGGCTTAAGTGCACTTGCCAACTCTTTTACCGAAGGATAGCTATACAATTTTGCAGTATTTAATGAAATACCTAAAGCTTTATTTATGTTTTTTGTAAACTCAACTCCTAGAATAGAATCTAAACCTAACTCAACAAATGTCTGGTCTACATTAATTTCTTCCAGATCCAGATATAATAAGTCTGCTAGTATCTGAGATAATAATGACTCTATATCTTCTAACTTTTCCTCTTGATAAGAAGGTACTACTACAACTTCACTCTCAATAGCTTGTACCTGATTTACAGGAACTAGCCTAATTTTATTTTCGGTAAAAATTTTCTTTGATTCCATAAAAGTGACCACTCGCTCTTGCGGAGTTATAACAGCTTGATTTGAAAAATCTTTAGAGTTTATAATTGGTGCAGTTGGATTTTCTTTCCTTTGAATCTCTTTGCCTATCCAAAATCTTTTTTTAGTGAACTGGTAAGTTGGTAAGGCTATTTTATACATTTGAACCTTGCCATATAATTGCTCCCAGTTTACATTTCCCCCTTTAGTCCAAAAAATTGCTAATGCATCAAAGTTTTGTTCTACTATATATTGCTTTGATATAGACTCTTCTTTATGAACCTCTTTGCATTGTTTTATATTTTCTGTATAGTATAATGCTGATGTTTTATTTTCTTTCGAAAGAAAGCTTTCCAATTTAACTAGCAAGTCTTTATGATCTTTGTAGGTAAAGGCTAATCGCTCTGCAAATTCTTCTTTGGCTGTTTGTAATGTATATGCCAAAGATGCTAATCGGATTGTTTCTTGCTTTTGTATCCAGTTATATATTTTTTGAGCATATCTTTCCAGGCTTTCTTGGTTTAAAGCTGATAATACAAATACGTACGCAGGTAGTTCGATGCTTTCTTCCTCATCTGGCATCAGATTTTTATTATATGCTTCAACTACCACGTGAGCATTGGTCCCTCCTATCCCAAAACTACTAATACCTGCTCTAAGTGGCTCATTAGTGGGTGATTTCCATACTTGCCCCTCCTTTTGAATTATAAAGGGACTGTTCTCTAATTCTATATGTGGATTTAATATTTGGAAATTTAGTGATGCAGGCAAATATTGGTTTTGCATGGCCAATACTACTTTTAATAATCCGGCAACTCCAGATGCAGCTTCCAGATGTCCGATATTCGTTTTTACCGATCCTAAGCTGCACCAATTTGTTAATGATTTATCTTTTTGTATGTGTTCAAATGCATCTCTAAGAGCTTTAACTTCTATAGGATCTCCCAGTGTCGTTCCTGTTCCATGGGCTTCGATATAGCTAACTGTTTCTATTGGAATATTGGCATTCTTATAGGCATTTGTAATCAGTTTTTGTTGCTGAAACGGATTAGGTACAGTTACTCCTCCTGAATATCCTCCATGATTAACTTCTGCACTTTTTATTATTCCTAAAATTTCATCTCCATCTTTCTGAGCTTTATCCAACGGTTTTAAAAGCATTACAACAGCGCCTTCACCTCTTACGTACCCATTTGCTTCTATATCAAACGTGTGACATTTTCCATCTTTGCTAAGCATATTTGCATTACTGTAAGCTATACTTTTTGCTGGATGACACATCAAATGAATTCCTCCTACAACTGCCTGATCACATTCTTGTTGTCTCAATGCTTTTACAGCTTCGGCTATTGCTACTAAAGAGGAAGAGCAAGCAGTATCAATACTCATACTTGGGCCTTCAAAATCATAGAAATAAGAAATACGATTGGCCAAAAGAGCAATAGCATTGCCTGTAGGTGTTCCCGGCTGTATGGAGTCATGCTCTGCCACTACTCGTTCATAGTCACTACCACTTACCCCAATAAATACTCCTGTATTACTTTTCTTGTATTGACTTGGTTTTTGCTTTGCATTTTCAAACAACTCCCAGGTTAACTCTAAAAGCATTCGCTGTTGAGGATCCATTAACTGGGCTTCTCTAGGTGAAATTTCGAAAAATAAAGAATCAAAACTTTCTATATCGTTTAGATATCCTCCATAATTGATACCTTCATATTTATCCTCAATCCCTTCAGGCCAAACCCATCTATCCTCTGGTGTAATTGTTATCGATGAAATACCATTCTTAAGATTCTCCCAAAACGACTGCGGTGTATCTGCTTGAGGTAATCTGCAACAAGTACTTATTATTGCTATATCCGCAGTATAATTTTTATCTTTTTCTTCTCTTTTTAAATCTTCTTTTACCGCTTTTCCTGAGCAATACCCTATAATTTCCTTGACCGTATACAAACCAAAAAAATGACTTGGATTTGTTTTTAATCCACACTCAAGGTTAAGATGTTCTGATAGTTCTGTATAAATAATCGATTCTACACCTAATTTGCGCAAGTCCGTATTTAAATCGATTTCACAACCTTCGTAGACTGAATTAAAAAAGCCTATGACTGTATTAGTAAGTTCTTCAGCTGAAACTCCAGCATTATTATCAGCGATTCCTTCAAGAGATCTTTGAGGAGTTTCTATTTCTTCTTTTTTAATAAAAGAATTACTTTTATTATCCTGTAAAATCTTTTTTTCCTTTTGTACTCCGTCTGAAATTTTACTGGATATAGTTACCTTTTGACTTAACCTCTTTACTGTAAATATTTTGGCAATAATCTGACCATCATTTTCCCTGTATAATGACGAAGTCAATCGTACAGTCAAATCATCCTCTAATAAGGCTTGATCAAGCTGATATCTTAATTTTTCATTAGGATTAGCATTCCCGTAATAATGAATATCTCTGGCAATACAAGTAGCATGAATAGCCCAATTTATTTTTTCGTTTTCAATAAGAATATGCTCTTCAAAAAAATGACGCTCACATTTATCACTTATGTTTGGATAAGATGCAAAATATAAAAGCCCAACCCCATTAATATCGTCATAAGGCTCTACTTCATAAGTTCTGGTAAATAATGGTTCTGCCAGTATTGTAAATTCTGTGTCGTAAAAAGAATGCTTATTAGAAGTTTCTTCCTCATTGGATAAAGAAGATATATGGTTCTTTACATTAAAGAAGGCTTTAACGTATTTAGGAATTATTTGTAATAATGGTACTTTAGAATCTTCTTTTTGAATAGGTGTGCCTTTGACTAAATTTTGATTATCATCATTCTTTCTAGCCGAAAAAATCGAAATCATTGAAGTTTGCAAAGTACTGTCTCTTGTTACATTTTTAACAGTCCCATTGCTCAAAAACATTTTGGTTCTATACTGTTCTATACACGATTCAATTGTAGTTTGATCGTTCTCTACAAAACTTTTTAATCCTATATTGTTTTGGCAACTCCATTGTATCCTAACAAAACTGGCATAAAGACGCTCTCCATTACTATCAAAGATAGCATCTGAGGGGGCCCCCAAACCCTTTGATATCATTTCCCAATGGATGTCTCCTAATTCTTTTAAAAGCCAATTCTCAGACATTCTCCCGTATAACATCTGAGGGATATTTAAAGAGTAATCTCTTTTTAGACAGTACGTATTCATGCTTTTTGCTTTTTTTACTATAGCAATAAACTCGCATTGATTAGTAAAGACAACTAAAAACAGCTAATCCTTTAATCTCATACATAGGGCGTCAACCTCCCCGTTGTTTACTTCTACATTTCAAAAAACCAATTTTAAGCTCTGCGTCCTTTATAACCTAATAGTAGATAACCCTCAAATTCATTAACCGTTTCTTTAACAAAAAGAATAAATAGCTCTTATAATAATATAATAAGCTATTGGATTTTTATTGGTGAGACTATTAAAATAATTTAGTCCATTTACATTAATAATGGCACAGGCCACGATTGATTTTTACGTAAAAATAGCAGTTAGATTCCTCTAAAAATTACGGACTTTTAGAGTAAAAATTACGGACTTTTACTTGCTTAAGGAGTAAACGTAACTTCAATTTTTGTCCCGTTTCCAATTTTTGATTCAATCTTAAATTTACCTTTTAATGAATTCGTTCTTTCTTTCATATTATTTAAACCAATACCACTTTTTTTATTTTTAATATCAAAACCTACTCCATCATCTGTAATACTCAGTTTTAAACGATTCTTGTCTGTTTTCTGAATCATTACCTCACATTTTTTTGCATTTGCATGTTTATTAATATTTAAAATAGCCTCTTGAATTATACGATATAAGTTTATCTTGTATATATTTTGAATCGCTCCCCATTCAACAGTTTTATCTTTTATATATTTAAACCTGGTACTACTTATATCTTTCTGATTTTCGATTAAATTTGACAACAACACATTAAAATCATTTCCTTTAAAAAAAGAACTTCGGCTTAGGTCATGCGATATCGTTCTTATCTCATGCTCTATATTTTGTAATTCAAAAATATACTCTTTCCTTTTTTCAACCATTCCTTCGTCCGTTTTAGAATTTAAAAAGCCTAAATTCATTCGAACTCCATAAATTTTGTTCAATACACCATCATGTAATTCTTTGGCTATTTTAGCCTTCTCATTCTCTTTGGCAATATCTATTTTTTTATGTTGCTCTATTAATAGCATATACACCTCATCATTAGCTTTTTGCTGTCTTTTTAAAAACTGCACTTCTTTGCTTTTATATCTTAAAAATCGCACTATAATAATTATTACTAATACCAAAATTAATATCAACGAAACAATTAAAATGTAAAAGTTACTCTTGGTCAATACTTTATTTTTGTCCTCAAGTCTTGAAGTTTCGTATTCAATTCGTGCATATTTATTATGAGAGTTTTTTTGGATAGTATTAATGCTATCACTCACTTTTATATATTCGTTTGCATAAAACAAACTATTCTTTAAATCTAATTGAGAGAGTAATCGCAATGACGTTAAAACTTCATTACAGTTCTTAATTTTAATTGCTAACTTTTTTGCCTCTTTTAAACTTTGAATTGCTTTTATGGTATCTTTTTGAGTTAAAAAATACTCTCCAATACGTATCTTTTTATACAAAATATCCGATTCGATCCCTATAGAATCAACAATTCTTAAAGATTCTAAAAACATGGATTCAACATTATTATACTCTCCACTTTTCATCTTAGAATAAGCCAGATTGCTCAAAACATTGGCATATAATCTAGGCCACTTTTTTTTCAAATCTTCAGAAAGTAAATCTTGTAATGCTTTTATAGACTCAGAGAATTCACCTTTTAAATCATATAAATTGCAAATATTAATAGTAGAGGTTACATTAAAATTATTTATTTCGTCTTTATCATTATTATGGGTTTTCATTTTTTCTAACTCACCCAATGCTAACCTGTGATACAGTAGTGCCCCATCATAATTAACTAATTTCTCTAAGCAATTCCCCATCAAAGTATTGCAAGCATAGATTAAAGAATAATCTTTAGATTTTTTTAAATACCGTAATGCCTTAGAAACTTCAGCTTCGCATTCTATATAATTCCCATCATAAAATAAAACGTAGGCTTTATTAAATAACATTCTGCCAACATTATCATAATCATGAATTTTTGTATATACTTTTTGAGCCTGCAGATAATAGAAATAAGCGCTATCTTTTTTAGAATTTTCATAGCAATCACCTACATAATACAATGACTTCGCTATTCTCACACTATCATTAGAATCTTTTGATAATTGTAAAGATTTTAGACTAGCATGCAACGATTTTTTAGGTTCATTGATATAGTAATATTCAGCGGCAATCTTTAAATATAAATCTCTTACAAGGGAGTCATTATTTTTAGATTTTAATGACTCAGCTATCGAGTCCAGATATTTCTCCTTTTTGATTCCGGATAAACTATCAATATGACTTTTGTCAAATAAAATCGTTGTATCTTCTTTACAGGAAAAAAGAAAAAACATTAAAAACAAACAAATATTTTTCGTAGGAATAATCAAAGTGTAATTATTAATTTACGACTTCAAATATAGTTTATTGCAATAAAGAAGACTATGTAATTAACAATAATTCACATAGTCTTCCTTTTAAATAATTACAGAATCAAAAGTTATCTTTTTGATGGTTTCGGATTACTTGGATCTCCTTCACTAGGATTCTCTTTAATATAAAAAAACACATTAATTGAATCCTTTCTTTTTTCATTTACTACCGTTTTTAAACTTGCGTCTGGTACAATTTGAGAACTATTGCTTTTAACTTCTGAAACTTCATAAACATCATCATTAGAACATGAATAAGTCAACCCTAAGATCAAAACAAGCCCTACAATACTTAATTTACTTTTCATAATAATTTAATTTAAATTAATGATCATTTAAAGCAAAAAAACACCTTCAGCTTGTTCTAATTGTACGGTATATCCGTAATATTTGAGTAATTTTGATACAAATTTGACAAAATGAATACGAGTCTTACTATTTTGATAGTCGATGATCACCCTATGACAGTTGATAGCTATATAAACCTGTTATCCGGTAATGATTTTCAAAAAAATGAACCCACTTTTATAAAGAGTTATAATTGTGAAGAAGCTTACAACAAAATAATTTTTCAACTAAAACAAAACGTAAATATTGATTTTGCTTTATTAGATATTAGTCTTCCTCCTTATAAAGAATTTAATATTGATAGTGGTATTGATTTGGCAATACTCATTAGAGAAAAATTTCCAAATTGTAAAATAGTTCTTCTTACAATGCATAGCGAACCCTTAACTGTAGATAAAATTATTAAGGGAATAAAACCAGAAGGATTCATATCAAAAAGCGACATTGATTTTGAATCATTCCCAAGTATTTGTAAAAAAATCATTGAGGGAGAAATATTCCTAAGTAATAGTATAATAAAGTCTCAAAGAAAATTATTCAAAAAAAATATAAATTGGGATAATCATGACAATCAAATTTTAATCTTAATTTCTCAAGGGGTCAAAACCGTTAATCTTCCAGATTATATTCCCCTTTCTATGAGTGCTATCGAAAAAAGAAAAGCAAACATAAAAGACCAACTTTTAAAAGGAAAAGGAAGTGATAAAGATCTAATCGAGAAAGCTAAAAAATTAGGATTATTATAACTTAAAAAAAATGGAGTTGCTCACTAATTTGCTACAAAAAGCTAAGCCTAGCTATCATTACGATTTATTATCAATAAATTTTGATAGAAACTTATGCATACAAAACTCTTCCGTTGATTTCATCTTACATTTATTAACACATCAATTATCAATGCTTAATTTAGAAATATTCAAAGCTATAGAATAAAAAAAATCGGAACACGATTACTCCTGCTCCGATTTAATTCACTTAATTTTTGAAACTTCTGAAAAAACTTCAATCATTATCGAATGAGATTTCTATGCTATGGTATATTTTTTTTCTGTTACAGTATTGGTAGTTTCACTTGTTACACTATCTACAAATCGCCATTCAGCTTCAGAAACAGATGACGTAAATTTAAGATATGTGTATCCTCGTTTATACAAATTTGCATATTCTAAATCATCTATCAGCACTGTAAACGCCTGTGCTAATTCTATCGCCTTTTTAGGGTCGGATGTAATTCCAAGATAAGCTTCCAATCCTGGCGATGAAACAGAACTGCACGCTATTTCAGTTCCTATAAATTTTCCTTGCATATCGGTAAGTTTACCCATCCAGGCATTATGAGTATCTCCGGCTAAAACCACAACATTTTTTCCAGAAAGCATCGCATACAATTGTTCTCTTTCTACAAAATAACCATCCCAGGCATCCAAATTATATGGCAAAGTTGTCGTAACTCTCGCAATTTCCTGAGCAGTTAAAGAAGGATCACTTTGTTTATATCTCATTTTAATAACAACAAGTTCAGAGATTGCACTAATAAGAGCCTGCATGGTCGCTGGCTGTGCACTTCCAAAATGATCCACTTCTGCTAAAACTTGATTCAAAAGCATCAGCAGCTCTGCAGGAATCATCATTTTTGTCATTAAGATCTGTTGGCCCAATACTTTCCACTTAGCAGTATCTACATTGATCTGTGATCCCAGCCAAGTCATTTGTTCGCTTCCAATTAATCTTCTGCTGGTACTTAACAGATCTGTTTTAAATTTTGTCTGATCAAAATTTCCGCCATTATCAATATAATCTGAATAACTCATCTGCTTATCTCTCGCAATAACTCTAGTATCCATCATATAAAGAGAAAGGATATTACCGAAATTAAAACTTCTGTAAATTCTAAGATCTTTTCCTGTTTTAAGCGGAATATATTCACTGTAAGCTTGAAAAGCTGCCATTTTTCTCATCTGAAAATCCCCTTCGGCAGGCTGATGATTTTCTGCACCGGTTTTATAGGTATCATTAGCAAACTCATGGTCATCCCAGACACATATAAAAGGTTTTTTCTGATGAAGCAACTGAAGATTTTTATCCCCTCTATATTGTCTGTAACGCTCTCTGTAATCACTGAGACCTATAATCTCCCTGGCGGGTTTATGTTCTCTACCCAGTGGGTTTGTAAAAGGATTTGTTCCATACTGTCCTGGCGCATATTCGTAAATATAATCTCCAAGATGTACCACTACATCAGCATCTGAAGAAGCAATCGCTCCATATACATTAAAAAGTCCAGCTGGAAAATTAGAACAGGAAACAACAGCCATTTTTACATCATTTACAAGATCTGTTTTAGATGGCAGCGTACGCGTTTCTCCGATAACAGTTACCTGTTTAGTTTTGGCATTATAAAATCTATAATAATATTTTGTATTGGAAGAAATATTCTGAACATCTACCGCTATTGTAAAATCATTTATAGAAGATGCTCCGGCCTGCCCTTTTCTTGTTATTTCAGAAAATGCAACATCCTTACTTAGCTCCCAGGTAATTTCAGCATCTGAACCTATTGAATATCTTGTCCAGATAATCACTCCTGTTTCAGTAGGGTCAAAACTGGCTACTCCTGTCTCAAACCCTTCATTTTTCATTCCGTCTGGCGCACCGCTGTTATCGGTTTTATCATCGTCACTACAGCTTTCAATAAGTGGAGCGATAAAAACTCCTCCGGCGGCCAATAAAGAATTTCTAAGAAACCTTCTTCTGCTTAAATCATTGTTGTTTTCCATAAAAAAATTTTTATATCAAAAAAACAATGTAATATTAAAACAGAGGTTATGGTACTTTTAAAATTACCTTACATTACTATTAACAATCCATTTACTATAATAAATTATTGATCTGTTTAAGAACTTTAAACTGGGACTTGTACCATTTTTACACTATTAAAGTCTCCTCTTTTTTCTTGTATAAAAATTCCGTCATTTAAAACAATATCGAAAAGCCTTTAGTATATTTTGTAAACAAATCGATTGCAATCAGAATGATAATTAAGAAAATAAGAACTAGTATATAGGTAATTATTTGAGCTTTTTTATTGAATTCAAAAGTGGCGGGATTTATAAAATAATCAGCATAGACGGCCTGAGAAATTTTAATATGTGGAGAAAATAAAGTAACGCCCTGCAGAAAATGTCCAATTAGATGATATTTATTTTTCGGGATATAGGTCATTCCATTCTCAGGTTTAGAAAAATCAATGGGAATCTGTTTGCCTTCTTTAAAACCGAAAATATATCCCGGAGAATATTTTGTTCCAATTTTTCTATCGATATCACTCACATAAGCTTCTCTGCTCCTTTCAAGCTCCTTGTATAAAATACTCTGGATAATGCCATTGTATTGGTGATGATGTATACCATATTGATCTACAGAAATGAGGATGATTTTTTTAAGTTTTTGACTCATGTAATTCTTGCAAAGAGCCAAGATACCCCAAAGAAGTATGGAGAAGTATATTAGATCGAAGATCATCTCGCCGATAGATAAGCGGCTATTATGCTCCAGCTGAATGCTCAAAGGAAGCCCTATAAATAAACAAAGCATTGCGATACACAAAAGTCCGAACAGTATATACACAAAAATAGTAGCAGTTAAATTACGTTCAGAAGTTACTTCAGGAAAATTTTCTTTGTTATAAATCATTAACTACTTATTATTTAAAAACATCATTCAAATCAGGCATCGCTCTTTTCCTAAGTTTGTTTTACTACATCAAACCAGTAAAATCCGATATGCTCTTTGTGTCCCAAGCGAATTCTATATTGTTGCAGTTAAAAAGACAAAACCTCTTTAGGTAAGTTAACTATGAGTTTCTATGTTAACATATACCTTTTCTTGAGCTCAGGTGTTTGTTCTAAAACATTTCCGGGATCAAAAATCTAAAAGCGTATATTCTAATTCTGTTGAGTTACCATACAAATCTACTAAATTTGGAACTTCATAGATCAAATTATTTTTATCAAAGCAATAATTAAACACTTAGGTATTTAGTATCCTTTTCGATTTATCAAGAAATTAATTAATTTTGATTATAAATAAAAAACGAATTACAACATTCATTTTAAAAAAGTTAAACTATAAATTCAACTGAAAAATGTTGATAAAATTATCATATTAACTTTTATGGCAGAATCGTAACGCCTTAAATGCACAAAGAACATCACCTAAGCAACAATAAATACATTAGAGGCCCAAGGAAGTCTTTCATATAATTCTCCCTTTATTACTATCGAATTTAATATGTTAATTTACCATATACAAATACCAAATAACTCAAACTTAAAATAGTGAGCAACATTTTTTACTTTGTCCAGATCCTATTCTATAATTAATTTTCGAATCAATACTTTAAAATCTTGCGCTATTCATATTGTAAAGCAATTAGAATAGGGACATTTAATAAAAAAAGAGGCTGCTTCACAAGTTATGAAACAGCCTCCTAATATTTTGTAAAGAGAACTCTAATTTAATTTCTAATATAAATAATTCAGAGCTGTAACATCATTAGAATTAAAAGCTCCTGTCTCACTTGAACTAAAACATGCTCTCATATAAGAAGTTGCATCATATCCTGAAGGTGTTCCTGGAATTAAAATTGCTCCCACACCAGCAGTACCTTCGTTTGAATTCTGTCCACAACTTTGACGGCTGAACCAATCTGTATGACGTAAACCAATACAATGGCCGATTTCGTGTGCAGCAACGTGTGCATTTACACCTGTTGAATACGTATCTAACCCAGAATATAATGTAACTGAATTATAAGGATTTCCACCTGAAGGGAAACCTGCTACTCCACCTGCAGATCCGGTTTGTCTTCTTACAACAATGTTTGCACCTGAAGTACTTGAACTAAAAGTTAGAGTAAATTTAATAGTCAATCCTAAATTATTATATCTGTTTACTGCTGCTTGCAATCCTGCACGCATATTTGTACTTAAAGCTGTTGTACCAGTCCCTGATAATCCAACAATTTTGATAGTTTTTGGAGTAGATACTAAATTAGTAGTACGGTATTGTTCTGTGGTAATACCTCCATGAAGATCCATTTTGTTTAATTGATCTTCCGACATTACAATACATCCTTCTATAAGAAACGCATCCTCAGTGGTACCATCTAACTTAGTGTTTTTAATCACTTGAACATCTGTGGAATTTAATGAAAGGGATCTAATTTTATTTAACACCTCTGGCGTTACTTTAAGAGATCCTTGATTTGATTGATCTGTCTCATCTTCTTTGTTGCAAGATAACAGCGTTAACGCTATAAATGACAAGGCTAAAATTGATTTAATTTTTTTCATAATAGGTTTTTTGGGGTTGTTAATAATAAATTGGTAAATAGGGGGCTTTACAAAATATTAGTAATATTTATAATCAAATTTATATAATTTTTAATCTTAAAATACTGATAAAACAATTATTTAACAAATTTAACATTTTTTGTTAAATTATTTCAAGTGGATTGTTTAGTAATAATTATCCGATTATTAATAGAAGCCCAGTAAAATCAATAATTAAATACAAATCAAGTGGTTACACACAATAATACTATTCAGATATCTTATTTTGATTAGCATGTGTAAAAAAAATACTGTACAATTTTACATTACATTTAGACGAACAGAGTTATAAAAAGAGAATATTACTCGTATAGATTTTGAAGTTTTAGAATGAAATAAAAACTAATATTTTTTTTTCAAATAATTTAATAACTTTGATTTACCTACAACGGATAAACATTTCAGATAGAAATCATTAAGTACAAATTTCATCTTTGATTTATCTAAATTCATTAATAAAAATGTTTAAAATTGCCCCAACATCTACTGTAAATGAAGACACAAATTACTTTTCTCTTTTTTATGATAACGACAATCAGTCTCTCTCAAAGCTCTGAAAAATGGAAACAATACATAGAAAAAGAAAACGAAACAAAATTTGAGAAATACTATTTTACATCTTTAGAAAATGCACATCACAATAAATACAAAGTTGTAAAAAAATTGGATAGTACTTTTTGTATAGTAGAAAATTTAAAATCTAATCAACCTTTAAAGAAAACACGCTCAGTAAATAGCTTATGGAAATTACCATCCAATTTTTCAAATCACACCGAAGACAAGCAATATATAATAGCAACTGATAGTATCAAAGCATTAATTACAGATTTAAAAACAATCAACATTTCTGAGATCGAAATACTAAATAACCATCTTATAATCATAAAAAGTGATTCAAAAAAAATTATTGACCACATTATAACTTTGAGCAGTGTATCTTCTATTTCGCAAGAGTCCCTTCAACCAAAAGTTGAATCTAAAATAATCGATCAAAATTTTAGTATCAATTCTATAAATAAAGCCAATACTAATTTCCCTCTTATAACAGGCGAAAACCAAATTGTAGGCATCAAAGATGATTTATTTGATGTAAATGATATTGACCTACTAAACAAACACATTCCTTCTCAAACAGAATCGGCTATTGTATCGAGCCATGCAACAGCTATGGCAACTATAGTTTCTGGATTAGGAAATAGTTCTGCACTAGGAAAAGGAGTTGCTCAAAAGGCCAAAATACAATCGTCTGACTTTTTGAATATCTATCCTGATGAAATAGCATATTTACAAGATGTTACTATTCAAAATCATTCCTACGGTACCAATATCGAGAATTTTTATGGTTCTCTGGCCAATGCTTATGATTCTCAATTATTCTTAAATCCTGATTTGACTCATTGTTTTTCTTCTGGCAATAGCGGACTTCAAGGTTATAAATCTATTACTGGTAATTTCAAGCAATCCAAAAACAGTATCGCAGTAGGGTGTATTGATCAAAACGAAGTAATTATGCCGTTTTCTTCAAAAGGACCAGCTTATGACGGTCGAATAAAACCTGAGTTAGTAGCCTACAGCACGCAAGGAACTTCAAATTCTACAGCAATAGCTACAGGGATTATTGCATTAATGAAACAACATTATAAAACTATAAATAATATCTCTTTATCTAATTCCCAAACAAAAGCAATTTTAATTAATAGTGCAAAAGATTTAGGGAACATAGGTCCAGATTTTACCTATGGTTATGGTAATATCAATGCTGATAAAAGTTTAAGAACAATCAGTGAAAATAGAATTATATCAGGTAATTTGACATCCGGACAAACAAATTTGCATACCATTTCCCTCCCTCCAAATACAAAAAACTTAAAAATCACATTAGTTTGGAACGATTTGCCGGCTGCAATCAACAGTAATATAAGTTTGGTAAACGATTTAGATATGGAGGTTAAGTCGGCCGACAACACCACTTTTTTACCATGGATTCTTAATCCTGACTCCCCACAGCAGCAAGCTGTAAGAGGAAAAGATAAAATTAATACTATAGAGCAAGTTACTATTGAAAATCCCGCATCTGGATCTTATACTATCAATATTATTGGCTCATACATATCTAACACATCTCAGGAATACAGCATCGCATACGAATATGAATTGGAAAATCGATTTGAATGGAATTACCCAGTTAATAATGATAATTTCCCTTATGATGGCAAAACTATTTCCCCTTTCAAATGGAATTCTTCATTTTCTAATATCCCTGGACAATTATCTATTAGTTATAATAATGGGCAGACTTGGGAAATTCTCGCAAATGATATAAATCTAAATACGGAACAATTTACCTATGCCCCTGCAGAACAAAAATTTTCAAAGGCAAAATTGAAAATGACCATTGATAATACCGATTATATCTCTGATAGCTTTACAATATCTTATGATTTAAATATCAGCACCAGCTTAGTTTGTGATGGCACAACAGAAATTAATTGGGACAAACCTGCCGATGTTTCTTCATTTAATATTTATCAATTGACAGGAGATTATTTGGAATTTAAAGAACAAACAACAAACACGACTTACACCTATACAGATGAAAAAACTCATACTGTTATTCCTGTATTTGACAATATCGAAGGAATAAAAAGTGAGTCAACATTACAGTATGTACAAAACTCAAATTGCTATTTCGAATTAGCTTTAGCAGAAGTTTATGAAGAGAATAAAATAAAAATTAATGCCAGTCTTTTCAGCTTGTACAACATCAAAAGAATTGAGATAATAAAAATAATTAATAATTCAGAAGGTGTTATTAACACAATAGATAATATCACTTCAAAAACATTCTCTTTTTTAGATCCGGCTCCCTTAAAAGGAAGTAATAAATATAAAATAAATATAATTTTAAAAAACAATAATATAGTAAGCTCCCTAATTCTTGATACTAATTATCTAGGCAATGATTTATTTTTTGTACACCCTATCCATTTAAGCAAAAATGAAGAATTAAATATTGAAGCCAAAAAAGAAGAAAATGCTATTTTTTATTTATATAATATTAGTGGACAAAACACTATTACTTCCCCGTTACTTTCTAAAACCAATAACATTAATCTAAAGAATATTGCCACAGGAATTTATATCTATAAAATTATTACAAGCTTAGGCGATATTCAAACAGGAAAAATTGCAGTTTTTTAAGCTATTCTTAGATATTATTTTTTTGGGAAGAGATATTTTCAATATATAAAATCACATGGCATCTTTATACAAAATCGTTGCGCAATTCTTTGCCGCAACATAAGTTTCAAAAGACTCAAAAGGGATATCTTTTATTCCAGCAATAAGAAAATTATCTCAGGACCTCATTAAATAGCTTTAAGAACCTAAAAAACAAAAAAGATAAGAAAACCACTTACAAATACTAGAACTAAAAGAAATTATCTCATTTAAGAAAGCTTTAATATACTTTCAGATGTAATTACACAAATACTGAAGAATATTAGCTTATATCGACGCATATTAACTCAAAAAGACAAACAACAAAGATCCTTTGATTCAAATTGCTCAATTATGTCTAAAGAACATAAAATAGATCTATAATCTAGATATAATTTACGTTCGTTTTTTTTGTATAATACTTCCGGTTTTAACTGCAGAAGAAGGAAATAGAAAAAACACAAAGGTTCACAAAGCTATTGATTAAACTTTGCGAACCTTTGTGTAAGCCTTTGCGGTATTTTTATGCCTAATTACTCTGATCTCTACAAATCCCAAAAAGTTAAGCACAAAAAAAAATCCTCATCAATTACTTGATGAGGATTCAAAAGAAAGGCGACGACATACTCTCCCACATAACTGCAGTACCATCTGCGCAGGCGGGCTTAACTACTCTGTTCGGGATGGGAAGAGGTGAGCCCCGCCGCAATAACCACCTTAAGGTCGTTGTTACTTGAGGTAACTTTTTTAATTAATAATTAACAATTGATAATTCATAATTAAAAATAATATCTTAACACACTGAGATAAAGAAAAAAGTATTTTTTAGAAAGTTTCTCCCCCACGCCGAGGCGTGGGGAAAAGCGTACATAAGCTTACGGATTATTAGTACTACTCGACTATGACATTA
>NZ_JAYGJP010000015.1:0-50222 GCF_035013205.1 Flavobacterium sp. PL02
CCTCTTCCCATCCCGAACAGAGTAGTTAAGCCCGCCTGCGCAGATGGTACTGCAGTTATGTGGGAGAGTATGTCGTCGCCTTTCTTTAGAATCCTCATCAAGTAATTGATGAGGATTTTTTTTTGTGCGTTACTTTTTGGGATTTGTAGAGATCAGAGTAATTGGGCAAAAGAAAACACAGCAAAGAGCGCAAAGGCTTACACAAAGGTTCGCAAAGTTTAATCAATAGCTTTGCGAACCTTTGTGTTTGTGTATATTTTCTCTTATGCAATATTGTCACTCTGAGGAACAAGGGTCTCCATAAGAAACTAACGTAAAACATATCTAAAATTTGTGTTTACAGATATATAGAGGTAGTTTCTACTAGTTTGCGATTATTAACGTCTTTATTACGCTAGAATGGTAGTGTTTGGAGATGTTTTAGTGTTGTAGGATATATATCTTAAGTTTGGTTTTAAGATTTTTTAATAGAAATTTGGACTGTATTTTTGCTTAGAACTTGTTCTTAATTCTTTAACAGTGTATAAGTGATTAGTTTGGAAATAATTTATCAGTTTGCAATGTACGTTGAAGTGTAATATGAAAAATGATGACCATTATAATTTTGAATAAAAAAGTTTTAATGGTTATCTGAATTACTCAATTTTTACTTGTAGTAATTGTTCTAATTGCTCTCTGTCTTTTATATAGATATTTCTTTTATCTATAATAATAGCGCCCTGTTCTTTAAATTGTTTAAGGCTTCTACCCAGACTTTCTTGTGATGTCCCGATAAGATTGGCTAAGTCATCACGTGTTAAGTCAATACCTTTGACAGTTAGTGAATTTCGATTGAATCTATTTTCCAACAATAGTAAAAATAGTGCCAATCGCGCATTTTGATTCTTTTGGGCCAATACTGTAATGATGTTTGCCAGAACTCCAAATTCATGACTAATATTCTTAATAACTTTTTGCTGTAAAGCAGGGATTTCTTGAAGTAGTTTCAAAAAATCATCCTTAGCTATAAAATTCACTTTTAAATCTTCGAGTGCCTCACAGGAGTCTTGATATCTTTCTTGTCCAAGTAGGGCGTGATATCCCAGTACATCATCTGATGTGTAAATGTAAAATATTTGTTCGTCACCGGTAAAACCGCGCTTAAATTTTTTGGACTTACCATTTTTTATTTGATAAATACCAGTAGGAATACCACCTTCGTAAAAAAGCATACTTCCTTTTTTTATGTTAAGGGGTTCCATAACACTTTCAACTGCTTGCTTTTCTGATTCAGTTAGGTTTTCAAAAAGCTGGTTACTTTGGAAATCAAATTTGGCAAAGAAATCTTTCATAAAACAAATATAACATTAATTAATAAAATATATAACATTTGTTATATATTTGTATAACTATTTGATTTCTTCTTCATAAGAAGCTAGAGAGAAAATAGTGAGGGTTAAATAACGGAAATAAAGTTGAATCAACGAACGTCTGTATTGAATTTAAAAAAATATAAAATGATAAATGAGAATAAAATAAGTATTCAAAACGGAAGGCTCATTGTTCCTTCTCACCCCATAATTCCTTTTATTGAGGGAGATGGTATAGGACCGGATATTTGGAAAGCATCAAAATTAGTTTTTGATGCAGCGGTACAGAGAGCTTATGGTGGTAAGAGAAAGATTCAGTGGAAAGAAGTTTATGCAGGGGAAAAAGCTTTTGAAAAAACCGGAAATTGGTTACCTGATGCAACAATTGAGGATATTAAGGAGTTTTTGGTGGCCATAAAAGGACCGCTAACAACACCAGTTGGTGGAGGCATGCGATCTCTTAATGTTGCGTTACGACAAAAACTTGACTTATATGCGTGTGTGAGACCTGTAAAATGGTATCCTGGTGTTCCTTCCCCAGTAAAAGCACCTGAAAAAGTAGATATGATCATTTTTAGAGAAAATACTGAAGATATTTATGCTGGTATTGAATGGATGGCTGGTACGCCTGAATTAGAGAGGGTTAAAGATTTTTTGATTAACGAGATGGCAGTTAAGGTTATTCGATTTCCAAACACAGTTTCAATAGGAATAAAACCAGTTTCAAAAGAAGGATCTGAACGACTTATTAGAGCTGCTCTTAAATACGCTGTAGAAAATAAAAAAAAATCAGTAACAATAGTACACAAAGGAAATATCATGAAATTTACTGAAGGTAAATTTAAAGAGTGGGGATATCAATTAGCAAAAGATGAATTTGGAGCCAAAGATTATGAAGGAGGACCTTGGCAAGTTATTGAAAAATATGGTAATAAAGTTATTGTAAAAGATGTAATAGCGGATGCTTTTTTGCAACAAATCATATTAAGACCCGAACAATATGATATTATTGCCACACTAAACCTTAATGGAGATTATATTTCGGATGCTTTGGCAGCAATAGTAGGCGGGATTGGAATTGCCCCAGGAGCAAACATTAATTACACAACTGGGGTTTCGATATTTGAAGCTACACATGGAACTGCTCCTAAATATAAAGATCTGGACAAAGTAAATCCTTCCTCTGAAATTCTTTCTGGAGTAATGATGTTGGAATATCTTGGTTGGCAGGAAGCGGCAGATCTCATCCTTAAAGGTATTAAAGGAGCTATAAACAAAAAAACAGTTACTTATGATTTTGAGCGTTTGATGCAAGGTGCTGCCTTACTTAAGTGTTCGGAATTTGGTCAAGCTGTTGTGAATAATATGGAGTAAGTCGATGGACACAAGAATAAAACTATATAATATCTTTAAACTAAAGTGTCCCAGATGCTATAAAGGGAATTTATTTACCAATCGAGGGCTTTTCGTATTTAATAAAATTCTTGACATGCCACAAAACTGTTCGCACTGCAATCAGGATTTTAAAATTGAGCCAGGCTTTTACTCTGCTGCTTTGTGGATTAGTTATCCAATAGTATTGATTGTTTTTATACCTCTATTATTCCTGGGATTGTATTTAAACGAGAACTATGAAATTTCATTTAAAATATTACTACCAGTTTTGGTGATTTTATGCTTTTTATTGCAAATCCCAATAATGCGAATATCCAGAGCTATTTTAATTCATTTAACTATTAATTATGTCCAGGGAGGTAAAAGAGGTGGTACTATTTAAGGATCAAATTAAATATGAGGTATTTTCAGGTATGTACTAATTAAAAATAACAAAATATCATGCTTCGCAAATATTTAGAAGTTAAACTAAAAATAAAACGGAGGACTTTATGGTTATCTTTAAAGTTTCTCCGTTTTTTAAATAGATAGTTAGAATTCTTACCTAGTTAAATAGATTATTTTTAATCTATATTTTTAAAGTACTCTCTCAATGGAGAATATTAGCCTGTTAGGGCTAATGATTTATTTATGAGTAATTTAATGTTTAAACTGTTACTTCTTCCAAGAGTTTGTATTGTCCTGTATTGAGGTTAGTTCTAATCTCTTTAAATACTGTTATAGTTCTTTCAACATCCTCCAGAGTATGTATCGCAGTTGGTATCAATCGTAAAATAATCATTCCTTTAGGTACAACTGGATATACTACCATAGAGCAGAATATTTGATGATTTTCTCGTAAGTCTCTAACCAAAGCAGTGGCTTCACCTATTGTTCCGTTAAGGTAGACAGGTGTAACAGGGGAATTGGTACTTCCTATATCAAAACCTGAATTAGTTAGGCCACTTTGTAAACTATTTGTTATTTTCCAAAGTTTTTCTCTAAGTTCAGGTTTAGTTCGCATTAAGTCCAATCGTTTTAAAGCGCCAAAAACCATTGGCATTGGTAGTGCTTTGGCAAATATTTGGGAGCGCATATTGTATTTTAGGAATAGTATTGCCTCTTTGGTACTGGCCACAAAAGCACCAATTCCTGCAAATGATTTAGCAAATGTGCCAAAATAAAAATCAATGCCATCTTGAACGCCTTGTTCTTCGCCAGTTCCTGCACCAGTATTTCCCATACAGCCAATACCATGGGCATCATCTACCAGTAGTGAAAAATTATATTTTTTCTTGAGTGCTACAATTTCTTTTAATTTACCCTGATCGCCACGCATACCAAAAACACCTTCAGTAATTACTAAGATTGCTCCTTTAGTTTCTTTCACTATCTTTTTGGCACGTTCGAGCTGTTTTTCACAGTCTTCAATGTTATTGTGTTTAAAAACAAAACGCTTTCCCTGGTGTAATCTCATTCCGTCAATAATACAGGCATGTGCCTCTGCGTCGTAAACGATAACATCTTTTCGGTCCACCAAACTATCAATGATAGAAAGCATTCCTTGATATCCATAATTCAATAAAAAAGCATCTTCTTTTTGAACATAATCTGCAATTTTTTCTTCAAACTCTTCATGTAGCCTGGTATTTCCACTCATCATGCGCGCTCCCATAGGATATGCAAGTCCGTAGCGGCGAGTACCTTCATTATCGGCATCTCTAACTTCTGGGTGATTTGCCAGTCCCAGATAATTATTCAAACTCCAAACTAATTTCTTCTTGCCATTAAAAAGCATTGTATTACTAATATCTCCTTCGAGTTTTGGGTAAGCATAATATCCATGTGCATAATAAGCATGATCGCCTAACGGACCAAGACGTGTATTTATTTTATCCATTATATTCATATGTTTCATATTGAGATGTTATGTTTTCTGTATATTTTCGGCCCATTTATAGGCTTTTTTTAAATTCATTTATAGTCTGAATTTCAGAATCATTTCTAAAAATTGTTTTGTCGTCAAGAAATCTAATAAAGTACAATCTGTACAATTCATTAGAGAAAATATTTTCAGTGGTAACTTTCCTTAACCCAATTATCTTTAATTTCAGAACTCCTTTTAGCAGCAATGCTTCTTTATTTTTTTGCATGGTAAGTTTATCTTTCACGATGGTTAAATTTTTTTACCCAAAAGTTAAGTATTCCCCTAAGGCAGTATATTGTAAGTTGAAACTTTCTGGAATTTCATCCCATAAGCTTAGTAAGTAACAAGTCTCATACCTAAGGGGATTTTCTCGAGGAGGGTTCTCCCATAATTAGGATATTAGGAAATACAAACTTTTATACTATATAATAGTTGGAGCACCACCAATTATCTCTTGGTTAGCAAAGGATTCAAAGGTTTTAAAGTTCTCTACAAATTGTGCAGCAAGACTTTGAGCCTTTTTATCGTAAGCGGATTTATCATTCCAAGTATTCTTAGGATTTAATATTTCCGATGGTACACCTTCGCATTGCGCAGGCATTTGTAATCCAAATACAGAATGTTGTATATAGTCAACTTTATTAAGTTTATCTTTAAGAGCAGCTGTTATCATAGCTCTGGTGTAGGAAAGTTTAATTCGTTCTCCAACGCCATAAGCACCACCTGACCATCCTGTGTTGATGAGCCAAACGTTAGCATTGTTTTCTTTGAGTTTTTTCCCCAATAGTTCAGCATATTTAGTTGGATGTAGGGGTAAAAAAGGTTTTCCAAAACAAGCCGAAAACGTAGTTTGTGGTTCTGTAATTCCTGCTTCGGTTCCTGCTACCTTAGCAGTGTATCCTGAAATAAAATGGTACATAGCTTGCCCGATAGTTAGTTTTGAAATAGGAGGTAGTACTCCAAAAGCATCACAAGTAAGGAAGAAAATATTTTTCGGGATACTACCAATAGATGGATTTATGGCGTTATCAATAAAATGGATTGGATAGGCTGCCCTGGTATTTTCAGTTACTGAAATATTATCATAATCAACTATATTAGTTCCTTCAAAGAATCGAACATTCTCGAGTAAAGTCCCGAAACGCACTGCTGAAAAAATTTGAGGTTCTTTTTCTTTACTTAGATTCACACATTTAGCATAACAGCCTCCTTCAAAATTAAAAACACTATCATTATCCCATCCATGTTCGTCGTCACCGATTAATTTTCTTAAAGGATCTGCAGATAGGGTTGTTTTACCAGTACCTGATAAACCAAAAAATACAGAAGTATCACCATCTTTGCCAATATTAGCAGAGCAATGCATTGATAGTATGTCTTTTTCGTGAGGAAGAATATAATTTAGAACCGTAAAAATTCCTTTTTTAATTTCACCTGTATACGCACTACCCCCAATAAGTATTATTTTTTTGGTAAAGTTTATAATTGTAAAATTATGTTGTCGGGTTTTATCAATTTTAGGTTCTGCCTTAAATTCGGGTGCAACAAGTATCAACCATTCATGTTGGAAAGTTTCGAGTTCTTTTTCTGTAGGTCTTAAAAAAAGATTGTTAACAAAGAGGCTTTGCCAAGGATTATCGGTAACCACTCTTACATTTAATTGGTATTCTTTTTTTGCACATGCATAAACGTCTTTAATATAAATAGCTCTATTAGAAAGATGAACAGTAACTCGATCGTATAGTTTATCAAAATCCTCTGGTAAGAACGGATGATTTACTTCTCCCCACCAAACAGAATCTTTGGTTTTTTCGTCTCTTACAATATATTTATCTTTGGGAGAGCGACCGGTAAATTCGCCTGTATCACAGGCTAATGCACCTGAACTAGTTATAACTCCTTGTTTTTTCTTTACTGTATGTGTTACTAATTTAAGTTCAGGCAAATTCCAGAAGATTTCTTTATTTGATTTGATACCAATATTCTTTAGCTGTTCTGTATTTTTCATAATTTATTATTGCAAGAAAGGTTAATTGCTCATGCAAAAATACGTTGGCTAAGAGGAGATTTAAATGACTAAGAATATGATGGAATTTGATTTAAATCAATAACGGAAAGTGAAGAGGAAAAATAGTGTAGCTTTGGAATTAATTATGATTTCTAAATTTATCTTCAATAATCAATATCTTTTAAATGAACTTCCTAAGGAGGATAAGGAAATGCTCGAAAGAGTTAGTTGAAATAGCCAATTTTTAAACTTAAAATTTAAAATAAAGCTTCCCTAAACGGTAAAACACTAAAGTGCTAATTACAAAAAACTCAATTCTAGATAAGCATTGATTTCTAAAATTTGATTATCTGAACTTAAATCATTATCATGTTCAAACATCAGGGCTCCAAAAGAAATCTAAGACATAATCTTAAAATTGCTTCTCTATTATCGTTTGTAGCTGGGCTAGTAAACGTAGCAGGTTTTTTGGCCGTTCAAAAGTTAACTACAAACGTAACGGGCCATTTTGCTTTTTTTGTAGACGAAGTCTTTAAGCTTAATTTCAAACAAGGATTTATTTATTTTTTATATATATTCTTTTTTTTTATGGGATCTTTTTTTCCAGCCTAGTTGTAGAATATCTTTTACGAAAAAACGAAAAATACAGTTACATAGTTCCAACAGCAATTGAAAGTATTATTTTATTTTGTGTTGCTATTTTTGGAAAGTATTTAATTAGTGGTAGTCCTGATTTTATAGCCTATACTTTACTTTTCGCAATGGGTTTACAGAATTCACTGGTAACAAAAATTTCTAATGCAACAGTTAGGACAACCCATTTAACAGGGCTTTTTACTGATCTTGGAATTGAACTGTCCCAATTATTTTTTTATAAGGAATCAAGCTTTAGAAAAAAGTTATTTATTTCCATAAAATTGCGTGGCACTATTATCAGTTTCTTTTTTGTTGGTGGGATTGTTGGTGGGGTTTTTTATTCTAATATTGGATTACATGTCTTGTTTATCGGAGTAGCAGCTTTGTTAGTAGGATTGATATATGACAGGGTCAGGTTTAATCTGGTGTTATTGAAGAGAAAGTATAGGCGAGTAGTGAATATTACATCACATAATATGTAAAAACCTGCTTGGAGGATCTTATCGTATCTAAGAATTGTATTTAGACTCAAAATGTTATTTTTATCGATGTTATTATTCTTTAAGCAACATATTTTAAGTTAAGGTTTATTTTAAGCCATTGAGATGTCGATGAGATAATAAAAATAGGTGGAGTTCAAATTGACCTTGTAAAGATTTAACTTTAAGTATATAAAATTGTATTAGTGCTCCAGAAATTAACAAGCCAGTCTTTATTTTGTTCCTATTTTGAAGTACAAAATAGGAACAAAATAATATAAGATGACTAGAAACAAATTAGAGGAAATTTTATAATAGGTACATTAATAAAAATATTTTTTTTTATTTTCCGGAATTAGAAATAATAACTTTTTGTGTAGTTTTTAAAGTGTCTACAGTCAATAATTCAACTATGTATATCCCAGAACTTAACCCACTAGTCGAAAAATAATAATGCTGGTTGTTTCCGAGTATTTCCTTTGACAAAATTATTCTTCCTAACATATCATATACTATTACCGACTTAATGTCAACTTGGGTTGTATTGGAAATCATTAACTTCTGGTCTGTATTATTTTGATTAATGGTAAATGTTGGCTTTGTTAAATCTTTTGTATTTAATTTTTTTTCGTCTATAAAAGTAATTTTAAACCTGTCGCTATATGTTCCTTTCGGAACTGCTACTTCGTACACATTATTTTTTATATCATGATAAGAATCATCCAAGGCGTCATGGATATAAATAGACTGAGAGAGATCAAAGTTTATTACCTCAGGAACATAGAATTTTATAGTGGTATTATTTGTGGCTTTTACTGCTAAAGGTATTTTTTTAGTTTCTTCAAAATTGACTCCTTGAATTACATAATTTTTATCTTCCAATAAAAAACTGACATCATTGGGAAGTGATGCATCCATATTTAGTGCATCAATTCCATAATCAACCCCATCTGTTGCTTCGGGTAAGAAAGCCAATGCCAGCTGTCTGGTAAATTGATTATTAAGTATTGCATTTAACTTAAAATAGGAGGTATTAGGTATAGACTCACTAATTTTTGAAGCTTTATTTTTAGCAGGACGCTCAAATTGAGTCAACGGATTCCCTTCTTTATAATATGCTCTATGCGAATTTTTTAAAGTAACTGTTCCTGTTATTCTACCATTTAAAATAAATCCTTGACCAATGGGTGAATATTTTCGTGCAATTACCAATCCTGAAGAGGTACCTGTTGTATTTAAAGAACCATCATCATTATACGAATTAAAAGTAGCTGGTACATACACTCCATTACTCCCCAAACTTATGGGTGAGTAACTCCCGTATCCTGCTCTATAATCGGCAATGAAATGAGAATTTACAGCTTTGTTTTGTTCCCAAAAGTAAGCAATTCCTGTTCCGGCAGTATTGTCAGTGTCCAAAAGAAAAGCATTAAGATGTAAAGCTGATGGATATGGATTTCCTGACAAGGTTGCATTATTAAGCCCTAAACTTACCGTAATATTACCATCATTTGGTCTGCCTCTAAAATCATATCGTTGTGCACCAATTCCTCCAGGATTGTTCTGAACACCATTGCTTTCGGCATCTAAATTATCGGTTCCGCCAGTACCTTTCATTGTAAATCCTTCCCCCGAAGCAATAGTACTGGCACCGCCGATGTAAATCCATTGAGAATAACTATTAGCATTAATTAATTTATAAATCCATCGTGCCGCTATCGAAAGCGGATTCGAAATTCCATCCTTAGTGGCTAGTGGCAATACTATAGCTACTTCAGCTGTCGTAGCCGATAAAGGTCTATTTAGCATTGTAATGCCAAAATTTCCATTTCCTGTAGCAGCAGTACTCCCAATAGGAGAACACCAATAATTATAATCAAAATTATCCGAAGTTCCTTCTTGATATACAGATACTATTCCTGTTCCACTATTTAGAGATGTACTAGTCGTTCCCTGAACTAATTGCGAACGGTTCCTTAAATAGAGAATAGAATTTGACTGCAAATTAATATCCTGCTTAACATAAAGCAATTCATTCTTTACATACATAGCTGTATTAGTTCCGAAATAAATTTGAGAAAAGGAGTTTAAGGAAAACAACAAGATTACTAGTAGTATTATTTTTTTCATAATCTTGTTTTTGTGTTATTTATACAAACTTTCTCAACAACTTTTTCCTGTTTATCTTCTAGAATTAATAATGGTATTTGGGATGGTATTGGTATCTTTTTTTTCTTTCTAATAACATAAATAGCCAATAAAAGCCCCGAAATCATTAATAATGGTATACCATTATCAATAGGTAATTCTGGCTGCGGATCACCAGGTGCTGGAGGTGCTTGCGCAGAAACAACGGCATGTACTAAAAGTAATGTAGCAATTATAAAGAGTAATCTAATATTTACAGGTTCCATAAGTTTTATTTATTTTATGAACAGTTATATGTTCATCTTGGGATTAAATACACCAGCACATTCAGAAATTACAAAAAGTAAATTCTGAGCTGCAAAATGGTTTTGATGAAAAAAACTTACATTATTTTATGGTCATGTTAAATGAACGAACCGTAACACTTTGTGTATTGGCATTATTACGTTTT
The DNA here is from genome assembly GCF_035013205.1 of Flavobacterium sp. PL02. Classification (NCBI taxonomy): domain Bacteria; kingdom Pseudomonadati; phylum Bacteroidota; class Flavobacteriia; order Flavobacteriales; family Flavobacteriaceae; genus Flavobacterium; species Flavobacterium sp. PL02. The sequence continues at coordinate 10,373 of NZ_JAYGJP010000015.1, forward strand.
ATCCATAACTCTATAGAGTCTCCTGTATTAAGCATAACAGAACCTTGTATGGGAAATGATTGAACATAACCCGCATTAGTGTCAATAAAAGTCTCAGAAGATAGTTGAGGATCTGTTCCTCCTGCCGCAGGTATTCGTACAAAATAAAATATATACTCCGTATTTCCAACCCCTAACGTACTCACAAAAGACAAAGCACAATTCACTTGAAATATCCTGGGCTTTTTGCCCATATAGGCGATATTATTGTTTGTAGTTGCCGTAGCCCTATAAAGATTAGCAGTTAATCCTGCTGTAATAGCCAATTTTGTACCAGTACCAGTTGTACCAATAGGAGTTGCAGTTTGGGTTGTACCAGCACGATTTAAATATACTGATCCTGTTGCACCAGAATCCCCTTCGGTAGGGATTCCTGTACACTTTGCTGACCAATTATTATTAAAATTAAATCCTGTGTAGGTAGCTGGGCTATATCCGTTTACATATTTCCCAGTAGTTAGTGCACCTGTAAATATAACCGTTTCTACTACTGCATCACCCTGAATTACGGGATTAGCCGAAACATCAAATCCTACACTGGCTCCAATGACTTCACTAAATCCACCTTGTTTGGCTACTAGCCCAAAAGTACCTTGTAATTTTTCGTACGTTCCCACATTGTTACCAAACCATCCCGCATTACTAAGTAGTAACTTACTAATATCCTGATATACTATTCCCGCTCCATTCCCGATATATTGAACAATACTAACAAAAACGAAGGCAAAATTTTGTAGTTTACCTACAGTCGCTGAACTTGCAACAATACAGTCTCTAATAATAATACTCTGTGTTAAAGTACCTGAACCAGTAATATTAAAAACATTTCCTCCAGTAGCTATTAATGTCAGCACTCTTATAGACCCACCAGTGGTACCCGAAAAAAGATCACCAGAAGCTTTAACAAGTTTATCCTCTGTAGAATCTTGTCCAATTATATAACTACCATTTAGTTCAATAGGTAAATCAACATTGATAGTGCCATTAATTTCATAAAGAGTAGTGGAATCCATAAGGTATTTTGTACCACCACCACCAGTTTTTTCAGTGGCCAAAACCGTAGCTAATACATCAGTTGATTTTATTAATTTATATTTTAAACGTCCCTGTTTGTCTCCGCTTAACTGAATCCAAGTCAGAGTAGGTGTGTCATAGTAGTAAAAATTTCCAATAGTTGTGTCAAAAACCAATAAGCCATTGGCAGGAGTTGTAATTGCAATTCTTTGCACCGAAGTCATTCGTGGGGTAATCAGTCCCTGAGTAGTAGATTCGATATGTAGTATCGAAGAAGCATGAGGAGTAACTGTTCCAATTCCAATTTGAGCACTTGTCAGTTGCGTGACAAAAAATAAAAACAAGTAGATTTTTTTCATGAGTAGGTTTAGTTTAAAATATAGACTTGGGGGCTTTAGTAAACGTAACCTTTAATTAAGGAATTACTAGAATTAAATAATAATATTTGAAAATTATATATTATTTGTTGCTTTTTATTAGAAATAATTTAACAAAATAAACAAAAACCTCCATGAGTTTATTTGTTAGTTTCAACAGTGGGAATCACAGCTGGCAACTATTTGAACTTCAGAAAATTGAATATAAAATGGTCTTTCTTAGTTATAAATAGAATCGAAATAAATAAAAATTAATTGTAGTGTATATCTTAGGAAAATTTCAGATGATTTTTTTATAATGAATGAGTCCTAAATAATTACATGGTTTATGTGTTTTTATTAGGCTGCCATTTTAATCTGTTTTAATAAAACAGATGTGACCGAACCCTTATCTTAAATCATACCTATAATCTAAAGGTTTTTTTTGCATTGCTAAAGTACTACAGTATTTTCAGGTTTTCTGAATCTGCATTTGAGCCCTGTAAAATAAATTATAACAAAAATCTTACGCTCACTCAGTATTATTTTGGCAAACATTTACTTCTTGCAATTGTAATGTTGAGTTGTCTTAGGCATCTCAGGTTATGCCAAAAATGGTATAAACCCAATGACAGTAACTACAATTACAAAAGTAAACAGGTTGCTAATATGTCCAAATAAAATTTGCAGCTAATTTTTTTAAAAATAACTGAACCGTTATGATAATTATCATCCTTTTACCATCATAGCAAGCGCACATTTACATCAGAATAATGATTACTCCTCAGTAAATATGCTTGCAAGCTTTGCAGAATTTAGTAATAATCCTTTCAATAAAGTATTTAGAAATACTTATAACAATTTATTAAATAATTAGAAATTAATTTTATTATGAAAACTACAAGAAAAGAGCATGATTTTTTAGGTGAATTAGAAATCCCGAATCATTTATATTACGGTATACAGACTTTTAGAGCCGTAGAAAATTTTAATATTACAGGTATCTCAATTTCAAAAGAGCCTTTGTTTATTAAAGCCTTAGGATATGTAAAAAAAGCTGCTGCATTAGCAAATAAAGATTGTGGTGTTTTAGATGCAAAAATTACCGAAGCTATTTGTTATGGAAGTGACCAGCTTATTGCAGGTAAATTTGATCAGGAGTTTGTTAGTGATTTGATTCAGGGTGGTGCTGGAACGTCAGTAAACATGAATGCAAATGAAGTAATCGCAAATATTGGGCTGGAATATTTAGGTCATAAAAAAGGAGAATATAATTTCCTGCATCCTAACAATCATGTAAACTGTTCTCAGTCTACGAATGATGCATATCCGTCAGCATTTAGAATTGCACTTTATCTAAAAATGGAACGCTTTATTGCTATTTTAAGCAGTTTAGAAGTTGCTTTTTCTGAAAAAGGAGTAGAGTTTAAAAGGGTATTAAAAATGGGACGTACACAATTACAAGATGCAGTTCCTATGACTTTGGGGCAAGAGTTTCATGCCTATGCAACTACAATTGGAGAAGATATTAAGAGATTAAAAGAGGCACAAAGTTTATTGTTAGAAATTAATATGGGAGCTACTGCTATTGGAACTAAAGTAAATGCTCCAGAAGGTTATCCTGAGATTTGTGTGGATTATTTAGTGAAAGAAGTAGGTATTCCCCTAACATTGTCTCCAGATTTAATTGAAGCAACAGTTGATACAGGTGCATATGTTCAAATTATGGGCACTCTAAAAAGAACTGCGGTTAAAATCACTAAAATTTGTAACGATTTACGTTTGTTAAGTTCAGGTCCAAGAACAGGATTTAATGAAATTAATTTGCCAGCATGTCAACCAGGATCTTCAATTATGCCAGGAAAAGTAAATCCTGTAATTCCAGAAGTAGTAAATCAGACTTGTTTTTATGTTGTTGGTCAAGATTTAACAGTGACGTTGGCAGCATCAGCAGGTCAGTTACAATTAAATGTTATGGAACCAGTAATTGCTTTTGCGATGTTTACTTCATTAGATTATTTGGGTAATGCGATTGAAACCTTAGTTGATAAATGTATTGTTGGAATTACAGCTAATACGGATCATTGTTTTAATATGGTTATGAATAGTATTGGAATTGTTACACAACTGAATCCAATTCTTGGATATGAAGTATGTGCTGGTATAGCTGGAGAAGCACTTAAAACAAACAAAAGTATACATCAAATTGTAGTAATAGAACGTAAGGAAATTACTCAAAATAAATGGGATGAGATTTATTCATTAGAAAATTTGATAAACCCAAAATTCATAAATTCATAAATAGCTATGAATGTTCAGACTCCAGCCATCTTATCGTTAAGGTAGTAGCAAACGAAAATGATAGAAGAATAGTTTGTAATGGTTTGATAGTCTGTTGTATTAATGCTTCTGTAAGTAATTCACTTGGAACACATCCAGAAAAGATATTGTTGTGTAAAACTCAAATACAACAGATTCAAGTGGTTTACTTTACTTAATGAAGATAACACTACCCTTTTTTTATTGTTGGGGATAATCTTAATCCTCAAATGATAGCGTTTTATTACTATTTCCTTTTTTGAAAATAGCTGATAGAACAAAGATTCAAAAATATTTTTAGAAATAGTATTCAATTATAATTGGAAGGAGTCCTGCTTTTAGGTACCTCCTGGTATAATTGTGGACTAAATCAAATCAATTTAAAACAATTATTATGTTCTGGATAGAATTTTCAATCCTTTTAATCGCGATTCTTATCGGATCACGAATGAAAGGTATAGGTCTCGGTGTAATGGGGATTTTCGGATTAGTGATTTTCGTATTAGGATTTCATATGAAACCAACGGAGCCGCCTATGGATGTTATGTTAATTATTATTGCTATTGTAACCACAGCAGCAACCCTTCAAGCGTCAGGAGGACTAGATTACTTGGTAAGTTTAGCCGAAAAAGTAATTCGAAATAATCCTTCAAATGTTACTTTTATTGCCCCTTTTGCAACTTATTTTTTGTGCTTATTTGCAGGAACTTCCCACATAGTGTATTCTATATTACCCATTATTTCTGAAGTTGCTACAAAGAAAAGAATACGCCCAGAGCGCCCTCTTAGTATATCGGTAATTGCCTCACACTTAGCTTTAACAGGAAGTCCTATTAGTGCATGTACAGCAGCTCTTGTAGTGTTATTAGGTTACCCGGGAGCTCTTTTTGATGTCATGATGATTGCTATTCCTGCTGGTCTTTTTGGGACATTAGTTGCTTGTTTTGTGATTAGAAAAAAGGGGCTAGAATTAAATCAGGATCCAATATTTATTGAGAAAATGAAAGATTCAGAGTTTGCTAAAAGTATTGATTCTAATATAGAAGGCAATGAAACAAAAGTAAGAACCGGAGCTAAAACAGCGGTTATGATCTTTAGCGTTGCAATTTTACTAATTGTAATTGCTGGAGCCTTTCCAGGTTTATTACCCAATTTTGGACCAGGAACAAAAAATTTAGTTCTTAAAGACGATGGAACAGTTTCAATGGTAGCGGTTATTTGTTTAATCACTTTATCTGCCTCTGCTGCGATGATGTTAATTACAAAAACGAGCGCAGTTGCTGTTACCCAAGTTAGTTTATTCAGTTCTATGGCTTCGGCAGTTATATCTGTTTTTGGAGTAGTCTGGATGGCTTCTACTTTTATGGAAAATAATTCGGTTGTCATCAAAGAGTCTTTAGGTAGCGTTGTTACTGCTTATCCTTGGACATTTGCTATAGCCTTATTTCTTTTAGGAATCATAATGTTTAGTCAGGCAGCTGCCGTTAAGACGATGATACCATTGGGTATTGCTTTGGGGCTTTCCCCTTTAGTTCTGATAGCTTCCTTTCCTACAGTAAATAGCTTCTTCGTATTGCCGGGTTATCCGACATTATTAGCAGCTATCAGTTTTGACAGAACCGGAAGTACAAAAATCGGTAAATATGTTATCAATCATAGTTTTAATCTACCTGGTATTGTTGCTACTGTTGTTGCGGTTGCGGTTGGTTTTTTGATCGGTTCAATTATTTTATAAAAGAATTATGAAAACTATAAGTAATATAAAAAGGGGGGTGTTTTGTTTCATTGTTTTATTGATCCCAATTAGTATTCTTGCGCAAGAACAAAGCGAGAACCTTGAGATGTATCAGTCTATAATTCCTACGTCCAAGCAATCTTTATTAAGAGATATAGATGTTATTTTTAATACTCGTTTTGGATTTAATTCTGAATTTAAAAATGGAGATTATTCAAAATCAGTGTTTTCAGTTAGTCAATTCAGACTCGAAATAAAAGGAAAGATTCATGAAAAAGTGAGTTTTAGATTTCGTGACAGATACACCAGAACACCTAAAATAGGTAGTCAGGATAACATAAACAGAACGACTGATATTGCCGCTTTATTTATTGATTTTACACCTAGAACCAAATTTTCTATGGGGAAACTATTGGCTGATTTGGGAGGGTATGAATTTGATATGAATGCAATTTATATTTTAGAGTATAATGATATTTTGGAAAACTCAGATCACAATTTAACAGGTGCGGGTATATCCCATAAGTTAAGAGATGGCAAGAACACATTAAAGTTTCAAATATTAGATTCAAGAACAAACATTTTAAAAGAACAATACGATAATAATATACCAGATGGGACAGTAGAATCGAAAACGGCTTTGGCATTTGTAAGTAATTGGCAAGGAAGCTTTTTTGGAGGAAAATTTGAAACGTCTTATAGCTATGGTTTTTTTAATGAAGCCAAAAATACAAGCATGAATTATATCGCACTTGGGAATAAGTTTAAAAGCAATAAATTATTGTTGTATTACGATTTTAAGTATAGTGCAGAAGATTTAGACCGTAGAGGTATTGTTCAAAAATTGGTTAAAGGAGATGATGCATCAAAAGATGTGGTATATGTCGAAAATTGGTTAAGAGCAGAGTATAGAGTTAAACCAAAAGTAAATTTAGTATTAACCCTTATGACCCACAATTCGTATTGGAACGGCAATCCTGATGTTAATGCATCCAACAAATTGTTTATTAGCTATGGTCTGATTCCGACTGTTGAATACTATCCTTTTAAAGATTTAAATCTGAAATTTTATTTAGGCTATATAGCCAGAAGATATGATTACTCCACTTATGTTGAAAAAACGTTTGGATTGAAAGACGCTAATACAGGAAGACTAAGTTTTGGAATTATTGCCCCAATACTGGTTTTGTAGCCAAATTTAGATTTTTCTAAGCAACCACTCAATTTGGGTGGTTTTTATATATTCTGTATCAAACGGGTTTATAAGATCTATATTTTTCTGATTTTTTCGCATCTGATATCCTAATACTAAATAAAAAATGAATTCAAATACCACCATAATTAATAAAGAAAATGAAATAAATGTAGAAAAAACACTCAGTTTTTTGCATCGTGACCACGTACAATCATTAGAGTTATGTTCGATAATTCGTATGGGTATTAGACGAAATATTGATCCAAAAAGAATTAAAAATTATGCAGATTGGTATTATATCAATCAATTAGTACCTCATTTTCAAATAGAAAAAGAGTATGTTTTTCCTAATTTAGGAACGGAAAACGTATTTGTACACAAGGTTTTAATACAGCACCGCAGATTAGCAAAACATTTTATCAAAAAAAATGAAGTCGAAAAATCATTAAGTAGAATTGAAGATGACCTTGAAACATTAATACGCTTTGAAGAGAAAAATATATTTAATGCAATTAGAAATAATTTTCCGTCCTATCAAATTTTATTAAATGAAGAAGTGCTTTCTCATGAATTTAATAATAAAGAATGGGATGACATATTTTGGCAATGATGAACTAGTGAGTTACGAAGTTCATTTTCTAAACTAATAGATGTTAAGAGAGAAACAGATGATTAATATCAGATAACGATACTTAAAATAGAGCCAGAAGCGAGCAAGACTATTCATATCTACGTCGGTATTCATTACTACCTTAAATGTTGAAAAGGCCATCACGGAAAGGGAAAGTAGCAACTGAAATAATAATTTTTAGAGATACCATCAATTTAATTGTAGTTACGCTTATATTAACCCTTATGATTTTCAGTAAATTGTATAGCTTTGTAAAGTATTAAAGAATGATATATGGTTTTTATGTGGCTGTATAAAGTGTTTAAACTAATAAAGTGATGGAAGTCATTCCGGTACGATCTATTAAGGATGCTACAAAAGAACCCCATTTATTGGGCAACTTCGCTATACGCACTATTGAATCATTATCAGAAGGGAAAGATATGGTTGAAAGCCTGCACAGGCATGACTTTTTCTATGTGCTGGTAATCAAGAACGGTGCAGGAAGTCATGAAATTGACTTTATCCCGTATCAGGTGACGAATAATTCCATATTCTTTATGAAGCCGGGCCAAGTGCACCAGCTGACGTTGAAGGCGGGCAGTACAGGATATCTTCTTCAATTTAAAAATGGATTTTCCATCTCACAAGAGCTGCTGCGAAAACTGAGTCATAAAAGTATATGCACACTTGCTGATGGCAATGAGAATAGACTAATTGTACTTCTCGACGATATAGTAAGGGAATTTTTGGAAGAGCGCGAAGGATATCGGGAAGTAATAAAAGCTAACCTTAGTGTCTTTTTTATTGAACTATTAAGGCTCCGCCACAATAACGAAAGTAAGGCGATAGCTGCCAGACAGTATCCTCAGGAAAAACTAGATGAATTTTTTGAAATGCTCGACACAGGCATCGCACAATTCAAACAAGTTACCCATTATGCGGATATGCTTAACCTTTCGACCTATCAGCTTGGCGCTATTACCAGATCGTTGCTCAATAAGACCCCTTCAGATATAATCAGCGAGCATATCATCCTTGAGGCAAAGCGACAGCTCCTGGCCACTTCAGATCAGGTAAACCAGATCGCCTATTACCTTGGCTATGATGATCCCTCTTATTTTATCAGATTCTTTAAAAAGCACACAGGCCACTCGCCAGAGTCTTTCAGGATTATTTCCAAATAAGTCCTATTCAATCCCGTTTTTGTCCTATCCTTAGGGCTAAAGTCCTCTATAACTTTGTGGATATATAATAATCCCATAAGTACTCTATATGAAGACAAAAATGAAACTTATCGCATCCTTTAAGATCTGGCTTGCGATCTATCCCTCCATCACTTTGTTCCTGTTTCTTTTCGGGGAGATACTCTCCGGGCTGCCACTCTATGTGAGAACCTTAATCCTTACACTGGCACTTGTACCGTGGATTGTCTTTGCGGGTGTTCCGTTGGTCGATTTTTTGTTAGGCCGCTGGATTTCTTCACACGATAAAAAATAAAGCATGATACCCGAAGATAATTCTGGACTATCCCGACGCAAATTCATTGCACAGGTCAGTCTGGCTTTAACAACACTAGCTGTGCCAATTCAAGGCTTAGGCTTTATAAAACGACCTATTATGAAAGACAAAATACTATATGATGCCATCATTGTCGGTGGTAGCTATTCTGGCCTTGCCGCCGCGATGGCTCTTGGGCGCGCACTGAAACAAGTTCTTATTATCGATAGTGGAAAGCCCTGCAATGCGCAGACGCCACACTCGCACAACTTTCTTACCCAAGATGGAAATACCCCAGCAGGCATTGCAGCGGTGGCACGTTCACAGGTAGAACGATATGAGAATGTGAAATTTTATAACGGGCTTGCAACAACAGGGAAAAAGACTGATGATGGATTTGAAATATGCCTTGCCACAGATGAGGTATTTAGGGCAGGGAAATTAATCTTTGCCACGGGAATTAGGGATCTCATGCCTGCAATTGAAGGTTTTGCTGAGTGCTGGGGTATTTCTGTGATACATTGCCCATACTGCCATGGTTATGAAGTAAGGGGTTTGAGAACCGGTATTTTAGCCAATGGTGAACAGGCGTTTGATGTTGCAAGGCTTATTTCCAATTGGACCAAAGACCTTACCGTTTTTACAAACGGAAAAACAAGTCTAACCGATGAGCAGTCCCTTGCGTTGCAGGAGCATCAGATTACTATAATCGAAAAAGAAATTCAAAAACTAGAACATAATAACGGGTATATCAATACCATTTTTTTTAAAGATGGTACCAAATTTACTTTATCGGCTTTATATGCTCCAAGACCCTTTGAACTTCAAAGCAGGATACCGGAAACTTTGGACTGTGAGCTTACAGAAAAGGGCTATATTAAGACCAACGCTTTACAGGAAACTTCTGTGCCTGGTATTTACGCCTGTGGGGATAACAGCACCCACATGCGTACGGTTGCCAATGCAGTAGCAATGGGCACTGCAGCTGGCATGTCTGTCAGTAAAAAAATAATCCTCGATCAGTTCCAGTATACTGCTTCAATGAAATACTAAGAATATTCACTTTTAAAATTTAAACAATGAAAATCATTTTAGTTGGTGCTACAGGCACCATGGGTATATATCTTGCCGCTGCCCTTGAAAAAGATCATGAAATCATTAAGGTAGCCTCTAAAGACAGTGATATTGATACGGATATCACTTCGGCAACATCAATAGAAAAGATGTTTCTTATGGCAGGTCCTTTTGATGCACTCATCTCTACAGCAGGTCCTACCTTTGTAGGGTCTTGGAAAAAACTGAATAACGAGACTTTTCGCCTGGGAGTGGAAGGGAAAATGATGGGACAGATCAACCTGGTGCTCATCGGCCAGAAGTACATCAACCCAAAGGGATCATTTACTCTTATAACCGGCGCTTTGACGCATGAGCCCCAAATGAACTTTGCTAATGCATCGGTAGCCAATGGAGCCGTGGAAGGTTTCGTGCGCGGGGCAGCCATTGAATTGGAAAATGGTATCAGAATCAACGCGGTAAGCCCCACTGTTATTGAGAACTCCCCTCAGTATTTTCAGTACTTTCCCGGAGAGATTCCTACCACTATGAAACAGCTTGAATATGCATTCCGAAAAAGCCTGTTTGGCCATGTTACAGGTAAGGTTATACAACCATAACTTTCAGTATCGTTTAAAGCAACTTTTGTTATGTTGCTTTAAACTGTTTTAGAGGAGTTGATGGGACTACAATCTAAAGCCTAATCCCATTTTAACATTGTCTTGATAGTTTGAAATTATGACTGGATCTGCTAAATTTCTCATTTAAAAAAGTAAATCTTTTCCCGGTTAAAAGGGAAAACTTCGAAATTTTATACACGATTTCTTTTAAACAAGAAGTTGTAAAGAGCTTTTTTGCTTCCTCAAGAGTCAGAAAGTTGCGTTGAGACTGAAAGGCTTCGAAATGGATAATAGAAGAGTTCCAAATAGGGTACAAATTTAAGTAAAATAATGCATAACAATTAAATAGAGAATGAAACAAACGAGTTAAAATATTTAATATCAATATTTTAACTCGTTTGTTTGTTATTGTTTTGCGTTATTTTGTCTATCTATTTTCCGATACAGAAATTAGCAAAGATATTTCCAAGCAATTCATCATTTGATACTTGACCAGTAATCAGCCCAAATTGGTATAAAGCTTCACGAATATCTAAAGCCATTAGGTCGCTAGAGAGATTGGTTTCGAGACCGTATTTTACTTTTTGTATTTCGTCTAGGGCTTTAAGTAACGAATCGTAATGTCTGGTGTTGGTTACAATAGTTTCGTTATTTCGTAATGCTCCAGTATTTACAAAAGAAAGCAAGCGATTTTTTAATTCATCTACACCTATATTTTCTTTTGCCGAAATGGTTTCAAGTGTAACGTTTAGCGGTTGAAGTTGATTATGAATGTTTTGAATTTCTTCTTTAGTAAGTAAATCTACTTTGTTAATTACAACAAGTAGAGGCTTTAAAGGATATTTGTTTTTTACTTTTTCTATTTCGATGATGTACTCAGAACTTTGAGCTTTAAATTTTAAGCTATCAAATAAATAAAGAACAACTTGTGCCTGTTCTATTTTTTCGAAGGTTTTCTTAATTCCGATACTTTCTACATAATCAACAGTTTCACGAATACCAGCTGTATCTATAAAACGGAAACCGATTCCGCCAATAACTAGTTCATCTTCGATAGTATCACGAGTTGTTCCGGCAATTTCTGAAACTATGGCGCGTTCTTCGTTTAGTAAAGCATTTAATAAAGTTGATTTTCCAACATTTGGTTCACCAACAATAGCAACGGGAATTCCGTTTTTAATTACATTTCCAACGGCAAAAGAGTCGATTAATCGTTTTAAGACAAACTCAATACGATTTAATAATTCATGAAATTGTGTTCTGTCAGCAAATTCAACATCTTCTTCGGCAAAGTCTAATTCTAGTTCTATAAGTGAAGCAAAATTTAGTAGTTCTTCTCGAAGTTTGGCTATTTCGTTACTAAAACCACCGCGCATTTGTTGCATTGCGATTTGATGTGAAGCTTCATTATCAGATGTGATTAAATCGGCTACAGCTTCGGCTTGAGATAAGTCTAGTTTTCCGTTTAAGAATGCACGAAGTGTAAATTCTCCAGGATCTGCCATTCGACAACCTTTACGAAGTAATAGTTGAATTATTTGTTGTTGGATATAAGTAGATCCGTGACATGATATTTCGATAGTATTCTCTCCTGTATAGGAATTTGGTCCTTTAAATACAGAAACCAAAACTTCATCAAGGGTTTTCGAACCATCTACGATATGACCTAAATGTAAGGTATGTGTTTTCTGTTTAGTTAAATCTTTATTTTTAATAGATTGAAAAACACCGCTACCAATTGTAATGGCATCGCTACCCGAAATACGGATTATGGCAATTGCTCCAGCTCCAGAAGGTGTTGCTAGAGCTACTATAGAATCTTGATTTATCATGGTGCAAAGGTATAAAAAAAGGCTAGAAGTTCCGAAGAGAAGGATTGTGTAAAATGGATTCTTCTATATAGAATATTATACTTGGTTTTTTAAATTAACCGCAAAGAGTGTTAACGTTTGCACAAAGCTTGTAAAGCGGTGAAAGTTGAATAGTGAGAGGTAAGATGAGAGCTTCAACTGAGACTGAGCACTGCAACTGAACACTTATATTAATAAATTGTAAAATGTTAAATAACTGATAATTGTCATATCGACGAGGCTGTTTTATGGTTAAATTTGAGAAACTAACATATAATCCAACTGTACGATGAAAAGAATATTATTTCCCACCGATTTTTCTGAAGTAGCTACAAATGCTTTTGTACATGCTTTAGAATTTGCAAAACAAGTTAAAGGAGAACTCGTTTTGTTGCACACTTTTGAGATTCCGGTTTACGACAGTCAGTTTTTTCCAGAAAATTTTGCAATAATATATAATTCATTAGAGTTGTCTAAATTCGAAATGTTTAAAGATCAGATTCCAAAACTTCGCGAAATTGCCGAAGGACGTAATCTGGATGATATTGTAATGAATCACCGCTTGATGGATGGTGATTTGGTTTACAACATGAAAAAAGCCATTAAAGAGGATAATATAGACTTTGTGGTAATGGGAACTTCTGGTATTTCGGGCTGGGAAAACTTTTTCTTAGGGACTAATACAGATGCTGTAATATCTGGGGTAGAAGTGCCTATTTTATGTGTTCCTGGAGAGTCTGAATTTAAGAAAGTAAAAACTATCGGATTTACTACACGTTACCGTGAGAAAGATAAAAAAGAACTTCATAAAGTTTTGACCATAGCCAAAAAAATGAATGCCAAAGTTAAATGTCTGTATGTAAGAACTCAGAGTACTGATGTGTCTGATGCTACGATTAAAGAATGGGAAGCTGACTTCAAAGATGAGCCTATTCAGTTTTTGGTACTTCCATGTGAAGAGGTTAAAGAAACAATTCTGGATTTTGTTTTATATAAAGACATTGATGTTTTAGCGATGATTGCTTATAAACGTAGTTTTTTCGAAAGTTTATTTCATCCTAGTTTTACTAAGAAATTGACAAAGGATATAGCGATTCCGGTTTTGATTATGCACGAACAATAGTTTTGAGTTGATTTCTAAATTCTATAGCAGAGACGCAAAGAAAATAATTTTCTTTGCGTCTCTGCTACTTTAGCATAAATAAGTACAAAGCTTTCATTGCGATGAGAAATTATTAATTATTTCCTAGTGTTTAAAGTAGTTATTTCGTCACTGTAAACTTATATTTGTATTTCAATATAATTTCTAAAAAAGGGATAATTACTTTAAATCAATGGAAGAATATAAAAAGAATGTTAGCAGTTATTCAGATGCTTTAAGTGCAATTAATAAAAAATACAATAGCATTAGTTTATTACGACTTTTGAGTATTGTTTCCTGTTTGGTTTTAGGTTATTATTATATCAAAACAGATGCTACAGTATATCTTGTTTCTGCAGCTTTATTATTTATTGGTTTTATTGTTTTAATGCGTATTCATGCGAAGTTGTCTTTTAAAAAGAAACTTACAGAAACACTTTTAAAGATTAATAAAAACGAAATTACTTTCTTAAAAAGAGAAAAACTTCCTTTTGAAAACGGACAAGAGTTTATCGATTTTCATCATCCATATGCTTATGATTTAGATATTTTTGGAGAACATTCTTTATTTCAAAGTCTTAATAGAACAGGAACTTTTGTTGGAAAGAAAACATTGGCAAATCAGTTATTACATAATTTAACTAATGACGAAATTGCCAAAAACCAAGACGCGATACATGAACTTGAATCTAAGCTAGATTGGCGTCAGAAGTTTTTAGCGCTTGCAATATTAGGGCAAGATACTAAAGAAGCTTATCAGGCATTACTAAATTGGAAGGATGGTAAAAGTGCTCCTATTTCAAAAATGATGTCTATATTAATGTATGTTCTGCCAGCTATTTTTGGAGCGTTATTAATTGCTTATTTTGTAACTTCAAATGTTACTTTTTTATCTTACATTACTTTTGCATTTATTCTGAACACGACAATTTTAGGTATGTTCTTTAAAAGAATTCAAACTGAAATTGCCAAAGCCGAGAATATTGATACAATTATCAAACAATATGGTTTATTGGTTAAGGAGATTGAAAACGAAACTTTTAAATCAGATAAATTAATTAAACTACAAAATAAGTTAGTTTATAAGAATGCTAAAGCAAGTATTCATTTAAAACAATTGTCGGAGTTGTTTTCGAACATGGATACAATCAATAATTTTGTATCTGCTTTGTTGTTTAATGGTGTTTTTTTGTTCAATCTTCATGTTTTAAAAAATCTTTTAAATTGGAAAACCAATCACGCATCTGTTCTGGAAGAATGGCTAAATGTAATTGGTGAATTTGAAATGCTAAATAGCTTAGCCAATTTTTCTCATAACAATCAAGATTTTGTGTTTCCTGAACTGAATACAGATTTTAAAATTGGTTTTTCTAATCTAAATCATCCATTATTAAATTCAGAAACTAGAGTAGGGAATGAAGTGCAATTTTTCCCAGAATCGTTTATGATACTTACGGGGTCGAATATGTCTGGAAAAAGCACCTTTTTGCGTAGCTTGGGTATTAATATGGTTTTAGGCGGAATAGGTTCTGTCGTATGCGCAAATAAAGCTACAATGCATCCGTTACCAGTTTTGGTTTCGATGCGTCTATCAGATTCTTTATCAGATAGTGAATCGTACTTTTTTGCCGAAATTAAGCGTTTAAAACAAATTATGGATGCACTGGAGGATAAGCCTGCTTTTGTACTCTTAGATGAGATTTTAAGAGGAACAAATTCCGATGATAAACGTAACGGAACTATCGAGGTTGTAAAAAAGGTAATTGCAAAAAAAGCAATTGGTGCAATTGCAACTCACGATATCGAAGTTTGCTTAACTACAAATGAATATCCTGATATTTTAACGAATCAATGTTTTGAGGTTGAGATAAAAAATAATGATTTACATTTTGATTATAAACTCCGTGAAGGTATCTGCAAAAATAAAAGCGCTACTTTCTTGATGCAAAAAATGGGTGTGATTTAGGCGGAAAGATGGGAGAAGAAAGATGATAGATGCAAGAGAGTAGAGTTAAGAAAAAAGATATTAAATAATAGAGTAAAGACTACATGTAGAGTAAAGACTATATTTGTTTTATTATCCTGAACAGACTAGAATAACGCATTTTTTTTACGGAAACTTGTCCTTCCGATGCAGGAGGAATTCCCACGAGTAACTCCATAATCTTTGTTGAACTGTTTGGGGAGCTTTATTTTTCTTAGCTATACTTAACGAAGGAAAGGAACTTCAACAAAATAAAAAAACCGCAATTTCTAAAAGAAGTTGCGGTTTTTTAAGTATAAAAATGGTTGGTTAATAGCGTAATTGTTATGCAATAATAAGTATTATATTTGAATATCAAAAATCTAATATAACAAAAACATAATTAAATGTTAACTATTTAGCATTACCGGCATAACCAACATGGTTACTGTTTCTCCATCTTCTAAACCATCTACAGGAGTTAGGATTCCTGCTCTGTTTGGTAAAGACATTTCCAACATAATCATATCTGATTGTAAGTTTGTCAACATTTCGGTAAGGAAACGTGAGTTGAATCCGATTTGTAAGTCATCACCTTGGTAATCACAAGTCAATCTTTCTTCGGCTTTGTTTGAGTAATCAATATCTTCGGCAGAAACATTTAATTCTGCTCCAGCGATTTTCAAACGAATTTGGTGTGTAGTTTTATTAGAGAAAATAGCCACACGACGTACTGAACTTAAAAATAAAGAACGGTCAATCATTAACTTGTTTGGATTCTCTTTTGGAATTACTGCTTCGTAGTTTGGATATTTTCCATCGATTAAACGACACATCAAAATGTAGTTGTCGAATGAGAAAGTAGCATTAGAATCGTTGTATTCGATTTTTACTTCAGCGTCAGAAGCTCCTAAGATACTTTTTAAGATATTCAAAGGTTTCTTTGGCATAATAAAATCAGCTACTTGTGATGCTTTTACATCTGTACGAGCATACTTTACTAATTTGTGAGCATCTGTAGCAACAAATATTAATCCTTCTGGCGAAAACTGGAAGAAAACTCCAGACATTACCGGACGCAAATCGTCATTACCAGCAGCAAATATTGTTTTGCTAATAGCTGTAGCCAAAACATCTGATGGAACTAGAGTAACAGAAGGCTCTTCTAGGTTTACTGATTTAGGAAATTCTTCTCCAGCTGCATATGCTAATGCATATTTTCCTGAGTTAGAACTAATTTCTACAGTATTATTATCTTCAACAGTAAATGTTAAAGGTTGTTCTGGAAATGTTTTAAGAATTTCTAGTAATAATTTTGCAGGTATTGCAACACTTCCTTTGCTCGTAGAATCAATCGCTAAAGTTGCAGACATCGTCGTTTCAAGATCCGATGAAGAAACTGTTAATTCATTATTGTCTAATTCAAATAGAAAGTTGTCTAAAATAGGTAACGTATTGTTACTATTGATTACACTACCTAAAACTTGTAATTGCTTTAATAAGTACGAACTCGATACTATAAATTTCATCTCTTTTGTTTTATTTTTTGGTATATATTTTAGCTTGGAAAATGACTAGAATACATTTTTACAAATATATCGTAAACAATCCTAGTATCCCAAATTTTTTATTAACATCTATTTGCTGTATTTTCTTTTACGAAGGAAAGTAAATACAAGTCCAAAGACCAATAATATTAGAATTGGTAGTCCGATAGTTATGAATTGCGTAATGGTATACTCTTGATAAACCTTTTCTTTGTCTAATAATGGTAAATTAAGATCCTTGCTTCTAATGTTAATAAGTCCTGTGTCGTCTAGTAAATAATTAACACAATTCATTAAGAAATCTTTGTTGTCGTATAAATTTCCTGAACGTTGGTCGTAACCTAATTCTACAGGAGTTAAATTTTTATCCAGCTGATTGCGCACTAAATCTCCATCAGAAATTACAATCATTTTGGTTGTTTTTCCTTTTGTTTGAAATGTTTTTTGTTCAAATGGTAAAACACGATTTTCGTACATCGAATGGAAATCGCCTTCTAATAAAACTGACAGTGGGATATTTCCTTTGTTTATATAATCTTTTGGCGAAGCTTCTTCGGTTACTATATTCAAATTGATTTCGGCAGGAGTTCCAATTTTTTTAGAATAAGGTGATGATTGCAAAAGAACCGTTTTTTTAATACCATTTTTTAGGGTATCGATTGGGTTTGCGAAATCAAATTTTATCCCGCCAAGATTTTTTACAATCGGATGTCTGCTTTCAGGCTTAACTTGAGGAGCAAATTTCCAAATGAAATCCTGATATTGAGTTGCGCTTCCTTGTTCGCCCGTAGCCAGTTTAATTGGACTTCCTTGTTCGTCTTTTACCAAATCAGGGTTAATTCTGAATCCGTATTTAAAGAACATATCATTAAGATTTAAATCTCTCGGGTAAGCCAGTGTAGCTCCAGATTGATTGTATAAACTATCCATTTCGGCGTTTACCTGATCTACAAGCCATAAAGTTTTTCCTCCGTTTATGATAAACTGATCAAGAACTTGTTTTTCGCCATCTGTAAATGCTTCTGTAGGTTTAGCAATAATAGCCAAATCATATTTTTGTAAAGCATCTAAAGTTCCAATTGGATTTTTTGCAACAGAATCTAAAGTAAATGGACCAATGTGATAGCTTTCGCGAATTTGCATCAGGAATTTTGCCATGAAAATCTCTTTCATTTCGCCATTTCCTCTTATTATCGCGACCTTTTTTTGTTTCTCTTTGGTAATTTTATTCAATGCATCGGCGATAGAATATTCCAAATGCTGTACAGAACCAATTACTTTTTGAGTAGTCGAAGCTCCCATTTGGTTTTTTAATAAAGGGATATTTACTTCTTTGTTATTATAGACTGCAATTGCCCAAGGAAAAACCATTGCTTGCGATTGTTTTCCTTTGTCGTCTACAGTTATGTTTATAGGAGTAAGACCTTTGCGATATAACTCTTTAACCATATCCATGCTTTCGTCTTCGTTTTCCAGAGGATTAACGAATTCAAAAACAATATTTTTATTATAAGCCTGAAACTCTTCTAATAATTGCTGAGTTTCTTGTTCCAAACGTTTAAACTCGGCAGGTAAATCGCCTTGCATATAAATTTTTATAGACAACGGATTATGAACCTGTTTGATAATGCTTAATGAAGTTGGTGATAAAGTATATCTTTTGTCTTTTGTTAAATCAAAACGATGAAATACAAATGTACCCGCAATATTTAGGACAATTAAAATTATAACCGTGATGAGTAACGTTTTAATATTTTTTTGAGAAGAAATTTTCATTACGATTTAAAAGATTTTAGTTGATATACAGTAAACGAAAGGAAAAGCACCGTTATACTTAAAAAATAAATTACATCGCGTGTATCGATAACGCCTCGGCTCACACTCTTAAAATGATTTTGCATTCCTAATGATGAAATCACATTCATGAATCCAGGAACTATAGTAGATAAACCTTCGAAACCAAAATAAAAGAAGAAGCATAAAAATACTGCTATAATAAAAGCTACGATTTGATTTTCGGATAATGTAGAAGTAAAAATTCCGATAGCGGTATAAGCTGCAATCAGGAATAATAATCCAAAATACGAACCAATTGTACTTCCCATATCTATGTTTCCTTCTGGTAATCCTAAACTAGAAACTACTTTTACATATATAAATGTTGGAATTATAGCCATTATGATTAAAAGTAATGAACCAATAAATTTTCCGTTTACAATTTGCCAAATGCTCAATGGTTTTGTAAGTAATAATTCGATTGTGCCTTGTTTTTTCTCATCAGAAAAACTACGCATGGTTACTGCTGGAATCAGGAATGTTAAAATCCATGGTGCCAAAGTAAAGAAAGGAGTAAGGTCGGCAAAACCAGTATTAAGGATGTTGTATTCTCCTTGAAAAACCCATAAAAATAAGCCATTACTAATCAGGAAGATTGCAATGACCAAATAGCCAATGGGAGATCCAAAAAAGGATTTTATTTCTCGTAAAACGATTGATTTCATATTTTAACGTTAATTTGTTTATTCGGGTATTCGTTATATTTTGTTTAAAAGTTTAATGTTTAAAGTTTTCTAATCTGTGGTAGAAAAATTAACCGCAAAGATTTCGCAAAGGTCACAAAGCTGTGAAATCTTTTTAATCTTGATAATCTGTGGCATAAAAACTCATAAACTCTTCATTTTCCTTAATTTCTTAATGGTTCAAATTTTTTATTTTAATGTTGTCCATTCTTAAGCCAATGAAACTAATTTGTCTACACTCCAGGCTTCGGGTTTTGCATTGAATAAGGCTTTGGTAAATGTCCAAACCGTATTAAAAAGTTCCGATTGTCTGTAATTTTCCAAGTCGGCTTCGGTTTCCCAATAACTGTATGTGAAAAATATATTTTTATTGTCTTTGTCTTGATACAATTCTAAAAAACGATTTCCGGGAGCATTTCGTATTTTGTCTTTTACACTATTGAAATTTTCCATGAAAGCAGGAATTTTCTCTTCGTGAAAACTCATTTTTACTATTCTAACAAACATTTTTATAATTTTAGATTGAGAAATGGCTTATATGCGCGCAAAAATACCAAAATAGATTATTCTTTCTATTAATATTTTTCTTGTTATGAGAAACTATTTTTAAGAATCTAAAAGTTATTGGGATTAAACTCTAAATTTTGTTGGTTAATTCTTAAACTGAATTAAAATTGTATCACGATAATTAAGTCCTAGTAAACTATTTGCTGAACCAACTTTTGATGGATTACTTCTGAAAATAGCAATTTCTAGAAAACCAGCTTCGTTAAAAATAGCTAGTTTTTCTCCTTCATAAGTTTTGATAGGATATTTTTCGGAACTGGCTATTGCCGAGTAATTTGGTAAAATAGTTTTGATGCTTTTGGGTTTCATCACAATCTCATAAGGACGTCCTCGTGCGACTTCTAGAAATTGTCTTTTGGAAATATTAGTTACTACATTACCAAAATGGTCAATATAGGATACATATCCTTTTAGCGAATTTCCATCGTTTCCTACTATCGACTGTAGTTCGGTTATTTGCTTGATGCTTTGTGTTTCTTTTCCAATAACATTTAGCAAACCACCTTTGGCGATATGACAGGCAACTTTTATAAAAACATCCAGATCGCTGGCATCACCTGGTAATCGGTCGTGTATATTAATGAAAACTATTTTTTGCGGAACAATCTTTTGCGTAAGCATACTTAATATACCATTATCGGCACAAATAAAGTAATGATCGTTCCATTGCATGGCTATATGTTGGTTCTCTTTATTGCGCTCTATATCGACACCAATAAGGTGTACAGTTCCTTTAGGGAAACTAAAATAAGATGCACCAATAATATAACTTGCTTCGGTTGTATTAAATGGATCGATGTCATGTGAAATGTCTACAATTGTAGCTTCGGAATATTCGGATAATATTTTCCCTTTCAGCGCGCCTACAAAGTGGTCTTTTAAGCCGTAATCGGTAGTAAGGGTAATTATTGACATCATTTTGTTTATAACTATTGATAGTATTTAAATCTAATTTTCATTAAATTTGAGAAATGCAAAGCTAATAATAGTAAACGCAAAATGGAAGGAAAGAAAAGATAAATTGTATTTTAAAAATAAGTAAAATTATAGTAGTCTTAGTTTATAGTTACAGTATTCAGTTTATAAACGAAATAGCATTTTTTTAAAGAAGTGAGATTTCGTTGAAAATATAAATGGTAACTGAAACTGAACACTGGGACTGAAAACTAAAAAAGAACCCGACAGCCATTTGATTTATAAAAAATTAATTTTAATTTAAAACTACCTCATTTGAACGAAAGAATAATCGAGCTAATAGACATCGCTCCAAAAGACTTTTGGGGCGCTCAAGACACTCATCTTGAAATAATTAAAAAGTACTACCCAAAGCTTAAAATAGTAGCGAGAGGGACGACTTTAAAGGCGTTTGGCGAAAAAGAAGTCTTAGATGAATTCGAGAAAAGATTTCAAAGATTGATGCTTCATTTTACCCGATACAACAACATTGATGATAATGTAATTGAACGTGTGATTATGAGCGATGGTCAGGATGAAAAAAAGGCATACGATCATGACAAAATATTAGTTCATGGAGTTGCTGGTAAAATTATCAAGGCCATGACGCCTAACCAACAATTATTGGTCGATACCATTAAAAAAAATGATATGGTATTTGCAGTTGGACCAGCTGGAACAGGAAAAACGTATACGGGTGTTGCAATGGCTGTTAAAGCACTTAAAGATAAAGAAGTAAAAAGGATCATACTTACACGACCAGCAGTAGAAGCAGGGGAGAACCTCGGATTTTTACCTGGCGATATGAAAGAAAAACTAGATCCATACATGCAACCTCTTTATGATGCTTTGCGCGATATGTTGCCAAATGAAAAACTAGAGGATTACATTTTAAAAGGAATTATCCAGATTGCTCCACTTGCCTTTATGCGTGGGCGTACACTAGATAATGCATTTGTAATTTTGGATGAAGCACAAAACACAACACATTCTCAAATGAAAATGTTCCTGACCCGTATGGGGAAAAATGCTAAATTCATGATTACAGGAGATCCTGGTCAGGTCGATTTACCACGCCGAACTATTTCTGGACTTAAAGAAGCTATATTGGTTCTTAAAGATGTAGAAGGCATTGGTATTATCTATCTTGATGATAAAGATATTGTACGCCATCGATTGGTGAAAAAAGTAATTGATGCTTACAAACAAATTGAAAACAACGATTAATCCCATGGAATGGTTCTTGAAAAATGTCAAATGTAAATCGTAAAATGTGTTTTGATATTTAATGATATTCGTTTTATACATCTCTTTATAGAAATGCATAAAACGAATATTTTTTTTTGAATGACTTAGTTAATTTATGTTAAGGAAATAGTAAAGTTTAACTTATTTCTTCCGTATTTATCGGTTTTCTTTGCTTCCCATTTTACAAAGCGATAAATTTGTAAATAATAAATATTTGATACTCAATATGAATTCAGAATCTAAAAAAATTAAAGTAGTCATTACCGATTTAGATGGTACATTACTTAATCCAGACCATAAAGTTTCTCCTTATACAAAATCAGTTTTTCAAGAACTTTACAACCAAAAATATCTTATTATAGTTGCTACAGGACGTCATCATCTAGATGCAATGGGAATTATTGATAGCTTAGGAATACCTGTTTATCTGGTAAGTTCTAATGGAGCACGTATACATTCGCCAGAAAAGAAAGAACTTTTTGCTTTTGATATTGCAAGCGATGTTGTAAAATCAGCTTTAAGCGTAGATATTGACCCAGAAATTACAACAGTTTTATTTAAAGAAAACGTTTGGCTTACTAATAGAATGAGCGAAAAACTGAAT
Organism: Flavobacterium sp. PL02; assembly: GCF_035013205.1. NCBI lineage: Bacteria > Pseudomonadati > Bacteroidota > Flavobacteriia > Flavobacteriales > Flavobacteriaceae > Flavobacterium > Flavobacterium sp. PL02. The sequence goes on from NZ_JAYGJP010000015.1 coordinate 33,207, forward strand.
GCTTTTCAGGCTGATTTAGTTTATCACCCAGAATTAGTCGATTACTCAAAGTTAGAAGACTATGAAGCTATAAAAATATTTTTCACACATGATAACCATGAAAAATTGGTTGCATTAAAAGATGTTATTTTAAGTAAGAACTCAGATGTTTTGCATCATGCTTTTAGTTTACCAAACTGTCTTGAGTTTATGGATAAATCTGTAGATAAAAGTGTAGCAATTGCAAAAGTTCTAGAATTAGAGAATGCTACTTTTGTTGAGGCTATTTCTTTTGGTGACGGTTTTAACGATTTAAAAATGTTATCTTCTACAGGAAAAGCTTTGATTATGGGTAATGCCCCTCAGAATTTAAAAAATGAGTTACCACATATTGAAGTTATTGAAACAAATAGAGAAGATGGTGTAGCAAAATATTTAACTGAGAATGTTTTGGGTAAAGTTTCGGTTACGATTTAAAATATAAATATAGAGGAAATCCATTTTTGTCTGCTTTACGGTTAATAGTCTAAGTTTTATCAGCAATATTGTCTTTCTGACGCAGGAAGAATCTCCACGAGTAGCTCGTAAGATTGTCTATAATGGAACGCGGATGAGACGGATTTGCTAAAGCGAAAACACGATCCCGAAGCGTCGGGACGGATTTTTAATCATTGCGACCTCTGCGTAATCCTTTGCGATCTCTGCGGTTATTTTTTAGCCCCAACAGTTTAAAGAAAGATTTTTTTAATTGCTTTCAAAGTGTATTTTTGTGTTAATCAAATAACATAAAAATGACTAAAAATATCTTTGTACTTGCTTTCTTAGCTTTTTCAATATCTGGGAAAAGTCAAAGCCTGAAGCTTGAAGAAATCATGAAAGGGGATTCTTTTACAGGTGTCCAACCGACCAATCAGCATTGGAGCTTGGATGGAAAAAAGATTTACTTTGATTGGAATCCGAATAATGATTTAGGTTTAAGTACTTACTATTGGGAAAAAGGAATGACCAAACCTGCATTGGCTCAGCCAAAAGAAGCAGCTTTTTCGCAATTGGATTTTAAAAGAAATGGAACATCCGATATAGTTTATTACATCGATAATGGCGGTTTATATTCTTACTCTATAAATAATAAAATTTCAAAAAAAATATTCCAGCAATCGAATCCGATTTCTAATTTAGAAGTAGGCTTTGAAGCTGGAATTTTGTTTTTTCAGCAAAATGATAATTTGTTTAAGTACAATACCAAGGAAGGTACGATTGTGCAAATCTCAAATTTTAATAGCGGAGACAAAGCTGAGAAGGAATCAAATAAAGATTCTTTTCTGAAAACACAACAAAAAGAATTATTCCAATTTATTAGAGACAAAGAAGCTAAGAAAGAATGGAATAAAGCTAAAAAGAATAGCGTTAAATCTGATTTTCCTAAAGGATATTACTATGGAAAAAAAGACGAATTACAAAGTCTTAAAGTAAATCCAAACGGAAATTTTGCAACATTTAGTTTAATTGAAAAATTGGATGTTAAAAAAGAAACAATGGAAGTTTTTATAACAGCCGATGGTTATAATCAATCACCGGAAACGAAAGAAAAAGTTTCGGTAGATAATTTTGTAAAGACCAAATTCGGAATTTATTCAGTTGCTAAAGATTCGGTTTATTTTGTCAATTTTTCTACTTTAAGTCATATTCAGGATGTTCCTAAATATTATGATTCGTATGAAAAGCTTAAGAACAAAGAAAAATCAGATAAGCTAATTACTGTTCAGGCTCCAGTTTATAATGCCAGTGGTTCATTGGCTATAGCCGAAATAAGAAGTCAGGATAATAAAGACAGATGGCTAATTAGTCTTGATTTAGACAAAGGAACTTTTCAGGAAATAGAGCATCAGCATGACGAAGCTTGGATTGGTGGACCTGGAATTCCTTCTTACGCTTTCGATTCGGGAACTTTGGGATTCCTTTCGGATAATGAAACTATTTACTTTCAATCAGAAGTTACAGGATATTCTCATTTATATACTTATAATTTAAAAACTAAAAAGAAAACACAACTTACTAATGGTAATTGGGAAGTAAGAGATGTGAGTTTATCAAAAGATAAAAAGACTTTTTATTTAACGACAAACACAACTCATCCAGGTAATAGAAACTTTTATAAACTGGCTGCTGCCAATGGTGTTCTTGAATCGATTTTAACAAAAGATGGTGCACATGAAGTAAGTTTATCTCCAGATGAAAAAACATTATTAGTACGTTATTCTTATAAAAACAAGCCTTGGGATTTATACATTGCCGAGAATAAGAAGAACGCAACATTACAACAAATAACGTCTTCGACTACTGAGGAGTTTAAAAAATACCCTTGGAGAGAACCTGAGGTAATTACGTTTAAGGCACAAGATGGTACCACAGTTTATGCGAGAATATATACTCCAAAAGCAGAGAAGTCTAATAAAGCAGCTGTATTATTTGTTCATGGAGCGGGGTATTTACAAAATGCACACAACTATTGGAGCAACTACCACAGAGAATATATGTTTCATAATATGCTGACGGATTTGGGTTATACTGTTTTGGATATTGATTATAGAGGTAGTGATGGTTATGGTCGTGATGTAAGAACTGGAATATACCGTTTTATGGGTGGAAAAGATTTATCTGATCAAATAGATGGAAAGAAATATCTAGTTGATAATTACGGAATCGACGCGAATAGAGTTGGAATATATGGTGGTTCTTATGGAGGTTTTATCACTTTGATGGGAATGCTTACAACGCCAGGAGAATTTGCTTCGGGAGCTGCATTGCGATCTGTTACCGATTGGGCTCATTACAATCATGGTTATACAGGTAATATCCTTAATTTTCCTGAAACGGATCCTGATGCTTACAAAAAAAGTTCGCCAATTTATTTTGCTGATAACTTAAAAGGGAATTTATTGATGCTTCATGGTATGGTTGATGATAATGTAGAATATAAAGATATTGTACGTATGTCTCAACGTTTTATTGAGTTAGGTAAAAAGAATTGGAGTCTTTCGTCATTTCCTGTAGAAGCACATGGATTTAAAGAAACCTATTCCTGGATTGATGAATACGATAGAATCTTGAATTTATTTAATACAACACTTTTAAAAAAATAAGTTTAGAGTTCTAGTTATTCAGTCGCAGTTCCAGTATTCAGTTGCAGTATGTAAACTGTGACTGAAAACTGAATACTTTCTTGCTTGCTCTTTTAAATAGTTTTAAATTTGCATTCATAAAACACGAAACAACACAACACAACAAATAATAATGAGCAATACAATTACAACTACTAATTTTAATTTTCCAAATCAGAAATCGGTTTATCGCGGAAAAGTTAGAGAAGTTTATAATATCAACGATGAACTTTTGGTTATGGTTGCTACAGACAGGCTTTCGGCTTTTGATGTAGTTTTACCAAAAGGGATCCCTTATAAGGGACAAATCTTAAACCAGATTGCGACTAAATTTATGGAACTTACTCAAGATATTGTTCCTAATTGGTTAATTGCAACACCAGATCCAAACGTAGCTGTAGGTCATTTATGTGATCCTTTTAAAGTAGAAATGGTTATTCGTGGTTATGTTTCTGGTCATGCTGCTCGTGAATATGCTGCTGGGAAAAGACAAATATGTGGGGTAACAATGGCGGAAGGTTTAAAGGAAAATGATAAATTTCCGGAACCTATTATTACACCAACTACAAAAGCTGATAATGGTTCGCATGACGAAGATATTTCTCGCGAAGATATTTTGGCTAAAGGAATAGTTTCTGAAGAAGATTATTTGGTTTTAGAAAAATATACAAGAGCTTTATTCCAGAGAGGAACAGAGATTGCTGCAAGTCGCGGATTAATTTTAGTAGATACTAAATATGAGTTTGGAAAAACTAAAGATGGTGTAATTGTTTTAATAGACGAAATTCATACTCCAGATTCTTCTCGTTATTTTTATGCAGAAGGATATCAAGAAAGACAAGATAAAGACGAAGAGCAAAAACAATTATCTAAAGAGTTTGTTCGTCGTTGGTTAATCGAAAATGGGTTTCAAGGACAAGAAGGACAACAAATTCCTGATATGACTGATGCTTATATCGAATCTGTATCTGAGCGTTATATCGAATTATATGAAAACATTCTTGGAGAAAAATTCGTTAAAGCCGATATTAATAATATTGACGAACGTATTGAGAAAAACGTAATAGCTTATTTGAGTAAATAGTATTTTACTTTAAAATAGATTAAAAGAAACCCCGCAATTTAAAGTTGCGGGGTTATTTTTTATACTATTGTTTGCTTTCTTGGATTACTTTTAAATTTTGAAGACCAGTTTCGAGTTGTTCTCCAAGCATTTGATCCATATTCATAAATGCTAACATTAAATTCATAGGATACGGAGATCTACCATCAAATCCCCATTTTACTTTAGTTTGTGTTGGAGAAATGGCTTCTGTTGTCATATAAGCCATATCGGTAGATTCAAATGGAATTTTAAAACGAAGTTCAAATTCCAATCGTTCACCTGGTACAATTTTTTTTATTTCTTGTTCTCCCTTGCCTACGTTTTTATCCTTGCTTTCCCAACCAGCTATTGCGCCAACGGTACCATCGGTTCCGGTAAATGTCTTCTTCATTGCAGGATCTAACTTGGCCCAAACACTAAAATTATCTTGATTTTTTAAATATTTCACATAATTAAAGATACTATCTTTTGGTTTATTTATAGTGACTTCTCTTTCTACATGATATTCATTTGGTAAAAATAGAGCGACTATTAATGCTAGTATTACAATACTTAAAATTGCGAGAAGAATTTTTTTTATAACTTTCATAAATTTAAAATTAAGTGGTTTATAATTATTTTGATTGTTTATACTTAAACTCTGATTCATAACAATTAATCCAATCTTCTACAGACATTTTTTGTACCAGTTGCGCTATTAGTTCAAATGGGATGTCATCCATTTTTTTAAACCGAATGCAGCTTTTTCCCATGTCCAATTTTTGTTTGCTGTATTTAGGATATTCTGAAACAAACCATTCTAGTAATTCTGGTTTTGCATAAATTCCCATATGGTATAATGCCACAAAGTTTTTTTGAGAAGCAATGTTTATAAATGGCAAAGGCAATTTTGGATTGCAATGATAACCTGCAGGATAAATAGAATGTGGTACAAGATAGCCTAACATTCCGTAGCTCAATTCTTCGGTAAAACCTTTAGGAAGATTATTAAGTATAGTTTCTCGAAGTTTAAGAAAAGTAGCTTTTCTTTCTTCAGGAAGTGATGTTAAATATTCTTCTATTGTTGTTGCTGATGATTGCATTTTAAGTTTTTAATGTAAAGTTAAATAAATTTTAGTATTCTGAATTTTAATTGTTTATAAAATAAAATCAGTAAGTTTTATTTGTTTTTAAATATAATGCAACCTTTTGACTCTTTTTGTCGTCTTACTAATATATGAGATAAGTTTTTATGCAATTTATCTAAGTAGTGTAACATTTTGCTTATTTGTGTATCATTTAATAACTGCATATTTTACTGAGGAGAATAATAATAATAATAATAATAATAATAATAATCAATCAATCAATCAATCAATCAATCAATCAATCAATCAATCAATCAATCAATCAATCAATCATGAAAAAGTCAATCGTTTATTTAGGAGTTGCTTTAGTCGCTTTTGCAAATTTAGCGTCAGCATCAAGCACCAGTTCAACTATCAAAGTATTCAGTAATGAGAAACATATCGTTCAGGGATATGATAGAAGCCCTCTTAATGTTGCTATTAGCAAGGGTGATATCGATACTGTGAAGAAGTTCATTGAATATGGTGCTGATGTAAATAAAGTAATAGACAAAATGTCTCCATTAATGGCCGCAGCTCGTTATAATCGAGTTGAAATTATGAAATTTCTTGTATCTAAAGGAGCTGAACTTGATACGGAAAATGAGAATGGCTACACAGCTTTAAAATATGCAGAAGTTTCTAAAGCAAAAGATGCTGCTGCTTTTTTAAAAACTATCATAAAAAAATAACTGTTATTGGAATCCTACTATAAAAGACCCAAATTTAAATTTGCGGTCTTTTTTGTTTAGAAAGGATTTAGGTTTTTATTGATTCATTTAAAAATAAAAACAAATGCAAAAAAAAACTATTTAGTTCTGTAACATTTAGATTTTTTGGATGTCTTAATAATTAGTATTTATCTTAGAATTTGGAAGAATTCTAAAATCATCAATCAAATCAATCATCATGAAAAAATCAATCGTTTATTTAGGAGTAGCTTTAATAGCTTTAACCAATGGTGTACAAGCTTCAAGCTCTAACTACAAAATATTTACAAGTGCTACATATATCAATTATGATATTAGTCCTTTAAATGTTGCAATTTGTAAGGGAGATATTGAAACTGTTAAAAGACTTATAGAATACGGAGCTAATGTAAATAAAGTATCGGGAGGATTAACTCCGCTAATGACTGCAGCTCGTTATAATAAAGTTGAAATTATTAAACTTTTACTTGAAAAAGGGGCTAATCCTTATACCACTGCCGAAAATGGATATAATGCTTTAAAATTTGCCGAAGTATCTAAAGCAGTAGATGCAGTAGCCTTTTTAAAGCAATATTAGCCTTATACGTTTTAGTAAGTAAAACCTTTAAGCCCGAGTTTAGGTAGCAGGTTTCTTTAAATTCTTTTTTTTAATTTGTTTGTTTTTAAGGGATTGATATTTAGATATTTATTTTTTTAAATAATTGTGTAACATTTAGTTTGTTTATGCGTCTTTATAATAAGTAGGTTCTTTTTAAAAACAATAATTTAATGTTGAGGTTCTAATTTTAAGAGAATGTTAATTGTTAGTTAAAACAAAGTACCTTGCAAAGCATAATACCAAAAATAAATATATATTTGTATTAGAATTACAAAGCATTTAAAATCATCAATCAAAATTAATTATCAATCACAATCAATCAAAAAATCAATCATCATGAAAAAGTCAATCGTTTATTTAGGAGTAGCTTTAGTAGCTTTTGTTAATGTTTCTTTAGCTTCAAATTCAGTTCAGCATTCATTTGCTAATGACAAAATTATCGTTTCAACTTACGATTCTACACCATTAAATGTTGCTATCAGCAAAGGTGACATTGAAACTGTTAAAAAGTTTATAGAATACGGTGCAAATGTAAATGAAACGGCAGATGGAATGTCTCCGTTAATGACAGCAGCTCGTTACAATAAAGTTGAAATTTTAAAAATTTTAATCGAAAAAGGAGCTAATGTTGATGCTAAAGATGAAAAAGGGTATACAGCTTTAAAATATGCAGAATTATCTAATGCTAAAGATGCTGTAGCAATTTTAAAACACGCATAACATAATAACATTAACTGTTGTTTAGTTTTATTAATAGAAAGACCGCAAATCTAAATTTTAGATTTGCGGTCTTTTTTTTTAATCTATTTAAATTTTATTTGAAATAAGAAAAAGTTTCTTCGTTTTCAATTTTTAATAAAGATTCATAAATCAATTTTATTACATTCTCGACATCATCACGATGAACCATTTCTACAGTTGTATGCATATATCGCAAAGGAAGAGAAATTAATGCTGAAGCTACACCACCATTACTATAAGCAAAAGCATCAGTATCTGTACCTGTAACTCTTGATGATGCTAAACGCTGAAACGGAATTTTATTAGCTTCGGCAGTATTAATAATTAACTCACGTAGATTATTTTGTACAGCAGGAGCATACGTAATAACTGGTCCTAAACCAATTTTTGTATCACCTTCAATTTTCTTTTCAATCATCGGAGTTGTCGAGTCGTGACAAACATCAGTAACAATCGCTACGTTTGGTTTGATTGTTTTGGTAATCATTTCGGCACCACGTAACCCAACTTCTTCTTGAACTGAATTTGTAATGTATAATCCAAACGGAAGTTTTACTTTGTTTTCGTGTAATAAACGAGCTACTTCGGCAATCATAAAACCTCCCATACGATTATCAAGTGCACGACAAACAAATTTGTTTTCGTTTAAAATCATAAATTCATCAGGATATGTAATGACACAACCTACATGAACCCCCATTTTCTCTACTTGCTCTTTAGTCTCGCAACCTAAATCGATGAAGATATTACTAATTTTTGGGTTCTCTTCTTTATCTCTATTTCGGGTATGAATTGCTGGCCATCCAAAAACACCTTTAACAATTCCTTTTTTAGTATGAATGTTAACTCTTTTTGATGGAGCAATCTGGTGATCAGAACCACCATTTCTTATTACATATATTAATCCGTCATCAGTAATATAATTTACATACCATGAGATTTCATCGGCATGACCTTCGATCACTACTTTATAAGGAGCATCAGGATTTATAACTCCTACAGCAGTTCCGTAGGTATCGGTAATAAAAGTATCAACGTATGGTTTTAAATAATCCATCCAGATTTTTTGTCCGCTGCTTTCGTATCCAGTAGGAGAAGCGTTATTTAGATAGCTTTCTAAAAAAGCAATTGAAGTATCGTTTAAGATTGATTTTGTACTCATAAAATTATTTTTTTGCTAAATTATAAATTTGGTATTACAGTTGTATATATAATGTATAATTTTACACTTAAATTAATAACTCAATGAAGTTTATAACCTACTTATTCTGCTTTCTATTCATGTCATTTGTTGGTCATGCGCAAGTCGATAAAAAAGATCCCGAACAAATGGGATATATTTTAACTGAAAAGGATTCAATATTAAATGATACGATTGAATTACCCGAAATTATTATATCAAAGGAAAAGCTTGATCCCGAGGCTCAAAAACAATTTTTAATTCTCCAGAATAGAGTTTACAAAACGTATCCATTTGCAAGATTAGCATCTGATAGGTTAGTGGCACTTAATAAAGGGATGGCTCGATTATCTTCAAACAGAGAAAAGAAGAAATATTTTAAAATCGTTGAAGATTATCTTAACAATGAATTCGAAGGGAAGCTTAAAAAATTATCTCGAAAACAAGGCCAAATATTAGTAAAATTAATTCATCGTCAAACAGGAACTACTACATACGAGTTAGTAAAGACATTGAAAAGTGGATGGAAAGCATTTTGGGCAAATACTACGGCGAATGTTTTTGATATAAGTTTAAAGACAGAATATGCACCTTATGAGGTTAACGAAGATTATCTCATAGAAACAATCTTAGTACGTGCTTTTGAATCTGGTAGATTACAATATCAGGCACCTGCAAAACCAGTCGATTATGACGACCTTAGTAACCGATGGCAAGAAAAAGCCAAAGAGTTGAAGGCTGCAAAATAGACCGAATATTTAATTAAAAATTATACAAGACTTATCATATCAGTATGGTAAGTCTTTTTTTTTGCAGTTGTTTTTTTATTAGTAACGCGAAGTTCTTTTTTTTTTAAGAATTTATTTATTTTAATTTTCTTCTGGAGGTAATAGGTGATTTTTTTAATCAAGGCTTGAACATGCAGTTTTGTTATAATTCTTCCTTACAAGTTGTTCTTTCTTTTTTTATTTAACAAATTAGATTTAGTTATAATTTGTTATTTATGATTTTATTTGTAGGTTTACTCTTTAGTGACTATTTGTTAACCGTTTATTAATCAATTAATTTAGTGAAATGAAGAAAAAATTACTCAGCCTGATTATGATGTTTTTCGTTATTACATCATGGTCGCAAAGCATTTCTGAAAATGATTATTCTATTTCCGTAAATGGAAATAAAATAAGTACTTCTGCTAATTTTAAACAGCAGGTTAAAGAACTTAAGAGAACAACAAGTAAGCAAAGTCCGAAGACGGAATATACTTTGTTACAGTTTACAAAAATTCCATCAACAGATGAGCAACAAAAATTAAAAAGGCAAGGAATAACATTGCTTAGTTATTTATCTAATAATGCTTATTATGCTGCAATCAGCCCAGAATTTTATAGTAAAGGAACTGTTCCTGATAATATAAGAACAGTTATTACAATAGATTCTAAGTATAAATTAGATCAGGAAATTTCAAAAGGGATTATTCCGGATTATGCACAGCAAGGGAGTACTATTAAAGTAGTGGTAAGTTATTTTAAAGGAGTTGATGCTAAAGTTATTTCACAAGATTTATCAAGCTTGTTTGTAAAAAGCAGTAAAATTGATGAGACCTTTAATGAAGTATATTTAGAAGCTTCTAAAGAAAAATTAGAAGAAATTGCAAAATTAAATTGGGTTCAAAATATAGAGTTAGTTCCAGTACCAGTAGAAAGTGATAATCTTCCTGGACTTACTTCGCATAAAGCAAATGTTTTAGGCTCAAGTATTACGGGGTTAGGATACGGATTAACTGGAAAAGGAGTGAAAGTTGGTGTTTGGGATGGAAATCTTGAAAAACACAAAGATCATACAGGCAGAGTAACTCGTAAAGAATACGAATCGAATTCATCTCACGGAGAGCATGTTTCAGGAACTATTGGTGGTGCAGGTTTATTAGATCCAAGAGCAAAAGGAATGGCTCCAGAAGTGCTAATGTATGGATGGAATTTTAATACTCAGTCTAATGGCTTGACTAATTATCAAGAAAGAGTATTATCTGTTCAGCAAGATGATATTGAGATAACATCAAACTCTTATGGAATTAATCTTACTTCGGGTTTTAATCCGAATAGATATAATACTGGTGATAGAGGTGATGATGATGTTACAGTAGCATATCCTTATCTTTTAAATATTTATTCTAATGGAAATGCGCAAACGGCTTATCCAGGAGGATTTAATACATCTACAAAAAATTCTAAAAACGCATTGCATGTAGCTGCAAATGATCCTAATGATGTGATTAGTAGCTATAGCAGTTTCGGACCTACAATCGACGGACGTTTAGTGCCGCAAATCTCGGCAGTTGGTACAGATGTGTATTCATTAGATTATAGTAATTCATATCAGGTTATGAGTGGTACCTCAATGGCAACACCAGGAACAACAGGTACGGTAGCTTTACTTTATGAGAGATATAAAAATATTAATGGTACAAGACCATTAGCATCCTTAATGAAAGCTTTGGTTGCAAACACGGCTAAAGATGTTGGAAATCCAGGTCCGGATTATAAATATGGATTTGGTAACCTTAACGGATTAAGAGCGGTTAAAGTTATTGATAAAGGTATGTTCTATACGGCAACTGTAGCCAATGGAGCAACTTATGAAAAGGATATTGTAGTTCCGGCAGGATTGGTTACATTAAAAGTAATGTTAGCTTATTCAGATATTAGTGCTGAACCAGGTTCCAGTTCTATTCAAGTTAATGATTTAGATATTAAAATTGTCAAAGATGGTATTACTACTTTGCCATGGATTTTAAATCCAACAACGCCTAATGTAAATGCAACAAGAGGAGTTGATAATATGAATAATATCGAACAAGTAACTTTAGATAATCCAGCTCCAGGAACTTACAAAATAATTGTTTCAGGGACAAAAATTCCTCTTAATACGCAGGAATTCTCAGTAGTATATGATTATGTAGCTCCAGAATTGATTCTGACTTATCCGATAGGTGGCGAAAAATTCGATACGGAATCTACAGAATATATTCGTTGGGACTATGAAGGTGAGCCAAAAAACTTCACAATAGAGTATTCAGTTGATGGAGGAGTAAATTATTCAATAATTGCAGCAAATGTTCCATCGGCAGCAAGAAATTTTCTATGGAAAGTTCCAGCAGGAATAGTTGCTAATGCTAAAATCAGAATTAGTGCAGGTACAAAAACGGATGCTTCTAAAGAAGTTTTTAATATTATAACTGAACCTAGAAATTTAGTTATTGCACCAGCAGTATGTGGAGCTTCTTCCTATAAAATGGATTGGGATCCTATTGCAGGAGCAAAATATGAAGTTTTAAAAATGAATGGTTACAAGTTTGATGTTGTAGCTACAGTTACAAGTCCTACCTATACATTTGCAAATGTAACAGTAGGAGAGGATAACTGGTTCTCAGTTCGTACTGTAGATATTGCTACTCAAATTGTATCCGAGAGAGTTCGTGCAGTAAATGTAGAGCCAGTTTCTCAACCAGTTTTAAATGCTTTAAGTTTGCCATTCCTTGAAGAATTTACGGATAGAAAAGCAACAAATTTTGTTTTTTCTAAAGGAACAACAGGAGAGGTGAAATATGAGTATATAAATCCTGATTTTTTAGATGGCGTAAAAATGGCTGGATCAGCAGGTGTCGGTTCGGCTCCTTGGGTAGTCAGCCCAAAAAACAATCTGGCATTTACTAATAATCCAGATTATGTAAAAAAAGTAACTTTTTGTGATATTGACGCAACCAGTCTGGCAGGAAAAGCATTAAGAGTGAAGTTCTTTTTAGAATGGGCTAATGTTACTCTGGCTGGGGTGGATAAAAACCTTTTTAGAGTTTCGGTAAATGGTGTTCCGTTAATGAGCCATGAAGGTCTAGATGTATATGGAGAAACTCCTTCTTACAGTGATAAAGAATTAACTTATGATTTATCGGCTTATGCAGGAACCACGTTTAGCATAGCTTTTGAAACAGTGAGCGATAATGATTTTGTGGCAACAAATAGCGGAAATGTGTATAGTGCAACCTATATAGATAATGTAGAATTTTTTGAAGCTACAGCAACTGATCTAGGGATAACTTCATTTACGCCTAATACAGGAGTTACTGCTGCGGAGACAGTGCAAGTAAAAATTTCTAATAATTCTCCAGTAGCAATTAGTAATATTCCGGTTTCGTATAAAATTAATAATGGAGCGGCAATTGTAGAGATAATTCCAGGTCCGGTAAACCCATTGACTGAGATAACTTACAATTTTGCTCAAAAAGCAGATTTCTCTGTGCCAAATGTATATGCAGTAATTGGTAGTGTAGACTATCCAGGCGATGCAGTTGTAGAAAACAACACAGTAACCAAAACAGTTTATAATATAGGAGCAGATAAATCAATGGGATCTGCTGCAAGTGTAACAACCTGTGCAGCGGCATTTACAGATAGCGGAACTCGTTATCAGAATTATGCAGATAACCTTAATCAAACAATGACTTTTAAACCAGCTACACTGGGTAATAGTATTAAAGTAGATTTCGAAGCTTTTGATGTTGAAGCAGATTATGATTATTTGTATGTTTATAATGGAGCAACAGCCAGTGCTGCTAATTTAATAGGAACTTTTACAGGAAATTCTTTGCCACCATCATTAACATCTACGGCAGCTGGTGGTGAGCTAACATTTAAATTTACTTCAGATGGTGGAGTAACTGAAGCAGGATGGGTTGCAGCTATTACTTGTGTAGCTAAGCCAATCGTAAATGATGCAGGTATCGTTTCTATAGTAACGCCAGAAGTTCTGGGAAAAAAAATAAGTACACATGACATAACTATTAGAGTTAGTAATTTAGGACCTACTCCACTAGCAAATTATCCAGTATTTTATCAGGTAGGTATTGCAGGAACAAAAATTATCGAAACAATTGCAGCTATTGCACCATATTCAACTGTGAGCTTCACGTTTGCTACCAAAGCAGATTTATCTATTGTTAATGCTGAATATAAAATTATAAGTGGTGTTGATGTAGCAGATGATAATGCTACTAACGATGTAATTGAGAAAACGGTATATAATAAAAATGATTTGCCAATTCATGGCAATACAGATGGATATGCAATATCTAAACTAAAATGGAATGATGTTGTAAATACTTCAGGGACTACTGGATATTCAGATTTTAAGAATATAAAAATTCCAGTATACGCAGGGTTTACCTATCAGCCAGAAGTCACAATAACAAAAACAGGAGTTCCTATAACACGTGATCAAACGCCTTCAGTAGGAGTATTTACAATGATGGTAATAGATTTAAATGGAGATGGTAACTTAACAGATGAGTTTTATGCAGGTAATTTTTGGGTAAATACTACTACTGCGTCTACATCACCAGCAATTCCATCAACTACAAGTACACATTATTTCAGAAATAATTTTACTTTAGTTGGAGGCTTAACAATTCCAGCAGGTACAACAGCAGGTGAAAAATTAATGCGTGTAATACAAATGTATCGTTCGCCTAATGAATATTATAATGTAAATCTAGGACCAACAATTGATGGACTTACAAGTTCAAGGTCAGATTTTGAGGTAGAAGAATATACCATTAATGTATTGCCATTTACAGCTGCCGATGCAAGTGTAGAAAAAATTGTTGCTCCAGTTAAACCTGGTAATGCACCAGTTACAGTCACTGCTGTTATAGGTAATTATTCAAGTACACCTATTACGAATTTTCCAGTAGCATACAAAATTAACGGAGGAGGTGAAGTCATTCAGAATTTTACAGGGATAATTCCAGCAGCTGGAACAGCTAACTTTACATTTACAACAACAGCTAATTTAGGCGCTCCTGGAGATTATACAATTGAAGTTTATACTCAATTAGTAGGAGATACAGATGCTACAAATAATTCAAAATCAATAACACTCTCGCATGTTGCAAATTATGTAACGAATGTTACAGGAACTTTTGATGGGATAAATGATTTTGTAAAAACAGATATTACTCCAGCTTTAAATCTTACTAATAACTATACATTCGAAGCTTGGCTTAACCAAAAACAACCATCAGTTTTCGGAAGGCTTTTAGATAAAAGTTCAGTATTAGCCTTTATACACAATACAGCTAATCTAACTCTTTATAAAGAAAACAGTTTAGTACTTTCTATAACTACACCAGGAGGCTCTTATGTTGTAAATACAGGAATAAATACTATTAAACAAAACACTTGGCAACATATTGCTTTTACCGTAAGTGCTGCCAATGTGTATACGGTTTATATAGATGGGGTTTCAGTTCCATTCACTAGTACAGGTACTGCGGCTGCGGCATCTTCAAATGCATCTTCTGCAGTCTACATAGGTAATAACGCAGGCTTGGCTCGTGGTATAAACGGGAATATAGATGAGGTTCGTATTTGGTCAGGAGTACGTGATCAGGCAACAATAGCTGCAAACACGATGACAAAGTATTTTGGTAATGAACCAGGGTTAATAGCGTATTATTCATTTTCAGAGGGAAATAAACAATTTGTTTTTGATAGTACTCTAAATGATAATACAGCTTTAGTAACAAATGCCGATACAAATGGTCAGGGCGAAGGTAAATTCTGGAATGTTCCGGTTTTGTTACAAAAAGTAGATTTTGTAAATCAACTTTCAGCTTCTTATGATGCAGCTACTAAAACTTATTCGGTGTTATTAAACGATGGAACAGATATAACAACGGCAGTAGCTAATTATTCATTGGGAATGAAAAGTATTGCAAAAATAAACGGGGTAACACAAGTAAGTGGAGTTACTGCAAATGACTATACAAATCCAGTTACTTTAAATGTAGAAGGAGTAGGTTTTAACACAGGAATTATAGAAACATATACTATTAAAGTGTTAACAGGTTTAAGCAATGAAAGCAAATTACTTTCGTACGACTTTAAAACAGCATCTAATCCAGGATTAGCACAGGAAATCAATACAGATATCGTAGGAAGCAATGCTACTAAAACATTGACTTATGGAATTGATGTGTCTAATTTAATTGCAGATTTTACAGTTTCATCAGGAGCAGAGTTATATATAGACGGAGTAAAACAATTAAATTCCAAAGCGGTTGTTTCAGACTATACAAACAGCTTTTTGGTTTCAGTAGTTTCAGAGAATAAGCTTTCACAAACAAACTACACCGTTACTTTAAATGCAAAGAATTCAGAAGCAAGTATAATTGCATATTCAGTAGCAAACCAAATAGGAACGAGTGTAATAGATCCAGTTTTAAAAACGGTAAAAGTTCTGGTTAATAATAATGCCAATTTAAGTGTATTAGTTCCAGTTTTCCAAATATCTGATTTTGCTACATTACGTATCGGAACCTATTTCCAAAATAGCGGAGTAACAACATTAAATTATACTTTACCTACTGTATATAATGTAACAGCTCAAGACGGAACTATAGAGAATTGGATAATAACAATTGAAAGAGCTAAACCAATAATTACACTTTTAGGAAATGTAATAGTTTCTCTAGATAAAGGTTGTCCGTATGTAGAAGCTGGTTTCACTGCCAAAGATAATCTAGATGTAGACCTTACTCCAGGAGTAATAGTTACAGGAACAGTCGATGTAAACACACCAGGGCAATATATACTGACTTATACTGTAAAAGATGCATTGCTAAATGAATTTGTTGTAACACGTACAATAAATGTATCAAGTACAGTTTGTGCTCTAGGAGTACCTACAAATACAATCGAAGGATTTGTTATTTATCCAAATCCAGTTAAAGACGGGAAAGTATATGTACAAACAGCATCTACAAGTAAAAAGAATATCAGAATATCCGATATGTCTGGAAAAATTGTTTTCACAGTACAAACCGAAAACAAAGAATTAAATATTCATAATCTACCTACAGGAGTTTATATTATAAAAGTAGAGCAAGATGGTAATACATCAACTCAAAAACTTATTGTAGAATAAATAGATTAATATAATTAAGATATCCATAAGCGGCTACTATATATAGTAGCCGCTTTTTTATGACCTTATATATAGGAGTCATATTCTACTATACTATATAGGAGAAGTTTTTTCAGGAGCTATTTCCTGCTATCCGCTACAATCTTGTCCTTTTTAAAGAAAAAAGGCCAAGGATTTCCGCTACTATCAGGGCTAGGGGAGGCAAAACATAACAAAAGCTACGCAGGAAAGACAATAAAAGAGACTTTGCGCCTTAGCGCCTTTGCGCGAAACTCAGCAAAAAACAAGGAAAACCCAGCAAAAACAGGTAAAAAGTCCAAAAAAGACAGAGATAAAGAAAAAAGAACACCTGTAAACACACTGTTATCAGACTGTTAAAAAATAAACAAAAAATACTCCATAAAAAGTATTGTTTAACTGAATAAAGGTGGTAGTTTTGCACCCGCAACAACGACA
>NZ_JAYGJP010000016.1:0-35411 GCF_035013205.1 Flavobacterium sp. PL02
GTTCTACTAAAAAATCAGGCAGCATAAATTTTAAAAGGTCTATAGGAGTCATCTCAAATTCTTAGATTACAAAGTTCTTATTTTATTTTGACATTCCTCCCCAGGTTTTGTTCTTGATCCAAAGTTGTTTCGCAAAGTTCCGCAAAAAGAAAACACAAAGGTTCGCAAAGTTTAATCGGATCAGGTGCAAAAGTTGGGATCAATACTAAAAGAGCATAAAGGATTACACAAAGGTTCGCAAAGTTTAATCAATAGCTTTGCGGACCTTTGTGTTTTTCTATTTCATTACTCTGCGGTTAAAATGGATCAATTAGTAGCTCGACAATCTAAAAAAGCTTTGTGAAGACCCTTCGTTCCTCAGGGTGACAAGACTGTAGTTGTTTTACTCGCAAAATGAGCGCAAAGGATTACACAAAGGCTCACAAAGTTTAATCAATGGCTTTGCGAACCTTTGCGTTTTTTCTCTTTCCTTCCTTTGCGGTTAAAACCGGAAGTATTATTTATGCTAAAAACAGCTTTGCGTCACAGCGACTTTGCAATAAACTATCTTAAGTTTTACAAGTAAAAAATCTTTGTGATACTCTGTGTAAACTTTGTGAAGCTTCGCGGTATAATTTTAGCGCGTTTATGGAGCGGAATCGTTTGTGAATAATATCTAACAGGTACAAGCGATAAAAGTGTTTTATAATGTATATAAGAAGTGTTATCTCGTGTGTAAGTTGTATGTAAGCATAAAAAAACCTGCTCGATTGAGCAGGTTTTTAATTTTATAGTATGTAAAAGAATTATTTTCTTTTGATAACTCTTTCTACAGCTTCAACAATTGCTTGATTGTTTAGCTTGTATTTTTCCATCAATTGCTCTGGAGTACCAGATTCTCCGAAACTATCATTAACAGCTACAAACTCTTGTGGAGCTGGATTGTTTAATGCTAATACTCTAGAAACGCTTTCTCCAAGACCTCCAAGTATATTGTGCTCTTCTGCTGTAACAATACATTTTGTTTTTGCTAAAGATTTTAATATAGCTTCTTCGTCAAGTGGTTTGATTGTGTGGATATTGATTACTTCGGCAGAGATTCCTTTTGCTTCTAATGCTTCTGCAGCAATAAGTGCTTCCCAAACTAAATGTCCTGTAGCAACAATGGTTACATCAGTACCTTCGTTTAATAAAATTGCTTTTCCAATTACGAATGGCTCATCTGCAGGTGTAAAGTTAGGTACAACTGGACGTCCGAAACGTAAATAAGCTGGTCCATGGTGATCTGCTAATGCTAGTGTAGCTGCTTTAGTTTGATTGTAATCGCAAGTATTGATTACGGTCATTCCTGGTAGCATTTTCATTAAACCAATATCTTCTAATATTTGGTGTGTTGCTCCATCTTCTCCAAGTGTTAAACCTGCGTGAGATGCACAAATTTTTACGTTTTTATCTGAGTAAGCTACAGATTGACGAATTTGGTCATAAACTCTTCCTGTAGAAAAGTTAGCAAAAGTTCCTGTAAAAGGAATTTTACCTCCAATTGTTAAACCTGCTGCGATTCCAATCATGTTTGCTTCAGCAATTCCGATTTGGAAAAAACGCTCTGGGTGATTTTTTTTGAAATCATCAAATTTTAATGAACCAATTAAATCAGCGCATAATGCAACAACATTTTCGTTTTTCTGACCTAATTCAGTCATTCCCGCTCCGAAACCTGAACGAGTATCTTTACTTCCTGTATTTGTATATTTTTTCATTTTTTTGTTGCTATAAGTAGTATACTTTGTAAATAATAGGCATAAAGCTTATTATGAAAAGTATAATGCTTTTTTAATAATCTGCTAAAGTTGAAATGTTTTGAGCTAATGCATTAGCTAATTGGTCGTTGTTTGGTGCTTTACCATGCCAAGCATGTGTATGCATCATAAAATCTACACCGTTACCCATTTCAGTATGTAGTAAAATACAAACTGGTTTTCCTTTTCCAGTTCTTGATTTTGCATCTGCCATACCTGCTAATATAGCATCGATATTGTTTCCTTCTTTGATATCTATAACATCCCAATCAAAAGCTTCAAATTTAGCACGAATGCTTCCCATTGCTAAAACTTCGTCTGTAGTTCCGTCAATTTGTTTTCCGTTAAGATCGATAGTTGCAATTAGGTTGTCTACTTTTTTAGCAGAAGCATACATGATAGCTTCCCAGTTTTGTCCTTCTTGTAATTCTCCATCACCATGTAATGTGTATACAATATGATTGTCTTTGTTTAGTTTTTTAGCTTGTGCAGCTCCAATTCCTACAGATAATCCTTGTCCTAATGAACCTGAAGCAATACGAACTCCTGGCAATCCTTCGTGAGTTGTAGGGTGTCCTTGTAAACGAGAGTTAAGCAATCTAAAAGTTGCTAATTCTGAAACTGGAAAATAACCGCTTCTTGCTAGAACGCTATAAAATACTGGAGAAATATGACCATTTGAAAGGAAGAAAAGATCTTCTCCGATTCCGTCCATATCAAAACCTTCTTTGCGGTCCATAATATTTTGGTATAAAGACACCAAAAATTCAGTACAACCTAGTGAGCCACCTGGGTGACCTGAGTTGACAGCATGTACCATTCGAAGAATATCTCTTCTTACTTGGATAGTTAAATCGCTTAATTGTTGTGTGTTAGGCTTCATTTTATGTGTAAAAGTTAAACTGTTGTAAAAGTAATTTTTATTTTGCCGTAAGACAAATGATTTTAAAGGAAATGTAGCATTTAGATTATTGGATAATTTGACGATTAGATAATTTAATTTAAGGCTCTGAAATCTATAATTATCTAAAATTGTAGCTACTAAGAAGTGTTAATCTTTTGTTCCTTTATTTTTAATTGGCATATTTATCTAATTTTATGAATTTCTCTTCAGGTGATTAATCGTATGTTGTTCTCTTTTAGTTTTTGTTTGCATTTGTTACTTGTGAAATAGTCAAAGTCTATTTGTCTCCACTCAGAACCAAAGTTAGGATGGTTTTTTGTAATGCCTTGCATTTCACTATCATCGAATGCTGGGTGAAGCAAGAAAACGTTGAAACCTGGGTTTATATTATCTAAAGCTTTCTCGTAAGATTTTTTAAGTTCACCTTTTTCGAAGTCAGTAAAATTTCCAATTAGGAGATTGTCGGCTACAAGAGTGTTCTCATAGTTATACTTTTCGTTGGATAAGCTTATCGATTCTACAAATTGTTTATTGATGAAAACGGGTAAGTTGTATTCTTTTCCTAGTGCTTTGTATATTTCTAAAAACTCGGGACATACACCAATACTGCACATATGCGAATCGAGATGGGTGGGTTTTAATCCGAAATGTAATGCTTTCTCAATTTGAGCTCGAAGTTCTTTTTTTACTTCTTCTGGTTTTGCATTATTTATAAAGTCTACTCTGGTTTTATGGAAATAGCCATTTTTATCTACTAATGATGGTACTTCATTAATAGGTAATATTGGACCAAATTTATAGTTCTCCCACTCGCAGGTGAGTGTTAAATGAATTCCGTTATCAAATTGTGGATTGTCTTTTGCGAAGTTTGCCATCTCATAAAACCATGGACAAGGTACCATAATACTATAAGAATTAATCATTCCGTTTTGTAGTGCTTGTATTGTTGCTCTGTTTTCTGAATGGGATAATCCTGCATCATCGGCGTGGATGATTAATAGTTTGCTGTCTTCGGGGTATCCTAGTTTTTGTGATAAATTCATTAGGTCAATGTTATATTCGATATTTTATATCCAAATTTAGTGGATTTTTTTTGCATGAGGGATAATAGCGACATCCTTTTGTGTAATGAAATGGAACAAAAGATATAGCGAATAGCCCGACCCGAAGGGACATGCCCAAATTAATTCATAAAACATCTTTAATTTTTTGATTTATCTAATTATCTAATTTTCAAATTAGCCTATCTTTGCCGACTGAAAAACGTGTATATGAAGTTTGATTTATTACAAAAAGATCTGCAATCGAAAGCGAGAGCAGGAAGTATTACTACTGATCACGGAGTTATTGAAACTCCAATTTTTATGCCTGTTGGTACTGTTGCATCGGTTAAAGGTGTGCACCAAAGGGAGTTGAAAAACGATATAAACCCTGATATTATTCTTGGAAATACATACCATTTGTATTTGCGTCCGCAAACTGAAATTCTTGAAAAAGCTGGTGGTTTGCATAAGTTTATGAACTGGGATAGAAATATATTGACAGATTCTGGTGGATATCAAGTGTATTCATTGTCTGCAAACAGAAAAATTAAAGAGGAAGGTGTAAAGTTTAAATCTCATATTGATGGATCTTATCATTTCTTTACTCCTGAGAATGTAATGGAAATTCAGCGTACTATTGGGGCTGATATTATTATGGCTTTTGATGAGTGTACACCGTATCCTTGTGATTACCGTTATGCGCAGCGTTCGATGCATATGACTCACCGTTGGTTGGATCGTTGTATTAATCATCTGGATAAAGTGCCTTTTAAATATGGATATGAGCAAACGTTTTTTCCTATTGTTCAAGGTAGTACTTATAAGGATTTACGTCGTCAGTCGGCTGAATATATTGCTAATGCGGGTCAACAAGGTAATGCCATTGGTGGATTATCGGTTGGTGAACCAGCTGAAGAAATGTATGCTATGACTGAAATTGTTTGTGAAATTTTGCCAGAGGATAAACCTCGTTATTTAATGGGTGTTGGTACGCCAATTAATATCTTGGAAAATATTGCTTTGGGTGTTGATATGTTCGATTGTGTAATGCCTACCCGTAATGCAAGAAACGGAATGTTGTTTACTGCAAATGGGTCAATCAATATTAAAAATAAAAAATGGGAAGCTGATTTCTCTCCAATTGATGAGATGGGAATTACATTTGTAGATACTGAATATACTAAAGCATATTTGCGACATTTGTTTGCTGCTAATGAGTATCTAGGAAAACAAATCGCTACGATTCATAATCTTGGCTTTTATATGTGGTTGGTTCGTGAGGCTAGAAAACATATCTTAGCAGGAGATTTTATGCCATGGAAAGAAATGATGGTTAAGAATATGAGCCAAAGACTGTAAATGTATTTACTGTTTAATCGTTTATTCGGTTAAATATTAGCAAAAAAACGATTATACTTATCTATGCTGACAATAATAGACAAATACATCTTAAAGAGATATTTAGCCACTTTTACAGTGATGTTGTTGCTATTTATACCGATTGGGATTGTAATTGATGTTTCGGAGAAGATTAACAAGATGTTAGAGAACAAGATTCCATTTTTGGATATTGTTGTTTACTACTATAATTTTACTATTTATTTTGCCAACTCTTTATTTCCGATATTTTTATTTTTATCGGTGATTTGGTTTACATCTAAATTGGCTAATAATACTGAGGTTATTGCTATATTAAGTTCGGGAATATCTTTTTCACGTTTTTTACGACCTTATATTATAGGTGCTTCGATTGTTTCGGTTTTTGTATTGTTGATGGGGTTTTATATTGTTCCTGCAGCAAGTGAAGGCTTTAATAATTTTAGGTACACATATCTTAAAGGTGGTGGAAAGGAAGCTATGCATGGGAATAATACAAATGTATATAGGCAAATAAATGACAATGAGTTTATTTATGTAAATAGCTTTAATGATGTTTCTAAAACTGCTTTTAATTTTACTTTAGAAAAGTTTAAAGGAGAAGAACTTGTTTCTAAAATTACTGCAAGTCGTATCCAGTGGAATCCTAAAGATAGTACTTATACTATGTATGATTACACTAAAAGGACTTTGGGAGAATTAGACGATAAAATTGAGAAAGCTGCTGAGAAGAAAGCTGTATTTACTTTTGATTTAGAAGATTTGACTCCTGTGGTTTATATTGCCGAAACCTTGAGTATTGGCAAGTTATATGATTTTATAGAAAAAGAAAAAAAACGAGGCTCTGGTGATATCAATGTATATCTTGTTGTTTTGTATAAAAAAATAAGTGTTCCTATCTCGGCATTTATTTTAACGATTATTGCTGTTGCTGTTTCCTCGATGAAAAGACGTGGGGGAATGGGTACCAATTTGGCAATAGGAATTGCACTTGCTTTTGCTTTTGTATTCTTTGACAAAATATTTGGTACACTAGCCGAAAAATCAACTTTCTCACCTTTATTTGCCGTTTGGTTCCCTAATATTGCTTTTGGAATTTTGGCAGTTTTCTTATTACGTAATGCAAAACGATAAACTAAAAAGTTACCTAAGTCTTCATTTAATTGTTTTTATTTGGGGATTTACTGCTATTCTGGGCGCATTAATTACTATAAATGCAGAAGCTTTGGTTTGGTACAGAATGCTTTTGGCAGGGATTTTTTTAGGGGGCTTTATTATTTTTAAAAAAGAATCATTTCATGTTCCTGTAAAAGCTTTTTTTAAGTTAATTTTTGTGGGATTACTAATTGCCTTGCACTGGATATTTTTTTTTAGGGCAATTCATGTTTCTAATGTTTCGATAACACTTTCTATATTTTCTTTAGGTGCTTTTTTTGCGTCTTTATTGGAACCAATTTTTTTTGGAAGAAAAGTGTTATGGTATGAAGTTTTTTTCGGGCTTATTATCATTGCTGGTTTGGCTCTGATAATGCAGGTTGAAATTCAGTACTTAAACGGAATGTATTATGCCTTAGCTTCTATAATTCTAGGAGTTTTATTTACTTTAATGAATGGTAAATTAATTGCTGATCATGAGCCTTCGGTTATTACTTTTTATGAATTTGGAGCAGGTGTTTTTTTTATTACTATTTACTTTTTATTTCAAGGTAAGTTTACTGCCGATTTCTTTGTACTTTCTGTAAACAACTGGTTGTTATTGCTGCTTTTGGCTTCGGTATGTACTGCTTATGCATTTACTGCTTCGGTAAAAGTAATGAGAAAACTTACTCCTTATACTGTTATGCTTACGACTAATTTAGAGCCTGTTTATGGAATTATTTTAGCGTATTTTATATTAGGAGGAAAAGAGAAAATGAGTACCGAATTTTATATTGGTGCTATTATAATTGTAATTACAGTTATATTAAATGGTGTTTTTAAACACTATAAAAAAGATGATAAAGTATAATGTTTTAACTCTTTTTGACTTTATTTTTTTTATACTTTAATACTAAATAAACACGCCAAACAATATAATATTTTTATATTTGCGGTTCGATTTAAAAACAAAAATTCAAAAGATCCTATGGAATATTTAGATTTTGAACTTCCTATCAAAGAATTAGAAGAGCAGTTAGAAAAGTGTGTTATCATTGGAAAAGAATCAGATGTTGATGTAACGCCAACGTGCAAGCAAATTAATAAGAAATTAGAAGAAACTAAAAGGAGTATATATAAAAACCTAACAGCTTGGCAACGTGTACAATTGTCAAGACACCCAAATAGACCTTATACCTTAGATTATATTAAGGCTATGTGCGGAGATACTTTCTTAGAACTTCATGGAGACAGAGGTTTTAAAGATGACAAAGCTATGGTTGGTGGTTTAGGAAAAATTGATGGGCAGTCGTACATGATTGTTGGTCAACAAAAAGGATACAATACTAAGACACGTCAATACCGAAATTTTGGTATGGCAAATCCAGAAGGATATCGTAAAGCATTACGATTGATGAAAATGGCTGAAAAGTTTGGTATTCCTGTTTTAACTTTAGTAGATACTCCAGGTGCATATCCAGGGCTTGAAGCTGAAGAAAGAGGACAAGGTGAAGCTATTGCAAGAAACATCTTTGAAATGGTACGTTTAAAAGTGCCAATTATCACTATTATTGTTGGTGAAGGTGCTTCAGGTGGAGCTTTAGGAATAGGTGTAGGAGATAAAGTTTATATGCTTGAGAATACTTGGTATTCTGTGATTTCTCCTGAATCTTGTTCTTCTATTTTATGGAAAAGCTGGGAGTATAAAGAGAAAGCAGCTGAAGCATTAAAATTGACTTCTTCGGACATGAAAAAACAAAAATTAGTTGATGATGTTATTCCAGAACCATTAGGTGGAGCTCATTATGACAGAGAAACTACTTTTACAACAGTTATACAATATATCACTAAAGGATATAATGAATTGAAAGACTTATCAACAGCCGATTTAGTTGCCCAGAGAATGGACAAATACAGTAAAATGGGCGAATACAAAGAATAAATTCTTACAAATTTATAAAAAATCCGAAGCCTTATCGTTTCGGATTTTTTTTTGGTTTTAAACAATATACATTAACTTATAAACAATTATTCGTAACAACTAGATAGTTATATCTCTTCTAAATTTTGTTACATTCGCTATATGGAAAACTTCAAAAATATAAACCCAATTAAGGTCGATAAAACCGCAATTATTAATTTAGAAAAAGGGAAACTTCCCCCGCAGGTACTGGACTTAGAAGAGGCTGTACTAGGTGCGATGATGATTGATAAAAAAGGTGTAGATGATGTGATTGATATTTTGCAGCCTGATGCTTTTTATAAGGATGCACATAAGTATATTTTTGAAGCGATTGTTCAGCTTTTTACTGAAACTCAACCAATCGATTTACTGACAGTTTCGGCACAACTAAAAAAGAATGGAAAATTAGATATATCAGGTGGTGATTTTTATTTAATTCAGCTTACGCAAAAAGTAGCTTCTTCTGCGCACATCGAATTTCACTCTCGTATCATTCTTCAAAAATTTATTCAAAGAAGTTTGATTCGAATTTCTTCGGAAATTATCGAAGCGTCTTATGATGAAACAACAGACGTGTTTAATTTGCTTGATCAGGCCGAATCTAAACTATATGAAGTAACGCAAGGAAATATTAAACGAAGTTCTGAAACTGCTCAGAGTTTAGTACTTCAGGCAAAAAAGCGTATTGAAGAAATTGCTAAGCAAGAAGGTTTAAGTGGTGTTGAAACTGGTTTTACTAATTTGGACAAACTGACTTCTGGATGGCAACCGAGTGATTTAATTATTATTGCGGCTAGGCCAGCGATGGGAAAAACAGCGTTCGTACTTTCGATGGCTAGAAATATTTCTATTCAGTTTGGGCATCCTGTAGCTTTGTTTTCTCTGGAGATGGCATCAGTACAGTTAATTACGAGGTTAATTTCATCGGAAACTGGATTATCATCTGAGAAATTACGTACTGGTAAGTTAGAACCTCATGAATGGGAGATGTTGAGTACAAAAGTAAAAAACTTAGAAAAAGCTCCTTTGTTTATTGATGATACACCATCACTTTCTATTTTTGATTTAAGAGCAAAATGTCGTCGTTTAGTTTCACAGCATGGTATTAAAATTATTATTGTTGATTATTTGCAATTGATGACTGCTGGAGGAAATAGTAAAGGTGGAGGAAATCGTGAGCAGGAAATTTCTACAATTTCCCGAAACTTAAAGGCTTTGGCAAAAGAGCTAAACGTTCCGGTAATTGCACTCTCGCAGTTATCGCGTGCTGTTGAAACGCGTGGATCAAGTAAGCGTCCGTTGCTATCGGATCTTCGTGAATCTGGAGCGATTGAGCAGGATGCTGATATCGTTTCGTTTTTATATAGACCAGAATATTACAAAATTGAAGAATGGGATGATGATGAGGCTTCACCAACCGCAGGTCAGGCAGAAATAATGATTGCTAAACACCGTAATGGTGGTATCGAAAACGTTCGATTGAAATTTATAGGACACCTTGGAAAATTTGATAACCTGGATGATTTTTCAGGTAGTTATGATGATTTACCATCTAAAATGAATCATGATGACAATCCGTTTGTTACTAAAAATCTTCCTTCTGCAAACGAAGCTTTTGGAAGTAACTTTAATGATGACGATGATGATGATAGTGATGTTCCATTTTAATGATTAAATTACTATTTGCTACTAAAGGAGTATTGATAACTAAAAAAGGGGAAATTGTTTTTACAATTTCCCCTTTTTTTAATTTATTTTAGATCTATGCTTTTACTAAATAAAAATTAAAGTTAGAAAACAATAAATTAGATTCTTCATAATTAACTGGACAATATTCTGGTTTAAAGTCAGGATTATATTGCCATTGATCACTATGAATATTACAACCTTTTGGTGTTAAATATAGATTTCCTTCATAAGGTTTGTATCCATCTACTTTAATTTCGATGACTAATTTTTCGGATATTTTTTCTGAATTTGCAAATCCCGAAAAAATTGAATAGGATCCATTTAGTGCATTAACAGAATGTTTTTTTGAAAAAAATCTATTTCTTTTAGTTTTTACATACATATCAGCGTTTATGGGGAAATGTGTTTTAGAATCTAAAATTTTACCTTTTATCATAATTTTTTTACTACTGATAAGTATTGGTGTTAAATCTAGATTATTAATATTGATGTTGCTTTTCTCAGGTATTGCGAATAGATTTTTTGTAGAGAAAAAGAAAAGACCTGAAGTTAATAAGCTTGTTTTTTTTACAAAGGATCTTCTTTCCATAAGTTGTATATTTTGGAGACGGTTATCGTATAAAATTTATAAGGATGTTTATTAAACTAAAAAAAAATGGGAGATGTTTTTTTAATATCTCCCATTTATGTTTATTTTTTTAGAATTAATTTATGGGTAATTACTTTATTTCCGTTTACTTCGCAAATAAAATAAATTCCATCCGTCAGACTTTCGATGTTAATTGAGTTAGTAGTATCAGCAGAAACTTTAACCTTTTTAATTGTTTGTCCCCATTGATTAACAATGTTTAAATCGCTATCATGATCTGTATTGATGTTTACTACACCTTTGCTCGGATTTGGATACATGATAAATTGAGCTTTTTTCTCAAATTCAGGTGTTGCCAAAGTACTTACAACAACACATTGCGAAGAAACAGTACATCCATTTAATGTTATAGCAACTTTATAAGACCCATTTGCTGTTGGAGTAAACGATTGACCTACTTCTCCAACTATTGGTGAATTATCTGAACATTGATACCATTGATAAGTTGCACCAGATTGGCTAGCACTTAAGACATTATTTCCGCCAAAAGTTACCGCTAAATTATGTGCGACAGGCTCAGTAATATCGAAGTCTTCGGTAGTTGTACATCCGTTAGCATCCGTTACAGTCACAGTATATGCTCCAGCAGTAAGTCCAGAAGCAGTTGCTGCAGTTCCACCAGATGGTGACCAAGAATAAGTATACGATCCAGTTCCCCCAGTTGCTGTTACAGTTGCTGAACCGTCAGCTTGTCCATTACAGCTTACATTAACCTGAGTGCCGGATGTTACAATTAGACTAGGTTCTATAATATTGAAGGCTTGAGGTTTGGTACATCCGTTAGCATCCGTTACTGTCACAGTATATGCTCCAGCAGTAAGTCCAGAAGCAGTAGCTGCAGTTCCACCAGAAGGTGACCAAGAATAAGTATACGATCCAGCTCCACCTGTTGCAGTTACAGTTGCCGAAGCATTGGATCCACCATTACAGCTTACATTAACCTGGGTACCAGATGTTACAATTAGACTAGGTTCTATAATATCGAAGTCTTCGGTAGTTGTACATCCGTTAGCATCCGTTACAGTCACAGTATATGCTCCAGCAGTAAGTCCAGATGCAGTTGCTGCAGTTCCACCAGAAGGCGACCAAGAATAAGTATACGATCCAGCTCCACCAGTTGCAGTTACAGTTGCCGAAGCGTTAGATCCTCCATTACAGCTTACATTAACCTGAGTGCCAGATGTTACAATTAGACTAGGTTCTATAATATTGAAAGCTTGTGGTTTAGTACATCCGTTAGCATCCGTTACAGTCACAGTATATGCTCCAGCAGTAAGTCCAGATGCAGTTGCTGCAGTTCCACCAGAAGGTGACCAAGAATAAGTATATGAACCAGCTCCACCAGTTGCAGTTACAGTTGCCGAAGCGTTAGATCCACCATTACAGCTTACATTAACCTGGGTACCAGATGTTACAATTAGACTTGGCTGTATGATATTGAAGGCTTGAGGTTTGGTACATCCGTTAGCATCCGTTACAGTCACAGTATATGCTCCAGCAGTTAGCCCAGATGCAGTTGCTGCTGTTCCACCTGAAGGTGACCAAGAGTAAGTATATGAACCAGCTCCACCAGTTGCAGTTACAGTTGCCGAAGCGTTAGAACCACCATTACAGCTTACATTAACCTGAGTGCCCGATGTTACAATTAGACTAGGTTGTATGATATTGAAGGCTTGAGGTTTGGTACATCCGTTAGCATCTGTTACAGTCACTGTATATGCTCCAGCAGTAAGCCCAGATGCAGTAGCTGCTGTTCCACCAGAAGGCGACCAAGAGTAAGTATATGAACCAGCTCCACCAGTTGCAGTTACAGTTGCCGAACCGTTAGAACCACCATTACAGCTTACATTAACCTGAGTACCAGATGTTACAATTAGACTAGGTTGTATGATGTTGAAGGCTTGTGGTTTACTACATCCGTTAGCATCTGTTACAGTCACAGTATATGCTCCTGCAGTAAGACCAGAGGCTGTTGCTGCAGTTCCACCAGATGGCGACCAAGAATAAGTAAGAGTACCAGATCCACCTGTTGCTGTTGCAGTTGCAGATCCATTAGAACCACCGTTACAGCTTACATTAGTTTGTGTAGGTACTATGCTTATTGGTGTACCTGTTTCGATAATAGTAAAAGTTTTAGTTGCTTGGCATAGTATACCATCTGTTACAGTTACTGTATAGGTTCCTGCACTTAAGCCTGTAGCTATACTTCCAGAACCACCAGATGGGAACCATGAATATGTATAAGTACCAATACCTCCACTTGGAATAACGGATGCACTACCTGTAGCGGTACCTACACAAACGATATTATCTTGCGCGCCCGCAAGGGTTATGTTAGAAACTGATAATGTGCCGTAATTAGTATTTGCAAAACAAGTAGCGACTCCATTAATTGCAACAGCTCTATATCTATAAGTACTCATTGCTGTGGTTACACCAGTTATAGTTAATGTGTTAGTTGTAACTCCAGAATATGGAGCGGCATTTGCCAGGTCTGTATAAGTTCCTGCGCCTGTTTGGTCAACTTGCCATTTGTAAGTTGTAGCTCCAGTTGCACCAGCAGAAAATGTAGTATTGCTTCCTGGACAAAGACTTCTATTAGGTGGATTGGCTGTAATAACGGGTGCTGTACACGCAGGTGTTTCGAAAAGACGGAAATTATCTACTGCAAATTCTTGCGAATCTGAACCATTTGCTGAACAATTTAATCTAATTTCCAATAGTGTTCCAGTACCAGGAATGTTAGCAGTAAATTCACTAAAAGCATATCCTAAAGCAGCTCCATCTCCTATTAAATCTCCATTTGTATCAAGAGATAAGGCGTTGGTTGTTGTTATAGCACCAGCATAGAATGCAATGATTTTTGTCCAAGGACCTCCATCAATTCGATATTCTATAGCAATAAAATCTTGAAGTGGAGCAAAGTTTGAACCATTCCAGCCAGCATTTAAATTATTTGCTGCAAAAGTACCCTTAAAGGACAAACCACTTTTTCCCGCAATACTAATTGCTGACCAAGTAACTTGCTGATTAGGGCTTAATGTACCATTGACCCCTGCTGACCCTTTGTCAATGTCTTCAGCAGCCCATATTTTTGCGCCTTGAAAAGCTGTATAAGTCCCGCTTTGAAGGGCTATTCCAGTTGGAATCGTTCTAAAAAAATAGGCAGTTGGAGGTGGTCCTCCAAAAGTAAATTCTGGAACTGAAGGTACTCTGAGACCAGAACTTGGGGCTCCAGTATCTTCAAATGTATCGGACCAAAATTGCGTTTGAGCATTACCTCTTGTGTAAAAGAGACATAGCAACATCGCAAAAATAATAGTAAAGTTCTTTTTCATAATCTGATAGTTTTAAATTGATAGTTAAGTATATTAGTTAGATATGGGGTTTGCCATTAATGGCTTTAATAAGGCGTATTTCTTAGCCGTCATTATACCTTCGTCTGTACTAAGTATTTCGATTGCAATTTGTTTGTTGTCCTCACAAGCTACATTTACCGTATTGTTTATAGAAATAATTGTTCCTGGTTTGTCTTCATGGGGTTCATCTAATAGTGTTGCTACTATTATCTTAACCTGTTCCCCCATTAAAGTTGCATCGGCACCAGAATTCCAAGGATTACAGGCGTTTATTAGTGCAATGATTTCATCGGCACTCATACGTTTCCAATTAATGTAAGTATCCGTTAGTTCCGGTTTTTCATAATAATACACTAATGATTCATCTTGAGATTGATTAGGAATGTTACTAGCATATTGTAGCATATTTGCCATATTTAAAGCAACTTGTGATATACGGTTGCTTAACCTCACAGTTAATTTTCCGTAAGTGTCATTTTCTTGTATTCTTATAGGGTCATTGAAAATAATATTACCCTGATCAAATTTTTCATTCATAAAATGCGCGCAAATAGCAGTCTCTTTCTCTTGATTTTTGAGCACTTCAAAAATTGGCATTACGCCACGATATTGTGGTAATGGTCCTGGATGGAAATTGATGAATTTATTATTTCCATAAGACAGAACAGATTCAGGAAGGAGAAATGGAAATGAGATACTAAATATATAATCGGGTTTAATAGTATCAATCCAGCCTCTCATTTCTTCCATACTTTTTTTAGATGAGAATGATTTGAATCCTAAGTTATTGTCTTCAGCTTCTCTTTCTAAAGCATCTATTATTGTATCATTACTTTTCCCGATACCAATTGCACACATGAATTTTTCATATGCTAATAATTGCAATGTTTTAAAGGCGAACTTTCCGCCACATAGGATCATTATTTTTTTCTGTTCTTCCATAAATTAGATGCATACATAACTATTAAACCAAGCTGATGTCGTTTGATCTAAGTCTTGGTTTGTTAGTTTTTTATACTGTTCGTTTACTTCTGTTACCTCGCCTTCTAATTGTAATTCACATTTGCCTTCATTATCAGAAATGACGGCTACTTTATATAATGGGGAAATTGATGTATTCGTTTTTGGATCAAAATAAATCTCACCTCTTGGGCTTATGAATGAAAGCGATTGGAGATCTTGGGCAATATTTGACACATTATTTTTATGCTCATCAGAAAGTTCTAATGCTCTTAACGCAATAGTTGCGCTTTCCCAGCTTAGTAAAGAAAAAAGATTAGGTATTTTGCCTAATTCGGTTATTGTTTCAATAAAAATTTGATTCTCTGTTGATTTGATTTTTTTAGACCAAGCTGCAATCCCTTTTATATTTTTACCTGGATAAATTGAATTACCCAACATTGTTTCTTCTAAGCCAAATGGAGGTAGATAAATCGGTAAATTTTTTCCTTCGAATGTGTTTTTAATTTGTTCAAAATACCATTCAACATAATCACCACTAAAAATGCTTAATAGAGCACTCTCAGGAAAATTTGTTAAGTGTTCTTTTAAAGGTTCCATCGTAAAATCATCTGTTTTATAACCAGTAGCATGATTAAAAGCTATCGTCCCTCCATTATCTTGAAATGTTTTAGATATACTATATGTATGTAGGTAGCCAGCATCATAATAACCTGTTACCATGCCAGCATTCTTATATCCATCGTTTGTTGCTTCTTTAGCGGCGAGTGAAGCACCTAAAGAGTTATGAAGAGAATGATAAAAAATATTTGGACAGGTTGGCCATTCATGAGGCATATTTGCACCTGCATCTAAAACAATCAGTATTTTATTTGCCGCCAGAAAAAGTGGTCGAAGTAATTGAGCAGTACGATGTCCTATGTAGGCAATTACGATAGATGCATTTTCTTCGAGCAGAAGTTTTTCGGCGCTGCGATAACATTGTTGCTTATCGGTACCAAAACCTATGTTTTCTGTGACTATTTTGATATCGCTTTTCCCTAGTTGTTTTAACCCCGAACGGAGACCTTCATATAAATCAAAACCAATTGTTTGATAATATGTAGAGCGCGACAATAGAATTCCGATTACTTGCATATATTTTATGTAATAAAAAGGAGAGCTTTATATATGAAGCTCTCCTTTGATTTTATTTATAATTAATTTCTACTTGGAAATATCCCTTCAGTAGCAATAGAATAATTTATTGTTAAATATGGATTTGTTATATCGATAGGTATACTTGAACCAGCTATATCAGTATTACCAGAAATTGCAGTTCCACCACTAAAAACGTTATTTGTTGCTCCATTTCCTGAATAGCTAGGTGATTGAGAAACAGCAGGGAAATTACCATTTGGAGATGTTTCGTCTGCATTTGCAGTCGATGCCTTAATTTTTACCGATACACTATTCAGAGAGTGAACGTGTGCAGGCATATTTGATGTCAATATTGAAACAGCTGTTACTCCTCCAGCTTGTCCCATCACAAAGCCAGCTCCTAAAGAGCTCTGCCCTTGTCCTATTGGCATACGACCTTGTAAATTAGGAAGCTGAAATGTTGTTTGCCCATTTCCTCCATAATAAGTGCCTATAAGAGAGAACAATGCGGTGTTTTGTGCGATGCTTAAAGTTTGACCTTGGCAGGTCATGTATCCTCTAGGAGCAAAATTGAATGCTAGGATTTTAATTTCTCCAATAAATGGTTCTGTAGACATAGTTTTTAGGTTTAAATAGTTTACAATCAAAATTAAATCATAAAGGAATTCTGGATAAGCGTATTTATACCTGTTTTTACATTTTAAATTTGAATAGGTTTTTACTTAATAAATAGTAGTTATGTGAGGTTTTTGGGTTGTTATTTTTTAATTATAATTATTATTTTAGGATTATTATTGTTAAAAATTTACTAAATAAAAAATGAAGCTTTTTATTTTTTTACTAGTCTTTTACTGATTTTATTTTTTTGTTAAGAAAATAAAAAACAGTAGTTTAGCACAACTATTAATAAACCTGAGTTAAATTTTAAATTAATTATAAACCTGAATTATGAAAGAAAACTACAGATTAAGAGAAAAAGACACGGAAATTCCATTGGCGACTGCTGAAAAATGGACAAAAAAATGGAGCGATCCAAAAACTGAAATCGACCTTAAAAATAAAGTTCGTGCCTTTTTAATTCCAAAAATAAATTTAGAATTAGTTTTAAAGCAAGAAATAGATGCAGTAAGAGCTTACATGGGAATCAACGATGATGGAGAGCAAACTTTACTGATTGTAGGAACCAGATATGACGAAAAAACGGGTATTTATGTAGATATGCTACCTGAAAGCAACCATAAAGAGGGAGATACTGAAAATCATGTAAATGCTATAGCACCAGCAATATACGATTTTAGTCAGCCTTGTCCTCCAGGAGGAGATCCATCTAGTCCTCTTTAATCTTAATATGATTTATGTATTCATTTCTTGTTAACTTTGGATATCTTCTTTTGCTGATTAATTTTATTGTATTCGCAATAGGTCTTTCTAAGCAACAAAAAACGTATGTGATATTTACATCTTATCTTTTCTTTATTGTATGCGTTCAGATTAGTACGTTAGTTTTAAGTAAATTAGGTATGAATAATCTGTTTTTGTCACATTTTTATTTTATCGGACAATTTCTAATGCTGGCTCTTTTTTATTATAATCTAATAAAAGACAGTTTTCAAAAAAGAATAATCAGAATTACTTGTGTTTTGACACTATTAAGTTTGGCTATACAATATAGCGTAAGACCCGATTTGTTTTTTAAATTCAATTTATATGAAATATTTATTACTTCTTTTTTATTAATAATTTATGCAACATTTCATTTATATAATATGTTGAATGATAAAAGAGTATTTTATTATATCAACGTAGGGATTTTGTTTTATTTGTTAGGGAGTACTATTTTATTTTTAGTGGGCAATTTATCAATAACGCTAAGTTCAAAATATTATAAATTACCTTCGCGTATAAATTATATATTGTACATTATCTTTCAATTATTTATTTTAATTGAATGGAAGAAGAGTTTTTCTAAAAAAAATAATCTTGTAAACTAACTTTGTAAATTATACAAGATTTTACATTCAGATAAGTGTGATTCTTATTATAAGGGATAGCCATTATAAATAAATGATCTTCGTCAGGACTTAAGTTTTGATGAAGATTTTTTATTTTGCAACATATTTAATTACTCTTTAAAATTATCCAGATAAAATAAGATATATTTGAATTGTTAAATTTGTATATATTTAATAAGCAAAAACCCCAAAAATACCTATGAATTCTAATCCGATTTCTGAAAGTGAAATTGTTGCTACAATTATATTTAGTTGTTTGGCTTTTGTACTAATGGGAGTTGTTCTTGTTATGTTTTTTTATTTTTCGAGAAAAAAAATAATAAAAGAGAAATTAGAAAAAAAAGATTTAGAAATTCAGTACCAAAAAGAGCAAGTACAGGCAGTAATTATTATTCAAGAAGAAGAGCGCAAGCGAATAGCACAAGACTTACATGATGATATTAGTTCGAAACTGAATGTTGTTTCATTAAATAGCCATTTATTAAATACACCAAATTTAACAGAAAGCGAGATAGCCGAAATTACAGGAAATATTATTAATCTAACTGCTAAAGCTTTAGATAGTTCCAGAAAAATTGCCCATGGATTATTTCCACCCGTATTAGAAAAATTTGGATTGCATGCTGGTATAGAAGAGTTATGTCTGGAGTTTGAAAGTAGCAAGACCATATCAATAGATTATCAAAATGATATTGAGTTTGATGAAAATGATAAAGATAGGCACTTGCATA
The DNA here is from genome assembly GCF_035013205.1 of Flavobacterium sp. PL02. Classification (NCBI taxonomy): domain Bacteria; kingdom Pseudomonadati; phylum Bacteroidota; class Flavobacteriia; order Flavobacteriales; family Flavobacteriaceae; genus Flavobacterium; species Flavobacterium sp. PL02. The sequence goes on from NZ_JAYGJP010000016.1 coordinate 18,743, forward strand.
TTTTTAGAATTTTGCAAGAACTCATGAATAATTCATTACGACACGGTAAGGCTACCAAGATTTCGATTGCTTTTGAAGAAGAAAATGGAATCAAAAAAGGAATATATTCTGATAATGGAATTGGATTTGATTCTAAGAACTCAGAAAATCAAAAAGGACTTGGGATGAAGAATATCGAAAGTAGAGTTTCTTTTCTAAATGGAAATTTGAATGTAGAATCAGCTATTAATAGAGGAATTTCAGTAGTTTTTACTTTTTAAACCAGATTAATGGCTATTTAAGTTTACATTTTTTGTATTTTCGTAAGATAAATTACTTGTTTTGCAATTGTCTGTTTTTAATTCATTAAAGTAGTAAGCTAATTATTGATATTCCTGATAAACAAAATGAAAACTACAGTAAAAATAATATTAGTTGATGACGAAATTTTATTTCGCAAAGGAATAGTATTTTTATTGGAGAGAGAAGAAAATTTGGAAGTCATTTTTGAGGCTTCAGATGGAACCGAACTAATTTCATTTTTGGAAAGATCTAGTGACCAACCCGACATTGTCATTATAGACTTAAAAATGCCTATTTTAAATGGAGTTGAGTCTACTAAAATTATTCATAGAAAATTTCCGGAAATTAAAGTCATTGCTTTAACGAGTTATGATACCAAATCTTTTGTTGCAAATATGATACAAGTTGGAGCAGTATCTTATTTAATAAAGAACGCTACTCCAAAGGATTTAATTTTTACAATTAATGAGGTGAGTAAAATAGGGTACTATTATAATGACAAAGTACTTAAAATTATACATGAAATAGGAAAAGCAGGTAAAAGTACCAGATGCAATTTAGATACAAATTTTCTTTCTACCCGTGAAATAGAAGTGCTACGATTAATCTGTTTGCAAAAAAGTACAGCCGAAATTGCAGAAGAACTTTTTATTAGTCCCAGAACGGTAGAAGGGCATCGAAATAATTTATTACTTAAAACAGAGTCTAGAAATACAGCTGGATTAGTAGTTTATGCTATTCAAAATGACATTGCAGTACTTACAAATTAACTTTTTTAATTACTTCCGCTACTAGCTAAGAACTGGATAGATAAAACATAATATAAAATAATGGTTAGTATCAATAAACAAGCTCCTATTTTTCGAATTAAATTTGTAAGCCTAGGTTTGTTATTTGCTTCATTAAGTTTCATTGTATGGGTTTTCATGGTCAATTGTTAATAATTTAATAAAAACAAATTTAGCTAGAGTTATCCTTACATTTATGCGTGTTTATACGTGTTTTTATAGAAAACCAATAATTGTTTAGTCTTGTATTAGAATAGACTAAAATAAAAATAGATTTAAAATGAAATATTATATTGCTTATGTTCTCTTCTTTTTATTATCATTTAATGGAAGAGCTTCGTTTATTTTACTTCCGATGGACGAAACAACACAGCAAAACCATCTAAAAGCGTATGGAATAACGTATTGGTGTTTAAACAAAAATTACAAAGCGAGCTGGTTGCTTAATTATCGTGGAGGTTCCTTCTTACTACCCGATACAGAAGAAATTCGTAAAGAATGTAAAATTAGAGGAGTTAGTTTTGAAGTACTTTCAGATAGCGAAGAGAATTCTATTTTAAATGAAATTTCAAGTCCTTCTCAGAATATGGAAACAGTAATTCTTGAGAAAGCTCCAAAAATAGCAGTTTATACACCCAAAGGAAAACAACCTTGGGATGATGCAGTTACCTTAGTATTAACATATGCTGAAATTCCTTTTACCCCAATATATGATGAAGAGGTTCTAAGCGATCAATTATTATTGTATGATTGGTTGCATTTGCATCATGAGGATTTTACAGGACAATATGGAAAGTTTTATTCAGCCTATAAAAATGCACCTTGGTATATAGAACAAAAGAAAGATGCCGAAGCATTAGCAACTAAACTAGGGTATGATAAAGTATCTAAAGAAAAAGGAGCTGTTGCAAAAAAAATTAGAGATTTTGTAATAGGAGGAGGGTTTATGTTTGCAATGTGTTCGGCAACAGATAGTTTTGATATAGCTTTGGCTGCAGATGGAGTAGATATTTGTGAAGCAATGTTTGATGGAGATGCGAGCGAACCAAATTATCAATCTAAGTTAAATTATGCTAATTCATTTGCTTTTAGAGACTTTACTTTAGAACGTAAACCAGAAATATATGAATTCTCGGATATTGATATGACACCAAAAAGGAGAGTGCCAATGGAGAAGGATTATTTTACTTTAATGGAGTTTTCGGCAAAATGGGATCCAATACCAAGTATGTTATGTCAAAATCATACACAATTAGTAAAAGGATTTATGGGACAAACAACTTCATTTGATGCAGAATTTGTAAAATCAAGTGCTTTAGTTATGGGTACATGTGAGATTAATGGTGAAGTACGATATTTACATGGCGAAAAAGGAAAAGGAATGTTTACTTTTTTTGGGGGACATGACCCAGAAGATTTCCAACACAAAGTAGGTGATCCACCAACTGTTTTAGATTTACATCCAAACTCTCCAGGATATCGTTTAATTCTTAATAACGTATTATTTCCAGCTGCCAAAAAGAAAAAGTTAAAAACATAATACTAATTTAAAGAAAATTCCATCCATATTGGGATATGATCGGATATTTTTCGAGCTTCTTTCATGGAATTAAAATCTTTGTAAAAATGAATTATTCCTTTGCTCTTTATTGTAATTTTCGATGTTTGATAGAATATATTATCAAACTCAGAAGCTAAACATTGGGTATTAAAACATTTTTGTTTCAAGGATGTTTTTTGGTTTTCTAAAATTGGTTGATAATCCATTTTTTTCAAAGGATTAAAAACAGTATGTGATTGTGGACAATTAAAATCACCCACAAAAATCAAGTTTAGATTTGGATATTGTTGAGGTAAAAACTTGAAATATTTAATTTCCGTTTCAGGTTGTTTGCTTTTTGTAATAGCGTGAAAGCTAACTAGAGTAAAACTTTTGCCATCTTTTTCAAAAGTAGCATAATAAGGTTCACGGTCAATTTGTCGCTCGTATTGCTTTTCAAGCCAAGGTTTTCCTTTTAATTTTACTTTACTTGTTTTCCAAATAAAAGCATACCGTTCTGTTTTGTATGCACTACTGCTTGTTGGATCACTAATAGAGTAATCCCATTTAGCACCTTTTCGATTAAGTTCATCGGCTAATCTCGCAACAGCTTGTGAACCTCCATAGCCTGCAACAACTTCTTGAATTGCAATAATGTCGTGATTTTTAATCGTATTAGCAATAAAACTAATTTCTTGATCAGATTTTGATTTACCAAAGTTTTCGATATTCCAGGAAAGGATTTTGGTTTGGGAAAAAAGTAATGAAGTGAATATAAAAAATAGGGCAGTAAACGGGATTCTCATTCGTAAGGATTAATTTTCAAATATAAAGATTATCCTAGAGTTATTTAGTCTTCCCACCCACAAAGTGTTAACCCGTATCCTTGGGCTTGCTTCAAATAAATTTTGGTTACTTCCTGTTTACAAGAACTTAAACCACGGCAAGATTCCTTGTAATGGTATTTTTTTGAACCACTTGCACCACATACATATACATTGGTTTTTACCATACTAAATGAGGTAAGTGTTGTAAATAAAACTAATATAATGACCTTCATATTTTTTTGTTTAGTATTATCTCAAATTAATCTGCAACCAGATTGTATTCATTTCCGTTTTCGTCAGTAGCTTTTAATCTTCCATAACCAATCCATTCTGCTTTTATATCAATTTCTTCGTCATTATTATTTATGATTATCCCAGCCCCATATTTATTTTCAATATTTATGATTCCAGTGACTAAATTACCATCTTGGTCATAACCATTTACGTCATAAGTATATTCATAATTGCCAGATATACCAGTACGATATTCGTACTGGTAATTTATATCTTTATGGTACGTTTTGGCCTCTTCGGGAGTGATGGATTTTACATCATCAGGAGTAATTACTTCTTTGTAAAACGATTGAGGTTCGTTTTTTCCTACCTTAGGTTGCCCATTGGAATGTCCATTTTTACATCCCAAAAACGCTAAAGAAAGACTGCAAATTATAAAGTGAGTAGTGGTTTTCTTCATTTTTACTTATAGTATATTAAGAAAAAGTATTGTCTTTTTCATAGTTTACTTGTTTTTTAACCTCTAAAATATTTTAATTAAAAAACATCGTATTTAAATTTCACATGAGTATTTATGTAACTGTTTAGCCCAGCGCCTTTTATCGCAAGGTGTTTCATGTTCTCTACGTGTTTAGATCCAGCTTTTCCTAAATAACTATATTTGTATGGTTTTGCAGTTCTGTTGAATTTTACTGTAATATAATCAGCTCCTATTTCATATGATTTTACTCCAGATTGACCATTTTTATTTGTATATATTTCCATATTTTAAATTCTTTTAAAAAACATTATTATATTTCATATTAAATGAATTGTCAGACATGAATAACAATCCGAAAAATTCAAAAAAGGCTAATATGGAGGGGATTAATGTCCAACAAAAGAGTATGTATAGTATGCCCTGTGTAGATTTTCCTAGATAAAATTTATGAATTCCAATTCCTCCCAAAAAGAAAGTCAATATTGTTGCTGTTAGTTTACTTTTCATAATTTACATTTTAGATATTATTTCAGTTTTTTTGATGTCAAATTCTTCTTGTGTAATGATTTCACCATCTAATAGTTTTTTTAATTTTTGCAATATTTCTAATGGATCTTCTTTTGTTTCTACATTTTGAGGCATTGATGTTCCTGCATTGACGATAATACCGCCTCCCGCAATGGCTCTTTTAGTTTCAAGATCATGTTGACGTCTGTATTCAATCATGTTTTCTTCTTTTTCCTGAGCAAACTGATATAATTTTCTAGCTTGAGCTTTAGGAAGATAATCGAGCATATTAACGTTACCTTTGATTGTTTTCATTGAGAAAGTTGCTCCCATGATACCTTCTTTCATGTGACAATCGAGAATGTCTTTCCAAGCATAATCTTGAAAATCCATTGAAAGGCCTAAATTTCTTGGTCTGCAGAATATTATTCTTTTATTTGTTAATGCAATACAATCTGGAGATAGGTTTAGTGCAGGCTTTTTTTGTACAGCAACATATTCTATTTGCTCCCCAGAGGTGAGTAGACCACTAACTTTTGACAGTAGTTTCTCAACTGCTTTAGGATCTTGTTCTTCATTTAAAAATTTCTTCAAATCGTTTATCATATCATTTATTATTAGGAATGAGTGTATGGTTGTTTTTCTTTAACAAACTTAAGCTCATTGTAAAACAGTTTATTACGGTTTTCCACATTCAGAAAATAATAAATAAAAAAGTTTGTTATTAAAGGAGAGTTACAATAATCAGAAGAGGATTAAGGAAAGTACTCAAAATAGGGTTATACTTTTTTGTATCTATTTATAATTGCAAGTATGAGTAGTACGATTAGAAAAGACAGTATTGCTGGAATGAAAAGTAACTTCCAATCTATATCAATATATCCCGATATAGCACCTAAAAGTGCTATACCAAAAGATAGTAAGAAACAAAGAAGAGTTGTTTTAAGTATAATTTTGTTTTTGGGAGAGATACTTCTTGTCAAACATTTTTTTGACAGAAGTATAAAATAATTGCTCTTCATAAAATAAGTTTTGGAAAGCCAAACTTATAAATCGGCAATAGAGTATCCTTACGGAAATCCGTAAAGAAAGAAAATGAAACAAAAGGAGAGTTTATATCAAGCCTAAATCTTTGGCAATTGCCACAAGATGTGTTGGATTATTAGCTTTAAAGTAGACTTTAAGTTTATTAATGCGTTTTTCAATTGTACTTTTACTATTAGGAGTAATACCAACTTCTTTAAACTTAGCTTCCATACTATCTTGAGAAACACCTATCGAGAGATATTTAATAAGTTGAATGTCATAATTGTCTATCTCATTGGTTGTTTTATCCTGAAGAATATAGTTTAATTCTTGAGGAAGATATTTCTTATCCGTATCGAAAGCATTCTGTATCGCTTTCTTTAACTCAGGGATACTATTACGACCTTTCATTACAAAGCCATTGATATTATATTTATCGAATAGAGACTTTATACGATAGGCTTTATCTTCAATGGAAAACGCAATTATCTTTATTTCAGGTAATAATAGCTTTACAGCAGCAATAAGTTCTTCGCCCGAATTTAGATTAGTTTCTCTATGATCAGGTTTAAAGGATAAATCAGTTATTAATAATTGATAAGGATGATTATCAAGGAGACCTTTTTTTATTTTAAGTAAAGCATCATCGCAATATTTAGCATATTCTATTTCGGGAACATTTAGTTCTTGGAGAACTTGTACAACTGCAATATCATTAAAATCTATATCTTCGGCTATTAAAACTTTTGTAAACATATGCTTATATTATTTTGGAAATGAAATTTTGGCTTTTAATCCTTTGTTAGGCTCAGATTCAAAAGTAAGAGTTCCTTTTATGCTTTGAATACGGTTTTCCGCATTTTTAAGACCATTTCTTAAATTCATTTTTTCACCAAAACCAACTCCATTATCAGAGTAACTTATTTGTATTTGTTTATCATTTTCTTCAAAACCAATAACAACAAAACTACATTGACTATGTTTTTTCATATTAACAAGCAATTCTTGCAATACTCTGTAAGTTGCGATTTTCTTTTCAGATTCAATTTTAGACCAATTAATATCATTATTATCCTTAATAATTACGTTTACATTACTTCCGTTATAGCTAGATAACATGTCTTTTAATTCACTTTCAAAGTTTTCTCCCGTATCTATAGTACTGTTTTGCCTGGATATATTTCGAGTTCCAGAATAAATAGTGTCTAAATTTGAAAGGAGGATTTCCTTATTTTCATCTGTAGATAAGTCTTTTGTTTCAGCCAAAACTATGGTATGATACACTTCATTAGCAAGTTCGTCATGTAGCTTTTTCGAAATTCTAGTTTCAGATTCATAAATAGCTGCAGTCTTTTCTCGTCTTCCTTTTGTAGTTAAATAGTAATAAAGGAATAAAAGCGACCCTAAAACAAATCCAGTTACAATATATAAGGTTAAATTTCTATTTTTTGCTTTTTCTAATTGTAAAGCATTTTCTGCTTTTTGGGCTTTTAAATGGAGATTTTCTTCGCGATCTTTTTTAGAATCATATTTTATCTTTGCAAATTGATTCTTTGCTTTTTGCCTTGCTTTGGTAATGCTGTCATTTATTTTTAAGAAGAGTAATGTTGTTTTCTTTAACTTCTCGCCATTAGAGTTTTCAATTAATAACTTCAATGCTATTAGTTGATCATTCGCATTACTTACTTTAGTTGCTTTTTGGTAGGCTAAATCTGCATATTCATTAGCAAGTTTAGGATTGTTTTTGAAATATAGTTCAGATAGATGAAGATAACTTGTTGTTATGCCAAAGTCATCATTTATCTTCTGCCTTATCAACTTCGATTGGTTTATATATTCGAGTGCTTTTATATTACCTGATTTATAATATGCATATCCTAAATTATCGAGTATTCGGGCATAGTTTTCTGAATTTTCTGTAATATCTTTTTTTAGAGTTAAAGGATAAAGAATGTTTATTGCTTTTTTATAATTTGCTTTTCCTATATATACGACGGCAATATTATTATTTAAAATATCTTTTTGAAGTCCAATTTCTGCAAATTTAACAGCTTGATTGTAATTATAAATGGCATCATTATATTCATTTAATCGTTCATAATTTATCCCTATATTGTTGTAAACAGCGCATTTGTAAGTGGCACTTGTTTTTTCTTCAAAAAATGGGATTGCTTCAGTGGCACTAGTTTCACTACCAGAATAATCTCCTTGAATTTGCTGAGTAATTGCCATCTTCAAGTAAGCATAGATTATTTTTTCTCTTTCATTTGTTTCACATTCTAACCTTGCTTTATTGTAATAATAAAAAGCACTATCATAGACATGTTTATTAAAATGTTTTTCAGCTAATTCTAAATAATTATTATAGGCTGTATTCACTTTTTTTTCTGTAATAGGATTCGCTTTTCTTTCACAGGACAATATAGATAGAATTAAAGCTAAAATAAAAATCGGGAAATGGACTTGTTTAAGTTTCATTTCCCGAAAATACTGAAATTTAATTAAATTGAGGATGTTATTTAATTAACCAGACGACTATGGTTTCGGCGGAGAAATCGGAGTTTGGCCATTTTGTCCGTCACCCGGAGCATCTGCAGAAACATTTAATTTGCTTGTTGTTTCATCATCATCATTAGTACATGATACAAATACGATACTAGTTAATACAAAACACGATATTGCTATAATTCTTTTCATCTTAGTTTATTTTTAAAATTTTACATAAGTTGCCCCATCCGATTTCTGAAATCGGAATTTTGAACTGATTTTCAAACCGCTTCTGGCGGAATGTTCTTTTGATTTTTTGAGGGAAGTAAAGCGTGTAGAAACAGTATGATTTTTATTTATACTTCCCGGATAAACTCGGTCTTACGGTTTTACGCACTTTTTTAAAGAACTAGTTTTGTACATTTGTTTTAACCTGCAGATTAAACCGGTAACTAATTCTGAGGCAAAGAAATGACAGCTTTGGCGGGGCATTGAGATGAAATTCCAGTAATGCTGATAATACTGCTGATTGCTGCAAAATGTTTAACAATTCCGATAAATGCTTATGAGTAAAATTACTTTTGAAGAATATAAAAATGCTATAAAAGCAAAATACCAAACTTATAAATTGGAAGAACCTACGGGTATTTTGTTGAATCTTTCACCTGCGCAATTGCGAAACTTATGTTTAATTACTTTTGATAAATCACTATCAGTAAATGATGAAAATACATTCAGAGTATTTCTAAACACGAAAGAAGGAGAGGATTTAAGGAGAGCTATTGAGCGATTTGAAATTGCAAGATTCCGACCTGTTATTTCTTTCTTAACTGGAGAGAAAGAATCGGATAATCCAGCAAGGATTGAATTGGCAGCAATTTTGGTAGATTTTGAGAAAAGACCATATAATAAGTTCTTAAGAGAAGAATTGGTTGTAAATACGCCAAAACCAGTCTTGAGTGAAATTTCAGCACCTATTAAAAAAGGGAAAGAAACATCATTTGAAGATAAAGAAGTACAAATTAGGTCTTTTGTTGGAGTGCCAAATAAACTAATTTCAACAAAAAATATCATTGAGAAACCGTACTTAATCTTATTGACATGCATTTTTATATTGAGCGGGTCATTTGCAATCTGGAGTTTTAATGAAGAAGAAAATTGTATGGTTTGGAATAAGGACCATTATGAAGAAGTTCCTTGTGATAATGTTTCAAATACAATGACATTACTTAGTCCTATAGTAATGAAGAAAGAAGAAGGGTTGATTTCTAATTTTAAGAAAATTGAAGCTTGTGATACTACAAGTTTTTTTAAAATGGGAAAGCCATGTATTTGGTATGGGAAGTCATTCGATGGTACTTATGAGTATTTTACAGCCCCAGGATTACATCCAGAAACAGGAAAGACATTAAGACCAATTACACAGTATATGATAGATAAACATATTCTAGAAAAGGATGAGAAATAAGTTTTGACATAAAGTCACAATATCAGCCTAAAGCAAAAAAGCCAATCTTTAGATTGGCTTTTTTGTTTGTTTTACTTTCTGAAAAACAGGTGTTTATACGTTTAAATAAGTTCTTTTATTATTGTTCTTTTATTCTGACCTAATTGGATATCATGAAAAAGATTCATGAATAAGCAAATATCATTGAGAGTATATAAACTCAATCATATAATTAGAAAGCAAATACCTAACTAAAAATAAGTTATCCAAAGAGCTGATTTTTAAATTGATTAACAATTATATCAAAAGGGTACATACGTAATTACATTTTTTATTTAATAATTTAAAACGATATTCAATGGACTTTAAAATGCAACTAGAACAAATTGGTCAACAGCCAGACATGATTCTTATTATTACAGATGAGCAAAGAGCAACACAACATTTTCCAACAGGTTGGGAAGAGAAAAATCTTCCAACACTTACATTTCTAAAAGAAAACGGATTTAGTTTCGATAGAGCTTTTTGCAATACCTGTATGTGTTCCCCAAGCCGGGCTACATTATTTACAGGAATGTATCCTGCCAAGCATGGTGTTAGTCAGACATTAACAGAAGGAGGACTTTTATCACCACAAGAACCAACACTCGATAACACATTACCAAATATTATGAATGTACTTTGGGCAGATGGATATGATGTTCAATACAGAGGGAAATGGCATATGAGTAAAGGAGTTGCTCCCAATGGCACAAAGACCAATTATGATGATTTAACACCAGCCGATATTTCATTATTTGGGGCAATGGGCTGGATAGCTCCAGATGCAGGTGAAAATGTAAATCCATTAAATTTTGGTGGAGGTTATGCAAATCATGATGCAAGATATACTGCAGAAGCAATACAATATTTGAAAGAAGTAAAAACAAGAAGAGCAGCAGGAGATCATAAACCATATTGTCTGATCCTTTCATTAGTTAATCCACACGATGTTTTAGCCTATCCAAAATCTGCTGGTACTTCAGGATACCATCCAGATAGTTGGACAGGTAGAGAAATTGAACTACCAGTAACAGTAAATGAAAATTTGCTGGAGAATAAGAAACCGATGGCACAAGAACAAATTTTAATTAACATGGCACTTAGCTTAGGAGCAATAGCGACACCAGAAGAAAAATTAAATTATATTAACTTTTATGGATATTTGCTAAGTCATGTTGACAAAGAAATTGGCTACCTAATCAAAGAATTATACAAAGAAGATGAAAACGGAAATAAATTAGCAGACAGAGCAATTGTAACATTAACATCAGATCATGGAGAAATGGGATTAGCACATGGAGGTTTACGTCAGAAAACCTTTGTAGCTTACGAAGAAGCATTAAGAGTCCCACTTGTTATATCTAATCCTATTTTATTTAAGGATAAAGAAACTAAAAAATCTATGGCATTGGCAACCTTGGCAGATATCATGCCTACATTATTAGAAATCGCCAATGTATCAAATCCACCTACAGGACTTGCAGGTACAAGCTTATTGCCAATAATAGAGGATGGAACACCAGTTCAGGAAAGCATTTTATTTACATACGATGATATTAAGGCAGGGTCAAATAGTAATTGGGCAATAGTAAAAGCAGCTAATCGCATTCGATGTATAAGAACAGAAAAGTGGAAATTCGATTATTACTTCGATGCCTCAAGCGCTTATTTCAAACAATACGAACTATACGATTTAGTAAATGATCCATTAGAAATTACCAATCTTGCTTATGATCCAGGATACAGTGAAATAAGAATGGAATTAGAAGAGCAATTACATCAGCTCGAAGTAGACAAACTTTGGGTAAATGCACCTACAGATGTCTTTAATACTGTAAAATTCAACTAAAAATAATTTAGCGACATAGTAATGTAAAAGGGCAAAGGATTAATAATCTAAAAACACACATTATGTCACAAAATTTAAAACAAGAAGTAAATACAGTTACTTATATGGATTTTAATAATCCAAACGGACAAACAACAATACAAGGAATAAGAGGAGTTTCAGAATCTGAAAATGTTTACATAACAGCAAGTTTGTTAGGACAAAATAGCATTGTTCAGGGGCTGATTTATGAAGGCAAGCTATTAGGTAATGGTAATGAAGGAAAATGGCATGTCATTAATTTTCCAAGTACAGCATCACAGATAGTTACCAATACCTCTTGTTATGGACCCAATAATGGAACTAATGGAAATATACAAATTGTTGGATCTTATAAGATAACAACATCAAGTGGAGGATTCCCAAGCGGAAATCTTGGATTTTATTATGAAGGACCACTTGATGGTTCAGGAATATGGACACCAGTAACCCCAAACGGAGGGAATACAAATAATGTATTCGTTCATAGTATAATGGGAGGAATTGCAGTTGGGAATTATGATGTAGAAAATGATAAGAATGGATATGCATTTCTATATGATATCAATACAAAAGAATATACAGAATTTAAATTACCAGATTCATTAACCAATACATTGTATGGTATTTGGCATAACGGAGGTAATAGTTATACAATAACAGGTGGTTATACCAGCCCTAAATTAGGGAAACTGAATCAGGCATTTCTGGTCGATTATGATTCTAAAACAAGACAAATCAGTAATTTAAAATCGTTTAGTTATAAAAATGAAACAGCCTTGTCGATAATTACACATTTTGAAGGTATTACGGCTTCTTCCAATAAAGGCTATAATTTGGCAGCCGATTGGGTAACTATAAACGGAGAGGGTAGTGGAGCATCATTTGTTTCCGTAAATCGAAATTCTGATGGAACATTTGGAGAAGCGAATTGGATAGATATTGAATTTCCAGATTCAAATATCACAAGTGCTAATACCGTATACAAAAATAATATATTAGGTATTTATGTAGTCAAGAATGATTCAGGTACAACAACCATTTCTTCCTATATAGCAAAAGTTGAATTGGATAAATAGCTAATAAATAATAGAACTAAGTTTTTATAGCACGATATTAAAAACAAAAAGCCCAATCGTAAGATTGGGCTTTTATATAAGTAAGTAATATAAATTGAGTTTATAAAACGTTTATTTTACTTTGTTAAGTACTGCTTTGAAAGCTTCTGGGTGATTCATTGCTAAATCTGCAAGAACTTTACGGTTCAATTCGATTCCGTTAGCTTTTACTTTCCCCATGAATTGAGAGTAAGACATTCCTTCCAATCTAGCTCCAGCGTTGATACGTTGAATCCATAAAGCACGGAAATTTCTCTTATTCACTTTTCTGTCACGGTAAGCGTAGCACATTGCTTTCTCTACCGCATTTTTAGCAACTGTCCAAACGTTTTTACGTCTACCAAAGAAACCTTTGGCTTGCTTCATTATCTTTTTTCTTCTTGCTCTTTTAGCAACTGAATTTACTGATCTTGGCATAATTTTTATGTGTTTTTGTAGATGGCGTCCCGAATTTAATCAAGGGAACTTATCGGCCATACTCCAAGGTTATTTTTAAATTTTTTAACCTAAAGAATTATTAGATAATTCTTAATTGTTGTTTGATGCTTTTCATATCTGTTTTGTGAACTAACGCTGAATGTGTCAAAGCTAATTTACGTTTTTTAGATTTTTTAGTCAAGATGTGACTTTTAAAAGCATGCTTTCTTTTAATCTTTCCAGAACCAGTAACTTTAAAACGTTTCTTGGCGCTAGATTTTGTTTTCATTTTAGGCATTTTTCCTAGTGTTTTAATTTATTCTTACTTACTTATATTTTCAAGAGCTTTAGGCTTTAGGCTTTAAGCTTTAGGCAAAAGTTTACAATAACAGTTTGCTTAAAGCTTAAGGCTTATTGCTTATAGCAAATAATTATTTTTTCTTCTTCGGAGCAATGAACATAATCATTCTCTTTCCTTCCAGAACTGGCATAGCTTCTACTTTACCGTACTCTTCAAGATCGGTAGCCAATCTTAATAGTAAAATCTGACCTTGATCTTTATAGATAATAGAACGTCCTTTAAAGAATACAAATGCTTTTAATTTAGCACCCTCTTTCAGGAATTTTTCAGCGTTCTTTCTCTTAAACTCATAATCATGCTCATCAGTTTGAGGACCAAAGCGAATTTCTTTCACCACAACTTGTGTTGATTTTGCTTTCAGTGCCTTATCACGTTTCTTTTGTTCGTAAACAAATTTCTTGTAATCCATGATTTTACAAACTGGCGGCTCTGCATTTGGCGAAATCTCAACTAGATCTAATTCAAATTGATCAGCTAATCTTAGAGCTTCGGCTATTTTAAAAACCCCAGGCTCTATGTTTTCGCCTACAAGGCGTACTTCAGGAACACGAATAAGATTGTTTATTCTGTGTGCATCTTTTTTTTCTACGCGAGGTTGGTAACCTCTGTTGCTTCTTATTGCTATGACTTTATAATTTAAGTTAAACTGTAAATACTTTTAATGTCTTTTTTATTTCTTCGTCTACAATTGCGACAAATTCATCAATTGTAACTGTAATATTTCCTTTACCTTCTTGACCGTGACGACGGATAGAAATAGTTCCATTTTTCTCCTCTTCCTCACCTACGATTAGCATAAACGGTAGTTTTTGCATTTCTGCATCTCTAATTTTCTTACCTATTGTCTCACTTCTGTTGTCAATTAGGGCGCGAATTTCGTGATTTTCTAGCAAATCTAAAACTTTTTTAGCATATATTTCATATTTCTCGCTCAAAGACAAGATTATAGCCTGTTCAGGCATCAGCCAAAGTGGGAAATTTCCTGCTGTGTGTTCTAGCAAAATTGCAATAAAACGTTCCATAGAACCAAAAGGTGCTCTGTGAATCATTACAGGTCTATGTAATTCATTGTCAGCTCCTTTGTAAGTCAATTCAAAACGCTCAGGCAAGTTATAGTCAACCTGGATAGTTCCTAGTTGCCATTGTCTTCCTAAAGCATCTTTAACCATAAAATCTAGTTTAGGACCATAAAAAGCAGCTTCACCATATTCAACCACAGTGTTTAAGCCTTTATCGGCAGCAGCATTGATAATCGCATTCTCAGCTTTTTCCCAATTTTCGTCACTACCAATATATTTATCTCTATTTTCTTTATCACGTAAAGAAATCTGAGCCGTAAAGTTTTCAAAACCTAAAGAACCAAATACGTAAAGAACCAAGTCAATTACTTTTTTAAACTCTTCGTCCAATTGTTCCGGAGTACAAAAAATATGAGCATCATCCTGAGTAAACCCACGTACACGAGTTAATCCATGTAATTCACCAGATTGCTCATATCTATATACAGTACCAAATTCAGCATAACGCTTCGGTAAATCTTTATATGACCAAGGTCTTACATTGTAAATCTCACAGTGATGAGGACAGTTCATTGGTTTTAGCAAAAACTCTTCCCCTTCAGCAGGAGTATGGATAGGCTGGAAACTATCAGCACCATATTTAGCATAATGGCCAGAAGTAACATATAGTTCTTTTTGTCCAATATGTGGAGTAACTACTTGTTCGTAACCTGCTTTTTTCTGAGCCTTCTTTAAAAACTGCTCAAGTCTGTCGCGTAAAGCAGCACCCTTAGGTAGCCACAAAGGTAAACCTTGACCAACTTTCTGAGAGAAAGCAAATAATTCAAGCTCCTTACCTAATTTACGGTGATCACGACGTTTCGCCTCCTCAAGAAGTTCTAAATATTCAGTTAAATCTTTTTGTTTAGGGAAAGACGTTCCATAAACACGAGTTAATTGTTTGTTTTTCTCATCACCTCTCCAGTAAGCACCTGCAACACTCATAACCTTCATAGCCTTGATGATTCCAGTATTCGGAATATGACCACCACGGCATAAGTCAGTAAAAGTAGCATGATCACAAAACGTGATTGTTCCGTCTTCAAGATTAGAGATTAACTCAGTCTTATATACGTTATCCTTATATAATTCCAAAGCTTCAGCTTTGCTTACAGGGCGCATTTTAAATTCATGTTTACCTCTTGAAATTTCAAGAACACGATCTTCAATCTTTTTAAAGTCAGCATCAGATATCTTTTGGTCACCAAAATCTACATCGTAATAAAAACCATTTGAGATAGCAGGTCCTAGAGTTAGTTTAATCCCAGGGAAAAGTTCCTCAAGAGCTTGAGCCATTACGTGCGAAGTCGAATGCCAAAAAGCTTTTTTACCCTCAGCATCATTCCATGTATATAAAATAAGACTACCATCCGTCGTCAGAGGAGTTTCGGTTTCAATAGTTGTACCATTAAAAGATGCCGAAATCACGTTTCGGGCGAATCCTTCACTAATGCTTTTCGCAACCTCCATAGGAGTTACGCCAGCAGCAAACTCTCTAATTGACCCATCGGGCAAAGTAATCTTAATCATTGTTTATAATTTTATGAATGCAAATATAGTGGATTACAAAAATACATACAATATATATGTATAAGTTTATACTATATATAGGAGTAGATTTTTATAAGGAGCTTAATCCTGCTATTCACTCCAATCTTTTATGCCGAACCACGGCATAAAAGGATTTTCGCTTCTATCAGGGCTAGGAGGGTAGGTTTGCAAGATAAGAGGTGCTTTATAGTGAAAGAAAAGCCTAGTTTTTGTGATGGCTATAATATTAGGTTAAGGAAAGTGGTTTTGTTAGTTGTATTAAAGAAGGTAATCTCTTGATTTCTTCTTTTAGGATAGATATAAAGAAGATTTTATGTAGATGAGTTATTAAAAAATACCCCGTTTTAATGTGAACCTTGCAAAATTGATACTTTTTGAATAGTTATTTTTGTTGAAATGATAAATTGTATCAGAAAATACTTAAAAATAGTAAATTTTGTTAAAATGTAAACTTAATATTGTCAGAGTGTTAAGGAATAAGTCTAGGAATAAACCAAAAATACTCTCTAAAAAGTATTGTTTATCTAGATAAAGGTGGTAGTTTTGCACCCGCAACAACGACAAACGTTCCTTTAAATACTGACAAGCAAGACGAATCGAATTAGAAATAAAATTCTAAAAAAAAGATTTAGAAAA
>NZ_JAYGJP010000017.1:0-29271 GCF_035013205.1 Flavobacterium sp. PL02
CTACTAAAAAATCAGGCAGCATAAATTTTAAAAGGTCTATAGGAGTCATCTCAAATTCTTAGATTACAAAGTTCTTATTTTATTTTGACATTCCTCCCCAGGTTTTGTTCTTGATCCAAAAAAAAACTTCATGAGGAGATGATGATAAGTTTAAAAAGAGAGATTGCTGTTTGGTAATCTCTCTTTTTATTTATTTATTTATTTTTTTTTTTTAATTTGATTTTTTTGTAAAAAGGTTTTGTTGTATGGTGCGATATAAAAAAATTTGCACAAACTAAAAAAAGCTTTAAATTTGCACTCGCTTAACAGCATTGCTGGTCTATGGTGTAATGGTAACACAACTGTTTTTGGTGCAGTCTTTCAAGGTTCGAGTCCTTGTAGACCAACATAAAAAGCCTCTCAATTGAGAGGCTTTTTTTATGGAATAAATTTAAGGATTTTTAAATCTTGTATTTTTGTGAGATGATTTTTTTTGTTTTTTGTTTGTCTAGATTTTAAAAGTCATTACAGGGCGTACTGCATGATTTACTAAATCTTCGCTAATGCTTCCGTTAAAGAAGTGTGCAAATCCAGTTCTTCCATGTGTGCACATTCCGATTAAATCAGCGTCAACACTATTAGAGAAATTTATAATGCCGTTTTCTATATTAGTATCGTTGTAAATGTTGGTTGAATAATTATTAAGATTGAATGGAGCGATAAAATCATTCATTATTTTCTCGGCAACATGAGTCGGTTTGAAACTATTTGGAGTGCAAATCATGACTAAATGTAATTTAGAATCGAAGAATTTAGTGAATTCAATCAATTTTTTAAAAGGTTTTTCAGTTTCTTTTGAGAAATCTGAAGCAAAAACAAAATTTGTAGTTTTGAAAGTTTCCATGTGTTTTTTAATGACCAAAACTGGAATTTCAGAATGGCGAACTACTTTTTCAGTATTCGATCCTATAAGTAATTCTTCAAATCCAGAAGAGCCATGTGAACCCATAACTATTAAGTCGATTTCGTGTTCATTACTTACTTTTGCAATTCCTTCAGCTGGTCTGTCGAGTTTTACCATCTCAGTTATTGTAAGTCCGTCTAGGTAGGGTCTCTCGGTGATTTTAGAAAGCATTTCGTTGGCTTTTTTCATAAATAACATGGTCTCAGGGATGCTGATTCCGCCAGTAATTGCATCATTCATTTGGCTAGGTAATTCTAGTGTATGAAGTATGATTATCTCAGAGTTATTTTTTTTAGCGATTTGTGCAGCGGCTTTTAAAGCGTCTTCTGCATGCTCAGAAAAATCGGTAGGAACTAAAATGCGTTTCATAACTTTGTGGTGTTAAATTATGTGAAAAATCATTTGTTTTAATGCTTTAATAAAGATAAGAAATATTTTTACAGCAATCAATTTATTTTGATTTATAAAAAAACACTATATTTGCACCGTTATTTATTAAAATCTAAATAATGAGGGGACTAAATGTCCCCTCTTTTTATAAAAGTATGACATTTAAAGAAAAAGTAAACGTATTAATAGCTGAAGGTCTCTTAGAAAAACCATCAATTTTTTTAATAGACTTAACCATTACCGATGCTTTCAAGATAATTGTATCTTTGGATGGAGATAATGGTGTGCTCTTGCAAGACTGTATTGATGTTAGCCGTGCTATTGAGAATAATTTGGACAGAGAAGAACAAGATTTTTCTTTGGAAGTGGCTTCGGTAGGAGTTGGTTCACCATTAAAAATGGTTAGACAATACAAGAAGAACATTGGTAGAACATTGATTGTGAATACTAATGGTGAAAAAATTGAGGCTGAATTAGTTGATGCTAATGAAGATTTCATAATTTTGTCTTGGGAAGCAAGAGAACCTAAGAAAATAGGAAAAGGAAAAGAAACAGTTCAAAAAGAGCAACAAATACCTTATACAGAAATTAAAGAGGCAATTGTTACAGTAACATTTTAATTAAAGAATTCGCATGGAAAATTTAGCATTAATCGATTCATTCTCAGAGTTTAAAGATGATAAACTTATTGATCGTGTAACGCTTATGGCAATTTTAGAAGATGTATTTAGAAATGCATTGAAGAAAAAATACGGTTCAGATGATAACTTCGATATTATCATAAATCCTGATAAGGGAGATATGGAAATTTGGAGAAGAAGAGTAATCGTTGCCGACGAAGATCTAGATTTTGAAAATGAAGAAATTACTTTGACTGAAGCAAGAAGAATTGAAGCGGATTTTGAAATTGGTGAAGAAGTTTCTGAAGAAGTAAAATTAATTGATTTAGGTAGAAGAGCTATTTTAGCTTTGCGTCAAAACCTTATTTCTAAAATACATGAACACGATAATACAAATCTTTACAAGCAATTTAAAGATATTATTGGAGATATTTATACTGCCGAAGTGCATCATGTTCGCCCAAGAGTTGTAATTTTGGTCGATGATGAAGGAAATGAAATTGTTTTACCAAAAGAAAAACAAATTCCATCTGACTTTTTCCGTAAAGGAGATAACGTTCGTGGTATTATTGAAAGTGTTGAATTAAAAGGGAATAAACCTCAAATTATTATGTCTAGAACTTCTGAGAAGTTTTTAGAGAAATTGTTTGAACAAGAAATTCCTGAAGTATTCGACGGTTTAATTACAGTTAAAAATGTAGTTAGGATTCCTGGTGAAAAAGCAAAAGTAGCGGTAGATTCTTATGATGACAGAATTGACCCAGTTGGAGCTTGTGTAGGTATGAAGGGATCTCGTATTCACGGAATTGTACGTGAGTTAGGAAATGAAAATATAGATGTTATTAATTATACTAGTAACATTCAATTATATATTACAAGGGCTTTAAGTCCTGCAAAAGTATCTTCAATTAAGATTAATGAAGAAACAAAAAGAGCCGAAGTTTTCTTGAAATTAGAAGAAGTTTCTAAAGCTATCGGTAGAGGTGGTCATAACATTAAACTAGCTGGCCAATTAACAGGTTATGAGCTTGATGTTATTAGAGAAGGTGATGTAGCAAGCGGTGAAGACGATGACGTAGAATTAACTGAGTTCTCTGATGAAATCGAAGATTGGGTTATCGAAGAGTTTGCTAAAATAGGATTAGATACTGCAAAAAGTATTTTAAAACAAGAAGTAGAAGATTTAGTAAGAAGAACAGACCTAGAAGAGGAAACGATTTTAGATGTAATGCGAATACTAAAAGAAGAGTTTGATAGTTAGTCTATCTTTCTCACAACACAACGAATAGGTAATAATAAAAAGGTTTTATGTCTGAAGAGAGAGTAATAAGAATAAACAAGGTTTTAAGGGAATTAAATATTTCATTAGAAAGAGCTGTGGATTATCTAAAAGATAAGGGAATTGCTATTGATGCAAATCCAAACGCAAAAATTTCTAATCAGGAATTTAATATCCTACAAAGCCAATTTGCGGGCGATAAGGGAAATAAGGAGGCTTCTAAAGAAGTTGGTGAGGAAAAGAGAAAAGAGAAAGAAGCATTGCGTGTAGAACGCGAAAAAGAAATTGAAGACAAACGCAAACAAGACGAAGAGCGCCAAAAACAACAAGAGGTTATAAAAGCGAGAGCTGTTGTAACTGGTCCAGTTCAAGTTGGTAAAATTGATTTAAATCCGAAAAAGCCTGCAATTATTCCAAACACTCCTTCAGTAGCAGAGCCAGAAAAAGTTGAAATACCTAAGGAAGTTGTAAAGCAAGAAAAACCTGTTCAAAAAGAGGTAGTTCAACCTGTACAACCACCAGTTCCTGTTGCTGAGAAAAAAGAAGAAAAACCTGTTGTTGAGAAAGTTGTTGAGAAAAAAGAGTCTAAGCCAGTTGTAGTTGCTCCAGTAAAGGAACCTGTTGTAAAAGCAGAACCTGTTGCTCCAGTTACGCCTCCTGTTGAAGAATCGATAACAACACAATATCAAAAATTATCAGGGACTACTCTTACTGGTCAAACAATTGATTTATCTCAATTTAATAAGCCTAAAAAGAAGAAAGAAGATCCAAAGATAACTCCTAATAAACCAGGAGCTCCAGGAGCAGCTGCAAATAACGCTAATAAAAATAAGCGTAAAAGAATTGCTCCTAAACCAGGTGCGCCTAGACCGGCAACGCCACCAGGAACACCAAATCCTAATAAAATTACTCCAAATACAGGAGGAGCTGGAGGAGGATTTAATGCTAACAGAAGTGCAAGACCAGGTTTTGTAAAAGGAAACCGTCCTGCAATTGTTGCAAAAGTAGAGCCTACTGAAGAGGAAGTAAAAAACCAAATTAGAGAAACGCTTGAAAAACTACAAGGTAAAGGTGGAAAATCAAAAGCTGCTAAATACCGTAGAGATAAGAGAGATACACACCGTCAGAAATCTGATGATGAGCAAAGAGCTTTAGATGAAGGAAGTAAAACTATTAAAGTTACTGAATTTGTTACTGTAGGTGAAATTGCTATTATGATGGATGTGCCAATTACTAAAGTTATTGGTACTTGTATGTCACTTGGTATCATGGTTACCATGAACCAGCGTCTTGATGCAGAAACATTAACTATTGTAGCCGATGAGTTTGGTTATGAAGTTGAGTTTATTACTGTAGATATCGAAGAAGCTATCGAAGTAGTTGCAGATAAAGAAGAAGATTTAGTTGTAAGAGCGCCAATTGTTACTGTAATGGGTCACGTCGATCACGGTAAAACATCTTTACTGGATTATATCCGTAAAGAAAATGTTATCGCTGGTGAGTCTGGAGGAATTACACAACACATTGGAGCATATGGTGTAACATTGGATAATGGTCAAAAAATTGCATTTTTAGATACACCAGGTCACGAGGCGTTTACCGCGATGCGTGCACGTGGAGCTCAAGTTACCGATATTGCTATTATTGTAATTGCGGCGGATGATGATATCATGCCACAAACAAAAGAGGCAATTTCTCATGCACAAGCTGCAGGAGTACCAATTATATTTGCTATAAATAAAGTTGATAAGCCAAATGCTAATCCTGAGAAAATTAAAGAAAGATTAGCAAGTATGAATTTACTTGTAGAAGATTGGGGAGGGAAAATCCAATCGCATGATATTTCTGCAAAAACAGGATTAGGTGTTAAAGACTTATTAGAAAAAGTATTATTAGAGGCTGAGATTTTAGATTTAAAATCAAACCCTAATAAAGCGGCACAGGGAACTGTTGTTGAGGCTTTCTTAGATAAAGGAAAAGGATATGTTTCGACTATCTTAGTACAACACGGAACGCTTAAAATTGGAGATTATATGCTAGCTGGAAAACATCATGGTAAAATTAAAGCCATGCATGATGAAAGAGGGCATACAGTTCTAGAAGCTGGTCCGTCAACTCCGGTATCTGTTTTAGGTTTAGATGGTGCGGCAACTGCAGGTGATAAGTTTAATGTATTTGAAGATGAAAAAGAAGCAAAACAAATTGCATCTAAACGTTCTCAATTAATGCGTGAACAATCTGTACGTACACAAAGACATATTACATTAGACGAAATTGGTCGTCGTATTGCTCTTGGTCAATTTAAAGAATTGAATGTGATCCTTAAAGGTGACGTGGATGGTTCTGTTGAAGCATTATCTGATTCGTTCTCTAAATTGTCTACTGAAGAAATTCAAATTAATATTATTCATAAAGGAGTTGGAGCGATTACTGAAACTGACGTTATGTTGGCTTCTGCATCAGATGCGATTATTATCGGATTTAATGTTCGTCCAGCAGGAAATGCAAGACAGTTAGCAGATAAAGAAGAAATCGATATCCGTTACTACTCTATTATTTATGCTGCTATCGATGACTTAAAAGATGCAATGGAAGGAATGTTAGCTCCTGAAATGAAAGAAGAAATTCTTGGAACTGCAGAAATTAGAGAGATATTCAAAATTTCTAAAGTTGGATCTATTGCAGGATGTATGGTAATGGATGGTAAAATTGCAAGAAACTCTAAAATCAGAATTATTAGAGAAGGTGTTGTAGTATTTACTGGAGAGTTATTGGCATTGAAACGTTTCAAAGACGATGTTAAAGAAGTTTCTAAAGGATACGATTGTGGTATTCAAATTAAGAACTTCAATGATATCGAAGAGCGTGATGTGATCGAGGCTTACCATGAAGTAGCAATCAAAAAGAAATTGAAATAGAATTTTATATTTTCAAAAAAAATCCCGACTTGTCGGGATTTTTTTGTTATGTGCTAGAATTTCTTTTTACCGAAAGAATAAGATATGGTTAAAGAAGGTCCGTTATATCCCCATTTTAAATAACCTTGTGCTCTGTTTTTTTCTGCATCTACAGTGAAGTTTAGTCCTGTATAACCTAAAGCGAGATCTAAGTTCTTTACGACTTCATACATGAGGGAGAAATTGTAACTAATGATTTTTCCGTCTATGTTGTCTATTTTTACTGAAAGGTAACTAACATTACCATTGAGAGCTAGTCTATCTGTAAAAGCATATCCTCCCCATATTCCTATATCGGGTAAAGGTGCTGTAAACCCAAAGCTATCTTCATAGCCTATACTTGCGGTATTTCCTTCGAAGTTGATACCGACATCACTTTTTAGAACGTGTACTCCAAGCATTAAGCCTAATTCATATTTCGGACTAGTAAGAAATGCATAGCCATATGAAATCATATAGATATTCGTATCAAAAAAGGCTGTAATATCTGAATTAACCGTATAGGTATGATCTTTAAACTCGATATCTTTTTGTAGTGTATGATGAGAATCACGATTTAGGTTAAAGTAACTGAGGTCTAATCTTGATCTACGAGATATTCGCCATTGTAAATTAGCTAAGAAAGTAGTTGTTGATTCGCGGAAGCCTAAATCATCTTCAAAATCTATTGTTGTTCCAAAAGTATGATTTTGATTTCCTACTTCAACCTTAGTGTTGTTTATAGGAAAAAAAATACCAGCAGTAACCTTAAAGCGCTTAACAAACCATGGCGGAGTAGGTTTTTGTTTTTTGAAGGAATTGAAATCATTAATAGATCCTTCTTCTATTGTTAAATCTTGAGGGTCTAGACTATAAAGAGAGCTGTTAAAAGGCTCATTTGGCAGACTAGCGACTTCTTCTTGTGAATATACTAGAATTGGCAGTAATAACATTCCAAATAACAGTGCGCTTGTTGAAAAAACTTTTGATTTCATGATTATGTTTTTTTAAGATGTTGGCTTAGTTGTATTAGGTAAAAGTTAATTATGTGAATGTGACTACAAAATTCAGTAGTTTATTGATATAAAACGTAAATATTAAGAATGGATAGGTTGCAAATTAGAATATGAAACAGAAAGATGAAATATGTTTAGATGCGACAAAAGTATTATTCCGTCCTTTATATAAGTGTTACTTGTTATTTGTACTCTAAATTACAGGAGTATTGGTAATCTAATGTGTTTTGTTTTATATGGTATAAATTAAAAAGGGTTAAGGAATTTTTATCATGAAAATGCTTTTGTTGTGTTAAAGGAGCTTTTGTGGTGTAAATGTTTTTAATCAAGTTTTTTATGAGGTTTAAAATATTTCATATTATTAAGGGATTAACGTCTTTTAAAGTTAATTCAAAAAATGTTGCTTACAATTTTACAAATGTTGAGCAGCTAAGAGAAGTTATGCCAGGTTTGTTACAGGGGTATTTGTCTGAGGAAGAAATGCCAAATAGCTTAATGTTGTTACCGCCACCTCCAGAATATACTTCTGTGTCTTTTTCTATTGATTTAGAATATGCAAAAAGAGCAGCTGAATCTTATGATGATATGCGATTCATGCAAGCTAAGA
This sequence comes from Flavobacterium sp. PL02, assembly GCF_035013205.1. Taxonomy (NCBI): domain Bacteria; kingdom Pseudomonadati; phylum Bacteroidota; class Flavobacteriia; order Flavobacteriales; family Flavobacteriaceae; genus Flavobacterium; species Flavobacterium sp. PL02. The sequence goes on from NZ_JAYGJP010000017.1 coordinate 7,792, forward strand.
AGGATGCTAATCTCTCTTTTCCCGCAGCGGCAAAATCTTTTGAATCAACTTTAGGGATTGAAATTAGTGAAGAAAAGACGCCTAAGCTTTATATACTTATGCGTAGAATAATGACAGATGCAGGTTTGTCAACCTATGCGGCTAAAAATCATTATAACAGAGAGCGTCCATTTGTGATGAATAATGTCAAAACTTGTACTCCGGAGCAAGAGGAAGTTCTTCGTAAAGTTGGTTCATTTCCTTCTGGTCATACTGCTGTAGGGTGGGCGTGGGCATTAGTATTTAAAGAAATTTTCCCTGAGAATGAAAAAATGATTTTGGAACGAGGGTATGATTTTGGCGAAAGCCGTATTATTTGTCATGCGCATTGGTATAGCGATGTAGAAATGGGTAGGGTGATGGGTAAGGTAACTGTGGATAGGCTTAGAGATAATGCAGATTTTCAAAAAGATTTGGCTGCGGCTAAAAAAGAAGTGAGGCAATACAAGAGTAATATACTTTAAGAATGGAGTTTGTTTTTAATGGGAGAAAATAATAATTGTACCTAAGAATTGGGCGAGAATGAGGATGGTTGGTATTTGGAAATAATGAGCTTAAAGTAAAGGTTGTATTGATTAATAATTTTATATTTTTAAGTTTTATCTATTTGAATATGTGTGATTTGGGAAGTTTTTTAGAGCTTTTTGGTAAAATAAAACCGCCTTTAGTTAAGGCTAATAAAAAAGACAAAATCTATTCAAGTTGAATGGATTTTGTCTTTTTCTGATGTGTTAAAATGATGATTTTATTTGCCTGGTTTGATAAGAAATACATTTTTATATCTCTTTTTTATGTCGGCTAAATTTCTCTCAGCTTCAATTTTACTTTTAAAATTTCCAACCATTACTTTATAGTTTGGGGTGTTGAAAATTATTGTTCCATCGATGTTTTTGAACTCTTGTTTGAAGTCAATCAGTGTTTTTTTTGCTTCTTCACTCTTGCCGCTAAAAATCTGGATTTTGTAACTGTCGTTAACGCTAATTGACGGGTTAATTTTACGTTTTTCATTCAATAATTGCTCGAATTTGGGGTCTTGGTTTAGTGCAATGTTTTGATCTTGTGCGTTAATGTTATATGCCAAAACTAGTAGTAATGATGTGTAAAGTGTTTTCCTTCTAGGGGTTAAAATTCTCATAATGTGATGGTTTTTATGCAAAAATAGTATTTAATATATAAATGGATATTAGAAAAATTATTTAGAATTGATATAAATTGGTATTTAAGACTATTTTAAGGTTTTGAGAATAGTTCTTAAATTGTATTTTTGTGCAAGTTTTAAAAGAAGGTATTCTTTTTTGTGTAATTCGTATACAGAAAAAACCGTACCAAATTTTAGTAGATAATCATTATACAATATGGAAAAGGTGGGTAACCATAATTCGATCTCAAGGAAATTATTTTTAAGCTTAGGGCTAACGTTAATTTTCTCGCTAACTTCATTTGCACAAGATGCTGCTGCTCCAGCAGCGCCTGATGCTGCTGCTACTGTAGCAACTCAGGGAGGTGATCCGGTAAAGGGTAAAGAACTTTTTAATGCAAATTGTGCTGCATGTCATAAACTAGATGGGAAATCGACAGGTCCTGAATTAAGAGGCGTGTCGGCAAAACATGATAAAGCTTGGTTGTACAAGTGGATTCATAATAGCTCTGATTTGATTAAATCAGGTGACCCAGTTGCTGTGAAACTTTTCGCAGATCACAACAAAGCAGTGATGACTCCATTTCCTCAATTATCAACAGGGGATATTGATAACATTATTGCTTATACTTCTGAGCCTAAGGCTGAGCCTAAAACTCCAACGGCAACTGCTGCTGTTCCGGGTACAGGAGGTGAAAGTGGGGCTATTTCTAATAGCGTAATCCTAGGGGCACTTGCTCTGGTAATGGGTATGTTAGTAGTGATGCTTTACTTAGTAAACAATGTATTAAGAAAAGTTGCGAAAGCAAATGGAATCGATGTTGCTCCAAAAGAGCCAAGAGTTTCATTATGGAAAGCGTTTGCTAGAAATCAATTTTTGGTTTTAGTTGCTTCTATATTCTTGTTATTGGCAAGTGGTTATTTTGTGTATGCTTACTTAATGCAAGTAGGTGTAGATCAGAATTATGAGCCAATTCAGCCAATTCACTATTCTCACAAAATTCACGCAGGAGATAACGAAATCAATTGTAAATATTGTCACTCTGCTGCTCGTGTAAGTAGGACTGCAGGTATTCCTTCTTTGAATGTTTGTATGAACTGTCATAAAAACATATCAGAGGTTGCTGAATCTACTGCTACTCCTGAGTACAGTAAAGCATTCTATGATGAGCAAATCCAAAAATTGTATAATGCAGTTGGATGGGATAAAGCTACTCAAACATATACAGGGAAAACACAACCAGTAAAATGGGTTCGTATTCATAATTTACCTGATTTTGTATACTTTAATCACTCACAACACGTTTCGGTTGCTGGTATCGAATGTCAAACTTGTCACGGTCCAGTACAAGAGTATGAAATCATGAAACAGTATTCTAAATTAACAATGGGATGGTGTATTGATTGCCATAGAAAAACTGATGTTAAGATGGAAGGAAACGAGTATTATGCTAAAATACATGAAGAACTTTCTAAAAAATACGGTGTAGAGAAATTAACTGCAGCGCAAATGGGAGGTTTAGAGTGTGGTAAATGCCACTATTAATCAAATTATTAAGATTTTAATATTTATATACAATGTCATCAAACAAAAAATACTGGAAAAGTGTTGAAGAGCTAGACGAAAATAGTTCTATTGTTGAGGCGCTTAGAAATAACGAATTTGTTGAAGAAATTCCTACTGATGAATTTTTAGGAAATGCAGATGCATTAGCATCGTCTTCAACTTCACGTCGTGACTTTTTAAAGTACGTTGGGTTTAGTACTGCAGCAGTTACGCTTGCAGCTTGCGAAGGCCCTGTTCACAAATCGATACCTTATGTACTGCAACCAGAACAAATCATACCAGGTGTAGCTGATTATTATGCAACAACTGTTTTTGATGGTTTCGATTTTGCTAATCTTTTAGTAAAAACACGTGAAGGGCGTCCTATTAAAATTGACAATAACACAATTTCAGGAGCGAAATTTTCAGCCAATGCTAGAATCCATGCGTCTATATTATCATTATATGATAGTATGCGTTTGAAAGAACCTAAATTGGAAGGAAAAAATTCAACTTGGTCTGCTGTTGATTTAAAAATTAAATCTAGTATTGCTGAGGCGAATGCTAAAGGTGGTCAAATTGTATTATTAACAAATACTTTGGCAAGTCCATCTACTGAAAAATTAATTGCTGAGTTTATAGCTAAAAACCCTAATGCAAAACATGTTGTTTATGATGCGGTATCGTCATCATCTGCTCTGGATGCATTTGAAACGGTTTATGGTGAAAGAGCTTTAGTTAATTACGATTTCTCAAAAGCTTCACTTATCGTTTCGGTAGGAGCTGACTTCTTGGGAGATTGGCAAGGAGGAGGGTATGACTCAGGTTATGCACAAGGACGTATTCCTAGAAATGGAAAAATGTCTCGTCACTTCCAATTAGAAGCAAATATGACTTTGTCTGGTGCTGCTGCTGATAAGCGTTTACCTATGTCGACTGCAAATCAAAAACAAGCATTAGTTCATATATATAATGTTGTAACAGGTTCTTCTGTAGCTGTTAATTTAGACAGTCAGTTTAAAGCAGAAGTAACTAAAGCGGCTCAACAATTAAAAGCTGCTGGTTCAAAGGGAGTATTAGTATCAGGAATTCAAGATAAAAATGCTCAGTTATTAGTTTTAGCTATCAACCAAGCGTTGATAAGTGAAGCTTTTACAACTTCTGAAACAAGACAAATCAGAAAAGGATCTGATGCTAAAGTAGCTCAATTAATTAATGATATGAAAGCAGGTAGCGTTCATACATTACTTATGAGTGGAGTTAATCCAATTTATACATTAGCAGATAGCGAATCTTTCGCTGCAGGACTGAAAAAAGTAAAAACATCTGTTGCTTTCTCTTTAAAACAAGATGAAACTGCTGAGCTTGCAACAATTGCTGCTCCAGTTCCTCATTACTTAGAGGCTTGGAACGATGTATCTATTACAAAAGGAACTTATGGTCTTACTCAACCGACTATTCGTCCTATATTTGATACAAAACAATTTCAAGATGTTTTGTTATCTCTAACAGGAAATTCTGGAACATTCTACGATTATATCAAAGCAAATGCTTCTGGAATAATTGCAGGTTCTACTTGGAATAAAGTTTTACACGATGGTATTTTTGTTGGAACAGCTTCGGCACTTTCTGCAGGTTCTGTTGATTATAGTGCTGCTGCAAATGCAGTATCACAATCTAAAGCTTCTGGTGATTTCGAATTAGTATTATATACTAAAACAGGAATGGGAGATGGACAACAAGCAAACAACCCTTGGTTGCAAGAGTTTCCAGATCCAATCACTAGAGTTTCTTGGGATAATTATGTAACTGTTTCTAATGCTGATGCTAAGAAGTTACAAATGTCTAATGAAATTGTTGCTAATGGAGGTTTAAACGGAAGTTATGCTACTATTACAACAGCTGATGGAGTAAAATTAGAAAACGTACCAGTAATTGTTCAACCAGGACAAGCGGTAGGTACTATTGGTTTAGCTTTAGGTTATGGACGTAAAGCTGCTCTAAAAGAAGAAATGATTGTAGGTTTAAATGCTTACTCTTTATATAAAGGTTTTAATGATGTACAATCTGTTAAGCTTGCAAAAGCTAGTGGAGAGCATGAGTTTGCTTGTGTTCAAGGTCAAAAAACTTTAATGGGAAGAGGAGATATTATAAAAGAAACTTCTCTTGAGATATTTAATACTAAAGATGCTGAATTTTGGAATGAACAACCAAAAGTATCTTTAGATCACAATGAAGTAGCAGCTACATCTGTCGATTTATGGGATTCATTTGATCGTTCTACAGGACATCACTTTAATCTTTCAATTGATTTAAATGCTTGTACAGGATGTGGGGCTTGTGTTATTGCTTGTCACGCTGAAAATAATGTACCAGTTGTAGGTAAAGACGAGGTAAGAAGAAGTCGTGATATGCACTGGTTGCGTATCGATAGATATTACTCTTCTGAAAGTACTTTTGCTGGAGACAACGAAAGAAAAGAAAATATAGCAGGATTGTCAAGTTCATTGTCTACATTTAACGAAATGGAAAAAGCTGGAGATAATCCACAAGTTTCTTTCCAGCCGGTTATGTGTCAACATTGTAATCATGCACCTTGTGAAACTGTTTGTCCAGTTGCTGCAACTTCACATGGTCGTCAAGGACAAAACCAAATGGCTTATAACAGATGTGTTGGTACTCGTTACTGTGCAAACAACTGTCCATATAAAGTACGTCGTTTTAACTGGTTCTTGTATAACAAAAACAGTGAATTCGATTATCACATGAATGATGATTTAGGTCGTATGGTATTGAATCCAGACGTAAACGTTCGTTCTCGTGGAGTTATGGAAAAATGTTCTATGTGTATTCAAATGACACAAGCTACAATATTAAATGCTAAGAAAGAGGGTAGAGCTATCGTTGATGGAGAATTCCAAACAGCTTGTTCTAATGCTTGTTCTTCTGGTGCTATGGTATTTGGAGATGTAAATGATACAGAAAGCAAAGTTACTAAACTAGCTGCTGATGATAGAATGTATCACTTATTAGAGCATGTAGGAACAAAACCTAATGTGATTTATCACGTTAAAGTTAGAAATACTTAGTACAAAAAATTATTAATTAAGAAACAATATAAAGGATTATGTCGTCTCACTACGAAGCACCCATTAGAAAACCTTTAGTTATAGGTGATAAATCTTATCACGATGTAACTGTAGATGTAGCTGCACCTGTTGAAGGTAAAGCAAATAAACATTGGTGGATTGTATTTACAATCGCATTAACAGCTTTCCTTTGGGGATTAGGCTGTATAATTTACACCGTATCTACAGGTATCGGAACATGGGGATTAAATAAAACAGTTGGTTGGGCTTGGGATATCACAAACTTTGTTTGGTGGGTAGGTATTGGTCACGCCGGAACTTTGATTTCTGCAGTATTATTACTTTTCCGTCAACGTTGGAGAATGGCGATTAACCGTTCTGCCGAAGCAATGACAATTTTCTCTGTTGTACAAGCAGGTTTATTTCCAATTATTCACATGGGACGTCCATGGTTAGCATACTGGGTATTACCTATACCAAATCAATTTGGTTCATTATGGGTAAACTTTAACTCACCATTACTTTGGGACGTTTTTGCAATCTCTACGTATCTTTCAGTATCATTAGTTTTCTGGTGGACTGGTTTACTACCTGATTTTGCTATGCTACGTGATAGAGCAATTACTCCTTTTAATAAAAGAGTTTATTCTATCTTGAGTTTTGGATGGAGCGGTAGAGCAAAAGACTGGCAACGTTTTGAAGAAGTATCTTTAGTACTTGCAGGTTTAGCTACTCCACTTGTACTTTCTGTACATACAATTGTATCTATGGACTTTGCTACATCTGTAATTCCAGGATGGCATACAACAATTTTCCCTCCTTACTTCGTTGCAGGAGCGGTTTTCTCAGGATTCGCAATGGTAAACACCTTGTTGATCATTATGAGAAAAGTTTCTAATCTTGAAGCTTATATTACAGTTCAACATATCGAATTAATGAATATCGTAATCATGATTACGGGTTCTATTGTAGGTGTTGCTTATATTACTGAGTTATTTGTAGCTTGGTATTCAGGAGTAGAATACGAACAATATGCATTCTTAAACAGAGCTACTGGACCTTACTGGTGGGCATATTGGTCAATGATGACATGTAACGTTTTTTCTCCACAGTTCATGTGGTTCAAAAAATTAAGAACGAGTATCATGTTCTCATTTATAATTTCAATTGTTGTAAACATTGGAATGTGGTTTGAAAGATTCGTAATTATTGTTACTTCTTTACATAGAGATTACCTTCCATCTTCTTGGACAATGTTCTCACCAACATTTGTTGATATTGGAATTTTCATCGGAACAATTGGATTCTTCTTCGTATTGTTTTTACTTTACTCTAGAACATTCCCAGTTATTGCTCAGGCAGAGGTGAAAACTATTTTGAAAGGAACAGGAGATAATTACATTAGAGAAAGAGCAAATAAAGATTCACACCATGAGTAATAAAGTAATATACGCCATTTATAATGACGATGATATTTTGATGGATGCTGTAAAGAAAACTAGAGCTGCACATCATCATATTGAAGAAGTATTTACTCCATTTCCGGTACACGGATTGGATAAAGCAATGGGCTTAGCGCCAACAAGATTAGCAATATGTTCTTTTATATATGGATGTATTGGTATAACAGTTGCGACTACGATGATGAGTTATATTATGATTCACGACTGGCCTCAAGATATTGGTGGAAAACCAAGTTTCAGTTTCATCCAAAACATGCCTGCATTCGTGCCGATTATGTTTGAAATGACTGTGTTTTTCGCAGCTCACTTAATGGTAATCACTTTTTATATGAGAAGTAGATTATGGCCATTCAAAGAAGCAGAAAATCCTGATGTAAGAACAACAGATGATCATTTCCTAATGGAAATCGCTGTTAATGATAATGAAGAGGAATTAGTTTCTTTTTTCCAAAACACGGGAGCTGTAGAAGTTAAAGTAATAGAAAAGAATTAATTGTAGCTATGAAAAGTATATATAAAATAACACTTTTAGTTGGTATAACTATTTTAGTTTCATCTTGCCACAATAATTCGGCACCAAACTATCAGTACTTCCCTAATATGTATGAATCTTTAGCGTATGAACCATATGCAGAGGCTAATATTTTTAAAGGAGGAAAGGAAGGTCAACTTCCAGTAAAAGGAACTATTAACAGAGGTTTTGAACCTTATGAATATGAGAATTCTACAGCAGGTTATGAATTAGCGAAAGCTAATTTGAAATCACCTTTAGATTCTTTAGATAGAAATTCAGAAAAAGGAAAAGAACTTTTTGAAATCTATTGTATGAGTTGTCATGGTGCAACTGGAAATGGAAAAGGTAAATTGGTAGAAAGAGAAAAATTTCTTGGAGTTCCTAGTTATAAGGACAGGGTAATTACTGAAGGAAGTATTTTTCATGTTGAGACTTACGGATTAAATGCAATGGGTTCTCATGCAAATCAATTAAGTACTCACGAACGTTGGTTAGTTGCTGACTATGTTCTAAAACTAAAAAGCCAATTATAATAATTGTTGAACAAACTGATCGTATTAGATATGTATACATTTTCAAGTAAATTAAAAACTTTTTCTTTCATCTTAATGGCTGTAGGTCTTTTGGGTATTGGGTATGGTTTTTTAAATGCACCTAAAGATATTCAAGAAGTTGAAAAAATACTAGCTGCTGAGTCTCATGGTGGTCATGGAGAAGCGACTCATGAAACTGCTGAGCCAGCTCATGATGCACATGCTGAAGGAAAAAAAGAACACGCTCAAGTTGGTGCTGCAGATGAGCATACAAAACATTTAAACCATGTTTTACACCAATTGCAAAATAAACCATGGTCAGCATTATATGTTGCTTGTATTTTCTTTTTGCTACTTTCTATGGGAGTTCTTGCATTTTACGCTATTCAACAAGTTGCGCAAGCAGGATGGTCTCCGGTATTGTTTAGAGTTATGCAAGGTATAACTGCTTACTTACCTGTAGGTTCTGTAATATTTTTTATAATTTTAGTATTTTGTGGACTGCACTTCAACCATATGTTTGTATGGTTAGGAGATGGAGTAACAGATCCTAAAAGCCCAAATTACGATGCAATCATTGCTAATAAAGCAGGATATTTAAATTTTCCTTTTTGGATTATTAGAGCTGCAATATTCTTGATTGGATGGAATTTGTATAACTACTATACTAGACAAAGATGTCTTGCACAAGACGAAGCTAAAGATGATTTGAATTACAAAAAGAATTTCAAAATGACTGCTGGATTCTTAGTATTCTTCATCGTTTCTGAGTCTATTATGTCTTGGGATTGGATTATGTCTATCGATCCACACTGGTACAGTACATTGTTTGGATGGTATGTGTTTGCTAGTTTCTTTGTAAGTGGTATCACTACAATTGCATTAGTGACTGTATACTTGAAATCTAAAGGATATTTAGAGCATGTAAATACAAGCCATATTCATGACCTTGCTAAATTTATGTTTGGTATTAGTGTTTTCTGGACTTATTTATGGTTCTCACAATTCATGTTGATTTGGTATGCAAATATCCCTGAAGAGGTAACTTATTTTGTTACAAGAATTCAACTTTATAACCTTCCTTTCTTTGGAGCTGTTGTTATGAATTTTCTTTTCCCATTGTTGATTTTAATCAATACTGATTTCAAGAGAATTAGCTGGGTAATTGTTATGGCTGGAATTGTAATTTTATTAGGACATTATCTTGATTTCTTCAATATGATTATGCCTGGTACAGTAGGTGATAGATGGTTTATTGGTGTTTCAGAAATTGCATCAGTACTTTTCTTCTTAGGTTTATTTATTTTTGTAGTTTTCACTGCATTAACTAAAGCTCCTTTGTTACCAAAAAGAAATCCATTTATAGAAGAAAGTAAACATTTTCATTATTAATATTTAAAGAAATAAACAGATGACAAGTTTGTTGGTAATTATAGTTTTAGTTTTATTAGCTGTAGCATTATGGCAATTGACCAAGATATTTGATCTTACTCAGGTAGGAGCAAAATCGAACGATTCTCAGGTTGCATCTGATAATGATAATAATGTTCAAGGGTATTTAATGTTCGGATTTTTAGCATTCATTTATATTTTTACAATATATGGATTGTTAAAATGGGGACCATTAGTATTACACACACCAGCTTCTGAGCATGGTAGTTTGGTTGATAGCCTTATGAATATTACTTGGGTTTTGATTTTTGTAGTTCAATTTATAACTCAAGGATTACTTTATTATTTTTCTTTTAAATATAAAGGAGAAAAAGATAAGAAAGCATTATACTTTGCTGATAATAATAGATTAGAGGCACTTTGGAGTGTTATTCCAGCAGTTGTTTTGGCAGGATTAATTCTTTATGGATTATATGCTTGGAATAATATTATGTTTGTTGACAAAGATGAAGATACAGTTGTTATCGAATTATATGCTCAACAGTTTAAATGGACTGCAAGATATGCTGGACCTGATAATGTTTTAGGTAAAGCTAACGTAAGATTAATCGAAGGTGTAAATACTTTAGGAGTTGATATGTCTGATCCATATGCTCAAGATGATATTGTGGTTTCAGAATTACATATACCAAAAGGAAAGAAAGTACATTTCAAGATGCGTTCTCAAGACGTATTACACTCAGCTTACATGCCTCACTTTAGAGCGCAAATGAACTGTGTTCCTGGTATGGTTACAGAATTTGCTTTCACGCCAGTTTACACAACTGCAGAATATAGAGACTTAGAGTACATGGTAAAGAAAGTTGCTCATATTAATGAACTGCGTTCTAAGAAAAGTGTTGAACTAGTTGCAAAAGGAGAAACAGCTCTTGACCCTTATACTTTTGATTATTTATTACTTTGTAATAAAATTTGTGGAACATCTCACTACAACATGCAAATGAAAATAGTTGTTGATACACCAGAAGAGTATAAAAAATGGTTAAGCGAAAAAGCTACATTAGCTCAGGATATTAAAGCAGCAGTTGCTCCAGCTCCAGCAGAAGGTGCAGCAGGAAGCACTGATACTACCAAAGTTGATACTACTGCTAAAGTAGAAGCTCCTAAAGTAGCTATGAAATAATATTTATTTAAGAAATTTAAAGTATACATATATGTCAGCAGAAGGTCACGATCACGGACAAGATCACGAACACGAACACCACCATAAAGAGACATTCATTACTAAATATATCTTTAGTATTGATCACAAAATGATTGCCAAACAATACCTTATAACAGGTATTATTATGGGGGTAATTGGTATTGCAATGTCCTTGCTTTTTAGAATGCAATTAGCATGGCCTGAAGAGTCTTTTAAAATATTTAATGTTTTATTAGGAGATAAATTTGCACCAGATGGAGTAATGACTAATGATGTTTATCTTGCATTAGTTACCATACACGGAACCATCATGGTATTCTTTGTATTAACGGCTGGTTTGAGTGGTACTTTTAGTAACTTATTGATTCCGCTTCAAATTGGTGCAAGAGATATGGCCTCTGGATTCATGAATATGATTTCATACTGGTTATTTTTCTTGTCAGCAGTTATAATGTTAAGTTCTTTATTTGTTGAAGCTGGACCTGCTTCATCTGGTTGGACAATTTATCCTCCATTAAGTGCTTTACCACAAGCGATTCCTGGTTCAGGAACAGGTATGACATTATGGTTAGTTTCTATGGCAATCTTTATTGCTTCATCATTGATGGGTTCATTAAACTACATCGTAACTGTTATTAATTTAAGAACAAAAGGTATGTCTATGACAAGATTACCTTTAACTATATGGACATTCTTCGTAACTGCTGTTATTGGAGTTATTTCATTCCCAGTATTATTATCTGCTGCATTATTATTGATTTTTGACAGAAGTTTTGGTACTTCTTTCTTCTTATCTGATATTTATATTGCTGGAGAAGTTCTACATTACCAAGGAGGTTCACCAGTTTTATTCGAACACTTATTTTGGTTCTTAGGACACCCTGAAGTTTACATTGTAATCTTACCAGCGATGGGACTTGTTTCAGAAATTATGGCTACGAATTCTCGTAAACCAATTTTCGGATACAGAGCGATGATTATGTCAGTTTTAGCAATTGCATTCCTTTCAACAATCGTTTGGGGACACCACATGTTCGTTTCTGGAATGAATCCATTTTTAGGATCTGTATTTACATTTACAACATTATTGATTGCAATTCCTTCTGCTGTAAAAGCATTTAACTGGATTACAACTTTATGGAAAGGTAACTTACAATTTAATCCTGCAATGTTGTTCTCTATCGGAATGGTTTCTACTTTCATCACTGGAGGTTTAACAGGGATCATCTTAGGAGATAGTACTTTAGATATTAACGTTCACGATACATACTTTGTAATTGCTCACTTTCACTTAGTAATGGGTATCTCTGCACTTTACGGAATGTTTGCTGGTATTTACCACTGGTTCCCTAAAATGTATGGTAGAATGTTAAACAAAAACTTAGGATATATTCACTTTTGGGTAACTGCAGTTTGTGCTTACGGAGTATTCTTCCCAATGCACTTTATCGGATTAGCAGGTTTACCAAGACGTTACTATACTAATACAAACTTCCCGTTATTTGATGATTTACAAAACGTAAACGTTTTAATAACTGTGTTTGCTTTAGTTGGAGGAGCTTTCCAATTAGTGTTCTTATACAATTTCTTTAGTAGTATTTTCTACGGTAAGAAAGCAGTACAAAACCCATGGAAATCTACAACTTTAGAGTGGACTACACCAGTTGAGCATATTCACGGTAACTGGCCAGGAGAAATTCCTCACGTTTACCGTTGGCCATATGACTATAGTAATCCAAACTATGACGTTGATTTTGTACCTCAAAACGTACCAATGAAAGAAGGAGAAGAAGTTCTTCATCACTAAAAATATTTAAAACCTCTACTCATAGTAGAGGTTTTTTTTTGACTTCTTTTTTCTTTCTCTATCTTTGCTAAATGAATGAAAATTTAGATCCAACAACGAACCGCTATAACTCTGAAGAGTTTGATCTTGAAAAAAAATTAAGACCGCTTTCTTTTGATGATTTCGCGGGTCAAGATCAGGTTTTGGAAAACCTGAAAGTCTTTGTTGCGGCAGCTAATCAGCGTAACGAAGCATTAGATCATACACTTTTTCATGGTCCTCCCGGACTTGGAAAAACTACTTTGGCAAACATACTTGCTAATGAATTAGAGGTTGGTATAAAGATTACATCAGGGCCAGTTCTGGATAAACCTGGTGACTTAGCTGGATTACTTACTAATCTCGAAGAAAGAGATGTACTATTTATTGATGAAATCCATCGTTTGAGTCCTATTGTCGAAGAGTACTTATATTCGGCAATGGAAGATTTTAAGATAGATATCATGATAGAGTCTGGGCCTAATGCAAGAACAGTTCAGATTAATTTAAATCCATTTACCTTAATCGGAGCAACAACACGTTCAGGTTTGTTAACAGCACCTATGCGTGCTCGTTTTGGTATCTCGTCACGATTACAATATTACACTACAGAGCTTTTAACTTCAATTGTAGAAAGAAGTGCTTCGATATTAAAAATGCCAATTTCTTTAGATGCTGCAATCGAGATTGCAGGCCGTAGTCGTGGAACGCCTCGTATCGCAAATGCATTATTGCGTCGTGTTCGTGACTTTGCACAAATTAAAGGAAACGGAACTATCGATTTGGCTATTGCACAATATGCACTAAAGGCATTAAATGTCGATGCACATGGTTTGGATGAGATGGATAACAAAATCCTTCTTACCATTATTAGTAAATTTAAAGGAGGGCCAGTTGGATTGTCTACATTGGCAACAGCAGTTTCCGAAAGTAGCGAAACCATCGAAGAAGTATATGAGCCATTCCTAATTCAGGAAGGTTTTATTATGAGAACTCCACGAGGACGTGAAGTTACCGACAAAGCATACAAACATTTAGGTAGAATAAATACCAATATTCAAGGCGGATTATTTTAATTTTTTTGAAGCTATTTCCTGCTGTCCGCTATATCTTTTTCTGCTAAAAAGCCAAAAAAAGGATGTCGCTCCCATCAGGGCTAAAACCGTTTCATATTAAATTCACGTTGATAAACTCAAAAACCACATATTCACAATTTATTAAATCCGAAGCCAAAAGGCTTGGGTTCTTATCTTGTGGAATTTCTAAAGCAGGATTCTTGGAACAAGAAGCCCCAAGGTTAGAAAATTGGCTTAATAAAAACCATAATGGTCAAATGGCCTATATGGAAAATCATTTTGATAAACGGCTAGATCCTACTTTATTGGTTGATGATGCCAAAAGCGTAGTGTCGCTATTACTTAATTATTACCCTTCCGAAACTCAGGAGAATGATAGCTTTAAGATATCGAAGTACGCATATGGACAAGATTATCATTTTGTAATTAAAGAAAAACTCAAAGAATTACTTTTTTCCATTCAAGAGCAAATAGGTGATGTTTCTGGTCGCGTATTTGTTGACTCTGCTCCAGTTTTGGATAAAGCTTGGGCTGCCAAAAGTGGTTTAGGCTGGATAGGCAAAAACAGTAATTTAATTACACAAAAAGTAGGCTCTTTTTACTTCATTGCCGAACTTATTCTCGATTTAGACTTAGAATATGATTATGCCACTACAGATCATTGCGGTTCATGTACAGCTTGTATCGATGCTTGTCCCACACAGGCAATTGTTGCTCCTTATGTAGTTGATGGGAGTAAGTGTATTTCCTATTTTACAATTGAACTCAAAGAAAATATTCCACAAGAAATGAAAGGGAAATTTGATGATTGGGCATTTGGTTGCGATACCTGTCAAGATGTTTGTCCTTGGAATCGATTTTCTAAAGCACATTCAGAACCACTGTTTAATCCTAACCCAGATGTTATGGCAATGTCGAAAAAAGAGTGGTTAGAGATTACTGAAGAAACCTTTCGAGTGGTATTTAAAAACTCCCCTTTAAAAAGAACAAAATTTGATGGTTTAAAACGAAATATCAATTTCTTGAAATAGCCTTTTTATTTTGGATAATTTGTTAATTAGGGGTAGATGTTCTGTTTTAATTGTTAATAAAATTATTTTTTAAAGTAAAATTTGCAATAAAATTGAGTATAAGTTACTCGTAAAAGTATAAAATACGCAACCGTACGTTGCGTATTTTTTTATTCTATTATTTGAACTTTAATAAGTTATGAATTTTTGCGTTGAAGTTAGTGCGCGAAATGACTTTTATTGTTGTTATAAAAACTTTTAGTTGCTAAATTGTTAATTTTTTTCTCGATAAAATCTACATTTATTCGAAAAAAAGAGTACTTCAACGATAAAACAGGTAGTTCGACGAGTTATCTAGTTATTATTTTACCCTTTATATACTTTCGCCCCACCAAACTACCTATTTCTATAATCTTAAAGACGAATTTGAGTCGAAGCTAATTTATTTATGGCCCTTATTTTATTTTTCTTTTATAAAATTTTGAAAGATCTTTTCCTTAGATCTTCGGTAGAACAATCCCTCTTATTTAATTTATTTTTTTCGAATTCCTTCATTGGGTTTTCGAACAGTCATAGTATTACCTCAAACAAAACTGTTTATGTATAATTCTACTCTTAAAATGCTTAATTTTTTTAAACAAACCTTTTTCATTGCATTTCTTTTATTTTCAACTAGCTTATTTTCACAGATTTGTGGAACGCCAGGAGGAGATGGTCCCGTTACAGTATCAAGTTCTATAAATACTTATTATCCTGTTAGTGATAATACAACTTTAAGTAAAGGAGCTCAATCTATAGTTTTAGGCAAAGTGCCTACAACGGATAAGCATAATAATGTTTTCGGTACAATACAAATATCTGCAGGGGATTTGATTTTGATTATCCAAATGCAGGATGCTATTATTGATTATAGGAATGATGCCAATTATGGTTCAGGAAATTCAAATAGTGGTCCTGACAATTTAGGGGGTACAGGATTTACACTTATTGGTAATACAGGTGTTTTTGAATATGTTATTGCAACCAATAGTGTTCCGTTAGCAGGGGGTAACTTAACTTTTAAAGGTACTGGTACTAATGGAGGTACTTTTAATAGTTTTTTTAATGCGGATGCAACACCTACGAGAGGGAAGAGAACATTTCAAATTGTTAGAGTACCACAATACTCTAATTTAAAGCTTACCTCTAAGATAACGACACCACCATTTAATGGTATAGCAGGTGGAGTTATTGCTTTTAATGTTTCTGGAACTTTCGATTTTAATGGATTTTCTATTGATGGAACAGCAAGAGGATTTAGAGGAGGATATAGCCCTATAGCTTTTTCAGGTGTAAATGATGCGACTTCTTATGTTGGTGATGCTTCAAAAACTTATATTTCAGGGAAAGGAGAAGGAATCGCAGGAACGCCTAGATATATGTGGGATGGTTATAACCAGGTAGATAATAAAGTTGAAGGTATGCCAGCAGGTTCTTCAGGTAGAGGAGCTCCTGCCAATGCTGGTGGTGGTGGTAATGACCACAACACCGGTGGCGGTGGCGGTGGTAATGGTGGTTTTGGTGGTTTAGGTGGTTACGGTTGGCAAGGAATTGGAGGACAAACTTGGCCAACTTATACTGGGGGAGGAAGACCTGGTTTTAGATCCTACCTAGATGCTACACCAGAATTAACAAGACTTATAATGGGAGGTGGCGGTGGCGCTGGTGATGCTAATAATGCTATCGATGGTGTAAAAGGAGGTGTCGGAGGAGCTATTGTACTTATTAATGCAGGAACAGTTCAAGGTAATGGGTTAATTGAAGTTAATGGAGGAAATGGTGCTCCGGGTGCATATGGTGGTACACCAGATGGAGCTGGAGGAGCTGGAGCTGGAGGGACAGTATTGTTGAATATTTCTAATATCAGTACTGGAGATATTACAATTAATGCAAAAGGAGGAAATGGAGGGAATACAGAAAATGATACTAAAAACGAACACGGACCAGGTGGTGGTGGTGGTGGTGGAATCATTAGACATAATCTTGAGGGGACTGTAAAAATTACTACCAATGTAACTGGTGGTTTGGCAGGTAAAACTAATAAAGGAAGTGGAACTGGTTCTAATGTCCATGGTGCTAATGAGGGAGTAAATGGACATGTATCGACTTTTATCTCTAAAGATCTACCGCCAAATTTACAAGTTAACTCAAATTGTTTTCCTATTCTGGATACCAAAGTAAAATCGTTACCTAAAGCATCAGCTTGTAATTCGATTGGAGAGAAGGTTTCTTATGAAATACAAATAAAAAATACAGGGGTAGGAAATGCTGCCGGGGTCGATTTAGACTTTTATTTTCCAACAGGTATCGAATTTGATTCTGCTACGGCAACATATTCAGCAGATACTACTGGTCCTTCTGGTGCTTTAAGTAATACAGTTACATCTAAGAATAATCCTGTGTTTGGAGGGTTTAATATTGCTCAAAATGGAGTAGTTACGATAATCTTGGTTGGGAAAGTTATAGCGCCTATTGCTGCTGGTACATATAGTTCTAATGCACAAGCTTTATACTTTGATCCTACACGTACAACTGCCAATCCTACTAGAAAAATTACGGCAGCTGTAAACGCGTATGGTACAACTATAAATAAAAAATATGAAGGAGTTAACCAAATCGATGTGCCAGGAACGAACTTTAAAGGCGATGGCGCAACTGTAACAGAAGATGATATAAAAATATTTGCTTTGCCAGATGTTCCTACAGTTGAAGTGGTACAATCAACTTGTGATACACCAACAGGAACAATAACGGTAAAAACTCCTGCAAATGGTGAAGGAATAAGTTATACATTAAAAGGAATTAATCCTGTAACAGCACCAGTAATTAATACAACAGGAATCTTTTCGGGCTTAGTGCCAAATAACTATGTAGTGACAACTACAAACGAAAATGGATGTACTTCGGTTTCTACTGATATTATAACTATTAATGCAGTTGCTGGGGCGCCAACAACTACAGGAGTTTCTACTTGCCAAGGAGTAAAAGGATCATTAAAGGCTACTTCTACATGTTCAGGTACTATACAATGGTATACATCGGCTTCGGGCGGCACTAAAGTAGGTAGCGGAGCATCTTTTGATCCAACTACAGTTACAGGCTTAATAGATATAAATAAGGCAGGAACTACAGTTTTTTATGCAGCTTGTGGTAGTGGCACAGGTTGTAGAACTGCTACTAATTTTGTTATTAATGCAATACCAACAATTACAGGAACAACACCTGCGGGACGATGTGATACTGGAGAAGTGATTTTAGGCGCTACAGCCTCTTCAGGAACAATTAATTGGTATGCTGCAGCAACTGGTGGTACATCATTAGGAACAGGTACAAGTTTTACAACACCAAGCTTAACAACTACTACAACTTATTATGTTGATGCAACCGATAACGGATGTACTACAGCAACAAGGACTGCAGTTAAAGCATCGATAAATACTAGGCCAACAATAAATTCAACTACAGAAGCCTCTAGCTGTGGTACGGCAGCATTAACACTAAAGGCAACTGCATCAACAGGAGCTGATACTATCAGATGGTATGCGGATCCGGTAAGTGAACAGGTATTAGGAACGGGAGCAGAATTTATTACTCCAAACTTATCAACTACGACTACTTATTATGTAGGTGCTACTACGACCGAAGGTTGTACTACAACATCGAGAATTGCGGTTGCAGCAGTTATAAATGATGCCTCGACAATTGTGCTTACCAGCGGTACACAAAATCCGGTAGTTTGTACAGGAACAGCAATTCCCACAACTGTTTATACTTTTGGAGGAAGCGCAAAAAATGCCATAGTAACAAATTTGCCAACAGAGTTAAAGTCCGTTGTCGATTTAACAGCAAGAACAGTAACTATTTCAGGAACTCCAACAGCAAATGCTAATTATACGATAACAACAGTTGGACATACAATGCCATGTCCAGCAGCTACAATAAATGGAGTAGTAACGATGAATGCATCGATTCCAAAACCAACATTAACTACATTAACACAACCAACTTGTACGACTGTTACGGGAAGTTTTGAGATTACTAATTATAATCCAACGTATACTTATACGGTATCGCCGTCAACAGGAGTTAACCGAAATGGAGCTACAGTAACAGCACCAGTAGGAAGTTATACTGTAAAAGCTACCTCTGGAACTTGCGCATCTGTAGAATCGGTTGCTGTAGTAATTAATGCACAACCAGCTACACCGGATATACCAGCAGTAAGCGCTGTAACACAACCAACGTGTGCAACAGCTACAGGAAGTTTTACAATTACGAATTATGACTCGACTTATACCTATACAATCACGCCGTCAACAGGAGTTAACCGAAATGGAGCTACAGTAACAGCACCAGCAGGAAGTTATACTGTAAAGGCAACATTAGGGACTTGCATATCAGCTGAATCAGTTGCTGCAGTAATTAATGCACAACCAGCTACGCCAGCTATGCCAACGGCTACAGAGCAAAATTTTTGCTTTGTAGATGCTAAAAAAATTAAAGATTTAATTGCTACAGGATCAGGTATTCAATGGTATAATGCTCTAACGGGTGGTATTTTGTATAAAGAGACTGACTTATTGGAATCAAATACATATTATGCTAGTCAAACAACTAATGGATGTGAGAGTGAAAGAATCGCAGTAAAAGTTATTGTAACAGAAACTCCTATTGCAGGAACGTTATCAGGAAATCAAAATATTTGTATAACAGAAAATACTGCTTTTTCATTATCAGGAGGTGCTGTCGGAGGAAGATGGAGTAGTAGTAATACGGCAGTAGCTACAGTAAACGCATCAACAGGAGCAATTGCTGGAGTTGGAACTGGGGTAGCAACAATTAAGTATACAGTAACTGGAACTGGAGGTTGTGATGATGCTACTGCAGAAAGAGTTGTAACTGTTAGCTCTTTGCCTACAGCGACAATAACAGGAACATTAGAAGCTTGTTTAACTACTACACTAACAGCGGTTACCAATGCGGTTTCTCCTAGTTATGTTTGGTACAAAGATAATTCAGTTATCAATGGAGAGACAGCTTCAACATTAGTTGTAACCTCAAATGGAGATTATAAAGTAAAAATCATAAGTGGTTCTACTTTTTGTGAAGAAACTTCTACTGCTTCGACAGTAGTTGTAGCTGATACAGAAAAACCAGTTATTAGTTGTCCAGCAACTATTAGCCAAGTTGCTGATGCTAATAAATGTGGAGCAACTGTTTCTATTGTAAATCCCACAGCAACTGATAATTGTTCGACAACATTCACTTTTGCAGGAGTTCGTTCAGACAGTAAATCATTGACAGATTTATATCCGGTAGGAACAACAAAAATAGTTTGGACAGCTACCGATGCTTCAGGAAATACCTCATTATCATGTGAGCAAACGATCACTATTGCCGATGCAGAAAAACCAGTTAAACCAATTTTAGCAGATGTTATAGCACAATGTTCAGCAACAGTACCAGTTCCAAGCACAACAGATAATTGTAAAGGAACAATAACAGGAACAACAGCAGATCCACTTACTTATACAGCGCAAGGGACTTATATAATTACCTGGAGTTTTGATGACGGAAATGGAAACATAGAAAGTGCAATTCAGAACATAATAATAAAAGATACAGAAAAACCAGTTATCACGTGTCCAGCAGCTATTAACAAAAACGCTGATGCTAACAAATGTGGCGCAACCGTTTCTATTGTAAATCCAACAGCAACCGATAATTGTTCGACAACATTCACCTTTGCAGGAGTTCGTTCAGACAGTAAATCATTGACAGATTTATATCCAGTAGGAACAACAAAAATAGTTTGGACAGCTACCGATGCTTCAGGAAATACCTCATTATCATGTGAGCAAACAGTTACTATTACTGATGCAGAAAAGCCAGTTAAACCAGTTTTAGCAGATGTTATAGCACAATGTTCAGCAACAGTACCAGTTCCAAGCACAACAGATAATTGTAAAGGAACAATAACAGGAACAACAGTAGATCCACTTACTTATACAACGCAAGGGACTTATACAATTACCTGGAGTTTTGATGACGGAAATGGAAAAGTAGAAAGTGCAATTCAGAACGTAATAATAAAAGATACAGAAAAGCCAGTTATCACATGTCCAACAGCTATTAGCCAAGTTGCAGATGCTAACAAATGTGGCGCAACTGTTTCTATTGTAGATCCAACAGCAACCGATAATTGTTCGACAACATTCACCTTTGCAGGAATTCGTTCAGACAGTAAATCATTGACAGATTTATATCCGGTAGGCACAACAAAAATAGTATGGACAGCTACCGATGCTTCAGGAAATACCTCATTATCATGTGAGCAAACGATCATCATTACCGATACAGAAAAACCAGTTATTAGTTGTCCAGCAACTATTAACCAAATCGCTGATTCAGGACAATGTGGCGCAACTGTTTTTATTGTAAATCCAACAGCTACCGATAATTGTTCGGCAACATTCACCTTCGCAGGAGTTCGTTCAGACAGTAAATCATTGACAGATTTATATCCGGTAGGCACAACAAAAATAGTATGGACAGCTACCGATGCTTCAGGAAATACCTCATTATCATGTGAGCAAACGATCATCATTACCG
>NZ_JAYGJP010000018.1:0-4268 GCF_035013205.1 Flavobacterium sp. PL02
TGGCACTGGTTCCAAATGCGGTGGCCTGGTTGCTTATTTTTCCTGCATTGATGTCGGATTGTTTGATTACATATACGCCTATAAAAGTGTGTTCATCGGTTTCATTTACGCCTAATGTGATTGCGCTTCCTGTCATAACTAGTCCTGGAAGTGGGTCGCTAACTGTTACGTTTGTCAGCGGTGTGTTTCCGGTATTGGTTATCTTGAAGGTATAGGTGATCGTTTCTCCTGCATTGGCATAACCGCTTTTGTTTTCGTCATTGAATGTGGCTGTTTTTATTACGGCTATCGATGGTACGGCTACAAAAATGGTCACTTTGGCGCTTACGCAATTTGTTTTGTTTATCACATCACAAATTTGGTAGTTTAGTGTATAGGTACCTCCTGGTGTATTTGGCGCTACATCTATTGTTCCGTCTTCGTTTAATGTGATTCCTGATAATACGGTTAGGCTTTTTATAGTTACAACGGCTGGGTTGTTTATTCTGCTTCCGTTTAATTTATCATTCTCTAATACATTAATTGCTTCTAGTGTTCCGTTTATTCCGTCTGCAAAGAGTACGTTGTCATCTGCTGCGTCTATAATCGCTGCTCCTACTACAATTACTGAGGTTACTTCTGCACAATTTGTAGGATTGGTTACTTCGCATATTTTGTACGTTACATCGTAGTTTCCTGCTGGTGTATTTGGGGATACAGTTACAGTTCCATCTGGATTTAATGTTAATCCTGTTGGTACAGTTACTGGCGTTAGTTTTACTTCGCCTGGATTGGTTCCGATTACTACATCTACTCCATTTAATTTATCGTTTGATGTTAATGGTGGCGTTTTACCTCCTGTGTTTCCATTGATTGGAGAAGTCGTTTCTGTGATGGCTTCGATTATTGGATTATCTATGGTTATTTTAACTGTAGATGTACTACAATTTGTAATATTTGAAAGATCACAAATAGTATAATCAAATGTATAAGTTCCAGATGGCGTATGTGGATTTACACTTACTTCACCAGTAGTTGTATCAAAATTTACTCCAGATGGTAACGTACTTGCTAAAGTAATTTTTACTTGATTTGATATCACACTAACGCAATTCAATAAATCATTATTCAAAACGTTTGAAACTGCAATACCTCCTACATAACTATTTATTGAAACCCCTAAATCATCGTTAGATTTAATCGGACCATACACAGTGACCGTTTGTGTACAAGTAGAAATATTACCATTATTATCAGTAACTGTCCAAGTTACAGTTGTAATTCCGATTGGGAATACTACAGGAGCATCATTCGCTACTGAAGCGATTCCGCAATTATCAGTAACAGTTGGTAAACTTAGAACAATTGTTGCTGTACATGAACCTATGTCTGTATTAGCTATAACCGCTGCTGGACAACTAATAACTGGTTTTTCTGTATCGGTAATGGTAATCGTTTGCTCACATGATAATGAGGTGTTTCCTGAAGCATCGGTAGCTGTCCATGTAATTGTGGTTGTCCCTACCGGATATAAATCTGTCAATGATTTACTGTCTGAACGAACTCCTGTAAAAATGAATGTTGTTGAACAATTATCGGTTGCTGTTGGATTTACAATAGAAACAGTTGCTCCACATTGTCCTGAATCAGCGATTTGGTTAATAGCTGCTGGACAACTAATAACTGGTTTTTCTGTATCGGTAATCGTGATCGTTTGCTCACATGATGCTGAGATATTTCCTGAAGCATCGGTCGCTGTCCAAACTATTTTTGTTGTTCCTACCGGATATAAATCTGTCAATAATTTACTGTCTGAACGAACTCCTGTAAAGGTGAATGTTGTCGAACAATTATCAGTTGCTGTTGGATTTACAATAGAAACGGTTGCTCCACATTTGTTAGCATCAGCGTTTTTGTTAATAGCTGCTGGACATGTGATAACTGGTTTCTCTGTATCGGCAATAGTAATCGTTTGCTCACATGATGCTGAGATATTTCCTGAAGCATCGGTAGCTGTCCATACTATTTTTGTAGTTCCTACCGGATATAAATCTGTCAATGATTTACTGTCTGAACGAACTCCTGCAAAAGTGAATGTTGTTGAACAATTATCAGTTGCTGTTGGATTTACAATAGAAACGGTTGCTCCACATTTGTTAGCATCTGCAACTTGGCTAATAGTTGCTGGACAACTAATAACTGGTTTTTCTGTATCTTTTATTATTACGTTCTGAATTGCACTTTCTATGTTTCCATTTCCGTCATCAAAACTCCAAGTAATTGTATAATTTCCTTGTGCTGTATAAGTAAGTGGATCTGCTGTTGTTCCAGTTATTGTTCCTTTACAATTATCTGTTGTGCTTGGAACTGGTACTGTTGCTGAACATTGTGCTACAACATCTGCTAAAACTGGTTTAACTGGTTTTTCCGCATCGGCAATAGTGATCGTTTGCTCACATGATAATGAGGCATTTCCTGAAGCATCGGTAGCTGTCCATACTATTTTTGTTGTTCCTACCGGATATAAATCTGTCAATGATTTACTGTCTGAACGAACTCCTGCAAAAGTGAATGTTGTTGAACAATTATCAGTTGCTGTTGGATTTACAATAGAAACGGTTGCTCCACATTTGTTAGCATCTGCAACTTGGCTAATAGTTGCTGGACACGTGATAACTGGTTTTTCTGTATCTTTTATTATTACGTTCTGAATTGCGCTTTCTATGTTTCCATTTCCGTCATCAAAACTCCAGGTAATTGTATAAGCCCCTTGTGCTGTATAAGTAAGTGGATCTGCTGTTGTTCCTATTATTGTTCCTTTACAATTATCTATTGTGCTTGGAACTGGTACTGTTGCTGAACATTGTGCTATAACATCTGCTAAAATTGGTTTAACTGGTTTTTCTGCATCGGCAATAGTGATCGTTTGCTCACATGATGCTGAGATATTTCCTGAAGCATCGGTAGCTGTCCAAACTATTTTTGTTGTTCCTACCGGATATAATTCTGTCAATGATTTACTGTCTGAACGAACTCCTGCAAAGGTGAATGTTGTTGAACAATTATCGGTTGCTGTGGGATTTACAATAGAAACAGTTGCTCCACATTTATTAGCATCAGCAACTTGGCTAATAGTTGCTGGACAACTAATAACTGGTTTTTCTGTATCTTTTATTATTACGTTCTGAATTGCGCTTTCTATGTTTCCATTTCCGTCATCAAAACTCCAGGTAATTGTATAAGCCCCTTGTGCTGTATAAGTAAGTGGATCTGCTGTTGTTCCTATTATTGTTCCTTTACAATTATCTGTTGTGCTTGGAACTGGTACTGTTGCTGAACATTGTGCTATAACATCTGCTAAAATTGGTTTAACTGGTTTTTCTGCATCGGCAATAGTGATCGTTTGCTCACATGATGCTGAGATATTTCCTGAAGCATCGGTAGCTGTCCAAACTATTTTTGTTGTTCCTACCGGATATAAATCTGTTAATGATTTACTGTCTGAACGAACTCCTGCAAAGGTGAATGTTGTTGAACAATTATCGGTTGCTGTGGGATTTACAATAGAAACAGTTGCTCCACATTTATTAGCATCAGCAACTTGGCTAATAGTTGCTGGACAACTAATAACTGGTTTTTCTGTATCTTTTATTATTACGTTCTGAATTGCGCTTTCTATGTTTCCATTTCCGTCATCAAAACTCCAGGTAATTGTATAATTTCCTTGCGTTGTATAAGTAAGTGGATCTGCTGTTGTTCCTGTTATTGTTCCTTTACAATTATCTGTTGTGCTTGGAACTGGTACTGTTGCTGAACATTGTGCTACAACATCCGCTAAAACTGGTTTAACTGGTTTTTCTGTATCTTTTATTATTACGTTCTGAATTGCGCTTTCTATGTTTCCATTTCCGTCATCAAAACTCCAGGTAATTGTATAATTTCCTTGTGCTGTATAAGTAAGTGGATCTGCTGTTGTTCCTGTTATTGTTCCTTTACAATTATCTGTTGTGCTTGGAACTGGTAGTGTTGCTGAACATTGTGCTATAACATCTGCTAAAACTGGTTTAACTGGCTTTTCTGCATCGGCAATAGTAACTATTTGTTCGCATGATAATGAGGTATTTCCTGAAGCATCGGTAGCTGTCCAAACTATTTTTGTTGTTCCCACCGGATATAAATCTGTCAATGATTTACTGTCTGAACGAACTCCTGCGAAGGTGAATGTTGCCGAACAATTATCGGTAGCTGTTGGATTTACAATAAAAACAGTTGCGCCACATTGTCCTGAA
>NZ_JAYGJP010000019.1:0-3240 GCF_035013205.1 Flavobacterium sp. PL02
TTAGGAATGATATTCTTAAATATCTTTCGAGCTCGCAATACAATGACTTGGCAAAATTTTATAAATCAAAGGGCTATAATTGGCTTTAAACTAATAAAAACAGATTATGTATACATTATACTACTTAAACAAAAATTTGCAAATGGGGACTTTAAAAGTAGCTTCTTTGGATGCGCCTGTGCTTATTCCTGAGAATCTAATTTTTAGTAATATCCGTAGAGGGATTAATTTCATTAAAGAACCTAATAAATGTGTCGATTTTACTGACCTGGAGCGTTTAATTATATCAAGCGAATTTTTTGATTCAAGTCTCGTAAATGAAGCCGATTTTAGAAGAGCAAACACCTATTTAACGCCTTTGTGTCCAATTGAATTACCTTTAATTTTGGATATTGTATATACTGATAGAGCGTTATGGTCATATCCTTACCCAGTGGTAGTATTAAGATGTGATACACCTGTCGGTACATTTGTACCAATTAACGGTACAGATGGTGCTTCTACTTTTACTAATATGGCTATGATTGAAGTAAATGAAACTTACTTTGTTATGCTTAAAGATGCAGAAAACGGTCAGTTATCTAATATTCTTCAGCACTATATGCCAACCTAAACATTTTAACAATTAATTTAAATAATTATGTATATTTGTCTAAACTTCAAGGAGAGATAACGGAACGGCAAATTCTACTCTCGGCGAAATAATCAGATATTATGTATATTCCAGAAACTATTTATACCAATAGTATGCTCATTAATTTGGGTGTACTATTTTTTTTTATCTCTTACCCCCTACTTCAATTCTTTTTTTTATCTCTAACTCCTAACTAATGGAAGATTTTAAAAAGAAAAATGATTACTCAGTAACAGTATATCATAATCAGGAGAAAAGACTCTTTACAGAATACGTGCACAACATTTACGCTTACGGTCAATGGCTTCAAAAACAGGCTATACAATGGGATTACCTCCTAGTTTACGTTAGGCGTACAAGACAAATCCTTTGTTACTATAGAATTGGGGATTTTTTAGACTCCTACCCCACTTTCCAGAGTAGGGGCAGAGTAAAAAACAACTGGTAATATTATAAACAAAAAAAGAGCCTCAAACGGTACGGCAAATACCTCGGCTCTCATTGAAATAATCAATGCAAAGATAATAAAATTCTTCAATATCATACTGTAAGGCATAATATAAATTATAGGTCAATTTGCAAAACGCAAATAACTAGTAATCAGATAATTATGTTATATATAATCCTGGCATTACAGAGTAAAAAAAACGAGTATTTAAACAAAACTTTAATCTATGTTTAATACTGGCTTAATAGACTCGCTAAAAATCCGTGTCAAACTTGATAAAGTTAAGATATTGGATAAAAGATTAATTACTGATTTCATTGCTTATTATCCATCTATTGAACACCTTGATAATGATGGTAACGAGCAAACGAAGCTTGGTGATGATTACCGTAAGGCAGAACCTTTTACAAAAATTGTGAATGGTATAACTTATCGTTTTTATATCAAAGCTTTCATCGATAAAAATAAAATGGCACATGAATATGTAGTTTTTCAAATTTCTGCAAAAATGTTGAAAAAAAGATATTTTGAAGGAATTACCTCAGAAAATTATCGTCTTATTGTTGACGATATTAACTCATTCGGTGTCTTAAAAGTTTCTCGAGAAGATTTTTTACAAGGGCTAGTTTCGGATATTGATATTTGTATTAATCAATTAATTGATTTAAAAAGTTTAAAAACGGCATTTTCTTTTATTCTTCAAAATCCTAATTCGGGTAAACTTCCGCTTATACATCATATCAATAATTCAAATTCTTTAAAAGGCACTGCAAATTTAGGTATGGATTTCAACAAACGAGAAAAGGCTTCTAATTCAGCACCTTACTGTAAAATTTACCATAAAGGATTCGAATTACTTTCAAAATCAATTGTTTTTTATAAAGCTTATTTAGAGCCAATGAAAAAATCTGTAATAGATAATTTGGTTCGTTATGAGTTTACTATCAAAGCACACAAGCATAAAGAATATCTTGTTAAGAATGGTTTAAATGCAGATTTTAAGACTTTCTACGATTTATTATTAGCAAAGCCTAATGATTTAAAATTAATAGCTCAAACAGGCTTAAAGTGTTATGTAGAAAAAAAAGAGAAATCTAATGTAGATAGAGAATTAAAACCCACTGATATAATGGTCCAATTCTACATAGAGAATTTGATAAAATTAGGATTTGACAAAGAAAAACTACTCGGCTTTACTTACTCAATTGATTGTCCAGTATCACGCTCAAAAACAAAAACCAAAGCAAAAAAGCTAATCGATGATTTAACAAACAGAGATAAAAATTTAAATGCAGAAATAATCGAAAACGAAAACTCAAATAACTTTTTAAAAAATTTAGGAATATGAATATAGATTTAAGAAACATTTCAGAAGAATTTGAAAATCAAGTAAATGCAATAAAAAAAGAATTTCAAATAAGTACAAATTCTAAGGCTGTTGAATTTTGTACTTTAAATTATTTAAGTCAATTGAAAACAATTGAAGATTTGAGAAGTATGCTTCATAACGCTTTAACAGATGCGAAACTAAAACAAATTAAGATTGACAATTTTAAAAGTGCATTTAGTGATATGCTTAAATAACGTGAAAAGCGTTTCCAGGCATTCAACCTGAAGAAACAAAATAACGTGATTTCACTATGCGCAGCTTTTTCCAGGATAAACTAAATAACGTTAAAATCGAAATTATGAATAAAGACTATCTAATTGTATTTACCCCATTAGAAAAAAGCAAATACATAAACAAAAGATTTTTGGTTTCTATGAATCAGTTAAAAAAGTACATCGGTTCAAATAACGCATATAAAGCGTTTGTAAAGGCTGAAAATTTAAAAACGAACAAACTCACCTTAAAATACAGAACACACGGTAAAATCGAAATTTACCTAAAATAACTATTATAATTATGATGAACATCTTACAAATTATGCGAACCCCAGTAAACGCGCAAATCCCGACTAATGATAGTCGGGACTCAATTAAACTTTTCTTTAATCCTAGTCTATAATCTAACCTCTAAAATTCTTACAAAAATCCTATGAAAAATCAATGCGAAGATTGCCATTATTTTAATGGAGACAGACACAAGAATGACCCACGTACTGAACATGCAGGAATATGCTCCAAATGGTGTGAAGTCGTTCCCAAAAAAGACACT
>NZ_JAYGJP010000020.1:0-2071 GCF_035013205.1 Flavobacterium sp. PL02
CAATCACATTAGGCGTAAATGAAACCGATGAACACACTTTTATAGGCGTATATGTAATCAAACAATCCGACATCAATGCAGGAAAAATAAGCAACCAGGCCACCGCATTTGGAACCAGTGCCAACGGAATCACAGTAGAAGACAAATCCGATTACACCAGCAATGTAGACGACAACCCAACGGTATCCCCAATAGAAGGCTGCGTAATAAAAGTCTTCAATGCCATCTCACCAAACGGAGATTCAATGAACGAGAGATTCTATATCCAGGGACTAGAATGCTATCCAGAGAATACCGTAGAGATATACAACCGATGGGGAGTTTTAGTATTCGAACGCGAACACTACAACAACGAAGAGCGCGCCTTTAGAGGAATGTCCGAAGGACGCACCACCGTAAAACAATCCGATGGACTGCCAGTAGGAACATACTACTACGTACTAAAATACAAAGACAGCGAGTCCAATGCCCATCAGGAAGCAGGATATTTATACATCAATAAATAAAAGTAAAAAACAAATAGAAACGGCTTAGCCCTAAAAAGCTAAGCCATTCTTAAAAGAAAAATAAATGAGAAAATTAGTAATCGTTTTTATGTTTTTTTCCGCAGTAAGCCATGCACAACAAGATGCCCAGTTTACACAATACATGTACAATACCATCAATATAAACCCAGCCTATGCCGGTTCCAGAGGAGCCATGAGCATCTTTGGACTATACCGTACCCAATGGGTAGGACTCGATGGAGCACCCGAAACCAGTAGCTTCTCCCTAAACACCCCGTTAAACAATAGCAACCTGGGACTCGGAGTATCCCTGGTAAACGATAAAATAGGACCAACAAATGAAAACACATTTTCGGCCGATTTATCCTATACCGTACCCACATCCGAAACCTTCAAGCTATCCTTCGGGATCAAAGCCACCGCAAATTTGTTCAACCTGGACATAGGTAAACTAAACCCAGAACAACAAGGCGACCCACAATTTCAAGACCTAAACAGCAAATTCACCCCCAACATAGGAGCAGGAGTATACTGGCATTCCGATAAAGCCTACATCGGATTATCCGTACCCAACTTTATCGAAACCAACAGATACAACGATAACGACATTGCTATCTTCAAAGACAAAATCAACTACTACCTAATAGCCGGATACGTATTCGATCTAGACCCCTATATCAAATTCAAACCAGCCGTACTGACCAAAATGGTCGAAGGTTCCCCACTACAAGTCGACCTGTCAGCCAACTTCATGTTCAATGACAAATTTGTAGCCGGAGTCGCCTACAGATGGAGTGCAGCCCTAAGCGCCATGGTAGGATTCCAGGTAAGCGACGGATTATATCTAGGCTACGCCTACGACCGCGAAACCACCCGCCTCAACAACTACAACTCAGGTTCCCACGAGATATTCCTGCGATTCGAATTCTTTAATAATTACAGCCGAATAACCTCACCAAGATTCTTCTAAAACCATCAAAGATGAAAAAAAACTATATAGCCATCACCTTCACCCTCCTTTTAGTACTGATAACACTAAACGGAAGAGCACAAAGCGCAAGCCAGCACAAAGCCGATAAAGACTATAACCAATACGCCTATATCGATGCCATTGCCACCTACGAAAAAGTAGCCGAAAAAGGATACAAAGACCAGGAAATGTTCCAAAGACTAGGTAACGCCTACTACTTTAATGGCGAACTAACCAAAGCCGCCAAATGGTATCAGGCCCTTTTTGAAATGAACCCAGAACAAGAACCCGAGTACTACTACCGCTACGCACAAACCCTAAAAGCCACAGGAGATTATGCCAAAGCAGATAAAACCCTCGAGAGCTTCAACAAAAAAAAGACAGCCGATAAAAGAGGAGAACTATTCGAAAACAATAAAAACTACCTCGAGCAAATAAAAGCCAACTCAGGGCGATACGAAATAGCCGACGCAAAAATCAACTCCACCCAAACCGATTACGGAAGCGCCTATTACGACAACAAACTCGTATTTGCATCCGCCAGAGATACCGGAGGCATAGCCAAAAAAACATTCAAATGGACCAATAAATCCTT
>NZ_JAYGJP010000021.1:0-1093 GCF_035013205.1 Flavobacterium sp. PL02
ACAATAATTTTAAGAACATTTGTAATAGTACTAATACTTCCCATTTTCTTGATTTTTTTGTTGTTCGACTTTACGCTCTCTGCGCTCCTTTAGTTTCTCACTAATTACCTCTGCTATTTCATGAATAATGAGAGGTAATAATTTTAATAGCCCTCGGAAAAACATTACATTCCAGAATGAGCAGGACGTTTCTTTACTAAAGTAACTTTTACCCAGTAACCGACGCCTTCTTTGTTTGCTGGTGATGGTTCGATTTTGTAAAGTTTACCACCTAATTCCATATAACCCGAGTAAAAACCAGTTCCTTTTTTGTCTTTACAGCCTACTAATTGATAAGGATTTCCAAATCTGTCTGTACTAATTCTAGCTTGTTGTGCCATTGTTTTTTATATTAAATGTTTGATAATTGCGATTAAATCGCCTAATTTTTTTAGTAGAAGTATTACCGTGTCTATCAGGAAAATCAATCCGTAGATGCGATAATACTTCATTTTAAATTTATCTTCGTCTTTGTTGAACACGTCTACGAGGGTTTTTATCGTCGTTATGCTTTTTAATCAAATAAATTGCACCAATGATAGAAAGCCCAATTAAGATGTGTTTCCAATGTTTTTTAAACCATGCTGATATGGTATGGTCTGCAACTTCCGCACCTACAGTCCCTAAGCCTTGTTTAACACCTGTAGAAGCACCATTATAGATACCCTCAGTTATACCTTTTGCAAACGATTGAGCACCACTACCAACGATAGCACCAACATTTTGACCCGCATAAGCTAAAGTTTGTTGTCTTAATGCTTCCGCATTTGCTTCCGCAACTTGTCTGTCGTATTCATTTTGAGCGTTTTGCGCATCTTTTTTTGCTTGATGTGCAGCACTAAAACCCTCAACAGTGTTTTGAATCATACCTCCCGCGAAAGGAATAGCACCCATTATTGGAGTGGCAACTTTTACCAAGTTTTTGAACGAAACATTTTTTTTGATGGCTTTACCAATTTTTTTGAAAAATCCCATAATTACAAATGATTTCTTAGAATTAGATTGATAACAGCACCTTGCGTTTTTCTAATATTAATATTAGATACTGCAAGTA
>NZ_JAYGJP010000022.1:0-1070 GCF_035013205.1 Flavobacterium sp. PL02
AATATTGCGTGGCAAGGAAAAATACCTCAGGGGACGAACCCAGATAAACAATTTGAACAATTTGAGAATGTTCATTTCGGTTTACGAGCAATGCTCAAAGACTTAATAAATGATATTAACAAAGGGAAAAACACTGTAAAATCTTTAATTTCAGAGTATGCGCCACCAAATGAGAATAATACAAATGCTTATATTAATTCTGTGGCTGCAACACTGGGGGTCTCTCCTACGCAAAAGCTTACAGAGATTAATTCGACCTTTTTACGCAAACTCGCAAGAGCAATTCTAAAAGTAGAATTAGGTACAGCGCACAAAGAGATAACCGATGCCGATATCGTAAAATCTATTACAATGCTTGGTGATGTATCAACAGCAAATTTAAAGGTCACATTTGACAAATTCGCCTTAGCAAAACAGTACATACTGCCTGCATTAATCACAATCGGGCTTTTTTTTTATTCATACGTAACCATAACAATTTAAAAACAAAAACAAGATGGAAAAGTTAAAACAATTTTGGCAAGAGAACACTAAAGCTATTTTAATCGTAGCGGGATTGCTTGCAACGTATTTTATTTATACAAAAATCAAACAAAACCAAAAATAATGAGATACGCTAGAAAAAAACCTAGCTTTCTAGATGATAAAATAATCCCATTTCTTAAAAAGTATGGGATTTTTTTAATAGTTCTTTTTCTTGTATTTCCCTACGTATATAAGTACGTAAGAAGTGCAATTGAGAGTGTTAAAAATACCAATCTAGAAGCGCAAAAAACGGAAAACACAAACCAAAATGCCAAAGCAGATCCTTTAATAACTAAAGGCAAATTACAAGCTATAAAAAAGAAATATCCAACCTTAAGCAGTAAGACTATGGATAATCTAAGTGCATCGGCTTTTAAGATTGCAAAAGCCTTCGGAACTAATGTAGATGATAACCATGTTTTATTAGGTGGAACAATAGATTTGTATAATATAAGTGCTTGGTCAGAGGATGAAAAAGGAGCAATTTCGATACTCAAAAAGCATACAGGTACATTCCCAATTTTAGAAGAGTTGTATTATAAAAC
>NZ_JAYGJP010000023.1:0-1009 GCF_035013205.1 Flavobacterium sp. PL02
CGGTCAATCTACATTTAAGCCTTGGTAAGGTTCCTCGCGTATCATCGAATTAAACCACATGCTCCACCGCTTGTGCGGGCCCCCGTCAATTCCTTTGAGTTTCATTCTTGCGAACGTACTCCCCAGGTGGGATACTTATCACTTTCGCTTAGCCACTGAAATTGCTCCCAACAGCTAGTATCCATCGTTTACGGCGTGGACTACCAGGGTATCTAATCCTGTTCGCTACCCACGCTTTCGTCCATCAGCGTCAATCAATTAGTAGTAACCTGCCTTCGCAATTGGTATTCCATGTAATCTCTAAGCATTTCACCGCTACACTACATATTCTAGTTACTTCCTAATAATTCAAGTTTAACAGTATCAATGGCCGTTCCACCGTTGAGCGATGGGCTTTCACCACTGACTTATTAAACCGCCTACGGACCCTTTAAACCCAATGATTCCGGATAACGCTTGGATCCTCCGTATTACCGCGGCTGCTGGCACGGAGTTAGCCGATCCTTATTCTTACAGTACCGTCAAGGTTCTACACGTAGAACTGTTTCTTCCTGTACAAAAGCAGTTTACAATCCATAGGACCGTCATCCTGCACGCGGCATGGCTGGATCAGGCTTGCGCCCATTGTCCAATATTCCTCACTGCTGCCTCCCGTAGGAGTCTGGTCCGTGTCTCAGTACCAGTGTGGGGGATCTCCCTCTCAGGACCCCTACCCATCGTAGCCTTGGTAAGCCGTTACCTTACCAACTAGCTAATGGGACGCATGCTCATCTTTTACCGTTGTGACTTTAATAATTGCTCGATGCCGAGCTATTATACTATGAGGTATTAATCCAAATTTCTCTGGGCTATCCCTCTGTAAAAGGTAGATTGCATACGCGTTACGCACCCGTGCGCCGGTCTCTGCTCCCGAAGAAGCATACCCCTCGACTTGCATGTGTTAAGCCTGCCGCTAGCGTTCATCCTGAGCCAGGATCAAACTCTTCATCGTATATTTTAATATTATATT